>JAMLGK010000009.1 GCA_023957995.1 Microthrixaceae bacterium | reverse complement strand
ACAGGATGAGTGGGGCGTTCCAGGGGACGATCGCCACGCAGACCCCGAATGGGACCTGCAGGACCCGCAGGCGCCCGAGTTCGTCGTCGACGTCCCGGCTGGCCCCGACCCGCTGCCAGGCCTCCACGGCATGGCGCAGGTACGCAGCCGCGAATCCCATCTCTCCCTCGCAATCGGCCACTATCTTGCCGAGCTCGCGCGCCAGCAGAGGAGCGTTGTGCCCAGCCGATGCTGCCACCGCATCTGCGGCTGCGAGCAGCGCCTCGGCCCTTTCGGCCGGCGGGGTCACGGACCATGAGCCGAAGGCGTCCTGCGCACAGCGGACCGTGGCGTCCACGCCGTCGGTGTCGACCGTGGAGACCCGGCCCACCAACTCGTCGGTACGCGCCGGGTTGACCCGTTGCACCCAACCGGCCGCCGCCAGCGAGCCGTCACCTCCGAAGGATGCCAGCTCGACCGGTTCGTGGGTCGGGGGCGTGGAGCTGGCCATCAGGCTTGGTCGGCCGCGGCCCGTCGATTCCGAACGGTGGCCTGCTGTTGCTCTACGCGTTCGCCCTCGGACTCCCATCCGGGCATACCCGCGATGTAGGAGCCGGCGCTCCAACCGGTGTCGACGACGAAATCCGCTCCGGTGCACATCGTGGCCTCATCCGAGATCAGCCAGGTCACCATCGTGGCCACGTCGCCGACGTCTGTCTCGCGGGGGCGACCGTTCTGCACGAGGGCCGGCTCGGGGCTGGTGCGCATGAACTCGTTGAGTTCGAAGCTGTCGACGAACGGAGCGAACATGTCCGGATTGCCCATGGACGGGCAAACGGCGTTCACCCGGATCCCGTAGCGACCCAGTTCCATCGCGGCGGCCTTGGTCAGGCCCCGGACTCCCCACTTCGAAGCCGTGTAGGCGACGGTCGCGTTGCGGCCCTCCAGCCCGGCGACCGACGAGATGTTCACGATCGAACCACCACCGTTGTCGCGCAGCGCGGATGTGGCTGCACGCACGCCCAGCGTGGGTCCGAGCAGGTTCACCCGCAGGAGCGCCTCGACGTGGTCCGCAGCCATGTCCTCGAGTGGTCCCAGGTGAAGGATCGCTGCGTTGTTCACCAGGGAGGTGAGACCCCCGAGGATCTCAGTGGCCCGCTCGACCCCGGAGGCCCAGGAGGCGTCGTCGGTCACGTCGAGAAGGATCGCGCTGGCAGAGCCGCCTGCATCGCTGAGCTCGGCAGCCCGCTGTTCGACCCCCTCGAAGTTCACATCCGCGAGTACGACCGCTCCACCCGAGCTGACAACCCGGGCGGCGATGGCGGCCCCCACGCCCTGCGCGGCACCGGTGATCAGCACCTTGGAGCCGGTCAGGCGTTCTGGGTCGGGCGTGGCATCCGATGGCTTGTGGGCGATCATGCACCGATCATTACCCAGCGGAGTTGCGAGCGCCCGATCTGGGATACTTCTGCGGTGACAAGTGCTGCTGCATCCGAAGCCCGCTCCGTGCCACTACCCGGCGGATTCCATGCCCACGTGGCCAACGTGGGGATCAAGGACACCTCGCTCGACTTCGCGATCATCGCTGCGGACCGGCCCTGCCGTTCCGCTGCGGTCTTCACCAGATCCCGCTTCAGCGGCCCGAGCGTGGTGGTGTCACGCCAACATGCCGCCGACGGCGTCCTGCAGGCGATCGTGGTCGTTTCGAAGAATGCGAACGTGGCGACCGGCGCGGTCGGAACAGCCAACGCGCAGGAACTCACCGAACGGGTGGGCGAGATCGCGGGCTGCCCCGCGGGTGATGTGCTGGTGGCCTCGACCGGTGTGATCGGACGCCCGTATCCGATGGACCGGATCCGAGCCCACCTGGATGCACTCTCCCAACCCCTGGGCGAGCAGGACGCGGTGGCCGTTGCAACGGCGATGATGACCACCGACACCCATCCGAAGGTGGCGTCGGCCAAGGTCACCACCGACTCCGGCCAGACCGCCAACATCGTGGGCATCGCCAAGGGCGTGGGCATGATCGAACCCGACATGGCCACGATGTTGGCGTTCGTGCTGACCGACGCCGAGGTGCCGCTGATGGACCTCCGGTCGGGATTCCACGATGTCGTGGACCGCTCCTTCAACAGCCTGTCGATCGACACCGACACCTCCACCTCCGACACCGCGGCGGTGATGGCATCGGGTGTTGCCGGAGAGGTCGACGCACACGACTTCATGGTCGCCCTCCAAGCGGTCTGCACCGATCTGACTCGGCAACTGGCGATCGACGGCGAGGGCGCCACGAAGCTTCTCGAGGTCGAGGTGACCGGTGCCCGCGACGACGACCAGGCCAAGCGGGTGGCCAAGGCGGTCGTCAACTCACCACTGGTGAAGACCGCCGTCCACGGTGCCGATCCGAACTGGGGAAGGGTTGCGATGGCGGTCGGCAAGTGCAGCGACGACAGCGACATCGAACCGGCCCGGACCCGCATCTCCTTCGGTGGCACCGAGGTGTACCCCACAGGTGGTGACAGCCCCGACCTGGCGGAGTTGGAGAAATACCTGGCAGGCGATGAGGTCCACATCGGGGTGGACCTGGGAATCTCGGCGGGTCACTGGATCGTCTACGGCTGTGACCTCTCCGACGGCTACGTGCGCATCAACGCCGACTACACCACCTAGAGACTCAGCAGCCGGGCATCCACCGAGGGTTCAGAGACGCTCGACCGCCACCTGTGGGTCGCCGGCCTCCAACGTGAACCGGGCGATCGGCCTGGGCACCATCGTGGCCGACGTTGCGTTGTTGGCCAGGTAGCTGACCGTCATCTCTGTCGGCGTCGCCTCCAGCAGGCCGTAACCGTTGTGTGACCCGTTGATGAAGTTGAACCCGGGCTGGTAGGGCCCGTTCTCGGCACCACCGAAGAGGACGTTCTCGTTGATCGCGCCACCCCCCGACGAGATCGCACCAGCGGCGAACTCGTTGGCCACCAGGGGAGCTGCTTCGTCGTCGAAGTCCGGCGTGAGTCCCGACTGCCAGAAGCTGTGGTAGTCGCCGGTGACGAACACGGTGTTCTCGATACCCCCGGCCGCCAGGTGCGACAACAACAGGTCCCGCTCCCACACGAACCCGTCCCACGAATCGAAGGCGCTGTTGGTGTAGAAGCCGGCGTGCTTGGGAAGGTCCGGATCCTGGGCACGGAGTTCGGGAGTGTCGAGGTCCAGCACCCGCAGTGGGGAGATCATGACGGGATTGCCGATCACCTTCCAGGTGCTCGCAGCGGATGCTGCGGTCAATCCGTCGAGCAGCCAGTCGCGCTGTTGATCCCCGAGGAGGGTCCGACCGACCGCGGTCTCGTAGGAGGTGATCGGCATGGCTCCCACGGGCAGGGCATCGCTGCGGTGAGGATCCCGGTACTGACGGCCATCGAGCATGAACACATGGCCCAGATCACCCCATGGGAGATCCCTGTGTATGCGCGTTCCCGAGATGGGCCACACCGGCTGGTACTCGAACCAGGCCTGGTAGGCGCCGGCGGCACGGAGGGGCTCGTCGACGAACACCTCGCGGTTGTAGTCGTTGAAGACCTCGTGGTCGTCCCAGATCGGGACGAACGGATGGGCCTCGTGGGCCGCCTGCAGGTCGGCATCGGTCTTGTAGATGCGGTACTTGGCCCGGTAGTCCTCGAGGGTGGTGGCCGTGTTGACCAGGTCACCGGAGCGGGCCGCGCCCAACAGGTTGATCAGAGCCGATTCGTAGATGTAGTCGCCGAGGAAGAGCACCGCATCGACGTCCCGGGTGGCCACATCGCGCCACGCGGCGTAGTACCCGGCGTTGTAGGACTGACAGCTGGCGAACGCGAAGCTCATCGAGCCCACCGGTGAACCGGGTGCGGGCAGGGTCCTCGCCCGGCCCGTCCGGGAGTCCTCGGCGCTGTGGCGGAATCGGTACCAGTAGGAGCGATTCGGATCGAGCCCACCGACGAGCACCTTCACCGTGTGATCGGCACCAGCAGCGGCTACAGCCGTCCCGTGGGCAACGACGGACGAGAACGAGTCGTCCGTCGCCACTTCCCAGGCGACCGAGAGGTCACCTCCGGCGAGCTCCGGAGCGACCCTCGACCAGAGGACGACCTCGGTGTGGCTGTGGAGCCCCGAGGCGATCCCCTGGGAGAAGACCCTGGTCGGCGCCACGGGCTCGGGAGCGCACGAGGTGGCCGCGCCCAGCGCCACCGCCAGCCCACCGCCGGCGCCCAACCTGAGCACACCCCGCCTGTCCATCGCTGTCCCCCTAGCTGGTGAGGTCGCACACGCTCACCTCGTTCACCTGGGGTACACCGTAGGTTCATCGCCGGTTTGCCCGCCAGCGGGCTGTTCTACCCACCCGGCCGGTGCCTTCACACGTCGGGCATTCGGTCGACTACCTGCTCGGATTGCGGCGCCGGACCACGGTCAGCAGTCCGAGCCCGACCAGCAGTTGTGCAACCGCCAACGGCACCAGCCAGTCGCGGCCGTTGCCCGTGGCCGCGAGGCTGGCGGCTGTCTCGGCGGCCACCTGCACGCCCTCGACCACAGCGGTGGTCGTGATCACAGGAGCACCGACCGCGGTGCACTCGGTGCGTGACGGTGGCCGTGTGGTCTCGAAGCGCATGTCGGCTGCGGTGATCGTGATCTGATCACCCGCTGCTCCGGTCACGTTCACCGATCCGCTGACCGTCGGGAGCTTCACGTTCGAGTTGGTACCGACCGGAGCGGACAGGGTTCCGATGTTCATCTGAACGTTGGAAGGACTCGCTCCCCCACCCACCGCGGCTCCCACCGAAACGTTCTGCACGCCGTTGGGCAGTGCCACCGGCCCGGTCACGGGACCGGGAGACACGGTCATCTGGAACGAGAGCGTGCCGCCGGGGGCAACCTTGTCGACCGTGCGCACCGTGACCGTCTGGGTGTCCTGCTGGGTGGTGATCAGGTTCGACCCCGAATAGATCTTGCACTCGAAGGTGACCTGCGCCGACTCCTCGATCACCTGTGCCTGGACCGCGGCAGAACCGCTGCCCGAACCGGTCGGAGCGGGACTTGCGGGCGTGGCCGGAGACGCCGGCGTCGCGGGGGTCGGCTGCGATGGTGCGGCGGGAGGCGGGGTCGGGACCGTGTCGTCCTGGGTGACCTCGGTCTCGGTCATCCGGGTCGAGATCGATGCGTTTCCGCCGGGGGTACAGGTCACCGAACCGCCCTTGGCTCCCGGGGTCTGGGCCTTGGTGGGCACGAGGATCACGCCCGGTGTGATCTTCACCGCATCGCCCTCCTTGCCGCCCGCGGTGATGGTTCCGGTCGTGCGGGGAACCGTCACGGTTCCCCCGGAGGGAATCGTCGCCGAGTTGGTCGGATGTTCACTGACCCAATCCGAGGGCGTGCCCGGTGCGGACACGTTGATGTGGGTCTTCATCCCCTCGATCGCACCGGCGGGGATCTCGGCATCGGTGTGGATGCCGGGGTTCACGTCCATGAACACCTTGTAGGTGCTGCCGATCGTGGCCCGGTCCGGAGCCGTCAGCTTCACCGTGAGCGTCTGGTCCGACACGAGGTCGTTGTCGAGGCTGGGGAAGCTGATCACGCAACGGTACGGAACCGCAGCGGTGATGCTCTTCTGCTCAGCGGTGGCGGTGCCCTCGCCGTCTCCGCCGTCGGTGCCCCCATCGCCGGGATCGGCACCCTCGGTGATCGCGAAGGTCCGCACCACGTCCTGCGCGGCCAGGTAGTCGTCATTGCCGGGCTGGGAGGCCGTGACCTGGCAGCTCCCGGCACCGGTCAGCTCGAGGGTGCTGCCGCTCACGGTGCAGGCTCCGGCAGCGGCGAAGCCGACCGCCAGACCCGATGTGGCTGTGGCCGCAAGGGCGACCGAGGAGTCCTCGAGGTCGACGTCGGGGAGCGCTGCGAAGTCGATCGACTGGCCGGCTTTCGCCACGGTGAACGTGTGGACCCCCTGGCTGGGGGCCAACTCGGCGGTACCGGAGTACTTGGCCACGACCGAGTGGCTGCCGGCTCCGAGTGCGACGCCCGAGATGGATGCTCCACCAGCGGAAACCGCCGCACTGCCGAGTGACGGTGCCGATGCACCGACGCCATCGAAGAACTCCACCGTTCCCGAACCCACGGGAGTGCCCTCGACCCCGACCGTCGCGTCGAGGGTCAGGGTGTCTCCGAACGTTGCGGGCTGGGGCGATGCGAGAACTTCGGTCTTGGTCTGGGGGAGCTCGCTGCCACCGCCCTCGACGAGCACGGCCACAGAGGCCCTCGACGCGGCGGGGAAGGTGCACCAGGAATCCGCGGCACTGTTCCAGTACCGCACCCGCACCACGGAGATCTCTGTCGTCTCGGTCAACGGAGCGGTCATGCCTTCCATGACCGGGATCACGATGCTCCCGTTCTTGGGAACGTTGGCCAACTCGACCGGGTCGGTGACGATCTCGGTGGCCCCGACCGCCAGCCGCAACTGCGCCTTGCCGTCGTTGAAGTCCGCGAAGGCACCGTTGGTGAGCCCCGACACGGTCACCGAGAAGCTCGCCGCGTTGCCCTGCTCGACGGAGTCATCGGCGGTGATGGCGACATCTATGTCGTAGTTGGCCGACACCGTGAATCCGAAGGCCACGATGGTGGTGCTGCAGCTCAGCTGCGGGAAGGCGACCTCGGAGGTCCCCGCACTCGCCACACCTGTCCCGGCCACGACGCTCATGGTGGTGAGCATCGACGCAACCAACAGCAGTCTCCCGATGAGTTTCATCGCGATCCCTCCATCCCGCCGGTCCCCCGGCAGCGCCCGTTTCCGGCCGCAGTACATGGCTGCAACCCAGGTTCGAGGTCCGATCCTGCGCTGCTGTTCCGCTCAGCGGAACGCCATTCCCAGCGAAACGAGAGCCTACGCCAGTATTCGAGAGGACGGCAAGGTCCAGTGCCCAGACGGGTGAAACGACCCAGTCACGAGATCGGCCCAGCCACGAGATCGGCCCAGCCACGAGATCGGCCCAGCCACGAGATCGGCACGCGCCGGACGACCACGGTCGATCCGGCCCTCAGATCAATCCGCGTCGGTGACGGACCAGTCGATGTCCACCACACCCAGGTACCTCGGCGCCGGCAGTGCTTCGAGCGCTGCCGCCCTACCGCTCACGGTCACCGCTCCCGCCTCGTCCGTGGCCACCCGGGGAGAACCGGCGAAGAGTCCGACGGTCCGCACGCCCGAGGCGCGATCGGTGACCGAGATCTGTCCGACCCAGAAATCGAAGAACCAGACCCGGTCGAGATGGAATCCCACCCTCGCCGAACCACCGGAGGGTCCGGCCACGGACCCCGCGCCGCGCACGTAGGCAACCCGGCCGTCCCGGGTGCCCACGGTGACATCGCCCGAGTCGAGCAATCCCGCCGCCGAGTAGGTGGTGGAGCCCTTCAACCCGACGCTGATGGAGTCACCCGACGGGTCGGGAACAGCAGTTGTGGTCGTGGTGGTCGTCGGCTCGGTCGTGGTCGTCGGCTGAGTCGTGGTGGTCGTCGGCTCGGTCGTGGTCGTCGTGCTCGTGGTCGTGGTCGTCGGCTCGGTCGTGGTGGTCGTCGGCTGAGTCGTGGTGGTCGTGCTCGTAGTCGTGGTCGTAGTCGTGCTCGTGGTCGTGGAGGCCGGAGCCGTCACCTGCACGGTCAGACGCTTCGTGGCCGAGTCCCCGTCTGCGTCGGTGACCGTGAGGTCGACCGCCTTGGTCCCCTGTTCGGAGAAGGTGTGGGAGACCCGGGCGCCGGTCTCGGTGGATCCGTCGGGGAAGACCCACCTGTAGGTGGCGGGGCCGCTCGCCACCGACGAGGCCGAGGCGTCGAAGTCGACGTCGAGCGGCGCGCTACCGACCGAAGGTGTAGCGCTCGCGTTGACGACGATCGCGGGTTGGGGTGCGGGGTCCACCACACCGCTCAGAACCGCGGCGTTCCTGCCGGACGCCGAGGGCAACCCGACCTGGCTGCTCACGATGCCGGTGAGCAGGTAGAAAGGCGCGTCCCCGCACCTGTAGGCGCCGGGAACCGCGAAGGTGTTGTTCACCACCGTGATGTCACCGCTCGCCACGTAGGGGGAGCCGGTGGAACTGCCGCCACCCGGGCTGGTGCTCGTCCCGGTGGTGAAGGTGATGTCGATGGGGCCCGCGTCGGTGCCGATCGAGCACTCGTAGCCCAGACCCACACCCGCCACGGCGCCGAAGAGCTTGACCTTCAGCCGGACCCTGAGTTGTGCCTCACCGGTGATCGGATCCAGCGTTCCCTCGGCCGGATGGGTGGCAACGATGTCGGCTCGAACCACCCCGGTGCCGATACCGGCGTCGATGGCCAGGTAGATGGTGGGGAAGATGACCCCGGAGGTGGGGATGACGATGTTTCCGTCGGCATCGATGGTCCCGGTGAGTTCGGTCGACCCCTTGGGCTGGAATCCGCCGGCCACCTCGCTGTCATCCGCGGAGGCGGGCTCGCCGTTGGGGCCCGCCACGCACTGGGGGTCGGCGAGATCGATCCGCCCGTCCGCTTCATTGTCGAAACCGTCGGAGCACTCCGGGAGTGGCCGCGGGGTCAGGTCGAACGGGGTGGCGCCGAGGCTGAGGCTGCCCGACCTCGGAATGATCTTGAAGGGTCCGGGGGTCGCCACCTTCTGTGCTTCGGCACCGGGCACGAGAACGCCGGCCAACACCGCTACCGATGCGAACGCGACGAACGCGCGTCCCCTGAGTCCGAACCTGGACATGAGAATCCCTCCTGGAACCCGACCTCGCCATGTCGGATCGCCAACCAGTCTGTGTGGTGTGGCCAGCGCCGTCAAGACGCGCAGGCACCACCACTCAGAGCGTTCCCCTGGTGCGTTCGCCCAGCAACCTCAGGTCGGAGACCACTGCGTCGGTGTCGACCAACTGGTGCCTGCCGTCGCGCACCACACACCGGCCTGCTGACCAGACCTGGGAGATGTCGCCGCGACCAGCGGCGTAGAGGATGGACGAGTGGACGTCGTAGATGGGCTGGGTGTGCGGTCCATCGAGATCGACCGCCACCAGATCTGCCATCGCTCCGGGTGCCAGCAGTCCCAGGGTGTCACCCAGTCCCAGTGCTGCAGCACCGGAGCGGGTGGCCATCCACAGCGTCGTTCGGGCGTCGAGCCTGGACGGATCGGGAGCACCCGACCCGACCGTCTTGTGCAACAACGCCGCCAGCCTGGCGGCTCCCAGCACGTCCAGATCGTTGGAGGAGGCGGACCCGTCGGTGCCCAGCGCGACGTTCACCCCGGCATCGAGCAGCTGGGGCACCGGGGCGACACCCGAGGCCAGCTTCAGGTTGCTCGAGGGGCAATGGGCCACCGAGGTTCCCGAATCAGCGAGGAGGGCGATCTGGGACTCATCGAGCTGCACCCCGTGTGCCACGACGGTCCGTTCACCCAGCGCACCGACCTCGGCGAGCAGTTCGATGGGATGGAGTGAGTGCATTGCTGCCACTGTCGCCACCTCGCCCGCGCTCTCGGCTGCGTGCACGTGGAACACCGCATCGTGTCGAGCCGCCAACTCAGCAGCCGAACGAAGGTGATCCGGCGACACCAGGTACGTGGAGTGGGGGTTCACGACCGGACGCCAGGAGTCTGTGGCGGGATGGTCGGCCAGCCATGCCGCTAGCGCTTCCAACCGCTGTTCGGGGGTGCTGCCGGGCGCATCGGGGGGCTCGTTCTCCAGAACCACCGGTCCGGTCAGCGCCCGGAAGCCGCATCGCTCGGCCGCCTCGAGAACCGCACCGGGAAAGAAGTACATGTCGAGCGCCGTTCCCACTCCCGCCAGGTGACTCTCCACCATGGCGCCGACCGAGGCCGTGGCCACCACGTCGTGGTCGAGCAGCTCGCTCTCCAACGGCACCACCGTCGCCAGGAAGTCCTCCAGCGAGCGGTCATCGGCCACGCCGCCGAACATGGTCATCGCCAGATGGGTGTGGGCGTTGACGAACGCCGGCATCAGGGCATGGCCTCGCAGGTGGGTGACCGGCACCCCGGGGTAGCGGCCGGCCATCTCGGCAGCTCCTCCCAGGTCGGTGATCAACCCGTCGTCGAGCACCACGGTGCCATCGACGATCGGCTCGGCGTCGGGGCTCTGCATGGTGAGCACGTGATCGGCCCGGAGCGCGACGCGTCCTTCCACGGGCCCTCGGCCGCGGTCGGTCGTTCGGCCCCCCGGCGGTTTCACCGGCTCCCCGCTGATCGGTCGGACCGGTCGTGTGTGCACTCCAGGACCACTCTTGACGTTCTCAGATGCGGCTGCTCGCGGGCGATCACCAGAGCATCATCCCAGGTGTCGATGTCTCGCAGCACCTGTACCTCCGCGCGGGTGAGGTCGAGTTCCTCCAACCGGCGCCGCTGTGCCTCAGCGGTGCGGTCGGTGCTCATCGGAACCCCGTCGAACAGTCCCCCACCGCCATCGGGGCGGGGACCTCCGGCGTGCTCGTGCAACACCTGCGCGCTGAACCCGATGGTCCAGTAGCCGCCATCCAGTGCCGGACCCAGGACCGAGTCGACCTCGGCGTCCATGAGGTGTCCGAACACCTGCTGCAGGTGCTCCGGGCGCAGCTGGGGGGTGTCCATACCCACGACTGCGACAGGCGTGGCACCGGTGGAACCCGGATCGCGGCTGACGTGGGCGAACGCCGCCGCCAGACGATCCCCGAGTCCGCCGTCCACCTGTGGGACCACCTCGAAACGGGTCGGGATCCACGGTCCGGGCGACCCGTCGAGTGCCACCACCACACGTCGGGCGCCGAAGGACTCGATCGCATCCACGGTGTCGCGCAGCGCCGCCTCGGCCACCGCTGCGGCCTGCTCCGGGCTGCACGGTGGACACAGACGGGTCTTGACCCGTCCCGGAACCGGTTCCTTGGCTATGAGGATGACCGTGGCCGCCACCGTCGACTCGGGGGCGGCCACCGGATCGCGGCCGCTCACCGTCGGGCGGGGATCCGGGAGCCGACAAGGGCACCGGCGCTCCGACGGACCCGCACCCGCGACGGACAGACCCTCAGGTGCGCATAGAAGCGCCCGGACAGTTCCACCATCTCGTCCAGTTCCACCCCGACCTGCGGAACCAGCGACCCGATGTCACCGGCGGACACCGTCGCCCAGGGGAACCACGGCCCGGGTTCCGCACCGTCGGTCACGATGCGCACCTCTGTGACCGAGCTCGGGTTTCCGGGTGGGTCCACCTCGACGATCAGGTGCCCGCCCTCGACCGCGAGGTCGGCGCAGCGGTTCAACAGGGCCACCGGAGCGCCGCCGATACCGATGTTTCCGTCCAGGAGCAGCACGGTGGACCAGCGGCCCTCACCGGGCACCGCGGAGAACACCGAGCGATGCAGGACGGCTGCGCCGAGTGAGTTGGCGTGGCGGATCGCCTCGGGTGCGACGTCGATCCCCAACGAAGGGATTCCCATGCTCGCCAGGGCCGCCGCTATCCGCCCGGGGCCACAACCCACATCGAGAACCGGCGGCGCCACCGTCCGCAGGAGTCCCAGCTCATCAGCGGTCGCCGGCTCGTGCCAGCGATCCACCGCCAGTTCCCGGTGCTGACCGGTGCTGCGACATTCGAGTGTGACTGTCATCGGGGCGACTCCGTGGCGGCAGACCGTCTGTGTTCGAGAAATACTCCCACTGCCACAGCGCCCACCAGCAGCACCACCCAGAGAACGACCAGGTTCCTACCGGCCGGAAGCGGCAGTTCGCTCGGGTCACCCGGTTGTGCTCCCCACCGACGCACCACCGGCCACGTGGCGAGTGTGATCACCGCACCCACCGCCACGGCCCAGCGGAGCGCCACGCGGATACCCGGTCTGCCGATCGATGCGAAGCCGGCGCCCACCAGCAGCACCAGGGGAAGCACGATCGCGTCGTGGATGATCGCCGCTCCCACCAACCACGGAATCCAGTTTCCGGGGTCGGCCTGGTCGGCTTCGCGGAACACTCCCAGCAACGCCGTACCCATCACACCGAACCCGAGCGCGATGAACAGCCATGCCACGGGACCCGGACGGAGCGGTTCGCGCTCAGCCGGTGTGTTCACAGGACCTCCAGTCGGGTCACCCACTTGGTCTGCAACACACCGGGCCGATTCGGAGCGATCAGTCGTACCGGAGCACCGTGGTCGGGGTGCAGGACCTCACCGTTGGCCTCCAGTGCCAGCAGGCAGTCATCGCGCCCTGCCAGGTCCGGTTCCACCAGTGAGGAACCGTACAGACCCCGCTGCTGGGCGGATCCGACCTTCACGGTTCGCCCCTCCATCTCCTCGGTCCCCACTCCACCCGCCGCGAGAACCGCCGACAGCGGCACGCCGCGCCACTTCACCGAAGCCGACCAACCCTCGACACAGGCGATCGGCAACTCGCGCGACACCTGCTCCAGCGCTCGGATCGCAGCCAGATCGAGGGTCTGCTCGGTTCCGTCGCGATGCACCACGACCAGGGCGTACCCGTCTCCGGTGGCCAGGTCCTCGGTGCCCGCGGCCTCCGCAGTGCGGTTGACCGGGAACCCCTGCGGGCCGATGTCGGGCCGCCGGGGCGCCAGCGCGGTGAAGGCACGCAACGGGGGAAAGGTCTGCCCGGCGGTGAGCAGGGTGAGGATCCCGGCGCCACCCACCACGAACCCGAGCAGACCCCGACGGGAGAGACCGCGGCCGTCGTCGGAGACATCACCGGAGTGCCGTTGGTCCGAACGGGTGAACAGCCGCTTCACGGCCGGGAACTGGAGCGATACGTGAACCATCAGCGCGCCCATCACCATCCAGGCGGCCCACCAGTGCCCGACCGGGAAGAAGAAGTCCCACGGGTACCAGCTGGCGATGTTGGCGGCACCGGTGAACAACAGCAGTATCGAGCCACCGACCAGAGGGAGCAGCGCAAGGCGCGCCATCGCGTCGACCACGTCGTCGACCGGCGGCCAACGCGGCAGCTGTGGGCTGACCACATAGAGCTTCGCCAGGAGAAGGGGGATCGCTGCCAGGCCGGTGGTGACGTGCAGACCCTGTGTCACCCGGTAGAGCCCGGCGGGCGAGGACGGGAGCGGGAACCACCCGAGCGGATGCTGGTGAAGATGGGAGATGAGACCGGTCACGAAGCACACCGTGAACGCCGCTCCCAGGAAGAGTCCGAGCTGGGCAGCGAGCCGTTCGGAGTGAACCTCGCGTGCCGCAGCCGCCCGGCGACGCTCCTGGGACGAGTCGATCACCTGCGACAGCGGGGGCATGGCCGAAGGCTACCCAGACCCCGGATCGGCAGACCCTCGGTGGGTGTTACGAATCGCAAAACACACGCCGGGCGCACGACCGGGGTGATGCCGCCACACCTAGCATCGGCCAGATGAACACCACGACCTCCATCAAGCGGGTACTCGTGGTCGAGGACGACCCCACGCTCGCAGAGGTGGTCGAGAAGTACCTGGAGCGTGACGGATACGAGGTCTCCATCGAGGTCTCCGGAGAAGCCGGGCTCGACACCGCTCTCAGTTGGCAACCGGATCTGGTGGTCCTCGACATCATGTTGCCGGGGATGGATGGCTACGAGGTGTGCAGGCGGCTGCGCAACAGCACTCCGATCCCGGTGGTGATGCTGACCGCTCGGGCAGCCGAGGACGACCGGGTGCTGGGGTTGGAACTGGGTGCGGATGACTACGTGACCAAGCCGTTCTCACCGCGCGAGCTCGCCGCACGGGTATCCGCCGTGCTCCGCCGCTCCTCGGGACCGCTGGCCGAGCGCGGAACCGGCGGCGACGGGACGCGCACCGAACTGCGGGCCGGTCGGATCGCGGTGGACCTCCATTCCCGGGAGGTGACCCGTGACGGCGCCGCGCTGCACCTCACGGCCAAGGAGTTCGACCTGCTCGCACACCTGATGCGCAACCCACGAACCGCCTTCAGCCGCAAGGAGCTCATGGCGGCGGTGTGGGGTTGGACCTACGGCGACACCGCGACCGTCACGGTCCACGTGCGACGACTGCGGACCAAGATCGAGCCCGACCCGTCCGACCCGGTGCACCTGGTCACTGTCGCGGGCGGATACAGGTTCGAGTCTTGAATCCACGACCCGACTCCCCCGGCCCGACCGAGTCGGACCGCAGCGAACCCAGGCTGCTGGCGCACTGGGTCATTCCCGGACTGATCCTGACCGCCGGAATGGTCGTGGCGGTGGCGGTGGCATCGTTCGGCAACGCACCGGCGTCGGACACCGTGGTCCTGGTGGCCACCGCCCTCGGCGGTGCAGCGGTGGCTGTGGCGGTGGTCCTGCTGATCACGGCCTCGCGCCCACGCACCACCGTTGGCACCCAGGCCGCGGCGGTCGCACTCGCATCGGTGAGTGCCACGATCGTCGGAGTGCTCGCCGGAGCGCGCGCGATGTTCATCTCCTCTCACGACCTGACTGCTCTCGGGGTGATCGTGGCGACGGCGACCGGCGCCGGCCTCACCGTCGCATGGCGCCTCGGGACGAAGGTCGACGACGATGTGCACCGTCTCACGAGGCTCTCGGAACGACTCGCCGCCGGGGAGAGCGCGGAGGTACCCGCCTTGCGGATCCGAGAGCTGGACAGGCTCGGGGGCGATCTCGTATCGATGGCAGACCGTCTGGCGGAGGCCCACGACAGGGAGCTGGCCCTCGAGCGCTCCCGCAGCGAACTGGTGGCCTGGATCTCCCACGACCTGCGGAGCCCGCTCGCAGCGATCAGGGCGATGGCAGAGGCGATCGAGGACGGCGTGGTCTCGGATCCTGCCGAGGTGCACCGGTACCTGCATTCGATCGGCGAGGAGACCGAACGACTGGCCGCCCTGGTGGACGACCTGTTCGAACTCTCGAAAGTTGCATCCGGACTGGTGGAGTTCCGATCCAGTCGCGTGAGCGTGGGTGAGATCCTGCGCGTGTCGGCCCACGGCGTCGCCCTGGTCGCCGAAGCCGACGGGGTCGAGCTGCAGCTGCCGCCGACGGAGCACACCGATTCCATGGGGGAGTTGTTCGTATCGCAGGCCGAGACCGTGCGGGTGTTGCGGAACCTGCTCGACAACGCGATCCGTCACACGCCCGAGGGAGGCGTGGTCTCGATCGAGGTGTCAGAGGTGGCCAATGCGGTGGAGGTCTCGGTGATCGACCAGTGCGGCGGCATCCCGGCACCAGACCTGGAGCGGGTGTTCGACGTGGCCTTCCGCGGCGACAACGCCAGGCGTCGCGATGGCGGTGGCGGCGGCCTGGGACTTGCCGTCGCGCGGGAGCTGACCGAGGCGCAGGACGGATCGATTGCGGTGTCCAACCACGCGGGCGGATGCTGTTTCTCGGTGCAGCTCCCCACTGCTGATCCTCACTCGGACGGGGACGACCCATCGGCAGGACCTCGGTGAGCCGCCGGCTGGTCCGGCATGAGCAGCCGGCCCATGTCACCGATCGCTCCGACCGTGCCCCTGATGGTGCCGGTGACCTTGGAGGTTCCGACCCGGGGCCGGTAGTCGACGACCACCTCGGTGATCCGCCATCCCGCACGCGAGGCCGCCAACACCATCTCCAATGGCCAGCCGGATCGACGATCACGGAGACCCAGGGCCCTGAGCTGGTCGGTCCGTGCAGCGCGCATCGGGCCGAGATCCGACAGTTCCACACCGGTGCGGCGGCGCAGCTCGGCGGCGATGAAGCGGTTCGCCAGGCGGGCGTGGGCCGGCCAGGCCCCCCGATCGGCGCTCCGGGCTCCGAGGACGAGATCCGCCGATCCGGCGATCACGGGATCGGCCACCCTCGGGAGTTGGCGGGGATCGAAGCTGGCATCGGCGTCCATGAAACACACCACGGGCGCGGTTGCGGCACCCAACCCTGCCCAGCAGGCCGCGCCGAAACCCCGCTTCGGCTCGCGCACGACCTCGGCGCCCATCTCGGCGGCCACCAGCGCGGTCGCGTCGGTGGAGCCGTTGTCGACCACGATCGGCCTGTAGCCGGAGGGCATCGCGGACAGGACCGTCGCGATCGCCTCCACCTCGTCGAGACACGGCAGCACGACGTCCACCGCGGTCGGGGTCGGGCTCGTGCCGGCGGGGGTCAGGGGGCTCACGCCAACATGTTGCCAGCCCCGGCATTGGGCACCCCTTCCACAGGTTCGTCCAGGGGCACGGATCCACCCGGGGGGAACCCCGGGCGTGCGACCGGGATGGATCCGGGTACGGCGCAGTGCCGGATGAGAGGGTTGTGCCGGTGAAGGTGATAGTCACCGGTGCCGCCGGATTCATCGGATCGCACATCGTCGACCAGCTGGTGGCCCGGGACCACGAGGTGGTGGCCGTGGACAACCTCGACCCGGGGGCCCACGCGGGTAGGCCGGCCTGGCTGTCCGAACACGCCCGATGGCATTGGGAGGACGTCCGCGACCCCGAGCTGTGGAATCGGATCCTGCCCGGCACCGACGCCGTGTGCCACCAGGCGGCGAAGGTCGGACTGGGTGTCGACTTCGCGGATGCTCCCGAGTACGTGTCCAACAACGACCAGGGCACCGCCAACATGCTCAGCGCCATGTTCGCGAACGGCTTCGCGGGTCGCCTCGTGCTTGCCTCATCGATGGTCGTGTACGGCGAGGGCCGCTACGAGTGTCCTCTGCACGGCATCGTGCGACCCGGTCCGAGAACACCGGAGAACCTCGAGCGCGGAGAGTACGAACCACTCTGCGACCATTGCTCCGCCGCGCTCGAACCGGTGCTGGTACCCGAGGACGCACCACTGGATCCACGCAACGTCTACGCCGCGACGAAGCTCCACCAGGAGCACCTCGCCGAGGCGTGGGCACGCGAGAGCGGCGCGACGGTCACGTCGCTGCGCTACCACAACGTGTACGGACCACGCATGCCACGGGACACCCCGTATGCGGGGGTGATGTCGATCTTCGCGAGCAGCCTGGCGGCGGGAGAGCGACCGAAGGTCTTCGAGGACGGCGCCCAGCGCCGCGATTTCGTACACGTGAGCGACGTGGCGCGGGCGAACGTTCTCGCACTGACCACCGACGCTCCCCACCACGGCGCTCTGAACGTCGCCTCGGGCAGCCCCACAACGCTGCTGGAGGCGGCCACGATCCTCTCGCGCGCCGCCGCTTCCCAGTCGGACCGGGCCGAGCACCTCGACCCGGAGGTCGTCGGTGGATACCGCCTCGGCGACGTCCGCCACGTGGTGGCCGACCCCGCTCGCGCCCGCAGTGCCATCGGGTTCACCGCGGCTGTCGGGCCGGCCGAAGGGCTCGCTTCCTTCGCCACCGATCCCCTGCGGGATCCCCCCGGGCGATGACCACACCCGACACGCCGGCCGAGCCGCTGGCACCGTTGCGCAGCACCTTCGGCATCCCTCGGATCCAGCTGCTGTCGGTGGTGGCCGTTGCGGTGTTCACCTGGGTCGTCGGCATCTGGGGAGCGCACCTCAACGCCACCGGTGTGGCCATCTATCTCGACGCACCGCCGTTCAAGGGCACGTGGAGGACGGGGTTCACGACCGCGCAGTGGCCCTTCCTCTTCGCGCCGGCACTCCTCGCGGTGGGGGTCATCCTCGTGAGCGTTCCCTCCTGGTGGGCGGGTTCGGTCAGACGCCTCCGTTTCGGATCGGTGTTGGTGGGCGCATGGGCGTGGTCCCTCGCGTGGACCTGCGCGTTGGCCCTCACGAGCGATCCTCCATCGCTGGCAAGGCCCCTTCTCGACCCGACCCACGAGTACCTGGTGTTCGCCCGCGAGTTGGAGAGCCCGCGCGGTTTCGTCTCGGGGTTCCTGGAGAACATCTCGTCGTATCCAACCCATGTCCGCGGCCACCCACCGGGAGCGGTGCTCGCTTTCTGGGGACTGGACCGCCTGCTGAGAACCGACACCCTCTTCGCGCTGGGGCTCCTCGTGATCGCTGCCAGCGCCGCGCCTGCAACCCTGCTGGCGATTCGTGCGCTGGCCGACGAAGCAGCCGCCCGCCGGGCGGCACTGTTCGTGGGCCTGGCGCCTGCAGTGATCTGGATAGGCACCTCTGCCGATGCCCTGGTGATGGCGACGATCGCATGGTCGGTGGCGCTTGCGTGCATGACTCTCGAAGGAGGCGACGGACCCGACTCCGCGACGGGGACGAACCCGCGGGTATCCACACCGGTCGTGATGTCCTCCGCTGCAGGACTACTGGCCGGAGTCGCAGTGACCCTCAGCTTCGGCTCGGTGGTGCTGCTGGCACCGCTGGGCGCGATAAGTGTCCTGATGCTGCTTCGGGGACGGTTCCGGACGGTCGCACCGATAGCGCTCGGCGCCCTGGTCGCTCCGGCACTGCTGAGCGCCATGGGCTACAACTGGCTCGACGGTTACAGCGCTCTGCGCGAGCAGTACTACGCCGGTGTGGCCAGCGAACGTCCGCAGTGGTTCTTCGCCTTCTCCAACCTCGCCGCGTTCTCGGTTGCGATCGGACCCGCCGCTGTGGCCGGCCTGTCCACGCTGCGCGACCGCAGGCTCTGGTGGCTCTCGGGCTCCGCGCTGGCGGGTGTGGCGCTGGCAGACCTCTCCGCCATGTCCAAGGGGGAGGTCGAGCGGATCTGGCTGCCCGCTGTCCCGTGGGTGTTGGTGGCAACAGCTTCGATACGCACGACCCGGAACCGCCGGTTCTGGGCCGTGGTGACCATGGGGCTGACCGTTCTGCTCCAGTGGAAGCTCCGCCCCGCTTGGTAGTTGCCCGAGAAGCCCCGTGCCCAAAAGCCCTGACGGCGGGGCCCGAGGGCCCCGCCGTCAGCGGACGATCTGAGCGTGGAACTCAGGCCACGAGGATGTTGGCGACCACTCCGGTGCTCCCGGAGGTGCCACCCGATCCGCCCGCACCGCCAACGCCTCCGGTGAAGGTCGGGGTGCCGGCCGGTGCGCTGCTGGCGTCGCGGCTCATGCCCACCGCAGCGCCGCCGCCACCACCGCCACCGGTGCCGGACGCACCGCCGGTGCCACCAGCACCACCGTTGCCGCCAGCACCACCGCGTTCGAAGCCTGCGCCGCCGGGGCCACCTGCACCGCCGGGCTGACCGGGCGCACCAGCACCACCGGCGCCACCGGTTCCACCGGTTCCGAGAGTGATCTGGATCGCCGTCAGCTCAGGGGAGGAGTTCTCGAGACGGAGCCCGATCGATGCTGCACCCGGCTGACCACCCTGGCCGCCCGAGGCTGCACGTGCGCCACCTGCACCGCCACCGCCACCGCCGGCTCCGGCGTCATCGGTGCCGCAGTCGGCGCCACCACCGCCACCGCCACCGCCACCGCCGGCTCCGTTGGAACCGAGACCGCCGACGCCGCCAGCGCTACCCGCAGCACCGCCTGCACCTGGTCCGCCGGGTGTGCCGTTGGCACCCGGACCGCCGGGACTGCCGTCGGTAGCACGGTTCCCCTGGATGTTGCAGATGCCCGGAAGGCCGCTGGTGCCGGCCGGACCGCCTGCACCCGAGGCGCCGCCTCCGGTACCTGCACCCACGGCTCCTGCGGCACCCGGGTGCGCGTCGCAGCTGGTGCAGATGCCGGGCCAGATGCAGTTGTGGTCGATCGCACCGCCCTTGCCACCCTTGCCGCCGTTGTTGGGACCGCTGGCACCATTGCCGCCGGCTCCGGCGTCAGTGGTGTTGCAGCCACCGGGTTCGTAACCGTTGCCGCCGGCCGCACCCGATGAGGCCGAGCCGATCCAGCCGCCGTTGCCCGGTGATCCAGCAGCGCCGGTTCCACCGGTTCCGCCGGAGATCGCGAGCGAATCGAGGACCAGATCGGTGCTCGAATCCCGAACGAAGACGCCATAGCTGTTCTGTCCGACCGAGGCGGTGGTTCCGACCACTGCGAGATCGGCGACCGTGGTCGGCGAGGTGATGCCGTCGGCGAGGATCGCCACCGGCCCTCCGACCGACGCCTCGAACGTCGCGTTGACCGTGGCCGTCGTGGAGCCCTGGGCAGCGAGTCCGCGCTTGAAGTTCTGGCCGAATCCGCCGCGCACCTCGAGGCCCTCGGTGACCGAGAACTTGGTGTAGGTGCCACCGGCGACGGCGACGACCGAACGGCCCTCGGAGACCGCACGTGCCTGACCCTGGTTGATCGAGTCGCACGGTTCCGCGATGTCGCCGCAGGTCGAGCTGTCGATTCCGCCGGTGTCCTTCACGAACACGATGTCGGTCAGCACGCCGTCCGCGCCGTCGCAGTTGGAGTCGAGGTTGCCGTCGTCGATCTCGTCGGGAGCGCCGGGGAACACGCTCGGGTCGTTGTCGTCACAGTCGACGTCATCGGTGAAGCCATCACCATCGACATCCTGTGGCGGCGCCGTCGTCGTGGTCGTGGTCGTGGACGACGTCGTCGTCGTGCCACCACCGGTCGGTGGTGGTGTGCAGGCAGCCGCGAACGTGACGATCGCGACCAGAAGGACGGGCGTGGCCCGCAGGTACTTCGGCATCGGTTTTCTCCCTCAGACATCTCCAACGCCCACGTTCGGGGCGTGCCGCATCGCCATTGCGCGACTCCTCCACAATCATCCACGTCGGCCTCCGGGTCAAGGACCAACTGCTCTGCCGTGTCTCCCGTGGCGATATAGGGTCACTTCCCCTACCCGATCACACCCTGGGAGCCGAATCCGATGAAGACACCCGTCAAGCCCCGCCCAAACATCCTCTGGCGCATGTTCGTGCTCGGGGGCGTGGGCTCCATGGTCGCCGTGAGTGTCGACGACAACGCCTGGGAAGCCCTCGACGAGGCCACCGGCGGAGCGGTTGACCGCGACACCGTCCGAGCCACCACCGTCGGCCTGTTCGGGCTCCACCTGGTCGAATCACTGATCGTCTGGCGTTCGGCACGCAAGGCCGGGCTCGACCGTCCGGGGAAATGGGCCCGGGCCGCGCTGTTGTGGGGGTTCCCGGTCATGCGCCGTGTCCGCAAGGCCCGCCGTATGGAGTTGGCCGCCTGATCTGACCTGGACCGGCCGGCCCGGCTCAGAAGTGCCAGGGGAACGCGCCCCAGTCGGGCTCGCGCTTCTCGAGGAACGAGTCGCGGCCCTCGGCGGCCTCGTCGGTCATGTAGGCGAGTCGGGTCGCCTCGCCGGCGAACACCTGCTGGCCGACCAGTCCGTCATCCACGAGGTTGAACGCGAACTTCAGCATCCTCTGCGCGGTCGGGCTCTTGGAGAGAACCTTGCGGCCCCACTCCAGGGCAACGTCCTCCAGCTGTGCGTGGGGAACGACCGCGTTGACCATTCCCATGCGGTGTGCATCCGCGGCTGAGTACTCGTCGCCGAGGAAGAAGATCTCCCGGGCGAACTTCTGCCCCACCTGTCGGGCCAGGTAGGCCGAGCCGAACCCACCGTCGAAGCTGGCCACGTCGGCGTCGGTCTGCTTGAACCGCGCGTGTTCCTCGCTGGCGAGGGTCAGGTCGGCCACCACGTGCAGGCTGTGGCCACCTCCGGCCGCCCAACCCGGGACCACTGCGATCACGACCTTGGGCATGGTGCGGATCAACCGTTGGACCTCGAGGATGTGCAGCCGTCCGGTGCGGGCGGGGTCTATGGCCGCGGCGTCATCCACCGGCCGGCCCGAATCGTCGTGGTCGGTGTAGCGGTAGCCGTCGCGGCCGCGGATCCTCTGATCGCCGCCCGAACAGAAGGCCCAGCCACCATCGCGTTCCGAGGGACCGTTGCCGGTGAGCAGTACACATCCCACGTCGGGACTCTGGCGTGCGTGGTCGAGCACCCGGTAGAGCTCGTCGACCGTCGAGGGACGGAACGCGTTGCGCACCTCGGGTCGGTCGAAGGCCACTCTCACCACGCCGCAGTCCACCGCTCGGTGGTACGTGATGTCGGCCAGGTCGAAACCCTCCACCTGTCGCCACGCCGATTCGTCGAAGATCTCCGAGACTGCCATGGCCGCGGAGTCTAGGAACGCCGCGGACCACCGGCGACCGTACCCACATCCGGACACGAAGCGTCCCGGGCTGCGAGGCTTCGACCCGTGGAACTCAAGACGATGAGATTCGACGTGGAACCCACCGGAGTAGCGGTGCTCACCCTGGACCGTCCAGGCTCACTGAACGCGTGGACGGGACGGATGCACACCGAGTTGCGCTGGGTCATGGAGCGCGCGGAGAACGACGACGGCGTACGGGTGGTGATCATCACCGGCGCAGGACGCGGGTTCTGTTCGGGAGCCGACATGACCGCCCTGGCAGGACACGCAGAGCGCGGCGGCTACGACCCGGGAACCGCACCGGAGCTCGCAGAGCCCGGATACGGCGTGGACCCTTCGTTCGAGGCCGACTTCGCCTGGATGCTGGGACTCGACACGGTCGTGATCGCTGCTGTGAACGGTCCGGCTGCCGGGGTGGGGCTGGTGCTGGCGTGTTGGTGTGACCTCAGGTTCATCTGGTCCGGCGCGAAGCTCACCACCGCCCACGGCCGACTCAACCTTCCGCCCGAATACGGGCTCTCGTGGCTGCTCCCCCGGTTGGTCGGCCGGACCAACGCCAACGACCTCCTGCTGTCCTCCAGGGTGTTCCTCGGCGATGAGGCCGGGCACATGGGCCTGGCGAACTCCGTCGTATCCGACGCGCAGCAGGTGCTTGCCGCGGCGCGCTCCTACGCCGAGGAGATGGTCCGCACCGTCTCGCCGGCCTCGCTGGCGACCACGAAACGTCAGTTGTCGTTGGACCTGCTCCACGACGATCCGGCCGCCGCGGTCAACTCGGCCCAACACCTGCTGGAGTCGATGATGCGCCAACCCGACTACGCCGAGGGTCTGAGGGCCTTCACCGAACGACGCGGTCCACGGTGGTCGCAGCCCCCCTCGCCGACCGGTGGACCCTGAACCCGGGCAGCACTGTCCAAGGGAAGCACTGTCCAAAGGCAGCACTGTCCAAAGGCAGCACTGTCTCAGCGGTCCGGTGACGTCGTGCCGAGGTAGTCGGGAGCCCGCTGGTAGGCGGTGATCGAACTCTGCCCGGCGGCGAGTTCCGCGGCCACGGCCGCGATGACCCCGGGAACCACGAAGGACGGGCGACCCGTCGTCTCGGCAACGAACATGATCGCAGCGAGCGGAACCCGGTAACCAGCGGAGAGGAACGCCGCGATCCCCACCACGACATAGAGGGACTCCTGGGGCGAGTTGACCACGCCACCCACCGCACGACCCAGCAGCGCTCCCGCAACCACCAACGGAATGAACAGTCCACCCACCCCGCCACCGGCCACCGAGGCGGTTGTGGCGATCATGCGCAGACCGAACACCACCACCAGCAACCAGACCGCCAGGTTGGGATCCAGCGCCCATCGGATGACCCCGAGACCGTTCTCGAGGGTGAGGCTCTCGCCGGTGAGCGGCCGAACCACCGCGAACGAGGCGATCATGAGGCTCGACGCCACCAGCACCCTCAGGGCGGGGTTGGTCTCCGCGGCGTACTTCTTCGCGAAGCGGATTGCGGCGGAGAAGCCGCGGGCACCCACCCCGGCGAGCACACCGACCGCGGCCGCCGCAGCGAGGTTCTTCCCCTCGAAGCCCCGCACGCCCTCGATGGCCAGCAGCGGCGTCGTGTCCTCGATCGTGACGAACACCAGGTAACCGGTCACGGCTGCCACGAGCGCCGGCAACAGCGACCGACGTCCCAGGTCGTCGCGGAACGGCGACTCGAGGGCGAACACCGCGCCCGTTGCCGGTGCCTTGAAGATGGCAGCGATCCCCGCAGCCGCACCGGCGACCAGCAGGGTGCGCTTGTTTCCGCGGAACTTGGGGGGCAGTCGGTTGTGGATGAGCGAACCGATGGTCGCACCCATGTATATCGAGGGTCCTTCGAGCCCGAGCGCCCCGCCCGACCCGAGGGTGGAGATCGAGGCGAGCACCCGTGCAACCCCTCGGCGCAACGGCAGGCTGTAACCGGGGTCGTGGAAGCTCTTGATGTACTCGTCAGAGGTGGCCGGGGTGGCGTTCGGACCCACATAGCGCAGGATCACCGCGGCGAGCGCGAGGCCGACCGCGGGGATCAGGGCCTGCGCCCAGATCGGAGCCGACAGCACGGTCTCGATCAGCACCTCGACGAGCAGCCACTCGTAGAAGGCCACGGCTAGGCCGGTCACCGCACCGGTGAGCGCTGCGAGCAGAACGACCTGGCGCGAACGCTCGGCGAGGCTACGAAGCTCGTCGTACCACCACTGCGGAAGCGTCACGAGGCGAACCTACCCGCGTGCGCGCGCCGTCCCGAAGTCTCGCACCGCGCTCCGCCCGTGCAACGCCCCGATGGTCGGCTTCGTGTGTCGTTCTAGGAGTTCACGAACGAATCGGCCACCGACAGCGCCGCGTCGAGGCCTTCCAGGCCGCGCTGCAACTCGTCCTCACCGATCACCAGCGGCGGCGCGATGTGGATGCGGTTGTACTGGGCGAAGGGCCACACACCACGCTCGCGAACCGCTGCGAGCACCTCGTTCATGGGTGCCGCATCCGCTCCGGAGGCGTTGAAGGGCACCAACGGCTCCCTGGTTCCTGGGTCGCGGACCAGCTCCAACGCGAAGAAGCAACCCATGCCGCGGACCTCTCCGACACTCGGGTGTGCCGCACCGATCTCGGCCAGGCCCGGCCCGATCAGTTCGTCGCCCAGCCGGCGCGAGCGTCCACAGAGGTCGTCCTCGGCGAAGATCGAGATCGACTCGACAGCGGCTGCACAGGCAAGTGGATGTCCGCTGTAGGTCAGGCCACCGGGATAGGCGGACTGCTCGAAGTCCGCCGCGATGGCGTCGGAGATCAACACGCCGCCGAGGGGCACGTAGCCGGAGTTGACCCCCTTGGCGAAGGTGATCAGGTCCGGGGTCACGTTCCAGTGGTCGACTCCGAACCACTCACCGAGGCGGCCGAACCCCACCATCACCTCATCGGAGATCATCACGATCCCGAAGCGGTCACACAGTTCGCGGACCCCCTGGAGGTAGCCCGGGGGAGGTACGAGGACCCCGTTGGTGCCGACCACGGTTTCGAGGATCAATCCCGCAATCGTGCCGGGGCCCTCGAGGGTGATCACCGCCTCCAGGTGCTCCAGCGCCCGTTCGGCCTCCTCGGCCGGGGTGGAGGCACCGAAGGCGGATCGGTAGAGATAGGGACCGAAGAAGTGGACCGACCCGGTCACGGTGGGTTCACTCGCCCAACGACGTGGTTCGCCGGTAGCGGCAATGGCGGCGGCCGTCGACCCGTGGTAGCTGCGATAGGCGGAGAGGACCTTGTGCCTGCCGGTGTGCAGCTTCGCCATTCGCAGCGCGTTCTCGACCGCCTCGGCCCCTCCGTTGGTGAAGAACACCCGCTCCAGACCCTCCGGTGCGCGCTCTGCGATCAGGCGGGCTGCCTCCGAGCGAACGTCGTTGGCGAACCCGGGTGCGATGGTGCACAGCTCGCCGGCCTGCTCGCGGATCGCCTCGATCATCCTCGGGTGCTGGTGGCCCAGGTTCAGGTTGACCAACTGCGAGGAGAAGTCGATGTACTCGTGACCCTCGTTGTCCCAGAACAGTGCTCCTTTGCCCCCTGCCACGGGCATCGGGGAGATGGCGCCCTGCGCAGACCAGGAATGGAACACGTGTGCACGGTCCGCCTGTGTGGATTCTGCATTGGTCGGCATCGGTGGGTTCTCCATTCGGACTGGCGCCGCTCGCAGCGCGGTCCCTCGTTTCTACCGCGGCGGGTCGGACCGCGGTTCTTCAGGTCTTCACTCCCGCAGGTCATAGTGTGGCGCGATGGCCGATCCGGTGCTGACCGAGGATGACGCGGGCGTCCGCTGCCTGACGCTCAACCGGCCCGAGGCACTCAACGCGTTCAACCAGGAGCTCTGGTACGCACTCACCGAATGCCTGGACCGGGCCGCGTCCGACGACGGGGTCCGCTGCGTGCTGCTGACCGGCTCCGGTCGGGCCTTCAGCGCCGGTCAGGACCTGGCCGAGATGGCCGACCCGTCCGTGTTCGAAGGAGCCGAACCCGGCTACGAACGCCTGATGCCGACGCTGGAGGCCTTCCCGAAGCCGCTGATCGCGGCGGTCAACGGAGTGGGTGTCGGAATCGGGCTGACCGCGCTGCTCCATTGCGACATGGCGCTCATCTCAGCCGACGCCCGACTCAAGGTGCCCTTCATGAGCCTCGGGGTGACCACCGAAGCGGCAGCCAGCGTGCTGCTTCCCTCGGTCGTCGGTGCGCAACGTGCCGCGGAGATCATCTACACCGAGCCCTGGATCGATGCCGAGACCGCCGTGGCCGATGGCCTCGCCCTGCGGTCGGTGCCCGCCGCGGAACTGATGGACCGGGCCCGGGAGCTCGCGGCCCTCGTCGCATCCAAACCACTCCCCTCCCTCGTTGCGACCAAGAAGCTGATCACCGCGGCACGGATCGACGCCGTGCGCGCCGCACGCAGACGCGAGTCAGCCGAGTTCGCGTCGCTCGTCTCCGCCATGACGAACGGCTCCGACGGAGCCGGGGAGGTCTGACCCATGGTTGATCTGACCGTTGCTGCGATCCCCTTCTACTTCGCCACGATGGGTGCCGAGGCCCGCTGGCACGCCAAGCGACGGGTGCCAGGCACGAGCCAACCCGGCGACTACGAACGCGACGACACGCTCACCAGCCTGGCCATGGGTGTCGGGAGCCTGCTCGCTCCGATGGTGAGCAAGCCATTGATGAAGAAGTTCGACCTGGGAGCTGGACGCTGGGCAAGGACGGCACTGGTGGCGACCGCCGCTGCGGGCGCGACCGCGCTGGTGGCCGACGCCGTGGTCCGGAACTCAGCGCTGGAACCGGGTCGGCTCCCTCCGCGGGATGATCCGCCAGCTGATCCGGCGGCGACCCACGGGACGGCGACCCGGTCCGGATCGGACTCCGTGGAGGAGTCCGACCGCGGACGACGCAGTCGGCGCCTGCGCCGTCTGGCGCGCCGCGTCGCCGGATCCGCATCGCTGGCGACCATCGCAGGGGCGGGAGCCGTCGTGGCAGGCACCTGGGCCAACCGCACCGCCGCGGATCGGATGTGGCGCCACCGCCTGCTGCCCGACTGGGGCACCGGCCCCCTGGCCGCGGTGGGAGCGGTGTTCGCCTGGGATGCCATCTACTACTGGAACCACAGGATCCAACACGAGGCGCGCTACCTGTGGGCCATTCACGTGGTGCACCACTCGAGTGAGCGCTACAACCTCTCGACCGCACTGCGCCAACCGGTCTCCGATGCCCTGGGCACGTTCGTCCCCTACGGATTGTTGTCCCTGCTGGGCTGCAGACCCGCCCTGATCGAGCAGGCCCGCGGGGTCAACCTGATCTACCAGTACTGGATCCACACCGAGGTGATCAGGTCGCTGGGCCCCCTCGAATCGGTGTTGAACACCCCGTCACACCACCGGGTGCACCACGGCTCCAACCGTCAGTACCTCGACCGGAACCACGGCAGCATCCTGATCATCTGGGACAAGCTGTTCGGCACCTTCGAACCGGAGAGGGAACCGGTGCGCTACGGCCTGACCCGCAACATCGAGACGTTCAACCCGCTGCGGGTGGCCACCCACGAGTACGTCGACATGGCCCATGACGTCGTGAACTCGGACAACTGGACCGACCGGTTGAGCTACGTGGTGCGCGGACCGGGCTGGGCCTATGAGCGAAGGGCCGCTCTCGGAGTTCGTCAGCCACCCGGGGCCGAGGCGCCGCACGTCGCGGACGAACTCGAACCGATCCCGCACTGATGCCGACCGACGATGATGCCACCGAGGTCACGATGGTCCTGCTCGATGCCGACACCGTCGCCGGCTGGCGTCGGTCGAAGCCATCGCTGGAACAGCTCCGTCTCGCAACCGAACACCTGCAGGACCAGCATCCAGGGGTGAAGGTGGCGGTGGTGGCGGACTCCTCGATCAAGTGGGCACTGGACGAGTCCGAGCACGACGCCTTCGAGGAGGCGATCGTGGCCCGCAACGTGGTGTGTGCCCCTGCGGGCACCATCGACGGTACCGACGGCTGGGTCGGTGCGATCCTCGAGCGCGCCAGGAGCAACGGGGAATCGGTGGTCATGGTCACCGACAGAGCGGTCGGTGGTGTGCCGGTGGCCCGGCTGGGCCACTCCGAGGGACGGTTCAGCTTCGACCTGGACGGCGCCAGCGAGGTGTCCTCCGACAGGGCCGCACCGCAGTGGAGGCGCCGCCGGCGCTGAGATGGTGCCGGACGGGCTCCCGGACCGACAGAATGTACCGATGCAGGACGAGGTGATCCTCGCGACGGCGGTGATCCTTGCGATCGGCGTGGGCGCACAATGGCTTGGTTGGCGCGCCCGGATCCCCTCGATCGTGTTCCTGCTGGGAGCGGGGCTGTTCGTAGGGCCGATCACCGGGATCGTGGAACCCGACGCGATCCTCGGTGACCTGCTGTTCCCGGTGGTGTCGATGGCAGTGGCCGTGATCCTCTTCGAGGGCGCACTCGGCCTGGGGGTGCAGGGAATCCGTGACGCCGGATCGACGGTGTTGCGGCTGCTCACGATCGGGGCGGGCATCACCCTCGTCGCGACCGCCTTCGCTGCGCACTGGATATTCGACATCGAGTACTCGCTGGCCTGGCTGCTCGCCGGCGTGCTGGTGGTCACCGGCCCGACCGTCGTAGGACCCCTGGTTCGCGCTATCGGACTGCGGGGCCGTGTGGCGAAGATCCTCGAGGCCGAGGGCACGCTCATCGACCCGATGGGAGCCATTCTGGCGGTGCTGTTCTTCGAGGCCTTCTTCGAGGAACAGGTCAAGGGGCCCTGGCCGATGGCCCTGCTGCTGACCGTGGTCATCGGCCTGGTCGCGGGTGCGCTGGGGGCGGCGCTGATCGTGGGCACCTTCGGCCGCTACCTGGTGCCGGACCACCTGCACAACGTCATGACCCTCGCGACGGTTCTGATGGTGTTCGCCGTTGCCGATGCACTCCAGCCCGAAGCCGGACTCGTCGCCGTGACAGCGATGGGCGTGATGTTGGCTTCACAGAACCGGGTCAGCGTTGCCCATGTCCTCGAGTTCAACGAGACGCTGCGCACCCTGTTCATCGCAGGGCTGTTCATCCTGCTGGGTGCGAGGATCGCGCCGGAGACACTCTTCAGCCTCGGCTGGCAGAACGCTCTGTTCCTGGTGGCCCTGGTGGTGGTCGTGCGCCCCGTGGCCGCATTCGCGTCCACGATCCGATCCGACCTGTCGTGGCGCGAGCGGACCTTCATCGCACTCACGGCACCCAGGGGGATCGTGGCAGCCGCCATCGCGTCGATATTCTCCCTGCGCCTGATGGAGGAGGACGCTGCCGGGGCACAGGTGCTGGTCGCTGCAACCTTCACCGTGATCGCCGGCACGGTGCTGCTCAGTGGCATCACGTCGCGCCCCCTGGCCCGCCGCCTGGGGCTCATCGAGGACTCCACGTTCCGCATCGTCGTGCTCGGCTCCAACCGGATGGCCAGGGGCCTCGCGCAGTCGCTCGCGGAGTTGGGAACCGAGGTGGCACTCGTCGGGATGGACCCCGGCAACCTCTCCAAGGCCCGCATGGAAGGCCTGACCACCCACTACGGCTCGGTGGTCCACGACGAGACCTGGACGGCGGCCGGGGTCGAGGGGTCGAGCCTCTTCCTCGCCATGAGCTCCCACGACGAGGCGAACGTGCTCGCCACGCGCAAGGCTTCCCAGCTGATCGGCCAGCGCCAGGTGTTCCAGTTGGTTCCGCGGCGACGCAAGGTGAAGCGCGGTTTCGCAGCACCCGTGCCCGCCTACGGTCGCCCCCTGTTCGCGCACGATGCCACGATCGACAAGCTCGACGCGCGACTGGAGTCGGGTTGGGAGATCGCATCGACGCGCCTCAGCGACGAGTTCCGCGCCAAGGAGTACTTCGCGGAACACCCCGCCGCCATGGTGCTGGCCGTTCTGCGGCGAGGCACTGTGCAGCTGCACGACGCAGGCCAACGACTGGAACCCGAGCCCGGTGACACGGTCGTCTCCCTACTACCCCCTTCGGACCTCGAGAGCCGCTTCATCCGGCGAACCACCCGGGAACGCGGCGTGGATCCCGAGGAAGCAGCACGCAGCGAACCCACCGACCTCGACGGTGAACCCCGACCGGTCGACTCGGGTGACGACGGGACTCAGCGCGACCCCGACCGCCTCGCCGGTACCTGAACCCGGTAGCTGAAGCCGCGCTCCCCGGGGCCCACCGGTCAGCTGCGCAGTTCGATGCGTGACAGAACCGGGGATGCCGCGATCTCCTCGTCGGTGTAGCGCAGAGGTCGCACCTGCCCCGCGGCGTAGGCCTCGGTGCCGTCCCTGTGGTGTGGCGAATCCGGATCGCTGCTCTGGCCGTAGGCCAGCAGTCCCACCGCGCTGGGCCCCTCGGCGAGGAACTCGACCGCCATCACGAAGCTGGTGCCGTAGGTGACGCGGTAGCCCTCGTGACGCAGCCCGGTGCGTTCGCGACCGGCGACCGGCTCGGGGGCGGGAGGCAGTGGGTCCAGCGAGGCGGCCGGAAGTGCCCCCGAAGGGGCCAGGACGTTCATCATCCCCTCACCCTCTCCGCCGCCGTGCACCGGAACCCGCTCGGTCCCGCGGTCAGCCCACTGCACCTGCCCGAGCTGGGCGTCGATCGGGATCCCGGCCCGGTCCAGCGCGCCGACCGCCGCGGCCAACGCGACGAGCACCGGGTCGGCGCCCGGAGCGGTGCCCTCGGGAATGCCTGCCAGCCCGCGCGGGGTGTCGATCGGATGGTCGGGGTCGAACGGCTCGGCGAACAGTGCACCCGCGTCGGTCCAGTCCGCCTCGGTGAAGCCGGCCATGAACTCACGCCAGAGGACCGCGCCCGTACTGTCGAGGCAGAACGCTCCGTCCCACGCTGCCAACACCCGGCGCACAGCTCCGAGATCGAGCTGCTGGTCCTCTACGGACGCGGTGGCGATGTCGCGCCCGATCCATTCATCGAGACGCTCCACGACCTCGTCCCGGAGCAACGATGCGCTCAGCGAGGCGTTCTCGAAGATCACCCCCAACAGATCGTCCAGCTCCACGTCACCGCGATCGGCCAGAGCGCGACCCAGCGCGAGGTTCTGACGCGTACGCAGTGTCCGCGGGGTGCGCTCGAGACCCCCCATCACCGAGTAGCCCTCCAGCGGTGTTTCCGGCGAGTTCAGCCAGTGGCTGTCGTTGGCGTTGAGCACCAGGCCACGGGTCTCGATCTCGGGCATCGCCTGTGGCGGCTCGAGACCCCGTGAACGCGCATCGGGGTGATCCTGCCAGTCGTCACCCGGGTCGGATCCATCGAGCAGGGCGATGCGGTTCTCGTACATCAGTGCGGCGATCAGATCCTCGGTGATCCTCGAGCGGAACCGTGCCTGTGCATCCGGGGTCAACCGCGGTGTGGCAGAGGAGTCGGTGTACCAGGCATCACCCGAGGCATCGGCGGCGAGGGTGTTGACCCAGGGCAGGCCCTTGACCTCGTGGAACACCGTGCGCATGCCGGCCACGTCGCTGCTCATGCCCATCCGCAGGAACTGCTCCACGACCTTGGTGTTGTCGATGTTCGCGTCCCGGTAGGTGAATCCGGTCTCGGTGCCCCAACCCAACAGCGGCAGGTTGAGCATCGGACCGTGATGGCTCCTCCACAGGGTGCGATCGACCGTGTGGGTCGGAGGGGGATCCTCACCGGGGGCCCACCCATCGCCCTCGGCCACCTCGACCGAGTGGGATCGGGACTGCATCGCGTGCATCTCGTCTCCGTGGCGGTAGCGGGTGGGATCGTCGGGATCGAGCTCCAGGCTCGCGACAGTGAACCGGTGACCGCGCGAGAACGTGTGGGTCCAGCCCAGGCTTGCGTTGAACCCGATCTGGACTCCCGGGGTGCCGAGCAGCGAGACGCCGTAGACGTCATAGGTGCCGGGGATGCGGAGATGGCACTCCCAGAACCTCGCCTCGCCGTACCAGGGGAAGTGTGGGTTGGCGAGCACCATGCCTGCGCCCGAGGCCGTCAGATCTCCACCCAGCGCCCAACCGTTGCTCGCCGCCGCCGGGGGTCCGAGCGCATCTGCAGGTGATGGCGGCACCGGCCCGTCGGGTCCGGGCGCCTCGGCCCGGCCCAGCAGCTGGACCAGGTTCCGTCCACTCGCCATCACGGTCACATCTCCGATGTGGGCCCACAGGTCGAGCTCGTCGATCTCCCGCACCCAGGGAGCTCCGCGACACCACAGCGGCCCGCCATCGGAGCCGTTCTGACGCACCGCCAGGTTGTAGCCCGCGACGTAACCGGCCACGAGCTCGCGTATCCAGTCGGGTTGGGCCTCCCTCAGCGCGGGCGCACGACCCCGCAGATCGAGCACCGAGTACCCGAGGTCGCCGGCCAGGTGGACGTCATCGACCCCGCGGCCCCAGTAGCGCGCACGTTGGCCCAACGCCTTGGTGATCTGATCCGCGATCACCCCGAGGTTGTCGCGTGCACAACCCCACCCCTGGCCGAATCCGAGCGATCCCCAGTCGGCGGCGGTGACGTGCACCACGCCGTGCTCCGTGATCGCCATGTCGGCCTCGAACCGTCCGTCGCCGGTCGACATCGTCGATTCGGGCTCGTTCTTCGCGGGTTCGGTCGTTCCGGTCATCGGTGGTCTCCATCTCTCGGTCGCATCTGATCTCTCGGTCGCATCTGATCTTTCGGTCGCATCGTTCGGGCGCATCGTCCGGGCGCATCGAGTGGTCGGGATCGTGTCATGCGGGGATCACTATCGCCGCCCCGCCGCGACGGGAGTCACCCACGGCCGAGCCATGGTCATCGACGAGGTGAGCGCCTCCGAAGTAGAGGTCGCGACGACCCCATTCGTTGACCCTCCAGTGGCGTTCGAGGGCATCTAGCACCGCCGAGGGCCACCCCGGCTCGAGTTGTAGGACCTCGCCGTCGAAGTGCATGCGTGGAGCGGTCACGACGTCGTCCAGCTGCCGTCCGGCCGCGAGCCGACACGCTGCGAGGGTCAGGGCCGAGCGGATCCGCTCGGAACCACCGGAACCGATCACGGTGGTGCACGCCCCGGTTCGCAACAGACCCGGAGCCATCATCGAACCGATGCGCTCTCCGGCCGGGGTGGTTCCGAAACCGCGCGGATGCAGGTCGGCCTCTCCCATCATGTTGTTGAGGTGCACTCCGAGCCCGTCCGCGAACACGCCCGAGCCGCTGCCGTTGGAGGTCGTCAGCCCCACCATGTTCCCGTCGTGGTCCACGACCCCGAGGTGTGTCGTTCCCCTGGAGGTTCCCGCGCCGAGTGAACGGCGGTGCTCGGGCATCGCTGCGAGGACCTCGGCGAGGCGTACCACTCCGTCAGGATCGGAATCGGTGCGCAGCACCGCATCGGCGCCCGGTGCCCGACCTGCATCCAGCGACTCGAGCGCACCCACTATCAGGCGCCCGCCGAAACTCGGCGCCGGGTTGATCGCCAGGTGTACTCCGCCGGCCTCGTGCACGAGCGGCTCCCGCTCGATCACCTCGTAGCCATCCAGGTCCGCCGCCGTGATCCCTCCACCGAGCTCATCCGCGGTGAAACCCGACCGGCGGCCGGCGGCCAACTCCTCGAGGAAGTCGGCCAGCGGCTCGTTGTACATCGAGTCGCCGGTCCTCAGCATCTGCGGTGGGTCACCTCCCTCCCGTCCGGGCCCGGTGCCATCGCTCCGAGACCGGTGGCCCGGAGCGCAGTAGAGACTCCGCCCGGTCGCACTGGTGGTGAGTATTGCGGCCAGCAGCTCGAGCACCTGCGCCTGCCAGCGGTCCAGCAGCACCCCTGTGCGTGCGAGGTGGACCGCTGGTCGCACCAGTCGTGCGAGCGGCCGACTCGCCCACCGCCGGTGTATGTGCAGGTAGCCCTCCAACACCCCTGGCACCCCGACCGAAGCCGGCCCAACCCCGAAATCCTGGACCACGCCGCCGAAATCCACCGGTGAGGTGACGAGTGCCGGCTGCGGTTGGTGCGTTGCCCCAACAGCCGGGTCCATCAGGCCGGGGGCGGCCGCGAAGAAGTCGACCACCACCTCCTCCCCCGCGCTGCTGCGCGACACGAGGAATCCACCGCCGCCGAGCGAGCTCAGGCCGGGTTCGGCGATCGTCGCCGCGAACCCGCCGGCGAGCACCGCGTCCCAGGCATTGCCGCCGTCGCGCAGGACCTCTGCCGCCGCACGAACGGTCGCAGGATGTCCTCCGGCCGCAGCTGCGGGATACCTCCCCGTCGACGGCCGGTTTGCAGACCCGGCGGTCATAGGAGCCAGTTGCCGCCGTCGGTGCGTCGGCGCCAGCCGCTGGCCGCACTGGTACCCCCGTCGACGTGCACCGTGGTTCCCGTGACGAAGCGACTCCAGCCGGAACACAGCCACACGACCGCTCCCGCGACATCGTCGGGGCTCCCCTCATCGGGCCAGGGCGTCAGCGCCCATTGGTCCGATTCGGCCATCGCACCGGCATCTGCGGCCAACTCGGCGTCACCGGGTGTGGGAATCATGTCGGGTGCCACCGCGTTCACCCGGATCCGCTGGTCGGCCAGCTCCAGGGCGAGGGTACGGGTGAGGTTCTCCACCCCTGCCTTCATCGCCGAGTAGATGCCGAACCCCGGTCCGGCCCTGTGCGCCTCGATCGAGGTGATGTTGACGATGGCGCCACCGCCCCTCATCAACGGCACGCACCGCGCGGTCACATCGAGCACCTGGGTGAAGTTCTCCGACATCAGGGCGGCACGCCCGTTGGGGCTCACCTCGAGGGTGTCCGCTACGAACCCTCCCCCGGCGTTGTTGACCAGGATGTCGAGCGAACCCCACCGGCCACCGATCGAGTCCACCAGCGCCTCGACGGCGCCCGCGTCGCGCACATCCATCACCTCTGCGATCACGTCGGAACCGAGTCCCCGCAACACCGCCACGGTGTCGTCCAACTCATCGGTGAGCCGGTCGCACACGGCCACGTCCGCGCCCAGCGAGGCGAGGGCCTCGCAGGTGGCGCGGCCGATTCCGCGCGCTCCGCCGGTCACCAATGCCCGGTGACCGGCGAAACTGATGTCCTCTGGTCGGATCACGGGGGCGACGGTACCGCAGTCGCGCCCCGCGGGGTCAGGAGACGACCAGCGCCGTGACCATCCCGAACATCCCCGACTCGCGCTCGGCGTGGTTGAGGATGTGGCAGTGCCAGACCCAGACCCCCGGTCGGGCCGTCTGGAACAACACCGAGTAGCGCTCACCGGGAGCGATGTTCACCGTGTCGGCCCAGTACGGCTGGTCGAGGGGGATGCCGTCCTTGGCGTAGATCAACTGCGGGAACTGGTGCAGGTGCATCGGGTGAATCTGCAGTCCCTCGTTGTAGTAGTGGATCGCAGCCCAGTCGCCCACGTTGAACGCATAGGGCTCGGTGGCGGGGAAGCTCTTGCCGTTCAACGACAGGCCGATGGTGCCCGCGTCGTTGAGGACCATCACGTCCTCCAGCACCGGATCGAGGTCGGCGGGAATCTCCACGCCGCTCACCGTCTGGCCCCGCGGCAACAGCGAGTCCGAGCTGACCAGGACCGCTCCCCACATGCCGTTGGGAATCGCGATGTAGCCGTGGGCGTGGGGGTGGTACATACCCACAGCGGGCTCGATTGCTGTGAACTCGTAGTCGAAGGTCTCGCCCTGCATGGTCAGGTCCTGCGTGAGGGGTGAGACGCCGTCGAACTCGTTCTCCTTGCGGATCCCGTGGAGGTGGATGTCGGTTCCGAGGGGCATCTTGTTGATGAGCCTGATGCGCACCTTGTCCCCAACGTTCACCTTGATCGTGGGTCCGGGCACCATGCCGTTGAAGGTCCAGGCCTCCACGACGTTCCCGGGCTCGATCTCCCACTCACCGATCTCGGCGACCAGGTCGAAGCGCTTGTAGCCGTCGGGGTCGATGACCGGCTCCATGTCCTGGGCGCCGACTCCCTCGGTGTTGCGTTCACCGCTGGTGACCTGGTCGACGAAGGGCTGGAACGAGTTGATCATGTCCTCGTCGAGCTGTGCGTAGTCGGGATTGGCACCGGTGTGGGGGTCGTCGGTGGAGATCACCGCACCCTCCTCGATGCTCAGGGTGGTCTCCATGCCGGCCTCACGGTGCCCCGGAATGGCGCAGTAGACCGTGTAGTCACCGGGATCGAGCCCCGCAGTGCTGAGCGACTCGCTCTCGCCACCTGCCAGGTCGGCGGTGTTGCCGTCTCCCTCGATGTAGAGGTTGTGCACCTGGGACCCGGCGTTCTCCACATCCAGGGCCGCTCCCGGAGGAACCACCAGGTTGCCGTCGATGGCGAACTCCGAGAGCACCACCGGCACCGCGTCGCCGGGCGTCGCGGATCCCGTGGTTCCGTCGCCGCCATCGTCATTGCCGGCCACGAGGCCGATGGCGAAGATGACGATCGCTATCGCCACCCCACCGCCGAGCATCGTCAGCAACATCGTGTAGGGATTGGTCGCCTTGTTGGCCGTGGGCCCGGTCTCGGCGACTTCGGTTCCTTCGCTCACATCAACTCCTTGTAACGGTGTGAGAAACGTGATGGGTGTGAGAAACGTGACGGGTGTGAGGCAACGCAGTCTCGCGTCAGATGCTTGCGTTGTCGACTATCGGCGCCTCCGAACAATCGATAATTGCAATCGGATTTGATGATGCGCTCGGAAATCGACGGTTCGCAATGTGGGATCGGGGGGGTCCGGCGGGGAACCGGACCGCAATCGGTACGATCGGACGTGATGATGGTTCCCCCACAGTGCGCGCTTCGCGGCGGCCGGTAGCCGGTGCTCGCCGAAGCGGTTCGCAGAGCCGCAGACACCCGAGGGGGGAACACGGCGATCAGCCGAGGTGACTCCGCGGTCACCTGGGCCGAGGTGCACCAGGCCTCGGTGCAGCTGGCGAGCCGCCTTGCAGCGCGCGGCGTCGCACCCGGCGACACCGTGGCTCTCTGCATGCACTCCACCGAACGGTGGATCGTGGCCGCCACGGCGGCCAATCGGCTCGGAGCCACGATCGCCGGGGTGTCACCGGTGGTCACCGCCACCGAACGCGAGGCGATGGTCTCACTGGTCGATCCTGCACTCGTGCTGGCGGACCGTGATCTGCTCGACGGAATCCCGCTGCGGACCAACGTGGTCGAGTTCAGTGAGGACGGGCTGCAGACCGAGCCCGGCGCGCCTTCGGGCCCGCCGCCGGAACACCGGGCCGACCCTCGGGAGGATTTCGCGATCTGCTTCACCTCGGGAACCACCGGAGCACCCAAGGCCGCCAGATTCACCGTGGGCGCCGCACGAGCGGTACAGCAGATGGATGCGGGGGGCCGCGCACTGCCCCCGCCGGGCTCGCCGGGGCCGCAGATCATCTCCTCCACGCAGTTCGCCCACGTCGGGTTCGTGCTCAAGCTCCCGGGGCACGCTCTGTCGGGCTCGACCATCCATGTGATGCAGCGCTGGAACGCCGCCGAAGCCATCGAGCTCATCGAGAAGCACCGGGTGACCACGCTCGGAGTGGTGGCGCCACAGCTGGCACTGATCCTGCGGGCACCTGCTCTGGACACCGCTGACGTCTCCTGTCTGCGACTCGTGATAGCTGGTGGAGCACCATCGCCGGGGGGTCTGATCACAGCCGCACGCGAACGGCTCGGTGTCGACTACTCGATCCGCTGGTCATCCACCGAGTCGGGGGGAGTCGGTCTGGCAGCGATGGTCGACGACGAGACCCCCGAGGCGATCGGCACCATCGGGCATCCGAGACCCGCTGTGGAGGCCCGCGTCGCGGCTGAGGGACCGAGCGGCGCCAGCGAACTGCCGCCCGGCGAGATCGGCGAGCTCCAGATCCGCTCGGCCGCGATGATGGCGGGCTACGTGGGAGACCCCGCGGCCACCAGAGACGCCTTCACCGACGACGGGTGGCTGCGCACCGGTGACCTGGCGCAGGTGCGATCCGACGGGCGATTCGTGTTGGCGGGCCGGCGCACCGACATGTTCATCCGGGGTGGCTACAACGTGCATCCGGCCGAGGTGGAGGAGGTGCTCATGACCCACCCGGAGGTCGCGGAGGTCGCGGTGGTCCCGCGCCCGGACGATGTCATGGGCCACATCGGGGTTGCGGTGGTGGTTCCCCGGGAGGGCGCCGAACCGGGTCTCGAGGAGCTCCGCGCACATGCTGCTGACCGCCTCTCGAAGCACAAGCTGCCGGAGGAACTGGAATTGCGCGGGTCGCTGCCCGCGACCCGCGCCGGCAAGCTCGACCGTGCAGCCCTCGCCCGGGAGTTGGTGGCCGGGTCCGAGCACCCTCCGGAAGTCTCATGAGAGCGCTCCGATCGTGATCGCTGTGGCGGTGGCCGCTGTCGTCGGAGTGGTCATCTCGGGCTTCGTGGCCGTGCCGCTGCACCGTTTCAAGGAGCTCCGACCTCTCACCCCGCGCAACGTCGCAGCCGAGTCCGGAGTGACGATCAGGGCGGTCTACCGCCATGCGCGCTGCCCGCGCTGCCACCACGACAACAGCGCACGTGACTGGCCGCCGGTCATCTCGTGGTTCCGAGGGTGTCCGGTGTGCGCGCTCCCAGCGCCGCGCACCCTCGTCCTGGTGCAGCTGGGCCTGCCACTCGCGCTGGCGATCACCGCCGCTGTGTTCGATCGTGTGCAGGATCCGGCCGCCTACGTGACGGTCGTCGTCGCCTACGGATGGTTCTGCCTCGTGGCAACAGCGGTGTCGGTGGTGGATGCCAGGGTGTGGTTGATCCCGTGGTGGATGCCCTGGGTGGGTGCGGGAGTCGGCCTGGTCCTGCTCGGGTTGGCGGCGGGGGTCCTGGGCGAGCCCGAACGACTCCTGTGGGCCGTGGGAAGCGCCGCGGCAGCGTTCGCCCTGTTCTTCGTGCTCTTCACGGCCGCCCCCGGGAAGCTGGGCTTCGGAGATGTGCGCCTGGTGGTCCTGATCGGGCTCTTCGCGGGGTTCATCGATCCACTCCTGGTGCTCTGGTCGCTGATCCTCGGAAGCATCCTCGGAGTGGTGGTGGGCGTGGTGTCGGCCGCTCGTGGTCGAGGTAGCCACTTCGCCTTCGGACCGGCACTGACCGCCGGGGCGCTGCTCGCCATCTGGTTCAGCGAGGTCCTGCTCTAGCGGGTCCTGCTCCGGGGCGTCCTGCTCCAGGGGGAGGATCTACCCATCAGGAAGGGCTTCCATAGATCCGCTACGGTGCGTAGGGTAAGTCCTGAGGGGGTCCGGAGTCACGGGCGCAGGCAAGGTGAGGCGGACGAGCGGGTCCGCTCCGGAATCTCGAAGTGCAAGGGGGAACACGGGGGATGGTGGATCGTGGTCGTACGCGCTCGCCACGGCGGGTGCGACGCGGCATGGCAGCGGTGTTGGTGCTCCTCGCCCTCGGGTCGATGAGCACCCAGCTCGGTGCGGCCGCACAGGGTGAGGGCACCGAGATCGTGCGTGGGGGCGCAAACGCGTCGGCCGACTCGATGGCGATGCTGATCAACAACGCCGGGGCAGCGTTGGGCTGGACCTTCGGGCGCTCCACCGCGGCCTACCGCGACATCACCGCCACCGCTGAGGGAAAGGCGGTGGACCTCGGCGCTCTCGAGGCGTTGCTGGGCCAACCCCAGTGCAACGGCACCGAGCCGCCCGCGCTAGACCTGGCCACGCTTCCTCCGAGGACGATCGCCGACTCCGCCGAGGAGGGCTCCGAGGTCGAGCGAACCGCAGCTGTCAACTACCCACGCCTGACCATCGACAGTGCTCCCGACCAACCCGTGGGCACACAGGCGGCATCTGCGACCAAGGTGCCGTCGTCGCAGAGCCACACCGAGACCCTCGACCAGGACTTCGGGTTCTTCAGGGTCGAGGGAGCCCGGAGTTCAGCGACCACCTCGTTCGAAAATGGCGTCCGAACGGCCGAGGCGACCTCGAGCGCCGACCGTCTCATCCTCTTCGGAGGCCAGGTGGTGTTCCAGGAACCGGTGTGGACCGCGCGCGCCTTCTCCGGTGCCGATTCGGGCGAGGAGGCATCGTTCGAGTTCGCCTGGGCGAGCGTTTTCGGCAACTACGTCTCGGGCGCCGCCCTGGAGCGTGACCTTCTCTTCTTCACCACCATCGTCGAAGGCCTGCTCTCCCCCCTGGGTGTGAAGATCTCCTTCCCCGAGGTGACCCAGCCTTTCTCCGGGGACGGTATCTCGATCTCCCCCATGGCGTTCACCATGTCGGAAGCACCGATAGCCGGCGACCTGCTGATCCCGCTGCTCAACACACCGCTGTTCCGCGACTTCCGGGAGGAGTCCGTTCAGCGGGACTGCACCACCGAGACCGCCTGGACCATCGTGGACGCCCTCGAGCGCGCTCTCGGCGGATCCGGCTCGGTCGAGATCCTGGTGGGCGGAGCGACCGCGACCACCGACGACACCGACTACTCCTTCCAACCGTTCCCCGAAGCGCAATCCGCGGAGCCCGACTCGTCCGACCCGGCGCCGACGGAACCTGCCCCCGACCCGTTCGTGTCTGACGACACCCTCGACCTCACCGACGACTACGGGACCTTCGACGACTACGGCGACGACTTCAGCAGCGACTTCTCGACCGATTTCAGCGACGACTACGGCGCCGAGATCGGGTTGGAAGGCGAGCTTCCCGTCGAGAGCCTGGACGTTGCAGCAATCGACGACCCGGGTTCCGAGGGCGACACCGGCGACGGCGCCGAGATCACCGACTCCCGTGAGATCGCGGCCGGAAGCGACGGCGGAGGTGCCGGGAACGCTGCGGCGGTGGCTGTGGGAGTGCTGGCGCTGTTGGGAGCCATCGGTCTCTCGCTGGGCGACCGGTTCGTGGGTATGAGGGCGCGCAGGAGGATTCCGTGAAAGACCGCCTGTTCAGAGGATATGGACCGCTCATCGGCTTCACCGCCGTGTTCCTGGCCGTGGTGCTGCTCGTGCCGAGCAAGGTGCCGGAGGGTTCCGGCGTCGACCCCGGAGATGCCTCCGGAGTGTCCGACCTGCTCGGCGACGGGATCGGCGAGGACGTGCCGATCGGGGAGGACGGCGTGCTCATCGACCCCGAGACCGGTGAGCCGATCGGTGCCGATGGATCGCTCGACCCGAGTGGGGCAGCGGGAGCCGACGATCCCATCGGGGCCGGCCAGGAAGGTTCCGGAGGCGCCGGCGCCTCGGGTGGCGGGGGCAACGGTGCAGCGGCGGGCGGCGCAGGGGCGGGCGCGAATTCCGGACCCACCAAGGTGGCCGGGTGTGGTTCGGCCCAGGTGCCCGGTGATCCCTACTCCCCACCGTGCATCCAGTTCAGTGGCTCCAACGGCGGCGCCACGACCCGGGGGGTCAGCGCCGACAAGATCACTCTGGCGGTGCGCATAGACGGCTTCGACAGCGGCCTGGTGGACGCGGTGACCAAGAGCCTGGGCGCCGCGGGCAAGATTCCCAGCGAGTCGAGGGACAAGGTCGACCGCACGATCAAGGGGCTGGTGGAGTACTTCAACAAGCGGTTCCAGTTCTACGGTCGCAAGCTGGATCTCGTGGTCTACGACGGCAAGGGCGACCCGCTGTCGGAGATCATCGGGCAGGGGCAGGAGGGCGCCAAGGCCGATGCTCTGAAGGTGGCCAAGGAATACAAGGCGTTCGCTGACGTCTCTGCGGTCACCGCACCGTATGCGGCGTCGTTGGCCGGCGAGGGCGTCATCAACATCGGCGCGCCGTACGTCCCGCGAAGCTGGCTGGCCCAGCGGCGCCCGTATTCATGGACTCCCCTCACCGACTGCTCCACCGTCGTGGAGAGCACCGCCTCGTACTACGCGATCAAGATGGCCCGTAAGCCTGCCAAGAACGCGGGCGGGACGCTGAAGGACAAGCCCCGACGACTGGCGGTCATCGCCCCCGACAACGCCGAGTACCAGGGCTGTGTGAACGACGGGATCAAGCTGCTCAACTCGATGGGCGGCGGAGCCGACCTGGCAGCGCGCCACAAGTACCAGATCAGCACCAACCCCGGAGCAGCGGTGAACAACATCCTGCCCAAGTTGCGCAACGACGGCATCACGACGGTGCTGTGTGGCTGCGACCCGGTGTTCCTCAACTTCCTCACCACGGCGATGAACGGCCAGAAGTACTTCCCGGAGATGATCGTCGCGGGTGTGGCACTGGTCGACACCGACCTCGTGGGTCAACTGATGCAGCAGTCGGTGTGGTCCAACGCGTTCGGTATCTCCTATGCGGGCCCCACCCAGCGCGAGGGCACCAGCATCGCCTACCGGGCCTACAAGTCGGTGCGGCCCGACGAGCCGTCGATCCTGGTCGACGTCATCTACAGCCAGATCTACATGCTCGCCATCGGCATCCAGATGGCCGGGCCAAACCTCACTCCCGCCAGCTTCGAAAAGGGCATGTTCGACTATCCGCGCCGGTCGGGTCCCTACGGAACCTGGGGGTTCGGTCCCAACGACTACAGCACCTCCGATGACGCCCGCGAGATCTTCTGGAACCCACAGGCGGCATCGCCGCTCACCGGTTCACCCGGTGCCTACCAGGACCCCAACGGTGGCAAACGATTCCCCATCGGCAAGTGGCCCGGGTCCCAACCCCGCGCCGTGGGTCGGTGAGGGCTCCCATCGATCCGGGTGAACTGCAGCACGACCACGGATCGATCAGGAACTCCCGATCCCTCCGCGTCGCTGCGGCACTCTGCGCGATCCTGCTCGCATGGCCCCTTCTGGCGCTGGTGCTGCCCAAGGGCCTGCCGGTCGGCGTCGTGCTGCTCGGGCTCGTGTTCGGGGCCACCACCGGTCTGACCTCGGTGGGCCTGATTCTCATCTGGAGAGCCAACCGGATCATCAACTTCGCCAACCTCGCCATCGCCGGTGTTGCGGGGGCCGCCGCGGTTCGGAGCTTTCAGCAGTTCGACCTGCCCTACTGGCTCACGCTGGCGTGCGCTCCGGTGCTCGGGCTGGGTGTCGGCGCCGTCGTGGAGGTGACCGTCATCCGAAGGTTCGCCAATGCCCCCAAGCTGGTGCTCACGGTGGCCACGATCGGGTTGGCGCAGCTGTTGGGCGGTGTGGAACTGCTGCTGTCGGAGCGCGTGTTCGGCGACGTGCCCCTGATACTCGCCCCCTTCGAGACTCCCCTGTCGAGCTTCACCGTCGAGATCGGGCCGGTCATCCTCGACGGCAACGACCTGCTCCCGCTGGCCGTGGTGCCGGTCGTCGTCGGCCTGCTGGCCTGGTTCATGCAGCGTTCCCTGGCAGGCCAGGGGATACGGGCAGCAGCGGAGAACACCGACCGAGCCCGCCTGTTGGGGATCCCGGTCAAGCGGCTCACCACGCTTGTCTGGGCGGTGGCGGGGCTGCTCGCGGCCATGACACTGGTCCTGCGTGCACCTTCGCTGGGACTGGCCCCCTCGGTCTCCCTGGGACCCGCGCTGCTGCTCCCGGCTCTCGCCGCGGCGATCGTGGCTCGCATGGAGTCCATGCCGATCGCCTTCGGGGCCGCCATGGCGATCGGGGTGATCGAGCAGGCACTTCGGTGGAACACCGACACACCGTCGCTGCTCAGCGTGATGACCCTGGTGCTGATCCTCCTTGCGCTTCTCGCCCAACGGCGGGGAGCGTCGCGCGCCTACGACACCGATGGGGGCTGGAAGGAAGCCGAACTGATCACCAAGCTCCACCCGCGCATCGCCGCGTTGAACATCGTGAAGGTGTCCAAGGTCGTCATGTTGGTGGCACTCGTGTGCGCGGCGGTGCTCGTTCCCCTGGTGCTCGAACCCGGGGCTGCGTTCACCGCTTCCATCATGGTGATCTGGGCGATCGTCGGGGTGTCGCTGGTGGTGCTCACCGGCTGGAGCGGTCAGATCAGCCTGGGGCAGTTCGGAATCGTCGGAGCGGCATCGGTGCTGAGCGGCAACCTCATCGCGCACTGGAACGTGGACCTCTTCGTGATGCTGGCGGCAGCCATGGCCACCGGCGCCCTCGTGGCACTCCTGCTCGGAGTCCCGGCGCTGCGGATATCTGGACCGTTCCTGGCCGTGGTCACCCTGGCGTTCGCGGTGGTGCTCGACCAGTTCGTGCTCAACCCCACGGTCTTCCCGGACCTGATCCCCGACTCGGTCGGACGACCGATGCTGTGGGGCCGCTTCGACCTCTCCCAGGAACGCACGATGCTCTACCTCTGCCTGGCGGTGCTGGCACTGGTGATCGTGTTCACACTCGGTGTGCGCAGGTCGCGGTCGGGGCGACTGCTGTTGGCCAGTCGCGACAACCTGAAGGCCGCCGAGGCGGCATCGGTGCCCTCGGTCTGGGTACGGCTGAGCGCCTTCGTCTTCGCCGGGTCGATCGCAGGGCTGGCGGGCGGGCTGCACATGCTCGTCAACAACGGCGCCCGGGGCGGCTCCTACGCACCGGCGATGTCGGTGGACGTGTTCTCCCTGACCACCATCGGCGGCCTCGGGTCGGTACCGGGAGCGGTGGTCGGTGCCGGCGCCGGACGTGGACTGCAGGATGCGAGCGACGTTCTCCGGCTCACCGCATCGGGACTCGGCGTGCTGCTGGTGCTCTGGCTCGTGCCATCGGGCCTGGCGGGGATCGCGGCGCGCCTTCGCAACGCCGTGCTGTCGCGGGTGGCAGCCAGGCGGGGGCTGGACCTGGAGGGACGCCAGATCGAGACCGGTTCCCCGGACCCGGTGACCATCGACCTGAGGGAGACCTCGGGTGTGGGGCACACCAATGGTTCGGTACCCCGGTCGCACGACGGGTCCGGGCCACGGCCGACGGATCCCCCGCCGGGCGGAGGACTGCTATGCGCAACCGGTGTGGACGTGTCCTACGGCCAGCTTCAGATCCTCTTCGACGTGGACTTCGAGGTGGCCGAGAACGAGGTGGTGGCCCTGCTCGGCACCAACGGCGCCGGCAAGTCGACCCTCCTGCGCGCTCTGGTGGGGTTGGCGCCGCACTCGGGAAGCGTGAGGGTCGACGGCGTCGAGCTCTCGGGCCGCTCGCCGGAGCAGATCGTGAGGGAGGGCGTGGCCCTCATGCCCGGGGGCAAGGCGATCTTCCCGACAATGTCGGTCGAGGACCACCTGCGCCTCTCGAGCTGGACCTTCCGCAAGGACGCCGAACGCATCTCGGACTCCATCGAGGACGTGCACGCGATCTTCCCTGTCCTGGCCGAGCGTGGATCCCAACTGGCCGGTGATCTCTCCGGGGGCGAACAGCAGCAGCTCGCCATGGCGATGACCTTGATGCTGCGCCCGAAGGTGCTTCTCATCGACGAGCTCTCGCTCGGTCTGTCGCCGATGATCGTCTCGGCCCTCTGCGACGTCGTGCGGCTGCTCCAACGCAACGGCATCACGATCGTGGTCGTGGAACAGTCCATCAACGTGGCGCTGACGCTCGCGGAGCGGGCCGTGTTCATGGAGAAGGGGACCGTTCGCTTCGAGGGTCCCACCCGCGAACTGCTCGAACGACCCGACCTGTTGCGCTCGGTCTTCATCGAGGGAGCGAGCGCCGGTGACGGCGACGGCGGCACACCGGGCGAGGACGAGGGGGTCGATGTCATCACCTCGATCGACCTGGCACGACTCGAGGCGGCACCACACGACGACACACCCATCGCCGAGCGCGACCCGGTGCTGATCTGCGAGAACGTGACCAAACGCTTCGGCGGCGTGCAGGCGTTGAGCCACGTGGATCTGGAGGTGCGACCCGGTGAGATCGTCGGGCTCATCGGGCAGAACGGAGCGGGCAAGACCACCCTGATGGACTGCATCTCGGGGTTCCATGCCGTCGACGGTGGACGGATCCGGTTCCGCGATGTCGATGTGACCGAGTGGTCGCCGAGCGAACGGGCCAGGGGAAGGCTGGGGCGGTCGTTCCAGGAGGCCCGCCTGTTCCCGTCCCTGACCGTCACCGAGGTCATCTCGGTCGCCTGCGAACGGACCGTCGCGAACCGGTCGCTGATCGCGGATGCCACCAGGCAACCGGCTTCCTATGTTGCCGAGGACCGCACCGCTGAGAAGGTGCGCGGCCTGGTCGAGCTGCTCGGCCTGACCTCCTACTCCAATACCCCCGTGGCCGCGCTGTCGACAGGAACGCGCCGGATCGTCGAACTGGCCTGTCTGCTGGCCGAGGAACCCGTTCTCATGTGTCTCGACGAACCCAGTGCCGGCGTGGCCCAGCGTGAGACCGAGGCACTGGGTCCACTGCTGCGCAGCATCTGCGAGCACACAGGAGCTGCGATGCTGGTGATCGAGCACGACATGCCACTCCTCGCCGGCCTGTGTGACCGCATGGTGGCCATGGAACTCGGGCAGGTGATGGTCGAGGGAGAACCCGCTGCCGTACTGGACGACCCGGCGGTGGTCGCCGCCTACCTCGGCACCGATGCCGCGGCCATCAACCGATCGGGTGTGACCGTTTCGTGACGGCACATTCGTGACGGCACATTCGTGACGGCACATTCGTGACGGCACACCGTGCCTGCGCTGTCCGATGAGCCGCACTGTCCGATGGGCCGGGAATCACCGCCGGGAATCACGAAGGCCCACCCGAGGGGTGGGCCTTCGACGTTGGTGGAGGCGATGGGAGTCGAACCCACGACCTCCTCGATGCGACCGAGGCGCTCTAGCCAGCTGAGCTACGCCCCCAACGGAGAGATGATCTTAGTGGGTCGCGGCGCGAACTCCGATTGCGACCGCGCAGCGGGCCCTAGTTGGCGATGCGGCGGGGCTGAACGGTGCGAGCCTGCACGGCGCCGGACCCGATCGAGGAGACCGGTGTGGGGCCGAAGGATGCGCTGGGAAGTGGCTTCGCCGCCCCCACGCGCTGCAGGGCGATCAGGTAGGCGGCCATGGCGAGGTCACACGCAAGGTGGACATAGAGGAAGATCCCTCCGAACGCCACGGTGGCCAGCAGGGTGAGGAGTGCGGCTGCGCCGAGCGCGACGAGCACGTCCTGGCGGCGCTTGCGAGTTGCGGCGGACACGGGCCTCGGTGCCGACCCACCGGTCGCCAGCCGATTCGTGGCCATGGCGGGAGCGGGCCTGCGGCTGCGCAGGTCGATCACGTTGTCGTGCTGAACCGGCGCCGATCGGCCCAGCGAGGACAACTGCGTGTTGAACGAACGGATCGTGTCCGAACGCCGTCCACGGGAGACCCGGGCGAGAAGGTCCGGCAGGAGCACGGCTGCCCACACGAGGACCAATCCGATTATTACGAGCTTCGAGATCACATTTCCTCCGTCAGCCGGTTCACGTTCGACCCGGCTGATCAGGTTTCTGGCCCAAGCTGGCTGTACGAACTCCCCGCGTGCCACGGCACCCGGGGACCTCATGGGCACACAACAAGCTAACAATCGTGCAACGAGTGTTACAAGTAGTTGACGGAATCACAATGATGTAATTCTAGTGCGCGGATCAGGCATCACCGAACACATCGAGGCCGTCGAGGGACTCGAGTCGCTCGTCGAAGGAGCCCCCGTCGCCGGAATCGGCACGCCTGTAGACCCCGGAACGGCCCCCGGTCTTCTCCCAGAGGGCGACCTCGCCGATCTCCATGCTCCGGTCGACCGACTTGCACATGTCATAGATCGTCAGACAGGCCACGGTCACAGCGGTCAGGGCCTCCATCTCGACCCCGGTGCGATCGACGGTCTCCACCTGGGACTCCACGTCGATGAACGTGTCCTCGATCCTGAAGTTCACGAGGACGGCTCCCACCATCACCGGATGGCACAACGGAATGAGTTCCGAGGCACGCTTGGCGGCCTGGATGCCTGCCACCCGTGCCACGGAGAGGACGTCTCCCTTGTTGATCGCGCCACGGGCGACCAGCGACGTCGTCTCGGTGCTCATGTGGACACGGCCCCGGGCGATCGCCCTGCGATGGGTCTGCTCCTTGGGCGTGACGTCCACCATGCGGGCCCGGCCCAGCGGATCTAGATGAGTGAGGCCGCTCTCTGTCATGGGCGCCAATCTAGACCCGGCGGTACCACCGGGCGCGGCGCAAGCTCTTCCCGCGCGCCGGGGCTCAGCGGGCGTGGAGCTCTTCGGCCACCTCGGACAACACACCGTCGGGTGCGTCATAGGGCAGGTAGACCGCCACGCGTCCGGCGCGGTCGCCGAAGCGTGCAGCTATCTGCTCCGCCACCTCGGTGGGGGTGCCTCGCACCGCCACGGCCTCGAGGAGCGGATCGTCGATGAGCGTCGCCATCTCATCCCATCGGCCCTGGCGTGAGAGGTCGCGCAGTTCCGGTTGGAGGTCTCCGTAGCCCTCGGCCTCGAGCACCCCGCGGTAGGCGGGTGTGGACCCGTAGAAGCCCAGCAGTGCGCGACAACCCGCATCGGCCACCGCCTGTTCGTCGTCGTCCCGACCGGCGCAGACGATCAACTCGGGCACCACTTCGAGCGGGCCCAGTGCGGGATCACGGCGGGCCAGCCCTGCCTCGATCGCCGGCGCGGTGGCCGTCTCGAAGAACCTGCGGCTCGTGAACGGCATCAACAGCAGACCATCGGCCTCGGCGGCCACCATCTCGGTCAGGCGCGGTCCGAGCGCGCCGACGTGGAGCGGCGGAGCGCCCCATTCGCTGGGTCCCGGATCGAACATCGGGGTCATGAGATCGTGTCGGTAGTACGGACCCTCGTGTTGCAGCCGCGTCCCGTCCTGCCAGGTCGCGAAGATCGCCCTCAGCGCGGCCAGCAGGTCGGACATCCGCTCGACCGGTCGATCGAAGTCCGATCCGAAGCGACGCTCCACGTGGGTGCGCACCTGGGTACCGAGTCCCAGGTTGAAACGACCCCCGGACAGTGCCTGGAGGTCCCGTGCCGTGTGTGCCAGGTGGATCGGGTTGCGGGGGAACGCGATCGCAACGTTGGACCAGGTCCGCAACTCGGTGGCCGCTGCGGCCAGCACCAGCGGCACGAACACGTCGTGGGGTCCTTCGAAGGTGAACACCCCGTCGAAGCCGAGCGCCTCGAGCGCCACCGCCCGCTCAGCGGCCCCTTCGAGGGAATAGATCGGAGCGTCCACCTGCATCGTGAATCAACCACCCAACTGGCTCATGGACCTGCGCGGCCTGACGAAGGTCGCCTGGCCGATCAGGTGGCCGGCGTTCTTGCGTTGCACCTCCGAGACCACGGCGTCCACGAGGTCCTCGTCGGTTCCACCACCGCGCAGGATCGAACGCAGGTCGATCTCATCGGCGGCGAACAGGCAGTTGCGGAGTCCGCCGTCGGAGCCGAGGCGGACCCGGTCACACGACTGGCAGAACGGACGCGTGACGCTGGGGATCACGCCCACCTCTCCCCCACCGTCGCGGTAGACGAAGCGCTCCGCGGGCGCGCCGTCTCGCGGGACCGGGTCGACAGGATGAACAGCATGGATCGCAGCGACGATCTCGGCCTGCGAGAGCACCGCGTCGGGGGACCAGTGCTCATCCGCGTCGAGCGGCATGAACTCGATGAAACGAACGGTGACCCCGCGCTGCCGACCGAACTCTGCGAAGTCGAGGATCTCGTCCTCGTTCACGCCCTTGATGGCAACCACGTTGATCTTCACCGGATCGAATCCGGCGTCGACCGCGGCGTCGATGCCGGCCAGCACCCGGGCGAGTTCATCGCGCCGGGTCAACTCGGCGAACCTCGACGGCTGCAGCGAGTCCAACGAGATGTTGATCCGCCTCAGGCCCGCCGATCGCAGGTCCTCGGCCATGGAGCCGAGCGTGGCACCGTTGGTCGTCATCGCCAGGTCCACCGGCCCGTCCGCTGAACCCAGTCGTGCCAGCTTGCCCACCAGGACCGGGAGGTTGGCCCGCACGGTCGGTTCACCGCCGGTGAGACGGATCGAGCGGATACCGAGACGCGTCACCATCACCGACGCGACCCGTTCGATCTCCTCGAAGGTGAGGACCTCGGAGCGCGGCATCCACTGCATCCCCTCCGCAGGCATGCAGTAGGTGCAGCGGAAGTTGCAGCGGTCGGTCACCGAGATCCGGAGGTCCCGGTGCACACGCCCGAAGGTGTCGAGGAGTTCGGTCACGGGGCGATCCTACGGGTACACCCGCGGATCGGCGAGGCGCGCCGGGCCACCGCTGGTCACCGCAGTGGGATCACATCCACCCGGGACCCCGGGCCTACCCCTGGTCCGTCCCGGAGCACCGCCAGACCGTCGGCACCGGCGGAGGCCGCCAACTGGTGGGAACCCTGACCGCCGGAGGTGTGGGCCACGAGTCCTTCGTCGGTGGAGTCCAGCAACACCCGGACGAAGTGGGTCTTGCCGTCGCTGCGGCGATCCAGGCCCTCGGGGACCATCGCCTGCAACCGGCGAGGGTGTGGGTCGGGATACCCGGCCATCGTGTTGAGACCGGGTCGGGCGAACAACTCGAAGCTGACCAGCGAGGAGACGGGATTGCCCGGCAGCCCGAACACCGGCGTGCCACCGATGGTGCCGAACGCGAGGGGTTTCGCCGGCTTGATGGCAACCTGCATCCACTCCATCTCACCGATCCGTCCGAGAACGGCCTTCACGTAGTCGAAGTCCCCCATCGAGACACCACCGCTCGTCACGACCGCATCACAGGTATCGGCCGCGGAACGCAGCGCCGCCTCGATCCGTGCCTCGTCATCGGGCACCAACCCCAGGTCGACCGCCACGAACCCTGCTGCCCGGCACAGGGCCAACAACATCTGCCGGTTCGAATCGCGGATCTGACCCGGCTGGAGCGGCACCTCGGGACCCACGAGCTCGTCGCCGGTGGAGACCACGCCCACCACCGGCCGCCGGAACACCGTCACCGTGGGCCGCCCCACGGTGGCCAGGAGCCCGACATGAGCAGGTCTGAGAACCGTGCCCGCGGCCAGGGCCACGTCGCCGGCGCCCAGGTCATCACCCCTGCGCCGCACATGGCGGCCGATCTCGCCAGCAGCCAGCACGCGGACCGTGTCCGGGCCCACCATCTCGGTGTCCTCCACCATCACCACCGAGTCAGCGTCCCCGGGGATCACGGCCCCGGTCATGATCCGGGCGCATTCCCGCGGCCCCAGTGGCACCTCGGGGGGCACACCCGCGGCAACGGTGGCCACCACCCGCAGCTCCGTGGGCACGTCCTGGATCTCGCTCGCACGCACTGCGAATCCGTCCACCGCGGTGTTGTCGAACGGGGGTACGGCCTCCGGCGCCGTCACCTCGGTGGCTGTCACGAGACCGACCGCATCGTCGATGTCGACCTCGACCACCTCGAGCGTCCGCAGTCGGGACAGCACACGGGCGAGTGCATCGGGATAGGGGATCAGGTCAGATCCTCCCGCGTGGCAACGTCGCGCAGCACCGCCAGGAAGTCCTCGCGCAGGTCGTCGCGCTGCAGCGCCAGTTCGACGGTGGCACGCAGGTAGTCGATCTTCTTGCCGATGTCGAAGCGTCCCCTCGAGAAGACGTACCCGTAGACGGCTTCATCGGTGAGCAGGTCCGAGATCGCATCGGTCAGCTGGATCTCACCTCCGACACCGGGCTCGAGTTTCTCGATCTTCTCGAAGATCGTCGGGGTGAACAGGTAGCGCCCCATCACCGCCAGGTTCGACGGAGCATCCGCAGGTTGGGGCTTCTCCACGATGTCGGTGATCCGCCTGACGCGGTCGGCGGAGCCGTCGTCGGGTCCTGCACTGTCCTCCACCGCCGCACACCCGTAGGAGCCGATGTCCTCGTGAGGCACCTCCATGAGAGCCACCACCGAGCTACCCGTCTCGCCGTAGGTGTCGATCATCCCGCTCAGGACGGTGGCATCGTCGACCATGATGTCGTCGCCCAACATCACGACGAAGGGGTCGTCCCCCACGTGCTTGCGGGCAACCGAGACAGCGTGACCCAGTCCGAGTGGTTCACCCTGGCGCACGTAGTGGATGTCGGCCAGGTCAGCCAGCTCCACCACATCGGCGAGCTCGTCGTCCTTGCCCTTGGCCCGCAGGTGGTACTCGAGTTCGAAGTTGCGATCGAAGTGGTCCTCGAGACTGCGCTTGGACCGACCGGTGATGATGAGGATGTCGTCGAGACCGGCCCGCACCGCCTCCTCGACCACGTACTGGATGGCCGGACGGTCCACCACCGGCAGCATCTCTTTCGGCTGGGCCTTCGTGGCTGGCAGGAAACGGGTGCCGAGCCCGGCCGCGGGGATCACTGCCTTGGTGACCTTCTTCATTGCGATGACCCTACCTCGGTGACCGCCCGCTTCCTCCCGTGCATGGGCTCGGGTTCCTGCGGAGACCCGGTGCGGTGGGAGCCCGATTCAGGCGGCCACCAGCTCGGGCTCGGATGCCTGCGCCCGCTCGGAACGGGGACCCGCCAATGCCACGTAGGCGAAGGCGACGGCGAGCACCGCGACACCGACCCACATCGTGGACGACCAGCTCTCCACGTATGCGTTCTGGGCCGCGGCGGTGATCTGCTGGGCCAGGCCGGGATCGGTCGCACCCAGCTGCTGGGCCGCGCCGAGGGCCAGGAAGTAGTCCTCGCCGACGATCCCGAGTTGGGCCGGGAGTGTGGCGACGAACCCGCCTATCTTGCTCGAGTACCCCGCCGTGAGGATCGAGCCGAGCAGGGCCACTCCGACCGCCCCTCCCAGCTCGCGGCTGGTGTCGTTGAGCGCCGATGCGACTCCCTGCTTCTCGTCGGGGAGCGTCGCGGTGATCGCCTCGGTCGAGGGGGTCATCGTGAGCCCCACACCCACCCCGAGGAGCAGCAGTCCGGGCAGGATCGACATGTAGCCGCCCTCCACCGACGCCATCAGCGCGAGCATCGAGAGTCCCACGATGGCGATTCCGAGACCGGTGAGCATCGTCGGCCGACGGCCTATTCGCGCTGCCACCTTGGGCGCATTGGCCGACATCGGCATCATCATCAATGCCATCGGCATCATGGCGAAGGCCGAGCGGATGGCCGACCAACCCAACACGGTCTGCAGGAACGGGAACAGCACCAGGAAGATCCCGAACATGACCGCGAAGAGCAGAGTGATGGTCAGCGTCCCCGATGCAAGACCACGGTTGGCGAAGGCGGTCACGTCCAGAAGTGGGTGGTCGCTGCGGAGTTCCCACACGATGAACCCGACGAGCGCGACCAGACCGATCACGATCGGCATGACGGTCAGCAGGTGGCTCCAGCCCTTCTCGGGTCCTTCGTGGATGCCGAACACGAGCCCACCGATGGCGCAGGCCGACAGGATCGATCCGATGGTGTCGAAGCGCCCGGAGAGCTCGCGGGAGTTGGGCACGGCGACCCAGGCGAGCACCCCGGAGATCCCGACCATGACGATCGGAAGTGTGAACAGCCACTGCCAGGCGAAGACGTCGACCATGATGGCCGCCATCCAGAGCCCGATGATGCCACCCGCCCCGGCGAACCCGGCCCAGATGCCGATCGCACGAGATCGTTCCTCCGCGGGGAACGAGGTGGTGATGACCGACAGCGTGACCGGCATGACCATCGCGGCGCCCGCGCCTGCCAGGGCCCGGGCCGCGATCATCGCTCCGACCGAGGGGGCGAAGGCGGCCGCGAGGCTCGCGAGGGCGAACACGGCGAGGCCGGTGAGCAGCACTGGACGGCGACCCCAACGGTCACCGATCGCTCCCACCGGCATCAGCAGCGCTGCGAGCGACAGCGTGTAGGCGTTGATGATCCACAGCACGTCCCCGGCGGACGCGCCGAGGGTCTCCGCTATCTCGCGCTGGGCGACGTTCAGCCCTGACACGGACGCGACGACGGCGATGAGCGCCGTGGACATCGAGATCAGGATGGTGCGCTTCTGGCGCTCGTTCAGCTTCGGGACGGTGTGGCTCACTGCACTGGCACTCATCGAACTGGTCCTCGCTGGGAAGAAGAAGGGGAAGGGGAAGGGGAAGCACGCTTCGGCGCCGAGATCTCACTTCTGCCCCGGGGGGTCGGGGGAGGGAGAAGTGCTCCGATTCGTGGACAACTATGAAACGAAACTGTATCGTAGTGGAACGATGAATGGAACCGCCTCGGAGGAGACTCAGGTCACACCGGACCCCCGCGTCACCCGGAGCTGCTCCCGACTCCTGGATGCCGCCACGGAGCTGCTGGCAGAGGGGGGCGCGAGAGCGGTCACCGTCGACGCGATCGCGGAGCGCTCGGGTGTGGCCAAGTCCACCATGTACCGCCACTACCCCTCGCGGACCGACCTGATCGTGGCCGTGCTGCGCCACAACATGCCCGAGCTCGAGACCGACACCCAATCCAAGAGCTTCGACGAGGCTCTGCGTCACATGGTCCACGGCATCGCCGAGTCGATGTCCGATCCCGACTGGGCCCGTATCCTTCCGGCATTGATGGGCCTCAAGCACACCATCACCGATGTGGAGGTTCTCACCGAGGCCGACAGCGCCGAACGACTGGCGCGGTTGCAGAACGTGCTCGACCTGGGCATCGAGGAGAGCCTGATCGAGCCCGACACGGATCCCGAGATGACCCTGAACCTGCTCGTGGGGCCCCTGCTCATGGCGGTCATGAACGGTGACCTCGACCGTCTCGGGGAGCTCGCGGACGAGGTCACCGACCGCTATCTGACCAGCTGTCGGGCCCGACCCGGAGCCCAGCGGGGGGCGATGTGAACCCCACCGGATGCTGCAGGTAGCATTGGCACTCGATCACCCCGAGTGCCAGCACGATGGCTGCACGCGATTGACCCTCCACGAGCCCGGGAGGCCCCATGCCTACCTATGAGTACCGGTGCCGCTCCTGTGAGCACCAGTTCGAGATCCAGCAGTCGATAACCGATGAGGTCCTGACCACCTGCCCGGAGTGCGGGGGCGACCTGCGAAAGGTGTTCCACCCGGTCGGGATCGCCTTCAAGGGTTCGGGTTTCTACCGCAACGACGCCCGTTCCTCCTCCAACGGATCCTCCTCTGGTGGATCCTCGAACGGATCCTCCTCGGGATCCTCCGATGGCGGTTCCTCCAAGTCGTCCGGCGGCGAGACCGGCGGCGCGAAGTCCGACACCAAGTCCTCCGATGGCGGTTCGGACAGTGCGAAGTCCTCCGGTTCCAAGTCCTCCGCTGCCAAGTCCTCCGCCAAGACCACCGGCGGCGACTGAAGCACCCTCATCGGGACCACACCCGGCGACGGTCGGGGGCCAGAACCATCGGACTGCAGCCCGACAGGGCCGGGGGACCCGCTCGGGCCCCGAACATCGCGCGGATCGGCGGCGTACCATCTCCTCGATGGCCAAACGCAAGCGGAGTCGACGCCGCACCCCCACCCCGCCTCCCTCCGAGCAGGTGCTTCCGGGGGTGGTCAGCGCCCGGCTCCCGGTCCCCGAGAGCATCCCGCGACCCGACTACGCGGATTCGGGCCGTCCGGCGGATCGAGCCAGCAGGGCAGTGCGAACCCCCGACGAGATCGCAGCGATGCGGGTCGCCGGCCGGGTGGCAGCCGAGGCCCTGATCGAGGTGGGACGCCACGTCGTGCCGGGAATCACCACCGACGAACTCGACCGCATCGGCCACGAGGCCATGGTCGAAGCGGGTGCCTACCCGTCGACGCTCAACTACCGGGGCTACCCGAAGTCGCTCTGCTCCTCGGTCAACGAGGTCATCTGCCACGGGATCCCCGACTCACGACAGCTGGCCGACGGAGACATCGTCAACATCGACGTGACCGCCTTCATCGAAGGTGTCCACGGCGACACATCGGCGACGTTCCTGGTGGGTGAGGTCGACGAAGCTTCGGTCGAGCTGGTGGCAACGGCGCGCGAGGCGATGCACGCCGGCATAGCCACGGTCGCTCCGGGATCGCGCGTCTACGACATCGGCCGCGCCATCGAAGCGGTCGCCAAACCACACGGATTCTCGGTCGTTCGGGAGTTCATCGGGCACGGCATCGGTGATCAGTTCCACACCAGCCTGCAGATCCCGCACTACTTCGACCCACGCAACTCCACCGAGTTCGAACCCGGTATGACCTTCACCATCGAACCGATGATCAACCTGGGAAACCGGCGGATGCAGATGTGGGACGACGACTGGACCGTGGTCACCCGTGACCTGCAACGCTCGGCCCAGTTCGAACACACCATCCTCGTCACCGAGGACGGCCACGAACTGCTGACCGTGCCCGCCTCCGGCGAACCCGCCGAGGCCCACGTGTTCGATCACCTGGAGACGCTTCCCCCCAGCCAGAGCGACGGGGAGCACGATGAGCAGGCGGACGCGGCGACGATCCGAACGGGTCCCAGCACTTGAGCACCTGAGCTCACGGCTGGCCCGGCTGACGGGCTGGTCGCGCACCGTGGTGCATTCCCGGCACGCGCGTCGGGCGTTGATCCGGCGCGTCGCGTTGCTGGTGGTGGTCCTGTCGGTGTCGCTCCGCACCGCTTCGATCCACGCGGAGGCCACCGCGCTGCGCACCAGGTGGACCGCTGGCACCCCCGTGGTTCTGGCCAACCGGGATCTGGAGCGGGGCGAGGCGCTCACGGCCGAGGACACCTCGACACGGAGGATCCCTCCGGCCCTGGTGCCCCACGGAGCACTGCAGCGGATCCCCGCCGGAGCCGTGATGACGGCGCCAGCGGTTGAGGGGGAGATCCTGGTGGGTGAACGGATCGTCACCACAGCACCGGACACGGCACCTCCCGGCACTTCGTCGGTGCGCCTGGAACCCGCCGTGCCCGCACCCACGCTGGAGCCCGGCGACAGGGTGGACGTGCTGTCGTTCACGCAGAGCTCATTCGATGGTGGAGTGCTCGATGGTGGGTTGTTCGATGAGGCTGAGGATGAGGATGAGGATGGGGGAGCGTTCGACCGGGCAGGGTCCCAGGCATCCACGGGCGGGGAAGCGGCCGACCGTCCGGCCGCACCGGAGGCCGAGGTGGTGGCCCGGGCCGCCGAGGTGCTCGTGGCGCCCGCTGGCGATGACACCTCGATGACGGTCGCGGTCGCCGACGACGAGGTCCTGCGCACCGCTGCTGCCACCTTGCGCTCTGGCGTGGTGGTGGTTCTACGCGGACGCTGAACCGCTTCGCGCGGGCGGGCTCAGGTGCCCGAGACCGCCACCCCGTCGATGACCATCGAGGCTCCTCCCGAACCGGAGGGCAGCCATTCGAAATCACCGCCGACCGCGCTGATGTCGAGCAGGAGCCGTTGGATGCTCGAGGCGATCGTGATCTCCTGGACCGGTTCGGCCAACTGTCCATCTCGGATCAGCAGTCCGTTGGCTCCCACCGAGAAGTCTCCCGAGACCGGGTTCACGCCGGAGTGGAGCCCCGCAAAGGACTCCACCGCCAGACCAAGTCCGATGCCCGCGAGCAGCTCGTCCCTCGATCGGTCTCCCGGCTCCATCACCAGGAGTTGTGCACCGGGACCGGGGATGCTGCGGGTGGAACGCACGGCCGAAGCGGTCGAGGAGACACCTGAGCGGCTGGCCGAGGTGGAGTCGTACAGGAACCCCTGGAGCACACCGGCGCTGATCAACGGATTGGCCCGACAGGCGAGGCCCTCGCCGTCGAACTCCTCGGCACCGAGCGACTCCGAGCGGGTCGGGTCATCGACGAGGCCGAGTACGGGCGCGGCGATGGTCTCGCCCACCCTGTCCGCGAACGGAGAACGACCCTTCTGGACCGACTCGGCAGAGAGCATGCCGGTCACGACGCCCAACAGGGTCACCGCCAGCCGGGGCTCGAGCAGGATGGCCATCCGCGCGCTCGGGGGCTTGCCTGCACCCAGCAGCTTGGTCGCCCGCTCCACCGACTCGCGCACCACGCGGGAATCGTCCAGTTCATCGGGCCGGCGGGCGACGTCGTAACCCCAACCGATCTGGGTCTCTCCGTCGGCATTGGCGAGTGGCTGCGTACCCACCGAACAGGTGGTGCCGCGCGACTCCGCCCGGATACCGGTGGTGGACACCACCACCGATTCACCCCAACCGTCGTCGTAGGAGGTGGACCGTGCGGATCCCACCCGTGGATCGGTCCCGATCACCTGTCTCTCGAGTTCGATGGCCCGTTCCACCTTGTCCCGGGCGCCTAGTTCCAGAACCTCGGGGAACCACGAGACCTGCTTCACGGGCGCGACACCGTCGGGTCGGCCGATGGCGTTGTGCTCGTCGGCCTCGGAGAATCGACAGTTGTCGCGCGCCTCCGCGACGGTCTCGCGCAGGACCTCGGGATCGAGGGTGCCGCAGCTTGCGAAGCCCAGGCGGCCCTCGGACAGCACACGGACACCGGCAGCAGCGGATCCGGCCGAGGTGAACGACTCGACCTCTCCGTCGTGCACCTCCACCGACGTGGACGCGCCACGTGAGAGCACCACCTCGATCTCCTCTCCGGCCGCACCGTCGAGAAGTCGCTCGGCCATCGCCACCAGCTCGGAGAGGTCCTCGGTGGGACGGGGTAGTCCGTCGCCCATCGTCGAGCCGCTCACGCCGCGGTCCCGCCGATGGTGAGCCCGTGGGCCCGCAGCGTGGGCACACCGTCGCCCACGGCAACGCCCTGCCCGTCCTTCCCGCAGGTTCCCGGGGAACCCATGGCGAAGTCGTTGCCCACCGCGTCGATCCGGGTCAACACAGCCGGACCGTTGCCTATCAGGTTGCCCTCGCGGATGGGCTCCGTGATCCGGCCACCCTCGATCAGGTAGGCCTCGGTCATTCCGAACACGAAGTCGCCGGTTGCTGTGTTCACCTGACCCCCACCGAGGTGGGCCACGTACACACCCGATTCGGTGTCGGCAACGATGTCGGCGGGATCCGACTCGCCGCCCAGCAGGTAGGTGTTGGTCATCCTGACCATCGGCAGATGCGCGTAGGACTGTCGCCTGCCGTTGCCCGAGGACGGTCGACCCTTCTCCCGGGCCCGGAGTCCGTCCCACATGTAGTCGACCAGGATGCCGTTCTCGATCAGCACGTTGCGACGACGGGGACGACCCTCGTCGTCGATCGCGCCTGCTCCCCACTCACCCGGCATGGTTCCGTCGTCCACCAGGGTCACCAGGGGCGATGCCACCTGCTCACCGATGCGTCCGGCGAACACCGACGCTCCCTTGCCGACGAGGTCGGCCTCGAGTCCGTGGCCACATGCCTCGTGGAACATCACTCCACCTCCACCGGGTCCGATCACGACCGTCATCTCACCCGAGGGCGCTGGACGTGCCCCGAGCTTGGTGATGGCCCGACGCGCTGCGCGGGACGCCAGATCGGCCACGTCGTGGGTGTCGAACAGCTCGAAGCCCACCGTGTGACCCATCGACTCCCGGCCTGTCTGCATCCCGGTGTCGCCGGTGGCGACGGTGGAGACCGAGAACAGCGTGCGCACCTGGTCATCGGTAGCCAGGACCCCGTCGGTGTTGGCCACCTGGATCCGACGGCGCGAGTCCGCGTAGCGGGCGGACACCTGGGTGACCGAGGAGTCCTCGGCGCGAGCTGCATCCTCGGCCCGGCGCAGAAGTGCCACCTTGGTGGCCTTGTCGATCTCTTCGGGATAGGTGCTGACCACGCTCGGGTTGGGGGCATCGACGCGGTCGAGGGCCTGGACCCTCGAACCCGGACCCGCGGCCCGGGCCCCGGCCGCGGCCGTGGCTGCGGCCGCCAGCAGCGAGCCTTCGGAGAGGTCCGCGGTGTGGGCGAAACCGGTGGTCTCTCCGACCACGACCCTTATGCCTGCTCCGCGGTCCCGGCTGGAACTCAACTCCTCGACCCGCCCGTCGTCCAGCATCGCCGAGGTCGCCGTGCGGTCCTCGGCGAACACCTCCGCGAAGTCGGCGCCCGCCGCGGACGCGGTGGCGAGCACCTTTTCGAGTGTTGTCTGGTCGATCAAGTGATTCTCCGGTTGTGTGCGGCGGGTGGGAGCCGACTTAGGGTACCGACGATGACTGTGCGCACAGGGCTGGCCTCGACGGTGGAACTCGATGTGACCGACGCCGACACTGCGATCGCGTTCAGTTCCGGTGAGGTGCCGGTGCTGAGTACTCCACGCATCATCGCACTCGCGGAGGAGGCGACCGTCGCGGCGCTTCTCGGCCAGCTGCGACCCGAGCAGACCTCGGTCGGGGTCCGGGTACAGGTAGAACACATCTCCCCCACCGCGGTCGGACGGCGGGTCAGGGCCGAGGCCTGCCTCGAGAAGGTCGAGGGCCACCGTCTCATGTTCACGGTGAGCGCCCACGACGAGCACGGACTCGTCGCTGCGGGGAAGGTCACCCGCGTGATCGTGAACCGCGAGGGCTTCATGGCCAAGGTTCGCTGAACGGGCGTCCGCCGGAACCGATGAGGCATCCTGATCGGGGTTGCCCGCCGTACCGGTAGGGTCGGGCCAATGGTTGCCGGCGACGTGGGGCCCGATGATGGGACCGACCCGGAGCGGGCCGAGGCGATCGCCGAGATCGACCCGGAGACGCTGCCGCACGAGATGCCGCGCAACGACGCGCGGAAGCTCCTGGCCAGGATCGCGTTCAGCGTCGGCTTCCTGGCTCTTCTGATCTGGCGACTGCCGGGGGTGTCGATCGGTGATCTCGTCCCGGAACCGACCTGGTCGACCTTCGCCTGGATCGTCCTGGCGATCGCGGTGCACATGGTCGCGTACCTGCTCCAGACGCTCCGCTGGGCCGAGGTGTCCGACACGCTCGGGATCCACAACCGGTTCCGGCGCTTGTTGTCGCACCTGCTGACCGGAGAGTTCGTCTCCAATGCCCTTCCCACATCCTTCGGTGGCGACATCGTGCGCGTGATCCGACAGGGCAATGATGCCGGTGACTACGCCGACGCGTTCGCAGCCACCAGCCTCGAACGCCTCACGGGCTGGTTGGTCCTGCCCACCCTCTCGTTCGTCGGCCTGGCCCTGAGCGGCCAGTACCGCTCGCTGGGCGACGTGACCGTCGTGGTCGTGGTGGTCAACCTCGTGACCCTCGGCGCATTGACAGCCATCCTGTTGCTGGCCGGTCACGAACGCGGGGCGGGCCGCCTCGTGGGCCGGTCGGGGTGGCGGCGCTACCTCGGAGCCGTACATCTGGGAATCGCCGCCTTCCGTCGCCGACCGCTCCAGGCCGCCAAGGTGCTCGGTGCGGGAGTCGGGTTCCAGTTCCTGCAGTGCGTGACCGTGCTCGCCTGTGCGAGGGCCCTGGGCATAGCGCAGATCGGCCTGGTGGCGACCCTGGCGTTCTTCCCACCGACCGCCGTCGTGCAGAACCTGCCCCTGGCCCTGGGCGGTCTCGGCGTGCGCGAGGCGGCCTTCGTGTACTTCTTCTCCGCCATCGGCGTGTCCAATGCCGACGCCATCGCGCTGGGTCTGCTCGTGTACGTCGTCTTCGTGATCTCGAGCCTCGCGGGGGCACCCAGTTTCGTGAGAGGCGGGTTCTCGGGCCGCTCCGTCGGCGCTCCGGGGTGAGCGGAGCAGTCCCCGCGGGTAGCGTGGTGGTGCATGCTTCTTGAGACCATCTCGAGTCCCGCCGACCTGCGTCGGCTCGACCAAGAACAACTGACGGTACTGGTCGCGGAGATCCGGGAGTTCATCGTCGACGCGGTGACCGAACACGGCGGACACCTGGGTTCCAATCTGGGTGTGATCGAGATGACTCTCGCCCTGCACCGGGTGTTCGACTCGCCCAACGACGCGATCCTCTGGGACACCGGACACCAGGCCTATGTGCACAAGTTGGTCACCGGTCGTCGGGCCGACTTCGATCGCCTCCGGGAGGAGGGCGGGCTCTCCGGCTACCCGTCGCGCGCCGAGAGCGAACACGACTGGGTCGAGAACAGTCACGCCTCCACGATCGTGTCCTACGCCCACGGGCTGGCCGTAGCCAACGATCTCAGCGGCAACTCCAACCACCAGGTGGTCGCCGTGCTCGGCGACGGTGCACTCACCGGAGGCATGGCCTACGAGGGCCTGAACAACCTCGGCAATTCGGGCACCAAGGCCATCATCGTGCTCAACGACAACGGCCGCTCCTACGCTCCCACCGCGTCGCGACTCGGCGAGTCGCTGTCACGGTTCCGCGCCTCGTCGACCTATCAGCGAAGCCGGGAGCGCATGGAGAAGCTCCTCAACGACCTGCCGGTGGTCGGTGCCTACCTCGAAAAGGGTGTCGACGGCGCCAAGGCGGCGATCCGTGAGGTGATCGAGCCGCCCGTGTTCTTCGAACAGCTCGGAGTCAACTACCTGGGTCCGTATGACGGCCACGACATCGCCTCGCTCGAGGACGCTTTCGCCGCAGCCGCCGAACTCGACGGTCCTGTCGTGGTGCACTGCCGAACCCGCAAGGGCCGGGGCTACCCGCCCGCCGAGGCCGACGACGTCAAGAACATGCACGACACCTCGGAGCTGAAGCCCGGCTCCTACACCGACGCCTTCTCGCACGCGATCGTGGAGGAGGCGCGGCGTCGCCCCCAACTGGTTGCGATCACCGCGGCCATGCCCGACTCCACCGGACTGCTGCCCTTCGAGGCCGAGTTCCCGGAGCGGTTCTTCGACGCGGGCATCGCGGAGGCCCATGCGGTCACTTCCGCGGCCGGCATGGCCATGGGCGGACTCCGTCCGGTGGTGGCGCTCTACTCCACGTTCCTCACCAGGGCTTTCGACCAGGTGAACCTGGATGTGGGCCTGCACGGCCAGCCGGTGGTCTTCGTACTCGACCGTGCCGGGATCACGGGCGACGACGGGCCCTCACACCACGGCCTGCTCGACATGGTGCTGCTGTCGAAGGTGCCCGACATGACCGTGTTCGCTCCGTCGAACCACGCCGAGGTCTCGCGGATGCTCACCGATGCGCTCGACTACTGCACCGATGGACCTGCCGCGATCCGATTCCCCAAGACCATGCCGCCCGAGGGCGAGGTGGAGACGGGCAGTGGGCTGGCGGCGCGCAAGGTCCGCTCGGGAAGCGGCATCTGCATCATCGGTGTGGGCAAGATGCTCGGCGCAGCCGAGGGTGCCGCTGCACTCCTGGCCGACGAGGGCCACGAGGTGACGGTCTGGGATCCGCGGGTGATCAAGCCCCTGGATTCCGACATGTTGGCCGACGCCGCCGGACATCGTCTGGTCGTGACCGTCGAGGACGGGCTGCGAGACGGCGGTGCGGGTTCGGCCATCACCGACGCCCTGTCGAAACTCGCCCCGGTGGGCGGACCCGAGGTGCGGGTGCTGGGCGTGCCCTCGGTCTATCTCTCACAGGGCAAGCCCGACGTGATCCTCTCCAGGCTCGGCCTGGATTCCGAGGGTGTGGCCGATGAGGTGCGGTCACACCTCTCGAGCGCATCCGACGCCACCAACTGAACCGGTCGCTCCGGTCAGCTCGGCCCGGCAGTTCGGGGCCCGCAGCTCAGGTGTGGCCAGCTCAGGTGTAGAAGGGGTTCTCCCCCGCGGCGTGGTCGGTGGTGTCGATCACCTCGGCCACCTCTGGAATGGCGTCCATGATCGCGGTGCGGATCCCGTCGCGCAGCGTGGCCGCGGACGCAGCACAACCCTGGCAACCGCCACCCATGGTCACGTAGACGTTGTTGTCGTCGTCGACACCGACGAACTGGGCGAATCCTCCGTGACTGGCCAGCATCGGGTTGACCTGCTGCTCGAGCAGCTGGGCGACCTTCTCCGGAAGCTCCCCGGTCAGCTCGATGTCGATTCCCTCGAAGGGATCCGGAGTGTTCGGGTTGCGGATGACCAACCCGCCCTGGGCGGCATTTCGCGGTAGGTCCAGTTCCGCACCGTCGAGTCGAGCGACGGACTCGGACTCGATGGCGATCCGGAGGCCGTCCTTCTCGTAGACCAGGTGGCCCTCTGCAACCTCGTCCTCGGTCGCGAAGGACAGGTCATAGGTGTACTCCCGGCCGCTGGAACCGGTGATCGCCACGCGCAGCGCGAGTGTCTCGGGATCGTCCTCCTCGGAGCGGATGCCCAGCACCGTTTCGAGTGCGGACTCCGTCACCACCAGCGGCTGGCCGTCGGATTGTGCCTCGGACTGCTCATCGGTGCCGGGACCGTCTGCGGCGGATTCGGTGTCTACGCTCATCGCTGATTCCTGTTTTCTGGTGTCTGTGTCTGTGTCTCTGGTGACGCTGTGTCTCTGGTGACGCTGTGTCTCTGGTGAAGCTGGGTTTCTGGTCACGCGGGATTAACAACATCGTAGTAGTGGAAATTACTCCTCCCAATGCAACCCAGAGCCAATGCAACCCAGAGCCAATGCAACCCAGAGCCAATGCAACCCAGAGCCAATGCAGCCCAGCACCAATGCAGCCCGGAGCCACCGCGGGCGCTCAGATCTCCAGACCCCGGGCCTCTATCTGATCGGCCAGCTCGAGCCACGCCTCCTCCGCACGCTCCAGGCGCTCCTCGGCAGCGGCCAGTTCGCGTCCGGTCTCGGCCAGCTCGGCGTGGTCGGTCGCCTCGGTGAGCACCGAGCGCAGTGAGTCGCAGTCCGCACGCGCCTGATCCACCTCACGTTGGGCTGCGCGCAGCCGATGACGCAGCGTGGAGGGACTCGGTCCGGCATCGCGCGACGGTCCGGCATCGCGCGACGGTCCGGCATCGCGCGTTGGTCCGGCATCGCGCGATGGTCGCCCGCCTTCGGTGGAGGTCTTGCCCGGCGGTTCGGTCGGTTCGGCCGGTGCCGACGCCTCGGTGGCCTCACGGTTGTGGGCGCGACCGGCAACCCGCCCCGCACGACGTTCGGCCTCGTAGGCCGCGTACCCGCCCGGCAATCGCCGCAGGCCGGGGCCACCGAGCACGACCACGTCGGCCACGACACGCTCGAGGAACGCACGGTCGTGGCTCACCACGATCACCGCGCCCGGGAACCCCTCCAGATAGTCCTCGAGCTGGCGCAGGGTCTCGGTGTCCAGGTCGTTGGTCGGCTCGTCCAACATGAGCACGTTCGGATTCTCCGCGAGGGTGCAGAGCAGCTGCAGGCGGCGCCGCTCACCACCCGAGAGGGTCGACACGGGAGCCCGCTGGGCATCGGCGTCGAACCAGAACGCCTCGAGGAGGGCGTCGGTGCGCCAGTCGGGTTCCCGCCCACCCGCGACCACGTCGCGTACCCGCGCATCGTTGGGCAGTTGGCGACCCAACTGGTCGTAGATCCCCACCGTGACCGTCGGGCCGTGCTCGACCACACCCTCACTGGGTTCGAGGCGGCGCGCCATGATGTCGAGCAGGGTCGACTTGCCCGACCCGTTGGGTCCCACGATTCCGAGTCGTTCACGTCGGTCGAGCAGCAGCTCGACATCCTGGAACAGGACCTTGTCGGAGAACGTCTGCTCGGAGAACGTCTGCTCGGAGGACGTCTGCTCGGAGGACGTCTGCTGGGAGGACGTCTGCTGGGAGGACCTCGGGTCACCGAAGCGCTGGGTCACTCCGTGCAGCTCGATGACGCGGTCGCCGAGCCGTGGAGCAGCCGCGTGCAGCGGCAGCTGGCCGACCCTCGCCTGCTTCTCGGGTCCGGAGTCGACGATCTGTCGCGCCGAGGCGATCCTCGCCTTCGGCTTCGATGTGCGTGCAGGTGCCCCACGCTTCAACCATTCGAGTTCCCTGCGCGCAAGGTTGGCCCGCCTGGACTCGCTGGCCTCCGCGTCTGCTGCACGTCGCGCCTTGTTCTCGAGATAGGAGGTGTACCCGCCGTCGTGGACGAAGCAACCCCCACGGTCCAGTTCCACGATCCGCGTGCAGACGCGGTCTAGGAAGTGGCGGTCGTGGGTGACCAGGAGCAACGCTCCACGGTGAGCGGCCAGGCGCTCCTCGAGCCAGCAGATGGCATCGATGTCGAGGTGGTTGGTCGGTTCGTCGAGCACCAGCACCGGTGCCTCCGACACCAGGGTGCGAGCCAGGTGTACCCGCTTGGCCTGGCCCCCGGAGAGCTCCTCCAACGGCCGCTCCATCTCCGCTCCGAGGCCCAGACGGTCGGCCACCGCTTCGACCTCCCAGGGCTTGTCGCCCATTCCGTGGTGCAGCGCATCGCGGAGCGTCGTCCCGGACAGCTCACCCGATTGCTCCAGTACCGAGACCTCGACCCCCGATCCGCGGCGCACCGAGCCCGACTCGGGCTCCCTGGTGCCCGCGAGCATCGCGAGCAGTGTGGACTTGCCGGTGCCGTTGATGCCGACGACCGCGATCCGGTCACCATCGGAGACCGTCAGGTCGAGGTCCTCGAACAACACCCTTCCGGGGCGGCTGGCCGAGAGACCCTGGGCATCGACCAGGATCATCCCGTCGGAGCTCGTTCGCCCGGGATCCCCGCGCCTGAGATCCGTTGGTCCAGCCAGGTGTTCAGGAGTGGCTGCGCTGCGTCCTCGGCGAACACGAGGTGGCCCATGAACCCGAAGGTGAGCGACGACGAGTGAAGTGGCCAGATCTCCTGCAGGGCACGGCCGTCGGGTCCCAGCTCGGAGATCTCACCCGCTGCGAGGATGTCGGTGTGCGCGGGCCCGATCCGCGGAAGGGCTGCGAGACGCACCAGCCGATCGGCCGCGAACTCGGGCACGACCGCGTCACCGATTCCCACCTGTGCGATCAACGGTCTACCCGATTCGCGGATCTCGTCGACCAGATGGGTCGAGTCCCCCGGATCCAACAACATCGACGCCGCGCCGAACAGCGCCGCCGCGTCTCCGGCGGAGGCGCCCGAGGGGATCACCGAGGAGAACAGCGGCCACAGCAGGGAATGGCCCAGGATGTCGAGGATGCCTGCACCGGGCACCTGGAGGAAGGCCGCGTCGAACTCCGGGATGAGCGCGTATTCCGCCAGCCCGAGCACGCCGCCCATGGACGTGCCCTCGTAGAGCAACAGGGAGGTGTCGAGGTCCGCGATGCCGTCGCCATGGGATCCATCCATACTCCAGGGGGCCAGGTCGATCTCTCCGAGATGATCCACCACCGCCCGGACCAACGACACGTGATCGACGATGCCCTGTTGGGGCAGACCGACCAGACGACCGAGCGAGCGAGGGCTGGTCAGGTCCAACAGGTAGCCGCCCTGGCCCTCCTGTCGAGCGCCGTGGTTGGGGACGTCGATCGCGATCGTCGCAACACCGTGGCGGGCGTTGGTGGATGCCACGATGAACATGGACTCCTTGTTGATCGTGAGACCGTGCCCGTACACGGCCACCGGTACCCGACCGGTAGCCGTAACCCGGGGGGGAGCCGTATCCCGGGGGACCGTCAGCACGAACGGCACCCACTCGTGTCCCGGTTGGTGGTCGGGGTCCACAACGCCGTCGGCGTCACGGAAATCGGTGGTGCGGACCTCACCGGTGATCGTGGCAGATCCGTGCTCGAAGAACACCGGGGCATCCGATCGCAGGTTGCGCACCGGATGGTCCTCGCCCCTGGCCGTGCTGGCCATCGAACGGATGTCGCGGGTGGCCGCCTCGGCCGATCCGACGGTGAACGCGGTGAGGGACTGGAGTCGTGATCGGTCCTGGCCAGCAGCCGCGAGGTCCCCGATCAACTCTGTGGTGTCCTCATCGGGCGCCACCACCGATGCGTGGCGCGCAGGGGCTGCGCCCCAGAGACCCTCGAGGCCGCCAACCCCGGCCACGTAGGCATGCCCGTAGTTCCAGCGGGTGACGGGCCAGGCCATCACGATCGTGCCCAATCCGCCGTGGAAAGCGGCTTCGGTCCAGACCTCGGCGCGGATCTCGGCCCGTTCCCCCGTCTGGCGGTCGACCACCACGAACACATCGCCGCCGTCCGCCGGCAGCGAAGCCGGATCGACAGCGCGGTCGAGTTCGAAGATCACCGGCGACAGGGCAGAGAATCCATCTGCTCCGTCGAACGCATCACCGATCGAGGCTCCGGGACCCAGTGCGTTCAGGAGGTCATCCGGTAGGAGACCTTCGGGAACGGCCAGGCGCCGGCCCGTCGGGGAGGATCCATCCGCGGCGGTGAACTCGTCGTTCGGGTAGGGCAGGGCACACGACTTCACCGCCAGCCGTGCACAGGGTTCGCCGCCCGGATCGGGCGGCTCGACCACGTCGGGCAGCTGGTTGGCCAGCTGCGCGCAGCCCGTTGAGACGAGACCGACCACCGCGATGGAAGCTGCGACCGCTCGCAGACGAACATGACTCACGTAACCCATTGATCCTCCCCAGACCGGGTCGCCCGTGTGCCCCTCAGGTTCTCGGACAACCTAGGGGGTGCCCCCGCCGAGGAGAAATCCCGGGGGCTCAGGCGCCGGAAGGCGGCGGGGGCGGTGGCGGCGGCGCGGCCGGAGCGGGAGGCGGTTCCGCCGCGGTTGGATTCGGCGCGGTTGGATTCGGCGCGGGTGTTGTCGGCGCTGGTGGTTCCGGCGCAGCGGGCGGCGGTGGTGCGGATGCGGCCCCCGGGGGAGGAGGCGGAGCAGCCGAGGGCGGGGGCGGGGCAGCCGGAGGAGCTGCCGGCGCGGCACCGGTCGTGGTGCCCGGAGCCGGCGGCGGGGTCGAGGTCATCTGCAGATTCAGCTGGGTCTGCCCCTCGATGGCCTGGATGCCCTCGACACATCGTTGCCGCTGCTCATCGGCATCGGGCGCGGGTCGGCCGGTGGCCTCGAGGTAGGCGATCACCCCGAGGTCCCTGATCAGCGGCTCGGCCTGCTTCGGATTGGCCCCTCCGGCGATCGAGGACTCCGCCGAGTTGAGGGCTGTATCGGCCTTGGCCGCGAGGTCGGTCGCCGCGGCTTTCGCCTTGTCCAGAAATCCCATCCGAGTACCCCTTGGTCATGAGCCCGGGTCGTCCATCCGGGCATCTGGTTCGCAACGCACGGTAGCTTCCCGCATTCGGTGCGTTCGCCGTCACGATAGATTCGCTGCCGTGAGCGAACAGACGAACAACGAACAGCCCAGCGACGGACCGGTCCAGTACTCAGAGCGCGACGGCGTTGCGCTGATCGTGTTGGACGACGGCAAGGCGAATGCCCTGTCCCACGACCTGCTCGATCAACTCGATGCAGCACTCGACCGGGCCGAGAACGCGTCCGCGATCGTGATCGCGGGGCGTCCCGGCAAGTTCTGCGCCGGGTTCGACCTCTCGGTGGTGCAACTGGGCCGCGCCGAGGCCTCGGCGCTGATGGAGAAGGGGGCCAAGGTGGCGCTACGGCTGCACACGTGGCCCAAGCCGCGGGTGCTCGCGGTCACCGGTCACGCCCTCGCCATGGGCGCGGTGCTCCTCGCCTGTGCCGACATCCGCATCGGAACCCCCGGCGGTTTCAAGATCGGCTTCAACGAGGTCGGCATCGGCCTGCCGATGCCCGAGTTCGCGAACGAGCTGCACCGCGGTCGTCTGAGCCCCCGGCACTTCCACCAGGCGGTTGCGTTGGCTCGTATCTACGATCCCGAAGGAGCAGTCGAAGCCGGGTTCCTCGATCGCCTCGCCGAGGGCGATGTGATCGATGACGCCGTGGCCACTGCGGCCGAGCTGGCCGGACGACTCGATCCCACCGCGCTGGCGATCACACGCCGCACGTTGGACCGCGAACTCACCGAACGGCTCGTCGGACTCACCAGCGGCTGGGCCGACGACGCCAACATGTGACTGTCGTGTGACCGTCCCGAGGTGGCTCAGTAGTCGAGCTCGTCCCTCGGAGTGGCCAGGCACGGCTTGTCGTGGCAGACGTTGGTGACCTCACCCTCAGGGGTGAAGAAGGCATCCTTCTGTGCGATCACCGCGGGCTGGCGACGGGGATCCTCATGAGGGTCACCGCACGGTGGCGCGTCCTGGTCGTCCTCGGACAACTCAGCGCAGGTGGCCAACCACTCATCTGCCATCTCGACGGTGATGTTGCCGTTCTGTGGAGCGAGGGTGCCGGAGTACCAGTAGAAGAGCGCTGAGCCCGAGTACGGGAACTTGTCGATCGCGTCCAGGTCGTAGAAGCGCTCGGTCGCCTTGACCGTGTCGGCGTCGTCGGGCAACACCGGCTGGTACAACGGGATGCCGAGGGTCCTGGCGATCGTGTCAGCGGTGATGTTCGCGACCTGATGATCACCGAACGCCACGTCCATGATCACCTGGTGGGGCGGGGTCAGGCTGTAGGGCCGGTCGGTGAGGTGCTGCACGTAGCCGGAGGTCTCTCCACGGTCCCAGAGCATCTGCATCAGGCCGAAGGCCAGTTGCTGGTCGACGGGATCGGGATACGACACGGCCATGAATTCGAAGAACGGATCGAAGTCGACGCTGCGCGACAGCAGGGTCGAGTAGTTCATGCCCCCCACGCCCAGGACCGCCTTGGTCCAGTCCTGCGCAACCGCGGTGACGGCTCCGCCGAGGATCGCGCCCTGGCTGTTGCCGTCCCAGAACGCCTCGCCGTTGTTGAGCATGAGAGCTCCACCGTCGGTGAGGAACTCATCGGCTGACGGGAACCCGTCGAGGTTCACGAACAGCCGGCCGAGGTAGAGGTAGTTGAGGATCGCCTGCTGGAGACGATCTGCCATCGCGGGGAACGCGTTCAGGTTGCCCGCCACCTGTGCCGCGTAACCGGTGTCGGGATCGGACAGGCCGATCGCGTCGGTTGCGCAGTACACGGCGTTGATCTGCGCCGCGGTCTCCTGCACGTGGGAGCTGCGAACCTCCTCGGCCCCGCCGAGCAGGCCGTGGCCGTAGACGACCGGCCTCGCCTCGCCCTCGGTCACTGCCTTGTCGGGGACCGTGCAGATGAAGCGTGCCTCGTAGGTTCCCGAGGAAACCGGTTCACCGACCTCGTCGAACATCATCCGAGCGCCCGGCTCGTCGCCATCGAGGTAGTTGGGGACCTCGAAGGTCCCCTCGATGATCTTGGCGATGCCGTCGCGCAGCGTCACCTCGTCGTCGCTGGACGTACGCACCGTGTCGATCTCGAACTCGGGGGCTCCGCCGTTGAGCTGGCCCATCGAGTCGTCACGCATCGACAGCACGTGACCGGCGATGCTCTCGGGCGAGCCGACCGTGAACCACCACGAGAGGTAGAGGTCGGAACGGTCCACACCCTGTTCGGCGAGAGCCTCGAACACCGGCTGGTAGTCGGCTCGGGTCTCCTCGATCTGGGGGACGTCGGTGGTGATGTTGTCGCGGATGGTCCGGAACCCGATCGGCGCCTCGAGAGGACTACCGCCCTCACCGTTGATGTTGCGCACGGCCACCGCGAAGCGGTGGGTCTCGGTGAGTGACACCGCGGGGCGGATCGTGAGGGAGGCACGCGAGGCGTCATCCGCCCGCTGATCGACATCGACCCAGTGGGGCACCAACAAGCCCGTGTCGAGATCCAGCAGCACCGTTGCCGACTCCGGGCTGACCGAGACGTCGATCGAGGTCTCGGTGGGGAGCACGGTGCGCTCGGGGTCGAGCTCGGGCACCAGCAGGATGATCGGTGTGGACGGGGAGAAGCCGTCCAGGGAGTTCCAGGAATCGAAACTGCCACCTGCGTCGGGGTCGAAGGTCACGCCCTCGGCGTTGGGCAGCTGGCCCTGCGGGAAGTTGACGCGACGCCCGGTCGGCGAGTCAGGGTCCTCGACGGTGTTGAAGTCGCTCGGGAAGGGCAACAGGCAGCTGCCGGTGTCGATGACGTTGCAGCCCTCGGGGCTGCCCTCGAGAGCGGCGTCGAGCTGCTGGGACTCGACACCGGTGAGCGCCCGCTCGTCCGGTGGATCGGCTGCGGCGGTCCCCTCGTCCTCCTGCTCGACGGTCGGGTTGCCGGCCGAGATGTCACCGCTGATCTGTGCTGATGGCGTCTCGGCCTCCGCACAGGCGAGAGCGACGAGCGCCACCGCGGCCAACATTGCTGGGAGTCGAAGTCGGGCGATCACGTGGTTCCTCTTGTTACGTACCCGTCAGGGTTGCGAACTGCCATCGGGCCAGCACCGGGCTGCGCCACACGTCCGGCAGCGACCCTAGCCGTGCGACACGACGGCTCGGAAACCCTCGGCCGCACGGTGTGCCGTGTGGAGTGTTCAGCCGCAGTTCGGCCATGGACGACTGCCCCGGGAACGCAACAGCAGGAGGGCCCTGTAGTCCTGTTCTGCGGGGGATGCCGCGGCTGGGTCTCCGGAACCGCCGACGCCCGCCCAGGTGCGATAGTCGAACTGGTAGGCACCTCGGTAGCGGCCGCTGGCGGACACGATCTGGTAGTTCCCGCGGCTCTCACAGTGGCGGATGCGAGCGAGCAGCGCGGCTTCCGCAGCGGTGGGCGACCCGGTGGACTGCGCAGTCGCCGGCTGCTGGGGTTGTGGCTCGGAGCGGGCAACCTCCGGAGCCGCGGCGGGCTCGGCCGGTACTGCCGCGGACCGTGCGGTCACCGAAGCGGTCGCGGCTGCAGCGCGGGCATCCTCTGCGGCACGGGCCCGGGCTGCCGCTCGATCATCACGGAGTCGCTGCAGGGCCACCTCCGCATCACGTTCGTGGGCCGCAGCCTGGATGGCGTCGGTCGAAGCCGTCTCCACGAGACGGTTCACCTCGTCGAGCCGGGCCGCGGCAGCCACACGATCGGGATCGTTGGACGCCTTGAGCGCCTCATACCTGTCGACCGCATCGGCCGAGTCCGAGGTGCGCGACGCAGTCAGTTCTGTGTGCCAGGCGAGCTCGGCGTGCTCGCTCGGATCCAGACCGACACCGATGATCGCGCTCTGGCCTCCGTCGATGTATGCCGCCACCGCATACTCACGAACCGCCGCGCGCGCCTCGGCCAGGTCCTGCGTGATCCGGGCTGCTCCGTCCTGGAGGTTCTCGAGTTCGTTGCGCAGCGCCACCTGCTGGCCTGTCGCCTCTGCCAGGCGAGCCTCGGCCCGTTCGCGATCGGCACGCGTCGAGCGGAGCAGTGCCTCTGCGGACTCGATGTCGGAGTCCGAGACCGAGTTCGATCCGGAGCGGGAAACCGAAGAGGGCGCGCCCGGGGCCGCCATCGCAATCTGCACCGGAGCCGACAGGGCAACGATCGAAACCGCCGCGATCACGGATCCCAGCATCACCGCCGGGCGCCGAGGAGATCGGGTACGGCCGGGTGCCGGATATCCGGTCCTGGCGGTGCTGGAGAGCTCTTCGGGGCGTGTCGAGATTTCAATCATGGGTTCAGAATCACAACGATGTGACGGTGGACGCGCAGTCTGTCACGTATTCGTCATACTGCCAATCCGGACCGGCAATCCGGACCGGCAATCCGGACCGGCAATCCGGACCGGCAATCCGGACCGACAATCCGGACAGGTGATCAGGCGCGTTGCTCCGGCCAACGGTTCAGCAGTCGTTCAACCAGGGCAGTGCTGATCCAGGTCAGTGCTGATCCAGGGCAGTGCTGATCCAGGACAGTGCTGATCCAGGGCAGGGGTGTTGCAGGTCAGTGCCGTTCCGGCGGGCCGGAAATCAGGAACGACGGCGCCGAAGCAACAGCACGAGGATGAGTACGACGCCCACGACCGAGGCAACGATCACGCCGGTGGGGAGACCACTCCTGGTGGTCGCCGGCACCGACGAGATCGGACCGGGACCATTCGCGCCGGGAGCATTCGGGCCGGAGCCGTGGCGCGTGGAAGGACCGGGCGCGGGCGCGGTCGGTTCCCGCCCAGATGGTTCGGCTCGTCCAGTTGCTTCGGCTGGTTCAGTTGCCTCGGCTGGTTCAGTTGCCTCGGCTGGTTCAGTTGCCTCGGCTGGTTCAGTTGCTTCGGCTGGTTCAGTTGCATCGGGGGGCTCGGCCGGCTCAGCGGGGTCCATCAGCGCCTCGACCGGCGCGGGTTCGTCCGCAGGAGCCGATGGCCGGGGACGCTTGGGGTCGTAGCCGGCCATCAGAGGACCCCCACCCGCAGGGACCCGAGGTCGGGAAACCGGTCGGTGTCGTTCCCGGGCACGGGCTCGGGTGCTGTGGTCGACTCCGGCGTGGTCGACTCCGGCACGGTCGACTCAGGGGTGGTCGACTCAGGCGTGGTCGCTGCAGGCACCGAGGAGAACAACTGGCGGGTGAGCGAATCGAATTCGGCCACGGCGTCGTCGGCTCCCGATCGACTCAACGCGTGGATGGGCACCGCCGCTGCTGCTGCCTCGGCCACCGCAGCACGCATTCGCACCGGTGGTTCGAGGACGAACTCGGGGTGCGCCTCGGCCAGCTCGCCGGCCCAGTAAGAACCATCGCGGGTGCGCGCCAGACGGTTGACGATGATCCCGGCCAGCTCCGGACGACCACCACGGCGTTGTGCGATCCGGTCGACGTTGCGCACGATCTGCGCCACGCCATCGGAACTCCAGGCCGCCGGCTCGGTCACGACGACCACCCGATCGGCGGCGAACAGCGCATTGACGGTGAGCAGCCCCAGTGACGGCGGGCAGTCGATGATCACCTCGTCGAACTCGCCCGACAGACCCTCCAGGGCCGTGGCCAGCCGATCCTGTGCCCCGATCACGTCGCTGACGAGCTGGTGCTCCACCTGCGCGAGAGCCGGTGAGCTGGGTATCACCGACGGAACCACAGAGCCGTCATCGGGTGCCCAACCGGCGGGTACCACCGCGTCAGCCGCCGAGCCGGCACGGTCCTCGGTGAGCACCGTGTCGATGGTTCGTTCGGCCTCGAAGATGCCGAGCCCGGTCGTCGCGTTGGCCTGTGGGTCGAGGTCCACGACCAGTACCGACCTGCGTGCCGCACCCAACGCGGAAGCGAGTCCGAGAGCGACGGTCGTCTTGCCGACCCCGCCCTTCTGATTGACCACTGCGGTGACGCTCATGGGAGAAACGCTAGTGGCTGGTGGGATCCCGATCTCCGATGCCCGACGCCGCGGTGGGCCCCTCCGCGCTGCGGTACAGGTCGGGCTCGACGTACATGGGGCCGACCTCGGGCAACTCGGCGCGCACGGCGGCTTCGATGTCGTCCACCGCCGCTGCCAACTCCGACACGCCGAGACCCTGTCGGAACTCCACCTTCACCGCCACGAGGACCTCGTCGGGGCCCAGGTGCTGGGTGCGGTCGTGGATGAGCCTCGCCACACGTGGGTCGGCCTCGATCACCCCGCGGAGACGTTCGCGCACCTTCGACGAGGCGCTCTCACCGATCAGCAGGCTCTTCATCTCGATGCACAGGAAGATCGCGATCACGCCGAGCACCAGTCCGATGAAGACCGATCCGACACCGTCCCAGACGCCGTTGTCGGTGATGATCGACACCGAGATGGCGCAGGTCGCCGCCACGAGGCCGACCATGGCGCCCGCATCCTCGAGGAGGACCACCGGCAACTCTGGCACCTTGGAGTTGCGCAGGAACGACCACCAGGAGCTCTCGCCCTTGAGCGCTGCTGACTCGATCACCGCGGTGCGGAACGACCACCCCTCGAGCACGATTCCCAGACCCAGGATCGCGAACGCCACCGCCGGTGAGTTGATCGGCTCGGGGTGCTGCATCTTGTGGATCCCCTCGTAGATCGCGAACAGCGAACCCAGGGTGAACAGGACCACGGCCACGACGAAGGACCAGAAGTAACGCTCGCGTGCGTACCCGAACGGGTGCTCCTCGGACGCGGCGCGTCGGGCACGACGTCCGCCCAGCAGCAGCAACGCCTGGTTGCCCGTGTCGGCCACCGAGTGGATCGCCTCGGACAGCAACGAGGACGCCCCCGTGATCGCGAAGCCCACGAACTTCGCGATCGCTATCCCGCCATTGGCGAACATGGCGGCCAGGACCGCTTTCGTGCTCCCGTTCGCAGACAAGTCGGCGTCTCCTCGGTGTTCGGACCGTTCGGGCATGGTGCCCGCTGGGTCCGCCACGATAGAACGTGAGTCGTCGGCGCACTCGTGCCCGCGCTCACGCCCTCGGTGCCGCTCTCTGCAAGAATTCCGCCGTGCCCGAGCTGCCCGAGGTGGAGACGGTCCGCCGACAACTCGAACCGGCCCTCATCGGCAGCAGGATCACCGGCGCCTGGGGGTTCGCGGCCGACAACTTCCGCCAGGCCCCTTCCGCCGTGGGCGGGCAGATCACAGCGGTCGAGCGTCGCGGCAAGTACCTCTTGCTCGCGCTGTCCCGTGACGCCGCGATGGATCGCGAGGAGCACGACCGGGACCTCGAACTCATCGTGCACCTGGGCATGACCGGCCGGCTGGCCGTTGCGAGTGCAGACCGGGTGCCGGTCGGCAACTCCGCGGAACACCTGCGCGCCTGGTGGAGTCTGGAAACCCACCCACGCAACGGCTCGGAGGTCGACGGCTCGGAGGTCGACGGCTCGGAGGTCGACGGCTCGGAGGTCGACGGCTCGGAGGTCGACGGCTCGGCGGGAGACCACCGTCTATGGATGTGGGACGTGCGTCGCTTCGGACGCGTTGCGGTGGTGCCGCCGGGTGAGTACTCGGAACTACCGACACTGGCCGCGCTGGGCCCCGAACCGCTCTCGGACCGGTTCACCCCTGCTGGGCTCCGATCGGCGATCTCCGGGCGCAAGGCCATCAAGACAGCCCTGCTCGACCAGCGCGCGGTTGCAGGTGTCGGCAACATCTATGCCGACGAGGCGCTCTGGCTGGCACAGATCTCTCCGTTCGCCAAGCGCATCTCCCACGAACGGGCGGTCAGGCTCCACGAGGCGGTGGTGAACGTCCTGTCGGCCGCGGTGGAGGACGGAGGCACCACTCTGCGTGACTACAGGGACGCGTCCGGTGAACGCGGGACTCATCAGTTCCGCCTCAACTGTTACGGCCGCGGCAGTGAACCCTGCAACCGATGCGGAGCCCCACTCGCCCACCGTTTCCTCGACGGGCGCGGCACGACCTGGTGCAAGGTCTGTCAGCACTGATCCCCGGGCAGAAGCCGAGGCGCCCCTTGCGCACCGATGAGTATGTGTTAGATTGCGAACGCGTTACGAGATTCTCCTCAGCTCCACCTGAGCAGATCACTCCAACCATCCGCTCGAACCGCCACCCCAGACAGTCCACCCCAGACAGTCCCACCCAGACAGCCCCGCCCAGACAGTCCCGCCCTGACAGCACGGACCGGAGTACCAGCCGCGCATGATGCCCCTCCGCAATACAACCGCAGCAGTTCTCGCAGCGGTAGCACTGATCGCTGTGCCCTCCCCCGGTGCATCAGCAGCACCCAGGGACAACGGGTCCTCACTCTCGGAACTGCAGGCCAAGCGCAATGAGGTGCGCTCCCAGAAGGCCAACCAGGCAGGTCAGGTCGATGCGCTCGAGGCAACCGATGCCCAGGTCAGCAGCGCCCTCGAGGCTCTCAACGCCCAGGTCAAGGCCCAGCAGGACAAGGTGGAGGAGTCCGAGCGGGTGCTCGCCAAGGCAGAGGCCGACCGCGTCGCTGCCGAGGAGGCCCAGGCCAAGGCCCAGGGAGAGCTCGACGCGATCCGCGACGACATGAAGACCTCCGCTGTCGAGGCCTACGTGAACGTCGGCAGTTCCGACCCGATGGCCGCCGTCGCCACCGACGACGTCAACGACGCGGTCAACAAGCGCGTACTGCTCGATTCACGAGCAACCCGCAGCCAGGACCTCGTCGAGAAGTTCCGCGCCGTGCAGGAAGACCTCGAGTTGCAGCGCGTCGCCAAGCAGGACGCCGAACAACGGGCCACGGCCGAGCGCGAGAAGGTCGCGTCCCGCAAGGCCGAACTCGACGCCAGTTATGCCGAACAGCAAGAGTTCGCGGCAGCGGTGGATGCCCGATTGGATGCCGCCCTGGCCGAAGCCGCCTCGCTTGCACAGCTCGACGCGGGACTGTCGCAACAGATCACCTCGCAACAGCAGGCCATCGCCCGCCAGTTGGCTGCCCAGCGCAAGGCCGAAGAACAACGAGCTGCCCAGCGCGCATCGGCCAACAAGTCCTCCCTCACCCCCTCCAGCGGCGGCGGTGGTGGTGGCTCCTACACCCCGCCCAACATCGTCGGTTCGGGCAACATCGTCAGCGTCGGCGGTATCCGGGTGCACCAGTCGATCGCCGGAAACCTCCAGGCACTGCTGAGCGCAGCGGCCGCTAGCGGCATCAACCTCAGCGGCGGCGGCTACCGCGACCCCTCAGGTCAGATTGCGGTACGCCGGAGCAACTGCGGTTCCTCCAACTACGCGATCTACCAAATGCCCTCGTCGTCCTGCAGCCCCCCGACGGCACGACCGGGCACCTCGATGCACGAACAGGGCCTGGCGGTCGACTTCACCCAGGGCGGACGCACCCTCACCCGGAGCAGCTCCGGTTACCAGTGGATGCGGGCCAACGCGGGGCGTTTCGGGTTCGTGAACCTGCCGTCGGAGCCGTGGCACTGGTCGACCAACGGCCGCTAGCGCCCCCGGTTGGGTGGGTCCGGATCCGATGGATCGAAGACCTCCTGGGCGAGGGCCTGGTCCGCGTAGACCACCTGGTCGCCGCCCAACTCCTTGGCCCGTAACAACCCCGCATCGGCCACGCGCAGGATCTCGGCCACCGTGGTTCCCACCGAGGAGTGGGTGACACCGAACGAGCAGGTGAACGGTCTGGCCGCCGCCACCGCCACCTCTGATGCGAGCGCCGTACGGAGCCGCTCGATGGCCTCGATGGAGCGCTGCACCGACATCTCCGGGTAGACCACCACGAACTCCTCACCACCGACGCGTGCGACCACGTCGTGTCCGCGGACGTTGTCCTGCATCACCCGGGCGAAGAGCTGCAGCGCCCGGTCCCCCGCTTCATGGCCGAAGGTGTCGTTGAGGGACTTGAACTTGTCGAGGTCGGCCATCACCGAGACGAAGCCCGTTCCCGCGTCGAGCATGGACTTCATCTGCGACTCGAGGATTCTGCGGTTGGGAAGGCCGGTCAGTCCGTCGGTTCCCGCCTCCTGGCGTGAGGACTCGAGCGCTCGCAGCGCACTCAGGCGTCCGCCCACCTGACGCGAGAGCTCCGATACGCGCGCCACAACCGTCGGGGTGGGTGGATTCCGCTCCGCCCCGGTGACGTGGAGCACCCCGATGCTGCGACCCTCCACGGCCACGGGCACACAAGCCGACGAACAAGGGCCTCCCGGACGACCCCGCAGCTGGGGACATGCGTCGATCGCCTCGGAGCTCTCGGCCACGACCACCTGACCGCGGCGGATGGCAAGACAGTTGGCGGGGTCCTGCACGGGACACCCGGGGGATCCGGTGGCGGAATTGGCAGCCACCTGTTCCAGCACGTTGGGGGCCTCGGCCGGAGAGAACAACAACTCGCTCGGTAGTTGGTCGTCGGCCAGTGCGAGCGCACGCGACACCACCTCGAACGCGGCGGGCTCGTCGTCGGTGAAGTCGAGCGCGTCGAGGATCTGCCTCGAGCTCTCGCCCCACTCAGCGCGGCTGACCAGCTGGCCGGTTCTCGAATCGACGCTGGCAGCGGCGGACTCGAGGGCAGCGGCCACCGCGCTCAGGGGTCCGCCGTGGGAGCGGAGCACTGCATCGGCCGGCTCACCCACGCCGAGGCGCACCACCGCCTCGCGCAACTCGATCACGGGCTCCTCCACATCCACGCGGAGCCGGTGGAGCAGAAGGAACGCCCCCAGCGCACCGGCGACACCGGCAACCAGAACCACGGCCACACCGGCCGCCACGGGAGCGTCGGCGACCACGACCAGCAGCAGCACCACGATCCCGGCCAGCGGCGCGCCGACCGCCAGCGCCAGAGGTGCTCGGAGCCTCACACCGATGGAGCGTTGGTCCGTGGCATGCGAACGCGCCGGTGACGCAGCAGAGACCACGGGTTGTGCCCATGGCGCGGGCTGCGGGTCGGAGGGTGGCGGGCTGGGCGAAGGTGGGCTGGGCGAAGGTGGCCGGTCGGGTGGCGTGCTGGTGGGCGGCGGGCCCTCGGGCGATTGACCGGCGGGCTGCGGCGCGGCCGGAGCTTCGGAGGCCTCGTCGGGGGCGGGGAAGGCCAACGGATCCGCGGGACCACGCCCGCGGCGCGCGTCGTCTCGCGCCGATGCCCCCAGCAACCGGTCCTCCTGCACAACGCGACCCTACCAACCCGGGCGCACCGAAGACCCCAGGGTGCAACGCCATTGGGTCCCGATCCCCAGCGACCCGGACCGGCCTCTGGGCAAAAGCTCCCGGATCACAGTTTCACTGGTCTGTGACACTTGACATTGAGTATGGTTCGGGCACCCTGCCTACGGGTGGGCGCTCATCCTGGGCGATCAACGGGTGGGTCAGGCTTTGAGAGTGCACGGAGAGGCGCGACGGCAATCCGTCGCCGACGCAAAACAGGGGAAGTACGAAAATGGGATCGCTCGAGCAAACCGCAAGGGACAGTAGGGCCGGTCGGCGCCGAGTGTGGGGAAGCCTCGCGGTCGTCTCCATGATCGCCGCCGTGTTGGCCGTGGGTGCACAACCCTCCGGGGCGGTGACCACCACCAAGTCGTTCAACGCCACCTGTACCGGCGCTGACGCTCCGACCACCAACACCCTCGCTGCGCTGGGCGGTGCCCTGGCGGCACCGGTGACCGTCAAGGTCGACGGCCCGCAGTTCGTGGAACCCGGCCAGACCGGCGTGCCCTTCAGCATCAACATGTCGCTGGCGCTCGACGCCAAGACCGTCGACACCGTCGCCGCCATCTCACCCTCGCTGAAGGTGTCCAACGTGAAGGCCCCGCTCGCCGTCAGCGGACCGACCGCCACGACTGCGATCAATGCGAGCATCCCCGACCAGACGCTCACCCTCACGGCCGGCAAGCCGTTCACCGCTGCGTTCCCCGCCATCAAGGGGCAGCTCGACGACATCGGCAACAGCGGTCTGATCAAGATCACCACCTCGAGCCTCACCTTCTCGATCACCCTCACCAAGGGACCGCTCACCGACCCGCTCAACCTGAAGTGCTCCACCGGATCCACCCTGGCGTCGATCCCGGTCAAGGTCGCCGGTTCACCCGACATCGTTCAGCCGATCGAAGTTGATGCGGTCGAGGGCCAGCCCGTCACGGTGGACGTCCTCGGCGAGCACGTCACCAACGGCAAGACCAAGGACGGCGTCGAACAGCAGGTCGACCCGAGCACGCTCAAGATCGTCGACGGCGACGCACAGATCGTCAACGGCCAGGTGGTCGCCACCGGTCCGGCCGCCGGCACCACCGCCGATGTCACCTTCGAGGTGTGCGCCGGCACGATCAAGATCTCCGATGCCGACCCCGGCACCTCCGAGGTGCAGGAGGTGCGGCTGTTCCACGATCCCGATTCACAGGCCCTCAAGCGTGAGATGGGCAGCCGCTTCGCATTCGACGGCGAGTCGGCCGACAAGGTCGTCTGGTCGATGGACTTCCCGGGGTCGTTCCCGTTCTTCACCGAGCCCAACCCACCCAAGGTCGAGGAGCTCGAAGAGGGCCAGGAGACCTGGTGGCAGCAGCACGCCATCGAGTACTTCCTCAACCCGCATGTGTTCCCCACCGCCGCAGAGATGCAGGCAGGCCTGGAATCGATCCCGACCATCGGTGCCGGAAACGTCAAGGTCACCCAGGGTGAACACGTCAGCAACGGGGCGGGCAACGTTCCCGAGGACGTGACGCTCAAGGGCTCCATGGGCTACATGCCCTACACCGTGGAGTTCACGGGCGACCTCGCCAACAAGGCACTTGACCAGATCTCGGTTGCCAACCTGTATTCCTTCCTCCCCTCTGAGATCAAGACCGCCCTGCTCGGCCTTGCCGGCGAGCTCGGCGGCGACGGCGAGGGCGAACCCGGTGACGGCGAGCCCGGCGAGGAGCCGACCCCCATTCCCGATGGCCTCACCGCCAAGGAGTACGTCGACCAGCTCTTCGCTCTCGCCGGCCAGTACGGCACCAACGGCGACGTCGTGAAGTGGCTCGAGACTCTGCAGCTGGCCTTCAAGGTCATGGGCGAGAACATCGCCGACCTGATCGACGTGGCAGAGGTGACTGCGCTGCTGAACGACATCTTCCAGCCCGCAGCCGCGATCGTCACACCGGTCCAGGGCGAGGATCCCACTCCCGAAGAGTTCCAGGAGCTCTGCAGCCAGGGCATCATCACCGTTCAGTCCGCTTCCGTCGAGGGTGCGACGGCAACCGATGGCACCGGTGGACAGCCGACCAACGTCGGTGGCGCCACTCTGTCAGCAGCGGGCTGAGCCGGCCCAACACTGCGGACCACAACGAGAACTGAACTGACCGGGGAGCCCATGTGGCTCCCCGGTCCGCGTTCGGGGGACGCGTTTCTGACGACTCGTCAGAAACGGTTATCGTCAGGCTGATGGACACCGGACCGGAAACCGATGAGGCCGCCTTCCGGTCCGAGGTCCGCAGTTGGGTGACCGAACACCTGACCGGTGACTTCGCCCGACTGGCGCACCGCGGGGGACCCGGTGACGAACATGCCTTCGTCGCGGAGCGCATGGAATGGGAACGTGAACTCGCCACGGGCGGGTGGACCTGCGTGGGCTGGCCCACGCAACACGGCGGGCGAGGACTTCCGCTGCATCTCGAAGTGGCCTTCCACGAGGAGTACGCACGCGCCGGAGGACCCGGCCGCGCCGGGTTGATCGGCGAGGGCCTGCTGGGCCCCACACTCATCCATTTCGCTTCTGCGGAGATCCAGCAGCGGTTCCTTCCGGGAATCGTCTCGGGCACCGAGTTCTGGTGCCAGGGCTACTCCGAACCGAATGCCGGCAGCGACCTCGCCAATGTCACGACCAAGGCCAGGCGCGAGGGCGATGAGTGGATCATCGACGGCCAGAAGGTGTGGACCTCTCTCGCACAGTGGTCGGACTGGTGCTTCGTGGTGGCCCGCACCGAACCCGGAACCGAACGCCACCACGGACTGTCGTACCTGTTGGTGCCGATGGACCAACCGGGTATCGAGGTGCGGCCCATCCGCCAGATAACCGGCACCGCCGAGTTCAACGAGGTGTTCTTCGACGGGGCCCGCACGTCCGCGGACATGATCGTCGGTGCACCCGGTGAGGGCTGGAAGGTGGCCATGGGAACCCTCGCATTCGAGCGCGGTGTGCTCACGCTCGGCCAGCAGATGGCCTTCCAACGCGAGCTTGACCACATCACCAGCACCGCTCGGGCCAACGGTCGTTGGGAGGACCCGGTGCTGCGCGACCGGATCGTCTCGCTGGCCATTCGCGTGAGGATCATGCGCTGGAACGCCACGCGTGCCCTGCGGACCGACGACAACGCCCAGCTCCCACGCGAAGCCATGATCAACAAGCTCTACTGGGCCGAGTTGCACCGCGACATGGGCGAGGTGGCGGTGGACGTCCTGGGCGCAGGAGCCCTGCTCACGCGCTACTCGGCAGCCGATGAGGGCGACGCCGGTGAGCTCGAGATGTCTGCTGACCACAAGCTGTTCTTCTTCAGTCGATCCGACACGATCTACGGCGGCAGCAACGAGATCCAGCGCAACCTGATCGGCGAGAGAGCCCTGGGGCTCCCCCGCGAACCGCGCTGAGAGAACAACGAGGAGAGACCGTGACAGCCAGTGACAGACAAGTTGCTCCGCCCGAACCGCCGGGCCGTGGCCTGCTCGATGGACGCAAGGTGGTGATCACCGCCGCGGCCGGATCCGGAATCGGTGGGGCCCTGGCGCGACGCTGCATGCTCGAGGGCGCCACGATCACCATCTCCGACGCCCACGAACGACGGCTGGGGGAGACCGCTGACGCACTGGAGAGCGAGTTCGGCACCCGCCCGGCCACGTTCGTGTGCGACGTGACCGACGAGGATTCGGTCCAGGCTCTGGTGTCGGGTGCGGTCGATGCGATGGGCGGCTACGACGCCTGGATGAACAACGCAGGGCTCGGAGGCAACGGCCTCATCACGGAGCTCACAGACGAGCAGTGGCAGAAGGTCCTCGATGTCACGCTGACAGGCACGTTCCGCTGCCTGAGAGCAGCGCTTCCCCACCTCTACGACCAGGGTGCCGGGGCGGTGGTCAACAACGCCTCGGTTCTGGGTTGGCGCGCCCAGGAGCGACAGGGCCACTACGCCGCAGCCAAGGCCGGGGTGATGGCACTGACGCGCACAGCGGCTGCCGAGGCCGCAGAGCACGGCGTGCGCGTCAATGCGGTCTCCCCCAGCCTCGCCATGCACGCGAACCTCGCGAAGGTCACACCGCCTGGGCTGCTGGCCGAGCTCGAATCAGCCGAGGCATTCGGCAGGGCCGCCGAGCCGTGGGAGGTGGCCAACGTGATGGTGTTCCTGGCCAGCGACCTCTCGAGCTACATGACCGGAGAGGTGTTGGCTGTCTCCAGCCAGCACCCGTGACAGGACGTCCGTGACAGGAGCAGCATGACCACCAGGGTTTCCACACCGGCCGACCTCCTCGATCACGTCGGCGACGAACTCGGACCGACCGACTGGACCACGATCACCCAGGAACGCATCGGCCTGTTCGCAGATGCCACCGGCGATCACCAGTGGATCCATGTCGACGTCGAACGCGCCAACCGCGAATCCCCCTTCGGCGGCCCGATCGCCCACGGCTACCTCACGCTGGCACTCGTGAACCTCTTCCTGCCGCAGCTGATCACCGTGGAGGAGTTCTCCGCCGGATTGAACGTGGGACTCGACAAGGTCCGGTTCCCCAGCCCGGTACCCGCAGGTTCCCGTGCCCGCGCACGGGGCGAGGTGGTCTCCGCGCAGGAGGCCAAGGGCGGGGTCCAGGTGACGGTCCGGGTCACCGTCGAGGTGGAGGGCGCGGACAAGCCCGCCTGTGTAGCGGACACCGTGAGCCGCTTCCTGCCCTGAACCCGCGTTTCAGATGGCCTCGGGGGGTTACCCATCGGTAACCTCTGGGGTCACGGGCCGACACCAAGGTCGGACCCGGTAGATCGCAACAGACACCAAGAGGGAACCGCATGCCTGAAGCAGTGATCGTCGCCACCGCCCGCACCCCGATCGGACGGGCCGGCAAGGGCTCACTCAAGGAAGTCCGACCCGACGACCTCTCGGCCATCGCCATCAAGGCAGTGCTCGAGCAGACACCCGGGCTGGACACGGCCGACATCGAGGACGTCCTCTGGGGCTGCGGCCAGCCTGCTGGGGAGTCGGGCCACAACATCGCCCGTGTCTCGGCCGTGCTGGCCGGTCTCGACGGCACTCCCGGAGTGACCGTGAACCGCTACTGCTCGTCCTCGCTGATGACCATCCGCATGGCAGCCCATGCCATCAAGGCCGGGGACGGCGACGTGTTCATCGCCGGTGGCGTGGAGACGATCAGCCGCAACATGGTCCACATGCAGCTTGCCGACGGCCCGAAGAACCCGCTGTTCGCCGATGCCGAAGCACGCACCGCGAAGCGGGCGGAGGGTGGAGCACCCACCTGGACCGCACCCGAGGGCCTGCCCGACGTCTACATCGCGATGGGCCAGACCGCCGAGAACGTCGCCCAGGTCGAGAACGTGAGCCGTGAGATCCAGGACGAGTTCGCGGTGCTCAGCCAGAACCGCGCCGAGGAGAGCCTCAACTCGGGCTTCTGGGAACAGGAGATCACGCCGGTCGACGCACCCGACGGCGAGGGTGGATCCAACCTCGTGACGACCGACGACGGCATCCGCGCCGGTACGACCCTCGAGAAGATCAGCCAGCTCGGCCCGGTGTTCCGCCCCGACGGAACCGTCACCGCCGGCAACGCCTGTCCCCTCAACGACGGGGCAGCAGCAGTGATCGTCATGAGCGACACCAAGGCCAAGGCACTTGGACTCACACCGCTGGCCCGGATCGTCTCGTCGGCCGCCACCGCCCTCAACCCCGAGATCATGGGCATGGGACCGGTCGAGGCCAGCCGCAAGGCGCTCAGCCGTGCCGGAATGTCGATCGGAGACATCGACCTGGTGGAGATCAACGAGGCCTTCGCCGCCCAGGTGATCCCCTCTGCTGCACAGCTCGGCGTCGAGTGGGACAAGCTCAACACCCGCGGCGGCTCGATCGCCCTCGGTCACCCCTTCGGCATGACCGGTGCACGGATCATGACCACGCTGATCCACAACCTGGCGGAGTCCGACAAGACCTTCGGCCTCGAGACCATGTGTGTCGGCGGCGGCCAGGGCATGGCCATGGTGATCGAACGCCTCAACTGATTCGCCATCCCGGCTTCCGGCCGGGGCGCCGGGGTTGGTACGATGGTGGTCGAAGCGCGTACCCACCGGGACGCGACCGATCCAAGGAGACCAGAATGCGTCGCCGCATGTTCCTCGGCAAGATCCACCGAGCCACGGTCACCCAGGCCGACCTCGACTACGAGGGTTCTGTCACCATCGACAAGGACCTGTTGGACGCCGCTGGCATCCTCCCCCACGAGGAGGTCCAGATCTGGAACGTGACCAACGGCAACCGTCTGGCCACCTACGCCCTCGAGGGGCCGAGGGGCTCGGGCGTGGTCTGCATCAACGGTGCCGCGGCACATCTGATGAACCCCGGTGACCTGGTGATCATGGCCACCTTCGGGGAGATGGACTCCGAGGAGGCCGAGGCACACCAACCCAAGGTGGTCTTCGTGGACGACCAGAACCGGATCACCGGAACCGGCGCCGAGCGTCCCGGGCCGATGATGCCGCGCCACCTCGACGACCCGGCGCTGCTCAACTGACCCGGTTCCGCCCGCCGGGGTGGTGCTTCAGCCGGCGAGTCCCGTCTCCGCTACGAGCGCACGCGCCTCGTCCAGACGCTCGAGCATCGACAGCAGCACCGACCTGCGACGGGTGAACACCTCCACCAACGCGAGGCCGTCCCGACCTGCATAGCCAGTGGGACCGACGTGGTCGGCGTTCGCCACCATCGCCGCGGGCAACCAGGCGTAGCGGGCTACCGTCGCGCAGGAGGCGAGGCGAGCCAGTTCCGGCGGATGGGTCCATCCCGCAGCGACCAGCCCATCCGCGTAGGACCGCCACACCGCACGGTCGAAGGTGTCGTAGTCCTCCGGTGCGAACTGGTGGTCGAGCATCACGTCGGGAACGAGGTTCCCTGCATCCTCACCCACCGCTGCGACCCCGCAGAACGCCCAGTCGACCAACACCGGGCCTGCGTTGTCGACGATCAGGTTCGGTGACCAGAAGTCGAGGTGGCAGAAGGTGCGGGGGCACGCGGCCGACACCCGACGCCACCACCAGAGCTCTCCGAGCAGCTCACCGAAACGCCTTCGCAGCTCGTGGCGCTGTTCACCGAACCCTTCCACCACCACCGGGTGCTCCCACGAGCGCGCATCCAGATAACCGCCGGGCCCCGGGGGTCGGCTGCACGAGTAGGCCCACATCCACTCCCTCGAAGCGGAGTGGAACCCCGGCCATTGAGCCGTGGCGGGAGCACCCTGCGCCCGGCCGAGCGCCCCGGCCGCGGTGACGAGGTGCTCCGCGCGGAGATCGAAACCGCTGGGGCCGTCCACGTCCTCGAGGAACAGCACCTCCCTGCCGGGACGCGAAGACACCCGAGCGAGAAGCTGCGGTGCACGCACATGGGGTTCGAACGCCCTGACCGCACCAGAGTCGTAGGCATCGGCCTCGCGGCGCCAGTGGTTCCAGTGCGTCGGGTTCGCCCCGGCCGCCCAATGGGCGACGGTCGCCGGTGCATCGCCGCGCAGGACCTTGCGGACCACCGAGGTGCCGTCTGTGAGGCGCAGCCGTTCGACGGCCCCGGTCACCGCGTTGTTCGGGTTGAACACCAGCGGTTCGACCGACTCCGCAGCAGCGAGTCCCCCAGCGCGCAGGTCGTCCGCTCGAAGCTCCCCGGCCCGATCGGCCGGGACCGGGGCCATTGTTCAGGTGCCGTAGACCGGCGTCGGTTCGGTCGCCTCGTCGAGGAGGCCCTCGACCACAGCGGTGAGTTCGGCCGGCTCCCAGCGCGCTCCCTTGTCGACACGCGGCCCGTGTCGGTATCCCTCGGCGAGTCCCACGATGCCACCCTCTGCCTCGAACACCCGACCTGTCACCCCTGCGGAGTCAGGTGAGGCGAGCCACACCACCAGCGGCGACACGTTGGCCGGGTCCATGGCGTCGAAGGCGTCCGGGCCCACGTCCGCCATCATGTCGGCAAAGGCCTCCTCGGTCATCCGCGTGCGTGCAGCGGGAGCGAGGGCGTTGGCGGTGACACCGATGCGACCCAACTCGGCGGCCTGCACGAGCGTCATCGATGCGATTGCACCCTTGGCCGCGCTGTAGGCAGCCTGCGCAATCGAACCCATCAGTCCCGCACCCGAGGACGTGTTGATGATCCGGGCGTCGTTGGACTCGCCGGCCTTGGACCGACTCCGCCAGTAGGCAGCGGCGTGACGCGACGGAGCGGCGTGACCCATGACGTGCACCCGCAACACCGCCTCCCACTCGGCTTCCTCGGAGTTGACGAACATGCGGTCCCGCACGATCCCCGCGTTGTTCACCACCGCGTCGAGTCCGCCGAACGAGTCGATCGCCAGTTGCACCATCTCCCCCGCTGCGGCCCAGTCGGCCACGTCGTGCTGTGACGCCACCGCTGCACCACCCGCGGCCGCGATCTCATCGACCACCTGCTGGGCGGGGGTATCGGAGGGATCCGAACCGTCCTGGGCAACCCCCAGGTCGTTCACGACCACCGAGGCACCGGCCGCAGCGAGAGCGAGTGCGTGAGCGCGCCCGAGTCCCCTACCGGCACCGGTCACTATCACCGAACGTCCGTCACAGATTCCCATCCCGCCAATCTGACACTCCGTCAGATCAGTGGCAAACCATGCCCCGGAACCCGGTAGCGTCCAGATCGTGAGACTCGGTGTGACGATGTTCGCGACAGACGTATCGATGGGCGTTCCGGAGTTGGCCCTGGCGGCCGAACAACGGGGCTTCGACTCCGTGTGGATCCCCGAGCACACGCACATCCCCACGTCCAGGGTCACACCACCACCCACGGGCGATGACGAACTACCCGAGGAGTACAAGCGATCGGTCGATCCACTGGTGGCACTCGCCGCAGCAGCAGCGGTGACCGAGCGGATCCACCTGGGCACCGGAGTGCTCCTTCCGGCCCAGAGGGACCCGATCGTGACGGCCAAGGCCGTCGCCACGCTGCAGAACATCTCCGGTGGCCGCTTCGAACTGGGCATCGGATTCGGATGGAACCGCGACGAGGCCGAGTCCCACGGTGTGGACTTCGCGGAGCGTCGGGCTGTGTCACGCGACCACATGCTGGCCATGAGGGCGCTCTGGACCGACGAGGTGGCGTCGTACCGGGGGGATCATTTCCAGCTGGCTCCCTCGTGGTCGTGGCCCAAACCCGAGGTACCCGTTCCGGTGCTCCTCGGTGGCGGCGCCGGCCCGAAGCTCATGACACAACTCGTCGAGTACGCCGACGGTTGGATTCCGATCGGTGGCAGCGGGTTGACCGACGCGATCCCGGAGTACCGACGGAGGCTCGAGGACGCAGGACGGGATCCCGCAGCGGCCCGGGTGGTGCCGTTCGGTTCGCACCCCACCGCGGAGAAGCTCGACCACTTCGCCTCGCTCGGGGTCACCGAGTGCGTGTTCCGGCTGCCCTCGGCCCCCGCGGACGTGGTGCTGGCCGAACTCGACCGCCAGGCCGCGCTGGTCAACGACCTTCGTTAGAGTCGAGCCATGCGCAGTATGGGAGATTCCGACCACATGGCGGAGGATCCAGACCCGGCATCCGGTTTCCGGCCCAGCTCCAAGCAGGTTCTCGGCGCCGTCGTGGCCGTGGTGCTGGTGATCCTCATCGCCGCCAACAGCGGGCCGACCAGCGTGTCGCTGGTGGTCACGTCGGTGACCATGCCCCTGTGGCTGATCCTCACGATCACGGCGCTGCTCGGAATGGGCATCGGGATGCTGTTGGGCTCCCGGCGGGCCAGGGCCAGACTGCGGAACTGACCCCGAACGGACCTCTGCAGAACGGACCTCTGTAGAACGGACCTCTGTACAACGGACCTCTGTAGAACGGACCTCTGTACAACGGACCCATGTACAGGGTGCCCGTCAGGCCGACGGCGGCATCCAGTGGCCGGCGTTCACCGGTATTGCGACCCCGGTGACACAGCTGGCCAGGGGTGAGGCGAGGAACACCACTGCGCCCGCGATCTCCGAGGAATGGGGCAGATACCCGAGGGCGGTCTCGGCTGCCCTCTCGGCATAGATCTCCTGCCACGGCACGTCCTCGCCACGATCCGCCGCCTGCCACTCGAAGTAGATCTTCACGCTGTCGCCCCAGATGTAGCCGGGGTGGATGGCGTTGACCCTGATTCCGTACTGTCCCAGCTCGAGCGCGAGCGTCTTGGTCACCGCACCGAGCGCCGCCTTGGAAGCCGCGTAGGACCCGGCAGCCGCCTCGATGTGCTGGACCGACATGGTGTTGATCATCACGACACGGGCATCACCGGTGGAGGCTCCGGACTCCTTGAGAAGCGGGAGCATGGCCTGGGTGAACTCGAGGGTGCCGAAGTGGTTGATCTCCACCGGCCGGCGCCACCGCGACAGGTCCGCGTCCTCGAAGCGCACGTGCTCACCGCCGTGGAACGCGGAGTTCACGAGGATGTCGAGCGAACCACCGAAGGCCTCGCCGACCTCACCGACCAGTCGCTCGCGATCCTCCGCAGAGGTGATGCTGCCCTGAAGTGGAACTGCCCTGCGACCCATGGCCTCGATCTCGGCGGCCACCTCGGGCACCATGCGGTCCGACCGGGCGAGGAGGGCGACATCGGCTCCCTGCGCGGCGAGCCCGAGGGCTATGTCGCGACCCATTCCGGGACCGATCCCGGTGACCAGGGCGGTTCGTCCGAGGAGCATCCCGCCGGGTACCGGTGGGCGGGCGGACTCCGCCGGCTCGGACACGGAGTGCTCGGACACAGAGTGCTCGGACACAGAGTGCTCGGACACGGGGTGCTCGGAGATCTGGGGACCATTCACGATCGTCTCGTCTCGCTCCATGGGACCTCGCGGTCGTCGGTGGGTTCACGGGGTAGCCCCAGGACCTGTTCGCCCAGGTTGTTGCGATGCACCTCTTCGGTGCCACCACCGATTCGTGAGGCGAACTGGTTGAGGCACTGATACTGCCAGAACCCCTCGCCCTCCGCCTCGGCCTGCAGCATTCCCTCGGGACCCTCGAGATCGAGTGCGAGCTCGACCCGGTGGCTCAGGGCGCGCGTGAAGAAGTTCTTCAGCAGCGATCCGTGGAGCGCCAACTCGTATCGTCCGGTCATCACCGCGGTCTGGGAGCGCCAGCCCATCCAGCGCAGGATCTGTTCGTTGGAGAAGACCTTCGCCAGTTCCTGGCGCACGATCGGATCGGCGACCGCGCCGGTGCGCCGGGCGGTCGAGAGAACGGCGTAGTAGCCGGTGGCCTGGCTCGCCCCGGAGATCATCTGGCTCTCGGAGCGCATGGTCGTGCGTGCGACCCGCCAACCCTCACCGGGCTCACCGACCACGTTCTCTACGGGCAGCCTCACATCATCGAAGAACACCTCGTTGAAGTGCGCCACACCCTGCGCCTGGACCAGCGGGCGAACCTCCACCCCGGGAGTGCGCATGTCGACGATGAAGAAGGTCATCCCCTTGTGCTTGGGGACGTCGGGATCGCTGCGGGCGATCAGGATGCCGAAGTCGGAGTGATGGGCATTCGAGGTCCAGACCTTCTGGCCGTTGACTATCCACTCGTCTCCGTCGAGCACCGCCCGCGTCGCCAGCGACGCCAGGTCCGAGCCGGCACCGGGTTCGCTGAACAACTGACACCACATCTCCTCACCCGAGAGCAGCTTGGGCAGGTATCTCTCCTGTTGGGCCGGGGTGCCGTGCTTCATCAGCGTCGGGCCCACGAGCGCCTGGGAGGCGGTGATGAATCCGGATGCCGCGTCGAACTCGGAGAGTTCCTGGTTGAACACGATCTGGTGCGCCGGGCTCAACCCGCGCCCGCCGAACTCCTCGGGCCAGGTCAGACCGGCCCAACCCTCGCGGTAGAGCAGGGCCTGCCATTCGGCGCAGCGCACGCGGTACTGCTCGGCCGCTGCAGGGTCGGTCGCGGTGGCGTTGCGGGACCAGTCCCGATCGTCACCGTGCTTGGGCTCAGCGTGCTCCTCGAGGAACTTGCGCACCTCGGCGCGGAACTCTGCGAGCTCGGGGGTGTCTTCGAAGTCCACTCCGGGATCGTAGGCCGCCGAGGTAGAACGTGTTCCAATTGGCCACCCCGGCCGGCCCGGATCAGGAGACGGGCAGCCCGCTGGTGTCCATCACCAGGGTCCTCAGACCCAACAGGCGCGCGCGCTCGGCCACCTCGTCGAGGGGATCCACGGAGCGGTCGACCTCGGAGAACAACCAACGCGCAACCCACCTGCGGATGAGCACGACCCGATCCGGAAGCGTCGGCTCACCGAGACCGAGGTGTCCGGCGAGCCGGCTGCACTCCTCGTCGGCGCGGTCGTCGGTCTGCTCGCCGGCGATGGGATCAGCGACACTGCTCGACGAGACCACGGTGACCACGTCGGTGCCATCGGTGAACATCTCCCGGGATGCCTCGGAGAGTCCCTCCAACGGCGGATCGGTTCCGATCGACACCACCAGGAACTCGCTGCAGGACGACAGGCTGGCGGCATCGAGCCGTTCGCACTGACCCCCGGAGGGCCGCGGGACCAGGCGGACGGTGTCGCCATGGCCGTCGATGACGTCCACCAGTTGCCGCCGCTGCGGGTTCAGGTGGTCATCGAGAACCAGGAGCTCCACGCTCACGCGACCGGGAGCACTGGTGGTGATCCGGCTGCACAGTTCGTCTGCGTCGCGGGGTGACCGCGCATCGATCACGAATCCGAACGAGACGAGCTTGGCACCCGATCCCGGTGCTTCCTCGTGTGGTTCTGCCAGTCCGTCTGTCCGTTGATCCGCCATCGTGCCCCAGGTCTGCTGTCCGACATGGAGTCCATCGGCAGAACCCGCCGCTACTTCAACACTCTTGCGAACTCCCGCACCACAGGCGCTCGATGGTCGTGAACTACAGGCGCTCGATGATCGTGAACTACAGGCGCTCGATGATCGTGACGTTCGCCTGGCCCCCGCCCTCGCACATGGTCTGCAGGCCATAGCGGCCGCCGGTGCGCTCGAGCTCGTGCAGCAGGGTGGTCATGAGGCGCGCACCGGTCGCTCCGAGGGGGTGGCCCAGGGCGATGGCTCCACCGTTCACGTTCACCTTGGCGTGGTCGACCCCGAGCTCCTTCTCCCACGCCATCACCACCGACGCGAAGGCCTCGTTGATCTCCACCAGATCGATGTCGTCCATCGACATCCCGGCACGGTCGAGTGCGTACCGCGTGGCGGGGATGGGCGCCGAGAGCATCCGGATGGGATCCTCACCCCTCACCGAGATGTGGTGGATCCTCGCCCGTGGGGTGAGCCCGTGGTCCTTCACCGCCTGTTCTGATGCCACGAGGATCGCTGCTGAGGCGTCCGAGATCTGTGACGCCAGGGCGGCGGTCAGACGCCCGCCCTCGACCAACGGCTGGAGGCCACGGATCTTGTCGAGATCGGGCTCGCGCGGGCCCTCGTCCGCAGTGACATCACCCAACGGCTCGATCTCGGCCTCGAATCGGCCCTCGGCACGAGCTGCGATCGCCCGCTCATGGCTGGTGACGGCGAACTGCTCCATCTCCTCGCGCGTCAGATCCCAGTTCTCTGCGATCATCTCGGCGCCGCGGAACTGGTTCACCTCCTGGGTTCCGTATCGCTTCTCCCAACCCTTCGAACCGGAGAACGGATCATCGAAGCCGTATTCCTGGCCTGCGAACATCGCCGCCGAGATCGGGATGGCCGACATGTTCTGCACCCCGCCTGCCACGACCAGATCGGTCGTGCCCGACATCACGGCCTGGGCCGCGAAGTGCACCGCCTGCTGCGAGGATCCGCACTGCCGGTCGATGGTCGTGCCGGGAACCTCCTCGGGCATGCCGGCGGCCAGCCAGCAGGTGCGGGCTATGTCGCCCGCCTGTGGCCCGACGGTGTCCACACAACCGAACACGACATCTTCGACGGCCGACGGATCGATCCCGGTGCGATCCACCAGCGCCGAGATCGAGTGGGCGCCGAGATCGGCGGGATGGGTGCCCGAGAGACCGCCGCCCCTGCGTCCAACCGGGGTCCGTACCGCGTCGATGATGAATGCCTCGGCCATCGTTTCCAGCTCCTGTCGGGGTTCGTTTCACCCCGAACGCTACCCGTGGCCGCACAGCCGGCCGCCATCGGCCACACTGTTGGCCATGTCGCCACGTGCGGAACGATTCGACCTGTTGCCGGAATCGGTGAAGTCACAGTGGGAGGGCTTCCTGAAGTGGGAGGACGCCGCCTACTTCCCCCAACTCGTGGGCATCGAGGTCGAGGAGCTGCGCCGCGACTACGCGCGGATGCGGCTCCCGTGGCGCTCCGAACTGAACCAGCCCCAGGGCCTGATGCACGGCGGCGCCATCGCCACCCTCATCGACACCGTCGTCGTACCCGCGATCGGCACGGCCTACAGCACGCCGAGACCGTTCTCGACCATCGAGATGTCGGTCCGCTACCTGGGTCCGGTTCGCAAGGAGGACCTGGTGGCCGAGGGCTGGGTCACCCGGCGCGGCAAGCGCGTCGTGTTCTGCGACGTCGAGGTGATGACGGCTTCGTCGGTCGTGGTCGCGACCGGTCACCTCATCTACATCGTGGGCTCCGCGAAGGGAACGGAAGCCTGACCACAGACTCGACCCTGGCGGACCCCTCGGGACACTCCGGGCGCAGGTCGCAGTAGCGACAGTGGACTCCCGGCGACACCGCAGCGAGCGACGGACGCTGCGCCATGGCCACCTCGGCCGCTGCCTCCTGGCAGGCCAGGGCCAGGAAGTCGTCATCCACGGCGAAACCACGACGGGTCAGAGCGCTGCGGTGTCCGCACACCACAGAGCTCACCACCTCGCCGCGCTGCAGCACCCAGAGAAGGGCGATCCGACGCGCCACGCGGTCGTCGCGATCGCGCGGTGAGGGCAGAACGACCAGCAGGTGCTTGGAGCGGCCGTCGGATCTGATGGCATCGACCGGTGCCTTGAGCGACACCCCGGTACCGGGCGCCAGGTGACGCAGCGGCACCGGCGGCTGCCAGTCGGGATCGCCGTGCCGCGAGGCGATCGCGCGTGCATCAACGAACCACCCGCGTGCCCTGGCGGCCATGCAGGTCAGCGCCGCCCGGTCGGCCTCGCGCACCCACCTGCTCAGCGATGGGCGGAGCTGGGAGGGCTCGGACAGGACCTCGTCGACCAGCTCCGCCGCGTCGGGGGCGCGGTACCGACGGTCGCCTCCCGCCGGCAACCGGCACAGCGCCAACAGCGCAACCTCCCGTGCCCCGAGCACCGGGCTCTCGATGAAGTCGCCGTTCTCGTCGAAGCGGTCACCGGGATTGCTGAACGCGGCCACCGCACACGGTTCGACCGTGTGCTGGATCCGCACGTCGGAGTTCACGGGTCGACCATCGAGTTGGTCCTCGCTGGGCACCTCGGCATCAGCGAGAGCCGACTCGAACCGCTCCCGCCACAGTGCCACGACCTCCGACTGGCGCATCACCAGTCCGACCCGTCGTCATGATCGGCGTCTCCGGAACCTTCTGCGAAGGTCATGCCCTCGGGACAGCGATCGACCTCGGGACAGAAACGACAATGGGACCCGGGGTTGAGCCCCACCGGCGCCCCCTCCCAGAGTGCTGACGTGCGAACCAACGACCCCACGACGCGCTCGGCCGAGCTGCCGAAGGTGTTGGTGAGGGGCACGTCGGTGACGCCGACACCGGGCGACCAGACACCGGCAGCCAGGGGCGGGCGACCCTCTCGCAGGGCCTGCAGCAGGCCGTAGTGGCGCACCTGGGTCATGTGTTCGCTGCGCAACGCGGAGGACTTCACCTCCAACAGCACCGAGGGCGCTCCGGTTCCCGCCCCGCCCAACAGCACGTCCACCCGTCCCGGGAGGGCGAGCACACCGCCGATGGTCACCTCCAGTCGCTGCTCGAGACGAGGCATCAATTGCGCCAGGGGCGCCAGCGTCGCGGCCTCCGCAGCCAGGAGTGACAGATCCGATTCGAGATCCTCCCGAGCGTCGGAGGTGAGGTGATCGTCGAGAGCAGCCAGGGTCTCGTCCAGCTCGTCAGCCATCCACATCGAGCGCAGGTCCTCGACGGGATCGCCGACCCGACCGGCGATCAGGACATGCTGCACATAGGAGTCCAGGGCGCGTCCCCTCAGCATGGGCCAGTTCGGATCGACTCCGGACCCACCGGCGCGGGCCACGGCCAGCCCGTCGCAGCGATCGACGTTCGTGATCGTCGAGTTGCTCAACCGCAGCGGGAGCGGACAGCCGGTCGCCACCAGTCGATCACCGAGCTCCCCGACCGCCTCCTCGAGCCTGGAGCGGGCGGCGTGGACCTCCGCTTCAGCTGCCGGGTCAACAGCCGCTCGAGTCTCCCCGGTGCCATCCGGAGCAGCGTCGGCGCTGCTCTGCGCCCCCACCCATGTCTGCACCCAGTCCTGCACCTGCACGGCGCCCAGTCTCCCAGATGGAACTCAGTTGCCCCGTGGGTCCGTTCGCTCACCGCGGTAGCGGCACCCTGCGGTGCAGGTCTCGCGCACCTCCACCATCGAGAGGTCGGGAAGCGTCGACTGCAACCGCTCGAAGATCCAACGGGCGACCACCTCGCTGGTGGGGTTCTCCAGACCGGGCACGTCGTTCAGGTAGCGGTGGTCGAGCTCATCGTGCAACGGCGCAAAGGCGCCAGAGATGTCCGCGAAGTCCACGACCCAGCCCGAATCGCGACCGACCTCACCCTCCACGTGCACCGACACCCGGAACGAGTGGCCGTGCAGACGGGCGCACTTGTGATCAGGTCCCACGTTGGGCAGGCGGTGAGCCGCCTCGAAACCGAACTCCTTGAAGACCTCCACGTCCACCACGCTACCGACCCCCGGGGAGGGCCCCTCAGTCAGGGAATCCCGAGCATCTTGTGTGTCTGCAGCCCGAGACGCCAACGGGGATGGATCCGGCAGTACTCGGTGGCCGCGATCGTGTTCTCGCGGACCTCGGGCCCGTCCATGGGTTGGAGCAGGTAGTGCCCGAAGCGCCACTCCGTCGGGTCGAAGCGCTCGGGTTCCGCCCCCGGTTGTGGGAACACCAGCTTGAGCTCATCACCCTCCCGCACGACCACGTCACTGCCGGCCTTGGGCGAGACGCACACCCAGTCCACACCGGCAGGAACCGCGATCGTCCCGTTGGTCTCGATCGCCACCTCGAAACCGAGTTCCCGGAAGGCCTCCACCAGCGGGGAGTCCAGCTGCAGCAGTGGCTCGCCACCGGTGCAGACCAACAGCGCACGTTCGTCGCCCTCGGAGGGAGCCCTACCGGTGACCGCGCTCCAGGTCTGGGCGGCGGCGGCGGCAAGGTCCTCGGGAGCTGCGAACACGCCACCGCCGGGACCATCGGTGCCCACGAAGTCGGTGTCGCAGAACTGGCAGACAGCGCTGGAGCGGTGCGCCTCGCGTCCCGACCACAGGTTGCAGCCCGCGAACCGGCAGAACACGGCGCTGCGACCCGCGTTCAGCCCCTCACCCTGAAGGGTGTGGAACAACTCCTTGACGCGGTAGGCCACGTCAGAGCCCCGCGTAGCGCGTCGGATCGGCGATCCCCGCCTCCTCGAAGCCCCGGCGCCTCAGCAGGCATGCTTCGCAGTGGGCACACGCAGCACCGTGCGAGTCGGGGTCGTAGCAACTCACGGTGCGCGAGTAGTCGACCCCCAGCGCCGTCCCCTCGATGACGATCTCGGCCTTGGACATCTCCATCAGAGGTGCATGCACCTTCATGTGGGATCGCCCTTCCACCCCAGCGGCGGTGGCGAGATCGGCCAGGTGCTCGAACGCCTCGATGAACTCCGGGCGGCAATCCGGATAGCCGGAATAGTCGACCGCGTTCACCCCCACGAAGATGTCCTGGGACCCGATCACCTCGGCCCAGCCCAACGCGAGCGACAGGAAGACCGTGTTGCGGGCGGGAACGTAGGTGACCGGGATGCCACCTCCGCCAGGCTCTCCGGGAAGGGAGTCCCGCTTGGGGACCGCGATGTCGTCGGTGAGGGCCGATCCCCCTATGGCGTCCAGGCCCACCTGCACCACCAGGTGTTGCTCGACCGACAGCCCCTCGGCAACCGCGGCCGCTGCCCTCAGCTCCACGGCATGGCGCTGTCCGTAGGAGAAGCTCAGCGCATGGCAGCGGTAGCCATCGGCGGTCGCCCGCGCGAGCACGGTCGCCGAATCCAGGCCTCCACTCAACAACACGACTGCGCGATCACCTGCCATGGTCAGTCGAGTGTCGTCGTCTCGGAGGGACTCAGCCGCATCGTGACCTTCGGTTTGAACTCGAGTCGGTCGGTCAGCCTGTCCAGCAAGTCGTCGGTGTTTTCCGGTAGCTCCGGTCCCGAGAGGCTGATCTCGAGGGTGTCGCCCTCCGACTCCACCGAGACGAACTCCACCGAACCGTCCGACGGCAACCAGGCCTCGACCGCGCGCTGGGCCGCTCCCTCGTTGGAGGCCTCTGTCCAGAGATCCTCCGAAGTGATGCTCAGCGGCATGAGGATCACCAGTGCCCCTGCACCGAACACACCGATCACGCGGCGGAGACGAGCGCGTTGGTCACGATCCGGGGGCAGCGCCGCGAACCCCATCAACACGAACACAGTGACCGCTGCCAGCACGATCGACACCACGTTGGTGCTGAACAGCAACAGGGCTCCGAGCGAGGACTCGTAGTCACTCTGTTCCAGGGTGATCCCCACCACCGCAAGAGGCGGAACGAGGGCAACTGCGATCGCAACTCCGGACAGGGAGCTCGACACCCGGGGGTCGACGGTGGCATACGCACCGGCGGCGCCTGCGAACACCGCCACGCAGAAGTCGAGCAGTGAGGGCTCTACCCGAGATGTGATCTGGGTGTTGGTGGCGATATCGCCCACCGAGGGCAGCCAACTCGAGATCAGCCAGGCCATGAACACCGCTGCGGCCGCAGCGACGACCACCAACAGCAAGGAGCGGACGAGGCGCAGACCCCAGCCGTTCACTGCCGCCGCGGACACCCCCATGATCGGTCCCATCAACGGTGCGACGAGCATCGCCCCGATGACCACCGCCGTGGAGTCCTGGATCAGGGCGAAGGTGGCGATGCCGGTCGCCAGAATCATCATCACCCAGAAGGAGGCCAGCTTGGAGGCCTTGTTCGGCGGTTCGAAGAACAGTGTCTCCACCAGCTCAGCCCGGCTGTCGGGATCCATCCGGCGCTTCAGGAGCCACTCGTTGACCAGGCGCGGAGCACTGCGGTGGTCGAAGGCCAACCGCGAGCCCTCCGATGGCTGCGCAGGTTGATCACCCGTGGGAGAGCTCCGGCGCAGACCCATGTGGATCATGAGCCCACCGAGGGCCATGCAGCCCACCCCGAGCCCGGCTCTCACTGCCAGCACCGCTGTGTCGGGCACCACGATCACGACCACACCGGTGACCAGCATCAACGCCGCTCCGACCAGCCCCTCGCGCCGTTCGGTGTCGGAGGTCCGACGCAGTACGCGCACCGTCATGACCAGGCCCCGGATCACCACCACGCCACCGACGACCACCGAGAACGGGACGTCCTCGAACAGCAGCACCACAGCCCCCGCCACGAGCACGATGCCCATGAACACACGGGTCACAGGCATCCGGGGCTGCGAACCCACGCTCCGGAAGACCGCGAACCAGATCTCGCTGAGTGCCCAGGCCACGAAGATCGCCGCCGCAACCGCCACCAGGAGGCGCTCGCGATCGGGCGACACCATGACGATCGTCCCGGCCAGGAACAGCGCCGCGCCGCGCACAGAGGTCCAGTTCAGCCACCACAGGTCGCGGTTGTGGCTCAACGGCAGGCCGACCGCCGGTTCCGGTTGGGAAATTCCTTCGGGCTTCATCTCTCTGAGGTCATCTCGGATACTCCCATGCGGCGCTGGATCACCTCTGACAGAGCGGGCGCCAGACCACCCACATGTGCGCTCAGACGCAGTTCCGGAGGCGCCACGTAGACCTCGGCCGGATTGGACTCGATCGCCTTGACCACACCTGCAGCGACGTCCCCGGGCGACCTGGTGCGCACCCCCTTGGGCAGCTCGATGCCGTTCTCCGCGAACATCCCGGCGGAGTCGATGAAGCCGGGGGCCACGAGGCTCACTCCGATCCCGTGGGGAGCCAGGTCCTGGCGGATCGCGAGCGTGAACCCACGCAGACCGAACTTGGTGCCGTTGTAGAGGGCCGTGTTGGCGGTCGCCACCACTCCCGACAGCGAGCCCACCATCACGACCTGACCCGACCGATCGGCCTCGACCCGGCGGCGGGCGAACTCGCCGGCCATGACCATCGGGGCCCGGAGGTTGACGTCCACCATGAAATCGATCTGCTCGGTGGGGGTCCCGAGAATCCCGCCCTCACCGCCCACACCCGCGTTGGCGACCAACACATCGACATCACCCAGCAACCCGCAGAGACGCTCCACGTCGCTGCGGTCGGAGAGGTCCGCGACCTCCACCTCCGCACCGATCTCAGCCGCCAGATCCTCCAGGGTGGCCCTGGACCTGGCTGTGATCACCAGATCCGCTCCACGACGGGCGAGTTCCCTGGCGATCGCTCCGCCCAGGCCGCCACTCGCGCCGGTCAACAACACCTTGGAACCACGAATCTGCATGGTTCGACGCTACCGGCTTCTCCTGAACCACCCGCGGGTTCTCCGCCGATTCAGCCTGCGAGGAGCTGCCGGCGCACACGCTTCAGATGGAATGCGGAGTCGCCGTGGGAGCGGGCAAGGGCCCAGGCCCGCTTCATGAACAGGTGCAGATCCGCTTCGACGGTGTAGCCGATCGCACCGTGGCACTGCAGCGCGGTCTCGGTGACCTTCTTCGCCGCGTCCGATGAACGAGCCTTCGCTGCTGACACAGCCACCGACCGGCTGTCGGTCGGAATCGATCCGGGTGCCTCGACCGCGACGCCGCCCGACATGAGGTGTGCCGCATTGCGCACCAGTGGCTCCGCGAACTGGACCGCCAGCGCAGCGTCGGCGAGATGGTGCTTGACCGCCTGGAAGCTCCCGACGGGAACACCGAACTGCTTCCGCTCCCCCACGTAGCTCACGGTCAGGTCGATCATGGCCCGACCCAGCCCGACCAGGAGAGCCGAATCGGCCAGTGCCGCCACCAGGAACGCCTCGTCGGTGAGAGCTGACGCCGCAGACCCCTGCGCCACACAGGCTCCGGAAGCAGCGTCCCAGCGCACCCTGGCGAGCGCACGGGACCCGTCCACCGATTCGACCGGCTCGAGGTCGACCTCCGAACGGTCCAGCAGAACCACCCGGTCCGCCGCAGGGTCCGCCGGTGCATCCGGGTCGACCCGGGTGGGATCGCGGGTGAACATGAGAAGTGTGTCCGCCGTCGTCGCCGATGCCACGAGTGGGCTGGATCCGAATCCGCTCACGACGGTCGACCCGGCCGCGACAGCTGCGAGGGTGTCGTTGACCGCCCCTACATCGGGTGCCGTATCGGAGCACTGCCCGAGTGAATGGGCCACCACTCCGGCGCTGTCGGCCACGGGGTCGGGCAGGGCGCTGTAGCCGCATTCCTCCAACACCCCCACGAGATGGTCGAGCGACATCGCCAGACCACCCTGTTGCTCGGGTACGAGGATGCCGTTCACGCCCATCTCCACCAGCGCGTCCCAGGCCGCTCTGATCCGGCCGTCCCCATCTCCCAAACCGGTGTGGCGGCCGACCTCGCCGCCCCACGCTGCCGCCACTGCCGACGGCGGACAGGTGTCGGCCAGCAGTGCACCGGTGGCCGCCGCGAACTCGGTCTGTTCCTCTGTGGGTGCGAAGCGCATCGGTACTACTTCCTCGGGAGGCCGAGAACCCGCTCGGCGATGATGTTGCGCTGGATCTCGTTGGTTCCCGCATAGATGGGACCGGACAGGGCGAACTCGTAACCCTTCATCCAGCCACCGTCGAGCTCGGCCTCTGCCCCGAGCAGGTCGAGTGCGGCGCGGTGCAGCCGAAGGTCCATCTCTGACCAGAACACCTTGTTGTACGACGACCGCGCACCGGGTGAGCGACCCTCGCTCAGGTCGGTCACGTCGGCGAGCGTGTAGAGCGCATATGCCTCGGCATCCAGCCAGGCCTCGGTGACCGCGTCCAGCACCGAGTCCGCCGACTCCCCGCGCCGGTCGCGGGCCAGATCGACCAACCTTGCCGCAGTGGCACGGAACCGTCCCGGAGATCGCAGTGTGAGTCCGCGCTCGGAACTGGTGGTGGCCATGGCCACGCCCCAGCCCTCGTCCACCCCTCCCAGGATTCCGCCGCGCTCCATCGTGGCGGTGGTTCCGTCGTCATCGGGCACGAACACATCGTCGAGGAACACCTCGGCGAACCCCTCGTCCCCATCGAGGCGTCCGAACCCGCGCACGGTCATCCCCTCGGCATCGAGAGGCACGAGGAAGTAGGTGAGCCCCCGGTGGCGCTCGGAGCCGGGATCACTCCGGAACAGACCGAACAGGTGGGTGCAGAACGCGCCGCGTGTGGTCCACGTCTTCTGCCCGCTCAGGCGCCAACCGCCGGCTTCGTCGTCGCGCACGGCCCTGGAGGAGATCCCCGCCAGATCACTTCCGGCGTTGGGTTCGGACCACCCCTGGCACCACAGATCGCGGGCGGCCGACATGCGCGGCAGGTAGTGGTCCTGCTGTGCCGGGGTGCCGAACTCGAAGATCGTCGGCGCCAGCAGGAAGATGCCGTTCTGGGTGATGCGTTGAGGCGCACCCGCGGCGTAGTACTCCTCTTCGAAGATGAGCCACTCCCAGAGGCTGGCATCGCGTCCTCCATAGGCCTCGGGCCAGGAGACGACCGACCAACGGGCTTCGTGGAGCTGGTGCTCCCATTCGAGGTGGCGGGCGAAACCCTCGGCGGTGTCGCCGGAGTCCAGACCACCAGCGGGGACGTTGCCCTCGAGCCAACTGCGGCACTCCTGGCGGAAGGCCTGTTCGGAATCACTCCAGGTGAGGTCCATCAGATCTCCTGAGAGGTGGGGTGCTCGGTGGCCGGGTCCTCTGAACTGCAGACCGCGCGCAGGGCGCTGGACGCGTCGGCCATGATCTCGGTGACGAGATCGTCCACGGTGGGCAGGTCGGCTATGGATCCCACCACCTGGCCGGTGGGCAGGATGCCCACGTCGAGATCGCCGTTGACCACCGAGGCCTTGGTCATCATCGGGGCGTTGGCCGCCAGGAGCACCTGTGACCAGGTGCGTTCTCCGTTGGCGTGCATTGCGCGCGCTGATCGGAGCAGATCCAGCGGCGAGGTACCGGAGGCTCTCGAGAAGCGCAACGCGTTCGAGGCTGCGCGCACGAGCCTGGCCGGACCGCGCGCGGACTCCAGGCCATCGATCACGTCGGTGCGGATCACCCTCTGGGGGGCTCCGTCGATCGCCCGGGTGACGACTGTGGAGTTGAGCCCCGAGCCCAGGTAGACGTCCTTCACGTGGTCGGGCACCTGGCTCTCGGCGGTGAGCAGGAACCGGGTGCCCATGGCGATCCCGTCGGCCCCCCACACCCGCGCCGCCGCCAGCGACGAGCCATCTCGCATGCCGCCCGCCGCCAGCACGACCAGGCCGGAGCCGGCGGTGGCCGCAACCACGCCGGGCACCAGCAGCGCGGTGGGAATGGTGCCCGTGTGTCCGCCGCCCTCGGCGCCCTGGGCGATCACCGCGTCGACGCCGATGCCGGCCATCTTCTCGGCGTGCCGGGGTGCCCCCACGGTGACGATCGTTGCTGTACCGGCCTCACGGAGGGTCGCGACCTGATCGGGTCGGGGCGCCGCGGCGAAGCTCGCCACCGGCACTCCCCTGTCGATGATCAACGCTATGCGTTCAGCGGCATCGGGCTGGCTGGGCAGCAGATTCACCCCGAAGGGGTTGTCGGTGCGCTCGCGGACCTTGTCGATGGCCGCCGACAACTCCGACAACCGCATCGTGGCCGAGGCCAGGATCCCCAGACCTCCCGCAGCCGCGGTGGCGGCGGTCAGGCGTGCACCCGACACCCAGCCCATTCCCGTCTGCACGATCGGGTAGCGCACTCCGAAGAGCTCGGTCGCCGCTGTCCGCAGCGACGGGTGGTCGGTCACTGGTCCGCTATCTCGGAGAACCGCAGTCCGTTGGGATCCAACCTCTCGAGTTGTTCGGACTGTTCGGGGGTCGGGCCCGGGCTCTCGGGCACCTCGTCGGGCACCAGCAACTCGCAGCCGCTGGCCTCCACGACCTCGGCCACGGTCACGCCGGGGTGCACCGAACGGAGCCTCATCGCCGGAATGCCGTTGTCGTCGGTGGCCTCGAAGTCGATCACGGCGAGGTTGGTCACCACACGACGGATCTCGTGGAACCGGGAAGCCACCGGACCCAACTCGGCTGCACGGTCGTATCCGACGCCACAGACCACGTCGACCGAGCCGACCACCGAGCGCGGGTTGTGCTTGGGCACCCAGTAGCTGGTCGTGTGGTTGATGGTGTTGCCCGGCGCACCCCTGAATCCCAGCACCTGTGACTTGGGCCTGGCCCAGTCGCCGATGGCGGCGATGTTGGCATTGCCGTAGCGGTCGATCTGCACCGGACCCATCATCACGTGCCGTTTTCCGTGCCAGAGCAGGCCGAACATGGAGCGGTACGGGTTCCAATGGGCGATCGTGCGTTGGGCCAGCCGGTCCTCCTCGGACAGGCCCACCGGGGGCACGTTGTCGAGCAGGGTGTAGAAGCCGTCGGTGATGGCCAGTGAGGGCTCGGTCGTCGAGGCGGCCAGCCGTCCGCCGATGAGCGGGAGGTTGCCGATCGGGTTGCAGAGGCTCTCGCCATCGCCTGCGAAGCAATCGGCGATCGCGACCGCGCAGACATCGGCTCGCCTGGGTGCGCCATCGGATGACATCACTTGCCCCCTTCGGTTGTGCGTGCGGATTCCTCGGCCAGTTCGCTCACCCTCGCCCGGTATTCGTCATCGTCGACCTCGATGAAACGTGCGACGAATTCCGCCCAGTCCTCGTCGGAGCGGGTGGCCATGGCGTAGTGACGCTGGAACGCCTCGTCGCGGCCGTAGTCGGGCGGGCACTCGGTGAAGTGCGCACCTCCGGGAGCCTCGATCACACCGCTGACGTCGAGTCGCGAGATGCCCATGTGGGTGATCCCCGCGAGTCCGGCGAGATCGGCTGTGGGCACGACCTGTTCGCAGCTCACGAACGCCCTGCGTGCGGCGCGCACGAACAGGTCGTCCATGAACGGGTCCTCGCCGAGCCACACCGCGTTGCCCGACGGGTCGGCCCGGTGCTGGTGCACGAATGCTGCGTCCAGTTCGAGTGCGGGAACGGCGAGCAGTTCCTCGTTCTCACCCGACTCGCGATCGGGGTAGGGCGACAGCACGGTTCGGAGGTCCGGCATCACGCGGGGCACGTCGGAGCCGAGGCCGGCCCTGGTGGGAAGGAACGGAACCCTCCAGCCTGCTGCCTGCAGACCGAGCAACAACATGCCCTCGTCCCACTCCGCCGCCTCGATGGTGCCCTGCTGGCGGGCGATGCGGTAGCTGGGCTCGAGGGGAATCGAATCCAACGAGACGAATCCCGAGATGACCTTCGACACCTTGCCCGCCCTGCAGAGCAGGCCCACATCGGGCCCCCCGTAGGCGACGACGGTCAGGTCGCGGAGGTCCGATCGGAGGATCTCGCGCACCACCGACATCGGCTTGCGCCTGCTCCCCCAGCCACCGATACCGATGGTCATGCCGGAGCTGAGCTCGGCTACCGCATCGGTCACTGTGAGCAACTTGTCCGGTCCGGCCACTGCCACTCCTCGTTCTCGGGTGTCGTCCACCTCGATGGCGCCTGCTGTCGGGGTGGACGACAGGTTTCTGACGACCCGTCAGATATCACGGTAGTTGCGGCCGGGATGGTCGGCTAATCCGTACGGGCAGGTGTTTCGCCTCGGGTGAGTCGATCCGAGCGATCTCCCATGTACCCTTGTCTGCCCACGCAGCCAACCAGGAGTACCACCGTGCGAAGCCCCCGGATCCGAGTCATGTCCGCCCTCTTGGCAATGTTCGCCGCCTTCGCCCTGGTGGCGGGCGCCTGCACGTCGGACAAGTCCGACTCCGGCGACGGCGACGACAACGACTCCGCCAGCGCGGAGGACTCCGGCAGCAGCGACGACACCGACTCCGGTGACACCGATTCGACGGACACCGACAGCGCCCCCAGCGGAGACTTCAACGAGACCGTGAGCGCAGCCATCGCCGACGTGAACAACGCCGCCGACGCCTGTGACCTCTACAGCGCCGTGGCCACGCTCTCGGCGGTGGGCAACCCCACCACCCAGGACGAGGTGAAGCAGGCGGTCGAGTTCTACGTGGCGATGCTCAACAAGATGTCGGAGACCTCGTCCGACCCGGACATCGCCGCCACCTTGAAGACGGGCGCAGCTGACTTCCAGGCATATGCCGAGAGCGTCGACTACGACCCGGAGCAGATGGATCTCAACGGAGCCGGTCCCGACATGGAGAACTCCGCGGAGCTCGACGCCGCAATGGACGAGTACGGCGCCACAGAGTTCGTCAAGTGCGAGGACCTGGCGGGGCTGGTGCCGGGAGCGGCCGACCCCGACGCACAGCCCGAGGGCTGAGCACTCCCCCGCCAGTCCGGGTTCAGCCGACCGGTTCAGCTAGTCACCGAAGTCGGCCTGGCGCTTCTCGACGAAGGCGTCACGGGCCTCGTCCGACACACCGGTGAGGTTCAGTTCGAAGGTGAAGCCCTGTTCGAAGCGGTAGCTGCGGTTCACGTCGACCGGATCGATGCCGTTGAGCGAGGCCTTTGCCGCGCGGATGACGGTGCGGCTCTTGCTGGCGATCTTCGCTGCGATCTCCATGGCCGCGTCGCGCAGCTCCGCACGGGGGACCACCGCAGAGATCGACCCCCACTGCGCCATCACCTCTGCGGTGACGGGTTCGGCGGTGTAGACCATCTCCCGCATCTTGTGCTGGGGCACGAGCCGGGACAGGTGGGTAGCGGCGCCGAGTGCGCCCTGGTTCACCTCGGGCAGGCCGAAGGTGGTGCCCTCCGCCGCCACGATCACGTCAGCGTTGCCGACCAGACCGATACCCCCGCCGAGGCAGAAGTCGTGGACCGCGGCGATCACCGGCACCTCGCACTCATAGACGGCCTTGAATGCCGCGTAGCAGCCGGAGTTGGCGCCGACCAGCGCGTCGAAGCCGCTGGTGTTCTGCATCTCCTTGATGTCGACACCAGCGTTGAACCCCTTGCCCTCGGCGCGCATGACCACGACCGAGGCCGAACGGTCGCGCCCCGCCTCGGTGACCACCTCGGCGAGTTCGAACCATCCAGCCACCGTGAGTGCGTTGACCGGTGGGTTGTTCATCACCACCTCGGTGATTCCGTCGGCTGTGAAAACGTCGAATCCCACAGGGGCCTCCATGCTGTCGGGGCGGACAGGTGCCGCTGAGCGGAGGGTACCGGTCCCACGGGCCTGCCGATAACCTCCGCCGGATGCAGGACCAAGAAGCGACCGACCTCGACGGACGGGTGGTGCTCGTGACCGGCGGGACCAAGGGAATCGGTGCCGTCCTGGTGCGGCGCTTCCTCGACTGGGGTGCCGAGGTGATGACCTGCGGACGCAACGAGCCCGACCAGTTGCCCCGCTCCGGAGGCCGGGAGGCCGGTTTCACCGTCGCCGATGTGCGCGACCCGGACCAGGCTGCGGGCGTGGTCGACGCCACGGTGGAGCGGTTCGGACGGATCGACACGGTCATCAACAATGCCGGCGGAGCGCCTCCCGCCGACGCCGCCACCGCGTCGCCGCGGTTCAGCGAGTCGATAGTGAAGCTCAACCTGCTCGCACCGCTGCACGTGGCCCAACGCGCCAACCACCACATGCAGCAGGGCGACGGCGGGGTCATCGTCAACATCGCGTCGGTGTCCGCCACGAGGCCGTCGCCCGGAACGGCTGCCTACGGTGCGGCCAAGGCGGGGCTCCTGAACCTCACCTCCTCTCTCGCGGTCGAGTGGGCCCCCAAGGTGCGTGTGGTCGCAGTGGTCGCGGGGCTCATCGAGACCGAGCAGGCGGAACTCCACTACGGCGATGCCGAATCGATCGAGAGGGTCGCCGCAACGATCCCGGCCGGCCGGCTGGGCACTCCCGAGGATCTCGCACAGGCCTGCCGCTGGCTGACCTCCCCGGCCGCCGGATATGTCAGCGGCAGTGCCATCTGGCTCCACGGTGGTGGAGAACGACCTGCCTTCCTCGACGCCGTCGAGGGCTGAACCACAACCCGCCAGCAGGTCGGGTCACCGATACCGGCGGTCGTGTTCCATAGGCTTGCCGGCATCGCCACGAAGATCTTCTTTGCTGTAGCGGGCCTCGTCGTAGTGCTCGCGCTCGTTTCCCGGGGAGGGGCCCTCAGCAGCGACGCGGATGCCCAGGTGGACATCCAGCTGGCCGGCAACGCAGACGTCAACGCGACTCGTGAACGCCTGGTGACCGAAGCCGGCGCGAGCTGGCAGGCCACCCGGGTGGCGGAGACCTCCGACTCGGACGACGAGACCTCGGTCGAGTTCGCGCTGCCGGGAAGCTCGCTCGACGGTTTCATCGCAGCGTTGCGCCGCCAGCCAGATGCCGAATCGGTCGAGGTCGACCTGGAGGTCGCACCCGAGCAGGTCCAACCGGAATCGCTGGCCAGCGGTGATTCCGATGGCGAGGCCGCTGCACCCGTGAGGGTGCAGGTGAACCTGACCCGCGACGCCGGGCAGGGACCGCTCGTGACCTTCCTCGGGGCTCTGCTCGTTGCGCTGTTGGCAGCCGCTGCGCTGGCGATGGTGTGGCGCCGCTTCGGAACCGAACCCGAGCCACCCGCCGCGGAGGATCCACCCAGGAAGTGGACCAACCGCCCCTGAACCGCCCGGAATCATCCGGGCCGGGTTCGTCGGTGCTCCTGCGATGGGTGTTGGCGTTGGCTGGCCAGGACCCGACCGGTGGGGGTGGTCCACATCCAGTGCTGTGGCCGCTCGGGGTCGTCGTCGAGGGCCCAACCAGCGCGGTGGGTGACGACGTGATGGTGGCGACAGAGCAGGAACATCGATTCGATGTCGGTGGTGCCACCGTGTTGCCAACCAGGTTGATGATGCGCGTCGCACCAGCCGGGCGCTGCGTCACAGCCTGGGAACACACACCCGCGGTCGCGTAGAGCCAGCGCATGCCTCTGGTCGGGTGTGGCCAGACGAACCTTGCGACCGAGCCGCAACGGCACCCCATCGGCGTCGAGCACCATGGCCCGGACCACCGGATCCACCAACAACGCACCTGCTGCTCTGTTGGAGATCGGGTTTCCGGCCAGATCCTCGACTACCGGGTTCCCGGTGTCGTCAGTGTCGATCACGACTGTTGCTTCGACACCCGGAGCCTTGGATGACTCGACATCGGTGGCGAGTGCCCGCCGGCATGCCTCGGCCAACGCGAGGGCCATCAAGGTCGCCCGGCACGGCATGGGCAGGGTCGGGTCTGCTTCGGCGTCACGACGGAACCGGTGAAAGAGGTCATCAGCCAAGGATTCGAGCGTCTGGCCGACTGTGGCCGCTGCGTCACCGACCAGCCGGCCGGCCAGGTCCGCGGTGCCGTCACCACGTGGTGACAACTTCAAACGGTTGGCGTCCAGGTCGTCGTTGGGGTCGTAGGAACCGTCCTGATCCAGATCTGCAGCCAACCGGCGCACCAGACGACACCAGTCCTCAAAGGTGAACCTCGCTGCCAGATCGATCAGCGACTGCTGGGCCTCCCGAAGCCCGTCACGATTCCTGACATTCGCAACGTTGCAGAGAACTTCGACGTGGGCATAGGTGACACGACGCTCGACCATCGCGTCGTCGAACAGCCCAAACCAGCCAAGACGTCTCGCGACACCAACCCGGGACCGGCATTTCACCCGAGAACCGTCGGCTTCCCACGCCAACCAACCAGCAGTACGCATCCCCACCGCCACATCACACGCCCCGCTCGTCTCGAGCTCGCCCAACACCCGCGCCGACGCACCCTCCAACAGATTCCGGGCATCCTCCAACGCCACCGCAGACGCCATCAACGTCTCGCTCGACTCCATGGACGGGTCCAACGCGACAGCCTTCGCAACACCCTCCACGAGGGCCGTCACCCCGAACGGGTCAGACCCCAACCCAGACAACCCCGCAGCAGAGTCCCCACCGGCAGAGCCCCCACTGACCGAACCACCATCGAACGTATGTTCCCTACCCATGAACACAACATACCGAAAGGGTGCGACACCACACCTCCTACAGCCCGTCGCAGTTGCGAGCGCGCGGCCAATCCGGAGCTGGCGAGCATCAGTCCGACGGCGGCAGTGCCTAACGGAGCGCGAGAGCGTCGGAGATCCGGGCCCAACCCTGGCGGGGCACAACGGCGGGATCCGACTCGAGCACCTGGATGCACACGTGGTCCGCTCCGGCATCGAGATGCGACTGCACCCGGGCGAGCACATCGTCCTCGTTGCCCCACGCCACCACTGCATCGACCACGCGGTCCGACCCCCCGCCCTCGGTGAGCTCCTCCTCGGTGAAGCCCAACCGCATCAGGTTGTTGGCGTAGTTGGGTAGCCCCAGGTAGATCGCCATGTTCTTCCTCGCGGTGTCACGAGCGGTCTCCGGGTCCTCGTCGAGGACCACCATCTGCTCGACGGCGAGAAGTGGTTCCGGACCGAGGGCTTCGCGCGCTGTCACCGTGTGCTCCGGAGGAACGAAGTAGGGATGTGCGCCCGCGGTCCGTTCGGCGGCGAGCCGCAGCATCTTCGGCCCCAGGGCGGCGAGGACCATCTGGGCGGGTGTCTCGCCCTTCGGCGACATGTAGAGAGCCGAATCCATGGCATCGAGGTACTCGACCATGCCCGAATACGGCTTGTCGTAACTCTGCTTGCGGACACCAGCCACCAGGTGTCCGTGGCTCACGCCGAGTCCGAGGAGGAACCTGGCCGGAAACGCTTCATTGAGGGTCTGCAGAGCCGCGTTGGTAGTCATCGCGTCTCTCGCATACCTGTTGGCGATGCCGGTTGCCACCTTCAGTGTGGACGTGGCCTCGAGGAGCAGCGCAGCTTCGAGGAACACCTCCCTGAACACCGTCTCCGGGATCCACAACGCACCGAAGCCCAACTCCTCGATCTCGGCCGCGCACTCCTTGGCGACAGAGGACGGAACCATGTCCAGGGTGGCTGTCCAGAGACCGTAGGTGCCGAGATCGATGTGGGGGTTCTGCATCCGACCACGATAGGTCCGCTATGGAACCGCGGACCCCCGCGGTAATCTGACGGTCCGTCAGATACCGACCCGGGGGACGAACGAACGATGTCGACCAACACAGCGGCTACGAGCACAGTTCGGAGACGACCGGCTGTCGAGGGCTGGTTCACGATTCCCGGGGAGGGGTCCGACGAATCCCCGCGACTCATCGGCACCCGCTGCTCGGGCAGCGGCACCTACTTCTTTCCTCCCGAACGGGTGATGTCCCGGGCCCCGGGCTTCGCCGATGCGGACCTCGAGGAGGTGGAGCTGTCGAACCGGGGAACGCTCTGGAGCTGGACCGATGCCCAGTACCAACCGCCGCCGCCCTACGAACCGGTCACCGACCCCCACGAACCGTTCTGCATCGCTGCGGTGGAGCTGGAGGCAGAGAAGATGGTGGTGCTCGGACAGGTTCCCGCCGGCGTGACCGTCGACGACCTGGAACTGGGAATGGAGATGGAACTCGTGATCGACGTGCTGCGCACCGAGACCGACGAGGAGACCGGCGAGGACGTCGAAGTGATGATCTTCAAGTGGGCCCCGGCATCCGGAGGAGCCAAGTCATGAGCGTCGAACGAGTACACGTGGCGGGCGTCGGCATGCACCCGTGGGGCAAGTGGGGCGAGAACTTCGTCACCTACGGGGTGGCGGCCGCCCGGGCGGCCCTGGCGGATGCCGGCATCGACTGGTCCGACGTGGGTTTCGTCGCCGGGGCCGACACCATGCGCAACGGCTACCCGGGGTATGTCGCCGGAGCCACCTTCGCCCAGGCACTCGGTTGGACCGGCATCCCGGTGACCAGTGCCTACGGCGCCTGCGCATCGGGAGCGATGGCGCTCGAGGCCGCTCGCCAACGGATCCTCTCGGGTATGTGCGACGTGGCTCTCGTGGTGGGTGCCGACACCACCCCCAAGGGCTTCCTCAAACCCAATGCCGGCGAACGCACCGACGACCCCGACTGGCTGCGCTTCCACCTGCTCGGAGCGACCAACCCCACCTACTTCGCGCTGTACGCACGGAGGCGCATGGAGCTCTTCGGGGCCACCACGGAGGACTTCACCGCGGTGAAGGTCAAGAACGCCGCCCATGGACTCTCCAATCCCAACGCGCGCTACCGCAAGGAGGTCACCGCCGCCGACGTCGACGCATCACCGCTGGTGGCCAGCCCACTTCGACTGCTCGACATCTGCGCCACCTCCGACGGGGGTGCCGCCGTGGTGCTCACCTCCAGGGAGTACGCGGAACGCAAACTCACCAACCGACGTGGAGTGGACGTCGCGGCTGTCTCGACGGTGACTCCGACGTTCCCGAACACGATCATCGAGATGCCCGAGTTCTCGACCGACTCTGCAGCCGGGATCCCGGCGCCGGACCTCACCTTCAAACAGGCGATCGGTCATGCGGCGTATGAACAGGCCGGTGTGTCCCCCGAGGACGTCGGAGTGGCAGAGGTGTACGACCTCTCCACCGCTCTGGAGTTGGACTGGTACGAGGACCTCGGGTTCTGCGAGGTGGGCGGTGCGGAGAAGCTCCTGCGCGACGGTGAGACGACCCTCGGCGGAAGGCTGCCGGTGAACCCGTCGGGCGGCTTGGCCTGTTTCGGCGAAGCCGTGCCGGCCCAGGCGCTGGCGCAGGTGTGCGAGATCACCTGGCAGCTGCGGGGCGAGGCGGGCGACCGCCAGGCGATCGCAGCCGACGGCGCGCCACCGAAGGTGGGCATCACCGCCAACCAGGGCCTGTTCGGACACGGCAGCTCGGTGCTGCTCACCCGCTGAACGGCCCGACCGCCGAGACGCACGGCGGGGCAGACCGAACCTGCCGGGCGCGACCCCTACGATTGCCCCGATGACACCTACGCGCGTCTCCGAGCGCGCCGCCGCGATCCCTGCCTTCGAGGTGATGGACACCGTTCGCGCTGCGCGGGAACGCGACGAGACCGTTCGGACCGCGGAGTCCTCGCTGCCCGAGACGTGTCACCTCGAAGTGGGTCAGCCCGCGGCCGGGCCACCCGCGGTGGCTCTGCGGGCGGCGCAGGCGGCGATGGCAGCGCCCCACGGCTACACCGATTCGTTGGGCATGCCGGAACTGCGTTCGAGAATCGCCGAGTTCCATCGCGAACGCCACGGCACAGAGGTGGACCCGGAACGGGTCGTGATCACATCCGGTGCCTCGGCCGGGTGCGTCCTGGCCCTCGCCGCTCTCGCCGACCCCGGCGATGCGGTGGTGGTGACCGAACCGGGCTACCCCTGCTACGCGAACACCGCTCGCGTGCTCGGTCTCGAGGTCGTCACGGCCCGGGTCGACTCCTCGACCGGGTACCGCCTCACCCCCGACGTGCTGGATGCTGCGCCCCTCGATGCAGGACCGGCCGCCCTCGTGGTCGCCAGCCCGGCCAACCCCACCGGTTCGGTGCTGACGCGGTCCGACCTGGCGGACCTGCACCGGTGGTGCGAAGACCGTGGAACCACCATGGTGGTCGATGAGATCTACCACGGGACCTCCTCCGAGCGGCTCCCGAGCGCCACGGGGTTCCCCGATGCGGTGGTGATGCAGAGCTTCTCGAAGTACTTCTGCATGACCGGCTGGAGACTCGGCTGGATGGTGGTCCCCGAACAACTGGTGCGGCCGGTGGAACGGCTGTCCCAGAACCTCTACCTGGCTCCCCCCACCCTCTCCCAGTGGGGCGCGCTCGCAGCCCTCGGAGCGACCCGGGAGCTGGACGAGCTCGCCACGTCCTACCGCTCCAACGCGAAGATCCTCGAGGACGTGCTGCGCTCCCACGGCGTGGTCGACATCGCGCCGGCGGAGGGGGCCTTCTACGTGTGGGCCGACCTCGGCGAGTTCGGCGATTCCACCGAGCTGTGTTCCCGCTGGCTCCGGGATATCGGTGTGGCAGCGACGCCGGGCCACGACTTCGATGGCCACCGGGGGCATCGGTTCGTGCGCTTCTCGGTCGCCGGTGACGCGGAGATGATCAACGAGGCCGCCGCCCGGCTGGGCCGCTGGTTCACAACGGCGCCACGTGATCCGTTCGGATCGGAGCAGCAGTGAAGCGCCGGGAACTACGCCGCTGGCTGGCCTCGGGAGATGCCGCCCCGGCACGCGGGGCACGCTGGCTGTTCAGGTCCACCAAGCAACTGGGTGCGGTGCTGCGCTCGGGCTCGGTCGGAGCGGAGATGGACCGCATCGTGGAGCGCGCCAACGATCCGGCGGTCGGCTCATCGCTGTCGGCCCGCGCTGCGCGCCGCCAGCGACGCGACGTTCGTGGAATGCGGCCCTCGTGAACGAGCCCTCCACAGGCGGCCCAACACCTGTCCGCACCGCCGTGGTGATCGCTCCCAGTCCGGTACCGCTCCGTCTCGGCGGAGCCGAGCGCCACTGGGAGACCCTTCGCCGCTCCCTCGAGAACGCTGGCGTGGAGGCCGACCTGGTGAAGGTCCCCGTGCGCGAGCAGACCCTGTTGGACCTGCTCGACGGATACGAGACCTTCGCCACCATCGACCTCGACCACGTGGACCTGGTGATCTCGGGCAAGTACCCCGCGTGGATGGTGCAACACCGCAACCACGTCGTGTGGATGCTGCATCCGCTGCGCGGCCTCTACGACACCTACAACGCGGCCGCGCACGAGTCGGTCCGGCGTCCACCTCGGCAACTGGATCCTCTGGTCGAACTGCTCGATGCGCACCGGACCGACCCGGCGATGGCGCCACCCGATCCCTTCGACCTGATCGACCTTGTGCGCAGTTCGGCCCACGATGCCGGCCTCGATGGGTCGGACCCGGCCGACCCGCTGGCACTTCCGGGGCCCCTGGCCCGCTCGGTCGTGCACCTGCTCGACGGTTGGGCGCTCGATCCACGTCGGATCCGCAGGCACCTCTGCATCTCATCGGTGGTGGCCGGCCGGGCCGACTACTTCCCGGCGGGGGTGGAGCCCGAGGTGTTGACACCTCCGTCGTGTCTTCCGGACCCACCTTCGGTGGAGGCACCGCCCGGATCACCCGAGCGGGTCCGTTTCCTCGCGGTGGGTCGCCTCGATGAGCCGAAACGCTTCGACCTCGCTGTCCGGGCGATGCAGCGCAGCGGTGCGAGCGACCGGACGTTGACGATCGTGGGCGACGGCCCCGACCGGGACCGGCTCGAAGCGATGGCGGGCGGCGACCCGCGGATCACCTTCGCCGGGCGGCTCTCCGATGCCGAACTGGCAGATGCCTACCTGAACAGCAACGCGGTGCTCGTGACGCCCCGGGCCGAGGACTTCGGCTACGTCACCATCGAGGCGTTCCAGGCCGGACGGCCGGTGATCACCACCACGGACTCCGGAGGACCGGCCGACCTCGCAACGCCGGGACACGATGCGCTGGTGGTCGAACCCGATCCCGCAGCCATCGAAGAGGCGATGACCCGGATCGCCACCGACCAGCGCCGGGCCGCACGCATGGGCGACAACGCCCGTGCCACCGCGGCGGAGCACTCATGGCCGGCGGCGGTGGATTCGCTGCTCGAAGCACCACCGGTACGCCGGGCCGCTCCGGGACGGCGGGGCCGAATCGCTGCGCTCAGCACCTATCCGATCGCGGATTGGCCGGGCGGCGGACCACAACGTGCCCGTCACCTGCTGGGCGCCCTGGCCGCTCGCGGCTGGGACGTGGAGGTGGTGAGCATCTCGCCGGACGGGAACTCCACGCGCGCCACCCTCGGGGTGGGCCTGACCGAGGTGAGCGTCCCCCTCTCGCAACGGCACCTGGATGCCGAGCGTCGACTCCGTAGGCTCACCGCGAACGTCTCCATCACCGATGTCGCTGCCTCGGTGCTCTGGAGATCCAGTCCGGAACTGGCGCGCGCCGCGCGGGAAGCCCTCGATGGTGCCCAGGCCGTGGTCGCGGTGCAGCCCTACCTGGCTCCGATGGCACTGGACCTGGCCCCCGATGTTGCGCTGGTGCTGGATGCCCACAACCACGAACGCACCCTCAAGGCCCAGATGTTCCCCGCCACCGATGCCGGTCGATGGATGCTCGACCGGGTGACCGATGCCGAGGGTGTCGCGGTGAGCAGGGCACGCGTGGTGGTCGCCACCACCGCCGAGGACGGGCGTTCCCTGGAGGACGACCACGGGCTGCAGCGGGGCTCGGTGACCGTGATCCCCAACGGCGTGGACACCGGGACGGTGGTGGTGCCCACAGCCGAACAACGCCTCGAGGCCCGCCGGAAGGTCCTCGCCGAACTCGACCCCGGTGGTTCACCGACGGCGGTCGCGGTGTTCGTCGGCTCGGCGCACCGACCGAACATCGACGCCGCACGCGAGGTACTCGCGATGGCGCCCGCCACCCCGGGTGTGTTGTTCCTGCTGTCGGGTGAGCACTCCGACCAACTCGATCCCCACGACTGCCCCGCCAACGTGCGGCTCCTCGGAGCGGTGTCCAACGACCGTCTCGTGGAGCTGCTCGCGGCCGCCGACGTGGCCCTCAATCCGATGCGCTCGGGTGGCGGGTCCAACCTCAAGGTGCTGCGCTACTTCGCGGCCGGAGTTCCCGTCATCAGCACCGCCACCGGCGTCAGGGGAATCGAGGATCCGCAGCGCTACGCAACGGTGGTGAGGATCGACGGCTTCGTGGACGCCATCAAGGAGATCGCATTGCACGGTGCACCCGCCGAGCTCGCCGCAGCGGCCCGCGAGCTGGTGGAGCAGCACTACGACTGGTCGGTCGCCTCATCGCGGTTCGCGGCGCTGGTCGAGACCAACCTCGATGCAACGCAGTCCGACGAGCGGGCGGAAGGCGGCCGGGGCGATGGCCGGTGAGTCGATGACTGGCGAGTCGACGGCCGATGAGGGACCCACGACCGTCTACGTGGAGGTGACCACCACCGTCGCCGCGCAGTTCACCGCTGGCTATGAACGCATGGTGCGGTGCCTGATCTCCGAGGTCGACCAGCTGCCGGCAGCGCCGATCCGCCTGGTTCCGGTCGTGGCAACCGGACGCAACGACCACCGGCGACTCACCGAATCGGAGTCGTCGCAGTTGGCCAGGCATCCCGCGGGCGGATCGAACCGCCGTCGTGCTGACCGCTTCGGCCCGCTCTCCCCCGCGGTGCGACGCGCCGCCGCCCTGCCGGTGGTCGGACGATCCCGGGCGATCATCTCCAACCAACGGCGCCGGATGACGACCTCGCCCACACTGCGGGGCCTCCAGCTGGGGATCCCCGCCTACGGCTCGGTCTGGCTAGACCTCGAACCTGCCTGGAACGACCCGGCACCGCGGGCCGAGCTCCTCACCCGACTGGCCGCTGAGGGAGTCCACTCCGCGGTGATGATCGCCGACGTGATGCCCGAGCTGCATCCGGAGTGGTTCGACGAGGGCCAACGGAGACTGTTCGGCGGATGGCTGGATGCACACCTGGAGCACAGCGGACTCTTCCTGTGCATCTCGCACAACACCGAGGCCGACCTGCGCTCGGTGGCCCGGCGCCGCGGGTTCACCCACGAGCTCAACTGTGAGGTCATCCCTCTGGGAGCAGAACTCCCCAGGTCCGAAGGGGAGCCCGAACGACCTGAACTGCCTGCGGGGATCGGCCGGTTCCTGCTGGTCGTGGGGACCCTGGAGCCCCGCAAGAACCAGGCGCTGGTGCTGGACGCGTTCGAGCGACTCGCCCGGCGCCACGACGACCTCGGGCTCGTCCTCGTGGGGCGGCAGGGGTGGATGGTGGACGAACTGGCCGAGCGGATCCGCTCGAGCCCACTCAACGGCAGCCGCCTCGCCTGGCCCGACGCGGTGACGGACCAACAACTCGCCTGGCTCTACCGCAATGCCTTCCTCACGATCGCGCCCTCGCACTACGAGGGGCTCGGGGTACCGGTGATGGAGGCCCTCGGCCACGGGAGCCCCACCCTCGCCTCCACCGGAGGTGCTCTGGCAGAGGCCGGAGGCGGGTTCGTCGAGACCATCGATCCAACTGACCTGGATGCCCTGTGTGTTGCGGTGGAGCGACACCTGATCGACCCGGCGCACCACCGGGCACTGGTCGAGACCGCAGGCCGGTACCAGCCCCGGGCCTGGGCCGAGGGCGCCACGGCCATGGCCGACGCGCTGGGTCGTCTGGCAACCACCGACCCGCCCGGACCCGGTCACCCCCACGGTCTTCACCGCAACGGCGGACACCGGCCAGACTGATGGTTCCCCGGCACCACAGCGGTGCCGTGCCGAGCACTCCACCCCCGGTGTCAACCACATGAGCGACGTCACCCACACATCACGCAGCGCCGGCGTAGAGCGGTCGGCCAACCGCGCACCGAGAGCCGACACCGCCCTGGTGGTGGTGACCATCGTGATGGCCCTGGTCGGCACCGTGTTGCGCTTCCTGCCCCGCAGCGGTCTGTGGCTGGACGAAGCCCTCTCGGTGAACATCTCACAGCTCCCGGTGAGCGAGATACCCGACGCGCTGCGCCACGACGGCCACCCGCCCCTGTACTACTTCCTCCTGCACCTGTGGGCCCTCGCGGGTTCCTCGGACTGGTGGATCCGCGCGCTCTCGGGGCTGATCTCGGTGGCCGGAATACCCCTGGCCTATCTGGCCGGCCGACGAGTCGGGCGGCGAGCGGTGGCCGAGGGCCTCGGCGGCCACCGGGTCGGGCTGATCGCCGCCGCCATCTGGTCGGTTCTGCCGTTCGCCGTGCGCTACGGCGCCGAGACGCGCATGTACGCGCTCGTGTCGACGCTGGTGTTGGTGGCATACCTGTTGCTGGACTCCCTCGTGGGCGACCCGGGCCGGATCGATCGACCCACCTCCTCGCCATGGCCCCCGGCTGTCGGACTGGCGCTGGTCACCGCGCTGCTCCTCTACTCGCACTACTGGACCCTCTGGTTGGGTGGAGCGACCGCACTCGTGGTGCTGACGATCGGTTTCAGGGCGCTGGACGCCGAGCGTCGACGACGGAGCTGGATCTGCCTCGGCTCGCTGGCGGTCGGCGTGATCCTGTTCCTGCCCTGGGTACCCACGATGCTGTACCAGTCGGCCCACACCGGCACTCCGTGGGGCGAGGTGTTCCGACCTGCCACGATCCTGGTGGTGACCGTGACCGACTTCGTCGGTGGTGGCTTCGGAGAGCTCCAGCTCATGTCGTACGCGTTGGTAATCGCCATCGCCGTGGCGGTGTTCGGCACGATCCGCACCCGGGCGGGCCACCAGGTGATCGAACTGGTCCCCACACCCCGGGCCCGCATCGGAGCCGAACTGAGCGTGCTGGTGCTCACGCTCGCGATCGGTTGGGCCACCTCCGCGGTTGCGTCGTCGACCTATGCCAGCAGGTATGCGGCCGCTGTCGTGCCGCTGTTCGTGCTCTGTTCCGCGGCCGGACTGGCGATGATCCGCACCCGTCGCGCCACCTGGCTGGCCACCGCCGTGGTGTGTCTCGCCCTGGTGGTGGGGGCGGGGGCCGAGATCGTCAGCGACCGCACCCAGGCCGGTGTGGTGGTCGATGCCATCGCGGCAGACCTGGAGGCCACCGGCACACCCGAGGCGCTGGTCGTCGCGTGTCCGGACCAGCTGGCCCCGGCGACGCTCAGAGCGCTGCGCCAACGCGGTCTGGATGTGGCGGTCGTGCCGTTCCCCGAGGGCGACCCGCGCTTCGTCGACTGGGTCGACTACGGCGAACGGAACGAGGCTGCGGACCCCGCGGAGTTCGTGGCAGCAGCTCTGGCGGACGCCGATGCTGACGACCGATGGGCGGTCTATGCGGTGGTCAACACCAGCTACCTCACCTTCGAGGGCAAGTGCGAAGGGGTGCTGGCGGCACTCGGCGCCGACGGGGCGCCGGTGGAACTGCTGGTCAACGCCGATGCCGACAACTTCTTCGAGGGCATGTCGCTGTGGGTCCGCAGACCGAACAACTGAGCGACCACGGCGCCGCTCTGCGGTGGTCCGACGGATTGCGCGCGGCGCTTCTGGGCTGGCTGGCGGCAAGGGTGGCCGTGGGGATCGGATTCCTGCTCGCACACGGGCTGTCGGGTTCGGTAGCCCTACCCGATGGTCGACTCCACCTCGATCAGGGTCTGATGACCTGGGACGGAACCTTCTACCGGGTGATCACACGCGGTTGGTACTCCGGCAGCGAGGTACCCACCGACGCGGTGAGGTTCTTCCCGGGCTACCCGGCGATCGGCCGCGTCTTCGAGACCCTGTTCCTGGGGCACACCGATCTGGCCCTGCTCTTCGTGGCCAACGTCGCCGCCATCGGCGCAGCGGTGCTGGTCTGGCGCCTGGCGGCCGAGGGCACCGGCGAACCTGCGGTGGGCATCCGCGCGGCGTGGATGGTCTCGATCATTCCGGCTGCAAACGTGATGGTCTTCGCCTACAGCGAATCACTGATGCTGCTGATCGCAACCGCTGTTCTCTGGGCACTGCTGAGAGGACGACCCGGGTGGGCCGCACTCGGTGGACTCGCAGCGGGTCTGCTGCGTCCTGCCGGGATCCTGTTGGCGCTGCCCGCAGCGGTGGAGGCTTTCCAGTGGTACCGCGCACGAAACGACCTGCACCAGCTCGCACACGACAGATCCGCCGAGCAGGCAACAACCGAGCACGGCACGACCAACCACACAGCGACCGCACTGCGTTGGGGTGCCGCCGTCGGGGCCCCTGCGGCGGGACTGGCGATCGCGCTCTGGGTCGTGTCACGGCGAACCGGGGACGTGTTCGAGGCCTACCGGATCCAACGACAGCTGCGCGACGGGTTCCGTGACCCGCTGAGCCGACTCGCCCAGGCTGGCATCGACTTCGCCGGCGGCCACCTTCACGACGTGTACAACGTCGTGTTCGCACTGGGCTTCGCGGCGCTGTTCGTAATCGCCTGGCGGCATTCCCAACGGCTCTCGTGGCTCGCCTTCATGGCTGTCACCTGGATCGTGGCGGTGGGTGGGAACAACATGGACTCGGTCGGGCGCTACTGCATGGTCGCCGCACCCTTCACGATCGCGCTGGCCCAGTGGGCCGATACGAGGGCGCGCCGGGTCGGGGTCGCCGCGATCGCACTGTCGGGCACCGTCTGGTTCACCAGCGAGGTACTGCTCGGGCGGATCATCCCCTGATTCGGTCAGCGACGCAGCGTGTCCACCGGTTCACCGTCGATGATGACCTCCACATCGAGATCGGCCCCGCCATCGGGATCCACGGTCTCGGCGAGCACAGCCTCGGTGGTCTCGACGACCTGTGCCAGGGCGCCGGTGCCCTCGCAGCGTGACAGTCCGCTGTCGGAGGTACGGGTGAGCACCACGGTGGCGCGGGGACCCTCGACCGATGCCTCGAGCACCTGGAGGTCCGACGGCACCAGCGTGGAAGCCGTCGGTGAGCGACCCACCGGCCCCGAGATCAACTCCTCCAGCGCCGAGACGACCCGGTCGCCGGGCGCTCCGTCGGGCACGGGCACCGACACCTCACGATCGGGATTGCTGCAGCCCGAGCCGTTGAAGAACGCCACCGGCACCGCACGGCCGCGCGGCGCCCGGACGGGCTCGCCGCGAAGCCAACGCGTCACCTCCCACCGGTCGGAGGGGGTGTCCGAACCACGACGACTCCGGGAGGTGGAGCTGGGGGTGTCGCTGCGGTCGGTGCCCGACACCACCTCGACGGTCACCACGTCCAGCGAACGCATGGGTCCGTCCGAACCCATCCAGTAGGACAGCACGCACGTGGACCAGGAACCGGCGCCGCCTGCGAAGCCGCGGATGCGGGTCATGCGCGACAGCGGGGGCGAAGGGGCGTTGGCATCGAGCTGGGCCTGGACCTCAGCGGTCGCGGGTATGTCGCCCACTGCGGGGTCGGCCACCGCAGCCTCGAACACCCGGAGGAGCTCGGCCGCGTCGAGTTCGACCCGCTCGTCGGGTTGGGGACAGTCGTCGGGATCGGTGGAAGGCGGTGTGGCCTCGTCCTGGACGTCCACCACCGGACTGGCCGATCCGGTCTCGGCACTCAGGTCGACCGAGCCGGTGGAACCCAACCGGAACATCACGTAGCCGGCCAGGATGGCCAGAAGGACCACCCCCGCAACGAACCGAGGGCGGAGATAGGTGGGGGTGGAATCCCCCTCCGGTGAATCGTGTGGGGTCTTCCCAGCCCGCTTCCTGCCAAGCTTGGCCATCGCCGGAGGCTAACCAACGGTCGGCCCGGGCGAGACACCGGCACCACCAGAACCCAGCGACCAACCGACTCCAGCACCAACAGGGGCACCACCATCTCACGGAGCAAGCGAACAACCACGCCACCGCCGGCGGGTGCGGCCGCCCTGCCGGTGCTGTCGATCGTGGACGAGCTCACCGAACGGTTGGATCGGCAGGGCTCGGTGATCCTCACCGCACCCCCCGGTACCGGCAAGACCACGCTGGTGCCACCCGCGCTGGCCGAGGCCCAGCACCGCACCAACGGGTCCACCGGCAGGGTGATCCTGGTCGTACCCCGACGGATCGCAGCGCGCGCGGCCGCAGCACGAATGGCGGCCAACAACGGGGAACGAGCGGGACAACGCTTCGGTTACTCCGTGCGGGGGGACCGCCGGGTCAGCGCCCGCACCCAGGTGGAGGCCGTGACCCCGGGGCTGTTGTTGCGCCGACTCCAGGGGGATCCCGAACTGTCAGGGATCTCCACGGTCATCCTCGATGAGTTCCATGAACGATCGGTCGACCAGGACCTGTTGCTGGCGCTGCTGCTGGACACCCGGGATGCCCTGCGGACCGACCTGCGCCTGTTGATCATGTCGGCGACGCTCGACGTGGATCCGTTGGCCTCGCTCGTGTCGCACCCCGGCGGAGTCGCGGCTCCGGTGATCTCGGTGGAGTCGCCACTGCACCCCGTGGAGACACTCTGGCGACCCGGCAACCTGCACGAGCCGCTGGGCGAACGCGTGGCGGACATCGTCACCGAGGCACTGGGATCGACCAGTGGGGACGTTCTCGTGTTCCTGCCCGGAAGGAGCGAGATCGGCGCCGCACGCCGGGTTCTGGCGAAGCGGATCGGCGAAGGGGTCCGGCTGTTGGCACTCCACGGCTCGATCCCGCCCGCCGAACAGGACGAGATCCTCTCGGGCCACGGAGCTGGAGCACGGCGCGTGATCCTCGCCACCTCGATCGCAGAGACCTCGCTCACCGTTCCCGGTGTGCGCACCGTGGTGGACGCGGGGCTGCGCCGCACCGTCCGTGTCGACCCGGCGACCGGCCTCCCGTCGCTCGACACCGGAGTGGTCTCGCTGTCGACCGCACAACAGCGCCGCGGGCGCGCTGCACGCGAGGCACCGGGCACCTGCTTCAGGATGTGGGCGGCGCGCGACGAGGAGACCCGCCGGGCGCACGATCCCCCGGAGATCCTCAGCGCGGATCTGGCCGCACTGGCGCTGTCGGTGAAGGCCTGGGGCGCGGATTCGCCCGATGAGCTCCGTTGGTTGGACCCACCTCCGGATCCATCGCTCGGCCGGGCCCTGGAGCTGCTGGCGGAACTGGGCGCGCTGGGATCCGACGGGCGACTCACCGCACACGGTCGCACGCTGTCCCGCATCGGGTTCCACCCCCGTGTTGCGTCCATGGCCGCGCTGGCGCGCACCAACGGATCCACCGAGTTCGGCGCAGATGTGCTCGCAGTTCTCGAGAACCCGGACACCACCGGGAGTGACCTCCTGGATGCCGTACTGCGCAAGAGCCGGCGCAGCGGTGGTTTCGTGCGCTCACAACGCCAGTGGGCGGAGGTGATCCGCGGCCTACCGACCGGGTCGGGAGACGAGCGGGCGCAGGGCCTCGCTGCACGGGGAACCCACGACGACCCTGCGGTGGCGGTGGCCGATCTCGTGCTTGCCGGCTACCCGGACCGCCTGGCGAGGCGCCGCGAGGGACGACCGGGGGTCTTCCTGTTGCGCAGCGGCGGCGAGATCGAGGTGAAGCGCGGTGAGACCGCTCTGGCCGATTCGGAGTGGATCGCCGCGATCGACCTCGATGCGCGCAGCGGCGGTACGGGACCCGGGAGACTCCATCTCGGTTGTGCGATACCCCCTGAGCTGGTGGGCGCACTCGTCGATTCGACGGACCCGGACGATCTCTCGCTGCGCACGGTGTGCGACTGGGAACCCACGACCGGGCGTGTGAGGACGCTCCGGACCCGCATGTTGGGAGCGATCGAGCTCGACACCGACACCCGCAGGGCCGTGGACTCCGAGGACCTCCTGCCGCTAGTGGTGGAACGGGTTGCCGCCGACGGACCTGCGGTCTTCCCCAGTTGGGGGGAGCTGGCCACCACGAGGGCACGGGTGGCGTTCGTGCGCTCAGCCGGTACCCGGGCGGGAACCGAACAGTTGCCGGATCTCGGCGAGGATCACCTGCGGGCCACCGCTGCGCACTGGGTGCCGGCCCTGCTGGGAGCGCGAGCCGAGTTCCGGAAGTTCGCCCCCACAGCCGACCAGCTCCGAGCGGTCCTGACCGCGCAGATGGACCACCAGCAGCGGCGGGCGTTGGACGACTTCGCTCCCCGCTCCTGGGTGGGACCCACCGGCCGGGAGTTCAGGCTCAGCTACGGAACGGTCGACGGCGACCCGTCCACGGTCGTTCTGAGTGCGCGCCTGCAACACCTCCTGGGCGTCGACGAACATCCCACGATCGGCCCGCACCACACCCCGGTGCTGGTCGAGCTGCTCTCACCGGCCGGCCGACCGTTGCAGAGGACCACCGACCTCCCCGGATTCTGGAGGGGTACCTACTCCCAGGTGCGCGCCGAGATGCGTGGCCGCTACCGCAAACACGACTGGCCCGAACGTCCTTGGGAGCGCGGCTGAACAGCCCGCTCCGAGTGTCGCCGGCCGCGCGTTGCGGTGTCGGTCGGGCACCCGCGGGATCCGTAGACTCCTCTGGCTGTGTCCAAGCCCGCTGAAGAGATCCCAGGAGCCACCACCGTGGTCGGTCGGCCCACACGACTGAGACTGCGCCCGTGGCAGTCCCAGGCCCTCGGCAAGCTGGCGGCAACATCGGGCAGGGACTTCCTCGCGGTCGCCACCCCCGGGGCGGGCAAGACCACATTCGCCCTCGCAGCGGTGGTCCAGCATCTGCTCGACCACCCGGGTACCCGGGTCGTGGTGGTGGCACCAACCCAACACCTGAAGACCCAGTGGGCGACGGCGGCCTCACAGGTGGGACTCCACCTGGACCACCTGTGGAGCCCAGCGGAGGGATCGCTCCCCTCCGACATGCACGGGATCGTCACCACCTACGCGCAGGTCGCCCAGTCGTCGCGACTGCTGGCACCGCTCGCCGAAGCGGCCTTCGTGGTGCTCGACGAGATCCACCACGCGGGTGACGACCGCAGTTGGGGGTCCGCGGTGCTCGAGGCCTTCGACGGTGCCGCGTTCAGGCTCTCGCTCTCGGGCACCCCGTTCCGTTCCGACGACGCCGAGATCCCCTTCGTCGACTACCACCTGGACGAGGCCCGCCCGGATTTCGAGTACGGCTACGGGGACGCTCTGTCGGACCGCGGGGTGGTCCGCCCCGTCTACTTCCCGCGCACCGGCGGGTTCATGGAATGGATCGCCCCCGACGGGGAGACCTTCGCCGCCACCTTCGCGGACGAACTCAACCACGAGCGGGCCAACCAACGACTGCGAACCGCTCTGTCGCTGGAGGGGCAGTGGCTGCCCACGGTGCTGTCGGACGCCGACGGTCGACTGAGCGACCTGAGACGCGACCACCCCGACGCGGCGGGCCTGGTGATCGCCGGCGACGTGGAACACGCCCGCGCCATCGGGGGCCACCTCGAGCGCCTGCACCCCGGGTCGGTCACGGTCGCCACATCCGATGACCCCGAGGCCTCTGGACGCATCGCTGAGTTCGCCCGGGGGGCCGGCCGTTGGATCGTGGCGGTGCGCATGGTCTCCGAGGGGGTCGACATCCCGCGCCTGCGAATCGCCGTGTTCGCCACCACGACCACCACCGAGCTGTTCTTCCGCCAGGCCGTGGGGCGCGTGGTGCGTTGGACCCGCGGTCTGGGTCGCCAGCCCGCATACGTCTTCCTGCCCGACGACGAGCGCCTGGTGCGTCATGCGGACTCGATCGCCCAGTCCCGGCGCCACAGCCTCAAACGTCGCGCTGAGCGCGAAGAGGTGCGTCAGCAGATGGACGACGAGCCCGCCATCGACGACGACTCCGAACAGCTCTCGATGTTCTCGGTCATCGGCTCGGTGGCCATGGGATCGACCGGAGACGACCCGGACAACCTCGGGGTGTGGGGCGACGACCCCGACGACCTGGGCGAGATGGCCAACCGCCCCGACCGCGAGCCGAACGGCGTGGACCTGCTGCTGCTGCCACCGCCCCTGCCGTCGGGCAGGAGTGGCGGGGCGACCCACCGGGGCAACAACGACTCCGATGGCGACCAGCCCCGCGTGTCGCTGCGCGAGCAGAAGGCACGGATGCGGGCAGCCAACGCCGATCTCGCCATGGAGCTCGTCCGGGCCACCGGGTGGGGACACGCGCAGGTGAACCGTGAACTGAACCGCCTGGCGGGGATCGAACGCATCGGGAACGCCACGTTGGCCCAACTCGAGGCGAGGCACACCGCCGGACGCAAGTGGTTGAACCGCTCCTGAAGCGGGCTCCTCGAAGGTCAGGCTCTCAGAAGGTCGGGCTCTCGGAAGGCCGGTCAGTGGTTGACGAAGTCCACGACCAGGCGCGACGGGTTCTCGAGGGTGCTCACCGCGAAGTCCACCTCGTCGGCCAGGCCCACCGCCCAGCTGCTCCGGGCCTCGAAGTCACCCACCTCGACCACCTCGGTGACCGTCGCACCCGCGCCGGGTATCCGGTCAGGGCCTGTGTACAGCTCCTCGTAGCCGGAGTCGGTGAAGCGCACCGTGCTGGCGGGGTCCATCTGGACCATGACCACGAACGCTCCATCCACGGCAACCTCGTTGCCGGAGCCGTCCTCGGTGATCGGACGTTGCGCGTACTGCACGTCGTAGCCCGGCAGGGCCCCGTCGAACTCGAACACCACACGGTCGAAGCCCTCGTGACGCGCGGTGCGCACACCCACCAGGCCGGTGGGCTCCATGTTCGGCCGCGGGACGCTGACCGGAGTGGTGGCCGCCCCCTCGGGAACCGTGATGCCACCGCCGGACTCGTCGGGAAGCGTGGTGACAGCGGCTTCGGTCGTGGACGGATCCGTGGAGCTGGACCCAGGGGCAGACGTGGTTGTCGTACTGCTTCCCGAAACGGCCTCCAGATCCTCGCCGTCGTCGTCGTTGCTCACCAGGAACCACACGCCGACCAGGACGACCACCAGCGCTACGACGCCCGCGACGATCCATGCCGTGGGGAGCTGGCCACCCCCTTGTTCCTCGCCCTGCTGGCCTGTTGATTGCGTCGGATCGGTCATCGGGTTCCTCCTGGGAGCCAGCCTGTCATCCCCGGAACCCGAGCGCCCGCATCGGTTCCGGAACCATCGTGCTCAGAGGTAGGTGGCCTGCACCGCGGACAGAGCCATCCGGTTGCGGTCGGTGTCCACGGAGAGCACCTTGACCCTGATCCTCTCGCCCGGATAGACGAGCTGGTCGGGACGTTGCCCCGGCATCTCGCTGAGCTCGGTCACGTGGACCAGTCCGGCCGCCTCGGTGCCATCGAGTTGGGCGATCGCCCCGTATTCGAGCACCCGTTGGACCACCGCCTCGTAGGTCTCGCCCACCGAGACCCCGTCGAACGGATGCGCCGAGGTGCGCCTGATGGAGAGCGCCACACGTCGCTTGGAGCGAAGCACCTCGAGCACCTCGACGGTCACCGCGTCGCCGACCGAGACGACATCGCCGGGATGACCCACACGACCCCAGGAGAGTTCGCTGCGGTGTACCAGACCCACCACATCACCGATGCGCACCTTGGCACCCACGTCGAGCACCTCGACGACCTCGCCGTCGTGGCGCTGTCCCGGCTCGAGCGCCGCCAGCTGCGAACGCTCGGCGGCTCTCATCTCGCGACGCAGCACGTCGCGGCGGCTGACCACCACCCGATCGTTGTTGCGGTCTGCCTCCTTGACGATCACCCGCACCTCGGTGCCCACCAGTTGCGAGGCCTCGCCCTCGACGGGTCCCAGCAGCGAGTGCGGAAGGAACGCGCGGACCCCGAGGCCCACCACGAAGCCCCCCTTGACCGACCTCTCCACCACGCCGGTGAGAGGTTCCCGGTTCTCGAGAGATGCCATCACCCGGGCCCAGCCGAGGGTACGTGCGGCCCACTTGGCCGACATCGGCACCCGACCGTCGGGGTGCTCCCGCTGGAGCACCGCCGCCGCGAGGGGGTCACCCGGCGACACCGATCCGAGGCGGGCCTCATCGAAGTCGGCACGATCGATCACCCCGGTGCGCCCATCGGCCATCCTCACCAGCACCTCGCGCTCACCGATGCTCGTGAGGGTCACCTGCGTGACCGCGGGTTCGTGTTCGGCGTGCGGATCGGCGATGTGCGGGTCCGCCGCCGGCGAGGGCGGGGTGGCCGGCACTCCTTCTGACGTGGTCACGGCCACCGAGGGTACTGCCAGTCGAGCGGCGTTCATCCCGGATAGTGACCGTGGGCCATCTAGTGTCCGGACGATGGAACCTGATGGAAGCGATGAAGCCGTTCGAGTGGGCGCGATGCTGTTCACCCTCGTCGACCCCGAGCGCGGCCACGAGGTGGACTACAACCGCTGGTACGAGAGCGACCACCTCTACTCGGGTTGCATGGTCGGACCCTGGCTCTTCGCCTCGCGCCGGTGGGTCGCCACCCGGGACCTCAAGGATCTGCGCGTTCCCGCTGACGTGCCCGAGGAGTCGGCGGTGGCCCACCCGGTGGACGCCGGTAGTTACCTGGCCACCTACTTCATCCATGCGGGACACGAGGCGGAGCACTTCGCGTGGGCCAACAAGCAGGTCTTCGAGCTCTACGGCAACGGTCGGGGTTTCGAGGAACGGATCCACGCCCACACCTCCCTGTACTTCTTCGTGGGCGAACACCGGGGGGACTCGCCCGTCCCGGCCCACATGGCTCTGGATCACCCGTATGCAGGGTTGGTCTCGATCCACCTCGACCGCGCCGAGGGTGTGCGCCACGAGGCCTACGCCGAGTGGTTCGACGACGAGATCGCCCCCGACCTGCTCTCCACGGACTCCCCGGTCGATCTGGTTCTCGACTGGCGGCCGATCATCCCGAAGGGGACCGAGGGGGATGCCCCGATGAAGCTCGGCACCGGTCCCGGTACGCGCCAGCGCAGCCTTCAGATGCTGTTCTGCGGCCGTGCTCCGGACGGCTCCTGGGATCCGGCACAGGACTGGTCGGTCATCACCGACCTCTGCGGTCGGATCGACGAATCCGGACTTGCCACGGTGCGCCTCGCCGCACCGTTCGGCCCCACGGTTCCGGGCACCGACACCTACACCGACAGGTTGTGGGCCTGATCGGCAACGGGTCCCGCATCTGAACTCGCAGCATCTGAGTTCGCGCGCATCGGAGTTCGTCGGTTCATCCGGTGAGTCGGCTCCGCAGGAAGTCCACCGAGCGCAACCACGCGGTGGCGGCAGCTGCTTCCTCGGACGGCTTGCGCTCTCCCAGCACTCCCTCGGCGTCGAGGACCGGCACCCCGCTCTCGG
>JAMLGK010000008.1 GCA_023957995.1 Microthrixaceae bacterium | reverse complement strand
GTCAGTCCCATCCAGGGTGGCGGGGACCGCTCCAGCGACGTTGCCAGCATCCAGTCCTACACGGTGGACATGACCCTCAGCAGGGACGGGCATCTGAAGGCGACCGAGACCATCGTGGTCCAGTATCCGGTGAGCCGCCGCGGGATCTTCCGGATCTTCGACGAAGCGGATCCGCGACGCGACATCGACCACCCGGTCGAAGACCTACGCGTCACCAGGGACGGCGCGCCCGAGTACTACGAATGGGTCGATTCAGCCGTAGGTACCGAGACCGCCCGGATCGGCCGGGAGAACGTACCGCTGCCTCCGGGCACCTACACCTACGTGCTCGAGTGGAGCACCACCGATGTGCTCGAGCCCAGCGTGATCGACGGGGTGGAGGATCCCGCCACGACGCTGTGGTGGTGGGACATCATCGGCTCGGGTTGGCAGATGCCCATCGGCGCGGTGGATGCAACCGTCAGGCTTCCAGCACCGGCCACATCGGTCGAGTGCGTGATCGGGGAGGGCACACCGTGCGATCCGACCGTCGAGGGCGACGTGGTGCGGCTCAACACCGGTTCGCTCAGCCCCTTCGAGCCGGTCACCCTGCGGGTGGGAATGCCCTCCGCGGAGGTCCCGCCCAACGAGGTCACCGGGGACAACCTCCTCCTGGCCATCCTGGCCGGCCTGGTGGGCGCAGCGGTCGGCCTTCTCGGCATCCGGGCCACCCATGAGAGGCGTCCCGGATTCCCGGTCCTCTACGAACCGCCCGTCGGCATCCAACCGGCGGTGGGCGTGCGCGTGCTCGACGAGAAGAAGTCCGAGGACGAACTGCAGGCGACCTTGTTCGACCTGGGTGAGCGGGGCGTCATCCGGATCGGGCCCTCGGGCAAGAACTGGACCATCGAGGTGGTCGGGGACCCGCTCGCAGCCGGTCTCGAGTCGTGGGAGCTCTCGATGCTGTCGCGTCTCGGGCTCAGTGCGGTCGGCGACACGTTCACGGTCTCCAAGTCCAAGGCCTCTGGCAAGAAGATCCATTCGGCCATCGAGGCGCTCGAGGCCGGAGCCAAGGCGGCAACTGCTCCCTACCTGACCCCGAGTGCGGTGGGAGGGCTCATGAGGGTCCTCGCCTGGCTGGCACTGGCCGGCACCGCGGCGATGGCCGGGTTCACGCTGTTCGCCGGCGCCGATTTCCCGCTCTGGCTGATCGTGGGAGTCGGTTCGTTCGCGGTGTTCGGCTCGGTCAACGCCACCGACGCCGGAAGCACCACCAAGCGAAGTGAGGCAGGCCGCGACATCTGGTCGAGGGTCGGGGGCTTCGCCAGATTCCTGGGCACCGACTCGTCGGAATCACGTTTCGATGCCGCTGCGCACCTCGACTGGTTCCCCCGCTACCTCCCGTGGGCGGTGGCGCTCGGTGTGTCCGATGAGTGGGCCGACCGCTACGAGGCCCAGGGTGTGGCCCCGCCAGAGGTGAGCTACCTCTACGGCTGGGGGGTCGGATACGGCTACAGCTCTCACCGGTTCCGCGACTTCAACAACAGCTTCAACTCGGCGATCACCTCCGCGAGTGCCGCCTACGCCGCCTCGCAGGCCTCCAGTGGTGGTGGAGGCTTCTCCGGTGGTTCCGGCGGTGGTGGTGGCGGTGGCGGTTCCTGGTGATCTGTTCGACAGGGATCTGTTCGGCCAGACTGTGCTCTGACATCCGGAGGTCTCCATGTTGTGGATAGTGCTGATAATCGTGGTCGTGGTCGTGGTGGGCCTCGGCCTGTTCGCCGTCACGGCACTCAACCGGCTCCGGGGGCAGCAGATCTCGGTCGAGGAGGCCGAGGCCGGCATCGACGTTCAGCTGACCCGTCGTGCCGAGCTGATCCCGAACCTCGTGGAGACCGTCAAGGGATACATGACCCACGAGGCCTCGACGCTCGAGGCGGTGACCGCCGCTCGGTCCGCCTCGCAGCGGGCCGGGACCGTGGGTGAGAAGGCGGCAGCCGATGCACAGATGACCCAGGCGCTGGCGAACCTGTTCGCGGTGGCCGAGGCGTACCCCGATCTGAAGGCATCGACCAACTTCCAGCAACTGCAGACCGAGATCACCCGCACCGAGGACCAGCTCGCCTTCTCCCGTCAGTACTACAACGATGCAGCAGCAACCCTCAATCGCACGATGGTGACCATCCCGTGGTCGCTGTTCGTGGGCATGTCGGGAGTATCGAAGGCAGCGTTCTACGACGCTCCGGTGGCCAACGAGGCACCACCGCAGGTCGACTTCGGTTCCTGAGCCGACGGCCCGGCACGCCGCGGTCGCTCAGCTCACCGGTGCCGCGCTCCATACAGGGAACGCGGAGTCGGCCGATGCACTGCACCGACCGACTCCCCGGGGTCCTCTCCCATGTGCCTCGAGTTGAGGGGCTGTGACCCGAGGGCACTCCACCAGAGTCCCACCGGTACCCGTCGCTGTCATCGGGTCGGTCGACCCGGGTGCAGAGCGTCGGTCGACCCGGGTGTCACCGGGTGTCCGAATGCCCGGCACGGGAGGAGTCACCCCGTCCGGACGCCAGTGCGCCACCCACGATGAGCATTGCGAGCAGGACCAGCGCGGCGAGCGAGACCGGCCCCGGCGCCAGTCCGTCGTCGCTCCCGACCCCGGCGGTGGTGGTGGTCGCGGTGAGCTCGGCATCCGGCTCGTCCGCTCCGAGCGCGGATTCACCGCCGGGATACCCGACGCTGCGTTTGGACCAGTCGCAGACGCCGTCGGGGAAGATCCGCTCGAGCTCCGCGAGCTCGGACTCCGTGGGGGTCCAGGATCCGTAGTCCCCGTCGGAGACGGCCTGTGTGACCGGCTTGAGGTGGCACTTGTAGACGTCGTTGGTGATCGGGCCGCCGGCGATGACACGCGACGTCGAGTTGATCGGGAACCGTGACGCGCAGTCCCCGACGGGTACGCCGTCCACCTCGGAGGGCGCGGTTCCGCTCCAGGCACCGTCGCCGGTGACGGCGAGTTCGACCGCGCCGCTCCAGACCTCTTCACCCGATGCGATCAGCTCACCGTCGGTGCTCCAGCATCCGTCGACCGCCTCGGTGGGCTTCGCCGCAGCTGCGGTGGTGCCCTCGTCGAGTTGGGTGAGAACCCAGTCGTCCATCACCCTGTACACCCCGGTGAGGAGCTCGGAGGTCGCCTCGTCGTTCTCCTCGGGGCGGGCATCCATCCACCAGATGACCTGGTTGTCGGCCGTGCCCATCTCGCGCCGGATCCGTTCCCTCACGACGAACGACTGGTGCACGTTGTGCATGTCGAGTTCGTCCTCGAGGTAGTGGCGAACGTCGAGGATCGGGATGTCGCGACCGAGGCGCCCGTCGAACTCGAGCCCCGACTCGAAGGCGTTGCTGATCGCCTCGACGTCGCCCTCGCGGCGTGGTGCGGGTCCGGTCCCGGGCGCGGCTGCCATCTGCGCCGAGGAGTACTGGTCGAGTTCGTCGCCCTCGCACATGCCGATCGCCTCGGCGAAAACTCCGAGCGTGTCGCCCGCCATCTGGGCGACCATGCCGCACGACTCGGGCACGTTGTCCTCGCCGTCGCGCCACGACCCGACCGCAGCGTTCACATCGAGGAACTCCTCGGGGGTGATGTCGCCGTCGGCCACCGAGCGCAGTCCGTACTGCACCCCGACGTTGTCCCACGGGGAGCGGGCATGGCCCGTGTCGGGGTCGATTCCGTAGGCCTCGGCCGCGTCGTCCCAGTGGGTCCAGTTGACCCATTCCGAGGGATCGTCGGACTGCCGCAGGAGGCGGCCGAGATCGGGGAAGTCCTCCGGGATCGCCGGCTCACCCGCGTCCGCCTTGGCGAGCAGTTCACCCGCGTAGGGCAGCATCAGGTCGTCCATGCCGTCAGCGAGGCCGAAGTTGGGGTTCAGCGCGAGTGGGGTGGCGCCGCGCCAACCCTCGATGCACTCGCTCGAGCCGGTGTCGCCGGTTGCTTCTGCCCAGTCCGACTCGAAGCCCTCGATCGTGTTCTGGCCCTGCAACAGCTTGCGGTTGTCCCAGTCGCTCCAACGCTCGTTGTCCCCGTCGGTGACGTCCATGTAGTACTCGAGCAGCTCACAGTCTCCGACGTTGATCGTCTGGGTCGTCATGTCGGGATAGGAGTACTGGGGAATCAGGGCGTCGAGCAGATCGGGGTGGTTCTGGGCGTACACGTACTGCTGGATTCCGCCACCGGAGCCGCCGATGCCGACGGTGTAGACGGGTTCGCCGTGGTCCTCGACGAAGGTCGCCTTCAGCTCCTCGGCGGTCCGCCCTCCGAGCAGGAGGTTGTAGTGGACCGACGTGCGGGTGCCGCTGGAGTAGACCACCGCGTGCCCGAGGCGCAGTGCCTCGTCGAGCTGTGAATCGCCACCGGAGAGGTTGCCCTGGCTGTGGCCGATGCCGACGCCGCCGCCGAAGCTGAACACGAGGCGACCGTTCCAGTGGCTGTCATCCCATTCGCCGGTTCCGGATGACACCTCGCTGAAGGGCACCAGCATCGCGGTGCTGTAGACGAAACGGGTGTCGGCAAGGGTGCCGCGTTGGTAGCGGAACAGGTAGGGGATCTGGCCCCGGTCGTCGACCTCGAGGTCCATCTCATCGACCCCGACGAGTGTTTCGGCATCGATGTAGGCGATGTCGGCGGGGAGTTCGGTCACCCCCTCGGGGAGGGTCTGGATCTCCCCGGCGGTGTCGCGGTAGCGGTACTCGACCCGCTCCGCGGCCTGGCAGTCCTTCGACCACCCGACTGGATCCTGGTTTCGATCGGGCGTGTCGGGCGCGGATTCGGGATAGACCGGTGTGCCCTCACGGTCCTGGTTGTCCACGGTGGGCTGGCCGAGTCCGTTCAACTCGGTGGTGCAGAGGAACGGTTCCTGGGGTTCGACGGTCGGGGCCTCCCCGGTGCGGGTCGCGGAGGTGTGTTCCGGGGTGGCGACGGCATCGGAGGCACCGGCCATCCCGAGCGGGCCGAGCATCCCGGCGAGTGACATCGTGGCCACCGCGGCCAGCGGTTTCAGGAGTCGGCGACCGACTCGTGGGCGTGCGCGCAGGGCAGGTTCAGGGACCACGTCTGGAGTTCCCCCCTCGGGATGGACGATCCCGGGACTGTAGCCAGACGCCGGGCTCAGCGCTCCCACCCGCCGAGACGGGCCATCTCCGTGACGGCCTCGGCCTCGTCAACCACGTCTGCGTACTTGGCGTCGAGGTCGAACAGGTTGGCTTCGTGGGGGCCGATGGCGCGGTCGCCGCACGCATCGGCGACCACCATCGGTCGGAACCCGTGCTGCACGGCGTCGATGCCCGTCGCCCTGACGCAACCCGAGGTGGAGAGTCCGCAGAGCACCACGGTGTCTGCGCCCATGGCCGTGAGGGTCGCTGCGAGGCTGGTGCCGAAGAAGGCCGATGCGTACTGCTTCGTCACCACCAGCTCGCCCTCGAGCGGCCTGGGTTCCTCGAGCCAGTCGGCCAGTGGGTTGCCGCGTTCGAAGCACCGGAGCGCCCTGACCTTGCTGAAGAACATCCCGCCGTCGACGCCACCCGGTTCGTACTCGACGCGCGTGAAGATCACCGGGACACCCGAGGTACGGGCGGCTTCGACGAGTCGGGCCGCGGACGCGCATGGCTCCTCCACGCCCGCGTACAGGGGGGAGTCCGGATCGACGTACGCACGGCACACGTCGATGACCACCAGCGCTGGCCTCTCACCCCAGCCCAGGCGGCCGCTGAATCCTGCAGCTTCGTAGTCGGTTTCGATGTCGCTCATCCGTGCTCCCGTTCCCTTCGGCCCGTTCGTGCTCGTCGGGGTCACCCCTGCCGTTGTCAGAGGCTCGTACGAATCGCATCGAGCATGGCCGAACGAGCGACCTTGTCGTGGTGTCGATGCGGATCGGCTGCGGTGGCAGCGAGGTCGGCCTGCAGCTCTGCGCGTCGTGCGGGATCCGGTTCGCGCAGTGCGAGCCAGTTGGCATGGCTGTCGGCCTGCACGTACTCGGTGGCCACCCGGCGCCTGTTGGTGTCGTACTCCTCGAGCACGCCCGGGCCGGCTCGGTCGTGCCAGAGTTCCGCGAGCCGTCGCGCTGCGGAGATGCCGTCCTGGATGCCCGAGTTCATTCCCATGCCCCCCAGTGGGGAGTTCTGGTGAGCAGCGTCGCCAGCGAGGAGGACCCGCCCCACGAACATGGTCTCGGCGACTGCCCGTCTGACCACGTAGAGGGACCACTGGACGATCCTCCAGGGGCGCCCCGGGTCGGCCACCCCCAGGAGTCGTTCCTGCACGTCCGCCTCGGTGAAGTCGCTGTCGTCGCGATCCGCCTCGGTCGGATCGACCGGCAACAACACGCGCCAGTGGTCCGGGGTGCGCAGCAGCACCAGCCATTCCTGTGGGTCCGCGATGTAGTTCACGTACGCGATTCCCTCGACCATGTCGTCGAGCTGCTCGTCGACCGACGCCACGAGGAAGCGCTCGGGATACGTCTCACCCTCCAGTTGCACGCCCAGGGACTCCCTCACCGGGGAGTGCGCTCCGTCGCAGGCGACGACCCATGGGGCCGTGACCTCGACGAATCCCTCGGTGGTGCCACAGAGCAGCCTCGCGGGTTCGTCCAGGTCCTCCGAGGTGGATCCGGCCGAGAGTGCCGCGTGCAACCGCCACGAGAAGCGGACCTCCACGTCGATCTCACCGATCGCCGCCTCCTCACGGATCGTCTCGAGCACGAGCGCCGCCAGCTTGTTCTGTTCGAGCTGGATCCGGAACGGGTACCGCGTTTCCCCCTCGAGCGCTCCGAGGTCGAACTCGGCGATCGGGCCCGCTCGGCGGTCGCGGAACTGGGTGCGCGGAGCCTTCAGCCCGCGGGCGATCACCTCATCGACAACACCCAGGTCCTCCAGCAACTCGAGGGTGGGTGGGTGGAACGTCGATGCCCTCGACTCGGTTGCCAGCCCGGGTCCCTTCTCCATGACCGTCACGGGTACACCGGCGCGGCCCAGCGCGAGGGCCGTGCACATGCCGACCGGCCCGGCGCCCACCACCACCACCCGTTGGAGCTGTTCGAACGATCCGGGCTCCGGCAGGGGCATTCCCTCGGCCAACCGTTGGGTGGCGTCGGTGGACCCGCCGGATGAGTCCTGCACGGTCAGGCCTCTTCGAGGATGCGGCCGAAGCCGTCGATCCTGTCGGTGATGCCGACGGCCCGCAGCGAATGCCAGAGGGTCGCGGCGTTGATGGCGATGACCGGCTTGCCGAGACGTCGTTCGAGTTCGGCGGCCTGTGACACGAAGCTCAGATTGGTCCCGACCTGCACGATGGCTTCCACCGAATCGTCGTCGAGCTGCGCAACGGTCTCCTCGATCACGCCGGCTCCGACCTCAGCGATCGCAGTGGCCGAGGGACAGCGGAGTCCTGTGATGGCAGCCACGTCGAATCCCGCCTCGGCGAAGAACGTCCCGACCTGTTCATCCGCGATCGGTTGGTACGGCGAGAACACCGAGATCCGTTCGGCTCCGAAGTGCTCGAGCGCGGCACGACACGCCGAGGCTCCGGTCGACACGCCCAATCCCGTGCGCTGGGTGATCCGATCGATGAAGTCGCGGTTGCCCTGCACCCCTCCCCAGAAGGTCTCCGCCGACATCCCCATCAGCATGTAGGTGGGGAAGCAGGTCATCACATCGCGAACGGCGGTCTCGATCGACGCACGGATCTGACCGATGAGCGCCGAGAAGTCCTCATCGGATGCGATGCGTGGCGAGGGGATGTACATGCGCCCGGTGTGGAAGCTGACCCCGGAGGGGCGGACTGCCCAGAGGTCGGCCTCGACGGTCGTGTTCGTGGACGGGGCGATGACCCCGAAGCGTGCCCTGCGGCCGATCACCTTGTCGTACCCCGGCGGCCTCTCGGGCTCGGTGGCCCGTAGTTCTGCAACTGTCACGAGAGTCCTTCCGGTTGTGCCGCCCTGACCGGCTCAGACGATTCCGGCTTCATGCAGTCCTTCGATCTCCTCGGGTGAACGCCCGAGGAGCTTGGTGAGCACCTCGTCGGTGTGTTCCCCCAGTTCGGGTCCCACCCAGCGGACCTCCCCCGGGGTGTCGGAGAGCTTCGGGACCACGTTCTGCATCGGGAACTCGCCGAGGGTCGGATGCGCCAGGCGCACGATGGCTTCCCGGGCCGCGAAGTGGGCGTCGGCGAGCATGTCGGGTGCGGTGTAGATCTTGCCGTTGGGCACCGAGTGCTCGTTGAGCCTGGCCTCGAGCTCCTCGGCGGTGAGCGTGGCCGACCAGTTGCCGATCAACTCGTCGAGATCGGCCTGGTTCTCGCCGCGTGCCGAATGCGTTGCGTAGCGGGGGTCGTCGCCGAGTTCGGGACGGCCCATCGCCGCGGCCAGGCGCTTCCAGACGGTGTCCTGGTTGCCCGAGATCAGGTGCTCACGGCCGTCGCTCGTCGGATATGCGTTCGCCGGAGCCACGTTCGGAAGGATCGAGCCGGTCCTGGGTCGGACGTATCCGGTGATCTCGTACTCCGGGATGAGGCTCTCCATCACGCCGAGCACCGCCTCGTAGAGCGCCGAGTCGACGATCTGTCCGCGTCCGGTGTTCTCCCGGGAGTGCAGCGCGACCAGCGCCCCGAGACACGCGAAGGTGGCCGCGAGCGTGTCGCCGATGGAGATGCCTGCCCGCGACGGCGGCCGGTCGGGCTCGCCGATCACCGCCCGGAGGCCGCCCATCGCCTCGCCGATGGCGCCGTAACCCGGTCGGTCGGCATACGGGCCGTCCTGGCCGTAGCCGGACACCCGCACAACGATCAGTCGGGGATTGATCTCGGCCAACGCAGCGGGGGAGAGGTTCCACTTCTCGAGCGTTCCGGGCCTGAAGTTCTCCACCAGGATGTCGGTCTCGGCGACCAGTTCGCGCACGATCTGCTGTCCGGCCTCCTCGCGGAGGTTGAGCGTGAGGGACTTCTTGCCCCGCGCCACCACAGGCCACCACAGGGACTTGCCGCCCGACTTCTCGCGTCCCCACTCGCGCATGGGGTCACCGACACCGGGTGGTTCGACCTTGATCACGTCCGCGCCGAAGTCGGCGAGTAGCTGTCCGCAGAAGGGGCCGGCCAGAAGCTGGCCCATCTCGAGGACCCGCAGGTCCGACAATGGCGTCATGGTGGGGCACCTCCGGGGTCCTGATGGGGGCATCCGATCTCGTCCGGACCAGTGTGGATGCTACCCATGACCGTCTGTTCCGCTCAGTGGAACGCTGTTACCATTTCACGCTACCGCCCGCATGGGTGATGATCGAATCGATGAACATGACCGAGACCGACAACCACCCCGCCGACTCCGTTGGTGTTGCAGCCGATCGGGTCACCATCGTCGAGGTCGCAGCCCGTGACGGGCTGCAGTCCGACCCCACCATGCTGTCCACCGCGGACAAGGTGGAGCTCATCACCCGCGCCGTCTCTGCGGGGATCCGACGGATCGAGGCGGTCAGCTTCGTGAACCCCAAGCGGGTCCCGCAGATGGCGGATGCCGACGAGGTGATGGCCTCGCTGCCCCGGGACAACGAGGCCTCCTACATAGGCCTGGTGCTCAACGAGCGGGGGTTCGAGCGTGCCGTCGCCGCCGGTGTGGACGAGATCAACGTGGTGGTGGTCGCCACGGACACCTTCGCCAACAAGAACCAGGGCACCGACACCGAGGGGCTGGTGTCGGTCTGGGCGGCCATCGCGGACAAGGCGCGACAGGCCGGTCTGCGGACCTCGGTGACGGTCGCGGCCAGCTTCGGTTGCCCCTATGAGGGAGAGGTGCCGGTCGGGCGACTCTCCGACGTGGTCGCGCGCATCTGCGAGTACGGACCCGACGAGGTCGCGCTCGCCGACTCGATCGGAGTTGCCGTTCCCACCGACGTGGTGACGCGGATCGCGGCTGTGCGCCCATCTCTCGGCGACGCCGCCCTGCGTTGCCACTTCCACAACACCCGCAACACCGGCATGGCCAACGCAGCAGCGGCGGTACAGGCCGGTGTGCGCGTGCTCGACTCGTCCCTCGCCGGGATCGGTGGCTGTCCCTTCGCCCCCAACGCCACGGGAAACATCGCTACCGAGGACCTCGTCTACATGCTCGAACGCATGGGCCATCCGACCGGGGTCGACCTCGATGCGCTGATCGCGATGGTCCCCTGGCTCGAGGCCGCGCTCGAACACCCCACCCCGGGTCTGCTTGCCAAGGCCGGGAACTTCCCCTTCGATCGCAGCGGTCCGCCCGCCGCGGCCCGGTAGTTCGGACCGGCAGGTGAACAGGACGGTGAGGGTCGCGGCAGCACAGTGCGAGATCCGCGACGACGTCGCTGCGAACAGGGCCACCCTGGTCGACATGGTCCGCCGTGCCGCCGAGCAGGGTGCGCAGCTGGTGGTCCTGCCCGAGTTCGGGAACCACTACTCGATCTACGAGTCCGAGGAGCACGCCTGGGAGGTCGCGACCGATACGACAGACCCGGATGATCCGTTCGTCAGGGCTCTCAGTGCCGCCGCGGGTGACCACGGCATCTGGGTGGTGGCCAATTCGACGGTGCGTCGCGACGGCGAGGGTGACCGACCGGGTCAGCGCAGGATCACGGTCACCCAGCTGCTGTTCTCACCCGAGGCAGGACTCGTCGGTGAGGGTGACAAGCAGGTCCTGATGGGCGCAGAGCGAACGTTCCTCTCCGGTGGTGACACACCCGGTTGTGTCATGGACACCCCACTCGGCCGCATAGGGCTCTACTGCTGCATGGACGGGGTCATCAGTGAGCCCGCACGATCCCTGGCCGTGCGCGGTGCCGAGATCCTCTGCAACAGCCTCAACTCATTCGCGCTCGACGAGGCCAGCCTGCACGTCCCCGCCCGCGCTGCGGAGAACGGCGTGTGGGTGGTGGCCTGCTGCAAGGTGGGGCCGCTGATCCCCGATGACCGCCGCCAGGAGATCGCGTCGGCGGTCGGACTGCCCGAGAGCACCTTCACCGCCGCCGGGGAGAGCCAGATCGTCTCACCGACGGGCGCGGTCGTGGCCAAGGCGCCGCGCGACGGCGCAGCGGTGGTGCTCGCCGAGATCGATCTCGACGAAGCCCGCGGAGCGCACAGGCCCGATGGAACGTCGCTGCTGGGGTTGCGTCGGCCCGAGCTCTATCTTCCGGTGGCCCAGGACGTGCGGCCTCTGCCACCCACGGGTGCCGAGCCGTTCGGTGCGGCCGTCATCAGCGAGGGCTGTGGTGAACCCGACCGGTTGGCGGAGCGTGTGCGCCAACTCGGCTCGGGGGGAGCACGACTGATCGTCCTGCCCGAACTCGCGGCGAGTGACCGAGGCACGCTGGAGGGCGACCCGGAGTCGGCGGCCCGGGCCGGCACCCACCTGCTGGGTGTGCTCCGAACCGCGCTCGCCGGTACCGATTCACTGGTGGTCACCTCTGTGGTCGAGGAGCACGCCGATGGCGGGTACTCCCACGTGGGCCTCGCAGTGTCCGCGGAGGGGGTCGCTCTGCACCAGCCGGCGCTGCACGTGCCGGAGCGCCACCGGTCGTGGCAGACCGATCTCGGTGAACGGATCAAGGTCGTGACGACCGGGTTCGGCCGCCTGGCCCTGCTCGTGGGAGACGACCTGCTCGTGCCGGAAGCGGCCAGGCTGGCCGTTCTCGGTGGGGCCGAGGTGGTCGCGTCACCGTTCTCGGTGGCGACGTCCTACGACCTTGCGCTGATCGCCCCCCAGCGCTGCGCCGAGAACCGGATGTGCCTCGCGGTGGCGAGCCGTCACGGGCACTTCGGTGGATCGGCGTTCTTCGAACCGCCGCGGAACCCTGTCTGGTCGCGCGCTGACAGGCCGGAGCCGTTCGACCAGACGATCAACGACCCGGAGCGACGCATCGCAGGCCCCGGGGACCCGTACCTCACGACCACCCTCCACCCGGGTCGGACCGTCGAGAAGCTGGTCAGCACCGACACCGACCTCGTCTGGGGTAGGCGGCCCGAGCTACGTACGGACCTGGTTTCCCCGGTCTCCTGATCCCCGGCCGGACCGGTCGCGACGCGCCCGCCGGGTCGGAGCTGCCTCAGAGGGCCGAGGCGACCGACCCACCGGCGGTGGGCAGCGGAAATGCGATCAGGAATCCGTCGGATCCACCGGCGTTGGTGTTGTCTCCCAGGTCGCCGGTGGTCTGCCCGGAGATGACCACCAGGCCGTCCTCGGTCACGGTCATCCCGTAGACGTCCTCGTCGGCAGCGGATCCGAACTGGGTGATCCAGCGCAGCGACCCGGTTTCCAGATCGAGCGCCGCCAGGAATCCATCGCGGCCCCCCGCGGCCGGTTGCCCGGTCGTGTCGAGCACCCCCGAGGTGGTTCCGGCGACCAGCACCGTCGTTCCGTCGACGGCGACGCCGATCGCATCGTCGTTCATGTCGCTCCCGAGTTGCGCGGTCCAGCGGGTCTCACCCGCGGGGTCGACGGCCACGACCATGGCGTCGGTACCACCGGCGTTGCTCGGCGCCGGTTCTGCTCCGTCTGCTCGAGGGGCGTCGGTGGGGTCGACGAGTGCACCTCCGAGAGCCGGGGCCAGGGCGCCGTCGGTGCTTCCCACGGTCACGAAGGTCTCGTTGCCCTGGGTGGGTTCGCCTCCGCTCGCAACGCCCTTGGGCCAGTCGGCGCCGTCGCTCCCGAACTGGCGGATGAAACGTGGCAGACCGTCCCGGTCGAAGCGGGCTATGAATCCGTCGGTGCCACCGTTGGACGGTCCGTCCAGGTCACCCTGGGTGTAGCCCACCAGCAGGCCGTCACCGTCCTGGGTGGTGGCGACGCCCTGTCCCCAGTCGGTGGCGGCCGTGCCGAACTGGCGGATCCAGCGCGGTGTGCCGTCGGCGTTCACCTGCCAGATGATGGCGTCGCCGTCGCCGAGCAGTCCTGCAGAGGTGTTCGAAGCGCCGGGGAAGAGGCCCAGGGTGTACCCGCCGGTGTATCCGAAGGTGCCCTCGGGTGCCACCGCGGTGCCGTAGAGCCGATCCCAATCGGTGCCACCTTGTTGGTGGATGTTGCCCAGCGATCCCGTCGGGTCCACCGGGGCGCACCAGGCATCGGCGGACCCGGCGTTCACACCACCCAGATCACTCTCGGTGTAGCCGCAGGTGATCGTGGTGCCTCCAGCGGCGCCGATGCCGAATGCGGAGTCGTCGCCGCCCTCACCGGTCTGTCGGAGTGATCTGATCTCGGCGTCGGTGCCGACGACCGCTGTGAGCACGTCGCGGCCGCCGCTGCCCTCACCCTGCAGGGAGCCCTCGGTGTACCCGGCGGAGACCACTTCGTCCTCGCGTGCTGCCACCCCGAGAAGGGCGTCGTTGTCCGGACCACCCACCTGCACGATCCACTCGACCTGCGGTGGTTCTTCCGGCGCTGCCTCGGCCTCGGTGGTGCTGGGCGGGGGTGCCGTCGTGGTCGTGGTCGAGGTGGTGCTGGTGTCCGAACCGGAGCCCCCGCTGCACGCCGCGACCAGCATGGCCGCGGCCAGGACGAACGCGACGAGGGTGCGCCTGCGGCCTGCGATCCCGCGTCGACGCACCCTCGTTGAGTTCATTTGGGCTCCTTGTGGGCCACGCATGTGCAGGCCCGCGCGGATGCGTGCCCGTTCAGCCCTGGTAGTTCAGCTTCACGCCAGCGTAGATCCCATTGGGGCCGATACCGTCCGCGACCACCATGTAGCAGTCACCCTCGGCGCACACCGGGTCGATGGTGATCTCCACCGTTGCCGCGCCGTTGGCGTCCGCCACCGCGACGTCAGGCAGGTAGGTGGCCATGTGGTCGGGGTCGGGGATGTCGCTCGGGGGCCAGGTGGCGATGAACGAGCTCGCGAGGCTGGAACCGGGTGCGAATCCGGTCACCTGCGCGGTCACGACATCACCGCTGGTCACGTCGGTCTTGTCGACGGTGATCCGTGCGGTGTGGTCGGCCGGGAACACGAGCACCTCAGCAGCCGGAGCAGCGGTGGTCTCGGTGACGGCGGTGGTCTCGGGTGCCGCGGTCGTGGTGGTCTCGGCCTCGGTCGTGGTCGTCTCGGCCTCGGTCGTGGTGGTGGTGTCATCTGCGGAGTCGTCGCCTCCGCCGCAGCCCACGAGGGCAAGCGAACCAATCGCCATCACCGCCAGCGCTGGCCTCGTGTATCGGGAGATTCTCATCTTTTACCTCGTCTCGTTGGGCAAACAGATCGGCCACCCGGGGCGGGCCGATTGGCGGAGTGTAGTCGGACATCCGGAAGGGAAACAGTGTTCCGCTCTGGGATGAACTACCCGGTTGCCGGGCGCCTAGGAGGTCCTGCGGGCGAGGATGCGCCGAGCGGACCGGACCACGGCCTCGTCGACCATCGTGCCGTCGGTGTCCACACAGACACCCTCGCCGCGCACGAGGCTCTCCTCGAAGCGTGCCACCAGTGCCGTGGCACGCTCGAGCTCCGCGGCGGTGGGGGTGAACACATCGTTGATCACCCCGAGCTGCGAGGGATGGATCGCGGACCTGGCACCGAAACCGAGTCGCCGCAGAGCCACTGTCTCGGCCCGGAGCGACTCCAGGTCGCGGAAGTCGGTGCTGACCGGTGCGGTGGGAGGGTCGAGGCCTGCGGCAGCCGACGCGACCACGACGGTCGAGCGCGCGAACAGCAGTTCGGAGCCGTCCGCCGAAGGCTCGATCCCCAGCTCGGCGGTCAGATCCGCCTCGCCCAGCGCCAGGTTGTGCACCCGGTCATGGCAGGCCATCTCGGGTGCGTCCAGCAGGCCGCGGGCGTTCTCGATCAGAGGCACCACTCGCACCGACCGCGCCCGACGACCGGGATCGGCCGACTCGAGCTGGTCGAGTTGTTCCGAACAGTGGCGCAGCGAGTCCATCGTCGCCTTCGGCAGGTAGATGGCGTCGGCACCCGCGGTCACCACCGCGCGGACGTCATCGGCCATCAGCTGGCCCGGGTTGACCCTCACCAGGATTTGCGGGACCCCTGCGGTCCCGTCGACCCCCGCGGCCCCATCGACCCCCGCGGCCCCATCGAGGGTGAGGTTCTCCAGCAATGCGCACACGGCATCGCGGGCCTCGGCTTTGGCGGTCGCCGCGACCCCGTCCTCCAGGTCGGCGATGATCGCATCGGCCCCCTTGGTGAGGCCCTTGGCGAGGCGGTCCGGGCGATCCCCGGGCACGTACAGGTAGCTTCGGTTCACGACGCTTCCTCCGGGGTCGGCTCGGTGCGCAAGATACACCGGTATCGAGGGATCCACCCACGGGTGGTGCCTGCCCGCCGCGCGGCTGGCCGTGGCCGGCGAGGGCGAAGTATGGTTGGCGAAACGTCGTTCCGGCAAGCGGAACAGGCCCCCGGAAGGCCCCGGTCCAGCGAGGATGGGTGCCGCAGCACCGGGGCCGCCGGTGCCGCGGAACGCGATCACGGGAGGAACACATGGGTGAGACCCTCAGGTCGGTAGTCGACATCCTCGACGAATCCGGAGAGATCGACAACGAGGCGACCTTCGAGGCCCTCTGGTCGATCATGTCCACCCAGGCCGAGCGCATCCGCGGACGCTTCGAGATGACCACCGACGAGGGCTACCGCGATCTCGCCTCCTACGAGGGCAACGACGGATGGAGCGGCAAGCTCAACGCCTACGTGGGCGAGGAGATGGACTGGATGATCCACTCCTGGATGGGTGAGCCCTCGACAGGGTTCTCCAACATGCACCTGACCTGCTGGCTGGGACCACAGACCCGGGTGCCCCACCTGGCGTTCGCCTGGGGAACGCTGCCGACGCTGTGGTTCTACCAGGACTACCTTCCGCGGGTGGACCTGTGCGTCGACTACGACTACCTCCAGCGCTACTACGGGCCGAACAACGAACAATGCCTGGAGTTGCGCGCGGATGAGGGACTCTCGTGGTTCACCAGCCGCACCCTGGTGGTTCGCCAGCACGTGACCGAATCGGCGTCGTGCTTCGTGGTGCAGGACGCGGACGAGCCGACGCGGCGTGCGGAGCGGATCGGCCAGATCGCCCAACTGGCCGAACAGCGCGTGACCGACTGGCTGGCCATGGTGGACGCCGCCGAGGCGGTCCCCGTCAGCGAACAGGCTGCGCTGTCGGCCCGGGACCTCCACGTGCGGCGCCTCATCGCCGAGACCGATCCGGCCAACGCCCTCGGGGTGCGGTTCTTCGGCGAGGATCTGACCGATCGTCTGGTCGGCGCCCTCTGGGGTGCCGAGCGGCGAAGTGAACGGGCCCCTGGCGGGCCGCAGGACCCGGGGAGCTGAGGGACATGTTCAAGAACTTCTGGTACGCGATCCAACACGGGTCCAAGGTCACCGCGGAGCCGTCCAAGCTGCGCGTCATGGGCCAGGACCTGGTGCTGTGGCGCAACGAGTCGGGTGAGCCCGTGGTCCAGTCCGACATCTGCGTCCACCGCGGTGGCTCCCTGGCCGGTGGCTGGGTCGAGCGCGGAGCCAACGGACACAGCTGCGTGGTCTGTCCCTACCACGGTTGGGAGTACGACGACTCCGGCGCCTGTGTGAAGATCCCGGCGGCAGGGCCCGAGGCGAAGATCCCCGGCAAGGCGCGCACCGACACCTACCCGTCGCTCGAGCGGTACGGCTTCGTGTGGGCGTTCCTGGGCGACCTGTCCGCGCAGGAGAGACCCCCGATGCCCGAGCTGCCGGGTCTCGAGCAGGCGGCCGAGGCGCGTTCCGCCGGCTATCGGATGGTCGAGGGCGAGTTCGTCTGGAACGCCAACATCGAACGCGTCATCGAGAACGGCGCCGACATCGCTCACGCCCCCTTCGTGCACGCGGGGAGCTTCGGAAATCCCGACCGCCCGGAGGTACCCGACCACGAGATCGTGGAGGACTGGAGCACCGACGGTGAGTTCCTGCGGTCGATCTTCGCCGAGGTGGACCTGGACCCGCCGCCTGCGTCCGGCATGTGGAAGTACATCCGCAAGAGTGCGGAGCGCCCGCCGGTGCACACCAAGGTCGGGATCATGTTCCCCTACACCTCGATGCTGCAGGTCTCCCTTCCGCTGGGACAGATCCGTATCTGGACCGCCCACGTTCCCATCGACGAGAACACCACGGCCTCCCGTTGGATCGCAGCGCGCAACTTCTTCACCAAGCCGTGGCAGGTGGCCCTGCTGCGAGCCGATGCGGACACCTACAAGCGCACCATGAAGATCTTCTACGAGGACCAGGCGACCGTGGAGGCACAGAAGCCCGAGCTGGTGCCCTTCGACCTGGCCGGGGAACTGAACGTGCGCTCCGATGCGATATCGCTGGCCTTCCGCCGCTGGCGCGCATCTGCCTATGACCGCGGGTGGGGGATCGAGCCCCACCAGATACTCACCACCGATGACCGTCGGACCGCAACGGTGATCCCGTCACCCGCACGCAAGGACAACGCCGATCTCGCCAACGCCTGGGTCCTCAAGGAGGTCGAGACACACGCGGCACTGAAGTCGCGCCGCGACCGCGCTGGTTCCGGAGGTGCTCCCGCATCCGAGTCAGAACCGTCCGAGGAGACCGCAAATGGCTGACCGCCCGTCCTTCGCCCTGTGCGAGGCCAACATGACAGAGATCGTCGCCCGATTGGGTCTGAGCGAGGAGTTGGCCGCCGACGGCGGACCGGCGATGACCCTGACCAGCGAGATGGTGCCCGATCCCGTCGGATCGATGAGACGTTTCTCCGCCGATGGTGTTGCCACGCTCGTCTACGTGGGGATCACGGTGCCGATGATCGGGCTCGACTCCCACATGATCTACGCGTTCACTCCGGCCACCAGTGCGGTGCCGCACTTCACCCTCGACTCGGTCAGCTCAGCGCTGCCCCCCGAGGCCGGAGGAGGTGAGATGCTCGCGTTCCACATCGACCTGAACCCGAGGGTCGATCCGGCGATCAACCCCGACTACCTGCGCCACTGCTACGTGCCGCTCAACGACCTACGTGCGAGCGGACTCGAGATCGACGGGGTGACACCGGCGAATCTGACCCCGTTGCAGTGGCAGGTGATGTCGGCCTGGATGATGGCCAACCGCGCCACGCCCGAGGCGTTCGAACAGGTGGGTGACATCGTCGCCGGCTACCGCGACCACTGGTTCGGCCTCGTCGAGAACGGCGTCCCTTCCGACGTCCTCGGCGCAACCAGCGCCGACGAGCTCGCCGAGCGTGACGCCCGCAGCAGGGCGACGATCTTCGATCCGACCGTGGACCCGGTGTGGGATCGCATCGGATCGCTGTTGGGTGATGAACAGGCGACGCAACTGCGCATCGGAATCCGTGACTCCGGGCGCGGAGAACTGAACACGCCGGGAGGCAACTGAGATGGGCCAGAACCCCCAAGCGGACGAGGGTGCCGACGAGATCGCATCGGGCTGGCAACAGCGCATCGAGGGCGAGTGGTACGGAAACCCGTCGGTGTGGGATGCCGAGGGCAACCACACCGGATACATCAAGGTCAACCGGTCCAGCGTCTTCGACGAGGGGACCACGACCTACTACATGCACACGCTCTTCGACGGGATCGGGCCGCTGCGCCCCCGACTCGAGTTCGTGGAGTTCGCGTTCGGGGTGAAGGACTCCGACGAGGACCGGATCTACATGGGCCCTGACTTCTACGGGGCCGGCCAGCCCTACGGCACCCTGGTCGACGCGCACTACTACTCGCCGGCCTGGCAGGCGGACCTCCGCACGATGGTGCACATCCTCGATGACGGTGAGACCCAGGTGTACTCGTCGCTGCTCTACGAGGGCCCGAAGGTCCTCTGCGTGTTCAACGGCATCTACAAGGTCGCCTTCGACTACGACACCAACGATGCAACAGCGGCGCGCATCGATGCCTGGTGTGCCTCCGAGCGCACCAACGGCAAGAAGCCGTTCACCCTGCCCGCCAAGACCTCGGGCACCTGGAGTGGCACGCTGCACGCGTACGGGGCGGACCAGATGCCCGCCGGAGAGGTGCAGGTGAGCATCGAGCACCGTCCGACCTCCCTGTTGCGCGCACACCAGACCGTCGAGATGTCGGGCCTGCTGGAGCACTCCTGGAGCTTCGACCGCAACCGCTCGGGCAACCTGCACACCTACGACGGTCCCGACGTGTGGGGCAACGCCACCGCCTATGGCCGGGCGTTGTACACCTCCCAGCACGTGCACGGATCCGCCCTCAAGATCGTGGGTCGCGAGTTCATCATCGACGAGAACCATCGCCTCTCCGCCGTCTGGCGGGTCATGGACGGTGACCGCACGTCCTATTTCCTGTTCGGTGAACTGGTCTTCGAAGCGGCCTGAGGCCGATCGGTGATGATGGGGTCGGCGACGGGTGTGGTGGTGGGAGCCACCGACCCCTCCGCCAGCGCGGAGTTCCTGGAGGTCTTCGGGTTCTCCCGCTCCACCCGGACCCGTATCGATGTCGCTGACGCAGCGGCGCTCTACGGACTGGAGCGCCCGAGCGTGGAGCTGGTGTGCGTCACGCCCGGAACCACCGCTCCGGCGGTCCATCTGGTGGGGTGCGATCTGCCGGGACGGCTCCCGGCGGACTTCGAGCGCCGGGCCCGGGCGCTCGACCTCTACACCTCCGACATGGACGATGCCATCGACCACCTACGTCTGGTCGGGCTCCAGCCGGGACCCGTGGGGACCCTCTCGGTGGGCCCGGTGACCATGCGCCAGTGTCTGGTCCCGGGTCCGGACGGTCTCGCCGTGGTGCTCGTGGAGTCCACCCACAGGCGCAGCTCGATTCTCGACCGACCGGGCGCAGGCCTGTTCAGCGAGCCCCATTCGGTGGTCTGGTGTGTGGACGACATGGATGCCCACAGCGCTGCTCTCGTCTCGGTGGGCCTCACCAAGGGCTCGGATCTGGCATTCACCGAGGCCGAGGTCTCGACCTACCTCGATCTGCCGCGGACGCCGGTGCCGATAAGGATGACGATGCTGTCGGGCCCGGAGGTGGAGCCATTGCGGCTCGAGCTCCTGGAGTTCCCCGACGACCCGGGCCCGACCCCGACCGGCGACACGCTCGGTGGCGGCTTCTGGGCTCTGCGCCATGAAACACCCGGAGCTGCCCTCGGAGCAGCCGAACCTCTTCTGGCAGCCGGTTGGAGCGAGTCCGGTTCGAGCGTCTCGGCGACCACGGTGGTGAGCCCGGGAGGGTTGCGACTGCAGTTCTGCCGCCGCTCGGGCAACTGAGCCGTGTCCGATCGGCGCGGCGGCCTGCCCTCGAGAACTGCCTAGGCTCCCGGTATGCGGGTACCGCTCTTGCCTCCCCTGTTCTCCCGCGCCGTGATTCCCCGCGCCGTGATTCCCTGCGCCGTGATTCCCTGCGCCGTGATTCCCCGTATGGGGCTGACCGCGCTCGTCGTCGTTGTGGCTGCCATCTCTTCGGGCTGTGGGTTGTTCGGGGTGGACCTGGGTGTGGAGGGCGCCGACAGCCGATGGGTCGACATCGACAACCAGAACGGTCGCTCCGTGCTCCTGGTGGAGCCGTCGGACCGCAGCGATTCCTCCGACCCGGATCCCGTCCCGCTCGTGATCAACCTCCACGGGCTCGGAAGCGACGCCGAGGAGATGGCCCGTCTGGCCACCTGGCCCGAGGCCGCACGGGACCACGGGTTGGTGGTGGCGTTCCCCCAGGGGGTGGAGGAGTCCTGGAACGCAGGGCGGTGCTGTGGCGCTGCGGTGGAACAGAACGTCGATGACGTGGCCTTCCTGGATGCTGTCGTGGCGCAGATGGTGGCCGAGGAGGGCGTGGACCCCGAACAGGTGTACCTGACCGGCTACTCCAACGGTGCCATGATGTCGTACCTCTACTCCTGCATGCGGGCGGACACCCTCGCCGGGGTTGCTTCGGTGGCGGGCACCAACTTCTCGGACTGCGAGCCGTCACAGCCCGTCAGGTTCCTGCAGATCTCCGGTGAGGAGGATCCGGTGGTCCCCGTGCTGGGCGGCAAGTCGAGCCTTCCGGGTTTGCCCCAGGTTCCCCCTGTGGAGGGATCGCTGCTGGCGGTCGGAGCAGCCTCGGGCTGTACCGGCGAGCCGACCGGGTTCGAACTCGGAGGTGTGGCGTCGTTCCAGGGCCAGGGGTGCGACCCGGGCAGCGATGTCCGCTACGACGTGATCGGGGGTCTGGGCCATGAGTACCCCAGTCTGGTCAACTCACCGGACTACGTGGCGGTCGACAAGATCCTCGAGTTCTGGGGGCTCTGAGCAGCTCAGGATTCGGGGATCCCGTTGTTGCGGAGGCCCTTGGTGATCACCGTGCGCAGGATGTCGTTGGTGCCCTCTCCGATCACCATCATCGGCGCGTCACGGTAGAGGCGCTCGACCTCGAACTCGGTGGAGTATCCGTAGCCGCCGTGCAGCCGCATGCTCTCCATGCTCGCCTCGAGGGCCACCTCCGAGGCGAACAACTTGGCCATCGCCGACTCCGTTGCCGCGTCGGCGCCGCGGTCCAGCCGGTCGGCTGCCCACCAGGTGAGCGACCGGGCGGCCTGGACCTTGGTCGCCATGTCCGCAAGGCGCATCTGAACCGCCTGGAAGTCGGCGACCGGCCGTCCGAAGGCCTCTCGTTCCTGGGTGTAGGAGAGAGCTTCCTCGAGAGCCCGGTGCGCCACGCCCACTCCTCGCGCAGCGATGTTCACCCGGCCCGTCTGCAACCCGGAGATGGCCTGGGACATGCCCTTGCCCTCGATCCCACCGAGCAGGTTCTCCGCAGGAACAACGGCGTCGTCGAGGACCACCTCACAGGTCTCGGGTCCCTTGTAGCCGAGCTTGCCCAGGTCCCTGGTGACCAACAGGCCCGGGGTGTCGGCGGCCACGAGCAGGATCGACATCCCCGAATGGGCAGGAGATGCATCCGGATCGGTCTTGACCAGCACGGGCAACGGATCGGAGTGTCGCGCGTTGGTGATCCAGGTCTTGGTGCCCGACACCACGTAGTGATCACCCTGGAGCCGTGCCACGGTCTTGATCCCCTGGAGGTCGGACCCGGCGTCGGGTTCGGTCAGGGCCAGTCCCGAACGTCTCCGGCCGCTCGCCAGCTCGCGCAGGTAGAGGTCGCGTTGGGCCTCGGTGCCGTGCTGCGCGATCAGCTTGCAGGCCATTCCATGGCTCCCGATCATCCCGGCGATTCCCATCCAGCCGCGCGACAGTTCCTCGAAGACCAGCGCGAGTGTGATCGTGTCGGCGCCGAGGCCACCGAATTCGGTCGGTACCGTCAGGCCGAACAGACCCATCTCGGCCATCAGCTCGACTATCCGTGTCGGGTAGGTGCCGGACTGCTCCATCTCCCGTGCCACCGGACGCACCTCGCGGTTGGTGAACTGGCGGATCAGATCGCGGAACTGCCGCTGTTCTTCATTGAGTTCCAGTTCCATTCGGTTGGCCTCCCTGGGGTCGCATCGACCGTGTGTGTCATCGAGCGGGATTGGTTCCGCGCGGGTCCATACTGTGGCAGGATCGCAGTCCATGAGCGACCTGCCCGCACTCGACCAAGCCCAGTCCTACGTGGTCGTGGGGCCCGACGACCAACGGGGGCCCTACACCCTCGAACTCCTGGTGAGCGAGGTGGTGGCCGGGCGACTCGATGACAACACCCCGGTCTGGTGGCCCGGTCTGCCCGATTGGACCACCATGGTCGGACACCCGGCAGTGGCCGCGGAGATCGCCCGACGGCGCGGTGCTCCCCAACAGGCCCCGACGGCCTTCGCCCCACCCGCGGCTCCGCCGCCACCCCAGGGGCAACAGCCGGTGCAGCCCGAGCCGACCCCGATGCAGACCGCGGCGGTCGACGAGGTGATGCAGGCCGCCGCTCCGCCTGCTGCTGAACCGGTGGCTGCTGAATCGGTCTCGCCTGAATCGGTCTCGCCTGAAACGCGCTCGCCCGAACCGGTGGTCGCCGAGCCGGTGCCCTCGGAACCGGTCTTCGGTGTCGGCACCGGGTCTGCGGAGGGCGACGGGTCAGAACCCATCGACGTGCCCGCGGTCGAGGTCACCCCCGCCGATTTCGAGGCCGCCGATGCCGGCACCACCCAGACAGAGGGATTCAGGGCAGCGGGCGCGGGTGAGGGGCTCGATCCGATGCACGGAGCGGCGTTCGCCGATCTGATCGAACGCAGCAGAGCCCGTGCAGATGCCGCCTCCATCGTCGAGAACGCCAACGATGCGTTCGTGGCCGCCTTCGACGCCGCTGCCAGCGCACAGGGATTCACGCCCGCCAACCGGAGCGACTCCGGGGACCACCACGAGTTGTCCTACTCCGGCGCTCCCGGTGAGACCCTCGTCGTTCGCCTCGGAAAGGTCACGGGCCATGCCCTCGCCACCGGCGACGCCCACGTCGACCTCGACGTGTCGTGCGCCTCGGAGCGTTTCAGTGGCTCACTGGATGCCGGAACGGGCGAACACGGTGAGGTGATCGTCGCAGCGACGGAGACCGGCGCCGGCGCCGCGTCCTCGGTCTCGTTGCACCTACCGATCGACGACTACCTCGACGCCGACCACGCGGTAGACGAAGCGGCGCTGAGGCGCGATGCCGACGGCGTCGTCGCCACTCTCGCTCACCGGGTCAGGTCCTGACCACGGGTGAGAAGGTGGTTCCGCGGCGATGACGCCGCAGCGCCGACTGGCGGTGGCACTGGGCCTCGTCACCGGTGCGATCCTGCTCGGGTTCGTGGGCTACACGCTCCTCGGATTCGGACCGGTGGATTCGATCTACCAGACGATCATCACGATCTCCACGGTCGGATTCAACGAGGTCGACGACTTCGACACCGCGGAGAAGGCGTTCACGATCCTGCTGATCGTCGTGGGCTTCGCCTCGGTGGTCTTCGCGGTCGGCCAGATCGTCGAGTTCGTGGTGGAAGGCCATTTGTCGAGGACCGTCGGGAGGCGCCGCATGGACCGCAACATCAGTCACCTGTCCGAACACGTCGTGCTCTGTGGTTGGGGCCGGGTGGGTCAGTCCTTCGCAGAACACCTCCGCGACACCCATGACCTGGTCGTCGTCGACAACGACCCGGCCCGGTTGGCGAGCTGCCCCTACCCCTACGTGCTGGGTGATGCCACCGATGACGGCGTGCTCGCCGCATCGGGGGTGCAGCGTTGCGCCAAGATGATCGCCGCGCTGGCCACCGATGCAGACAACCTGTTCGTGGTGCTCTCGGGCCGTTCCCTGAACGAAGGGGCCTTCATAGTGGCGCGCGCCAGGGTCGATTCCACTGCGGAGAAGATGATCCGTGCGGGTGCCGATCGGGTGGTCAACCCCCATGAACTGGGTGGATCCCGGATGGCCGCCCTGGTCGGCCAGCCCCATGTGGCGGAGTTCGTGGACGTGGTGATGCACGAGAGCGGAATCGAGTTCCAGCTCGCCGAGGTCGCTCTTCCGTCGGACTCGCCGCTCGTGGGCAGGTCACTCGGCGAGTCGCATCTCCGGGCCAACACCGGCGCGCTGGTGCTGGCCATGCGCAACACCGACGGCACCTTCGTCACGAACCCATCGAGCGACATCGCCCTGCAGGACGGCCAGATCATGATCGCGATCGGTACCGAGTCCCAGCTCGACGAACTGAGGGCCGCGGCGGACCCGGCCGGGCTCTAGTCCGGCTCCTCCGCGGGGACGTAGGCCAGGTCCAGGTCGCCGAGTTTGACCAGGGTCGAGGAGATCCAGCCGCCGATGGCGCTGAAGTGGTCATCGAGGATCGATCCGTCGGCCAGGGCGGCCTCGTCGAGCTCGTAGCTTCCTTCGTAGGAGACCTCGAAGGCGTGCTGGCTCTCGGTCATGTCTGCCGAATGCACCGTTTCGACGGTGGGACCACTGCGGCTCATGCGCTCGCCACTCACCTCGGGGCTGTCCATGGGCAGCGCCGCGAGCACATCAGCGGGTTCTGGTGGCTTCACCAGCCGCTGCACGCGCAGCACGACCTCGATGTCGATCCGCGGGAGCTCGCTCAGTTCCTCGTCTATGTACCAGGAGCGGTAGGCGGCCTGTGACCAGGTCGGCCAGTCGAGTGTCAGATCCGCGCGGACCCGCGGAGGCGTGCCCTCACCGGGCAGGCCGTAGCTGGTCTCCCAGGTCAGATCACCGAGGAGCACGTCTGCCTGGAGCCGCTCCTCGAAGGCCTGGCGCTCCAACAGCGCGCGCTCGAGAGCGTCGCGCAGGGCGCCGATCGCATCGGTGAAGACGTGGTCCAGCACGTCGGCAACCTAGTGCGGTCAGGTGGAGGCCAGAGCTTCGGCGTCGATCTCGTAGAGGATTTCGTGGCCGGAGGTGACCGCCGGTGTGAGAGAGCGCACCTTCGGAAGGATCTGCTCGCAGAAGAAGCGGGCGGTGGTGATCTTGCCCTCCAGGAACTCCTTGCCGGCGTCGGCCCCGTTGGCGAGCTCCTCGCGAGCCGCCAGTGCCTGGCGGGCCATGAGCCATGCTCCGGCGGTGAGGCCGAACAGCTCCAGGTAGGGCGTGGCCCCGGCCAGGGCGTCGCGCGGATCGGCGATCCCGTGTTCCATGATCCACTTCGTGGCGGTGTCGAGTTCGTCGAAGGCGGCCTGGATCTCGGCCCGGCTGGCGGCCATCTCCTCCACACCCTCGAGCTCGTCCACGATCCGACGCATCTCCGCCACGAGGTCCGCGAACGCGGCGCCACCGCGGATGGGTAGCTTGCGTCCGACCAGGTCCATGGCCTGGATACCGTTGGTTCCTTCGTAGATGGGGGTGATCCGTTGGTCGCGGAAGTGCTGGGAGACCCCTGATTCCTCGATGAATCCCATCCCGCCGAAAACCTGCAGCGCCGTCGAGGTGACCTGCACGCCGACGTCGGTGCACCATGCCTTTGCCACGGGGGTCAGGATCTCGACCCGCTCGTCCCAGCCCTCGGAGTCATCGCCCTCGGTGGTGCGCGACATGTCCAGGCTGGCCGCGAGATGGGTGGTCAGGTTGCGGGTGGCCTCGATGTAGGACTTCATCTCGAGCAGCATCCGGCGCACGTCGGGATGCACGATGATCGGTGCCGGCCCCCGTTGGTCGGAGCCGACCTCGCGGCCCTGCAGGCGCTCCCCGGCATAGTCCACCGCCTTCTGGTAGGCCGCTGATGCGATGGCGGTGCCCTGCACCCCCACAGCCAGGCGTGCCGCGTTCATCATCGTGAACATGGCGTTGAGGCCCTGGTTCTCCTCACCGACCAACCAACCGGTGGCGCCGCCCTCGTCGCCGAAGCTGAGCACGCAGGTGGGCGAGGCGTGGATGCCCATCTTGTGCTCGATCGACACGCATTTGACGTCGTTGCGCTCGCCGGGGCTGCCATCCTCCTCGAGCAGGAACTTCGGCACCAGGAACAACGAGATGCCGCGGGTTCCCGCCGGAGCATCGGGGGTGCGTGCCAGCACCAGGTGGATGATGTTCTCGGTCAGGTCGTGCTCGCCGAAGGAGATGAAGATCTTGGTTCCGGTGATGCGGTAGCTGCCGTCGTCCTGGGGCACCGCCCTGGTGGTCGAGAGGCCGACGTCCGACCCGGCCTGTGGTTCGGTGAGGTTCATCGTGCCCGACCACTCACCGGTGATCATCTTGGGCAGGTAGCGCTCGCGCTGTTCCTCGGTCCCCCAGTTCTGGAGCAGTTCCACCGCACCGGTGGTGAGCCCCGGGAGCATCGACAATGCGGCGTTGGATCCGATGGTGGCCTCAGCGGAGAGCCCGTAGACCACCTCGGGGAAGCCCATGCCTCCGTAGTCGGGGTCGAGGTTCATCCCCTGCCAACCTGCCTCGACGTACTTGGCCCACGCATCCTTGAACGACTCCGGGGTGGTGACACCCTCCTCGGACCACTCCAGCCCCTCGGTGTCCCCGAGGGCGTTGGTCGGTGCCCACACCTCGTTGAAGAAGCGACCGTGCTCCTCGAACACCCCCTCGACGACGTCGTAGGTGGCGTGCTCGTACCGCTTGCTGGCGGAGATCTGGTCGATCATCCCCGCGGTGCGAAGGGCGAACAGCAGATCCTTGGTGGGGGTGCGGTAATCAGCCATGACCCTATGTTACCGGTGGGTAACTCCGGGGGAAACCCGGGCTCGCGGGCTCAACCCGGTACTCGGCCCGGTTGCTCAACCCGGTTGCTCAACCCCGGTGCGGGCTCATGACCGCGAGCGGTATCGAAACCCCCGTGCGTTCGCCCCGGATGCCTGCAATCCGTCGGCCCGGCTGCACCGCGTTCTTCGGGGTGCCACCCAGATCGCCGAGTCGTTCGGTGGTGGCATCGAGGTCGGGGGCGACGAGCGCCAGCCCGAACAGCTTCGGGGGCTCGTCGCTGGTGGGTTCATCCCGGCCCGGTCCCACCAGCTCGAGGATCACGTCACCCAACCAGTAGAACTGCTGGCGCATCGGCGAGCCGTAGCTGTCGGTACTGCGCTCCCCGCGCTGTTCGATCCCCGCCGCAGCCAGCTCGGCGGCCGTTCGGTCGACATCTCCGGTGGTGACCACCACATGATCGATCGATTCGATCCCATTGGGGTGGATCGAACCCGCCACCACAGGAGCCGACGGCTCGCTCGCCGCCAGACCCTCTATGTGGGGGGTGCCACCGTCGATGCTCCAACCCGAGAACCCCGGCTCGTGGGCCCCCAGCAGGACTGCTGTGTTTCCGAGGGCGACGTAGCGCACCTCGTCCTCCGCGCACCGCGCCTGTGTGGAGCGCACCTCGAAACCGAGCTCGGCCCAGGCAGAGGGAGCGTCACCCAGTGTGATGGACCGGAGTTGGTGTCGTTGCTCGGGCATCGTCCGAACCTACCCGAGGGCCCTGGCCTCGGAGTACGCCCCGAGTGCCCTCTGGCGAGCCCGGGCATGGTCGACCAGGGGTTCCGGGTAGTCGGCTCCCAGTTCGACCCCCGCCGCCCGGAGATCGGAGCTGTCGGCCTGCCATGGTGCGTGGATCGCCTCGGCCGGCAGTCGTGCCAACTCCGGAACCCAACGGCGGATGTACTCGCCACGTGGATCGAAGCGCCGCGACTGCGTGACGGGGTTCAGCACCCTGAAGTACGGCGCGGCATCGGCACCCGTTCCCGCCACCCACTGCCAGTTGCCCACGTTCTGGGGGAGGTCGTAGTCGAGAAGCTGTCGCCTGAAGTGCGCCTCTCCGAGGCGCCAGTCGATGAGCAGGTCCTTCACGAGGAAGCTCGCCGTGATCATGCGCACGCGGTTGTGCATGATTCCGCTCCGGGCCAGCTCGCGCATCCCGGCATCGACGATCGGGTACCCGGTCGATCCCTCTGCCCACCTGGCCAGACCGGAGGGGTCATCACGCCACGCGATGCGGTCCATGGCCGGGGTCATCGCGTGTGCGCTCATCGACGGAGTCGCGAAGCACAGGTGGGCGAACCAGTCGCGCCAGGCGATCTGGCGCACGAATGCCCGCCGGCCCTCGGTGTGCTCGCCGATCGCCTCGACCACGTGTCGCGCGGCGAGGGTGCCGAAGCGGAGGTCGCAGGAGAGTCGGGAGGTACCGGAGGTCTGCGCTGGCAGGTCGTGCCGCTCGCTGTAGTGGTCGACCTCTGAATCCCAACCCGCCAGGCGACCAGCTGCTGCTTCCTCTCCGGGCTCCATCGGCGGATGCTCCACGGCCGGCCATCGGGGCGGGTCTGTCGGCGCGATGGTCTCGACCTGGCGCGGTTCGGGCCAGGGATGTGCTTCGGTGCTCCGCCAGGCCTTGTGGAACGGCGTGAACACCTTGTGGACAGAACCGGTGGACCGTGCCACCACGGCGCCCGGTTCGTGCACGAGGTTGCCCCAGTGCACACAGAGCTCGCGCTCTCCCAGTGCCCGGCGGACCCGTGCGTCACGGCGTTGGGCATAGGAACTCACATCGGAGTTCACGTGGACCGAGCCGACATCGAGTCGCTCGGCCAGTTCGGGCACCACGATCGCGGGGTCGCCCTCGGCGAGGAAGAGCCCGGATCCGATTCGTCGCAGACCTCGATCGAGGCTGCGCAGGTGACCCACGAGCAACGCCCGGCGGCGGGGACCGGCCAGGCTCCATGGAACCGGGTCGAGCACGAACGCGGCAGCGACTCGCTGCCCGTGGTGCGTGGCGGCGGCCCAGGCCGGATTGTCGACCAGTCGCAGATCCCTGCGGAACCAGACCAGTGTCTGGGACCGGTCGGTCACTCGTGGCTTCGGTCGGGCCCGGCTTCGGTCAGGAGTTGCGGCCCAGGTTGGGCTTGCGACCGTGATTGGCCTTCTTGCGCCGCGCGTTGTTCTTTTTCTTCTGGGTGCGCTTCGACATAGGGATGCCAAGCTACAACCCGCGGGCCTCCGCCATGAAGTCGGGGCCAGCGGGGAGTCAGGCTGCGGTGTGGGAGCCGGTCCATTCCTCGAGGTCCTCGGCGCTCCAGGTGTTGATGATGCGCTCTGGCTCGATGCCGTGGCGTGTGGCGAGGTCACAGCCCCAGTTCTGCCATTCCATCTGTCCCGGAGCGTGCGCATCGGTGTCGATGCTGAACAGGCAGTCCCACTCGATGGCCAACTCCAGCAGGTCCTCGGGTGGATCCCGGCGTTCGGGCCTGCAGTTGATCTCGACCGCGGTGTCGAAACGCGCGCACGCCGCGAAAACGATGTCGGCATCGAAGCTGGAGGGCGGACGTCCGGAGCCGACGATCTTGCGCCCGGTGCAGTGCCCGAGGATGTCGACGTGGGGGCTGACGACGGCGCGGACCATGCGTTCGGTCATCTCGCGTTCGCCCATCCGGAGCTTGGAGTGCACCGAGGCGACCACGACGTCCAACTCGGCGAGCACGTCCTCCGGCAGGTCGAGCGAACCGTCGGCGAGGATGTCGACCTCCATTCCGGTGAGGATTCGGAACGGCGCCACCTCGGCGCGGACCTCGTCGATCTCGGCGATCTGTTCTCGCAGCCGTTCCACCGAGAGCCCATGGGCGATGGTCAGGCGGGGGGAGTGGTCGGTGAGCGCGAGGTGGTCGTGGCCGAGCTCGATGGCCGTCGCCACCATGTCGCGCACCGTCGCCCCGCCGTCGGACCAGGTGGTGTGGCAGTGGAGGTCACAACGCAACAGCTCCCGTAGTTCGGATCCGACCTGAGGTGGGCAGGCGGTGTCGGCATCCAGCCGTTCCAGGTACCGCGGAGGGCTTCCCGTGACCGCGTCGGAGATGACGCTGCCGGTCGAGGAACCGATGCCGGGCAGTTCGGTCAGCGTGCCGTTGCGGGCCCTCTGTGTGAGTTCGGACTCGGAGAGCCCCTCGACCACGTCGAGCGCGTTCGCGAACGCACGGACCTTCTGGCCCGGTGCGAGCCCGCGGTCGAGCAGGTAGATGGCCCGCTGCAGGGCCTTGACCGCCCTTCGGTGGACCGACGGCTCAGGCATCACGCAAGTGTGTACCGGATCGGCAGGTGCTTCACGCCGCCCACGAAGTTGGCCTCCGCGAACTGGGGCTCTCCGGCTGGTTCGATCGTCTTCACAGCAGCCAGGAGCTTCGGCAGGATCGTGTGGATCTCCCGTCGGGCGAACTGTGACCCCAGGCAGTAGTGGGCACCGACCCCGAACGACAGCAGTTTGTCGGAATCGCCGCGGGTTATGTCGAACTCGGTCGGTCGCACGAACACCGCTGGGTCCCGGTTGGCGGCGGGGTAGGAGAGCAGCACCCTTTCGCCCTCGGCGATGTCGACCCCGCCGATCTGTGTGTCTGACTGTGCGTAGCGCATGAACTGGCGCACCGGCGAGGTCCAGCGGATCATCTCCTCGGCGGCCTGGTTGGACAGCGACGGGTCCTCGCGCAACAGGGCGACCTGGTCGGGGTGGGCCAACAGGGCGTTCAGCCCACCGGACAGTCCGTAGCTCGTGGTGTCGTGGCCCGCGGTCGCCACGATGATGTAGTACCAGAGCTGCGCCGTCTCGCCCATCGGGCAGCCGTCGACCTCACCGTTGGCGATCACGGTCGCGATGTCGTCGGTGGGTTCGGAGCGTCGTGCCTCGGTGATCGCACCGAAGTACTCCTTGAATCCCTCGATCGTGCTCACGACGGTCTGGAACGGGTCCGACATGTCACCCATGAACTCGGGGTCGGCCGCACCGAACATCCCCTGGGTGAGTTCCAGCATCTTGGGCTCGTCCTCGGGCGGCACACCGTAGATGTCCATGATGACGTGGAGGGTGTAGGGCACCGCGATGTCCTGGGCGAAGTCGCACTCTCCGCCCAGCTCACGGAGCTTCTCTATGTAGGTGTCCGCGATCGAGGCGATCGCTTCCTGACGCTTGCGCACGGCGGCCGGTTTGAACCAGTCGTTGGTCACCTTGCGGTGCTTGGTGTGCTCGTCGCCGTCCATGTGCACCAGCGTGTGCGGGGTGAAACCCATGGCGTCGAGCATCTGCTGCTGGATGTCGGGCATCAGCACCGAGTGGCGGGTGTTGTGCCAGATGTCGTTGTGTCGTGAGACCTCGAACACGTCCTCGTGTCGGGTCAACGCATAGAACGGACTCACCAGTTCGTGCTCCACCCGGAACACCGGGTCGTCGCGGCGCAGCTCTGCTGCCACCTCGTGCCAGCGCACCGGGTCGGTGCTCATGCGTGGATCGATGAATATGGCGGCTCGGGGGTCCTCGACCTCGAAAGTCAACATGACGCCAGTCTGGCCCACGGCACCTATCCTCGGCGCCGATGGAACGCTTCGGATTCGTGGGCCTACCCAACGCGGGCAAGTCCTCCCTCTACAACGCACTGGCGGGTGGCGGCGCGCTCGCCGCCCCCTATGCCTTCGCCACCGTGGATCCCAATGTGGGGGTGGCCCGGGTGCCCGACGACCGGGTGGAGCGCCTGGCGGAGATGTCCGGCACCTCGGTTCTGATCCACGCCACCGTGCAGTTCGTGGACATCGCAGGCCTGGTGAAGGGCGCGGCGCAGGGGGAGGGCCTCGGCAACAGGTTCCTCTCGCACATCCGTGAGGTCGATGCACTCGTGTTCGTGCTGCGGGCCTTCCACGACGACGACGTGCCGGGAAGCAACGACCCACTCGAACAGCTCGAGACCCTCGAGGTCGAACTGGTCTACGCGGACCTGGAGTCGCTCGAGAAACAGGCGGACAAGCGCCGCAAGGCCGCCAAGGGCGACAAGTCGCTCCTGGCGGAGGTGGCCGCCCTGGATGCCGCGATCGATGCCCTGGGCGAAGGCACGCCTCTGTACCGTGCCGGCCTGGACGACGAACAACTCGAACTCCTCGGTTCCTACAACCTGCTCACGGCAAAACCGGCTCTCGCTCTGGTCAACCTGGACGAAGGGCAGCTCGACGACGCCGAATCGGTGCTGGCGCCGGTGAGGGAAGCCTTCGGAGAGCGCGGAGAGACCGCGGTGATCGGACTCTGCATCCAGTTGGAGGCGGAGGCGGCCATGCTGGACGAGGAGTCGAGAGCGGAGATGCTCGAGGCTCTCGGACTCGGGCGTGGTGCGCTGGATTCGTTCCTCCAGGCGGCCTACGAGATGCTCGGCCTGCGCACCTTCCTGACCACGGGTGAGAAGGAGACGAGGGCGTGGACCTTCCGCGCGGGGTCACTGGCCCCGCAGGCGGCCGGAGTCATCCACACCGACTTCGAACGGGGGTTCATCCGCGCCCAGGTGATCCAGGCCGAGGAACTGCTCGCCGCCGGTAGCTGGGCTGCCGCCCGCGACGTCGGGAAGGTCCGGACCGAGGGCAAGGACTACGAGGTGCGCGACGGCGATGTGGTCGAGTTCCTCTTCAACGTGTGAGCGCCGGTTCCGGTGGGCTCCCGGACCGGTAGGTTGAGGTCGTGGCCTGGTTGGTACGTGATGGCGAGGTGCTCGCTTCGGTGGAACTGGCCGACGGGCGTGCAGCGCGCCGCAGAGGTCTGCTGGGGCGGGAGGACTTCGACGGGGTGCTGCGCCTCAAGGCGCGTTCGGTGCACACCGTCGGGATGCGCTTCGGGATCGATGCGGCCTTCTGCGAGACCGACGGCACCGTTCGCCGCGTGGTGACCGTGCAGCCGTGGCGGGTGACGCGTCCCCAGCTGCGACCGACGATCGTCTTCGAAGCGCGCCAGGGGACCTTCCGGGAGTGGAACCTCCGGCCGGGCGACCACCTGGAGGTGCGGTGAGTGAGGGGCTGGACCCAGCAGGGGTGATAAGCCTCGTCGGGACGCCGATCGGGAACCTCGGCGACATCTCGCGGCGAGCCGGCGAGGTTCTCGGGACCGCGGATCGCATCGCCTGCGAGGACACCCGGCGCACGGGCAGGCTTCTCCGACACCTCGGGATGGAGGCGCCCCGGTTGGTGCGCATGGACGAACACACCGAGCGGGCGGTTGCCGACTCACTGGTGGACGCCGCGGCGCGGGGCGAGAGGATCGCGATCGTGACCGATGCCGGCATGCCGGGCCTGTCGGATCCCGGTGCGGAAGTGGTGGCAGCTGCGCTCGCAGCGGGCGTTGCGCTCGAGGTGGTGCCCGGACCGTTCGCCGGTGCCACAGCAGCGGTGCTGAGCGGTCTGCTCGACGGTGCCGGCAGGTTCACCTTCGAGGGGTTCCTTCCCCGCAAGGGAAGGGCGAGAGCCGATCGTCTCGGGCAGGTCGCCGCGTCCCGGGTGCCGGTGGTGATCTACGAGTCCCCGAACCGCGTCGCTGCCACTGTGGAGGATCTCGCCGCCCGGTGTGGACCGGATCGACCGGTCGCCCTGTGCCGGGAGCTCACGAAGCTCCACGAGGAGAGCTGGCGCGGCAGCCTGGCCCAGGCCGGTGAGCATCTCGCGCTGAACACCCCCCGGGGGGAGTTCGTGGTCGTGGTCGACGCCTGCCCGCCGCCCGAGGAGCCAACCGACTCCGAGGTCGCCGAGCGGGTGCGGTCCCTGACCGCAGGGGGACGCTCGCGAAGAGACGCGGCGGTCGTCGCAGCGGACGAGCTCGGAGTGTCACCCAACCGCGCGAAACGGATAGCCAACTCGATCGACGGTACGGGCGCCGGGGACTGAGGTTCGGAAGGCAGGGGTCCGCACGGTCGTGTCAGCGCGTGGGACCGCCAGAAAGCTGATGTGCCGCAGTTCGCCGACTACGAGGCCAGCGCGGACAGGGTGATCCCGGTGGTCGAGTTGGTGAACCGTTGATGTTCGGCTGATCCGCTCAGCCGATTCGCTCGGCGATCAGTGGAGTGGGCTCGGGGGCGGCGTCGCCGAGTACCAGGGCGGACTCGAGAGCCTCCCGTGCCGCAGGGATGCGTTCGGGGTCCTCGGTGTGCAGTTCGAAGAGCAGCTGGGACTTCGCGACCCGGTCGCCCGGACGGACGAACCAGCGCACGCCGGCGGAGGCCGACACCGGGTCCTCCTTGCGCGCCCGGCCGGCCCCGAGGACCCAGGCGGCTTCTCCCACAGCCCTGGCGTCCAGCCGGGTGACGTGTCCCGCCGACGGGGCCTCGATCCGCTCGACGTGGGGAGCGGTCGGCAACGGTGCGTCGGGGTCGCCGCCCTGGGCCGAGATCATCGAGCGCCACTTGTCCATGGCGGCACCGGAGGCGAGAACAGAAGCGGGATCGGCGTCTATCTGTGCCAGCTCGCACATGGTCTCGGCCAGAGCGAGCGTGAGCTCGACCACGTCCGGGGGTCCGCCACCGGCGAGCACCTCGACCGACTCGGTCACCTCGATAGCGTTGCCGGCGTTGTAGCCCAGAGGTGTGTTCATGTCGGTGAGCAGGGCAGCGGACCTCACGCCGTTGGCCTCACCCAGGCCGACCATCGTCTCGGCCAGCTCGCGGGCGCGTCCCATCTCGGTCATGAACGCGCCGGAACCGAACTTGACGTCGAGGACCAACGCGGCGGCACCTTCCGCGATCTTCTTCGACATGATCGAACTGGCGATGAGGGGGATCGACTCGACGGTGCCCGTGACATCGCGCAGCGCGTACATGCGTCGGTCGGCCGGAGCGAGCTGTGCCCCGGCCGAACAGATCACCGCACCCACGTCGCGGAGCTGTCGGGCGTAGTCGCTACCGGCCACCTCGGGGCTCCAGCCGGGGATCGACTCCAGCTTGTCGATCGTGCCTCCGGTGTGACCCAAGCCCCTGCCCGCCATCTGGGGAACCGCTGCACCACAGGCTGCGACCAATGGGCAGAGAGGCAGCGAGATCTTGTCGCCGACCCCACCGGTGGAGTGCTTGTCGACCGTCGGGCGGCCCAGCGCACTGAGATCGGCGCGCTCGCCGGAATCGATCATGGCCGTTGTCCAGGTGGCGAGCTCGCTCGGCGTCATCCCGCGCAGCAGGATCGCCATCAACAGGGCGGAGGCCTGTTCGTCGCCGACCGATCCCGCGGTGAAGTTCTCGATGAACCACCGGATCTGCTCGGTGCTCAGCTCGCCGCCGTCACGTTTGGTTCCGATGACATCGAGGATCGTGACGTTGGCCATGGTTCTCCGGGTCGGGTCAGTCCGCACGGGCCGAGACGTCGCCCGGTCCGAACGCGTGGGGTAGCAGCTGCCCGAGGGTGAGCACGCCCTCGGATGTGGCGACCAGCAACTCGTCGCCACCGAACTCGTAGAGGAACTGTCGGCAACGTCCGCAGGGCATGATCGGTTGCTGGTCCCCGGCCAGTACCGACAGGGCCACCAGCCGACCGCCACCGCTCGACACCAGCGCACCCGTCAGGTTCACCTCGGCACAGATCCCCAGGCCCGTGGAGGCGTTCTCGACGTTGCAGCCCGTGACGATCCGCCCGTCGTCCACCAGCGCGGCTGCACCCACGTGGACCCGCGAGTAGGGCGCGTAGGCGACCCCGACCATCTCAGCGGCCCGCTCGGCGAGTTGGGACCAGAGCGCCTCGGTCACCGCGGGGTCCGTCGGGGTGCGGTCGGAGCCCATCTCAGTTCGTCTCGTACGGCTGGCCGTCTGCCGCCGGTGGACGGGCCCTGCCCCCGAAGCCCGCCACTACGAACAGCGTCACGACGTACGGCGCCATCAGCAGGAACTCCGAGGGGATGGGCGTGCCGAGGATTGCGAGCTTCGAGTTGAGTGACTCGGCGAAACCGAACAGCAGGGCGGCGCCCAGAGCCCCCACCGGGTTCCAGCGTCCGAAGATCATCACGGCCAGGGCGATGAATCCCCGGCCGGCGGTCATGTCCTCCTGGAAGGAGCCCACCGACCCCAGCGGCAGGAACGAACCTGCGAGACCGGCGGCCATGCCACCGAGGATCACCGAGTGGTAGCGGGTGCGCAGCACGTTGATGCCGACCGTGTCCGCAGCCCTCGGGTGTTCACCCACAGAACGCACCCGCAGTCCCCAGCGACTGCGGAACAGCATCCAGGTCACCAACGGCAGGAGTACGTACATCGTGTACACGTAGATGTTGTTGTCGAAGAGGAACTCGCCGATGAAGGGGATGTCGCCCAACAGCGGGAGGCTCCAGTTGTCGAAGGTGCCGGAGCGGTTCAGTTGCGGGTTGCTGGTGAGCACCGAGGCAGCCAGGTACGCGGTGATGCCGGTGGCGAAGAAGTTGATGGCGGTACCGGAGATGATCTGGTCCACCTTGTAGGTGACCGACAGACCTGCGTGACCCCAGGCGAGGGCGGCGCCACCGAACACGCCCACCGCCATGCCGACCCAGAGACTCCCCGATGCGCTGGCGGCGAAGGCGGCAAGGAAGGCCGAGAACAGCATCATCCCCTCGATGGCGATGTTGACCACGCCCGAGCGCTCACAGAGCACGCCCGCAAGGGCGCCGAGCGCCAGCGGTGTGGCTCGGGTCACCGTCGACTGGAGCATCCCGACCAGCGAGAAGGCCTGGTCCCGCCCTGCCCAGGTGAGGAACGCCATCACGGCCAGGATCACGACCAGCACCGAGAGGTAGCCGGAAGCGCCCAGGGGTCTGACGATCTGGAGCACTCCCAGTGCGACGATCACCCCACCGAGTACCCACACGGTCGCTGCGGAGGGGACCGTCAGGGTCAGATCGGTGGTGGTCGAGAGGTCGAAGGTGCTCGAGATCGACGTGTCCACACCGATGGCGAACAACCAGATGACGGCAACTCCGGTGAACAACCAGATGATCCCGCGGCGGGTGGCCCTGCGGCGGGCCTCGGCCGCCACCGCAGCGTCTGCGGTCTGCTTGTCGGTCGATTTCGTCCCGGTCGACACCGACGCCTCCGGCTGGGTTCCGCTGCTCGAGGTGTCGGTCATCCCGACCCCCACGACGACGTGAACAGCGGTGACTCGGCATCGCCGGTGCGAACCCGGTAGATGGCGCGCACCAGGGCGGGTGCTGCCACGAACAGGATGATGAGTGCCTGGATCACGATCACGATGTCGACCGGAATCTGGGTCTCGGCCTGCATGGTCACCGCACCTGCGTTGAGCGCACCGAACAGGAGTCCCGCCGCCAGTACCCCGAACGGATTGGACTTGCCCAACAGGGCGACCGCGATGGCGTCGAAACCGAGGAAGCCGATGATCCCGGCGGTGAGCGTGCCGGTCGGGCCGATCGGGATGGTGGCTCCTCCCAGGCCGGCCAGACCACCTGCGATCGCCATGGTGAGAGCGGTGATGGTCGCCACCTTCATGCCTGCATACCGCGCGGCATGCGGGTTGAGTCCCACCGCCTTGACCTGGAAACCGAAGGTGGATCTCTCGAGCACCCACCAGATGAGCAGCACCGCCCCCAGCGCCAGGAAGATCCCCAGGTCGACGCGCTCGCCGGAGATGAACCGGGGGAGCCGGGCCTGGTCGAGGATGGGCTTCGACACCGGGTTGCCGGTGCCGCTCGGCAGGAACGCGTCGGTGGTCAGTGCATACGCCAGCAGGAACCCCGCGATGAAGTTCAACATGATGGTGGTGATCACCTCGTGGGCGCCGGTGGTGGCCTTGAGCACACCCGCGATCCCTCCCCACACAGCGCCTGCGAGGGTGCCGACCACCAACGAGGCCAGGATGACCAGGGGACCCGGAATGTCGAGGCTGAACCCGGCCCAGGCGGCGAACATCGCCCCCATGATCATCTGGCCGTTGGCACCGATGTTGAACAGGGCGGCCTTGAACGCGAATGCCACCGCCAGACCGGCGAGGATCAGCGGCGTGGCGCGCAGCAGTGATTCGGAGATGGCCGCGGGTGATCCCACCGCTCCGTCGAGCAGGGCGGAGTAGGCCTCCCAGACGGTTGTGGCCGATCGTTCCAGCGCCCGGAGCGGATCGTTGAAGAAGCGCGCCCAGGCGTAGAGCACGTCCTCATCGGTGAACATGATCAGGAGTGCGCCCACGACGAGTGCGGAGAACACAGCGAGCACGGGAACCTTGAGCGAGTCGAACGCGCGGCGCCAGAACGGCGGGGTCGGGGACTCCTGTTGGGTCGTTCCCCCGGCGTCGGGGTGCTCGCCCGGGTCGGGAGCCCGACCATCGCTCGTGTCGTCGACGGTCATCGGGCCTCCTCGGTCGCATGTCCCGCCATGAGGAGTCCGATCGTGTTGCGGTCGATCCGGTCGCCCTCGAGCATTCCCACGAACCGGCCCTCGGACATGACCGCGACGCGGTCGGCCAGTGCCAGTACCTCGTCGAGCTCGGCGGAGACCACCAGCACCGCGGCGCCCGCGTCGCGGATGGCCACGATCCGGGCGTGGATGTACTGGATGGATCCCACGTCGAGACCCCGCGTCGGTTGTGCGGCGATCAGCAACCGCTGGGCATGGGTGAACTCCCGCGCAACGATCACCTTCTGCTGGTTGCCTCCAGAGAGCGTTCCTGCCGGTGTGTCCACCGAGGGGGTGCGCACGTCGAACTCCTCGGAGAGCCGGGTGGCGTTGTCGTGCACCGCGTCGCGGTCGCGCACCGGACCGCTGGCGAACCCTTCCCAGTTGAAGGTGTTCAGCACCATGTTGTCCGCCACCGGGAACGGACCCACCAGCCCGTCGTTCTGGCGGTCCTCGGGAACGTGGCCGAGGCCGAGCCTGAACAGATCCCCCGGTGGGGCGCCGGTCACGTCGGCCCCGTCCAGGGTCACAACACCGGTCAGTGGGGTGCGGAGTCCGCAGAGCGATTCGACCAGTTCGGTCTGTCCGTTGCCCTGCACCCCCGCGATGGCGAGTATCTCACCGCTGCGCACCTCGAAATCGAGGTCGTCGACGGCCACGAATCCCCGGTCGTCACGGACCGACAGCCCATCGACGGAGAGGACCACCTCAGCGGGTGCGGCCTCGGTCTTGTCGACCACCAGCTTCACCGCGTGGCCGACCATCATCTCGGCCAGGTGCTGTTCGTCGGTGTCCTCCGGGCGGGTCTCACCGACCACCCTTCCGCGCCTGAGGACCGCGATCCGACTCGCCACCCTCATCACCTCGCCGAGCTTGTGGGTGATGAGGATGATCGCCTTGCCGGCTTCTGCCAGCGCCGAGATGATCCCCTCCAGCTCGGTCACCTCCGACGGCGTGAGCACCGCGGTCGGTTCGTCGAGGATCAACAGATCCGCATCCCGGTAGAGGGCCTTGAGGATCTCCGCCCGCTGCTGAACGCCCACCGGGAGGTTCTCCACCAGCGCATCGGGGTCCACCGCCAGGTTGTAGCGGCGGGAGAGCTCGACGATCCGCTCCCGTGAGGCCTCGAAATCGAGCTTGCCCAACGGGCCGCGGGTCACCTCGTTGCCGAGCATCAGGTTCTCGTTGACCGTGAACACCGGCACCAACATGAAGTGCTGGTGCACCATGCCGATCCCGGCGGCCAGCGCGTCGGCAGGGGACTCGAAGGTGACCGGCTCCCCATCGAGAAGGATCTCGCCCTCCTCGGCGTGGTAGAGGCCGTAGAGGACGTTCATGAGGGTCGACTTGCCGGCACCGTTCTCGCCCAACAAGGCGAGGACCTCTCCGCTGCTCACGGAGAGGTCCACGTCCTCATTGGCGGTCACACCGGGGAACCGTTTGGTGATTCCTCGCAGTTCGACCTTCACTTCGTTGCGTTCCCTCGATCAGGTGTCGGTCGCCCCGGATCAGCTGGGGGTCACCGACTGGTCACCGGAGATGATGGCCGCCTTGTACTCGTCGACCTTCTTGGCGAGATCCTCGGGGATGTCGGAGCCCATCTCGGGGATACCGACACCGTCGTTCTCGAGGGTGCCGGTGTAGAGCCCGGCCTTGAAGTCGTCGTCCACGACGGACTTGATGCTGTCGAACACCGCTACGTCCATCTTCTTCTGGACCGAGGTGAGGAACAGGTCACAGGCGTCGGGAACCGAGATGCAGCCGTCGGTGTCGACCCAGACGAGCTTCACGCCATCGGCCTCGTTGGCCGCCTCGACCGAACCCAGTCCCACGGGACCGGCAACGGGCATGATCACGTCGGCACCTTCGTCGATCAGTGACTTGGTGGTCTGCTTGCCCTTGTCCTGGTCCTCGAAGTCGCCGGTGAACAGGCCGTCGGACCCGTCCCAGCCGAGCACCTCGACGTCGGTGCCGTTGTCGGCGTTGTACTGCTGGACCCCTGCGAGGTATCCGTCCATGAAGATCGTCACGGTCGGGATGTTGATGCCGCCGTAGGTGCCGACCTTGCCGGTGGTGGAAGTGCCCGCAGCCAGGTATCCGGCCAGGAACGCGGCCTGGTCGGTGGCGAAGGTGAGCTCCTCGACGTTGTCGTAGGAGATGTCCTCGCCGGCATCGGCATCGAAGAAGTCCACATCCACGATGGCGTACTTCTGATCAGGGTTCTCCTGGGCGGAGGCCTGGGTCGCACCGTCGAGCAGGAACCCGACCGGGATGATCAGGTCGCAGCCCTGGTCGACGAAGGCCTTGATGTTGGGTTCGAAGTCCGCCTCGCTGGAGGACTCGAGCACCTTGCCCTGCACGCCGAGTTCGTCCTCGGCCTGGACCAGACCGTCGTTGGCGGTCTGGTTGAACGAACGGTCGTCCACGCCACCGGTGTCGGTGACCTGACAAGCGGTGATCTCTGAACCGGAGCTGTCGGCGCCGGAGGCCTCGGTGGTGTCACTCGAACCCTCGTCCTCGGAGGCGCATGCTCCCGCCACCAGTACCAGAGCTGCACCAAGTGCGGCCATACGCAGGAATCGTCTACTCACAGCAGTTACCTCCATCGGGTTCCGGGCCGCGTGGGCGGCGTGGGCGCACAGTAGTTCACCGCGGGATGCGGTGCGGCAGAGGATGCCCCAAGCGTGCGGCAGTTGTGTCCGGACACCGGTGATCCTTAGCCTCTGCGGCGTGCGAGCACCTCTGGACCCATCAAACGCGGACGTGGACGTCGTCGGAATCGGCAATGCCCTCGTCGACGTCCTCAGCCACGAGAGCGAGGAGTTCATCGATTCCCTCGGGGTGTCCAAGGGGGCGATGACCCTCATCGACGAGGAGCGGGCCGGCGAGATCTACGACCTGACCGGTCCCGCCGTGGAGATCTCGGGGGGTTCGGCTGCCAACACGATGGTCGGCGTCGCTGCCATGGGAGGTCGTGCGGAGTACCTGGGGAAGGTACGCGACGACCAGCTCGGACACGTCTTCGCCCACGACATCCGGGCGACCGGCGTGACCTACGAGGTACCCCTGGCCGCCGCCGGTCCGGCGACGGGCTGCTGCCTCATCCTGGTGACCCCCGACGCGCAACGCACCATGAACACCTATCTCGGGGCCTCGGTGCACCTCGGTCCCGACGACGTGGATGAGCACCGCATCGCGCGGGCTTCGGTGTTGTATCTCGAGGGGTACCTGTTCGATCCTCCGGAGGCTCAGGAGGCGTTCCGGGTCGCCGCCCGGTACGCGCACGAGGCCGGCCGGGTGGTCTCGGCGACGCTGTCGGACGGATTCTGTGTGGAGCGTCATCACGACGCGTTCCTGGATCTCGTCGAGAACCACGTCGACCTGTTGTTCGCCAACGAGGCGGAGATCCTGGCCCTGTACGGCACCGATGACTTCGACGTCGCGCTCTCCAGGGTCCGCGAGCACGTCGAGGTCGCAGCGCTCACCCGCTCGGCGAAGGGATCGGTGGTGGCCACAGCGGACAGGGTGATCGAGATTCCGGCGGAGCCGATCGACGAGCTCGTCGACACCACCGGAGCGGGTGACCTCTACGCCTCGGGCTTCCTGCACGGCTTCAGCCGTGGGGCGGATCTGCAGGACTGCGGTCGACTGGGTTCGCTGGCGGCCTCGGAGGTGATCTCGCACCTGGGCGCTCGACCCGAGGGCGACCTCGCCGCACAGTCTGCGGCGGTGCTCGGTGGCTGAAGCCCCCGTCGGCGTGCACGTCGTCGACCACCCGCTGGTCGCGCACAAGCTCTCCATCCTCCGCGACGCGGACACCCCCCACGGGGAGTTCCGCAGGTTGGCCCGCGAGATCACCCTGCTGGCCGCCTATGAGGCCACAGCTGACCTGCCGACCGTTCCGACCGAGGTCCGCACGCCGATAGGCACCGCACACGCCCGGCGTCTGCCGTCGCCCGAACCCGCAGTGGTGGGCATCCTCCGCGCCGGCCTGGTCATGGTCGATGCGGTTCTGGAACTGATTCCCCACGCCGCGGTCGGCCATCTCGGGATGTACCGCGACCCGACCACACACGAACCGGTCGACTACTACGCCAAGCTTCCGGACCGGATCGCGGACCGCGCCGTGCTCGTGGTCGACCCAATGCTCGCCACCGGTGGCAGCGCGGCGCACGCACTGAGCCAGCTCGCCGAGGCGGGTGCCACCGATGTACGACTCCTCTGCATCGTCGGCTGTCCCGAGGGGATAGCGACCGTGCGCGCCGCGCATCCGGACGTGCCCATCTTCCTCGCGGCACTCGATGACCGGCTCGACGAGAACCGGTACATCGTGCCCGGCCTCGGCGATGCGGGCGACAGGATCTTCGGCACCGTCTGAGCGGTCGACCCGACCGACGTGCCGGGCCTCCTCATGTACCGGTCTCATGTAGCGGTCTCATGTACCGGCCAGGCGCTCCAGCACTCCGGGCACATCCGCGATCCGTTCCACCCGTTCGTAACCACCGGCATCGTCGTTCTCCACCAGCTCCAGCGCCCAGGTCGTGTGGTACGGAACGTGGATCCCGGTACCTCCGAGCTGTAGGACCGGCTGCACGTCAGAACGCACGGAGTTGCCGACCATGACGAAGCTGTCGGGCCGGGTGCCGTGGGCCTCGAGTACCCGCCGGTAGGTGTCGGGATCCTTCTCCGAGACGATGTGTATCCCGTCGAACAGCTCGGTCAGCCCCGAACGGGCCACCTTCGACTCCTGGTGGAGCAGGTCCCCCTTGGTCACCAACACGAGGTCGTGCTGTTCTGCAAGGGACCCGACGGTCTCGACCACACCGTCGAGCAGCTCCACCGGATGGTCCATCAGTTCCTTCGACCAGTCGAGGATCCTCTGCACCTCCGATCCGGTGACACGTCCACCGGACACCTCCACCGCGGTCTCGATCATCGACAGCGTGAACGCCTTGACGCCGTAGCCGAAGCGCGCCAGGTTCCTGCGTTCCACCTCGATCAGGTGGTCCTCGTGAGAGGCGTCGTCATCGAGGTATCCGGCCAGGAGGTCACCGAGTCTCTCGGTGGTGGTGATGAAGTGACTCTCGCTGTGCCAGAGCGTGTCATCTCCGTCCAACCCGACGAGCAGGCCCGAGCCGTGTGCTGCCATCGTCCAACGCTACCCGCGCCGCTCCGGGCGATCCCCCGGGGTGGGAGCTGTGCGGTCACGGTACGGTGAGGTCGTGGAACTCAATCGGGACCTCGTCGTGGCCGCCCCCAAGGTGCTCCTGCACGATCACCTCGACGGCGGGGTTCGTCCGGGCACGGTCATCGAGCTGGCCGCGGAGTACGGGTACCCCGATCTGCCGAGCACCGACCCCGACGAGCTGGCATCACTGGTGCGCAGAGGGGCCAACCGCCGCGATCTGGAGCTCTACCTGCAGACCTTCGCGCACACCGTCGGCGTGATGCAGCACCCCGAAGCGATCCGCCGGGTGTCTCGCGAGTGCGTGGAGGACCTCGCGGCCGATGGCGTGGTCTATGCCGAGGTGAGGATGGCACCCGAGCTGTGCACCGAAGCCGGAATGGAGCTCGACGACGTCGTGGTGGCGATCCTGGAGGGCTTCGCCGAGGGCGAGGTGGCGGCCGCTGCGGCCGGATCACCGGTGATGGTCAGGCTCCTCGTGACCGCCATGCGCACCGCCGCGAGGTCCTCGGAGATCGCAGAGCTGGCGCTTCGGCACCGTCATCACGGGGTGGTCGGTTTCGACATCGCCGGCGCGGAGGCCGGTCACCCACCCAGTCGTCACATGGACGCCTTCGACCGCATCCGCCGGGCTCACTTCCACTCGACGATCCACGCAGGCGAGGCATTCGGGCTCCCGTCCATCTCCGAGGCCCTGGGCTGGTGCGGTGCGGAACGTCTCGGCCACGGCGTACGCATCGTGGACGACATCGAGATCACCGAGGCGGGGCCGGTTCTGGGCACGCTCGCCAACTACGTGCGCGACCGGCGGGTGCCACTCGAGATGTGTCCCTCCTCGAACGTGCACACCGGCGCCGCTCCATCGATCCAGGAACACCCGATCGGGGTGTTGATGGACCTGCGGTTCCGGGTCACGGTCAACACCGACAACCGGCTGATGAGCGGAGTGTCACTCTCCGACGAGTTCCTGCTCCTGGCCGAACACCACGGCGTCGACCTCGCGGCCATGCAGTGGCTGACCGTGAACGCCATGAAATCGGCCTTCGTGCACTTCGACGAACGTCTGGCGCTGATCGACGACGTGATCAAGCCGACCTACCGTGCCCTCGGTGCCGGCGGTGCGTGATGGGCGCCAGGGCGTGCCCGATGCTGAGAACACCGGTTCCGGAGCGGAGGAAGCGCACATGACCGAGATCGATGTGGCACAACCAGATGATCGCCGGCCAGATGATCCCCGGCTGGTCGACGGCGTGCCTACCTGCCCGGCGTGTGGCGGTACAGCTCGCAGCCGTCGGTACCGCGTCGACGACTACGACCTGTACCGCTGTGTCGAGTGCCGCACCGAGTTCCTCGTGTTGCGTCCCGACGGGCGGCCCCATGACGGCCACTACTGGGACGACTACAAGTTCGAGGCGTACGGCAACGAGGAATCGCGCGCCGAGTACTCACAGCGCTACGCGGACGTCCTCGCGGAGTCGTCCAAGTACACCTCGACGATCCACCGTTCGCTCGACGTGGGGTGCGGGATCGGCAACTTCGCGAGCTGGGCCGTGGACCGGGGCCTCGACGCGGTGGGCGCGGAGGTCGACGAGGAGGCGATCGGCGCGGCCCGCGCCCGGGGTCTGGTCGTGTACGAACTGGAGGAGATGGCCTCGGCCATCGAACCGGGCTCGCTCGACCTGATCACGATGTGGGACGTGATCGAGCACCTCGTCGATCCGGCCACCGCGGTGAGGGATCTGGTGCCACTGCTGCGTCCGGGTGGTCTCATGGTGCTCGAGACCCCCGACGTGGCGTTTCCCCTTCGGCCGGCGGCGATCGCGGTCCGCAAGGTGGTGGAGCCGATCCGCTACAGCGACGTCCTCTACTTCGCGGACCACCGCACCTACTTCTCGGTGGCCGGGCTACGCCACCTGTTGGAAGCCGAAGGCCTGGACTTCATGACCGACATGGCGATGCGCTCTCCCAACGCGAAGATGCGCAGTCAGTTCGACCACATGAGCGAGGGTGGCCGGGGACTCACGATGGGTCGTCTGTACGGGCCCCTCGATCGCTCCATGAACGCACTGGGGATGACCAACAAGATGATCGTCATCGCCCGACGTTCCTGGGATGTCCGATGACCGGTGACCGGGAGCCCACCCGAGCGGCGCTGGCGGCGCTCATCGACCACACCCTGCTGCGCCCGGAAGCCACGTCCGCGGAGGTCCGCGATGCGGTGACCGTGGCGATCCGATTCGGCTGCGCGTCGGTGTGCGTACAACCCGCGATGGTCCCCGTGGCGGTGGAATCGGCCGTGGGCCGTGTGCCGGTCTGCGCGGTCGTGGGGTTCCCCCACGGCGCGAACCTCAGCGAGACCAAGGCGGTCGAAGCGAGTGGAGTCGTGGCCCAGGGTGCCCGCGAGGTCGACATGGTCGCCGACCTGTCCGCCCTGGCCGACTCCGACTACTCGGCGGTCAGTTCCGATGTGGCACGGGTACGCGCTGCTGTTCCCCATGTGGTGCTGAAGGTGATTCTCGAGTCGGCACTGTGGAACGGGGCGCAACTCGAGGCTGCATGCGATGCCGCGCTCGCAGGTGGGGCCGACTTCGTCAAGACCTCGACCGGGTTCCATCCCTCGGGTGGAGCCAGCACGGCGGCGGTGTCTCTCATGTCGGAACGGGTCGGCGGTCGAGCACGGGTGAAGGCTTCTGGTGGGATCCGCGATCTCAGCACGGCCATGGAGATGATCGATGCCGGAGCGAGCCGCCTGGGTCTGTCGGCCACCGAGTCGATTCTGTCGGAGCTCGACTAGTCGAGGCTGGTCCGCCGACGCTCAGGCGGAGCCGAAGAGGGCCACGAGGTCGCGCTCGATCCTCCGGAGTCTCAGGCGGGCCCTCCGCCGGGCCGCTCTGCTGTCGCGGTCGGTGCCCACGGGTTCGATGGCCTCGCAGTAGTACTTGAACTTGGGTTCGGTCCCCGACGGTCGCAGGACCACCCTGGTGCCATCTGTGAGCCACAGCCGCAGCACGTCGCCAGCGGGCTGGTCGCTGTCGCTCACCCGGTTGCCGCCGAGTGTGGTCGGTGGGTGGGCGACCAGTTCCGCCGCCAGGCCGTCCAAACGGTCACGGGCGTCGGGTCCGTCGAGGCGTCGGGAGCCGTTGGCGGTCACATGGGCACCGTGACGCTCGGCAAGGTCGTCCAGCAGGTCCCAGACGGTCCTTCCGGATGACGCCAGTTGTCGTGCCAGGTCGACCGCCACCACCGCAGCGGTGATCCCGTCCTTGTCCCGGGCCAGTGGACCGATCGCGTAGCCCAGTGCCTCCTCGTAGATGAGCACCTGGGTCCACTCGGGGTGCTCCAGTGCGGGACGGCAGAGCCACTTGAATCCCGTCAGGGTTTCCTCGAAGTGAACCCCGTCAGCCCTGGCCATCGAGCCCAGGAGCCTCGAGGACACCACCGTCGTGGCGACCAGTCGGTCATCGATGTCCGATGTCAGCGTGAACAGGTGATGGGCCAGCAGCGCGCCGGTCTCGTCACCGCTGAGGACCTGCCATCCCCCCTCCTCCGCGGGGGCCGCGATCGCCAGGCGATCGGCATCCGGATCATTGGCGATCGCCAGGTCGGCCGATACGGCGTCGGCCAGTTCCAGCACCTCACGCATCGCGCCGGGTTCCTCGGGGTTGGGGAACTCCACGGTGGGGAACAGGGGGTCCGGCTCCCGCTGGGAAGCCACCTGGACGAGCTCGACCGACTGCATGCGTCCGAGTGCCAACTCGAGGAGGTCCGCGCCGACACCGTGCAGGGCCGTGTAGGCGACCACGACGGGGTGGCGGCCTTCGCTGCGGGGCAGTCCCGCGGCCTCGGAGAGGTAGGCCTCCACCAGAGGTGTCCCCTCCTCCACACTCCCGAGGTCCTCCACACTCCCGAGGTCCTCCACACTCCCGAGGTCCTCCACACTCCCGAGGTCCTCCACGCTGCCGCGGGCGGGACCGTGGGGCCCGATGATCTGCCCGCCCGACCAGAGGTCCACGAAGAGGTTGTCCATCGCGTCGGAGATCTGGCGATCGACCGGAGGAGCGATCTGCGCACCGTCGGACCAGTAGACCTTGATCCCGTTGTCACGGGCCGGGTTGTGGCTGGCCGTCACGACCATCCCGGCCGAGGCATCCAGGTGCCGCACAGCGAATGCGGCCAATGGGGTCGGCGCCGGCCCGGAGATCGTCATCGCATCGAGGCCACTGGCGCACAGGGCATCGGTGATCTCTGCCGCGAACTCCCTCGAGCCACGCCTGGCATCGTGGGCGACCACGACGGGTCCCACGGGGTCGGTTCCGGCCTGCTCCATGAGCACCCGCGCCGTCGCCAGGGCGGTGATCGCCGACATGAGTCGGTTCATCCGGTTGGGACCGACCCCGACGGGCGCCCTCAGGCCGGCTGTTCCGAAGTGCAGTCTTCCATCGAAGAGCCCGTCGATGGCGCTCCGGTCCTGCTCGTCGATGAGGGAGAGCAGCCGGGCGCGGTCATCGGGGTCGGGGTCGGCCGCGTGCCACCGGCGGGCCCGATCCATCGCCGATGCCCGGTGCCTCGCTGAGCCGTCGGGGTTGCGCTCGTGGTTCGGCATCGGTCCGGGTTCAGCCTGCGCCCAGCACGGCCTGTAGGAGCACTCCCAGATGTCCCGCTGATGCTGCGCCGGCAGCCAGGACCTCCTCGTGGTCCAGGGTGTCCTGCAGTCCTGCTGCGAGGTTGGTGACCAGGCTGACGCCGAACACGCGCGCTCCGAGGTGTCGCGCAGCTATCGCCTCCAGCACGGTCGACATCCCGACGACGTCGGCTCCCATACCCGAGAGCATCCGGATCTCGGCGGGTGTCTCGAATGCTCCGCCCAACAGGCCTGCATAGACCCCGCCGACACCCCGGGGATCGGCGGCCAGGGCCGCGGCCCGCAGATCGGGGTCGTACAGATCGGTCATGTCCGCGAACCGTGCACCCATCTCAGGTGGGGGTGGTGGTCCGGCCAGCGGGCTGGCTCCGGTCAGGTTGAGTTGGTCCTCGAGAACCACCGCAGAGCCCACGCCCACCTCGGGGCGCAGGGAGCCGGCGGCATTGGTGAGAAGCACGTCCCGGCAGCCGGCCAGCACCGCGGTCCGCACGCCGTGGACGACCGTGTGGGCACCGTGGCCCTCGTACAGGTGCACCCTTCCGGCCATCACCAGCACCCTGCGGTCCCCGGCCGACACCATCGATGCGGTGGAACCATGGCCGAGCACCGTCGGCGGCGGAACTCCCACCAGATCCGACATGGGCATCTCCGCCTCGACGGAGCCGAGGCTGGTCCCCACCTCCGCCCAGCCCGATCCGAGCACCACGACGGCATCGGGGGTGCCGAGCCTCCCGCGGAGCAACTCCGCGTCGGCCGAGGCAAGTTCCCATGGGTCGTCGAGGCTCATCGTGAGAGTGTTGCACCCACCGGTGCGGGGCTGCTGCATGTAGTCAGCGTCGATGCCCTCGATACGATTGGATCCGGGGCACCCCAGCGGCACCCGCCCACCTGATGAAAGTGCAGTAGTTGCAGACTCTCGAGCGCTACACCGAGCCCGCCGGTGGGCAGGAACCCAGGCGTCCGCAGACGGTGCTGTTCGTCGTCGCGGCCCTGGTGCTGCTGGGCGCTTCGGTACTCGCGATCCAGACCCGCTTCGGTGTGCTGATCCTGTTGGCGGTTGCCTTCGTGACCGGCTCGATCCTCTTCGCGGTACGGCGCTCGTTGGCGCTGATCGAGGTGGTGGCCTTCCTCATCCACTTCGACGGGATCGGTGTGGGTCCCGTGACCCTCGGCAGGGTCATCTCAGCGGTGGTCGTCGCGGTGATCGTCTACAAGTTGGTGGTCGAGAAGTGGCGTCCGCCCGCGATGCCCACCCGCCACTGGATCGGTCCGCTCGCCCTCGCCACCTGGGCAACTGCGAGCGGGGTGTGGGCAGCCCTGCCGGGTTCGTGGATGGTGGGCATCGGCACGATCGGCCTGGCCCTCGCCTACTTCGCTGCCACCGGGCTCCTGGTGGACTCGTACGAGAAGATCGGGAAGTTCCTGCGCGCCTACTGGTACGGCGGGATCTTCGGCGCCGCGGCGGGGGTGGCGGGCCTGGTCAACGGTGTGCGTGCGTTCGGCTTCAACGGCGACGCGAACCTGTTCGGGGTGTTGGCGGCCTCGATGGTTCCGCTCACCTTCTACTACCGGCGAAACGCCACCAGCACGCGCCAGAAGTGGATCTACACGGTCGTGTTGTTGATGGTCCTCGCAGGCGCGGCCGGAGCGGGCAGCCGTTCAGGAGTGATCGGCTCGGCACTGGCTCTGTTCGGCAGCCTCGTCTACCGACCCGGCGAGTCGATCAAGCGTCGGATATCGGTGGTGATCCCGGCCGGCATCGGCACCGCGTTGGTCGCGGTGATCCTGATCTTCGCCAACCCGAACACCCTCGAGCGCGGCACCGACAGCTCGGGCCGGCTCGACTTCTGGAAGGCCACTGTGGAGCTCATCTCCCAGCGACCGGTCCTGGGCCACGGCCAGCGTCAGATCAACGAGAAGATCCCCGGCCTCCTCGCCACCACGCCGGGTACCACGACGCACTCCGACAAGCGCGACGAGGTGACCTCGCACAACACCTGGTTGGACTTCCTGGGGAACCTGGGGGTCATCGGCTTCTCGATCTACGGATCGATCATCGTGATCACCGTCATCGGGTTCCTGCGTCCGCGCTGGAAGCAGACAAAGGAGATCTCGGGCTACCTGTTCCTGATGATGCTCCCCGTGCTCAGTGGCTCCATGTTCCTGGATCTCTCCAACAACAAGCTCGCCTGGTCACTGGTCGGCCTTGCGGGAATCCTCCAGGTCCCGTCCTGGGGCAAGCGCTACCGGGGTTACTTCTCGCGCCCGCCCGACGAGCAGCCGCGCGACAGGTTCAGCGCGCCCCGGCTGGCCCGTTGGGATCTCAAGATCTCGCGGCGCTTCAGGATCTGGGTGCTGCTCGGAGCGATCTGTGGCGGGATCGCGTTCGGTGCCGCCACGGGGTCGGCCACCAACAGGTACACAGCCACGGTGTCGATGATGATTCCGAAGTTGGACGTGCCCGCTTCGCTCCAGTCGGTGCGGATCGACCGCGCGCGTGTGAGCATGATCCACACGCTCGTGCTCTCGGACGCGTACGCGGCCGAACTGATCGACCGGAGCGGGGTGGACGCCACGCCACCGGAGATCTCCTCGGGGATCACCGTGGACCGGCCCAAGTTCGGGCCCTTCGTCGCAATCACCTTCGAGGACCCTGACCAGGCTCTCGTCGAGCAGGTGGCGCCCCACATGCTGGACTCCGTGGACGCGCTGGTCGAGGAGGGAAGGCAGTTCACCATCCCGACACTGCGTGACGAGCTCCGTCCGACGGTCCCGGGAGAACAGCGCTACTACACCGGTCCGTTGTACCTCCCGGTATCGGACTACGTGGACCTGGGGGTCGTGCCTCCGCGGGTGGTCTGGAACTTCCTCGTCGGGCTCATGACCGGAGGCCTCGTGGCGGTCGGGTACATGCTGCTCCAGCAGCGAAAGCCGCGGGTCAACGACGCCGACAACTTCGACGACTCGCTCGGGCTTCCGCTGTGGAGCCATGTCGGACGGCCCGGCAACCGCCGCAATGGTGCGACCGGTGACCAGTACGCACACATAGCGGTGCGTGCGGCCGAGGAGAGCGGCGCCGAACTGATGCCGCGCAGAATCGTCGTCGCGGGGCCGACGCCGTCGCGCTCCACGCGCACCCTGGCGCTGGGGGTTGCCGCCGCCCTGGCGTCGATGGACCACAAGGTCGTGCTGGTGGATGGCCAGGTGGGGCGGCCGCGGCTCTCGAGGAGGATGGGCTTCTGGCGCGCACCCGGTGTGAGGGAGATGGCCGGATCGGGAGTCGGACTGGACCGGGTGCTGTCGCGGGTGAAGGTCTGGTTGTTGCCGAGGGTGATCCGTAGGTCCCTGCGGGGCAAGCGTGAGAACCTGCGGTTCGTCAGCGCCGGTCGGGTGTCGCGGGGTGGCGGGGACCAGTTCGATCCGGCGTGGCTCGATGGTCTGGACCAGTCGATCGTGACGGTGGTGCTGTCACCGCCGCTGACGGGCACGGTGGCCGTGGGTCCCGTCATGGGCTGGGCCGACGTGGTGTTCTACGACCTCGTCGAAGGCGAGACCGTCACCTTCGACGCCGAGGACGGTGCGCTCCAGTTGGCCACTTTTGCCCGAGGGTCCGCAGGTGTGATCCTCTCGGACGTATGAGTACTCCAGCGATCCAGTGGATCGACAACCACTGCCATCTGGACGGGTACGACGACGTCGGCGCACTTCTCGCAGAGAGCCACGCCGCAGGTGTGCAGGAACTGATCTGTGTGGGCGTGGACGTGGCCACATCCACGTTCTGTCTGGAACTGGCGTCCCGCCACGACCATGTGTGGGGCACCGCCGGTGTGCACCCACACGATGCCGCGGGCGGGATCGAAGGTCTCGAGGAACTGATCAAGGGATCGGTCGGTGACCTGCCCAGACCCGTGGCGGTCGGGGAGTGCGGTCTCGACCACCACTACGACCACTCGCCGTCAGAGGACCAACGGGAGGTGTTCGCCCGCCAGATCGGCCTCGCCAACCACTACGGGTTGCCGCTCGTGATCCACACACGCGAGGCGTGGGATGAGACCTTCGAGATCCTCGACACCGAGGGGATCCCCCCGCGCACCGTGTTCCACTGCTTCACCGGTGGACCGGAGGAGGCCACAGCGTGCCTGGACCGGGGCGCCATGTTGTCGATCAGCGGAATCGTTACCTTCCGCTCCGCCGAGGACGTACAGGAAGCCGTGGCCGCCGTACCCCTGGACCGTCTGATGGTCGAGACCGATGCGCCGTTCCTCGCGCCGGTACCCAACCGGGGCAAGACCAACAGGCCGGCATGGGTCGGGCTCGTCGGAGAGGCCGTCGCTGCGATCAAGCAGATCCCCGTCGACGAGGTCGCCTCGGTCACCGTCGAGAACTCGAGGGCGTTCTACGGGCTCGGTGAGTCCGGAACGTGATGTTGGGTCCCGAGGAGATCGATCGCATCCTCGCCGAGCGCGGACTCGAACCCAGACGTTCCCTGGGACAGAACTTCGTGTCGGATCCGTTGGTGATCGATCGTCTCGTGGAACTCTCCGGGGTGGGTGCTGGCTCCGACGTGCTCGAGGTCGGTCCCGGTCTGGGCAGTCTCACCTCCGGTCTGGCCGGTTCGGGTGCCCGTGTGCTCGCCCTCGAGAAGGACCAGCGGCTCTGCGAGGTGTTGCGCGACGTGCTGGTGACCCAGGGGCTCGACCCGCTCGTGCGGATCAGACACGGCGATGCGCTCACGGTCGACCTCGACGAGCTCCTCTCGGTCCGGGGTGGACCCGCGGATCCAGCGGTCGAGGCCCGAGCGTGGTCGATGGTTGCGAACCTTCCCTACAACGTGGCTGTGCCGATCATCCTGAGGATCCTGTCCGAGGCGCCGTCTGTCGGTCCGATGTTCGTGATGGTGCAGAACGAGGTGGCCGAACGTCTCTGCGCCCTACCCGGCGGTCGCACCATCGGACTGCCCACCCTGCGGCTCAACTGGTACGCGACCGCGAGGATCGTCATGACAGTTCCGCCCGAGGCGTTCGTGCCCGTTCCGAGGGTCGAGTCCGCAGTGGTGGCGATACACCGCACCCAGCCCCCGCACTGCGACACCGCGGCGGGACCGGTGTTCGATCTCGCCCACAGGGCCTACGGTCAGCGCCGAAAGATGCTGCGGTCGTCCCTGCGTGGGCTGGATGCCGACACCTTCGCCGACGCCGGCGTGGATCCGACCAGCCGACCGGAGGAACTGTCCGTGCAGCAATGGGCGGACCTCGCCGACACACACCGAAGGCACAGATCATGATCGAACTGGAAGCGCCGGCGAAGCTGACGCTGTCGTTGCGGGTCGTGGGGGTCCGCGATGACGGCTATCACCTGCTGGATGCCGAGATGGTGTCGCTCGACTTCGGTGACAGGTTGGTCGTCGACCCCTCGGGACACGGCGTCACGATCTCCGAGCCCGGATCCTCGGGCCCGGTCGACGCGCCGGAGGACGATCTGGTCCGTCGTGCCCTGCAGGCGGTGGGGCGCACCGCTTCGGTGGTGGTGCACAAGAGCATTCCCCGCGGTGCGGGGCTCGGTGGCGGCAGCGCCGATGCTGCGGCGGTGCTCCGCTGGGCCGGCGTGACCGATACCGCAACGGCCGTGGCGCTGGGTGCGGACGTGCCGTTCTGTGTGAGAGGCGGCAGGGCCCGGGTGCGGGGGATCGGTGACGAGATCGAACCACTTGCCTACCGGGAAGTGGTGCTGACCCTTCTCACCCCGCCGGTGTTCTGTTCCACACCTGCTGTCTACCGTGCATGGGACGACCTCGGAGGCCCCGAGGGCGAGCACGGCAACGACCTGGAACCGGCGGCGCTGCAGGTGGCCCCACAGTTGGCGGTCTGGCGCGACGAGTTCGCCGATGAATGCGGCGTCCGCCCGCGTCTGGCAGGGAGTGGTTCGACGTGGTGGGTCTACGGGGAGTTCCCCGGACCCGGTCGGGTCGTGGCCCGTACGACCAGGGAGAGCTGACTCCGGTCGTTGGCTGCTCAGCTACCGCTGGCTGCCCACCCGCCGCGAGCTACTTGCCGCGTGCGCGGCGCTGGTGGCGCGTCCTGCGCAGGAGTTTCTTGTGCTTCTTCTTGCGCATGCGCTTACGGCGCTTCTTGACCAACGATCCCATGACGTCGGCGACTCTAGGAGAGATTGACCCCTGAGCGGAAATCGGGCGCGTGAGGTCGTCCGCGATCCGACCGGTACACTCATCCTTTTCTCCACGGGATTCCCAGAAACGGTGCGTCATGACGCCGATGCCATACGACGAAAGCGTCATCGCTGCGCGCGGTGATGACCAGGAGCGCCGCTCGCTCCGGCTTTCGCGGAACCAGACGATCATCGTCGTGGCGTCGATGCTGATCACGGCTGTGATCGCGGTGGTGTTCTCACAGCTGAGTCCGCCGCGTTACGAGACGCGGCGCTCGATGATCGTGTACTCGGGCGCCAACGCCAACGAGAACGACGTGCTCTCGGCCGCTTTCGAACAGATCGTCACTTCCACGCAGATGGCAGCCGAGGTGAAGCGTCGGGGTGGTTTCGAGGAGTCGATCGACCAGATCGACGCGATGATCTCGACCAGCCGGTCCCCGCTGTCGCCGTACATCGACGTGATCAGCACCAGTGCCGACAAGGAGCTCTCCGAGGCGGTGAGCGCACAGATCCTCCCGGCACTCACGGCGGTGTTCCAGGCCCAGCAGGTCGATCTGCCCGTGAGCCAACGCATCAGCGGACCTGTGTTCCAGGAGGTGTTCGACTTCCCGCTGCAGTCGACCACCCGGTTCCCGGTCTGGTTCGCCGCCCTGTTCGGGTTGGTCCTGGGCGGATTGGTGCCCTACCTGTTCTTCCTCGCGCGGAACCTGCGCAAGCCGGTGGTGTCGTCGGCTCAGGACGTCACCACCGCCATCGACCTCCCCGTGCTGGTCAAGGTGCCGGCCCTGTCGGGACGCTCGGCCAATCCGCGTGACGCGGTGGCAGGGGTGATCTCCGCGGTCGAGCGGCTGAGCCTCGACGAGCCGATTCACCGCCTCGTGCTCGTGGGCCCCGACTCGGCCTCCGAGCGCGCTCTGCTGTCGCTCGCACTGGCCAACGTGATCGCCGCCAACTTCGGTCAGCCCGTGGCGCTCCTGGACGCCGACCTGCAGAACTCCGAACTGACCAACCTGCTCGGCAGCACGGACATGGCAGGACTGAGCGAGTGCCTGTCGGGTCAGCTGTCGGCCGATGCAGCCCTGGTCGACCTTCCCGACACAGCACTTCCCCGTGAACTCGACGGCATGACGGCGCCGGCCGGAATGGTGAGGTTCATGGGAGCCGGAGTCGATCGGAGCCGCAACATCCTGCGGATGCGCTCGACCCTCGACCGTGTGCTCGAGGCTCTCGCAGGCAGGTATGTCGTGATCATCAACGGCCCCCAGATCCCGGGCCGGTTCCGACCTCACAGATGCTGTCGCTCGCCGACACGACGCTCATGGTGATCACCGAGGGTCGTACCCGCATGACCGATGCCCGCCTCGCCGGCGACGCGCTGCGGTCCTTCGCCTCGGGCCCGTCGGGCGTCGTGGTGCTGCGGGGTTGACCTCCTTGGATCCAGAAGAGCAGGAGTCGCCCGGGCAACGGGTGTCCCGAGAGGATCTCGGCACCGCCGCCACACGCGGCTACCTGTGGGCCAACGTGGGGCTTCTGAGTCGCTTCGGTGTCGCGTTCGTCCTGGCATCGGTGCTCGCCCGTTCGCTCAGCAAGTCCGACTACGACGCGATGGTGGCTCTCACCGTCGTGATGCTCTACGCGGACACGACCCTGGACCTCGGGATGGGCGCATCGCTCATCTACGAACAGGAGACCGGACGCAGCCGCAGGGTGAATGTGGCGTTCACCGCCAACGTCGCGCTGGCGTTGGTGCTGGCTGTCGCTGCTGTGGGTCTCGCACCGGTGCTGGGTGCGGTGTTCAACCTGGCGGACTACGTCGGCGTGTTCATGATCATGGGCCCGATCATCGTGATCTCCGGTCTCAACACGGTGCCGTGGGCGCTGTTGAACCGGGATCTCTCGTTCCGGCCGCGCGCGGTGTCCGAATTGCTCCGCGACGGCACCCGACTCGTTCTCACGCTGATCCTGGTGCTCCACTACGACCTCGGGATCTGGGGTGTGGTCTGGGGCTTCGTCGCCTCCCGCACGGTGTGGACCGTGGTCACCTGGATCGCCACCAGGTACAAACCGATCCTGGCGTGGGAGCGCTCGATCGTGAAGGAGTTGTTCGCGTACGCGTGGCGCATGGCAGGCAACCGATTCCTGGGCCTGTTGGCGTTGAACGGCGACTACTTCGTGGTTGGCAACCGGACCAGCTCGTTGGACCTCTACTACCAGGCGTTCCGTCTGCCCGAGATCGTGATGGGCGGCCAGCTGAACGCCATGTCAGCGGTGTTGTTCCCCATGTACAGCCGGATCCGCACCGAGGGGCCCGATGCGTTGCGCTCCGCGATGTACCGGGCGCTCCGGATCGTGGGGCTGTTCTCGATCCCGGTGGGGATAGGGCTCGCCCTGGTGGCCCGCGACGTCATCACGGTGATGTTCGGAACCGGCGATTCCGCGGCGGTTCCGACGATGGAACTGATCTCACTCACCGGTTGCGTGACAGGCCTCGGATTCGCCACCGGTGACCTGCTCTACGCCATCAACCGTCCCGGTCTGCTGATGCGGATCAACCTCGTGATGGTGCCGACGATGCTGGCCACGATGTGGTTCGTGGCCCCGCACGGCATCGAGTGGGTGGCCTTCACCCACCTGTGCATCCAGGCCGTGTTCGTGACGATCCGCCAGGTCGTGGTCAACGGCCTGGTCGGGGCCTCGATGATGAAGGTGGTGCTCTCGTGCGGTCCCGGCATGGTGGTTGCGACCGGTGTGCTGGTGTTCGCACTTCCCGTTCGGCTGCTCACCGATGCCGGGGCGCTGTCGGGCCTGCTGGTGACCCTCGCCGGAGCAGTGGGAGCTGCCCTCGCGCTGGCGGTCTCACCTCCGGCTCGCACCGAGCTGATGGAACTCGTGGCCAAGGTCCGGGGCAACTGAACCCGACCGGCGAGAGCTCCCTCCGGCTCAGTCCCGCGACGGGTTGAGCCGGCTCCGCAGCGTCGCCAGGTGCGGTGCCAGGGTCACCCAGCGGTTCATCGAAGCGGCCGTCAGCGCGGCGGCGGTTCCCGACCCGACGCGGATCCGCAGGACGTTCCGGCTGGAGTCCGCCCAGTCGTCCTTGTAGCTCTCAGCACCTCGCAACAGGTCGAACTCCGTGAGTCCTTCCTCGATCGCCCAGCGCAGCACGGCCTCCTTGAGCACCGATCCACTTCCACGGAACTCGCGGTCGGTGAGGCGTCCTGATTGGTAGAAGCACGCCCTGGTCCCGGCGAGGAGTTCCACCTCCGACGCGATCACCCTCTCGTCGTCGGCGAGTTCGTGGATCACGGCTCCGCCGGCTGCGAGGGCAGCGCGGAGCGTTCTCTGCAGACGATCGGCGCCGTCGGCGAGCGCGGATGTGTCCTGCCAGCGCTCGTCGTGGAGGTGCAGCAGAGCATCGAGCGCACCTTCATGCGCGGTGGAGCCCGAGGCCCGGTCGATCCGTCGGACCGCGTAGCCGTCGCGCGCCAGGCGCTTGCCGGATCGCTTCACGGTGCTGCGTAGGCGCCCGGGCATCTGGGCCAGCGGCGCCTCGGTGGTCAGGGGCCCGAGGTCGAGGTAGGGGGCCGGTTCGTTCTCGATCGCGGGTGCGTCGAGCAGTGCCGGGAGTTCGGAGGTGTCCGCGAGCCCATCCAGGTCGATCAGCCGCCGGCTGCTGTGCAGCCAGCGGGCGACCGAGGCGACCACAGCGTTTCGGTCGCGGGGGTCGGCCACCACATCGAGGTGGTCGGGCGTGAGCACTCCCTGGCCTACCGAGCGGAGTCTCGGCACACCGAAGGGGCCCATCGAGAGGGTGTCCGCCTCGAAGGCGGCACCGCCGAGCATCCGGCCTTCGCCATCAGAGCAGGCCAGCACCACGAGGCTCCCCGCCAAGGCGTTCTCCAGCCACCACGACTTGAGGAACGGCGAGGGGAGTGCCGAACGGTCGACCAGGTCGTCCCAGCTCGCGCGGTTCGACCCCAGAGATGACATTTCGACCAGCGACACATCGGGTCGGCTCACGTGGTGACCCTCCGACCTGATGGTTCACTCAGGAGCGCACCCGCCGGTGTACCGACGAGTGGGCCGCCGGATGCGTTGGGAGAGCGAGATTTTTGGGTTTTCGTCACCTGTCAAGTGTTGCCGTGGCAGCGCCGGGTGCCAAGTTGAGCCGAATGGCACACCGGGTCGGGTACATCCTCCCTTGACGGTGGCACCTGTCACACGATTACATGGGCGTTGTCGGTCTGGCTGGATCGACAAGTCGAAGCAGGGGCGCAATGTTGAAGATCACCGAGGCGAGCAGCCTCTTGGGCGGGAGATCTGTAGCTGATCGGTCGGCTGATTCCGACACGATCGACCTCACCTCGGGCAACCTCGGTCAGGACACCACCGAGCCGACCACCGACCCGAGTGCCGAACCGGATCCGGTCGGCGGGCTGCGAGCCGTAACGGCCATTCCACGCCGGGACCGGCGCGCCATGGGCCGGTTCCTGTGCCACTTCGGCCACGGCCTGGATGCCATCGCGGTGGGCCTGCCGTTCCTCCTGTCGAGCTTCGTCCGTGACGACGTCGTCTCCAAGGGCGTGGTCGCCCTGTTCGTCACCGTCGTGACCCTCATGTTGTGGTCCACCCACCGGCGCGGCCGTCATCTGGTCGCACCGAGCGAGGGTCTGGTTTCGTTGGTGGCCCGCCTCGGGCTCGCCCCGGTGGTGACCTGGTCGATCCTCGCGGCATCGCGCTGGGGCGACGGTCTCGGTGTCACCCGGATGATCGACGTCGTTGCCATCATGCAGATCGTCGTCCTCACCTTCCCACTCATCCTCGTGGGTCGGGTGGTCAGCTACCGCCTGGCGACCCTCGCCCGCAACCGCGGGTACGACCTCGAGGACACCGTCATCGTCGGGTCGGGCCCCACCGGCGTGGAGATCTCAGAAGCGTTGCTGGACAATCCCGAGGTGGGACTGGTGCCAGTGGGGTTCGTCGACCGGTTCGATTCGGGCAGCGACCTGCCGACCATCGGCCATCCCGAGGACCTGCCCGCCATCCTCGCCACCACCGGCGTCCACAACGCGGTGATCGCGTTCGGTGGGGTGCCCGAAACTGAGCTGGTGGGGATCGTGCGGCGCTGTCACGGGCTGAGGGTTCAGTTCTTCGTGGTCCCGAGGCTCTTCGAACTCGGCGTCTCGGCCGGCAACCTCGGACACGAGGTGGACGGCCTTCCGCTGGTGAAGGTGGCCACCCCCGATCAACGTGCCTGGCGTGCCAAGCGCTGGTTCGACCTCGTGACCTCAGCGGTTCTCCTGCTGCTGGCGGCTCCGATCATGGTCGCCTGCGCCCTGGCGGTGAAACTCACCTCGAGAGGCCCGGTGTTCTTCCGTCAGGTCCGGATCGGAATCGACGCCCGACCCTTCGAGATCCTCAAGTTCCGCACCATGAAGGAGAACGACGACTCCTCCACCCAGTGGTGCGTCGACGACGACGACCGGGTCACTCTCGCCGGCAAGGTGCTGCGTCCTTCACACCTCGACGAGCTGCCCCAACTGATCAACGTGCTGCGCGGTGACATGTCGCTGGTCGGGCCCCGCCCGGAGCGCCCCCACTTCGTCGAGCAGTTCTCCGCCGAGGTCGATGGCTACGAACACCGCCATCGCGTGCCGGTCGGGATAACGGGCTGGGCCCAGGTCAACGGGTACTGGGGAGACACGAGCATCGAACGTCGGGCGCGCCTCGACAACCGCTACATCGAGAACTGGTCGATCTGGCGTGACCTCGTGATCGCACTGCGGACCCTGCCGACGCTGTTCGGCAAGCGCCGCTAGTCGGCTTCGCCCAGCCTGCCGGTATCGTCGCTGCGGTGCGGCTCGTCACGGTCACCTCCAGATTTCCCTATCCGATCGAGCGCGGTGACAAGCTCCGGGCCCACCATCAGCTCAGGGTGCTCGCCCAGCGCCACGACGTGGCGCTGATAGCGCTCTCCGAGGGGCCAGTACCCGACGGGGACCGACGAATCGTCTCGGATCTGGGCGTCGAGGTGCACGTCGTGCAACGGTCCCGGCTCGACACGGTCCGCTCGACGGCCTCGGGAGTGCTCGGGGGCCGCCCGATACAGGTGGGCTACTTCATGGCTCCCCGCGTCCGCACAGAGGTGGCCCGGCTCCTGGAACGGCTGCAGCCGGATCACCTCTACTGCCAACTCGTGAGGACCGCTTGGGCGAACGACGCGGGCGGGGTGCGGTCCACCATCGACTACCAGGACGCGTTCGCGGCGGCCATGCGCCGCCGGGGGGCCAACCGACCGGCACCGGTGCGCGTGTTGTTCGACCGTGAGGCAGACCGGATCGGTCGCTGCGAGAGGGCGGCCTTCGATGCCTTCGACAACCAGGTCGTGATCTCCGAGCAGGATCGTCGCCTGTTGGAGGTGCCCGTTCCCGAGACGGTGGACGTGGTTCCAAACGGCGTCGACACCGACCACTTCTCCCCGCGCGGGTCGACGCCGGCCGACGGGGTCGACATCGCGTTCGTCGGCAACATGGGCTATCCCCCCAATGTGCGGGCCTCGCGCATGTTGGTGGAGGAGATCGTGCCGGCACTCGGGGGATCGCCCACGGTGTTGTTGGCGGGAGCGCGGCCGTCGCGGTCGGTTCGCCGGCTCGCCGGTCCCGGTGTGGAGGTGACCGGTTGGATGCCCGACATCCGTGACGCCTATGCCCGCGCCTCGGTGATGGTTGCACCCCTGTTCATCGGAGCCGGGCTGCAGAACAAGATCCTCGAGGCCATGGCGATGGGCGTTCCCTGCGTCACCACCACACTGGTGAACGACTCGATCGGTGCCGAGCGCGGTCGCGAGATCATGGTCGCGGACAACCCGGCTGACCTGGCGCAGGCCACCGCGGAACTGCTGGAGTCTCCCGGTCGCCGAGCGGAGATCTCGGAGGCGGCTCGGGCGATGGTCATCGATCGGTTCTCCTGGGGAGCCGTCGGTGACAAGCTGACGTCGATATTCGAACGACGATGACCCCCGCGAAGGTGACGCCCGCGAAGATGACCCACGCGAAGATCACGACAGGGAAGACAACCCGGAGCCGATGAGCCGGCTCGAGAGGCGACGATGAAGCAACGGATCCAACGGCTACTGCAGCGGGTGCTCGGCTTCGACCGCTACCTCTACCTCTTCAGCCTGTTCAAGGTCCGCACGCTGGGGCGCGACAGGATCGAGGGCGATGTCATCCACTTCGTGGAGATGATGCCGACCGACGCCGTCGTGCTGGACATCGGGGCCAACATCGGGATCATGACCGTCCACCTGGCCCGGCGGGTCTCCAGGGGCCACGTCCACGCCTTCGAACCGGTGCCCGAGAATCATGCTGTCCTGCGCCGCGTGGTCGCGCACTACGGCCTGACCAACGTGAGTTGTCACCAGGTTGCGCTGGGCGACTCCGAGGGAACCCTCGAGATGGTCATGCCCGTGGAATCGGACGTGCGGATGCAGGGGCTGTCCCGGGTGCTGACCGGTGGCGAATCGGATCCCGACCGCGGCGAGCACTACGAGGTTCCTCAACGCACCCTCGACACGCTGGACTTCCTCGAAGGGGTGCGCGTGGCCGGGATCAAGATCGACGTCGAGGACTACGAGCAGTTCGTGTTCAGGGGCGGCCGTTCACTGATAGAGCGTTGCCGACCGGTCATCTACACCGAGCTGGGCAAGGGTGAGAACCGACGCGTCTGCGTCGACTTCTTCGCGGAGCTGGGCTACCACGCCGCTGTGCTCGAGAACGGCTCGGTGGTGCCCTGTGACCCCATGACCCACGAGAAGCACAACTTCTTCATGCTGCCCGGGCCTGTCGTGTGATCGTGGCCGTGCAGTACCGTTCGGTCGTGTCCGGTGAGCGCGGGCAACTCGATCTCGGGTAGTTCAATCGGCAGAACGCCTGACTTTGGATCAGGAGGTTGCAGGTTCGATCCCTGCCCCGAGAGCATGACCGATACTCGACATACGGCTTCCCCGGACCCCGGGTCCCCAACCGAAGGCTCCGGCCTGTCCGCCGTGCTGCTGGCCGCGGGTCAGGGTTCGCGCATGCGTTCGGAGCGCCCCAAACCGCTGCACCGCCTCTGCGGGTCGCCGATGCTCAGCTACGTGCTCGACTCCCTTTCCACCTGTGGGGTCGAACGTGCCGTGATCGTCGTCGGCCACAAGGCCGAGTGGGTCACCAAGAAGATGCAGGAACAGTTCTGGGGTGTGCCGCTCGAGTTCGTCGAGCAGCGGGTGCAACGCGGCACCGGCGACGCCACCATGGTCGGACTCGTGGGGCTTCCCGACGATGACGACGGAGATGTCCTGGTCCTTCCGGGCGACACCCCGTTGCTCCGCAGGGAGACCGTCGAGGCGCTGGTGCAACACCACCGTCGAACCGGAGCTGCGGCCACTGTGCTCACCTCGGTGGTCGAGGATCCAACGGGATACGGCCGGGTCATCCGATCTGGGTCGGGCGGTGTCGAGGCCGTGGTGGAGGAGCGCGATGCCAGCCCCGAACAGCGCTCGATCGACGAGGTGAACACGAGCATCTACTGCTTCAGGCGTTCGCTCCTCGCCCCTGCGCTCCGGAGGGTGCAGCCCGACAACTCCCAGGGCGAGTACTACCTGACCGACGTCGTGTCGGTGCTCGTGGCGGCAGGTCACACCGTCGAGGCCCACGGCGCACCCGAGACGGAGACCCAGGGTGTGAACGATCGGGGTCAACTCGCAGCTGCCGAGGCAGAGCTCCGCCAGCGGACCAACAAGGCACTCCTCGCCGATGGGGTCACGATGGTGGACCCCTCGGTCACCTACGTCGACACGACGGTGAAGTTGGGACGGGATGTCTCGCTGTTCCCCGGGGTGATACTCCAGGGATCGACCACCGTCGGTGACGGCACCGAGGTCGGTCCGGGCTGTCGACTGGTCGACACCTCCGTCGGGGACGACTGTGTGCTCACCCATGCGGTGGCCACCGGCGCGGACATCGGCGACCGGTGCACCGTGGGGCCGTTCGCGAACATCCCCGCAGGCACGAAGATCGCATCTGACACCACCACAGGTGCGTTCTACACTCCACCTGCGGATGTCCAACGGTCCTGACCGGGACCGACTGGGGAATCGGAGGCGCTGTGGAACTCGTGACCAAGAAGCGACTCGTGTTGGTGGCAGGGCGGGCCAACCACGAGCTCGCCGAGGAGGTCGCCGAATCGCTCGGCACACCTCTGGATCCGGTGGAGATATCGGAGTTCGCGAACGGGGAGCTGCACTGCCGTTTCGGCGATTCCATCCGCGGCGCGGACGTGTTCATCATCGGTAGTCACTGCACCACCGGATCGCTGTCGGTCAACGACTCGATCATGGAGCAGCTGATCATGGTGGATGCTGCCAAACGTGCGAGTGCGAAGCGCATCAGCGTGGTGGCGCCGTTCTACGGATACGGCCGCCAGGACCGCAAGGCCGAGGGGCGTGAGCCGATCACCGCGAAACTCGTCGCCGACATGTTCGAGACCGCCGGGGCCAAGCGCATCATCTCGGTGGACCTGCACTCCGGGCAGATCCAGGGCTTCTTCGACGGTCCGGTGGACCACCTCACAGCCATGCCCGTCCTGGTGGACTGGATGGCGCGCAACCTCGGTGACGACCTGGTCGTGGTGTCGCCGGACGCAGGTCGCGTGAAGGTTGCGGAGCGCTATGCCAACCAGCTGGGCGCCGACCTGGCGATCGTCCACAAGCGTCACGTCAAGGGTGCGAAGAACACCGTCGAGGCCAAGGACGTGGTGGGCGACGTAGCCGGACGGCCCTGTGTGCTGATCGACGACATGATCGACACGGCGGGCACGATCGTCGCAGCAGCGGAACAGCTGATCGACCACGGTGCGAGCTCGGTCTGTTGCGCGGCCACCCACGGTGTGTTCTCGGGGCCGGCGGTGGATCGTCTCAAGAACTCGCGGCTCGATCGCGTAGTCATCACCAACACCCTGCCCCTCCCGGCCGACAAGCAGTTCGACAAGGTCGAGGTGCTGTCGGCCGCCGGAATCATCGCGGATGCCATCGACGCGGTGTTCGAGGACACCTCGGTCTCGCAGATCTTCGACGGCAACAACCTCAGCTGAGTCGGGCCCCCGACCCGGCCGCTTGGGCCCCGGGGGGCCGGAGTCGTTACAATCGCAAGTCGGCCCTGATAGCGGTCCTGCTCATTTGGGCAGACCGGGCCCACCATTCACACCCGGAGTTCTCCATGTCCCAGTACAAGCTGACCCTCACGACCGGACGTTCCACGGGTTCCCGTGCAGCACGTCGCCAACGGACCGACAAGCTGGTCCCCGGCGTGGTCTACGGCCTGGGCTCGGACCCGTTGTCGGTCTCGGTCGACGGCGCTGACCTGCGCCGTGCCCTGACCACCGACGCCGGGCTCAACGCACTGCTGGACCTCGACGTGGACGGCGCCCACGAGATGGCGGTGGTGAAGGACCTTCAGCGTCACCCGGTGCGCCGCGAGGTCACCCACGTGGACTTCCTCCGCGTCGACCCCAACGCCCGCATCGAGGTCGAGGTTCCGATCCACACCGTCGGCGAGGCCGAGAAGGTCACCCAGGAAGAGGGGATCGCCGTGCTGCGGCTCACCTCGCTGTTGGTGAGCGTGAAGCCCACCGAGATTCCCGACGAGGTCGTTGTCGACATCTCTGACATGACCATGGACAGCACGATCACCGTGGGTGATCTGGACCTCCCGGGATCGGTCGACATCGTGACCCCCGCCGACGAGGCGATCGTGAGCGCCGAGCTCACCCGTGCCGCACTCGTCGAGGAAGTCCTCGAGGAGACCGAGGGCGAGGAGGGCGAAGCAGCCGAGGGTGAAGCCTCCTCCGAGGGCGGCGACGATTCCGAGTCCTCCGACGGCAGCTGACCCCGGAAGACAATCGACTCCGGAGGGGATTTTGGCTGACCTGCTCGTGGTGGGCCTGGGGAATCCGGGTAGCCGCTACGCGGGCACCCGCCACAACGTGGGTTCGGACGCGGTGACCCTGCTGGCGGGCCGTCACGGCGAACGTCTGCGCAGCGACTCCAAGGTCTCTGCCGAGACCGCCAGCGTTCGAATCGGCGACTCGCGTGTGGTCCTGGCCGTGCCGAGCACCTTCATGAACGAATCCGGCCTAGCGCTGTCCCAGCTGGTTCGACGGCATCCACCCGATGAGTGGACCGATCTGGTGGTGGTCCACGACGAGTTGGATCTCGAGCCGGGCACGGTCCGTCTGAAGTCCGGCGGAGGACTGGCGGGGCACAACGGCTTGCGCAGCATCGACGCACACCTCGGCACCCGTGACTTCGCCCGTGTGCGCATCGGCGTCGGAAAGCCCCCCGGTGGTGCCGACAGGGGAGCCGACTGGGTCCTCTCCAAGGTCTCGGGTAGCGCCCGAGAGGTGTTGGAGGGCTCGGTCGAACGAGCAGCGGATGCCATCGAGGCGATAGTGGACGTCGGGCTCGATGCGGCGATGGTGGAGTTCAACGCCCGTCGCTGAGTCCGCCGTCGCTGAGTTCGCCGTCGCTGAGTTCGCCTGTGCGAGCAGCCGTGCGGATCAGAGCGCGACGAGCACGATCGCCACGACCGCGAGCGCCAACCCCAACACCTGGTGCCGCTGCAGCTTCTCGGCGAGCACCACCCGTGCCAACAACACCGTGGTGGCGGGGTAGAGCGATCCGATCACCCCGACCAGCACCAGCAGTCCGCGCCTGCCGGCTTCCAGGATCAGGACGTTGGAGGTCGCATCGAGGACCCCTGCACCCAGGGCCAGGTTCAGGCCACGCCCGCGGGAGATCTTCCAGATCAGTCCCGTGGCCGCCATGGCACCGAGGGTCAGTAGGGAGGCCACAGCGCGCGCCGAGACCAGGGGCCAGATACCGGACTCGCTGCTGGTACGGGTGAGCAGCGTGACGAACGCCCCGAATCCGGCCCCCGCCAGCAGGCCCGCTGTCACACCGGCCCGGTTGGACGATGGAGTTGCGCGCTCCTCGATCGGTTCGTCCTGTCGGTTCTCGGCCCCAGTGGTTCCCTCACGCGAGATCAGCACCACAGCGGGCAAGGCCAGAGCCACTCCCAACCACGACACGGGTGCGGGTGATTCGCCGATGGCCACGCCGACCAGGATCGGCACCACCGCCGAGGTCACAGCGGAGACCGGGGCGACCACGCTCATGGCGCCCAGCGACAGGCCCCGGTAGAAGAGCCAGATGGACACCGCACCGATCGCTCCCCCGAGTGCGCCCAGTGCGAGGTCCGGGCCCAGCAGCAGGCCCCCGGTGACGAATGCCGCCGTGGTGAGCACGACGAGGCCCGCCACCTGTGATGCGAAGGAGGAGATCGTGGGCTGGATGCGCCGCGCGGATGAGCCTCCCAGGAAGTCGGCCACACCGAACAGGGCGGACGCGCACACGGCCAGCAGTACCGACATCGGTGGATTCTGCCCGCCATGGGAGCAATGCCCGGAATCGTCGGCCGCGAATTCCGGGCGGCGCGGGGCGGTACTACCGTCGGACGGTGCTCGATCAACCACCGCCGCTGGCCCCGCTGCTGCCCGCGCTCCGCGATGTGCCGGGACTCGCCGAGGCGGTTGCGACGGGCGAGTCGACCATGGCCGTGCCCGCAGCGGCCCAGGCGGCCGTGATCGCAGCAGCGGTGGATCTACGTGGTGGGGCCCCACTGGTGGTGGCGGTGCCGCTGGCGACCGAGGCGGAGCGCCTGGCGGGCGACCTCGCCCAGTTCCTGCCGGCGGGCTCGGTTTCGGTCTTCCCGGCGTGGGAGACGCTGCCGTTCGAACGCGTCTCGCCGGGCGTCGAGACGATGGGTGCCAGGGTCGAGACGCTGTGGCGCCTGCGCAGCCACGATCCATCCCTGAAGGTGGTGGTGGCCCCAGCTCGTGCACTGGTCCAGCGGCTGGGCCCACACGTGGAGGACACCGAGCCCATCGAGGTGCGCCCCGGTTCGGTGCTCTACAGCGAACAGTTGGTCGAGGATCTGGTCAACATGGGCTACCACCGCGAGTACCAGGTGGAGCACCGGGGCGAGGTGGCGGTGCGCGGCTCGATAGTCGACGTGTTCCCGGCCACAGCCGACCACCCCGTTCGCATCGACCTCTGGGGCGACGAGGTGGACCGGCTCACGAACTTCTCGGTCGCCGATCAGCTGGCGACCGATCCCATCGATTCGGTCAACCTGTTCCCCGCCCGAGAACTCCTGCCGACACCGGAGGTGCGTGAGCGGGCCGAGTCGCTGATCGGCTCGGAGCCATGGGGCCGCGAGCAGTGGCAGCGGATCGCGGACGGTGAGATCTTCGATGGCATGGAGGCCTGGTCGGCGTGGCTGGCCGACCGTGAGCACGTCCTGTACGACCTCGTTCCGGACGGTTCCCTGATCGTGTCGGTGGACCCGCGCCGGGTTCGCGACCGAGCGGCCGACATCATCGGCGAGGAGGAATCACTCGCCGAGAGCCTGGCGCGTACGTGGGATCTCGCATCCCAGGTTCAGCTGCCGCGGATCCATCTACCCTTCGAGAGGCTCCTCGCTCACACCGGAGCCGATCACCTGTCGGTGACCTCGGTGGCCGAATCCCCCGACTCGACCGCGGTCGATGCCCGCAGCTGGCCCACCGCGGTCGGCGACGCCGACGCCGTCGTGGCAGACATGGCGAACCTGATCCAACGCGGCTCGCGGGTGGTCGTCTGTGCCGATGGTTCGTCCTCGGTGGAACGGCTGTCGCGCGTGCTGGGGGAGCGGGGACTCAGCTTCCAGCGAGCGGAGCCGGGGTCGAGGCAACTGCGGGAGCCCGGCGGGTGGATCGTCGACAGCGCCCTCGATGCCGGCTGCGTGATCCCCGCCATAGACCTGGCGCTGCTCTCGGAGGCGGACCTCACCGGTCGGCGCCGCACGCACCGCCCCCAGCGGAAGCGTCGCCGCGACGCGCAGCAGTTCTTCGAGGACCTGACCGTCGGCGGCTACGTGGTCCACGAACAACACGGCGTGGCCCGCTTTGCGGGCATGGTCACCCGTTCGATGGGCGGGGCCGAACGCGACTACCTGCTGCTCGAGTACCGCGGTGAGGACCGTCTCTACGTACCGTCCGATCAGGTCGATTCCGTGCGGCTCTACTCGGGGGGTGACACACCCCGACTCAACAAGATGGGCGGAGCCGATTTCGCCCGCACCAAGGCCAAGGTTCGTTCGGCGGTCGCCGAGATCGCCCAGGAACTGGTCGTGCTCTACCAGCAGCGACTCAATGCACAGGGCCACGCGTACGAGCCCGACACGCCCTGGCAGTCCGAGATGGAGGCATCGTTTCCCTTCCAGGAGACACCGGACCAGTTGAAGGCCATTGCGGACGTGAAGGCCGACATGGAGGCATCCACCCCGATGGACCGACTCGTCTGCGGGGACGTGGGCTTCGGCAAGACCGAGGTCGCGGTGAGGGCTGCGTTCAAGGCCATCCAGGCGGGAAAGCAGGTTGCGGTGCTGGTGCCCACCACCTTGCTCGCCCAGCAGCACCACCAGACCTTCGCCGAGCGCTTCTCTGGCTACCCGGTGCGGGTGGAGGTGCTGAGCCGATTCCTCTCCGACGCACAGGCCCGCAAGGTGACCGCCGGGATCCGTGACGGCTCTGTGGACCTGGTCATCGGCACCCACCGGCTGCTGTCGGCCGACATCGAGTTCAAGTCGCTGGGACTCCTGGTGGTGGACGAGGAACAGCGCTTCGGCGTGACCCACAAGGAGGCCATCAAGGCCCTCAAGGCCGACGTGGACGTGTTGACGCTGACAGCAACGCCCATCCCGCGAACCCTCGAGATGAGCCTCACGGGAATCAGGGACCTGTCACTGCTCGAGACCGCACCCGCTGCGCGTCGCCCGATCCTCACCTATGTGGGGGAGTACGACGACCGTGCCGTGGCCGAGGCGATCCGGCGCGAACTGCTGCGGGAGGGCCAGGTCTTCTACGTGCACAACCGTGTTCGCGACATCGAGCACCGCGCGGAGCGGATCCGGGATCTGGTTCCGGAGGCCCGGATCGCCATCGCGCACGGCCAGATGGACGAGGGCACCCTCGAGCGCGTCGTGGTGGACTTCTGGGAGGGCCTCTATGACGTGCTGGTCTGCACGACGATCATCGAGTCGGGGATCGACATGCCCACCGTCAACACCCTGGTCGTGGAGCGGGCCGACCTGCTGGGCCTGGGACAGCTGCACCAGTTGCGCGGCCGTGTGGGTCGCGCCGGGCAGCGGGCCTACGCCTACCTGTTCTTCCCCCAGGACCGACAGCTCTCCGAAGAGGCCTACGAGCGGCTGAAGACCATCGGTGAGACGACCGAGTTGGGCTCGGGGTTCCGCATCGCGATGCGCGACCTCGAGATCCGGGGTGCCGGAAACCTCCTGGGGACCGGCCAGACCGGACATGTGGCGGCGGTGGGCTACGACCTGTACGTCCAGATGGTGCACGAAGCCATAGCGGAGCTCAACGGAGACCGACCACCGGAAGCGGCGCCCGAGGTGACCGTGGAGATACCGGGTTCGGCGGGGATCCCGACCGACTACATGTCGCGCGACGACCTGCGGCTCGACACCTACCGGCGACTCGCCGCCGTCACCGACCCCGCAGAGGTGGACGAGATCGCGTCGGAGCTGTCGGACCGCTTCGGTCCGGTGCCGCAACCGGTGGTGAACCTGTTGGCGGTCGCCCGCGTGCGAGCGGCCTGTGTGCAACGGGGAATCGGTGAGGTGCTGGTGACCAAGGCGCCGACGATCTCGGGCGGTGGACTGATCGCCAAGATGTCCCCGGTGCGGCTCGCGCAGTCGAAGCAGATGCGCCTCGAGCGCCTGTTCAGGGGATCGTTCTACAAGGAGCAGAGCGGGGAGCTGCAGCTCCACCTCCCGGGAAGGGAGCCGGCCCCGGTCGAGCTGGCAGCGGCGATCGACCAGCTGATGCCCATCGACGCGTCGGCGTCCTGAGCTCGTCTCCGGTGTGTTGGCGGAGCACGGGAGCTCTAGCATCGGGCCCATGTTGGAATCGTCTCGAACCCGGCGCCGCGGCGGGCTGCTGATCGCAGGAATGTGTGTCGTGGGGCTCCTCGTAGCCTCCTGTGGGATTGCTGATCCGGACGTGGCTGCGACCTTCGAGGGAGAGGACATCCCCGCCTCCACGGTCGATGCCCTTGCCTCCGATGAGGCGTTCGCTGCGCTCATCGGCTTCCAGGTATCCGACACCGGCGCGGTCCTCAACGGTTCCACCGCCCGGTCGGTGCTCGACTTCCTGCTCCAGGGCGAGGCCCTCGCATCCGTCGCCGATGAGCAGGGCCTCGCCGTCGAGCCCGACGAAGCACTGCTGTCACAGACCATCGACGGTCTGCGGGGTCAGGGATACACCTTCACCATGGACGACCTGAGCGACCAGGCCCGCGATGTGCTGGCGAGACTCGTCGTCGCCGATCAGGCGGTCGCATCGGCCGGTTCCAGCTTCGGTGAACCGACCGAGGACGACCTCCGCTTCGCCTATGACTCGACCGCGGAGTCGGGCCGTTGGGAGCGAACTTGCCTGGACATGGTCGGTGGCCCACCCGAGGTGGCCCAGGATGCGAGCAGCGCGTTGGACGGCGGCAGCGAGGTGCTGGACCTGCCCGACGAGGTGCCCGGAATCCAGCTGGCACTGGATTCGACACAGCAGTGCGCCACCGGTGCCGACCTCGCCGGCCTCCCACCGGAGCTCGGCGCCGTCATCGACGATGCGTCCACCGGTTCGCTCATCGGACCCGTCGAGGTGACCCAGGGTGGCCAGACCGTCGTGGTGTTCGCCGTCGTACGGTCTCGCGAGGAACTCTCCTTCGAAGACGTGAGCGACGAGCTCGCGAGCGAGGTGGCCCAGTCGCTGCTCGCCGTCAGGATCGCCAGGGGTACCGAGGTGAACCCCCGCTACGGAGCGGGCGTGGAGTTGCAGCTCACCCAGTCCCAGGCGGGCCCGACCGGGCAGCCGGTGGCACCGACGCTGACCGCCACGGTTGGTCGGCCCGAGGCTCCGGGTGCGCCGACGCAATAGTCTGCGAACATGCCTGAACCCCTGAACATCGCCGAGGCGACCGGTCGCCTCGGCATCCTCACCCCCGGAATGGGAGCTGTCGCTTCCACCGCCTACGCCGGCGTGATCGCCGCCCGGAAGGGCCTCGCAGCGCCCATCGGCTCGCTCACCCAGATGGCCCACATCCGGCTCGGCGCGAGAGGTGAGGGTCGAAATCCGCTGATACGGGAGTTCGTCCCGTTGGCGCAGTTGGACGACCTGGTGTTCGGGGGCTGGGACCCGATCTCCCCCAACGCCCTGGAGGCGGCGCGGACCGCCGGTGTGCTCGAGGAATCCGACATCGCACCCATCTCATCGGAGCTCGAGGGCGTGGTCGCCATGTCGGCGGTGTTCGACCAGCGTTGGGTGAAGCGGCTCGACGGCGTGAGGGTCAAGACCGGCGAGAACATGTTCGATCTCGCCGAACAGCTCATCGCGGACATCGAACGGTTCCGCAGCGAGAACGGCTGCGACCGCCTGGTCATGGTCTGGTGCGGATCCACCGAGGCCTACCAGGAGGCCACTGCGGTCCACGAGACCGTGGAATCCTTCGAAGCCGGTATGCGGGCCAACGACGAGAACATCTCGCCGAGCCAGTTGTACGCGTACGCGGCGATGGTGAGCGGGGTGCCGTTCGCCAATGGTGCTCCCAACCTCTCCGCCGATCTTCCCTGCATGGTGGAGCTGGCCGCACGCCAGGGCGTTCCCTACACCGGCAAGGACTTCAAGACCGGCCAGACGCTGATGAAGACGATCCTCGCTCCGGGGTTCAAGGCGCGGATGCTCGGCATGCGCGGCTGGTACTCCACCAACATCCTGGGCAACCGTGATGGTGAGGTGCTGGACGATCCGGAGAACTTCAAGACCAAGGAGGTCTCCAAACTCGGCGTGCTCGACACCATCCTCCAGCCAGAGGTCTACCCGGAGCTCTACGGCAACATCGACCATGTCGTGCGGATCAACTACTACCCGCCCCGTGGTGACAACAAGGAGGGTTGGGACGCCATCGACATCTTCGGCTGGATGGGTTATCCGATGCAGATCAAGGTCGACTTCCTGTGCCGCGACTCGATCCTGGCCGCACCGATCGTGCTGGACCTCGCCCTCTTCCTGGACCTGGCCCAGCGCGCCGGGCAGTCGGGCAACCAGGAGTGGCTGAGCTTCTACTGGAAGTCCCCCCACACCGATGGGGTGACCCCGGCCGAACACGACATTTTCATCCAACAGACGAAGTTGAAGAACACGCTGCGCGAGTGGATGGGTGAACAGCCGGTCACCCACAGCGAGGCCGGCTGACCCCACAGAAATCCCACTTCCCGGGGTACCCCCGAGGGGTGCCCCCGTTGGTCAGAATGGTGCGATGGTGAGCACTTCCGCGCGCTCGGGCGACAAGCTCGGCTACCAGCCGTCGCTCGACGCGCTGCGCGCCATCTCGGTCGCCGCGGTGCTCCTGTACCACATGGATCTCGAGTGGATCCCGGGTGGCTTCCTCGGTGTCGAGGTGTTCTTCGTCGTCTCGGGCTTCCTCATAACCGCCCTGCTCGTCGAGGAGCGCCACCACAACGGCGCGGTCTCACTCCGGGGATTCTGGACCCGCCGGGGGCGCAGGTTGCTGCCGGCGTTGTACGTGCTGCTCCTGGTGGTGCCGGCGATCACCCTGCTGTTCTACCGCGACGCCGCTGGGCGCCTGGGCGGCGATGTGCTCGCCGCGTTGTTCTACGTGAGCAACTGGTGGCAGATCTTCCTCAACGAGAGCTACTTCGCCCAGGCCGGTCGACCCCCGGTGCTGCGCCATCTCTGGTCCCTGGCCGTCGAGGAGCAGTTCTACATCATCTTCCCGGCGCTGTTCGTGTGGCTGATCTCGCGGGCGGGGCGCAATGCCACCCGCAATGTGCTGCTGGCGGTGGCGATCGCCTCGGCGGTGTGGATGGCGGTCCTGTACGTGCCGTACGAGGATCCCTCCCGGGTCTACTACGGCACCGACACCCGCCTCTCGGGACTTCTGCTGGGCGCCATGCTGGCGGTGGTCTGGACCCCCTGGCGCTCCCGTGGCAAGCCGTCGAGGGCGGCCGGGCCGGTTCTCAACACCGTCGGGGTGCTGGCACTGGTGCTGTTGGGCTGGTTCTTCGCCCGGGTCAACGAGTTCGACCCCTTCGTCTACCGCGGTGGATTCCTGCTGCTCGACATCGTCTGCATCGTGTTGATCGCAGTTCTCGTACACCCATCGGCGAGCATCTCGAAGGTCTTGGCGCTGCCCCCTCTGGTGTGGATCGGCGTGCGGTCCTACTCGATCTACCTCTGGCACTGGCCGATCTTCATCTTCACCCGGCCCGAACTGGACGTCCCGCTCACGGGGTGGCCGTTGTTCGTGCTGCGGATCGGGCTCACCCTGGCCGCAGCAGAGCTGTCGTACCACTTCATCGAACAGCCGATCCGCACCGGCGCCATCGGTCGCTACCACCAGCGGTGGAAGGACAGCCGCGGCGGTGACCGGGCGAAGATCCAGCAGGCCGCACTCATCCGCATCGGAGCGCTGGGTGCCGCAGTGTTCCTGGTGGGCTTCGGACTGGTCTCGGCGGCCAGCGATCCCGACCGCGGAAAGCTCGAGCTCGAGGCCGCAGGTGCCATCGGTCTCGACGACGTGGATCCCGCCAACCTGGTGGATACCGTTCCGGACGCGGCGACCGATCTCGATCCGTCCGTCTCGACCTCCTCCACCACCGTCGTCGCGGACCCCGCCAGCGGCAGCGACGCCACGACCACCACCGCCACGACAGCACCCGCGGATCCCTCGGTCACACCCACAGACGCCGTGGCGGTGGGTGATTCCGTGATGCTCGGTGCCGCCGGCGCCATGTACCAGGTGATGCCCGGGATCCGGGTGGACGCCAAGGTGTCCCGCCAGTTCGACGACATCGCGGACGCAGCCACCTGGTACGCAACCTCCGGAAACATGCCCGGACCGGCGATCGTGCAGGCCGGCAACAACGGCATCGCCCGCGAGGACCGCATCGAGGCGATGGTGGAGTCCTTCGGTGACCGCAAGGTGATCCTGGTCAATGCCAAGGTGGAACGGCCATGGGAGGCGATCTCCAACGAGCGCACCGCCCGCGTGGCGGCCAGGCACGACAACGTCGTGCTGGTCGACTGGCATTCGATGGCCAGCTCCCATCCGGAGTGGTTCGTGGCCGATGGCACCCATCTCAGGCCCGCCGGACAGTTGGCGTACGCCACGGCCATCGCGGACGCACTGTGAGCCGGCAGGTCGGACCGTGTAGGACAATGGAGGGTTCACAAGTAGTGCCGTTCACACAAACATCCAGAATCAGCATCCAGAATCAGGGGTAACCAGCAGTGAGCATCATCGAAGGAATTGTCGGCCGGGAGATCCTGGACTCGAGGGGGAATCCGACCGTCGAGGTCGAGGTCGTGCTCGACTCGGGTGTCGTCGGACGTGCCGCGGTGCCCTCGGGTGCATCCACCGGCGCCTTCGAGGCGGTCGAGCTGCGCGACGGCGATGCGTCCCGCTACCGCGGCAAGGGCGTGCTGGCGGCGGTGGGCCATGTGAACGATGAGCTTGCCGATGCACTGGTTGGATTCGATGCGGTCGACCAGCGTGGACTCGATGCTGCGATCGCCCAGATGGACGGTACGGACAATCTCGCCAACCTCGGAGCCAACGCAGCCCTCGGCGTCTCCCTCGCGGCTGCCAAGGCCGCAGCGGGCGAACTCGACCTACCGCTGTACCGCTACGTCGGTGGTACCAACGCCACGACCCTGCCGGTGCCGATGATGAACGTGATCAACGGTGGTGAACATGCCGACAACAACGTGGACCTGCAGGAGTTCATGTTCATGCCGGTCGGAGCCGCCTCGTTCTCCGAGGCGCTCCGGTGGGGAGCGGAGTGCTACCACACGCTCGCGGGAGTGCTCCACGAACGCGGCCTGGCCACCGCCATCGGCGACGAGGGTGGGTTCGCCCCCGACCTGGCCTCCAACGAGGATGCGGTGCGCCTGTTGGTGGAGGCGATCGAGAAGGCCGGACGTACCCCCGGCGATGAGATCGCCATCGCCATGGATCCCGCATCCACCGAGTTCTTCTCGGAGGGCAACTACGTGCTCGCCGGCGAAGGACGCACGCTGGAACCGGGCGAGTTCGCCGAGTACCTCGCAGATCTCTGCGATCGCTACCCGATCGTGTCGATCGAGGACGGCATGGCCGAGGAGGACTGGGATGGTTGGGGTGAGCTCACCAGCCGGATCGGTGACCGGGTGCAGTTGGTCGGTGACGACCTGTTCGTGACCAACACCGAACGGCTTGCCCGTGGGATCGAACTCGGGGTGGCCAACTCGATCCTCATCAAGGTGAACCAGATCGGCACCCTCACCCGCACCCTCGATGCGGTCCAGCTGGCACACAACAACGCCTACACGGCGGTGATGTCGCATCGCTCCGGAGAGACCGAGGACGTCACCATCGCGGACCTCGCCGTGGCCACCAACTGCGGCCAGATCAAGACCGGTGCCCCTGCGCGCTCGGACAGGGTCGCCAAGTACAACCAGCTGCTGCGGATCGAGGAGTCACTCGGTGACTCCGCGGTGTTCCCCGGGCGCGCAGCGCTCGCTCCGCGCACCTCCGGAGTGCTCGGTTGAGCCTGCGGGACCGCCTTCCGGTGGTACCACGGTGGGGTCGGCGCATCCTCTGGTTGGGTGCGCTGGCGGCCGTTGTTGCGGCCATCCTCACCCCAGCGGTCTCACAGTGGTGGTCCCAGCGTGCGGAGATCCGCGCCGGCGAGGACGAACTGGCCCTGTTGGAGGCCGACAACGACCAACTGCGCGACCGGCTCGACAAGATCGGGGATCCCGCGACGCTCGAGCGGATCGCCCGGCGGGACCTGGGTCTGGTGCGCGAGGGCGAGGAGTCCTACACGGTCCTGCCGCCGTCCACCGCCGGTGTGGTGCTGCCCGATTCGTGGCCCTTCGACCGTGTGGCACCGGCCATGGCCCGAGCCAGGAACTCCGCTGGTGACGGCCCCTGACAGCTACTGCCCCTGACAGCTACTGCCCGAGGGCTATTGGAGGCCCCTGAACGCCCCGCCATCGATGTGGAGTCCCACGCCGGTGACGAACCTGGCGGACTCGGAGCAGAGGAATGCGCCGACCGAGCCGAAGTCGGCCGCCTCGCCGAAGGTGCCCGTCGGAATGCCGTCCAGGAGAGCCGAGGCCTGATCGCCGGCCAGACCGGTCACCCGATCGGTCCGGTGCAGCCCCGGCTGCAGGTTGTTGACGGTGATGCCGTCGGGTGCCAGCTCGGTGGCGAGCATCTTCAGGTACGAGGTGAGCGCCGCGCGCGCGACCGAGGAGGCTGCGAGGAATCCGATCGGTTCCCGCGCTCCGATCGAGGTGATTCCCAGGATGCGGCCCCAGCCCGACGAACGCATGTGGGGAGCCACTTCGGCACACATGGCGATCGAGGCCAGGCAGTTCGACTCCAGCGCGGCACGGTAGTCGTCCAGCGGTGTGGCGCTGGGGGTGCCCGGCGGAGGTCCTCCGCCGTTGCAGACCAGGATCTCGGGTGGCCCTCCGAGGGCGTCGGTGGCGCGGTGGATGAAATTGGTCGCTCCGTCGGTATCGGACACGTCGACCACGAACCCCTGTGGTTGGTTCCCGCTGCGCTCGGTGGTGTCGGGGAGCGCGCCTCGCAGCGTCTCCAGTGCGGAATCGAGGCGGGCGGCGTCGCGACCGCACACGACGACGTGGGCTCCAGCCTCGGTGAGGTGGGTGGCCAGGGCCAACCCGAGTCCCGCAGAGCCTGCAGCGACTGCCGCGCGTCGTCCTTCGATACCGAGATCCATGGCCCGATCCTAGGTTCGTCCGGCGCGGCCGCCTGGGCGCTACTCGCGCGACATCTGGGCGAAGCGCTCGATCGCGTCCTCGGGGCCCGCCACCAGGATCAGGTCCTTCTCGCCGAGCACCGTGTTGCCGGTGGTCACCTCGAAGGTGCCGCCGAGGGGTTTGTGGCAGACCACCGAGACCCCGTAGGTCTCGCGCAGAGCGCACTCCTGCACCGTGCTGCCCACATATGCGTAGGGAACCGTGAGTTCGGCCAGCACGAAACCCTCGTCCAGCTCCACGTACTCCGCCACCTTGGAGCTGATCCTGTGGGCCACCCGGCGCCCCGCGTCCCCTTCCGGAAAGACGATGTTGTGTGCACCGACCCGTTCCAGGATCCGACCGTGCTGGAGCGTCAGGGCCTTGGCCCAGATGTCGGTCACCCCGAGCTCGGAGAGGTTCGCGGTGGTGAGGATGCTCGCCTGCAGCGAGTCACCGATCGCCACCACCGCATGTGTGGCGTGCCCGACGCCGAGTTGGGTGAGGGTGTCGATGTTTGTTGCGTCGCACACTTCGGCGAAGGTGAGGAACTCCGAGCACCGCTGGACCAGGTCCTCGTCGGTGTCGATGCCCATCACCTCGTGACCCTCGGCGTAGAGCTCCTCGGCGAGCGCGCTGCCGAAGCGTCCGAGCCCCACCACGATGACTGTTGCGTTCCGTGCTTGCCTAGCCAATGAGAGGAGCCTCCTCGGGAACCCGCGATACGGTCGGTCGTCTTCTCAACACGAGTGCGGCGCCGAGGGTTATCGGGCCGACCCGCCCGATCAACATCAGTGCCATGAGCACCAGATCGTCCCACGCGTGCAGGCTCGGCGTGACACCGGTCGAGAGTCCGACCGTGCCGAATGCCGAAACGGTCTCGAACAGGGCCTCGCCGAGTTCCGTGTCGCTCGACATCAACAGGGCGGTGGCGCCGCCGACCACGAGCGCCACAGCCAGCAGTGCGACGGTGACCGCCTGGCGCTGGGTGGATGTCGGGATCGTCCGTCTGAACCCGGTCGGCTCGCGCTCACCGCGCAGCTCTGACCAGATGACCATGGCGAGGATCGCGAAGGTTCCCACCTTGATCCCGCCGCTGGTCCCGGCCGATCCGGCGCCGATGAACATCAGAACGGTGGTCACCAGGAGCGATGCGGGTTCCATGTCCCCGACGGGCACCGTGTTGAATCCGGCGGTTCGGGGCGTGACCGACGCGAAGGTCGAATTCAGTACCTTCTCCCCGGTGTCCATGTGACCCATGGTGGCGGGGTTGGCCCATTCGAGGGCCCCGAGCACGACTGCACCCAGAACGAGTAGGGCAGCGGTGGTGGTGAGGGTCACCTTGGAGTGCAGGGTCAGGCCGTCCCACCGCTGAGCGATGCTGCGACGCTGGGTGTTGCCACGCCGAAGGAATCGGCTGTCGAGATCGGCCAACACCGGAAACCCCAGTCCGCCCACGATGATGGCTCCCATGATCGCGAGCATCACCCCCGGGTCGCTGCGCACGATCGTGAGGGAGTCCGAATAGAGCGAGAATCCGGCGTTGTTGAACGCGGAGATGGAGTGGAACGCGCCCGACCAGAGCGCGCTGCTGAAGGACTCCCCGTAGGAGCCGACCAGCCGGATGGCGAGCCACAGCGCCACCACGGTCTGCACCGACACGGTGATCACGGCCAGTCGGACGAGCACCTTGCGCACGTCGCCCAACGCCAGCGCACCGCGCTCGGTCTTGGTCACCATCGTCTGACGCAGACCGAGGCGGCGTGACACCGCGAGGAGGATCAGCGACGCGATCGTCATGAATCCGATCCCGCCGAGTTCGATCAGGGCGAGAATCACCCCCTGGCCGAACCCACTCCAGTGCGTCCCGGTGTCGACCACCACCAGCCCGGTGACACACACCGCCGAGGTGGCGGTGAACGCGGCTTCGATCACCGTGGTGGATCCACCGTCGGCGCTGGAGAAGGGCAGGAGCAGTAGCAGGGTTCCGGCGAGGATGGCCAGCACGAACACCGCCACCACGAAGCGCGCGGGGTGTTCGCTGAGCACGTCGCGCCTTCGCATGCGGGGCATCCGCCAGAGGCTAGGCATTGGAGGCTGCGTGCGATGCACTCTAGGATCTGACGACCCGTCAGATACCGGGACCGGTACCGCCAATCAGGGAGAACCAATGGGAATGCTCGACGGCAAGGTTGCGATCGTCACCGGCGCTGGGCACGGCATCGGCCGTGGACACGCCATGGAACTGGCCCGTCAGGGCGCCACAGTGGTCGTCAACGACCTCGGCGGTTCGGTGACCGGCGAGGGCACCGGTCGCGATGCGGACCTGACCGTCGACATCATCACCGAGCGCGGCGGCAGCGCACATGCCAACTACGCGGACGTGTCGGATCCCGCGCAGGCCGAGGCCATGATCGCCCAGGCCACCGACGACCTGGGCCGGCTCGACATCGTGGTCAACAACGCCGGAATCGTGCGCGACGGCTCGATCTTCAACATGTCGGTCGAGGACTTCGACGCCGTGATCAAGGTGCACCTGCGGGGCACTTGGCTGCCATGCAAGTACGCCGGACTCCACTGGCGCCAGCTCAACAAGTCCACCGGCTCCCCGGTCGGCGGACGCATCATCAACACCGTCTCGGGTGCCGGCCTCACCGGCAACTTCGGCCAGAGCAACTATGCGCCCGCCAAGGCGGCCATCGCCAGCCTCACCCAGACGCTCAGTCTCGAGATGTACAAGATGGGCGTCACCGTCAATGCGGTCGGCCCTGCTGCCGCCACCCGGATCACCGGCACGATGCCCGGTGCGCCCGAGGTGATCGAGGCCGACGACGTGCCCGAGGACGAGTGGAATCGGATGGATCCGGCCGTTTCCTCACCGTTGGTCGCCTGGCTCGCCTCCGACGAGGCCGACCACGTGACCGGGCAGGTCATCCGCGCCGTTGCGGAGAACATCATCTGGATGAAGGGCTGGGAGGACGGTCCCACGCTCAACAACGGTGGCAAACGCTGGGATGCCTCGAAGTTGGGCCAGCAGCTGGCAACCGACGTGTTCGGCACCCGCGCCCCCGGGCTGCGCTACTGACACAGCGCTCCACCGACACAGCGCTCCACTGATCAGGCCGGCGGGGCTGAGACAGCTCGGTGGGGGCGATCCCGGCGGGTCAGCCGCCCGTGATGGTCGAACGCGGTCGCGACCAGGTGAGGGACTCGCCCTCGCCCGCGAGCAGCAGGGTGCCGGGAAACACCCGCAGTCTCCATGGTTCGAGTCTCAGCACGTTGAAGGCATCTGACTCCGGGGAGTCCCAGCCCGGAATCATCGATGGGTCGTACCCCACGGGCTCGGGGCCGTTCGCGAACAGGTCCCAGATCCGGCGCCTCGTACCGGCGTCGTTCTGCCACTGCGCATGGCACTCGGCGGTGCAGGTGTCGTGGTCTGCTGCCCAGTAGTTCACCGATACCCAGGGCGTATTGGCGAGGTGGGAGGTCTTCACCTCGGTGGGTGCGGTGGCTGTCCAACCGACCAGATCGGAGGTGGCCGGGTCGAGCTCCCAGATCGGATGGAGCACCCGCGATCTGGGAACAGCACCCCTGCCGACCGTCGCCACCGATGCCCACACGATCCGATGCGCCATTTCCACGAATGCCGTCTTCGTCCGCAACTCGTCCGGTTCGTCGTTCATCAAGGGATGATGGCCCGGATCGCCAGGGTCTGCTCGCCGGAAAAGCTCAGTGGACTCTCAGCCGAGGTCTGCCGACGGCTCGCGTGCGCAAGACTGGTGGGCCATGGCTGAACACGAGGCTTCCGAGGAGGGTGTTGGATCCGCGGGCCCGGTCGACCTCGGCGTGATCGTCGCCCATCCGGTCGACCCGCCCGGTCCCGGTGCTGCGCCCGGTCCTGTCGGGCCCAGATCCGCGGTGACCGGTCTGCGCGGCCACGCAGCCGAGATGTTCTCCGACATCGTCGAGTCACACCGCGGACCCAAGGCGAACACGAGACCGGTTCCGCGTTGGGTGCGCCAACTGGCGTGGTTCCTGGACGAGTCGATACCGGTCGGTGGCGAGAGACGGGTCGGCGTCGACGGCGTGGTCAGCTTCATACCGGGTATCGGAGATGCTGCCGGTCTCGTCGCTTCGATGGTGGTCGTTCTGGCGGGGGTGGGTGCCGGCGTTTCGCTACCCACGCTCACCCTGATGATGGTGCACGTCGGGATCGACACCATCGTGGGGGCCGTCCCGTTCCTCGGAGCGGTGTTCGATCTCGGCTACAAGGCCAACACACGAAACCTGCGTCTCATCGAGCGCGACCTGGCCGATCGGGCCGGTGCCAGGAGGTCGGCCATCAAGGTCTTCGTTCTCTCGGTGGTGGCGATCGTGGCGGGATGGATCCTCTTCCTCATCGCCCTGATCGGCAGCACCTACCTGTTCGCCCGCCTCATCATGCGGGTGGTCTGACCCAGGGCACCCTCAGCTGTCTCCACTCTCAGCTGTCTCCACTCTCAGTGGGTTCGATGCGGATCAACCGGCGTTGGTCACCCGTGCCCTCGATGAGGAACACCTCGATGTCGTTGGCGCCGTCCTCCAACAGTGATGGCGGAATCAGTACCTGGAACGTCTGCTCGCCCGGATTGCCGGGAGCGTCAGGGGTGTCGTACCAGCCGCCGATCACACCGTTCACTGCCACAGCGACCGTTTCGGCGTGGCCGTCCTCGAGATGGCCCGACACGTAGACCGGCAGGGAATCAGCCGCCGTGTCGACGTCGTCGAACCGTTCGGGTGCGTCGAGGCTGACGGTCAGGCCACTCGATTCCGGGTCCTCGAACGAGGAGACCTGACGGCCGACCAGGTCACCGTTGTCGCCCCAGCGCCAGAAGCGGAGATCCCATTCCGCCCCGAAGTCCAACGCCTGGCTCTCCAGCAGTTCGGCGTATCCAGCGGGGCCGTCCGCATAGACGAAGCCGTCGTCGGACGCCTCGATCTCATCGAGGTCCCAGGACAGCGAACGAGGCTTCCAGTCTGCTGGTCGAGCTGGCCCGAACACGGACTGTCCGTCCAGCTCCACGTCGAGGTCGGCATCGAGCAGGTCGATGATCGTGGGGACCACATCGATCGATGCTGTGGGTGAGTCGATTACCTGAGGTTCTGTCTGGCCCGGCTCCTTGATGAGCAGGGGTGTCCACATGATGTCGTTGATGTTGTCCTCGCTCAGCGGACGGTAGGGCTCGTCGGGGCGGAACGAGACGCCGTGGTCGGCGGTCACGATGATGAGCGTGTCGTCGTAGACGCCGGCGTCGCGGAGGTCGTCGAGTACCCCGCCGACCAACTCGTCGGTGTAGGCGAGCTGGAGCAGGTGTCGCTGGCGGGCGGTCCGGGCAGGGACCTCGTCGCTCTGTTGGTCGGCGCTGCGGGGCGGTGGATTCGGCGCCTCGTAGGTCTGGCCACCGGGGAGGCGCTGCCAGTCCTGGTGCGGAAGAAGGCTGTGCAGGTAGTTCAGGGTGGGTTCGCCGTCCTGGACACCGACCGACTCGGTGAGCCATTCGAATCCGTCGGCCGGCTCGACGTCCTCGAAACCGAGGTTGAAGAACACCGTCGATGCTGTGAAGACGTCCGGGACCTGACGCAGGAGCATCGAGAGCGGGTGTGGTCGACTGGGGTCGGTGGGCGGCGTTTCGCAGATGTCCGAAGGGCACATCTGTGTGATGTGCTCCGAGGCGCGCGCCTCGTAGTCGTCACCCAGGAGGGTGAATAGGTTCGTGGGATGTGACTGCGCGGTTGGGAGGGATTCCGGTTCGTCGGGGACCATGCCGGTGAGGATGGTCGGCACCGCGATGGGTGTGTTCGGGGCCAGGGTGGTGTGGTTCCTCGCGAATGTGGCGTCGGCGGCCAACCCGCCGAGACCGGGGTACGCATCGGCGTCGATGTTGCCCTCACCGTCGAGCAGCGAGTTCGTCGGGAGTTCGTCGAGGACGATGATCAGGATCGGTGGAAGGTCTTCGCCCCCGAGGGATCCCTCCGCCCGGGGGTCGCTTCCGAACACCAGCGACCCCACCGGTGAGAACCCCAGGAACAGCGCGAGGAAGAGCAGCGGAGAAAAGGCCAGATAGCGAAGGAACTGCGACGCCGCCGTGGTGCGCGCGACGAGCACGGTCGCCCCCACTGCGGCACCCAGGAGCAGCACGACCGAGATGATCCCCGGCGGGAACACCCGCGACAGGAAGATGACCACGAGCAGGGCGATGAACCCCAGGTGTGCCACGCGGCGGGGCCCGTCACCGAACAGCCCGATGAGTTGCTCCACGATCCACAACCCGACCGGTGGAGCCAGCACGACGATGAGCGCGAACGCGATGATGTCGAGTGAGCTGGCACCGTAGGAGACGAAAGCGCTCGCGTCGTTGCCGAACACGCTGAGCACCGGCTGGGCCACAGCGAGGCTCGTCAGGCCCAGCAACTCCGCGAACGACATCCACCTCGCACGTGCCGGTCCGGCCGCGCCCGGATCCCCCGAGCTGTCGGTTCGGGGGTTGCTCGGTTCCGAGTTGCTCGGATCGGCGCTCCGATCGGCCGGGTCCCCGCCGTCCGACTCAGGATCCATCGATCAGCTGCCAGCCGAATGCGTTCTCGGTCTGGCGTGGTAGAGCCGTCGGCTCTCACCGGGGAGCGCCTCTGCGGAGAGGATCTCGCAACGGTCCTCGAGGGCCTTTTCGAACAGGTCCACGCGGTAGTCGTCGTGCGTTCCGGCCGGCTTGTCGGACAGGAGTCGCCGGGCCATCGGATCGTGCGGCTCCACGAACTCCACCACCAGCTCTCCGCCGAGCGAGGACAGGAAGTCGACGACCTCTTCGAGAGGGACGTTGGCGCCGATGCTGAGGTGGTGCACCAACGCCAGGGCCAGCACCATGTCGGGTCGTTCCCGGTCGAAGAAGGCCTTGCGTTCGCGGCCGCGCCAGCCCCGTGCAGGGGAGGGATCGGTGAGATCCTGTACGAGCGGAATGATGCTCGGGGCGTCGTTGAGCTGCCTCAGCTCGCGGAAGAAGTTGTCGACCACCAACGGGTCGAAGTCGACCGACACGACCTGCTCGGCGTGCTCGGCAGCCTGTCGGGAGAACCTGCCGTCGTTGCAGCCCAGGTCGAACAGAAGGGGCGGCTTCGACCCTTCGAGCACCGACTCGATGAAGCGTGTCTTCGCCTCGGTGTCCTCATCGCTGTAGCTGCAGGTGGTGCGGTAGCTGGCCCAGACCGACTCGGAGCGCGGCGATGAGAGCGACCTGACGAGGTCGGCCAGTTTCGACACCGTGGCCTTGGCGATCTCGGTGCCCGCTCCTTCGGTCGCGAGCTGGGTCCTCGTCTCCTGGCTCGACGTGTCGACCTTGGCCGAGAGCATGTCGTGGATCACGACGTGGCGGAGCACGCCCTTGCGGAGCATGCCGGCGGAGCCCAGCATCCGGCGCATGTCGGCGGTGTCGATGCCCTCGAGGTGGCCCCGGAGAACCTTCTGGAACGGAATGTGGAGGTACGCCTCGACCATGAGCGGGTACAGCATGGTCTGGCAGAACTGCCGGTAGCCGACCCACGGCCCACCGTCCCCGACCGGCTCGAACGAGCCGATGTCGATGAACACCGGCGCAGAACCGCGGAACTGGATGTTGAACGAGTAGCCGTCCTTGGTCGTGAAACCCTCTTCGAGAGCAGCCGCAAGGATCTCGAGATGCAGCAGCGCTGCTGAACGCAGCATGCCGAAGGTCCACTCGTAGGGATACGAGATGAACGGGATCCGCTCGTGCTCGAGCACCGCCACCGGTTCGTTGCGGACGCTCGGCACGTCCTCGAGCGGCACCTCGGAGGTGGGGATCACCCGCCCGTCCGCCATCATCTCCGCGAGGAAGCGCGTCGACTTCAACGCCTCCCAGTCGGCAGCTCCCTTCGCATCGAGACAGCGCAGGACCCGTCCGTCGCGATAGAACACCGACCCGCTCGGATCACGGAACGATGACGGTTCAACGCCGTTAGCGTCGGACACGTTCAGTGGTCGTTGTGGGATGCGTGCTCTGCCTCTGCTGGGTCGGCCGAGTCCTCGGTTCCCTGATCGTCGGTCAGGTCGATCTCGGAATCACCCGTTTCGGACTTGCGGAACCGGCTGGTCCTGTTGTGCCACATGGACTTCGCTGCGACACCCACTCCGGCAAGGCCGCCGGCAACGGTCGCAGCGATCAGACTCCCCGATGCGGGATCAAGGTACGCCAGTAGGTTCATTTCGGTCCCTCCAGAAATCGCCCCCGAGGTGTCCGATGGAGGTCCACCGGACCGAATTCATCCCCAGTACACCGGCACGCTACCAAGCGTTCGTCGCAGCTTCCAGTTGCCGCCGCTCAGCGAGCGGCTTCCATGGATTGCGGGTCGACCATGAGGCCGGAGGCATCGACGACCTCGAGATCGTCCGAACTGAGCTCGGTCAGGGTCCTCAGGTCGTCGTCGTCCCACCGTGAGTCGGTCAGTCCGGTGACAGCCACCGATCCTCCTGTGTCCATCAGCACAGCACCGTATTCCTGCAGCGCCTCGGCGATCACCCTCGCCTGGGGGCCGAGTCCGGACAGGTCGGCGTCGGAGCGGAGACGGAACCAGGTTCCCATCATCGGTGCTGCCGGGTCCCTGACCGGGCCATCGGTGTGGCGCGCCGGCCACTGGTGGTCCTCCGCCCGCACGGTCGGCATCGAGATCCCGAGCACATGGTCGATCGACCCCGACGCGACCTCGTCGAAGCCGTAGGCCAGGGGTATGAGCGGGAGTCCCGATGCCGTGGTCAGGCCCTTTGGGTACTCGAGGGAGTCCAGATCCCACAGGGCTCCTCCTCCTGCCTGCCACGACCAGAACCACTTCCTTATGTTGGCCAGCTCCCACATGCGGCGACCCTCCAGGTCGATTCCCACGTAGTGGTTGTCGCCGTAGTAGAAGGGCATGGACTGTATGTAGGCAGGGTCCGGAATCGGGTAGCCGGTGTCGTCGCTGGCACCCGGGTACGCGAAGTCGAAGCGGTACCGCGGCGTATCGGAGTCGACCAGGTTGAACGGAAGGCCACCGGTGCGTCCGCTGCGGACCGTGCCCGAGGTGGCTGCGAACAGGGGTCGGTCGCCGATCGCTTCAACGGTCTCCGTGGTTCCATCGGCCAGGGGAAGGCCCGTTGCGGGCGTGTAGATGAAGGCGTTCTCCGGGAACAGACGCGGCAGCTGCGGGAACTCCGGCACGAAGAACCCGAAGGGCCACAGCACCAGTCCGATGCAGAGAGCCAGAACCGCCGTTGCTCCCCAGAGAACGAGGCCGACCCTGCGGTGCGGCGGTTGACCTCTCCTGTGTCGGAGGATCCGACGGATCAAGAGCACCGAGAGTGCGATCACCGCAACGAAGCCGATCACGATCGCAGCGCTCAACACGAAGAGGTCCGACCCCGGAAGGGGGACGCTGCTGGGTCCGATGATCTCGCCGTGGTCCATCAGGGCGAACCATAGGGAACCTCGGCGCGTCGAACCACGAGCCTCACCGACGCCTCGCCGAGAACGTCTGTTGTTCCCGGTACGCTGTCCGATGTGACGACTCGTCAGATCGCTGGGGAAGGGACCCGTGCCGTTGACGGACGGGTACCGGGACAACGCGGTCTCGCCACCCGCCAGAAGCTCCTGGCGCAGACACGGGCGATGCTCATCGACACCTCGTACCGCGATCTGAAGGTCGTCGACATCGCCCGCGGAGCGGGTACCTCCCCGGCCACCTTCTACCAGTACTTCGCGGATGCGGAGTCCGCGCTGCTGGCGATTGCCGACGAGCTGGTGGCCGAAGGCCGGGATCGGCTCACGCGACCGGTCCTCGAAGGTGACTGGTCCCCCGGCGTCGCTGCCTACGAGACGTGCGAGAACATCGCAGCTGCCTTCCTGGCGTTCTGGGATGACCATGGCTCGCTCCTGGCCGTGATCGACCTGGCTGCACTCGAGGGTGACAGTCGCTTCAGGACGATCCGGACCGACATGCTCAACGCGTTCACCGAAGCGATCGGCGACGTGGCGCGTGCGAAGCGGGCCGAGGGTCACCTGCCGGAGGACCTCGACCCCACCGCCACCGCTTCGGTGCTCGTGGCCATGCTGGCGCACGTGTCGGGGCACCGTTACGGGATCGAGGCCTACGGAGCCTCCACCGACAGCATCCGCAGGTCGATGGCACGACTGCTGTTCTCGGGACTGACCGGAGCCCCGCCGCCCCAGTAGCCCACCGTCCCAGTAGCCAACCGTCCCAGGGCCGGGGACCCTGCCGCGAGTGGCGGTGTTGTGGTCTCGCTGGGTGCCTCGTGCCGACAGGGCCTACAATCTGACGACCCGTCAGATTCTTGCAGCAAGCTGGAGGCAGACCCCGATGGATTTCGAATTCTCCGAGGAACAGAAGGCCTTCGCAGCGGAGGTCGACGCCTTCATCGCAGAGCACGACACGATCGACATCTTCGACGTGACCCGCGAGAACATGGCGCAGATCGTCGACACCCCCGAGCGCAGGGCCTTCATGAAGTCGCTGGGTCACAAGGGCTGGCTGGGGCTGACCTGGCCCGAGCGATACGGCGGCTCGGATTCCGAGGGCGTGTACGAGTACATCCTCAACGAGGCACTCGCGGGCAAGGGCGGCCCGCAGATCGGCAAGGGTGTCGGGATCATCGGCAAGACGCTGATCGCCCATGGATCGGACTTCCTCAAGGAGAAGTTCCTCCCGATGATCCTCGAGAACGATGTGGAGTTCGCCGTCGGCTACTCCGAGCCCAACGCCGGCTCCGACGCCGCCTCGATGCGACTCAAGGGTGTGAAGCACACCACCGAGGACGGCCGGGAGGGGTGGCTGCTGAACGGTCAGAAGACCTGGACCACCTCGGCGCACTTCGCGGAGTGGTACTGGTGCGGCGTTCGGACCGACCCCGACAACAAGCACATGGGGATCACCCTGATGCTGATCCCGATGGACGATCCGGGGATCACGATCAACGGCATCTGGACCATGGGCGACGAGCGCACCAACGAGGTCTGGCTGGACGACGTGTTCGTGCCCGATGAGTACGTGGTGGGGGAGGTGAACCACGGGTTCCGATACATCTCCCAGGCTCTGGACCTGGAGCGGTTCACCATGTTCACCTACAGCCCGATCCGCCAACGCCTGGACCTGCTCACCGACTACGTGACCGAGACCGAGCGCGACGGCGAACCGCTGCGCGAGGATCCCGAGGTTCGCTCGAAGATGGCGAACCTGCACACCGAGGCCGAGGTGGCAAGGGTGATGGGTCTCAAGTTCGTGACCGAGGCGGTCAAGGTCGAACACGCTGCCAAGGCGGGCAAGGAGTTCCAACCGCCCACCGTGCCGGCTTCGGAGTACAAGCTGTTCGCCACCGAGTACTCGAAGCGGCTGGCCAATGCCTCGATGGACATCGGCGGGCCGGGCACCCAGATCCGGGTACGCACCGAGGACGCCCCCATGGTGGGCCGTGCCGAGTCGACCTACCGCTACACGGTGATCGACACCATCGGTGGCGGTGCCTCGGAGATCCAGCGCAACATCATCGCCCGTCGCGGCCTCGGCCTGCCCAAGAACTTCTGAGGGATGGCGCAGTGACTCCAGCGCTCGAGGGGGTGCGTGTTCTCGACCTGGCGACGGTCGGGCCGGCCGCGCGCGCCTCGAGGATCCTCGCTGACTACGGGGCTTCGGTCACCAAGGTCGGTGCGGTGCCCCGCGCCGGCGGTGTGCAGATCACCCCGCCGTTCTATGCCTACTCGGGCAACCGTGGCATGACCCGGGCGCTGTTCGACCTCAAGTCCGCCGACGGCCGGAACGCCTTCCTGGGACTCGTCGCGGAAGCCGATGTGGTGATCGAGAGCTTCCGTCCGGGTGTTGCTGACCGTCTGGGGATCGGATACGCAGCGCTCCGCGAGGCAAACCCGGCGATCATCCTGTGCTCCACCTCTGGATACGGCCAGGACGGTCCCCGGCGTGACTGGGCCGGACATGACATCAACTACCTCGCCACCTCGGGCTTCCTCGACTGCTCGGGGCGCCAAGCCGACGGACGGCCTGCCCTGCCCGGAGCCACCGTGGCCGACATCGCCGCGGGTGGCATGCAGGCCGCGATGGCGATCATGGCTGCGCTGCTGCGCCGGGAACGCGGCGAACAGAACCGTCAGGGCGAGCACACCCGTCAGGGCGAGCACATTGACGTGTCGATCGCCGACGGGGCGTTCACGATGATGTCGCTCTACGTGGATGAGTACCTGGCGACCGGAAACGAACCGGGTCCCGGCCACTACATCCTCACGGGGCGCTACGCCTGCTACGACACCTACCGCTGCGCCGATGGACGCTACGTCTCGGTGGGAGCGATCGAACCGAGGTTCTGGGCGAACCTCTGCGAACTGATCGGGCTACCCCAGTTCGCCTCGCAGCAGACCGAGGACGACGCCCAGGACGAGATCCGAGACGCCCTGGCCGCGAAGTTCGCGACCGAGGACCGTGACCACTGGGTCGAGCTGCTCGGTCCGGCGGACACCTGCGTGGCACCGGTCAACACCGTGGCCGAAGCGGCCGAGGACCCCCACACCACCGCACGCGCCCTGGTGGTGGACGCCGTGTCGGAGACCGACGGTCCGTTCCGGCAGTCGGCGCCGGGGTGGGCGGGCACGGTTCCACCCGATGGCGCCTACGAGGTCGCTGCGACCGACAGCACAGACACCGAGTCGCTGCTCGCCAGCGCGGGCCTCGATGCACACGAGATCGAACGAATGCTGGACGAGGGAGTGATCGCATGACGAGCGACCCGGCAGGCCTACCCGAGGACGTGGTGGCATTGATCGGTCAACGCCAGTACCCGCAGACCGCCACCTTCGCGGTCGAGCGGAGCTTCACCGACAACACCCTCGCTGCCACCGGCAACGGCAACCCGCTCTACTGGGACGAGGGGGTCGCCGATGAGCTCACCGGTGGCATGACCGCACTTCCGACGACGCTGTCGTTGTGGATGCGACCCCACTACTGGGAGCCCGGCGCAGAGGGCGAACAGGTTGCGCTCAAGGTGCACTTCGACCTCAAGGAACGCTTCGGTCTGCCGGAGGCGGTCATGACCGACAACACCCTCACCTTCCACGATCCTGTCCGTCCCGGTGACGTGATCAGTCACGCCCAGGTACTGCGTTCGGTCTCGGGTCCGAAGACCACGAAGCTCGGCGCAGGTCGTTTCTGGGTGATCGACATCGAGTACCGCAACCAGGACGATGACCTGGTCGGCGTCGAGTCCTACACCGGATTCGGCTACCGCAGGGAGGAAGCGTGATGGGCGGCCTGCAACTCTCCGGGGTCAACGAGGGCGCCGCCCTGCCGGAACTGACGGTGGAGGTCACACCCACCACCGTGGTGCTCGGCGCGCTGGCGAGCCGCGACTGGCGGCCGATGCACCACGACCACCGGTTCGCGACCGAGCGCAACGGGGTCCGGGACATCTTCCTGAACACACCCAACCAGGCGGCATGGATCGAGCGTTACATCACCGACTGGACCGGCCCGCGCGGTCGTCTCGGCCAGATGACCTTCCGCATGCGCGACTCGGTGTTCCCCGGTGACGCGATGACCTTCACCGGCAGGATCACCGAAGTGGCGAGCGACGACACCGGCTGTGGCTGGGCGAGCCTCGAGATCACGGTCACCGCACGTGAGGGTGGCGAAGGAGAGCCCCGCATCGCCACCACCTGCAGCGCCCGCGTGGCCGTGCCGGTCGACGACGACGACAACCCCTGGAGCCGCAGGGGCGAGAACTGGAAACCCTCCACACCTGGGAGCAAGTAGATGTTGAACCTGGAGTTCACCGAAGAGCAGGACATGTTGCGCGAGATGGTGCGCGGACTGTGCGAGCAGTACGCCACCGACGAGGCCGTGCGCGCACTCGAGGACGACCCGGTCGGCTACTCGACCGAGATGTGGGGCCAGCTCGCCGAGCTCGGCCTGGTCGGACTCATGCTGCCCGAATCCCACGGCGGGGCGGGGTCCTCGATGCTCGACGGCGTCGTGCTGTTCGAGGAGCTCGGCAGGGCTGTCGCCCCGACGCCACTGCTCGAGTCGGTGGTGATGTCGGCCGGTGCCATCCGGCGAGCCGGCTCCGAGGCCCAACAGTCGCAGTGGCTGCCACGTCTGGGTGCCGGCGAGGCGATCGTGGTGCCGGCCTGGCTCGAGCCCGACAACAGCTACGGCCCCAAGGGCGTCCAGATGCGCGCCGAGCCGGCCGCGGATGGATTCGTGCTCAACGGCACCAAGGTGCTGGTGCGTTTCGCCAAGGCCGCGGACAGCCTGCTGGTCCTCGCCCGGACGGGTGATGGCGAAGGTGACGTCGACCTGTTCCTCGTCGATCCGGGTTCGGCGGGTGTGACCATCGAACAGCGGCACACGATCAGCTCCGATGCCCAGTTCCGGATCGACTTCGCGGAGGTTGCGGTCTCCGGATCCGACCGCATCGGCACAGCGGGCAGCGGTTGGGCCACCTGGAGAGAGGTGATGGTCGACGCCATGGCCCTCGCTGCTGCCTATGGGGCCGGTGGTGCTCAGTACGCCCTCGACATCACGGTGCAGTACTCGAAGGACCGAGAGCAGTTCGACAAGCCACTCGGCGCTTTCCAGGCCCTCGCACACGACATGGCCGACGCGAAGACGGCGACCGACGGGGCCAAGCTCATCACCTACGAGGCAGCCTGGGCGATCGACAACGGCAAGGACGAGGCGGAGAAGCTCGCAGCGATGGCGAAGCTGTTCGTGTGCAACACCTACCGCGACAGCACCGCCATGGCCCAGCAGATCTTCGGTGGGGTGGGCTTCACCCTCGAGTACGAGATCCAGCTCTACTTCCGCCGCGCCAAGGCCCTGCAGCTCTCATACAACGACACGCGTCGTTGTGAGGAGATCATCGCCGCAGCAGTGCTGGACTGAGATGGCGCTGGACTGAGAGAGAAGTGGTGCCCGACCGACGCGTAACAGCGCCTCGTGTACGGCTCAGCGAGGTTGGTGTGCCAGCGCCTTGCCGTAGCCCGATACGTCGGTGTGGTCGATCGAGACCACGGCCATCCGCGGCACTCCGGACCGGTCGACCTCGGAGTTGAGCCGCTCGAGCAGCATCGCATCGGTCGGGTCCACCTCGATTCCCGCCTCCTCCAACAGCCCGATGGCGAACGGGGACCCGAGGGCGTCGATGAGGTCGTCCCGGCCGACCCCGCCCAGCGCCGCCGCGAGTTCCACGTGCAGGTCGGTCAGCTGCGTGTCCTCGGCCGGGTCGAGCGGCGTCGAGATGCTCACCGCCCGCGCGCGCTCGATCGAGAGTGCGATCGACGTTGCAGGCGACGCCTCGGTGACGAGCCATACGGCCGCGGGATTCTCCAGCACCCGGTGTCGGCCGAACTTGTAGCCGAGGTAGGGATCGACGCCGAAGTTCCGTCCCTCCTTCTCCGCGGCATAAACCAGACCGTCACCGAGTCCTTCGAGCAGCGGTCCGAACTCCCGCACGACCACGCCGTCCGCGGTGTCGGTCGCGAGCGCCTGTTCGATCAGCGCGCGGCCGTCGGGTTCGAGCGTCCGTATCGTCTCAGGTGACCATCGGGCGAGCGTCGCGGCCGTGACTACAACGCTCGCGGCGACCGCGACCCCCAGGTACCAACGGGCACCGCGGTGCACCCACATGGAACGGTCGGTGACCCAGGTCGACACCAGGAGTGCCACGCACGTTGCGAGCACGAAACATGCGAGTGGAAACCTCCACATGAACAGGTATGGCCAACGGCTGCCGACGACCATCGATGCGGCCACCACGCCGGTTGCTGCTGTCGCGGCCGAGAGCCAGACCAGACCTCGGAGGGGTGCTGGTCGGTAGCGCGTAGCCAGCCAGGTGGACAGCACCAGTGCCAGGAGCACCGCGATGCGCGCGGGGTTGCCTGCGACGATCCAACCGGTGAACGGTTCCAGCGTCTCGCTGTTGCCGAGGCCGATCGGAGGGACGTTGAGGGATTCTCCGAGGTAGGCGAGCCCATCTGACAAGCCCGTACGCCCCCCGATCGCACCGGATTGGCCACTGAGGAACCACCTGGCGGTGAGGTAGAGGTTGCCATCGCGACCGTGGGCCAACTGCTCGGTCAGCGGGGGCAACCAGATGACGAACGTGGCGACCAGCCACGGAACCACTCCGCGGCCACCCGACCCCGAGCGCCAGCGTTCGAGCAGACGACCCGAGGCCAGGATGCAGGCGGTGGCGGTCGGAATGACCGCCACCGAGGCGTATCCGATGTGGAGCTGCACGAGTGCTGCGGTGAGGAACACCGCGATCGCGAGGTCACGCGGGCTCGCCTCCAGTACCACCAGCGCGAGCACTGCTAGGAGGGCCCAGTAGACCGGCCACGCCAGGTTCGGGTTCCACGGTGTCATCACACCGAAGGCCCCCACGCCTGCGATCACGAGTGCAGAACAAGCGGTCCACACCGCTGCGATGACACCTCCGAGGCGCCGCCAGAGCATCAGGCTCGTACTGACGAGGATCCAGCCGACCATCAGCACCGACCCGGAGACCATCCCGGCATCGCCCAGCACCCATCTCCACGGTGCGAGCGCCCAGAACCAGAGAGGGCCCGGGTGCGACCAGCCGTATCTGGAGAACGCCCCGAGCAGTGGTGTGTCGGTGGTGGCGATGTCGCCGACCCGCAGGGCCGCAACCGCCTGGTCCTGCAACGGGAACCAGTCGACGCCGAGCCAGTGGATCGCGACGATCGCGTAGGGGGCCATGAGCACCGCAGCGGCGGCGACCTGGGTCCCCACGCCGGGGCGGTCCGGTGGTCGGGACCCCGGGTACCTGCAGGCTGCGCGCGGCGCCGCGGAGATGCTTGCCGTACCCGTCGACTGGTTCATCCCCGAAGCCCGGGGCCTCGAGTCCGGTCACCCAGAAACATGATCAGCTCCCCCGCTGCATCACCCTCCCAGAAGATACGCGAAGCAGCGTTGGTCTGTGGTGGGACCTAGGAGATCACCGACTGCGCCCGTAGTTCCTCGAGCTCACCGTCGTTGAGACCGAGCTCCTCGCGGAGAACCTCCGATGTGTGCTCACCGACCCAGGGCACCCGGGTCTCAGGACCCTCGGCCACATCGGAGAGCTTCACCGGATTGCCGGGGATGAGCACGGGCTCTTCCACCCCATCGGGCCGCGGCATCTCCACGAGCATGTTGCGGCGCGCCACATGGTCGTCCTCGATCACCTCGGGAGCCGTGTAGGCAGGGCCCGACGGGATGTTCGCGGCGCCGAGGGCCTCGCAGACCTCGAGTCGGGTCTTGTCGGCCGCCCATCCCTCTATCGCAGGCCGGATGACGTCCTCGGTGTGGGTGCCCCAGCCGGCCCGTGTGGCGAACCGCTCGTCGGTGAGCCAACCGGGTTGGCCGACCAGTTCCGCGAGTGCCTCGAACTGGTGCTCGCGGGCCACCTGCATCACGAACCAGCCGTCGGACGCGCGGAACGACCCGACCACGACCATCGGCACGCGTTCGCGTTGGCCGAGCGACCAGAAGTTGGTGACGACGTCACCCATGGCCAGCATCGAGTCGAGCATCGCGATGTCGACCAGCTGTCCGCGGCCGGTCCGGTCGCGCTGGCGCAGCGCCGCCTGCACCCCGATCACCGCGAACAGCGCCGAGGAGATGTCACCCAGGGCTCCGGCAGGGATGACCCTCGGTGGTTCGTCGCCGAGGCGGGAGTAGTCGTAGAGGCCCGACATCGCCTCGGGGACCATCGCATAGGCGGGCCACGACCGGTACGGCGAGTCCCCGAGGTTTCCGAAGCCCGACACCGAAACGCAGATGAGCTCGGGCCAACGTTCCGACAGCACGTCGTAGCCGAGTCCGAGTCGGTCCATGGTGCCGGCCTTGAAGTTCTCCCCGACGATGTCGAAGCGGCCGGCCAGTTCGATGAACAGTTCGCGCCCGCGCGGGTGCTTCAGGTCGAGTCCGACCGAGCGCTTGTTGAGGTTGTTGCGTAGGAAGGTGGCGCCCATCGAACGCCCCTCGGGGTCGTCGACCGCGGGCATCGAGCCCCGTCCGGACTCGCCGTGGGTGGGGTGTTCCACCTTGATGACCTCGGCCCCCAGGCGTGCGAGGAGCTGGGTGGCGAAGGGCAGGGCCTGCATCTGTTCGGCCGCGAGGACGCGCACCCCGTCCAGCGGCTTGCCGTTCCCGGCGGCTTGTTCGTTCGCGACGTCACCCAGCTGCATCCCGCGATGATCGCACGCCCCCAGCCCGTTCTGTGCCTCCGTACCAGCTCGTGGAGCGATCCCCGCTACACAGAACGGCGCATTGGGGAGATCAGGCGTCGGGGGCGATCGAGGCGAACGCCTTGGCACGGTCGATTCCGGCCTGGCGCTCATCGGTTCCGTAGCTGCCGACCAGCTCGTAGTCGTCCGCGAACTCGGGTCGCAGCTCGCCGTCCTCGTCGATGAGCCAGTCGAGTCCCGCCGCCATCCGTCGCGGTACCCGCACGATGTCGGGTGCGTCGTTGGTGCCGAACAGCACGTCCCACCAGCCGACGCTCACGCCCTGGTTGTCCATCGGGGATCCGAAGTGGTGCTGGAAGTGGTGCTTGCGGACCCATCGCTGGTAGCGGGTCCGCGGCGGCTGCAGATGACACATGGCATGTTCGTACTCGTAGAACGCGTACCCGATCGGCCAACCGATGGCGAGAGGGATCCCCACCGTCCAGCCGCCGATCAGATAGCCGACGGGCAGCCAGATGGCCCCACCCACGAGACCCACACCCAACCAGCTCAGGATGTGCGTGTAGGAGAAGCTCCAACCGGCCTGGACGTGGTGTTCGAGGTGCTCCCGACTCATCATCCCCTTGCCGTGCAGGTAGTGCATCGCAAAGCGGTGCAGCAGGTACTCGAACAGGAACCAGAGGTTGATCCCGACCGCCAGCGAGAGGACCGCGACGACAGCTGTCATGATCCTCCGATCGTCTCGGGAAGCAGTGAACCCTCTGCGGCCATCTCGTCGACCAGGGCGAATGCGCCCTCGAGCGCGTCGGGCTGGGCACCCCATGCCTGGAGGTGGTCACGCGTGGAGTGATCGGCCATCAGGTGGAGGTCGAACGCCCCTGCATCCATGTCCTGGGGAAGGTCGCCGGCGGCGGTGCTCACCATGACCGCGCCGTCGAGAGAGGCGATCCAGCGGACCGTGCGAGCGGTGCCGTCGTCGCCGGGCCGGTCGGGATCCTGCGCCAGCGCACCGGCTTCGACCGCCAGGTCGTGGGCGACGCGCCCCTCCGCGAACAGGGCGAGCGCCATGGGAAGAACCGATGCGGAGTCCTGGGGGGTCAGCAGCCGCTCGGGCGTGGTCACGAGCATCTGGAGGAAGTCGAACTCGCGGGGTTGCAGGCGTGGCCAGGCGACGAACAGGCGGCCCAGGCCGATCAGCCTCACCAACGAGGCCGCGTCGTCGTCGAGGTCCCGCAGCGCGAATACTGCGTCCCACTGCCGCGCTGCTTGTTCGTAGCTGTCTGCGAGAACGCGGATGGCGTTCACCTGCAGTGCTGCCAGCAGCGCCGACTTGGAGGAGAAGTACGTGTAGATGGTCCCGACCGCGCAGTCGACGCGCTCGGCGACCTCCTGCATCGTGAGGCCGTCGAGGCCCTTCTCGGCCACGATGGCGCTGGCGGCGGCCACCAGTTGGCTGTGGCGTGCGGCTCGGTTCCTTGCGCGGCGCCCTGTGTTGACCATGTGCACCATATTCTCGGGTTCACCACATCTTTTTGGTTCACCCACATCGTATTTGGGTTCACCAACATTCTGAACCAGATTCAGGAATTGTCAAGCCCGGGAGCTGGGTGGAAGTCCCAGCGTGCGTCGACCGCACACTGCGGCCCGCGCGGGTCGGTGATCTGACGACCCGTCAGGTGGTGGCGTATCGTCGGGTCATGGCAGTCGACGAACCGACCCGACCCGAGCGCGGAGTTGTTGCTGCAGCAGCGTACCTACCGCACTGGAGACTGGACCGGTCAGCGGTCGGCGCCGTGTTGGGTAGCGCGCAGGGCAGCGGAACCCGATCGGTGGCCGGCTATGACGAGGATCCACTGACCATGGCGGTCGCCGCCGGGCGTCGGGTGCTGGCCGCGACCGAACGCCGTCCGGACGCTCTGTGGTTCGCCACGACGGCTCCCGTGTACGCCGAGAAGACCAGCGCCCCTATCGCACACAGTGCGCTGCGCCTGGATCCGTCGGTCATGGCTGCAGACGCAGGTCCCGGCCTCCGCGGGGCATCCGCCGCTCTGCGGTCGGCGTTGATGTCGGCGGAACCAGCGACGTTGGTGCTGGCGGGCGATGTGCGGTGCGGACCGGCGGGTAGTGCCGACGAGCGTGATGGTGGCGATGGAGCCGCAGCGCTCCTGATCGGTTCGGACGACGACGGCGACCTGGCCGCGGAGTACCTCGGTGGCGCCAGCGCCACCGGTGAGTTCCTGGATCGTTGGAAGGCGCCCGGTGAACTGCGCACCCATGCCTGGGAGGAACGGTTCGGCCAGCAGCGCTATGGGGAACTTCTCGGCTCGGCCTGGGCGGCTGCGTGCAAGGACGCCGGCGTCGAGCAGACCGAGGTGACCGCGGCGGCCCTGGTCGGAATGCACCCCAGGGCGGCGGCCAAGCTCTCCAAGTCCCTCTCGGCCGACGGTGTGACCGTCGTCGACTCCCTCACTGCGTCTATCGGCTTCTGCGGGGCCGCTCACGGTCCGGTCATGCTCACCCACCTGATCGAGCAGGCCGCAACGGGTGATGTGGTCGCACTGGCCTCGATGGCCGACGGAGCGGACGTGTTCCTGTTCAGGGTCACCGGTCAGGCTCGGCGCAACGGACCGACCGTGGCCGAGGACATCGGTTCTGCGCACGGCGATGTTCCCTACGCCCGCTACCTGCAGTGGCGCGGAGTGCTCCCCGTGCAGCCTCCCAACAGGCCCGAACCGGCGAGGATGTCGGCATCCGCGGCCGGGCGTCGTGGGGAATGGAAGTACGGCTTCGTCGGTTCACGCGACCGGAGTTCGGGCGCGGTGCACCTGCCGCCTGCCCGGGTGAGCTTCGACGGAGGAGCGGTCGACGACATGGAACCCGCCGCCATGGCCGACTCCACCGCAAGGGTCATCACCTACACCATCGATTCACTGGCCTACTCACCGTCACCACCGACGATCTTCGCCGTGTGTGACTTCGAAGGGGGTGGCCGCCTGCCTCTGGAGCTCACCGACGTGGCACCCGCTGACGTGCGTATCGGTATGGAGGTGGAGATGACCTTCAGGCGCATCAACACCGCGGACGGGATCGCCAACTACTTCTGGAAGGCCAAACCGGCCTCCGGTGCGGACGATCAGACGAACGCCGAGCCACACACCACGGGAGGTGCGTGATGGGTAGCCACGGGATCAAGGACCGCGTAGCGATCATCGGGATGGGTTGCACTCCGTTCCGCGAGCACTGGGAGTCGAGCAGCGACGATCTCATGATCGATGCAGTGCTCGAGGGTCTCGCCTCGGCAGGCGTCGCCAAGAACGACATCGATGCCTGGTGGCTGGGCACTGCCCAATCGGGGATGTCGGGTGTCACCCTCGCAGCTCCGTTGAAGCTCGAGGCCAAGCCCGTGACCAGGGTCGAGAACTACTGCGCCACCGGTTCCGAGGCGCTCCGGCAGGCCTGTTACGCGGTTGCATCGGGGGCCTATGACATGGCTGCAGCGGTCGGGGTCGAGAAGGTGAAGGACTCGGGCTACCAGGGCCTGAATGCGTTCCCCATCCCGACCGACGGAACCCAGCGCTCGCTGACCGCCGCAGCGATGTTCTCCCTGGTGGCGCCCGCATATGCCGAGCGGTACGGGGTGGACCAGGGCGAACTGCGCCGCACCCTGGCGCGGATCGCCTCCAAGAACCATTCCAACGGTGCCAGGAATCCACGCGCACAGTTCCGCAGGGAGATGGACGTGGACGCCATCTGCAAGATGCCCGCGGTGGCCGGGATGCTCTCGGTGTTCGACTGTGCGGGCGTGGCCGACGGAGCGGCCAGCGCGATCGTGGTTCGGGCGGAGGACGCCCACCGCTACACCGACAACCCGATCTACGTGAAGGCGCTCAGCTTCGTGGCGGGCAACGGGTCGGGGCTGCTCGATCCGGACTACGACTACACGCACTTCCCGGAGTGCGAGTGGGCCGCCAACGACGCCTACGCGCAGGCGGGGATCACCGATCCGCGCAGCGAGTTGGCCATGGCAGAGGTGCACGACTGCTTCACGCCCACCGAACTGGTGCTCATGGAGGACCTCGGATTCAGCGCCAGGGGTGAGGCGCACAAGGACTGCGAGGCGGGGGTGTTCGACCTGCACGGTGAGCTGCCCGTCAACACCGACGGCGGGTTGAAGTCCTTCGGTCACCCTGTTGGCGCATCCGGGTTGCGGATGCTCTTCGAGTGCTGGTTGCAGCTGCGCGGGGAGGCACCCGAGGACCGCCGGATCGACACCGCTGACCGAGGGCTCGCCCTGAGCCACAACCTGGGTGGATACCCGGGCGAGATGGTCAGCTTCGTCGGGATCTGGGGCAACCGACCCGATTGAGCGCCGGTTCGCACGCTTGGCCGTATCATCGGGGCGTGAAGATCGATCCGCTCACCGGACTTCCGACGCGAGGCCGGCTCGTCGCGGCCATCGACGAGATGATCTCCGGCGGAGATGACCCAGCGGTGTTCTGCGTGGCGGTGGAGGGGTTCGACCTGCCTGATCCCGACACCGATCCCGATGTCGCGAAGGCATTGCGTGAGGTCGCTTCGCGTCTGAGCCAACTCGTTCGCAGCAACGATGTGTTGGCCTCCGCGGCGCCGGGTGTGTTCGCCCTGGCGGGAACGGGCGTGGAGGCCGGCGATGCCGATGTGGTCATGGACCGGGTCCGGGGAGTGTTCGCGTTGCCGGTGGAGATCGGCGCCGAGGTGTTCTCGTTGTCGATCAACGTGGGGTTCGCTCCGGCTGCGAGGGGCATGAACGGAGCCGAACTGGTCGCACTCGCAGAGACCGACCTCCTCCGCCGCAGCGGCACCTGATCATGCGAGGTCGTCTGGTGGAGCTGCTGCACGCCGCGCAGGCGAGTGGCGGGGCCGTCGCCGCAGCAGGATGTCAGGATCCGTTCTCGGCACGCATAGCGCGGAGCGTCGGTTTCGACGTGCTCTACATGACCGGGAACGGCACCTCCGCGGTGCGGCTCGGGGCCCCCGACGTGGGGCTTCTGACCGTGACCGAGATGGCGGACCAGGCCGCCCGGATCGCAGCCTCGGTGGACGCCCCTCTGGTCGCGGATGCAGACACCGGGTACGGCGGGGTGCTCAACGTGATCCAGACCGTGGAGCTCTATGCACGCGCCGGGGTGGCCGCGATGCACCTCGAGGACCAGCGGATGCCCAAGCGATGTGGCCACCTGGCCGGCAAACAGCTCGTTGATCCCGCGGAGCACGCCTCCAGGATCAAAGCTGCTGTCGTCACCTCGGGCGAGACCGGCCCGCTGATCATCGCCCGCACCGACGCTCTGTCGGTGGAGGGCTTCGATGCTGCGATCGACCGGGCCCATCTCTATGGCGAGGCGGGCGCGCACGTGGTGTTCGTCGAGGGCATGGCCGACGAGACCCAGATCGAACGCGCGGCGGCGTCATTGGATCGATGGCCCCTCGCCCACGCCTGGGTGGAGGGTCGCTCGCCGGAACTGACCGTCGGCCGGTTGGGTGAGCTCGGGGTGCGGCTGGTCATCCACCCGCTCACCTCGATCCTCGCGACACTCCCGGCTCTGCAGCACACCTACCGGCGACTACTCGACGACGGTTCCCCGCTGGGGATCATCGACGAGCTCGCCAGCTTCGAGGAGTTCACCGACTTCATGGGCGCTTCGCAGGCCGCCGAGGTCGAGCGCTCGTTCACCGACTAGCTCCCCGGTGCCGGGCGGACCGTCGAGTTGGCTTGACCCAGCTGGCTTGACTCTGACGCCATGTTAGGGTTGCCTACTACTAGTCAAGAGGACCCCAACCCACGGGAGCGCAGGTGTTCCAGACCTTTCTCACAGGACTGCGCGAAGGACTCGAGGCAGCGCTGGTCGTCGGGATCCTGGTGACGTTTCTCGTGCGCGGAGGCCACCGTGACCGGATCCCTGCGCTGTGGCTGGGCGTGGCGGTTGCGGTGAGCGCGTCGCTCGGATTTGGTGCGGTCATTCACTTCACCTCGGCCAACATGAGCTTCGAGGCCCAGGAGGCCTTCGGTGGAACCCTCTCCATCGTGGCGGTCGGGTTCGTCACCTGGATGGTGTTCTGGATGCGCAAGGCGTCCCACACCATCAAGGGAACCCTCGACGACAAGATGTCTGCCGCGGTGGCGCTGGGTCCGATAGCGGTGGCGCTGGCAGCGCTGCTGGCGGTCGGTCGCGAAGGACTCGAGACCGCCTTGTTCCTCTATCCCACGTTCCAGGCACAGGGCGCCGGCGCTGGCCCTGCGTTGGGTGCGCTCCTGGGCATCTGCACCGCGGTCACCATCGGCTGGCTCATCTACCGCGGTGCGGTGCGCATGAACCTGGCGGTGTTCTTCAAGGTCACCGGCGCAGCACTCATCGTGATCGCATCGGGAGTTCTCGCCTACGGCGTGCACGACCTCCAGGAGGCCGGCATCCTGCCCGGATTGAACAATCTCGCCTGGAACCTGCAGGGCTATGACGCCACCAGTTGGTACGGCACGCTGATGAAGGGCATCTTCAACTTCGGTCCCCAGATGACCGTGTTGGAGGTGCTCACCTACCTGGCCTACCTCGTTCCCACCATGGTGCTCTTCCTGCGACCGGTGCAGCGGTCCGGCACGGCCGCCGACCCCGGAGCAGAAATCCAGGCTTCAGGCGCTGCCGAGAGGCCCGGTGCCGAACCCGCAGGTGTGAGCGCCGTCGTCTGAGCAGTGCCAACCGCCGCACCCACCGCCCGGTCCGGGTGTCGGTGGGCAACCCGACAAGGACCTCCCATGCGAGTCGATCTGAAACGAGCGGGCGTCGCCCTGGTGGCCTCGACGCTGCTGCTGGTTGGCTGCGCCAACTCCGGAGGCGATGCCGCACTGGTGGAAGTGACCGGCACCAACGACGGCTGTGAGCCCAGCGAGTCGGTGCTGGACGCAGGCAAGATCGACTTCGAGTTCACCAACGAGGCCGACGACATCAGCGAGTTGTACGTGCTGCGCGAGAACGGCGACGTCGTCAGCGAGGTGGAGAACGTTTCCACCGGCACCAGTAGAACCCTGACCGTGGATCTCGCCGAGGGTGACTACGTGCTCAACTGCAAGCCCGGACAGAACGGCGACGGGATCAGCACGGAGATCTCGGTGACCGGTGACGGTGGCCAGGAACAGGCGACCCCGGACCGCACGATCACCTTCGACGCACACGACTTCGGATATGACGGCATCGAGGGACTCGATGAGATCGCCGCCGGCGAGACCATCCGCTTCGAGATGACCAACTCCGGTGAACAGGCCCACGAGTTCGAGGTGCTGTTGCCCGACGGAGAGGCCCTCGGCGAGGTCGCCTCGATCAACCCGGGGGACCAGGGTGGAGCCACGCTCACCTTCGACGAATCGGGTGAGTACATGTTCCAGTGCATCCTCGTCGACGAGTCCACCGGGAAGCCGCACACCGAACTGGGCATGGTGGGCAGTTTCACTGTCAGCCAAGCCTGACTTCACGGTCAGGCGAGCCTGACGGGGGAGCACGGTCAGCCGAGCCTGACTACGGTCGGTCGGATGGAGATCGGAGTACTGCCGCCCTACCGCAGCGGAATCGGAGGTGATCCCGCAGCGATGCGCCGGTTCGCCGGGACCGCCGAGTCCGCTGGTGTGGACGTGCTGTATCTGGTGGAACACGTGGCGGTTGCCTCCGACTACGAGGGGGTCTACCCGTACTCGGAGTCCGGTCGGATGCCCTTGCCGGACGACTGCGCGATCCCCGACCCACTCGAGGTGATCGGGTTCCTCGCGGGCGTCACCACGCGACTCCGCTTCGGCACCGGCGTGCTCGTCGCACCGCACCATCATCCGCTCGTGCTGGCCAAGCGTCTCGCCACCCTGGATGTGTTCTCGGGTGGACGGGTGGACGTCGGCTTCGGGGTCGGATGGATGCGCGAGGAGATCGAGGCCACCGGCGGGGACTTCTCCTCGAGGGGCCGGCGGACGACAGAGATGTTGGCTGCCCTGCGGACTGCTCTCGATGATGATCCGGCCACGTTCCTGGGCGAGTTCTTCTCCTTCGAGTCCATGCGTGTGCATCCGCGCCCGACGCGCCGCATCCGACTCGACGTGGGCGGTCACGGCGAACCGGCCGCGCGTCGGGCGGGCCGGGTCGGCGACGGGTTCCATCCACTGGGGCTCGACACCGAGACGCTCGCGCAGCGCTGGGCACTCGCTCGCCGGACCGCCGAGGAACACCATCGTGACCCCGACGAACTGAGCCTGTCGGTCACCCTGCCCATCGGTGGACTCGACGAACAGAAGATGGAGGCCATGGGAGAGCTGGGTGTGGGTCGGATCGTGTGTTCAACTGCTGTGGCGGACGGCGCGGAGCTGTCCGAGCAGCTCGAGGCGGTTGTCCGGGCCGCGCGAGATGTCTGACGAGTGATGACCCAGCACAAGATGATCGGGAGGAAGATGTGGCGGCGATAATCCCCGAGGGAACCACGGCCTGGGGAATCCAGCTCCCCGTACAGAGCCAGTCGACGATCTACGCCCAGCCATGGGAGGTGGATTGCGGAGCCGCCGAGCTCGAACTGATCGCCAGGGCCGCCGAGTCCGCGGGTGCCTTCTACGTCGCTGTCTGCGACCACGTCGGAATACCGAGGCCTGCCGATGACTCGATGTCCGCCACCTGGTACGACACGGTCGCCACTCTGGGCTGGATCGCGGGGTTCACCGAGTCGGTCCACCTGCTGAGCCATGTGTTCGTGCTGGCGTATCGACACCCGATGGTGACCGCAAAGGCGTTCTGCACCCTGGACCACCTCAGTGGCGGCAGGGCGATCCTCGGCGTGGGGGCGGGGCATCTGGAGAGCGAGTTCGCGATGCTCGGTACCGACTACGAATCACGCGGCAAGAGGGTCGAACAGGACATTCCCAAGATCCGCAGCGCCTTCGTGGAGAGCTACCCGGTGCTGGACGTCGGCGGCGAGTCCATCGAGGTGGGCATGTCTCCCCGCCCCGAACGCGCCGGCGGACCGCCCATCTGGGTAGGCGGTTCTTCGCCCGCTGCCATTCGCAGGGCAGCCCAGCTGGCCGACGGATGGCTTCCCCAGGGGCCTCCGGAGATGGGAACCGCGGCGGCGATCGACCGTATCCGCGACCTCCGGGCAGCAGCAGACATGCCCGAGGCATTCGACCTCGGGGTCAACTGCGAGCCGGTCCATCTGGGTCGCCGCACCGACGACATGTCCAAGTGGACCCTCACCGGATCGGCCGACGAGGTCGCAGAGCGGCTGCGCCGCTACGTCGCGCTGGGGATCAACCAGTTGCAGCTGCGGTTCATCGCACACAGCGCCGAGGGATACGCCGAACAACTGGAGCAGTTCGGCGCCGAGGTGGCTCCCCAACTCCAGCCCTGATCCAGCCCTGGTCCTGATCCAGCCTTGATCCAGCTCTGGCCCTGACGCAGACGTGTCTGTCAGGCCTGGGGAGTCTTGAGCTGGTGCAGCTCGTCCTCGAGCTCGGCCATGCGGCTCGCCATGCCCTTGAGCATCGAGCGGGACAGGCTCGGTAGATCATCGAGCAGGGTGTTGAATCCCCGCCGGTCGATCACCTCGAGTGTCAGGTCGGTGGCAGCCACCACCGACGCGGTACGGGTGATCGAGTCGAGCAGCGCCACCTCGCCGAAGTACGCCCCCGGACCGATCCGTGCGACCACGGCACCGTCCTTGACGATGTCGGCCTCACCGCTCACGATCAGAGCGAACTCCTGGCCGAGGTCGCCCTGGCGCAACACGGTTCGGCCGGCTTCCACGTGGACCTCGTCGGCCAGCCGGTCGATCTCACCGAGCTGGTCCTCGGTGCAACCTGCGAAGATCGGCAGGGCCCTGAAGTGCGCCTTGGTGTCTCGGCTGTCCTTGGGTGCGTTCACGCAACGGAACATTACCCAGATGTGCGACCATCTGCCGGTGGATGCAGAACCCCTGAACGTGACCGACGCCGAGAGTTCCCCGTTCGGAGCCGCACCTCGGGGAGGTGGACCGGGTTCACGCGCTCACGGAACGGTCGTGGTCACCGGCGGCGCCAGCGGGATCGGTGCCGCCACCGCGCGGTCGTTGGCCGAGGGCGCCAGCGCATGCGGGCCCGTCGGCCATGTCGTGGTCATGGATCGCAACGCGGAGGCCGCTCGGTCGGTGGCATCGGAGATCGGGGCCACAGCCCTGGTCGTCGACGTGGCGGACGCGGCCCAGGTCGAGAGCGCCTTCACGGGTTCGCTGGGCGACCTCCCGCCGCTGACCGGACTGGTCAACAACGCTGGCATCGGCAACCTCAAGCTGCTGGAGCAGTACAGCCCGACCGAGGTGGCCCTGATCTGGGCCGTCAACGTGACGGGCACCTACAACTGCCTCCGCTCCGCCGCACCGGCGCTGCGATCCAACGGCGGCGCGGTGGTGAACGTGGCCAGCGTGTCGGGCGTGAAGCCGACGATGGGTGAGGCGCCGTACTCCGCGGCGAAGGCCGCGGTGGTCGCGCTAACCGCCTCGGTGGCGCTCGAGTGGGCCCCCGAGGTGCGGGCGAACTGCGTCTCGCCCGGATTCATCCGCACGCCACTCAACGAGATGCTGGCATCGAACGACGAGTGGCGAACCGACATCGAGTCGCGGACACCGGCGGGCCGACTGGGCTCCGCGGAGGAGACCGCGGAGCTGATCACGTTCCTGCTGTCGGACCGTGCGGCCTACATGACCGGTCAGAACATCGTGCTCGACGGGGGGACGATGCTCTCCAGCAAGCAGATGGACCCTCTCTTCGAGAAGCTGCTGTGTTGAGCTCCGGCCGGATTCCGAACACGTAGTCCTCAGCAGGGCGCGCTGCCTGCCGACGGTACTGCCATGTCCAACGACGGTACCGCCATGTCCAACAGAGCGCGCAAGACCGTCCTGGCCGCATCGATGCTCGCGCTCGTCGCGGTGTTCGGTGCCTCCTGCATCACCGGGGTGGAGGCATGGGACGCGTGCGACACTTCCGGCGACCGCACGGGCACCGACGGCACCTACGTGCTCGTGTGCGACGACGGCACCTGGGTTCCGATCATGACCGTCGAGGACTTCGTGCGTGTGAAGCGGGGCGAGCCGCGCGAGGATCCGGTTCCGAGCGCTCCCACGTCCACGACGACGAGCACCACGACCACCAGCACCACGACCACGACGACTCTTCCCGAGGGGGTCGAGGTGATCGACATGCAGGAGGCGTCGGCAACGGTCGGCGACTCGGCATCGAACGTTGCGGTGGCGACCATGGACGCCACCCACCCCGACGGCCACACCGTGTACCTCCGGGTCACCATCGCGGATACCAACTCGGCCAGCGATGGTGGCTACCACTTCGGCTCCTACCACTACGCCTTGCTCGGCGAAGACATCTGCTACTACGAGGTCCTGTCGGTGCGGGCGAGGGCCACGATCGCCGACACCACGTACAGGCTGGACTGGGACGGGAGCGACCCCGATGGCGAGATCCCTCTCCAGGACATGCCGGGGCCGTGGGACCTCCAGAACGGTGACGAGCCGACGGTGATCGCCGAGTCGATCACGCTGAACTGGAACGCCGAGACCTGCGACTCGTTCATCTGACTGCGGCAGCGCTGCTCCGTGGGCCACTAGAACACGTTTCAGTTTCGCGGTAGGATCGGCGCATGGCCGACAGCAGTTTCGAGACCGTGGACATCCCCAGGATCATCTCGGTCGATGACCATGTGATCGAACCCCCGGGCGTGTGGCAGGACCGCCTTCCGGAACGCTTCAAGGAAGCCGGTCCCACGTCGATCCGCCAGAAGGGCAAGATGAACTTCGTCGGAGGAGTGTTCTCCTTCGAGCCCGACGACGACGGCATGGAGGGAGACTGGTGGACCTTCGAGGGCCAGCAGTACCCGCTGACCCGTCTCGAGGCCGCCGTCGGCTTCGACCGTGACGAGGTCAAGGTCGTCCCGATCACCTATGACGGGATGCGCAAGGGCTGCTGGGACCGTGATGCCCGCCTGGAGGACATGGATGCCAACTGGACCGAGGCCTCGATGGCGTTCCCGTCGAGCTTCGTGCGCTTCTGCGGCCAGCGCTTCTACGAGGCCGACGACAAGGAGCTCGCCGATGCCTGCGTGAAGGCCTACAACGACTGGCAGGTGGAGGAGTGGTGCGAGGGCACCGGTGGCCGCCTGATCCCCCAGATCATCGTGCAGCTCTGGGACCCGCAGCTCGCAGCGGCCGAGATCCGTCGCAACGCCGCCCGTGGCGTGCACGCGATGACGTTCTCGGAGATCCCTCCGTATCTGGGCCTTCCATCGGTGCACGACCCGAGCGGCTACTGGGACCCGCTGTTCGAGGCATGTGCCGAGACCGACACCGTGGTCAACATGCACATCGGCTCGTCGTCGAAGATGCCCTCGACCTCTGCGGACGCGCCGCCCGCGGTCGGTTCGACGCTGACGTTCAACAACGCCATGGCGTCGATGACCGACTTCCTGTTCTCGGGTGTGCTCGTGCGGTACCCGACGCTGAAGCTCGCCTACTCCGAGGGCCAGATCGGCTGGATCCCCTACATCATCGAACGGGCCGACAAGGTCTGGGAGGAGAACCGGGGCTGGGGCGGCATCGGTGACAAGGTCCCCGAGCCTCCCTCCACCTACTACTACCGCCAGATCTACGGCTGCTTCTTCGACGACGCCTACGGGCTCGACAACATCGAGAGGGTCGGCATCGACAACGTGTGCTTCGAGACCGACTACCCGCACTCGGACTCGACCTGGCCGGTCTCCAAGGAGGTCGCCCAGAAGCAGATGGGGCACCTGCCGGCCGACATCCGCCGCAAGCTCGTGCGCGGCAACGCGATCAACCTGTTGAGCCTCGACTTCGAACCCTGACCCGATCAGGCAGTCTCCGTGGATCTGGCAGTCTCCGTGGACTGCCAGATCGCCATCGCGGGTCGCGCAACGGGTCGGTCAAGTCGGTCGAGCCGAAACCGTGCGGCCCCGCCCGCAGCATCCTTGCCCGCAGCATCCTCGCCCGCAGTAGCTGTCATCAGCCCTCGCCGATCAGGCTGCGCTGCATCCAGATGGTGGCATTCGGATTGTTGTTGTAGTCCTCGATCTCGGTGTAGCCCTGCGATCGGTACATCGACACAGCCGCTTCGAGGGCTCGCATCGAATCGAGCCGTGCGATATCGCAGCCCATCTCGACAGCCACCTCCTCGAGGGCGGTGAGCACACGGCGGCCGTGACCCCTTCCCTGCCGGGACGGCACCATCCACATCCGTCGGATCTCTGCCACACCGGGCTCCATGCGCCACACGGCGCCGCAGCCGATCGGTGTGCGCTCCCGTGAACCCGACGGGTCGGACTCGAACATCACCAGGAATCGCCCGCTCGGCCACTCGAATGCACCGGCAGGTGGGGGTGAATCGGTCGCACAGTCGAACCCGTTGGGCACGGTCAGGGTCAGGTGCATCGTGTAGTCGTCGACAAGGCGTTGCGCTACCGGCGAGTCGGGGTCCACGGTCTCGATGGTCACGTCGGCCATCGAGACATTCTGCCGTGCCGTTGTCGCTCCGTCGTGCTGAATTCCGGCGGACTACTGGGATCTGACGCCCCATCAGGAATCCGCATAGTCTCGGTTCATGGCGCAGCTGAGCGAACGTGAGTACGGACTGATCATCGGTGGGGAATCCGTTCCCGGTGCAGGCACCTACGACATCGTCAACCCGGCGACCGAGGAATTGGTCGGCGCTGCGCCGGAGGCATCGGTCGACCAGGCGAACGCGGCGGTCGAGGCAGCTGCGGATGCGTTCGAGACCTGGGCGCGCACGAAGCCCGAGGAGCGGGCGGCCCTGCTCGACCGCGCTGCGGACCTCATCGACGAGCACGCCGAGGAGCTGGTGCCACTGGTAGTCGCCGAGACCGGCGCCACCCTGCGCACCACCTCGACCATCCAGGTTCCCCAGGCGGCCGCCCGTCTGCGCCGCTACGCGCAGGGTGCCATGGAGCCGACGATCGATCCCCTGCCGCCGTCGGTCATGCCCTCGACGGCGCTCGCTCCTGGAGGCCTGATCTCCGCGGCGGTGAACCGCGCCCCGGTCGGCGTGGTGGCCTGCATCACGTCGTACAACTTCCCGATGGTCAACATGGCGGGCAAGATCGGACCGGCGTTGGCGATGGGCAACCCGGTCGTGGTCAAGCCGGCTCCCCAGGACCCGCTCGCCGTGATCCGCATGGTGGAGCTGATGAACGAGGCCGGCTTCCCGCCCGGCGTGATCAACGTCGTGGTCGGATCAGAGGTAGCGCCCTCCGAGGCCGTGGTCTCGCATCCCCGCACAGACATGGTCTCGTTCACCGGTTCGACCCCGGTCGGGCAGCGGATCGGCTCGGTCGCCGGTGGTTCCAACAAGAGGCTCCTGCTCGAACTGGGCGGCAAGGGAGCATGCATCGTTCGCGAGGACGCAGACCTGAAGGCCGCGATCGGCGGGATCTCCTCGGTGTGGGCGTTCCATTCGGGTCAGATCTGCACGGCGCCGACCCGCGTCATCGTGCATCGGTCGATCCACGACCACCTGGTCGGCGGACTCCAGAAGGCTGCGGAGCACATGACCGTGGGCGATCCCAACGAGAAGACCACAGTGGTGGGTCCACTCATCTCCGCTGTGCAGAGGGCTCGGGTGGAGGACCTCGTGCAGACCGGTCGCGACCAGGGTGCCGAGGTGGCGGTCGGCGGTGGTCGGGGTGAACAAGAGCGCGGGTTCTATTTCGAGCCCACACTGATGGTCGGGTGCGAACCGCACATGACCCCGGTGAAGGAGGAGTTCTTCGGTCCGGTGGTCGTGGTGGTTCCCTACGACGACGACGAAGAGGCGATCTCGATCGCGAACGACTCCGACTACGGGCTCTACTCGTACGTGTTCTCGGCGGATGCAGGCAAGGCGTGGAGCATCGCCAAACGACTTCGGTCGGGAAACGTCGGACTCAACACCCTGCAGCGCAACCACGAGGCTCCGTTCGGTGGCTTCAAGCAGTCGGGCGTAGGGCGCGACGGCGGCAGCTACGGGCTGCTCGCCTACAGCGAACTGCAGTCGATCGTGTGGTCCACCTGAGTTTCGCTGCCCGAGCCGGGTGCCCGCCGTCAGGCAGCGGGCTGTCGTCGGGGTGGGGCCGGGCCGCGGTGGTCAGTGGCTACCTGTGCCAGCAACGGCTCACCGCTGGGCGTGTTCCAGATGCGCACCCGTTCGGAGGGTTCGAGACCCGCTGCACGAGCTCTCGCCCGGTGCGCATCTGCCAACGACGCGGGTAGCTCGCAAACGGCCACTGTGGCGAGTGACCAGGGGTTGTGGCCATGAAGCAGTCCGTGGTGCCTGCGACACAGGAGCACTCCGAACTCGGTGTCGGTCTTTCCGTTCTCACCCCAGGGGATCTCGTGGTGGGCATCACAGCGCGAAGCGGCCTGGTCGCACCCAGGGAAGGCGCAGCCGCCGTCGCGCACGACCAGCGCCCGTCGTTGGTCGGCGGTGAAGAAGCGTTCGGTGCGCCCCACGTTGAGGGGGTTGCCGCTCGCGTCCACCACCACCGGATGCAGATGTGCATCGCAGAGAAGCACCGCAGCTGTGGCGGCATCGATCTGCGCGCCTTCCATCGTGTGAACTCCGGTGGGCCGTCCGAGACGGTCGACGGTGATCGGCAGGATGGCTTCGACAGCGGGCTTGCTGCCGCGTGGTTGCGGACCTGCGCCGCGCCGCAGCAACTCGGCCACCGCTCGGGCGCGCAACACCGGTGTGGGCGGAACGGCGATGCCTGACGCCTCCTTCTCGCGAACCGCAGCGCGGTACTGGCGGTCGGTCTCGGCGTCGAGGACGTGCTGGGCCACGACTGCGTTGTGGCCGGTGAGCTCGACGACCAGATGTAGGTGATCCTCGCCGTCGAGGGCCATTCTGGCGGTGTCGTGGTCGTTGCAGTCGGGCTCGGAGCCGTCCTGGTCCAACAGGGCCACGAGATGACGGAGATGGCGCACGAAGACTGCATAACGATGCCGCTGGGCGAACGACACGAGTGGCGCCTCTATCTCGATCAGGGCGTCGATCACCCTCGGATTGGCGGCGTTGGCCAGAGCCAGCACATGGTCGGTGGAGATGTGACCGGCGGCCAGTGACGTGGCGAACTCCCCGAAGCGGGCGAGGGTGGAGGCGATTCTCAGTTCGCGTGCGACGGTCGCATCCGATGCATGTGTGCGGTTGGCCTTCCAGCGCTTGGTCCTCAGGCCCGCCGAGGACTCGGTTGCATGGGTGGCATCGAGTTGTCCGAGGGCAACGGCCGAGACTGCTTCGAGGCGCCGGCGGATCGCCTCGAGCGCCAGCACCGTTCCCATCAGTTCCTCTCCGGTGAGCGAACTGAGATCGACCGATTCGAGCACAGATCCGAGCCCTGCCACCTGCTCGGCCACGCAGTGCAGGGAGTCGGGCGCGTGCTGGGTGACCTGCCGGGCGTTCTGATCCACCTCTGCGAGCCAGACCCGCAACTCGGCGAACTCGAGATCGTCCTGGCGTCTCGGGGTCTGCACGGCTTGGCCGCTCTGTTCGGTTTGGCCGCTCTGTTCGGTTTGGCCGCTCTGTTCGGTTTGGCCGCTCCGTTCGGTTTGGCGGCTCTGCTCGGTGACGAACATGTGTTCGATCATGCCACCTGGGTGCGACATTCGCCCGAGTGGGGAATCGTCCCCATTGATTCGATGGCGCGGAAAGGTGAAGCTCATTCACACAAGGCCCCCTCAGGCCTACTGACGGTGGCATCGCCGAATCGCCCCGGCGATGCCACCGTCCGCCACGCCACCGTCCGCCACGCCATCGGTCTGCCCCGGAGATGTTCCGGACCCACCCCATCGCAGGCCGGCTGGCGGCGCAGCCTCTGGGCAGAGCTTCTGGGCAGAGAATCTCTGCAGGAAGGAGAGTCGCTGCAGGAAAGAGGTGCGGACATCGCACGGCACCGGCGGTTGTGTCTGCTACGAAAGCTTGCTCTGGGCAGAGTTGCCCGGTGGCGAGGTCTTGAACGGCGTTCATTTCCGCCATACCCTCTAGTGGCTGGCGGAGTACAGGGACACAGGGGGCGGTTGAGCTGTGACGGCGTGGGGGAGCGTTGCCGAGTTGCTCGGCGATGATCTGGACGACATCGAGTTCCTGGGGCGCGGCAGCTCCGGGTCGGTGTACCGCGCCACCCAGCGATCGCTCGGACGCACCGTCGCGGTCAAGGTCTTCAGAAGGTTCGCCGGCGACGAGACAGACCGCGTAATGACAGAAGCGAGGGCACAGGCAGGTCTCTCCTGGCATGCCAACATCGTCTCGCTCTACAGCCAGGGGGTGACCCCTGATGGGTTTCCGTACCTCGTCATGGAGTACGCACCGGGTGGCTCTCTCGAGGACAGGGTCCGAGATGCCGGCCCGCTCGATGACCCTGCATGGGAACGGGTCGGGGCCGAGGTGTCATCCGCGCTCGCTGCAGCTCACGAGGCGGGAGTCGTTCACTGCGACGTGAAGCCGTCCAACGTCCTCTTCGCCGCCGACGGCTCGGCGAGGCTGGCCGACTTCGGGATCGCACGGGCGACCGGCATGACTTCGGGAACCCTCGACAGCATCGAGGGGTCGCTCTGCTTCGTCCCCCCCGAACTGCTCGACGGCGAACGTCCGAGTGCCGCGAACGACGTGTACAGCCTCGCTCTGACGCTGGGGTTCGCCCAGTCCGGCCGGACCCCGTTCCCCGAGGACCTGACGCTGGCCCAGGCGGTCGCCGCGGTCCAGACGGGAATGCCCAGCGTGGAGCTCGACCAGCACTGTGCCGATCCCGAAACCGCGGAACTCCTGAAGAAGGCATATGACAGGGACCCGCGCACGCGGCCGAGCTCAGCCCAGCTCGCCACCGCTCTGGATGGCGGAGGTGGGGGAGCCCCCCGCGTTCCTGCCACCGCCGGCGCGGGGCGTTCAGGTCGTCTCTGGTTCGGCGCCGCCATCCTGGCGTTGCTGGCGGTGATCGGGGCGCTTCTGGCCCGTTCTCCCGAACAGAAAGTCCAGACGGTCTCAGAGGTGGAACCGGCTTTCGACCTCTGTGGCGAGTACGAGTCCTACGTTCGAGCCCGAGAGCAGCTGATCACCGATGTGAGCGTCGAGCTGGAACAGAGCGCATCGGCGGTGGAAGTCGTCGATCGGCTACTCAACAGGTATCCACTGGATTTTGCAGAGTTGTCACGCCCGTTCCTGAGACACGTCATCGACCGCGGGCCGGTGAGCGGGGATGTCACTGTTGACCAGTTGGCCACCGTCGTGACTGCGGAGAACCTCCGGGTCCTGAACGACGGCAAGTCCTTCCTCTATGACGGAGAAAACGGTTCGTTCGATCCAATCGGGCTGCCCACCTACCTGCTCGAGCCTGCCAGGGTCTTCTCAGAGGCGAATGAGTATGCCGCCAATGAGTGTCCGGCGGTGAAGACAGACTTCAAGTCCCGCAAGTTGAGGCTCAGTTCGGCCATCTTCTCGAACCTCACCAATGGGCGTTTCATGGAGGGCTTCTTCGACGATCCGAGGAGCTACGGAGTCTTCGACGGGCGCACTGCACTGCTCGTGGCCACCTACGCCTGGGACTTCTTCGAGGGGCTTCTCTCCAGTCGAACGGACTGGTTCTTCGAGACTCTCGACAGGAGTCCCGAAATCCGACGGATTCTCTCCGCCGAGCACCCGGAGGCTCTTCTCAAGGCGGTCTCCCTCGATCCGGAACTGATCGACTACCTACGTGACCCGGACTGGTTCGGCGATCTGCAGGAAGGGTTGCACATGGCTACTCCCGCTACCCGCCGAGGTGTGATCGACTACTACGGCCAACAGCTCGACACGTTGGGTCTTGAAGTCGAATGACGGCGGCACCGATGTCGGACCTCACCAACCGGGCGCGACGAGACGGTGGATCGAGCAACCTTGCGTCTGCCGCCAACTCCAGAAGGCGGCGTCGAACAACGAGTCGGCTGAGGTACGAGCATGTGAACCTCGCCACCCTGAGTGACTCGGTATTCGACCGACGGTGGGACGAGATGTCGGAGGTCATCGTCGAGGCAACCACCGGTGCTGGCGACAACGAATGGGCGTCATCCGACTGGGAATCGCGGCGGGATCGGGCCAGAGTCGATACGAACGCCTATCTCGTGTGGGACGCCGATCGGTTGGTCGGGTTCACCCTCTACGCTTCGTTCCCCTACGCCGGTCGGATCTGCATCCACATGCAGAGCGGATATGTGCGCCCCAGCCATCAGCGTGGAGGAATCGGGTTCTCCATCTCGGCCCGAGTGGCTCATCGGTCCTTCCTCCGCCGGCCGTGGGGGCAGTTCCTCCTCGTGTCCGACATGCTGAATCCGGTGGTCATGACCGGTTGGACCGAGCGGTTCCCCCAACAGACGAAGATGTTCCCCGCAGACTTCGGGCAGCCTTCAGAAGACCTGCGCGCACTCGCACCGCGTGTGGCACGGGACATGTATCCCTGGGCCGAGTACGACCCCCGCTACAGCGTGCTGCACGGAAGGACCACACCTCGTCAGCGTCCCGGCGCGAGTTCCGGCAATCGGGTCGTGGACGACTACTTCCGAGCTCACATGGACCCCACTCGAGGTGACACGGTGCTGCTACTCGCGGAGTTCGATCACCGGACTGTGTGGCGCGGGCTCGGAGAGTTGTTCGGAACCACTCGGAGAATGCTCGACAGGCGCCTTCGGCCGCGCCGGACAGGCAGTGCGGACATCGATGACGCCGCCCGATCTGCGTGCGCTCCCAACCCATGAGTCTCGACGTATCGAACATCAGCAAGACCTATGACAAGGGTGAATCGCCGGTCGTTGCACTCGATGGGGTCTCCTTCTCGGTCGCCTGTGGCGAGGTCGTGGCGCTGGTCGGAAACAACGGCGCGGGCAAGTCGACGCTCATGTCCATCGCCGCAGGGTTGATGGCAGCAGATGAAGGCACCGTGACGGTCATGGGTCACGAGACGACCGCCAACGGTGGCACGCCGACCCATCACCTGGGCCTGGCTCCACAGGAGGAGGCGCTGTATCCGACCCTCAGCGCGCGGAGGAACCTGGCGTACTTCGGATCACTCGCAGGGCTGCGTGGAGACCCACTCGATCGTCGCGTGGCCGAGGTGGCAGGGGATCTGCTGCTGAGCGAGCTGCTGGACCGAAAGGCGCGCGAGCTCTCGGGTGGCCAGCGCCGCCGGCTGCACACGGGGCTCGCGCTGATGCACGACCCCGAGGTGCTCCTGCTCGACGAACCAACCGTCGGGGTCGACATCGACGCCAGGTTGCAGTTGCTCCAGTTCGTGCGCGACAGCGCTGAAGCCGGCGCGGCGGTGTTGTACTCGACACACCAGATGACCGAGGTGGAACAGCTGGCGTCCCGCGTGGTCGTCCTCGACCACGGTCGAGTTCTCGCCAAGGGCACCGTCGACGAACTCGTCGCCACCCACTCACCTCCCCTGGGCGAGCTCCGCTTCAACGGATCCACCGTGGCGCTGCCCGGCCCTCTGAGCAACGATCTGGACCAGATCCGAACCACCCAGGACGACCAGACCGTTGCGGTCGTGCGACTCCCGGAGGTGTCCACGACGGTGGCCGACCTCGTCGATCAGCTGGGCGACGAAGCGCGGGGACAGCTGGTCTCGGCACAGATCCACGCGCCCAGCTTCGAGAACGCGTACGTACGAATAACGCGCCGGGCCAACGCGTCCGGAACCCCCGTCACCCCGTCACCGGGCACCGGCGGACAGGCCACCTCACCGGGCGGCGATCGGGGTGAGCCATGAGCGGCAACTCCGCGAGGACCCTGAGGGTCGTGGCCCGTCAGGAGGTGAGCCTGCTGCGCAGCGAGTACATACCCGTGCTGCTCTATTTCGTCATGCCCCTCGCGATCATGTCGTTCATCCAGGGAGCGTTCACCCTGTTCCTCGAGTTCACCGAACCCGGCGTGCCTGCCAACGGCGCGAGCCTCGCGGCTCCGGGCCAGGCAACGATGTTCGGCTTCATGAGCCTCGCCATCTTCGGGCACTTCTTCCTGGGCGAGTACGGGTGGGGTACCTGGAACCGCGTGCGGTCCATGGGCGTGGCGCCCCATCAGATCATGGCCGGCAAGATGATGGTGAACTATGTGCAACAGCTGCTGTTGTTCGGGTTCGTCATGGGTGCGGCCGCCCTGCTCTTCTCGATGCGGGTGACCGGATCGCTCCTGGCTCTCGCACTCCTGGAGTTGGTGGTGGCGCTGGTGATCGTCGCCTATGGACTGATCGCCTGTGCGCTCGCCACCTCGCAGGCGCAGTACAACGCGTTCGCATACCTCGGAGCACTGGTGCTCGCCGGCGTGGGTGGGGCGCTCACACCGTTCGACACGCTGCCCGGGTGGGCACAGGCCATCGCACCGGCCACACCGACCTACTGGGCGGTGAAGGGCTTCGAGAAGATCATCCTTCGCAGCGCCGACCTCGCGGAGGTGTCGACCGAGATCCTGGTGCTCGTGGGCTTCGCGGTGTTGTTCCTGGCGGTCGGAGCGCTGCTGTTCGATGCCGACAAGCCGCGCTCGACCTGGGCGTGAACCGCGTCCCGTCCAGCATCGGTACCCTCGAACTCGTGGGTAGGCGAACTCGTGGGTAGGTCATGCGGACGGAGCGAATGAGCGGTTCTCGCGATGCCGGCAAGCTCGCGGTCGAGTTCCTCGGGGACAGGCGTGACCTCGCGGACGGCGACGACCTGACCTTCGGCCGCGCAGCAGACCTCGAGGTCGACGACAACCAGTTCATGCACCGCCTGGTCGGACGCTTCGTGTGTCGCGAAGGGGTGTGGTGGGTGCAGAACCTGGGCACCCGTAGCCGGCTCGAGCTGCTCGACGTGGACTCGGGCACCCTGGTGGAGCTGGCACCCGGTCAGCAGCTCCCGATCGTTGCCCGCACGTTCGTGGTGCGCTTCACCGCCGGCCCGACCAGCTACGAGCTGAACGGGGTGCGCAGCGGCGAGCCCCTTCGTGCCGATGCCGCGGGTGAGGTGGTAGGTACCGCCACGGTCGACTTCGGAGACGTACCGCTGTCGCCCGAGCAGCACCTGCTGGTGGTCGCATTGTTCGAGTCGAAGCTCCGGACCGGTCGCATCGAAGGCGGAAGCGTGATGGCGGCACGGCTCGGCTGGTCGGCCAACAAGTTCAACCGAAAGCTGGACGTGGTCTGCGAGAAGCTGCACAGAGCGGGAGTCCCGGGGGTGAAGGGTGCCGTGGGCCTGAATGCCGACGGTCGGCGGGAGACCTTGTTGAGCTGGGCGCTGTCGAACGGGGTGGTGACCCGCAACGACCTTGCGCTCGTGAGGGCGGCCACCTCGCGGGTGGTCGACCCGGGCGATTGAGCCCCGTAGCGGCTCCCGGAGAAGAAATTCCGGGAATTCTCCGCGAAAAGTGTCAGGAACCCCGGGTTCCCGTCTCCAGCACCGTGACGGCGACGACGTGTCGCCCCTCACGAGGAGACAGACATGGAAACCACCACCAGCACTTCGAACACCAGCACTTCGAGGACCAACCGCAACGAGGCACGCAGGGTCAGGAACAATCCCAACAAGCGGGTCCGCCGCAACGGCGCCCGGATGATGGTTCTGGCAGCGTTCGCCGTCGGCGGTGCTGCTCTCGGCACCGGTACCGCAGCTGCTGAGACCGGGCCCGCCGGCGGGCACAGCATCGAGGGTGAGATCCCCGCCTGGGAGCCCCCCAGCTTGCAGACCGCCGAGCTTCCCGAGATGAAGATCCCGACGGTGAAGGACCTGGTCGGCGAGGGTGCCATCCTCCCCGAGGGCTACACCCTGCCCGACGACGACGCGGAACCCGAGCCCGCCGAGGGGGATGTGCACGCCGAGGAGGCGGATTCGCTCGTCCAGCTGCAGCCCGGAGACCTCGAGCGGGTGCGACCCGAGCTCGCCGATGACGCCAAGGTCCCGCAGGGGTCTGACTGTGGCGACGAGGACTTCGCAGCGAAGTACCCCGAGAAGTGCCCCGGTGATGAAGAGCCGGACTGCGAACTCGCCGATGAATGCCCCCAGGAAGACGGAGACGAGCCGAACGAACCCACCACGACCACACCTGAGACGACGACCACCACCCCCGAGGTCACCACGACGGCGGTGTACGAAGACACCGAGGTCGAGGGAAAGACCGCTGAGAGGGCGGACGGCGAACTCGCCTTCACCGGGAGCGGCCTCACCCTTCCTCTGGTCGGCGCAGGTGTGCTGGCCGCGGGTGCAGTGGCTGCCGGACTGTCGATGAGCGCCAAGCGTCGCTCGCAGGATTCGGCCGGGACCGAGGCGTGAACGATGACATCGTCGAGGATGCCCGTCGGTCCGGGCACCGGCTCGCCGAGGTCGCAGGGGAACACCGGTTCACACCGGTGTTCCCCCGGTCGCGCCAGGCGGTTCGTGGAGCCCGGAGATGCCGGGTTTGCTGCCGGAACCTGGATTTCCGCGGGCGTTCCCGTGCAAGAACAGCATTGGGACGCTTCACTGGAAGGGCCGGAGCGCCGAGCCACGGAGCAGGTTCACGCTGCGGCGCTACTTCCCGCACCAACCCTCATGGACCAGAGCACACCCACACCAACCGCTTCACCGAGCCCGACTCGCGTCGCGGGCGATGCACCGGCCAGCGCCGGCGACACCCGGGAGCTGGATCTGGACGCACAGCTGGTGGCCGGGGTGCTGGCGGGCGACCGAGTGGCCATGGCGGATCTCTACGACCGGTACGCGGACCGCATCAACACGATGTGCGTGCACATGTTGGGCGACCGGGACGAAGGAGCCGATGCGTGCGCGGAGGTGTTCCTGGTCGCGCTGCAACGCCTGCACCAACTGCGCGATCCGGCCAAGCTGCGCAGCTGGTTGTACGCGATCGCCCGCAACGAGGTCTACAAGCGCAGTCGAGCACGCTCGAAGGTGCGTCCGTTCGAGGAGTTGGACGACATGGCGGCCCTGGCGAGTGACCCGACGGTGCTCGAGGCGCCGGCGGTCGATTCGACAGCCGAGCTCAACGCCGCAGACCCAGCGGCGTTGGCCCAGCTGGTGCAGAGCGCCGCGGGCGGCCTCGACGAGCGTGATCGCATGGTGCTCGAACTCAGTGTCGCCCAGGGCCTCGATGGTCAGGAACTGGCCGACGCGCTGGGGGTGACACTCGAGCACTCCTACCAGATGACCCATCGGATGCGGGAGCGTTTCGAGCGCTCGGCGGGGGCGTTGTTGGTCGTGTCGGCAGGCCGCGAGCAGTGTGGCGACCTCGACCGTGTGGCCCAACGTTGGGACGGCACCTACGACGTGCTCTGGCGCAAGCGCTTCGCGCGGCACGTCGAGCGCTGCGACCGTTGTTCGAGGATGAGGTCCCGCCTGCCCAAGGCGCTGCTGGCCGGGGTGGCGCTCAGTCAGGCGGCCCAATCGGCAGTGTTGGCGGCACCCATTTCGGTGCGCGAACGGGTGCTGGAACAGGGACCGTCGATCGTTGCGAGCGAGACCGCTCGCCCCTGGTCGAGTGATGGGTTTCCACGGAAACGGCGCCGCGGTCGCCGGCTTGCCCAGTTCGCTGCAGGGGCTGTGGTCGCAATCGTCGTTCTCGTGGGATTGGGGGCAGTGGTCGACGATGGCGTGTCGGACGGAGTGGGTGATGAATCCCCAGTGGCTCCGATCCCTCCCACAGTTGCCGAGACCACCCCGGAGGTCCCGACCACGGTCATCTCGCCCGGAGAGGATCCATCCTCGGTGGGGGAACCGGAGACGGAGCCGGGAGACCCTCCAGCCCCGACCGACGGCGATGGCTCCGGCAACCCCGATGCCACCCCCGACGAGCCCGGCATCCCCGGATCTGAGGGAGACCCCGACGGCGGTGTGGTGACGCCTACGCCACAGGATCCGGGAGAAGGTGGGACCCAGACCGATCCGGGAGCGACATCCCCCGGAGGCATCTACGACGCACCTGTCTACGATCCGAAGAACCCCGGCTACGACCCCAAGAATCCGGGCGGCAACCAGGGCACGGGTCAGGGACAGACCGACCCGCCGGTCTTCGTCGTGCCGCCGCCCATCGTGTGGACGCCGCCCAGCATCGTGATCCCACCGACCACCACGATCCCCCGTCTGTTCTGACCGTTGAGGCCGGGCTTCCGGGTATCGGGTCGCTGAGTGCGGATCAGGTCCCCGGAACTGAAACGTGTTCCAGTCAAGGGTTAGGGTCGGAGCCGTAGCGACGTCGTTTCCCCAATGGGTGACGGCCGAAGTCTGCATGACGTGCACGGCAGGGTTGAACGAAGGGCAGAGTCTGATGAACAGCAGCGCGACCAAGGGGATCTCACGATGAAGGGCATCGTCTGGGACGGCGAATCGGCTCAGCTCCGCGACGACGTGGAGGTGCGCGACCTGCGCCCCGGTGAGGTCCGGGTGCGGCTCTCGGCTGCAGGGCTGTGTCACAGCGACGTCTCCGTGCTCGACGGCACGATCATGTTCCCGACCCCAGCGGTTCTGGGTCACGAGGGAGCGGGCACGGTCGTGGCAACCGCAGATGACGTGTCGTCGCTGACCGAGGGTGACCACGTCGTGTTGACCACGCTCGGCAACTGCGGTCGTTGTGCTGCCTGCGGGCGGGGAAAGCCCACCTTCTGTCGCCAGTCGCTCGGCAAGCTGGGACGGCCCTTCACCGTCGGCGGCGAGAAGGCGTTCCAGTTCGCCAACACCTCGGTCTTCGTCGAGGAGACGGTGGTCAAGGAGACCTCGGCGATCCGGATCCCCGACGACGTGCCCATGGCCTCGGCCTCACTGATCGGTTGCGGCGTGCTCACCGGAGTGGGTGCGGTGTTCAACCGTGCCAAGGTCGACCACGGGCAGTCAGCGGTGGTGATCGGCGTCGGAGGTATCGGTCTCAACGTGATCCAGGGTCTCCAACTCGCCGACGCGCTGCCGATCATCGCGGTCGACACCAACCCCGGCAAGGAGGAGTTGGCCCGCAGCTTCGGCGCGACCCACTTCATCTGCCCGGAGGAGGGGACCGACCTCGTCGAAGCGGTCAAGGAGATCCGTCCCGATGGTGTCGACTGGGTCTTCGAGTGCGTCGGCTCCACGGCCCTGATCAAGGCAGGCACCGACATGCTGGACTTCGGCGGCGGGGTGGTGATGGTCGGCGTGCCCAAGATGGGCACCGAGGCGAGCTTCGTCGTCTCCACGATGTACAACGACAAGTCGATCATGGGTTGCCGCTACGGATCCGCCCGCCCTGCCTATGACATCCCGCTGATGGTCGATCTCTACAAGGCCGGTCGTCTGCGACTCGACGAGTTGGTCACAGCCACCTATCCGATCGAGGGCTTCGAGACCGCGCTGCACGAGCTCCATGAGGGACGACTCGCCCGCGGTGTGCTGGTGATGGACTGATGCCGTTGCCGGGGGATCTGGCCGAGCTGGCCGAGAGGGTCAGCAACTGGGGCCGTTGGGGCGACGATGACGAACTCGGCTGCGGCAACCTGCTGGATTCGGGGTCGGCGCTGCGGGGGCAGGACTCGATCACGTCGGGCCAGCGGGTCTCCCTGGCCCTCGACCTGCGCGCCGATGGTGTGCAGGTCGGCCAGCCGGCGCGGCGGTTCAACCCGATCCTGACCCACACCTCGATCAACGACCGCGATCCGTTCGCCCCCGGCATCTGGGAGGGTTCCGACGATCTCGTGACCATGAGCACCTGCGCGGCCACGCACCTGGATGCCCTGAGCCACATCTCCTACGACGGGTCGCTCTACAACGGGTTCCCGGCCGACTCCATCTCGGCGCTGGCCGGCGCCACGCGCCTCGGAGCCGAGAAGCTCCCCGCGATCGCAACCCGCGGCGTGTTGCTCGACGTGCCCCGCTCGAAGTCGGTGACCGGTCTGGACGAGATCGACCAGGGATACGCGATCACGGCCGACGACCTCGATGCCGCCGCCGAGCTGGCGAAGGTCACGATCGAACCGGGCGACTTCGTGCTCGTGCGGACCGGCGAGATGCGTCACTACCTCGCCGATGAGCGAGAGCCGTTCGTGCCGATCCAGGACACCCCGCGGTGGCGCTACGCGGTCGGCACCGGTGAGGCCAAGCTGCCGGGACTGTCGGTGCTGTCCATCGACTGGATGGCCCGCAACCAGGTGGCCGGGGCGGTCACCGACAACTACGCGTACGAGGTGTTCCCGCCCTCGATGCCCGATTGGTCGGACTGCCTGGCGGTCCACATGATCCAGGTCCGCGACATGGGTCTGATCCAGGGGCAGAACTGGAATCTCGAAGAGCTCTCCAAGGCCTGTGAGGAGCGTGACAGCGGAGCGTTCATGCTCGTCGCGGTGCCCGAACCGCTCAAGGGGGCCGCGAGTACCCCGGTCGCCCCGGTGGCCATACTCTGAGCGAGCAGACCTCCCGGTGACCGATCCGGGACCTCTGCCGCCCCGCACACATGGCAGACACCTCGGACAACCAGCCACGCACCTACTCGATCCTGTGGTTCCTCGCGCTCTTCGTGGGCCTGGTGGGATTGGGAATCTGGGCGGTCATCGCGTTCGGGACCTATGAGCGGGAGCCGACCGAGGTGCTGGAGGATCCTCCCGTGACCACGTCGCCCGAGGCGACGACCACGACTTCGTTCGTCCCGGTGACGATGTTCGACGGATCGCCCGCACCCGAGGGAATCGAACAGATGCTGGGCGAGAACGGCAAGTACACATACGTGTTCTCGGTACCCGTCGAGATCCGCGACCAGGCCACCGAATCGGTCGTTCCGCCCGTGGTGATCGACCTCGCCGACGACGGTGCGTCATTCCGCATCACGTTCGGCTGCGCGGTGTCGGCCGAGGCGGTTCCGGCGGCCCTCGAGGTGTTCGAGGACCCTTTCGAGGTGAACGTGAAGGCCGTGGTGCTGGGTCCCAAGTTCGGTACCCCGTGCACGGGCGACAGTGATGCGGGGTCGTTCAACATCCCCCTCGAGTCGCCGTTGGGTGCCCGGCGACTCGTGGTCGCCCGGGCCGGGCAGCCGGTCGAACTCACCGGCGACGGCTGACAGCGGCCCAACCACCGCGCCTGGGCGCGCGGCTTCCCAGCGCGATCTAGTCTGATTCGATGCTCGAGGGAAGAACACTCTGGGAACTGCTGGAAAGGCGTGTCGACGCCACGCCGGATGCCTTGATGGCGGTGGACGAGGACATGCGGACCATCACCTTCGGTGAGTACTGGTCCGACTCCGAACGTGCCGCCGCGGGTCTGCTCGCGCACGGAGTGGGCTCGGGGGACGTGGTGTCGTGGCAGTTGCCCACCTGGATCGAATCGATGGTGCTGGTCGGTGCGCTCAGCCGGATCGGGGCGATCCAGAACCCGATGCTCCCGATCTACCGCGAGCGGGAGGTCGGTTTCTGCACCAACCAGGCGAAGGCGTCGCTGTTGATCGTGCCCTCGGTGTGGCGCGACTTCGACTTCGAGGAGATGGGCCGCTCGATCGCCTCGACCAACGCTGCGGACATGCGGGTGCTGGTCAGCGACCGTGCCCTGCCCCAGGGAGACCCCGCCACGCTGCCGCCGATCGAGGAGGCCCTGCCCGCGGACGAGCAGCCTGTTCGCTGGCTCTTCTACACCTCCGGCACGACCGCGGATCCGAAGGGAGCCCAGCACACCGATGCCTCCGTCGCTGCGGTTGCCAAGGGCATGGCTGAGCGTATGGGCGTGATCCAGGCAGATCGCAACGCCCTGGTGTTCCCGTTCACCCACATCGGCGGGATCACCTGGTTGTTCACCAGCCTGCAGACCGGTTGCTCCAACATCCTGATGGAGGGCTTCCACCCCGAGAAGACCCCCGAGGTGCTCTCGCGGGAGAACGTCACCCTCGCCGGCTCGGGGACCGTGTTCCATCAGGCGTATCTGGGGTTCCAGCGCAAGCACGCAACCCCGGTATTTCCCAATGTGCGGGCGTTTCCGGGTGGTGGTGCTCCCAAGCCTCCGTCGATCGTGGAAGAGATACGCCAGACCTTCGATGCCCCGGTGCTCTCCGGCTACGGGCTCACCGAGGCCCCCATCCTCACGATGGCCGACCTGTCGGACTCCGACGAGGAGCTGGCGGTGAGCGAGGGCAAGCCCATGCCCGGAGTGGAGTTGAAGTTCGTCACCCTCGAGGGCGAGGTCGCTGCGCCGGGAGCCGAGGGCGAGATCCGGGCCAAGGCACCGCAGGTGATGCGGGGCTACCTGGACTCCAGCCTCGATGCCGACGCCTTCGACGAGGAGGGCTACTTCCGCACCGGTGATCTCGGTCGGCTCGACGATCGCGGCAACGTGATCATCACCGGCCGCGTCAAGGACGTGATCATCCGCAAGGGTGAGAACGTGTCGGCCAAGGAGGTGGAGGACCTGCTCTACACGCACCCGGCGATCGCTGACGTGGCGGTCATCGGGCTTCCCGACCCGGACTCCGGTGAGCGTGTGTGTGCAGTGGTGCAGACAGCCGAGGGCTCGGATCCGATCGACTTCGACTCGATGGTGGCTCATCTCCGTGACGGAGGGCTGATGACCCAGAAGTTGCCCGAGCAGCTGGAGCACATCGAAGTGATCCCGCGCAACCCGTCGGGCAAGGTGCTCAAGCACGTGCTCGTCGATCAGTACAAGGGCTGAGCTGGTCCGTGGCGGCCGCAGCCGGGCCCTCGGGACTGCGCGGGGTTCCTCTCGCTGATGCCGACCTCGACGCGGTGCTGGAACTGAACCAGCACTGGGTTCCCCACGTGGGGTCCCTGGAACGCGGCGCGCTCGCAGCACTGGTGGATCAGTCCGAACTCGCCGTGGGTGTGTGGCGGGACGGCATCGAGGGCGGTTCGGCGGCCCCGAGTGCTCTCGACGGCTTCGTGATCGTGATGGGACCCGGCGCCGATTACCGATCCCCCAACTACCGGTTCTTCTCCGAGCGACACGAGTTGTTCACGTATGTGGACAGGATCGCCGTGGCACCGGCTGCGCAGGGGCGTGGCGTGGGCCGCCTGCTCTATGACCTGGTGGTGGGCCACGCGGCCCGGCAGGGCTCGCCGTTCGTCTGTGCGGAGGTCAACCTGGAGCCGCCGAATCCCGATTCCCTGGCGTTCCACCACTCGATGGGATTCGTCGACGCGGGCACGCAGTGGACCTACGACGACACGGTGCAGGTGCAGCTTCTCGAGCGACCGGTGGATCGATCGGAGCCGCGCCGCGATCGACACGGTGAAGCACCTGCCGGCTCGGTAGGGTGACTGCCCCGGCGGAACCGAGGTGGCCAGGTGGAACCCGACAACGATTCTCCAGACAACGATTCTCCAGACGGCGATTCTCCAGACGAGGTCCCGACCGAGGTCGAATCGGCGGCGGCCGATGCAGCTGACCCTGACCCGGTCGTGCCGGAGCCCGACAAGGCGGCGCCCACCGGCACCGACACCAGCGGACCGACGGGGGGCGCTGAACCAAGGGTGCCGGGCCCCTCTGGTGAACCAGAGCCGATCGACCTGGTGGGAGTCACCGAGGACTCTGCGGTGAAGCGTCTGGTGCCCATCGTGCTGGCGACGATCCTCGGGCTGTTGATACTCAGGTTTCTTCTCCGCCGGAGGCGGAGCTGAGGGCCAGAGCCGCAGTGACCGAGGACCTACCGGCGCCGCGGAATGCCGGCGCAGCTGATCGCGAGCGGGTTGCAGAGCTTCTCGGCCGTGAGCCATCCGCCGGTTTCGAGGTCGTCGTGCGCAACGCGGCCGGAGACCCGGTGGTGATCCGCAACGAACCCTTCATGGCCGACCGAACGCCGATGCCCACCCTCTACTACCTGGTGGATCCGGATCTGCTGCGGCTCATCGGCCGTCTGGAAGCCGCGGGTGGAGTGCGGGCTGCTGAGGCCGACGTCGGCCTGGCTGCGATCGAACAGACGCACCGACGGTATGCATCCGAACGTGAGGCCTCGATTCCACCTTCGACGACCGGCCCCAGGCCCTCTGGTGGAGTGGGTGGCACCCGTCGAGGGGTCAAGTGCCTTCACGCCCACTACGCCTACCACCTCGCCGGCGGTGACGACCCGGTCGGGCGATGGGTACAGGACAGGCTGGAGGAGACACCGTGACCGGTCCCCTCCATGCGGCCATCGACTGTGGCACCAACTCCACCCGGCTGTTGATCTCCGATGGCGAGGAGACCCTGGTCCGAGAGATGCGGATCACCAGGCTGGGCCAGGGCGTCGACAAGACATCACGGCTGGATCCCGAGGCGGTCGGGCGCACGTTGTCGGTCCTCTCGGAGTATGCCGAGCTGCTTGCGCGTCACGAGGTGTCGGGCCTGCGGGTAGCGGCCACCTCGGCTGCACGCGACGCCTCCAATCGGGACGACCTGTTCGGTCCGCTCACCGAACTCCTGGGCGTCGAACCCGAGCTGCTCACCGGCTCCGAGGAGGCCGAGCTGTCCTTTCGCGGGGCCACTGCTTCGCTGCCCGCCGACGGTGGCCCCTACCTGGTGGTGGACATCGGTGGTGGTTCCACCGAGTTCGCAGTGGGTGCCGGCAGCGTTGCGGCCTCCCATTCGACTCAGATGGGCTGTGTGCGGATGAGCGAGAAGTACCTGCTCCACGATCCTCCCGCTCCCGAGGAGCTGTCCAACTGTCTCGCCGAGGTCGAGTTCCACGTGGATGAGGTACGGCGCACCATGCCCATGGCGGCCGCCGCGACCACTTTCGTGGGACTGGCCGGCACCGTCACCACCGTGGCCGCGGTCGAGCTGGGACTGGCGGAGTACGACCGCGATGCGATCCACCACTTCGAACTGACCAAGGCAGCAGCCGAGGATGTGTTCCGGACCCTCGCGACCGAGTCGGTCGCGGACAGGGTCCACAATCCCGGCCTGGAGCCCGAACGGGCCGATGTGATCGTGGGAGGATGCTGCGTGCTGGTCGGGATCATGCGCCATCTGGGATTCGCCCGCTGCCTGGTGTCCGAAGCCGACATCCTCGACGGCTTGGTGCTGTCACAGGTCGGGGGTTCGTGATGCTGCGACGCCGCCAACTCCGGGGGACACCGCCCAACGAGCCCGTCACACTGGTGGGACCGAGGGTCGAGCTGCGTCCACTGGTGGCATCGGACTTCCAGCAGTGGCAGGAGGTCAGGCGCCGCTGCGGAGCCTGGCTCACACAGTGGGAACCTCTTCCCTCGCCGGGCCAACCCGACACGGTGGAGGACCGCAACGCATTCGGATCGCGATGCTCGGTCCGACTGCGCGAGATCCAGCTCGGCACCGGATTCGGATTCGGGATCTTCGTCGACGGCCAGCTGCGCGGTGAGGTCAACCTCAACACGATCCAGCGGGGAGCCCGCCAGAACGCCTATGTCGGCTACTGGGTGGACCAGGCGGTCGCCGGGATGGGCTACATGCCCGAATCGGTGGCGCTGGTGCTCCAGTTCGCGTTCGACCAGCTCCATCTTCACCGGATCCAGATAGCGATCGTGCCCCGCAACACCGCAAGTCGGCGTGTGGTCGAGAAGCTCGGCCTCCGTGAAGAGGGCGTTGCTCTCCGCTACCTGCAGATCAACGGAGTGTGGGAGGACCACATCCGCTATGCGATCACCGCCGAGGAATGGGTCGAGGTCGGCGGATCCATCGTCGCCGCCTGGCTGAGCTGACGGTTCGTACCGGGAGCGGGTGTCGACAGGTCCTCACCTGTCCGCAGGCGCTGGTGTCGGGCATGTGGAGCGGGTCTCACCCAGCGCCGTGGACCTTGGCCTTCAGCTTGGCGAGTCGCTCCGCGAAGGCCGGTTCGTTCATCGACTCGAGCTGCTTCGCGAGTTCGAGGTCGACCGCCTCGCCGTGGGTGGAGAGATCGACCACCTCCGACAGGGTCGCCTTGGTCGCCAGCGAGAGATCCCTCGGAACGGCGGCGGCAGCGGCGGCCAACCCGGTCGCGCGCGCCAGCAGCTCCTCGTCGTCTGTCCGTTCCCACGCCAGACCCCTCTGAACGGCAGAGTCGGCGTCGAGCACCTCGCCACAGAGGACCATCGCAGCTGCGGTCTGTGGTCCCACGATCCGGCGCAGCATCCAGGTGTGTCCACCACCGGGGTGGATGCCGAGTTCGAGGAACCGGCAGTCGAAACGGGCGGAGGCACCTGCGATACGAAGGTCACAGGCGAGGGCCAGGTTGAGCCCCGCCCCGACCGCTGGTCCGTTGACCGCGGCGACGGTGGGGAGTCCCGTGCGGGCGACGGACAGGAACCCGTCGTATATTCGACGCAGTCCGTCCTCGGCCGAGTCACCCAGTTGGGTGAGGTCGGCGCCGGCACAGAAGGCGGGCGGGGCACCGGTGACCACGAGCGCGCCCACCGAGGAATCCTCCTCCAGCGAGGTGACCGCGTCGGTGAGCTCCTCGCAGAGTTCGAGCGAGAGGGCATTGCGACGCCGCTCGTCGTCGAGCGTGATGATTCCGACGCCGTGGTCGGTCCGGTCGATCCGTATGTGTGTCACCGCTTCGAGCCTCCTGTACCGTCGGGCGCCGTGAGAGTCCTGGCGGCTGCCGAACTGTACCCATGGCCGGCGGTGGACGGATACCGCCGCCGCTTGAACCACATGATGCGCGGATTGTCGACTGTCGCCGAGGTCGAGGTGTTCTGCCTCGCACCCCCGGGAGAACCACAGCCGCCGAGCCAGCCCGAGGTGTCGCGGGTCGTCACCGCACCTCTCGTGCGCCGCTCGGGATCCCAATGGCTTCCCGGTTGGGCCAGAGGTGGGGCACCCAGACGCGTGGAGGCGATCGACTGGACCGAGGCCCGCCGCGAGCTGGCCGCCTGGAACCCGCAGGTGGACCTGGTCTGGTACAGCCACGTGGACACCTGGGCCGCGCTGTCGGACCTGTTGGCCGGAGTGCCCGCGATCGTCGACTTCGACAACCTCGAGAACCACCTGATGCGACTTCGCCGGTTTGCCGGTCCCCACCTGGGACCGGCCGCCCACCACGATGGAGCTGGGAGTGTCGCCACCGAACTGGCCCGGTGGGCGACGTCCCGGGCCTTCGATCTGATCGACGAACCCCGTTTCGGGGACCTCTACAGGAGGTGTTCTGAGTCGGTGGAGCGCGTCGTGGTCTGTTCCGAACTGGATGTGGCCCGTAGCGGGCTCGACAACGTGTCGGTGGTGCCCAACGGCGGAAGCCCACCGAAGGGGTTCCAGACCGACCGGCGCTCGCTGCGGGGCGAAAGGCCGACTCTGTCGTTCGTGGGGGCACTCGACTACGAGCCCAACACCGACGCGGTCGAGTGGTTCGTCTCGTCGGTCTATCCGCTGATCCGGGCCAGGGTGCCCGACGTCCAGTTCCGTGTGGTCGGTCGCGGTGCCGAGTGCGTGTCGGTGGATCGACGCACACCGGGTCTGGTCTTCACCGGCCCGGTCGAGGACCTGGACGCGGAGTTGGCCCTCACCGACGTGTCGGTGGTTCCGATCCGGTTGGGTGCCGGAACACGGTTGAAGGTGGTCGAGGCCATGGCGGCTCACCTGCCGCTGGTGACGACCACCGTGGGTTGTGAGGGAATCGATCTGATGCACCGCGATGAAGCACTGATCGCCGATGATCCCCGGCGCTTCGCTGACGCATGTCTGCGCCTGATGAGCGAGGGTGCACTCCGCCAGCGCCTGGCCGACAATGCGGCCGCCCTCTTCGAGCGACGCTACCGCTGGGAGTCGATCGAGGAGTCGGTCGGCGCACTGGCGACCGAGATCGCCGGGGCGGCCGGCTAGGGGCCTACTGGCCCGAGGAGTTGCGCACCACAGCAGGGGAGTGGCGGAAGAACTGTTCCACGTCGCGCTCGTAGCGGTAGGTGTCGGAGTCGCCCAGGATGTCGTGGAGCCTGGAGTGCTCCACGAACGCCCGAACGGCCTGGGCCGAGGTGTAGCGGTACTCGAAGCCCGCTTCCTTGAGGCGACGGTTGTCGACGCCGCGGCCGTAGCGGAGGAGGTTCAGGTACTCCTCGGTCAGGTCTACCCCGGCGAGGCGCATGGGGGCGGTGAACAGCGAGGTGCCGATGGGCGGGATCGGCGCGGTGCGCTTCCCACAGATGGCAGCCACCTCTGACCACGGCAGCAGTCCGTCGCCGGCGACGTTGTAGACGCCGGGGAGCTGGTTGGACAGGGCGAAGATCATGGCCCTGATCACGTCCTCCTCGTGCACGAACTGGAAGCGCGGATCGAAGCCGAACACCGATGGCACCACCGGTAGCCGCAGCGCCCTGGTGAGGGGGGTCTCGATGTCGTCGCCGATCACGTTCGAGAAGCGCAGCAACGACACGTTGATGTGGGGGTTGTCCACCGCGAAGTCGCGCACGTAGCTCTCGACCGCTTCGACGCTTCGCTCCACGGGTCGTCTGGCGGGCCTCGAACGAGGGGTCTCCTCGGTGAACCAGATCGGGTCCTCGGGCGAGCAGCCGTAGAGCACCGTGGAGGATTTCACGAGCACGTTGCGCACGGTGGAGTCGGGGGTCGACGCCGCCGCGAACAGGTTCATCGTGCCGATCACGTTCACCTCGTGCATCGCCCGTTTGGACATCTGCGTGGGGTCCACCACCAAGAAGGTGTGCACGATGGTGTCGACCTGGGTGGCCTTCACGATCCGGGCGAGGATCGAGTAGTTGGCGTCGACCCGCACGTACTCGGTGCGTTCCAGCTCGACGGTCGGCTCGGTCGTGTCGAGACCGACTATCACCTCGATCTCGGGATCGGCCTCGAGTGCCTGTGCAACGAGCCCGCCCCAGAACGTGCCGAGGCCCGTCACCAGCACCCGCCTGGGCCGGTCGGGACTGCTCTTGGGGTTCTTCGGTCGTTTCGCCATGGCCGTCATCCGAACCACACCGACTCTCGGTTGCGGAGCATCTCGTAGAGCGCCGACTGTATGTGGTCGCGGATCGCCTCGGACTCCTCCATCACCTTGGAGCGGCTGTATCGCTCGCGGTCCGGTGGCACGTCGAAGTGCACCGGATCCAGGACCTGGAGCGTGAACTTCGCGGGGAAGTAGGCCGCCAACCCGAGTGGGCCCAGCGCCAACATGTTGGCGGTCACCGGTGCGTACGGTGCGCCGGCGATCTTCGCCAGCGCCGGGATGTGCCCGAGGGTGGGCATGGCCTCCTCGGACCCGACCACGGCTATGGGCACCACCGGCACACCGGCGCGCATGGCGATCTCGACGAATCCCCCGCGGCCGAACCGGCGCAACTGGTAGCGCTCGGTGAAGTTCTTGGCGGGACCCTTGCTCCCCTCGGGGAACACCAGCACCAACTGGTCCTGCTCCTTGAGGAGTCGGTACGCGTTGTCGGGGTGGGCGGGGAGTCCGCCGAGACGTGACCAGAGGGTGCCGATCACCGGCATGGATCTGAAGTAGTTGTCGGCCAGTCCGTAGACGGGGCGTTCGAGTTCGGTCTCGATGCCGTGCATGATCACGGGGGCATCCGCGGGGATGGCACCCGCGTGGTTGGCCACCAACAGGGCTCCGCCATCGGTGGGTATCTTCTCGAGCCCGTGCCAGTCGGCGCGGAACCAGTGCCGGTAGATCGGGTCGTAGAACTTCCGGGCGATCTCGCGCATGTGCTCCGAGCGACCCCATTCATCGACGTCGGAACGTCGAGGGTCGGGGCGCGCTTCGGTTTCGGGGGCTTTCGGCAGTGCCACCAGTTCGGCGCTGTGGCTGTTCTCGCTGGTGGACTCGCCGGAGTGCTCGAGGCGCTCGGAGGTCGGCTGTTCGGCCGCTGGGGCGGGGGCCGCGGGGGGAGGACTGTCGGGGTCGATCCTGGTCACCCTCGGACGGCGACGGGGGGCAGCAGCACCCTCTGGCCCGGAGTCCGGGTGTCGGTCCGCGGTCATCGCGCAATCGTAGGTCACCGTCGGAGCCAACCGGCAGGCGTTCGGTCCGGCTCTGTCACACCCGGCCGCGATGATTTCGACATGAGCAGACCGCAACTCTCCGTAGTACGTCCACCAGAACCACCAGTGGACACGCGGGCGACCGCTCTGCGGTTCTCCGAGACGGTTCGCACCGTCGTGGGACTGAGCAGGCGGGGACGCTTGGTGACGCCTGTGTTCCGGTCCCCACCGGCGCTCGAGGGCATGGACCGCACCATCCGCTGGCGCTGCGAAAAGCCTCCCGTCGTGGCCATCGCCCGTGAAGGCCGGCCTCTGGCGGCGGTGCAGTCGGACGTGATCGAGGCGGTCGTGGTGGCCAACTCACTGGACCGTCGGCGTGCCGACCGCTTCCGGCGGGCGGCCTGGAACGCCCTGGAGGGCACGAACACGGCGGGACCCGGGAGACCTCGGCGTCGTTCGGCTCTGCAGACTGCGGATGGGTCGGCTGAGGCGAAGCCCGACCCTCAGGAAGCCGTCGCGGCGGATCTCGCTGCGTCGTGACCTTCGAGCACCCGGGAATGCCCCTTAGCTCGTTCCGCCTCCGGTCACACCCGTTGTGCCAGCATCGGGCCGGGCCCGGGTGGCGAAACTGGCAGACGCAGAGGGCTTAAACCCCTCGGCTCCTCATGGAGCGTGCGGGTTCAAATCCCGCCCCGGGCACTTTGTGGACCCAGTAGGGCGTCGGGACTTGTCCCGATCTCGGTCCAGACCGGGGAGTTCGATCCGGCGCCGAGACCTCCCACGAACCTGCGGCACGTTGGATCCTCCAACCCGGTTGTTCCCCACAGGCGATGGCGGACCTGCGGGCACAGCGTGACCGATGGCCGGAACCGACTCAGAGTTGGAGCAGAGCGCGGCGGTGCTCCCCGGGGACCTGCTCGGGTGGGCCGGGAGTTGGGTCACCACCCGGCCCGGACGAGTTCTCCGGACCCTTACTCTTGGTGTTCTTCGGTCGATTGCTGAAGAGACGCGTGAACGGAAGGCGAGCCAATGGACAGGCAAAGTGAGGACGTCGGGCGGCTGCGCGCAGAGCTGGACTCCGAACGGCGTGGCAACCACAAGCTCGCCAGGGCGGCGCGTCGAGCGAAGGAACTGGAGCCCTACCAGGTGGAACTGTTGAAGCTGCAGCGACACCTGGAGCTTCACGATCGCAAGATGATCGTGCTCTTCGAAGGCAGGGATGCGGCCGGCAAGGGTGGGACGATCCGTCGGGTCACCCGCTACATGAACGAGAAGCACTACCGGGTGGTGGCGCTCGGCAAGCCGAACAACGAGCAGCGGACCCAGTGGTATCTGCAGAAGTACGTCGCCCAGTTCCCACGCGGTGGGGAGATCGTTCTGTTCGACCGGAGTTGGTACAACCGTGCAATGGTCGAGCCCGTGTTCGGGTTCTGTACCGACAAGGAGCACGAGGATTTCCTCAGGGGCGTGGTCGGGTTCGAGAAGGATCTGGTGCGACAGGGCACGATCCTCGTCAAGCTCTACTTCTCGGTGACCAAGAAGGAGCAACTGCGCCGTTTCGAACGTCGGCGCGATGATCCACTCCGCCAGTGGAAGCTCAGCGAGATCGATGTGCAGGCTCAGGAGCTCTGGGATGAATTCACCGAACGGAAGTACGAGATGCTCACCCGCACCCACACCAGCGCGGCGCCGTGGACCGTCATCCGTTCCAAGGTGAAGCACAAGGCCAGGCTGAACGCCATGCGGGTCATCCTCGATGCGGTCGACTACGAGGACCGCGACCAGAGCCTCGACTTCGTACCCGATCCTGACGTCGTGTTGTCGGGCTCGCACGAGGTCGAGCTGATGGAGGCCGACCGCGTTCGCAAGGGCAAGTTCAAGGCATAGCCGGAGCCCGAATCAACTTGGAAGCACGCCCGTTGTTGCTCCAAGCAGCCACTCGACGTCGACGCGGGCACCAAACCACGTGTTCGACGTTGGTGCTGTCCGAGAGGTGACTATCTTCTTGGTGGAGGTTCGATCATGGTGCACCGCTCGAAGCTCGGGGTTCAGGACCAGCTCTGGCTCGCCATGGATCGACCGAACAACCTGATGGTCGTCGACTCGGTGATCTGGACTGCCGAACCCCTGGACCGGGATCACACCCGCGAGGTGCTGGTCGAGCGGCTGTGGAACCGGTACCCGGTGTTCAGAAGCCGAGCGGTACAGGACGAGGACGGGTCCTGGTGGTGGGAGGAGGATCCCGAGATCACGATCGACGACCTCATAACCCATGTGGAACTCGATGATCCCGACGATCCCCGGTCGCTCCAGGACCTGGTGGCCGAACACCGAACTGACCCGCTCGACCGCAACCTGCCTCTCTGGCGGGTTCTGTGGGCGGACCGCTACCTGGGCGGCAGCGCGCTGGTGACGCGTTCTCACCATGCGATTGCTGACGGCATGCGGATGGTGCAGTTGTCGATGTCGCTCTTCGACGCCACACCCGAAGGCGGCGCCATCCTCGCTCCGGCGGTGCACCACTACGGCGCGGACGTCGCAGCGCCCCGCTCATCGGTTGCAGAGCGGGCCCGATCGGCCCTGGGTGCGTTCGGTGGTCAGGTTTCCGGCACGGGGAGCGCCGCCGTCACAGCTGGCGAAGAGGCCATCTCGCTCACATGGCGAGTCCCCGCGGCAGTCGTCAATGCAGCAGGCGGTGTCTCCGGCGAGGTGCTGACGAACCCGGTCGGTGCTGTGCACGGTTGGATCACAGCGTCCTGGGCGGCGGTCAACGAGGTGGTCGCAGAGGCCGCTTCGAGAGTCGGCTCGGTGCTTGGCGGCAGTGGTCCCTTGGTCGATCTCTTCTCGGGTGCACCCGGCGACGTCGACACGGTGCGAAAGCTCATGCTCGGAACCCGAAACGACTCGACCATCTGGACCGGAACGGCCACCTCCGAAAAGGCTGTCGCCTGGTCCGAACCGCTTCCGCTCGACGAGGTCAAAGAGGTGGCCCACTCCGAGGGGACCACGATCAACGACGTCTTGGTCACCTGCGTGGCCGGCGCGCTGCGGCGTTACCTGACCGAGCGTCACCAGCACTGCTCGTCGGTGACGTTCATGGTCCCGGTGAATCTGACGCCCATCGATCTCACCCTGCCCGAGGACCTCGGCAACAGCTTCGCCCTGGTGCAACTCGAGTTGCCGACCGACCAGGCTGACCCGCTCCGGGTGCTGCATGTGGTCCACCACCGAATGGAGCGGATCAAGCACGGCCACGAGGCGGCGGTGGCCTTCCGTGTCCAGGAGACGATCGCCGGGCTGAACCGGAGTGTCTACGAGGCATCGGTTGACCTGTTGGCCAACCGGACCATCGGGACCCTGACCAACGTCCCCGGTCCACCGATGCCGGTGTATCTGGCCGGGTGCCGCGTCGGGGGCATGACCGGCTGGGCGCCGCTGTCGGGCGATCAACCGATGGGCTTCACCATCTACAGCTACGACGGCCGGGTGACGGTGGGGATTGCGTGTGACCGCCATCTGGTGCCGGATCACGACGACATCGTCGTTGGCTTCATCGATGCGTTCTCCGACCTGCGAAGTCGTGTCGGGGCAGCGCATCGCTGAGCCAGCCGGGTGCGCAGGCGACCGATGCCGGTCGGGCGGGCTACTCCTCGAGGTCGAGATGGGGCAGGAGTCGGTCCAACCAACGTGGCAGCCACCAGTTGGCGTCGCCGACCAGAGACATCGTCGAGGGCACGAGCACCATCCGGACGATCGTGGCGTCCAAGGCCACCGCGGCGGCGAGGCCGACGCCCATCATCTTGACCACCGGGTCGTCGCTGGTCACGAATCCGATGAACACGCTGATCATGATCAGCGCGGCGGCGGTGATCACCTTGGCAGTGGCTCCGAGTCCCTCGACAACGCTGTCGATGTTGCTGTTGCCCTTGTGGTACTCCTCGCGTATTCGGCTGAGGATGAAGACCTCGTAGTCCATCGACAACCCGAAGAGGATCGCGAACATCATCATCGGTACGAACGATGCGATCGGTACCGCTTCCTCCAGCCCGATCAGGGAACGTCCCCAGCCCCACTGGAACACAGCCACCACCACGCCGTAGGCGGCGCCGATGGCCAGCAGGTTCAGCAGAGCTGCCTTGAGCGGTACCAGGATCGACCGGAACACGATCATCAGCAACAGGAACGACAACACCACGACGGTGCCGATGAACCACAGCAGCCGTGACGAGATCTTCTCGGACTGGTCTATGAAGCCTGCGGTCGGCCCTCCGACCAGAGCGGTCGACCCGCTGTCGG
>JAMLGK010000007.1 GCA_023957995.1 Microthrixaceae bacterium | reverse complement strand
AGTGCACCGCGACCACGCCGTCGACACCGTGTTCGAGGATGGTCCTTCCGGGAGGCATCGTCTCCACCGCCGGTTCACCGCTCCAGGTGAACTCGGCGTAGCACTCATCGGAGAACACCGGAACACCGTTCTCCCGGCCCCAACGCGCGGCCGCACCGAGATCGTCGAGCGCGCCAGCGGGGTTTCCGGGTGTGTTGACCCACAGACAGAGCGCCCGTCGGGCGTCGCGAGGGTCGATCGAACCCAGATCGACACGCCAGTGCTCGTCCATGGCGACGGGAACGGCGCGGCACCCCGCCAGCGTTGCGCCCATGGCATAGGACGGGTAGCTGACAGCCGGGTACAGCACGGTGTCGAGCTCCGGCGAGCGCAGCCGCAACCAGTGCGGCAGACCCGCGACCAGCTCCTTGGATCCGACGCATGCAGCAATACCGGAGGTGGGCACACGGACCCCGAAGCGGTTGGCGAACCACTCCACCGCCGCCTCACGCAGCTGCGGGGTGCCGATCGACGGGGGGTAGCCACGCTCGGTGTCCGACGTCGCCAGGGCCTCGAGAGCCACCGCCGGAGGCGGATCCTTCGGCGTGCCGATCGAGAGGTCGACCGCTCCCCCGTCGAGCCGACCGGCGATCTCGTGCAGTTCGCCCAGGCGGTCATAGGGGTATGCAGGAGGGACGAATCCCGTACTCACGTCGTCCCCTCCGCGACCCTGAACTCGGCGAAACGACTCAGCGCCTCATCGGTCAGCCGGGCGGTGATCCGTACACCACTGTCGCCGGACTCCTCGGTGAGCACCTCACCTCCGCGGTGAACTGCGGCCAACACGTCGCCGCGGGCATAGGGAACGTCCAGGACAGCGGTGGCCAGATGAGCACGAAGCCGATCAGCGATGCGGGCGAGCAGCTCATCGGTGCCGGCTCCGGTTGCAGCCGAGATCGCCACGGCTCCGGGATGGCTCAGGGCGAGACGCTCCGCCTCCGGGGTCAGGTCGGCCTTGTTGAACACCAGCATCTCGGGCACCTCGGCTCCGCCGACCTCCGAGATCACCGAGCGGACCGCGTCCATGCAGCCCCGGGGATCCACCGCTGAGGCATCCACGACGTGCAACAACAGGTCGGCCTCCTCGACCACATCGAGGGTCGTGCGGAAGGCCTCCACCAGTTGGTGGGGCAGCTTCCGGACGAACCCGACGGTGTCGGTCAGCAGCGCCTGCTCGCCTCCGGGGAGCCGCAACTTGCGGGTCGTGGCGTCGAGCGTTGCGAAGAGCCGGTCCTCCACCAGCACGTCGGCTTCGGCCAGACGGTTCAACAGCGTCGACTTGCCGGCATTGGTGTAGCCGACGACGACCACGTGGGGAACCCCTGAACGCTGTCGGGCCTTGTGCTGGCTGGCACGGTGACCCCTGATGCGCCCCAGGTCTGCTTCCAGCTTGTGGATCTGGCGCTGGATGCGCCGACGATCGATCTCGAACTGGGTCTCGCCGGGGCCGCGGCGCGCCCCGATACCACCGGCCTGCTGGGACAACGAGAGACCCTTGCCGCGCAGCCTCGGAAGGCGGTAGCGGAAGAGCGCCAGCTGGACCTGTGCCTTGCCCTCCTGGCTGTGTGCGTTCTGGGCGAAGATGTCGAGGATCACCGCTGTGCGGTCGATCGCTGAACGCCCCAGGGCCTTGGTGAGGTTGTTCTGCTGCGCGGGAGACAGCTCGTCGTCGAACACGACGGTGTCGCAGTCCGTCGCCTCGGCCAGAAGGCGGATCTCCTCGACCTTGCCACGACCCACATAGGTGGCCGGATCCGGCGATGCCCGCCGCTGGACGACGCGGCCGACCTCATCGGCCCCGGCGGTGTCGACCAGAAGGCTCAACTCGTCCAGGGACTCCTCGGTGAGTTCGGCATCGTGGGGAGGCAGGTCGACGCCGACCAACACGATCCGTTCACGGAAGGTCCGCTCGATGAACGCCCCCGACTCACCGCCGAACTCGCCGAAGGCTCCGCGATGTGTCTCCACCGGTTCGGACGGTCCCGCCGCAGCGGGCCCTTCCGAGGATTCCGCCGGTTCGGGGGGTACTGCGGGCTCGGCCGATGCTGCCGGTACGGACGATGCTGCTGGTACCGACGATGCTGCTGGTACGGACGATGCTGCTGGCTCCGGCAGATCCGGGGTTGCGGTCGGCTCGCTCATGGAACGGTCACCGTGGCCACGAAGGTCGACGGCCCGGTCAGGCGCACCGAGCCATCCGCGATCCCGACCCTCGCTACGCCCCCGGGCATCCTCACCTTCACGCTTCGTTCCACGAGGCCCCACCCATGTGCGGCCACGGCCGCCGCAACCGCACCGGAACCGCAGGCCAGCGTGATGCCGGCCCCTCGTTCCCAGACCCGCAGGTCGATCTCTCCGGCCTGGTCCACCGATACGAAGTGCACGTTGATCCCAGCCGGGTAGTCAGCCTCCAGGCGGGGCCCCTCAACGCTCAGTTCGACCGCCTCGGGATCGGTCACACAGAGCACGAGATGGGGGTTGCCGATGTCCACCGTGGCCACGTGGGAGGCCCCGAAGGCGCTGGCCGCAGCCGAGACCGGCGGCCCGGAGCGCGGCTCACCCATCTCGACGGTGAGCGACATCGTCGCGCTGGGATCACCCGCATCGAGTTCCACGCAGCGCAGACCACCGTCGGTCTCGATGGCCAGCGAATCCGCCGGAGCGCTTCCGGGGGTGGCGCGAATTGCATGGGCCAGGAGGGCCTGTGCCATGCAGCGGATCCCGTTGCCCGATATCTCCGCCCGCGATCCGTCGGAGTTGAGCAGGACCATCTGGGCATCGTTCGCCGGATCGAGGGGTTCGAGGGCGTAGATCAGTCCGTCGGCGCCGACACCGGTGTGCCGGTCACACAGCGAGCGCGCCACAGCAGGGTCTGCTTCGAGGTGGGGATTGTCGGCGCTCAGCGCGACGAGGAAGTCGTTGCCGAGACCGTGGTACTTGCCCAAGTGCATCTTGTGGACCTGCAGGATTCGTGGTGTCAGTTCACGGTAGCCGTGCGTCCGGATCCCCCCGCGGCGGGTTTCCACAGTTGCTCACCGATTCGAGCTGCCAGCTCGGAGACCGGAGGCGGCCCGTCGCCCGGATCCAGCCAGTTGATCCGAGGGTCGCGGTTGAACCACCGGAGCTGGCGAACTGCGAAGCGGCGGGTCCTGATGCGCGCGGTGCGAAGGGATTCATCGAGTGCCACCCCGTCCTCGAGGTGCCCGAGCAGCTCCCGGTATCCGAGCGCCTGTCGGGCGTTGCGCGACATCGGCGGCTCGAGCCCGTGCAGGTCCGCCACCTCGGCGAGGAATCCCTCGTCCATCTGCCGATCCAACCGCTGGTTGATCGCTGTGGTCAGCCGTTCACGATCGGGCCGCAGGCCGACCACCACGAATGGGGTCGGTTCGTAGCGCCCCATCGCATCGCCGTGGGCGGAGAAGGGCACTCCGGTACCCAGCGTCACCTCGAGGGCCCGGATGATACGCCGACGGTTTCCCGGCGGAATCCTCGAGAGCGCCAGCGGATCGAGTTCGGCCAGACGCTGCGCCAGCGCCGCCGTGTCGGGATCGCTGTCCAACTCCGCCGCTATGGCGGGGAACTGCGGTGGTGGGGTGAGACCATCCACCACCCCACGGAAGTAGAGCCCGGTTCCTCCCACCACCACGGCGCTCGCCCCTCGGGACTCGATGTCGGCAAGGACCGCTCGCGCCGCACGCAGGAACATCACCAGATCGTGGTCCTCCCAGGGGTCGACCAGGTCGATCAGGTGATGGGGTATCTCCTCACGCTCGGACACCGAGGGCTTGGCAGTGCCTATGTCCATTCGACGGTAGACCTGCATCGAATCGCAGCTCACGATCTCGGTGGGCAGCCCCTGCGCGTTGCGTGAGCGCGCCAGCTCCATCGCGACGGCGGACTTGCCTGACGCGGTGGGCCCCACCAGAGCCAGGTGCCTGCCCGGTTGGCCCACGAACCGGTCGGGCTGCTCAGGCACCGCCGGAGTTCCCCGGCTCGGCGAGCCGTTGACGGCCCAGGTGGCGTGCGAGCACCCACCAGTCGAGCCGCAGCGGGTCGGGATGTCTGCGGTAGGCGTCGAAGAACACCGGAACCGCCATCGGCCCGAGGGTCGACGCAACGCTGGTTGCCGCTGCAGCCAGGTCGCGGTGTCGGTCGGCCAGGGCCAGCCCTTCCCAACCCACGAATCCCACGGGACGTCCGTCGACACACACGAGTTCGGCCAGCGTCGGTGATCCATGGGTCACAACGAGGTCAGCGTCGTTCGGTTCACCCAGGTCCTCTGCTCCGTCACGGAGTATCGCCACCAGTCGTTCGCGCGGAATGTGGGCATACGCGGCATCGAGGGCCTGCCCGCTGGCCGCGGCGTTGATCTCGCTCGCCACCTCGACGCTTTGGGCCATCGTGTGGTGGCGCAGTTCCGGGTCGGCCGGATTCGCAACGGTGATCGCATGCAGGGCCCCCAGTGCCGACCCGAGGATCGTTGCGGTGCGTTCGGGGTCGACCCTGAAGGGGACGTCATCAGCCCGCAGCACCGACGTTGCTTCGGCCGAACCTGATGGTGACCCGGCGAACACCGAGCTTGCGTCGAGTCGGGCCCGGGCCACCTCGGCCCGCAGAGCACCCGCGCCGGCCGGGTCGTCAGCTGGATGCAACGGGTATCCGCACTCGGTGTGTCGGAGGTGCGACGAGCTCGCGGAACTCGCCCAGCATGTGGGTGGTGGCGGCCGAGGTGATCCGAACCTCCACATAGGAACCCCTGCGCACGGCCTGGGTGGTCGGATCGACATCGAAGTGCACCAGCCGGTTGCCGCGCGTACGCCCGGTGAGCCGCTCGGGGTTCTTCTTGGAGGGACCTTCGACCAGCACCTCTTCGATCGCGCCGATCCTCGCCTCGTTGCCCAGGCGACTGGAACGCTCCACGACGGCTCTGAGTCTCGCCATTCGTTCCACCGCCACCTCGTGGGGGACCTCGGGATCGCTGCTGTTCGCAGCCTCGGTTCCGGGTCTCGGTGAGTAGACGAACGTGTACGCGTTGTCGAAGCGTGCCTCGGCGGCCACTGCGAGGGTCTCTGCGAAGTCCTCCTCGGTCTCACCGGGGAAGCCGACGATGATGTCGGTGCTCACAGCCAGATCGTCGATCCCGCGTCGGGCCGCGTCGAGCTTCTCGAGATAACGCCCAGCGGTGTACCCGCGGTGCATGGCTGCCAACACCCGGTCGCTGCCCGACTGCAGCGGAAGGTGGAGGTGCTCGCAGACCGACGGGACCTCGGCCATCGCCGCGATCGTCTCGGGCCTGAGGTCCTTGGGGTGTGGGCTGGTGTAGCGGACCCGACGAACTCCGGGAACTGCCCCGACCGAGCGGAGCAGGTCCGCGAACAGCGGTCGTGCGCGGCGCTCACCGGTGACCCAGTCGGCCCCTGCGGAGTGGAGCTCCCGGCTGCGGTCGGCGGGTTGACCGCCGCGCAGGGACAGGGTGAGGTCGCGTCCATAGGAGTTGACGTTCTGGCCCAACAGGGTCACCTCGGTGACGCCGTCGGAGGCTGCCCGCTCGACCTCCGAGACGATGTCTCCGAACGAGCGGCTCACCTCGGGTCCGCGCACAGCGGGCACGATGCAGAACGCACAGTTGTTGTCGCACCCGACCTGGATGGTCACCCAGGCGGCCCATGGGTCCTCCCGGACCACCGGAAGTGCAGAGGGAAATGCCTCGTGGTCTGCTGCGACCGTCTCCTCGAGTATCTCCACCACCGGAACGCCGCTGCGGCGATGCTGCGCGAGCAGGTCGACTGCGCGCGACACGTTGTGGGTTCCGAGCACCACATCCACGTGCGGCGCCCGTTCGACGAGGGACTCCCGATCCTTCTGGGCGAGACAGCCGGCGACCATGATCTCCAGTTCGTCACCGGATGCCGCCCGCGAGTCCTTCAGCGATTTCAGGTGCCCGAGCGTGCCGTAGAGCTTCGTGTCGGCGCCTTCCCGGATGCAGCACGTGTTGAGCACGACAACATCAGCGTCCGCTTCGGAGTCGGCTCTCTGGTAGCCGTCGGCCTCGAACATCCCAGCTATGCGCTCGGAGTCGTGTTCGTTCATCTGGCACCCGAAGGTGCGCACGAGATAGCGCTTGGTCACGACCCACCAGAGTAGGTGGCCAGCAGTGGTGGGAACACAGGGGGCACGGTCACGTCGCACCGGTGATGGCCAGTGCAATGCTCCGTTCTACCTTCCGGCGTTCTCCACCGCTGGACACGACTTGCCGACCGGGCGGCTGGCCCGGGTCAGGTTCCAACCGGTCAATCCAGGCTGATGGGCAGGTCATCGGGATGGATGACCTCTCCAGTTTCTGGGTCGACGGTGGGCGGCGCCTCCTCATCGGTCGGCACAATTCCGACCGCTTTGAGGATCCGGTCCTGGATCTCCACCATTATCTCGAGATTTTCCGAGATGAAGGCCTTGGAGTTCTCTCGGCCTTGTCCGAGCTGCTCACCTTCGTAGGTGTACCAAGCACCGGACTTCTTCACTATTTCGTACTCTACACCAAGATCGAGCAGGGAACCCTCTCGCGAGATCCCCTTGCCGTACATGATGTCGAACTCCGCCTGCCGGAACGGCGAACTGACCTTGTTCTTCACCACCTTCACACGCGTACGGTTTCCGACCACCTCGACGCCGTCCTTGATGGCCTCGATCCGACGGATGTCGAGGCGTATCGAGCTGTAGAACTTGAGTGCACGGCCGCCGGGGGTGGTCTCGGGCGAGCCGAACATCACGCCGATCTTCTCGCGGAGCTGGTTGATGAAGATGCAGATGGTCTGTGTCTTGCTCAGGCTGCCGGTGAGCTTGCGCAGCGCCTGGGACATGAGCCGGGCCTGGAGCCCGACATGGCTGTCGCCCATCTCGCCCTCGATCTCGGCGCGGGGTGTGAGTGCAGCGACCGAATCGATCACCACGACGTCGATCGCGCCGGAGCGCACCAACATGTCGCAGATCTCTAGAGCCTGTTCACCGGTGTCGGGCTGGGAGATGTAGAGCTGGTCGATGTCGACCCCGATCGCCGAGGCGTAGATCGGGTCCATCGCGTGTTCGGCATCGATGTAGGCGCAGGTGCCGCCGTTGCGCTGGGCCTCGGCCACCACGTGCATCGCCAGCGTGGACTTGCCCGAGGACTCCGGACCGTAGATCTCGGTGATGCGACCGCGTGGCAGGCCACCGATGCCGAGGGCCACGTCGAGGGCCAGCGCTCCGGTCGAGATGGACTCGATCGACATGGAGGGCTTGTCGCCCATCTTCATGACCGAGCCCTTGCCGAACTGCTTCTCGATCTGACCCAGGGCCATATCGAGTGCCTTGGCTGCGTCTTGTGCTGGATCCTTCGCCATGGAGGCTCTCCTTGGGGTCACCCGGTGCTTGGTAGTCCGGTGCTCGCATTGGTGCCGGCACCATCGGTGACCGGCGGGTTGTTGTAGTGCGTTGAACCTACGGAAGGGGTGTGACAGGAACCGGCTGGTCGTCGTTGACCGCCCGATCCGTTCCCACCGCCAGCCCTCGGGGCCGCCGTCGAATCGCTGCTGGGATTACATCAGCGTAGTTCCGAACGGGTGTTCGACTCAAGCATTTCGGGTGGGCTGCCCGCCGAGTCGGAAAGAGGCCACGGTTTCGTGGACCGCACCACCACTGTGGGTCACAGAGGACACCAGCTGGATCGCCGCGGGAGTCCAACTCCCGGCAAGTACGAACCCGAGCGGGAGCTGCTCGGGAGGCACCGCTCCCCTGAGGCGCGCAAGGGTGATGTGGCCGACGAAAGGCCTCTCGGGGAGATGCCGGGTCCGACCCCCGTGGCCGGAGCGCTGAGGCTCCTGGGTGACGGGGTCCGACCGGGTGACGGGGTCCGACGTCAGGTGCCCGATCCGCGCTGCCAGGTGCTCGAGGCCGCGCACCGGTGCCACCACGACCCGCTCCCCCAGCATCGTCACCTCCGGGCCGAGCGCGGCCTCCGCGGTGGGCAGCTGCGCGCCGCCCAGCCGGCCGATCACCGATTCGGGGTCACACGATCCCAGGAAGCGCAGCGTCACGTGCCACTGCTCCTCAGGGGTGGGCCGGAGCATCGACGAGGCGACGAGCGGTACCGAACGCAGCTGTTCGATGACCTCGGGCGACGGGGCAACAGCCACGAACAGCCTGAGTCGCTCGCCCACGGGTCTGCTCAGCCCGACCATTCGAGCAGGTTGCGTCGCAACAGGCCGAGCACCGTGATCACACTGAACTCCCGCACCTGTTGGCGGCGTCCCGGCAGACGCACCTCGACGGACTCCGACACTCCCCCGCGTTCCGGATCCCCGAGAGCCACGGCCAGGCACACGGTGCCCGGCGGCCGACCCTCCGAGGAATCAGGGCCCGCCACCCCTGTGGTCGAAACCGCGACGTCGGCACCGGTTGCCACCCGAGCACCATGGGCCATGGCCAGGGCGGCCTGCTCGGTGACCACCGGACCCTCGGGCACCCCCAGGAGTCGTTGCTTCACCTCTGGTGCGTAGCCGATCACACCACCGAGGTACACGTCGCTCGCCCCCGGCACGTCACAGAGCCGGGAGCCGACCATGCCTCCCGTGAGCGATTCGGCCGAAGCGAGCGTCAGGCCCCTGCTGCGCAACATCTCGAGCACCACCGACTCCATCGTGTCGTCGTCCACGCCGAACACGAGTGCGCCCAACCGGGCCCGCAGCCGCTCCTCCTCCTCGTCGAGGAGCGAGTCGGCCTCCTCGGCGGTCGGACACTTCGCGGTCATCCGCACCTTCAGGCCTTCCATGCCCGACGCCAGGAACGCGATCGTCGGGTTGCCCACACGGTCGAGCTCCTCGATCCGCTCGGCCAACAGCTCGGCCAGGCCCGACTCGGACTCACCCCAGGTGCGAAGCGTCCGTGAGCGGATCACCGCATCGATGCCCGCACGTGCCTGGAGATCGGGCAACACCGTGCCGAGCATCATCTCCTTCATCTCCCAGGGCACGCCCGGAACCGCGTAGATCACCTTCTCGGTCGCTGCACCGTCACCCGAGCCCGAGCGCGGCCACATCAACGGACACACCAGCCCCGGGGCGGTACCCGGTTGCTCGTCGATGAAGCGAGCACCCTCGGGCAGCTCCGCCTGGCGGAGGTTGTTGGCAGGCATCCGTCGGGAACGACCCGAGAACATCGAGATGATCCGCTCCTCCATCTCCTCGTCGGGGCGAAGGGGCACCCCCATGACCTCGGCTATGGCCGTTCTGGTCAGGTCGTCCTGGGTGGGCCCCAGGCCCCCGCAGCAGATGACCGCGTCGCTTCGATCCAGCGCGTCGGAGAGCACCTCCACCATGCGGGCCCGGTTGTCGCCCACCTTGGTCTGGAAGAACGAGTCCAGCCCCACCAGCGCCAGCTGTTCGCCGATCCAGGCCGAGTTGGTGTCATGGATCTGACCCAACAGCAGTTCGGTGCCGATGGCCACCACTTCGACTCGCATGGCGGCGAACCTAGTGCGGCAGCGTTTCTCCGCGGTGCCAACCCGTGCACGGGGATGGCCCCGGAGGGCGCTCGCTCCCGGGTCGATACGGCCGGTGGCTCACCCGGGGGAGGCATCTCGGACCCGCTCAGGCGGCGGAGTTGCCCCCACGTGCCAGGAAGCGCCAATGGGCCGCCCTGGCGTCCCAGCTGTAGACGACCGCAGTACCCGCGATCCTGTCGTGAAGAGCCCTTCGGTGACGTCCGAAGATGATGGGAAGGAAGCCGATACCCAGCGTGAGGAAGCTGAGTGGCAACGCGATGGTGCGAACCACCGCTACGCGGCCCGTGCACGCCTCGCCCTGCGCGCTGACCACACGAATGCCGAGCACCGCCATGCCCAACGACTTGCCGCTGACCGCCCACGGATAGGCGAAATAGGTGAAGGCCCATAGCCCGTAGGCGAACACGGTCACCCAGGCGGTGGTCACGTCCAGCTCCACATCACCGCTGGTCACCAGCGACACCGCCCAGGCGAGCGTCGCGGTGCTGAACGCGAAGCTGAACACGATCGCCACCTGGTCGAGTGCGAACGCCGCCAGACGCGTGACCGGCCCGGCGTAGTGGCCCTGGAGGGTCGACGGCTCGTCGGTGCCCGCCTGGTGCTCGATGTCCGAGGTCATGGTTGTGGCAGTAGGGGTGTTGTGTCGGTCATGGTGGTGTCGGTCCCGGAGGAAGCGAGCGGGAGCTCTCGACCAACAGCGGTGGACCTGCGGGGAGCTCCTCGGGGTCCCGGCGCAGGAGTCTGTTCGCAACCGCGATGATGACGTTGTCGAGGCCCACTCCCTGGCGGCGGACCGCATCGAGAGATGCGCTGGCCACGCCGGAGGTTGACTGGGCGATGATCGATCCCAGTTCTGTGTCGCGGACGATCCCGTCGACGTCCACACGGGCGACCAGTTCGTTCATATCGATCCGTTGGAGCAGGGCGTCGATGTCTATTCGATCGAGCAGCGCGTCGACGTCGATCCTGGACAGGAGCGCGTCGAGATCCACCTGGGCGATGAGGCCGTCGACGTCGACCCGGTCGACTATCGCCTGCACGTCCACTCCGGACACCAGTTCCTGTACATCGACCTGCGAAACGATCGCCCCGACATCGATCCTCTCCACGAGTCGGTTCACATCGATCCGGTCGAGCAGTGCATTGATGTCGACCGATGCCAGGATCTCATCGAGATCCACGACCTGGACCACCTCGGGCGTGATCTGCTTCACCGCCTCGCGCGCCGCAGGGGCCGCGCGCTCGCGCACCTCCCTGCCCTCCTCGGAGAGTGGAGAGGTGATGAACCGTGCGGCGGCAGCGGCTGCCCGCCCCGGCATGCTCCTGGTCACCGCGGCGGCAGCGCGCGACGCGCTCGAGGCAGCTCCTATCGCCGCGTCGAGCGCCCACTCGATCGGAACGCCGGGTTGCCCGGGCTCGTCGTCGGGCACCGGAGTGTCTCGCTGTGCGCTCACCGCTGACCAGTCTGACCCATCGACCAGCCGTCCTGCGTGACCGTGCTCGTGACAGCGGTCCCGCCGCAGGTCACCGGAGCGGGTCAGTCACCCATGGAGGTGGCCCTGGAGCCCGCGGTGATGTACTGAGCTGCGCTGATCCACGCAACCGCCACGGCCAACCAGAGACAGGCGGCCGCGATCCACGGCTCGCCCGCTGTCCAGGGCCAGACCACGAACGAGACCGACGAGAACTGCAGGAACGTCTTCGCCTTGGCCACCTTGGAGGCCTGGATGGCCAGACCCCTGCGCGCCCAGAAAAAGCGGAATCCTGAGATCAGGGCTTCGCGAACCGTGATCAGGGCCACCGGCAGCCACCAGAACTCACCTGCCAGCACCACGGCCCAGAGCCCACCGAGCGCCAACACCTTGTCGGCCAACGGGTCGAGGAACGCACCGGAGCGGGTGGTCCCCTGCTTGCGGGCGAGATACCCGTCCAGACTGTCCGATGCCGTCACTGCCACCCAGAGAACGAAGATCCCCCAGCCCGACTTTCGATCGATGATCAGCCAGAAGGCGACCGGCGACAGCAACAGGCGCACGATGGTGACCACGTTGGCCGGGGTCATCACCGCCGAGGGCCCGAACGTCTTGGGGGTGTCTGCCTGGGTCACCAGCTCTCCGTCGGGTGTGTTGCGCGGCCTGCCGAGGCCATCGAGGACGCCAACGGTTCGCCGCTCGAGGGTTCCGCGATGAGGTCGGGACCCTGGGCGGCCGAGATCCGCACGTCGTGGAACTGTCCCACCGCCAGGTCGGCAGGAACGCTGATGATCCCGTCGATCTCCGGTGCCTCGCGGTGGGACCGGGCCACACCGGGTTCATCCACCAGCACACGAGCGACGGTGTCGATGAGCGAGTCGCGCCGAGCGAGCGTGATCCCGTCCTGCAACTCCCGGAGCTCCGCCAGCCGGTCGGCCACCAGGCCCGGGGCGACCTCGCCATCGAGTTCGGCCGCGTGGGTCCCCGATTCGCGCGAGTAGGCGAAGAAGCCGCACCAGTCGAGCTGCGCCTCCTCGATGAAGCGCAGCAACTGGTCGTGGTCGTCCTCGGTCTCACCGGGGTAGCCGACGATGAAGTTGGAACGGGTGGCCGCGTGCGCACTGAGCGACCGGATCCGATCGATCCGTTCGAGGTACGCGGCCGCGTTCCCCGGCCTGCGCATGCGCCGCACCAGCGGTGCCGACACATGTTGGAGCGACAGGTCGAAATACGGCACGGGTGAACCTGCGATGGCCTCGATCAACCCATCGGTGAGTTCCGAGGGAAACAGGTACAGCAGCCGCACCCAGTCCACACGCTCCGAGACCGCCGCGAAGAGCTCGGTGATCCGACGCTCTCCCTTGCCACCGTCGCGCCCGTAAGCCCCGAGATCCTGCGCCACCAGCACGACCTCGCGGACCTGCAGCTGTTCCACCTCCGCCAGGATCGAATCCTCACCACGGCTGCGTTGGGGGCCGCGGAATGAGGGTATGGCACAGAATCCGCAACGCTTGTCGCAGCCCTCAGCGATCTTCACGTACGCCCATGGCCGTGAGGATTCCGGGCGCGGGAGGTTGAGCAGATCGAACTCCGGAATGCCCGACCCCGGTTCGGCAGCGCCGGTTGCACCGCGGGGGCCGAGAACCACTGGCACGCTGACAGGAGCGACCGGCACTCCGAAACCGCTGATCCGGTCCGCCTCGGGCAGTGCCTCGGCCAACTCGGAGCCGTACCGCTCCGCCATGCAGCCCGTCACAACGAGTTCCGAGGAATCGTTGCGCTGTTCGTGCAGATCGAGGATGGTCGCCACCGACTCCTCGCGGGCCTCCTCGACGAAGGCACAGGTATTGACCACCACCAGATCAGCGGATGCAGGGTCCGCTGCCTCGGTGAGTCCGTCCGAGGCCATGAGCGCGGCCAGCTTCTCCGAATCGACTTCGTTCTTGGGACAGCCCAGTGTCTCGAGCCAGTAGGTGCGCGCCACCCGACCAGCCTAGGCCCAGCCGGTCGGTCCACCCCCGCCCAGCCCACCTGCGACCCGGTGCTCAGGCAGACCCGGTGCTCAGGCAGACCAGGGTGCTCAGGAGGACCCGGTGATCACCCGGTGTGCGCCAACCGCAATCCGGGCACCGGCCAGGTGCAGCGAAGGAGTCGGCCGGTGCTCGAAGCGGTCACCCAGGCGGTGCGCATGTCGTCGCCGCCGAAGCAGATGTTGGTGGTGACCACGTCATCGACCGGCACGAACGCGAATCTGCCGCCGCCATGGGGAGGCACCACGGATATCCCCCCGGTCTGGATCGTGGCAACACACACGTTGCCGTCACCGTCCACGCCGAGGCTGTCGAAGTAGTCCTGTGCCGGTGCGGCGTGCAGTAGATCACCGTGGGGAGGCATCAGGCCCGAACCGCTCGCACTCCCGGGGCCATCGACGTCCCAGGCCCAGAGACGCCCGGTGTAGGTCTCTGCGACGTACACGCGGTCGCCTGCCGGTGACAGCCCGATCCCGTTGGGTCCGTCCAGCGGGAACACGACCTCGGTCACGCCGGAACCGTCACAACGTCCGTAGTAGACCCCTGTGCGGTCAGCCGAGCGTTCCAGGCGAAGACCGTGGTCGGTGAACCAGAACCCTCCTTTGCCGTCCATCACGAGGTCGTTCGGTGCTCGCAGCGTTCGGCCATCGCACTCGGTGTAGACGGTCTCGACGTCACCGCTGGCCAGGTCCACCCGCTGGATCGAACCGGCGGTGTAGGTGTCGGGCACCGGACCGGGAAGCAGCAACCCACCGACGTCGAAATAGCTGAAGCACCCACCGTTGTTGGTGATCCAGACCGCTCCATCGGGGCCGATCGCCGCGCCGTTGGGCCCGTCGCCACAGTCTGCGACGACGTCGATGGTGCCCTCGGGCGACACCCGCGAGAGGGTTCCCCGTTCGATCTCGACCACGAGCACGGAGCCGTCGTCCAGCGCGACCGGACCCTCGGGAAATCGCAGCCCCTCGGCCACGGTCTCGAACGTGATCGCCTCGAACGGAGCCGGGTCGAAGCCCGATCCGACCGCAGTTGGGTCTGTGTCGCCGGGAGCCATGTTCGAGGTCTACCAGAAACCGGTGCGCCTACGGCGAGGACTCAGAGCTCACCCGACTCGACCGCGTTCTCGAAGTCCTCGACCGACATCAGCACCTCTCGGGCCTTGGAGCCCTCGGAGGGCCCGACGACTCCGCGCTCCTCGAGGAGATCCATCAGCCGCCCCGCGCGTGCGAACCCGACCTTCAGCTTGCGCTGGAGCATCGAGGTCGAACCGAACTGGCCCCGCACCACCAACTCCATCGCCTGGGTGAGCAGTGCGTCATCGTCCTCGCCACCGGAACCGCCGGCTGCCGACGAGGACGACCCACCCGGAGACTCCTCGGTGGCAACGCCCTCGACGTACTGGGTCTCGACCTCGGGGGCCTGGTCGCGCCACTTGGCGACGATCGCCCGGACCTCGGTCTCCTCCACCCAAGCACCCTGGATGCGTTGGGGCGCAGAGGACGCGGGGCCCAACAACAACATGTCACCCTTGCCGACCAATCGCTCCGCTCCGGGTTGGTCGAGGATCACCTTGGAGTCTGTCGACGACGAGACCGCGAAGGCGAGCCGAGCAGGGATGTTGGCCTTGATCACACCGGTGATCACGTTCACCGAAGGACGCTGGGTGGCTATGACCAGATGGATGCCCACCGCTCGGGCCATCTGCGCGATCCGGCAGATCGCATCCTCGACATCACGGGGTGCAACCATCATCAGGTCTGACAACTCGTCGACCACGACGAGGATGAACGGGAGTCGCTTGAAGTCCCGGTCCGCGCCCACACCCTCGGCGAGGTCTCCGCGGTCGTAGGCCGAGTTGTAGCCCGTGATGTCCCGTACCCCCACCTCCGAGAGCAGGTCGTAACGACGCTCCATCTCCTTGACCGCCCAGGCGAGTGCGTTGGCGGCCTTCTTGGGGTTGGCCACCACCTGGGTGAGCAGGTGCGGAATGCGGTCGTACTGGGTGAGCTCGACACGCTTGGGATCGATCAGGATCATCCGGACCTGCTCGGGGGTCGAGCGCATCATGACCGAGGTGATGATCGAGTTGATGCAACTCGACTTGCCCGCACCGGTCTGACCTGCGATCAGGAGGTGGGGCATCGTCGCGAGGTTCATCAGCACCGAATGACCGTTGATGTCGCGCCCCACGGCCACTTCGAGTGGGTGAACGGCGCGCTTGGCCTCGGCGGAGGTGAGGATGTCGCCCACGGCGACCACCTGGCGTTCCTCGTTGGGGACCTCCACGCCGATCGCCTGACGACCGGGGATCGGGGCCAGGATCCGCACGTCGGGAGAGGCCATCGCGTAGGCGATGTCCTTGTGCAGGGAAGTCACCTTGGCAACCTTGACGCCGGTGCCGAGTTCGAGCTCGTACCGGGTCACGGTGGGACCGGCCGTCATCCCGATGAGCCGCGTCTCCACACCGTGATCGGCCAACGCTGATTCGAGGACACGGCCCCGTTCCTCGATCGCCGCGGTGTCGACGTCGCGATGGGTGCTCAGGGTGAGCAGTTTGGCCGGCGGGAGTTTCCAGGGGGACCCCTCCACGACCGGACCCAGGTCTAGGTCGAGCTGCTCAGAAGAGCCTTCTTCGGACTGCGGTACGTTCACGGTCGGCCCGGCGCTCTTGCGCTTGCGCTTGCGTTTCCTGGGCGCAGCGGGGGCATCCGCATCCTGGTCGTACAGCGACGGCGCAGGCGCCTGGAACCCGTCGTCGGATTCATCTGCTTCCGCGTGGGGGGAGACCCGGAACAGTCCGGCGAGCCAGGCGCCCACCGCTCCCATCGCGGGCCCGATGGCATCGAGCACCGAGCGAGCCATCCTGCGCAGGCTCCAACCGGAGATCAGGCTCATCGAGAAGACGCCCAGACAGACCAGGACGGCTGCGGCCCCCCAGGTGCCGATGACGCCCTGCATGGTGGCTGCCACGAAGGCTCCGAACAGACCACCGGCACCTGCGTAGGCATCGACACCGTCGGCTGTCACCGAGGCCCCGTCGGCAGCGATGAGGTGTGCGAATCCCATCAGCACCACCGCGGCCAGGACACAACCTGCGATCAGCGAGATCTTCTTGTGGGTGGGCGACCGGTGCGATGAGGATTCCATCACCTCGGTCGCGTCACCGTCGGACGACCCGTCGGAGATGTCGGCCGCCACCTGGCGCGGACCCCGGATCAGCAACACGCCGCCCGCGGCGAGCGCGATGGGCACCAGCACCTGCAGGAAGCCGACGAGTGCGGCACTGGAGGCGTCCAGCCAGCGACCGACGACGGCGCCGGCGGAGAACCAGATACCGGCGGCCGCGACCGCAGCGAGCACGATGAGGATCAGACCGAATACGTCGTGGCCCCGGCCGTCGAAGAGGTACCGCAGCGGTGAACGCTTCGCGGGGTCGGACCCGCGCCCTGAGCGCGAATCGGAACGCCGGCGCGCGGGCGTGCGCGACGAAGAGCCTCGGGCCTTCGAAGTCGATTTCGAACCGGAGGACCGGCCCTTGCTACGGGAGGACTGTGACGTCGCCACAGGCGCAACGCTACCCACTCGCTGAGACATGAGCGCGGCATCCCGGGCCAGCAGGCTGACCCAGAGGGCATCACAACGACTCAGATGCCATTTCCGCGCATCACACCAGCGGGGCTCCCGACGCTACGTCTGTCGGGCCCTGCATCTGTCGGGCCCCACATCTGTCAGGCCCCACATCGGTCAGGCCTCGAGAACCACCGGCATGATCATGGGCCGCCTACGGGTGCGCTCCGAGACGAACCCACCGGCGGTGCGGCGAATGGCCCGCTCGATCTTGGCGACGCTCAGGTCCTCACGAAGGGCCTGGTCGGCTGCGGAGTGGACCCTTTCGGCCAGCTCCGCGACGATCTCGCCCGAGTCACCCTCGTGCACCCAACCCCGCGTGGCTATCTCGGGGCCCGCCACGATCCGGCCGGCCTTGCGGTCGACCGCCACGATCACGGTGACGACACCCTCGTCGGCAAGGATCCGACGATCCGCCAGAACGCCCGAGCCGATGTCGCCGACGGTTCCGTGGACGTAGATGTACTCCGAGGGCACCCGTCCGTCGAAGCGCAGGCCCTCGTCGTCGAGCACCAACCGGTCGCCGTCCTCGGCGACCAGAACGCGGTCCCTCGCCCGACCCATGGTCACCGCGAGGTTCGCGTGTGCAACCATGTGGCGGTACTCACCGTGCACCGGTACGAACCACTCGGGTTGGAGAACCGACTGCAGCAGCTTGAGTTCCTCGGCCTTTGCGTGGCCGGTGGCATGGACGTCGTGCAGGCCTGAGTGGACCACCTCGGCGCCCTGGCGGATCAGGCTTCCGATCACGCGCGACACGTCATGTTCGTTGCCGGGGATCGGGTGCGAGCTGAGGATCACCGTGTCGTGAGGAGTGAGCTTCAGGAAGCGGTTCTCGGACTGTGCCAGGCGTGTGAGCGCCGACATCGGCTCTCCCTGGGAGCCGGTGCAGATCACACAGACCTCACCGGGATCGAGATCGTCCACGTCGCCGATGTCGATGATCGACGCGTCCGGGATCCGCAGCAGACCCATCTCGCGGGCCATGGACACATTGCGGATCATCGAACGACCCAGCGGTGCCACCTTGCGGTCGAACGCGATCGCTGCGTCGGCGATCTGTTGGATCCGATGGATGTGGCTGGCGAAGCAGGCCGTGATCACACGCCGGCCCTCGTGCTCGTGCATGAGGTTGTAGAGCACACGTCCGATGGTCGATTCGGAGCGCGAGTGGCCCTGTTCCTCGGCGTTGGTGGAATCGGCCAGCAACAGCCGAATCCCCTCGGAATCCGCGATGGCACCCATCCTGGTCAGGTCGGTCAGGCGGCCATCGACCGGGGTGAGGTCGATCTTCAGGTCCCCCGAGTGCATGACCACGCCCTGGGCGGTACGAATCACGGTGGCGACACCCTCGGGCACGGAGTGTGTGACGGGTAGGAACTCGAGCTCGAACGGTCCGACCGAGGCGCTTCCGCCATCTTCCACCACGTTGAACTCCGTGCGGTTGACCAGGCCGGCCTCCTCGATGCGGCCCCGGGCCATCCCGAGGGTCAGAGCGGTGCCGTAGAGCGGAAAGCTGATCTCGCGCAGCAGATACGAGAGCGCCCCCACGTGATCCTCGTGTCCGTGGGTGGCCACACAACCGACCACCGAATCGGCACGCTCGATCAACCAGGAGAAGTCGGGCAGGACCAAGTCGACGCCCAACATGTCGTTGTCGGGGAACATCAATCCGCAGTCGATGAGCAGGATCGCTCCGTCCTGTTCGACCGCGGCGCAGTTGCGGCCGATCTCTCCCAGGCCACCGAGGAACGTGATGCTGACCGCCGAGGATCCCGATCCCCCCTTCCGGGACGACGACGGGCCAGGGGCCTTCGACGACGAGCCAGAACCCTTTGCAGAGCCACCCTTGGCGGGCGCCCGGCCAGTCTGGTTCGACTGCGAACCACCCTTGCGTGCGGGTCGTTTGCGCGCTGGTCGCTTGCGGGGGGTCTGCCCCTTGCCCGACTGGTCCTGCCGCGACCGGCCCTGCTGATCGGAGCTGCCGGAGCTGTCGGGGGAACGCTTCGATCGCGCCATCAGCCGAGCCCGTCGAGTACCGAGCGGGCCCGGATCTCGAGGTCATCGGGCTCACCCGTCATCGGTGCGCGGCAGGCTCCGACCCTCAGGCCGAGGACCCGCATCATCGCCTTGGTGGGGATGGGATTGGGAGCATCTACCGAACTCTCGAACTCATAGGACTCGATCAGCTGTGCGTTGAGGCGTCTAGCAGTCATGACGTCCCCTTTCTGGTGGGCATCGATCATTTCGCCGAACTGGGCTGCCGCCCAGTGTGACGCAACGGAGACAACGCCCACGGCACCGACGGCCATGAGCGGGAGGGTCATGGCATCGTCTCCGCTGTAGAGCTCGAACCCGTCCGGTGACATCGAGAGCAGACGCGCCGACTCGACAGGGTCACCGGCAGCGTCCTTCACCGCGACGATGTTGTCGACCTCAACCGCCAGGCGCAGCAGGGTGTCGGTGTCGACCTTGCGACCGGTGCGCATCGGAATGTCGTAGATCATGATGGGCAGCGTCGTCGCTGTCGCCACGGTGGAGAAGTGATCGAGGAGTCCCGCCTGGGAGGGCCGGTTGTAGTACGGGGTCACCGACAGGATCCCGTCCACACCGCAATCGGCGGCCATCTTGGTGAGCTCGACAGCGTGGATCGTGGAGTTGGACCCGGCACCGGCCAGCAATGGCACATCCACCGACTCACGCACCCGGCGGAACAGTGCAGCGGCCTCGGAATCGGTGAGCGTCGGGCTCTCCCCCGTCGTGCCCGCCAGCACCAGGCCGTCGCTGCCGGTCTCGACGAGGAACTGCGCCACCTCGGCAGCGGCGCCCAGATCGAGTTCTCCCGAGTCGTCGAACGGGGTGACCATGGCGGTCATCACCCGGCCGAACCGTGCACTCACGAGGCCACCTCGGCCCTGGTGGTGAGCGGTCGGGTCACCGTTGCGGTTGTGGTGTCATGTTTCATCGGCTGCCATTCTCCCCCGTCAGGGGGCAACGCGCGCACATCGGTGACCCTCAACGGTGTTCCTCGTCGCTGCGCTGGCGTCCCAGAGTCGCCAGCAGGTCCTCGTGCAACTGGAACCACACCGTGTGGTACGACTCCACCGTCGGTCGGGTCACCCAGTCCAGCTCACCCCGGTGGGCCCGGTCCAACGCATTGGCGAGCCGTCGGGGGTAGGGCTCGAACCGCGCCAGGACCGCACCCATCGCCGACAACAGTTGCTCGGCCTCGCGATGGATCGCGGAAAGTCGGTCCAGGACCGCGAGGTCATAGCTGGGATCCCCGTGGTCGTTGAGTGTGTGGCCCGGCTCACCAACGCTGTCGGAGTCCTCGCCCACGCGCACCTGCCAATCGGTGCACACCTGCAGAACGCGGCGGTTCAGTGGCAGGAACCTCTCGTAGGCAGAGAGCAGTTCTGCCCGTGCCCCTACCTGTTCGACCTGGCGCGCCATGAGGCCTTCCGCCCTCAGGCGCCCGGGAGTGGTCAGCGACCAACCCGACGGGGTCGCCCCGTGGTAACGAACTGCGGACGCGGCCTCCAGGTCGCGGAGGATCTGCTCGAGGCGCGATTCGGGGAGCGCGGTGGCCCCACGAAGTGCATCGGACCCGATGATGCCGCGGACCCGGAGGACCACCAGCACCTCGAACTCCTCGGATGGCTCGAACCCGGGTGGCTCGAATCCAGCAGGTACCGACACCCGAGGGAGGCTATCGGCCGACCCCGTACGCGGCCGACCCTGTGGGCGGCCGACCCCGTAGGCGTGATCGGTTCCGTTGGGATCCGAGCCGACCCCGACGGTTCGCAGGGTTCAGGCAGAAGCCTTCAGGTCCTGTTCGTTCAGTGCGAACTGCTCGTACTCGTCACCGGTGTCCACCCAGTCCTCGAACTGGATCACGCCGATCTCCTCGAAGCGGCGACGCAGCCAGGCGTCGTTGCGGTCCAGCAGACCGAGCTTCTTGCAGTTGGGCACGATCTTGGAGAACAGCATCATCTGGAACATCTGACGCGATGGCGTCCGCATGACGAGCTCGATGGCTTCCTTGACCGGAACGCCCATGCGCTCCCAGACCTCCTGTTGGAGGAACCGGTCGCGCATCCGCACCGCGGCCTCGAAGGCGAACTGCTGCCGCTCGAGGATCTCCGCGTCGCTGAGGTCCTTGTAGTAGTCCTGCAGTGACAGCACGCCGAAGGCAACGTGGCGTGCTTCATCCGACATGACGTAGCGCAGCAGCTTCTTCAGCAGTGGCTCGGTGGTCATCTGGTGCATGAACCCGAACGCTGCGAGCGCCAGGCCTTCCACCATGATCTGCATCCCGAGGTAGGTCATGTCCCAGCGGGAGTCCTGCACGATGTCGTCGAGCAACAGCTTCAGGTGGGTGTTGACCGGGTAGTAGCCCGACAGCTTCGTGTCGAGGTACTTGGCGAACACCTCCACGTGGCGGGCCTCGTCCATCACCTGGGTGGAGGCGTAGTACTTGGCATCGATCCACGGGACGGTCTCGACGATCTTGGCGGTGCACACCAGCGCGCCCTGTTCGCCATGCATGAACTGCGACAGCGTCCAGTTCTGGCTCTCGATCATCAGCTCCAGCCATTCCTTGTCGCCCCAGGAGGCGAAGGGAGTTCCCGACGGGTCGAAGTCCACCAGCCCGAAGCCCTCGGCGGAGTTCTGGGTGGCATTGGCTATGACCACCGACTCCTGGTCCACCTCGGTGTCCCAGGGAAGGTCGGTCTCGCCGTTCCACATCGAGGTCTTGGCCTTCTCGTAGAGCTTCTCGAGCGAGGGCTTGGCGCCCTTGTCGTAGTCCCAGGTGAACACGACGTCGCAGTTCTGTTCCACATGGCTTACAACCGCGTCACGGTCGCTGTTGCTGACGGCGAGTATCGCCTCGAGATCGTCCACGTCCGCGCGGTCGATCATCTCCTCGTTGGTGCTCATGTTTGGTCTCCTGGGTGTTGGAACTGGGATTGGGGACGGTGTTGTGGATCCAGGGTGACTCCGCCGCTACCGACGGGGCCGGATTCGAACCCTGGAAGGATGAACGAGCGCACCAGCTCGGAAGCTGCGGAGCGATCGGACAGCTCCACCGATTCGGTGGGGTTGAGGCTGTGGGACACCACGAGGCGCGCACACCAGGTGACCGCAGCAGCGGCGTCGTCGGCCCCGAGGAAACGGTGGAGCGAGGGCGACACCAGCGATGTGATCAGCTCGAAGAGCCGATCCAGGCGATCGAACGAGAAGAAGGCACGAAGGGCGGCCGGCTCGTGGGACCGCATGTAGGCGATCGCAGGTTGCTGCTCGACCATCCGGCTTCCCTCGCTCAGGATGGTGGTCAGCACGTCGTCGAGATCCGTGCAGGTCTCGATCCGCGTGACGAGGTCGTCCAGCATCCCGGCAACCTCGCGAACGGTGCACAGGTGCACCATCGCCGGTTTGCCGCCGGGGAAGAGCCGATAGACGGTGGCTCTGGACACGCCTGCCTCACGGGCCACGTCATCGACGGTGGTCTTGTCGATCCCCCAGCGGCCGGCGCACGCGACCACTGCGTCGAGCACCTTTGCCTGGGTGGATCCGGAATCGACTCCGGTGAGGACATCAGCGGCACGACTAGGCGCGACAGCTTCCCCCGTGATCGGACTCATCGGTTGTTACAATAAGACCTGATCTGTCTCATCGCCATACACTTGTGAGTGCCATTTGTCACTCCACCAGCAGCCCCTGTCGTGTTCAGGAACTGTCCGGGGGTGCCACGATCCCCGAGATGAACTCCCTGCGGACCAGCGCGCGCGTCTGGGACTCCTCGGTGAGATCCACCCCCGCAGGGCTCGCCATGACCGACAGGACCATCCGCGTGAGGTAGTCGGCCGCGAGATCCACCTGAACACCGTCGCGCAGGTGCCCGGCAGCTGCTTCGGCCTCGAGCAGGGCCGTCATGTAGTCACGGATGACGATGTTGACGAGGGGTTCTGTCGGACCGAGAGCGTTGGCCAGCTCGTCGAGATCGGGATCCATCAGGTTTGCCATGATGCGGCTCGACCGGATCCGCTCGGTACCGACCCGCAGACCGACCACCAGTCGGTCCTCGAGGCTGTCGAGATCGTTGACCGCCTCGGCCACCCCGGTCCAGAAGCGCGCCATCTCCCAGGTGGCGGTCTCGGTGATGAGCTGCTGTCGCCCTTGTGGGAAGTAGCGGTAGATCGACGTTCGGGAGAGTCCCGACTCCCGGGCGACATCCTCGAGGGAGAAGCCGCTCAGACCCGTGCGCTCCACACATCTCAGCGCTCCCCGCATGATCTGCTCGCGGGTGCCTCCGACTGACTCAGGCATCCCTGTGTTCCGGAGGTCTGTGCTCCGGAGGGTCATCGACGGGCACGTCCGACGAACCCCCGATTCCCGCTTTCGAGCGCGCTACTTTTCGGAGTATGAGCGCGTAGCCCACCACGGCGATCGCCGAGAAGAACCACCACTGCATCATGTAGGAGAAGTTCTGCGACGGCGACGGCAGCGAGACCACCACGGGCTCCACCGGAGGGTTCGGTTGTGCCGGATCCGACTCCTGGAGCTCGACCCACACGGGTTCCAGAGCTGCGTCGACCTGCTGGGCGTACCGCTGCAGATCGACCCGCGCCATGGTGTCGAGGGTGCCCTCGGAAGGATCCTGTGGACCGAGGCCCCCTCCCTGTTGGGTCAGCTGGGCCACGCCGGTCACGAGCGCTTCGCCCGGCGGTGGCTCCGTTCCCGGGTACGGCGCGCCGCCGTTGGCCAACTCGAGGGGAATCCAGCCACGGATGACCGCCACCGCGGTCCCATCTGAGCGGACCAGCGGTGTGAGCAGCCAGCCGCCGGGTTGACCGTTCTGCGACCGGTTCCGGATGAGGACCTCCGACGCGGTGTCCCAGGTTCCCGACACCTCTACGCGACGGTACTTCGCCGAGTCATCCACATCACCGGGCTCGGCAGGGTCCCCGAGTTCACCCAGGAGATCCCCGAGAGCCACCGGCTCTGCGTCCAGACCGGCCTCGATACCGTCCAGCGCAGCCTGCTCGGAGTGCCAGCGACTCATCTGCCAGAACCCCAGCCGGATCATCGCCAGCACTCCGAGGACGACGAGTACGTGGCTCAGAATCCACAGCGGCCGTTTGGCGAAGTCGTACACCCCACGAACTCTAGGAACTGGACCGGCTCACGCCCGTATGCGAGCGCTCACTCCGTTCAGGTCTCGGGGAGTTCGTGGTCGGCGAACCGTTCGCGCAGGTCCTTCTTGGAGAACTTGCCGACGCTGGTCTTCGGCACCTCGTCGATGAACACGACGTCGTCGGGTAGCCACCACTTGGCAACCCGACCATCGAGGTAGTCGAGCACCTCTTCCCTGGTGAGTTGCTCACCCTCGACCACCACGACACACGCCAGCGGACGTTCGGACCACTTGGGGTGCGGCACCCCGATCACAGCTGCTTCGGCGACCGCCGGATGCGACATGATCTCGTTCTCGAGTTCGACCGAGGAGATCCACTCGCCGCCGGACTTCACGACGTCCTTGGTGCGATCGACGATACGGACGAACCCTTCGGGGGTGATCACGGCGACATCTCCGGTGCGGAGCCAGCCGTCGTCGGTGAACGACTGGGGAGCCCGGTCGTCGTTGTAGTAGTCCGCGGTGACCCAGGGGCCGGCCGCCTGGAGCTCACCCTGGGACTCTCCGTCCCACGGCAGCGATTCGCCCGTGACCTGATCTGCCACACGGAGTTCCACTCCCATGACCGCCATGCCCTGGGCAGCTCGCAGATCGGCCTTCGCGTCCTCGTCGAGATCGTCCATGGCGGAGGTGAGACCGGCCACCGACGCGACCGGCGACGTCTCGGTCATGCCCCAGGCCTGCAGGATCGGCAGTCCCAACTGCTCGCGGTATGCCTCCGAGAGCGACTTCGGTACCGCTGATCCGCCGCAGGGGATCGTGCGCAGGGCGGAGGTGTCACGCCCCTTCAACTCCGGAAGCACGCCCATCCAGATCGTCGGCACCCCTGCTGCGAGGGTGACCTTCTCCTCGACGATCATGTCGGCGATCGCCGGCGGGGTCATCTGCGGGCCGGGCATCACCAGGTCTGCCCCGGAGGCCACCGCCGCATGGGCCAGACCCCAGGCATTGGCATGGAACATCGGCACCACCGGCAGGATCACGTCGCGCTCACAGGTCCCGATCGTGTCGGCCAGCATGGCGGCCATCGTGTGCAGGTAGGTCGACCGGTGGGTGTACACGACACCCTTGGGGTTGCCCGTGGTGCCAGAGGTGTAACACATAGATGCGGCACGGTTCTCGTCCTCGATGGCGAACTCGGCGGGTTCGCGCCCCGAGATGAGGTCCTCGTACTCGAGGAAGTCGTGACCGTCAGGGAACTCCGTGGGTGCGCCGTCATCTATCACCACGAGGTGACGCACGGTTTCGAAGGTGCCCAGTAGTGGCCCGATCAGCCCCAGCAGCGAGCGGTCGATGAAGATGACCTCGTCCTCGGCATGGTTCACGATGTAGGTGACCTGCTCGGGGAACAGACGGATGTTGAGGGTGTGCAACACCCTTCCGCTGCAGGGAGCGGCGAAGTAGAGCTCGAGGTGGTTGTCGGTGTTCCAGCAGAACGTGGCGACGCGTCCGTCCGGCGAGATCCCCAGGTCGTCGAGAGCCGTCGCCAGCTGACGCGTCCGCGCCGCCCAGTCGCCGTAGCTCCGTCGCCTCCGTTCGCCGGTGGCTGTGCCGGTGACGATCTCCTTGTGCGGAAAGAACTTCTCGGCCCGCTCGAAGATGTGCGGCAGGGCGAGCGGTCGATCCTGCATGGTTCCCAACATGTGGCAATTCCCCTTGTTGTGCGTTGCGCTGTTGTGCGATGCGCGGCGCCTGACCCCAACTGCCGGGGCGGCGCCCCTGTCCCCGACCTCGGCAACACTATGTCGGCGCCGACGGGCCCGCGGCGCCGCGGTGCTGTACGCATCGGGCAGACTTCTGCGGTGAGCGACCAAGGCGTGCCCGAACGGTCCGAGAGCGACCCCGACGACGGGCTTCCGGCGGAACCGGCCGACACCGAAGTGGCGGCCCCCGAACGACCCCGTTGGCTGCTGCCCCTCCTGGGAGCGGGCATCGTGGCCCTGGTGGTCGCCAACAACTTCGGCAACGCGGCGTGGGCGAGCTGGATCAACAAGCACCCACTGGGACTGATCTCGCTGAACGCGTCCAACAAGTACCTGATCGGCACCACACCCAACACGGCGTTCCTCGAGGTGCTCGTGGTCGGCACCCTCCGTCTGATGGCGCCGGACCCGCTGTTCTACGCCCTCGGCTACCTCTACCGCGAGCGGGCGGTTCACTGGGCCCGGAGGGTCTTCCCCACCTCGGGCGGGCTCTTCGACGCCCTCGAGACCGAGCAGGGCTCATTCGCGAGGATCCTCGACGCCCTCGTGTTCATCATGCCCAACAACCCGGTGTGCCTGATCGCAGGTGTGGCGGGCATGCGATTCCGCCGGTTCCTGTTCCTCGCGCTGACCGGCACGATCGGTCGGATCATCCTGATGCGTCTCATCGGAACGGTGTTCGAGGAGCAGATCCTCGACGTGCTCGACGTCGTGGCCCGCTACCAGCGGTGGCTCCTGATCATCTCGGGGCTCTCGGTGGTGGGTTACATCGCCTGGCAGCTGCGCAGCCACCGCGGCCTGGTGGGTGGTGTCGAGGACCTCGAGGAGGAGCTCGGCGACTGAGGTCCGCCCCCGGCGCCGGTCGGGTCGAGCAGACCCGGCTGTCAGAGCCCGAGCAGGGCGTCGAGGCCGATGGTCACCCCGGGGGTGTCGGCCACGGACTTCACCGCCAGCAACACCCCGGGCATGAAGCTCGTACGGTCGATCGAATCGTGGCGGATGCTCAGCGTCTGTCCGGTGGTGCCCAGCAGCACCTCCTGATGCGCGACCAGTCCGCGGAGTCGCACCGAGTGCACCCGGATGCCGGCTGGTCCCTCTCCCCCGCGGGCACCGGTGAGGATCTCGTCGCGGGTGGGATCCTCGGTCCACTCACCCGATGCCCCGGCCATTCTCTCCACGGTCAACATCGCGGTTCCCGAGGGAGCGTCCACCTTCTTGTCGTGGTGCAGCTCGATGATCTCCGCAGAGTCGAAATACGGTGCGGCCATCTCCGCGAACTTCATCATCAGCACGGCTCCGATCGCGAAGTTGGGTGCGATCACGGCGTTGGAGCGCGTGAACTCCGAGCGGAACCGCTCGATGTCCTCCTCGGTGAATCCGGTGGTCCCCACGACCGCGTGGATCCCTGCCTCGGCCAGTATCGAGAGGTTCCGCGAACCGGCGTCGTGCTCGGTGAAGTCGACCGCCACCTGGGCACCGTGACCAGCTAGGGACTCGGTGTCGGCGCGTATCGTGATGCCGGAGTCGACCCCCGTGGCCGTGCGCAGGTCGATTCCGCGGTAGTGGGGGTCCACCGCTGCGACCAACTCCAGATCGGGGTCGTCCTCGACCGCCTGGCAGACCGTCGAACCCATCCGTCCGCCGGCTCCGATCACACCGACCCTGATCCGCGACTGCGCTGCTCCCATGGCTCTGGAGTGTAGGTCGGTCGCTACGAGGCGCCGAACGACAGGATCTGCTCCGCGACAGACTCCAGCCCGGCCACGCGGGAACCCTTGACCAGCACCGCGGTGTCGGGTGCCAGCCAGCCGCGCTCGCGCAGCACCTCGAGCACCGAGTCGGATCCGTCTGCCGCGTCGGAGGTGTGCGCCGAGCCGTACTGGTCGGTTCCGACCGCCAGCAGGTCGATCTCCAGCTCCTCGGCGAGCTTCGCCACCGCAAGGTGCTCCGCCTCTGAGCGATCACCCAGCTCGGCCATCAGCCCGAGCACCGCAACCCGGTGCCCCGCGGGTAGGGCCGCCAACGAACGAAGGGCAGCGGCCATGGAGGCCGGCCCGGCGTTGTAGGCATCGTTGAGCACGGTGATGCCGGCATCACTGCGTTCCAACTGCATCCGCCACGGCGACGCCGGAGGCGTTTCGAGCGCCATGGCAACCGCCTCCGGTTCGATTCCCAACCACAACGCCACCGATGCAGCGGCGAGCGCGTTGTCCACATTGTGCTCACCGCGTGCACCGAGGTGGACCTTGGCGTCGCCCCACGGCGAATGGAGCGTGAACCCGGGCCGTAGATCGTCGTCGATCACCACGCCGGTGGCGGTCACGTCACCGGCGTCTCCTCCGAAGGTGAGCACCTCGGCGCTGCTCAGCGTCGACATCGCAGCGACCCTGGGATCAGCGCCGTTGAGCACCGCCAGACCCTCGGGTGGGAGCGACTCGACCAACTCGGCCTTCGCCCTGGCGATGTCGTCCTCGGAACCCATCAACTCGGTGTGGACCGCGTGCACCGCTGTGACCACCCCCACCGTCGGCGAAGCCATCGTGCAGAGCAGCGCGATGTGACCGCTGCCCCGGGCACCCATCTCGACCACCGTCGCCTCGGTGTCGGCGGGGGCGTTGGCCAGGGTCAGCGGAACACCGAGTTCGTTGTTGAACGAACGCTCCGAAGCCGCCGTGCGCATGCGGGCTCCGAGCACATTGGCCAACATGTCCTTGGTGGTCGTCTTGCCGACCGACCCCGTGACACCCACCACCGGACCGTGGAGCCGCCTGCGGGCCACGCGGGCCAGCTCCTGCAGGCCGAGGGCCACGTCGGGCACGACCAGCGAGGGACCGTCGTCCACGACTCGCTGCACCAGCACCGCTGCCGCCCCGGCGGTCCGTGCCGCCGGAACGAACTCATGGCCATCACGCTGCTCCACCAGTGCCGCGAAGAGTTGACGCTCGCCCACCGTGCGCGAATCGATGCTGAGTCCCTCGACCTCGATCTCCGGGCGGCCCGCAACGCCGTGGAGCACCCCACCGAGGTCGACCGCCAGGGTCTCCAGTTCGAAGTTCAACCGCCATGCCCCCGGGTCGAAGCCCGATCGCCGGGCGGTCGGGGGGTTTCGGGCAATCGGGGTACTGCCAGCACGCTTCTGCTCCTGGGTCACCTCTGGGCGCCGGCGGCGAGTGCCGACGACCATGCGATTCTCACACGTCCCGGGCGTGTGGCCACGCTTCCTAGACTGCCGATGATGCAGGATCAGCAGGGCGGGCCCGCGCGGTCCGGCCGACCCACAGATCTCGCCGGACCCGGCGCGGCCGACCGGGGCGAACTACCCGAGAGGGTTCGCCTCGTCGTGCTCTTCGGAGGACGCTCGGCCGAACACGACATCAGTTGTGTGTCGGCCAGCCACGTACTGGCCGCACTCGACCGGGACCGCTACGAGGTCGTTCCGGTGGGCATCACCCGCGGAGGATCCTTCGTTGCAGCAGAGGCTTCCGATGAGCTGAGGGCAACCGGTGCCCACCTGGAGCTGCTGCACTACCTCGCAACCGCCGGGAGCGCTACGCCCGGAGTCCCCACGGTCGTACTGCCGATCCTGCACGGGCCCAACGGCGAGGACGGCACGATCCAGGGCCTGCTGGAGATAGCAGGCGTGCCCTACGTCGGTTCGGGTGTGCTGTCGTCGGCGGTGTCGATGGACAAGGCGATGGCCAAGACGGTGCTCAGGGCGGAAGGCATCCCCCAGACCGCGTGGCGCACGATCCACTCATCGATGCCACCCACCGACGCGCATCTGGAGGAGATCATCTCGGAACTGGGGCCGGTGTTGTTCGTCAAGCCCGCCAACATGGGTTCCTCGATCGGGGTGAGCCGTCACGAGGGTCCGGTCGGGGACCTCCGGGCAGCTGTCGATGCTGCCATGGCCTACGACGACGTGGTCGTCGTCGAAGCCGCGGTCGACGGACGGGAACTCGAGTGCGCGGTGTTGGGCAACGAGGAACCCCGTGCGTCGGTGATGGGCGAGGTCGTGACCGATGCCGAGTTCTACGACTTCGACGACAAGTACGTCGACGGAACCGCCAGCACCGTGATCCCGGCCGAACTCGACGCCGCGACGATGGATCGGGGTCGTGACCTCGCGATCCGCACCTTCGAGACCCTGCGCTGTGCCGGAATGGCACGCGTCGACCTCTTTCTGGACGGCAGCGGGGAGTTCCTCGTCAACGAGGTCAACACCATCCCCGGGTTCACGCCCATCTCGATGTATCCGAAGCTGTGGGAGGCCAGCGGGCTCACCTACGCGGGCCTGATCGACGAACTCGTTGCCCTGGCCCTCGAGATCCACCTACGCCGGTCCTCCCGACCGGTCAGGCCGAGCTGACAGAATCGCTTGCCGTGATCGCCGACGCACTCTCCGCCAAGCGGATCTTCATCACAGGGGCGACCGGGTTCGTGGGCACCGCGCTCACCGAACGGATCCTGCGCTGCGTCCCCGAGAGCACCGTCGTGCTGTTGGTCCGCGACGGCCGACGGCGTGATGCCCGCTCGCGGGTCGAGCGCGAGGTGCTGCGCAACGATGCCTTCGACCGCCTGCGCGATGAACTCGGCAAGGACGGCTTCGCCGACATGGCGCAGCGTCGGGTCGAGGTGGTTGCCGGCGACGTGGGCACCGACCGCCTCGGGCTCGACGCGGCCGGGCTGCAGGCGCTCAGCACGTGCGATGTGGTGATCCACTCGGCTGCGACGGTCGCCTTCGATGCCCCGCTCGACCGAGCTGTGGAGGTCAACCTGCTCGGTCCGGTCCGCATCGCACGGACCATCGACGAGGCCTTCGGGACCCACGGCCGGCCGGTACCCCATCTGGTGACCGTCAGCACCTGCTACGTGGCAGGAAACCGCCGGGGGGCGGCCCCCGAGGAACCGGTTCGCTCCAACCCGTTCTTCGTCGACATCGACTGGCAGGCCGAGGTGGCCGCTGCACGCAGGACCCGGGCTGACACCGATGCGGCCAGTCGACACCCGGACCGACTCGCCGAGTTCGCGAAGACCGCCCGCTCGGTGCTCGGACCAGCTGGTGGCCCTGCCCTGTCGGAACGCACCGAGCAGCTCCGGCGCGACTGGGTGGCGGACTCGCTGGTGAGTGCCGGCCGTTCCCGTGCCGCTTCGTTGGGGTGGCCCGACGCCTATGCCCTGACCAAGGCGCTCGGCGAGGTGGCGCTGGGCGAGACGCTCGACGGGATCCGGGCCGAGGGACGCCGGACGCCGACACTCAGCGTTGTCAGACCCTCGATCATCGAGTCCGCCCTGGCCGAACCATCACCGGGCTGGATCCGCGGCTTCCGGATGGCCGAGCCGATCATCCTCTCCTACGCCCGCGGCCTGCTCAAGGAGTTCCCGGGAGTGCCCGAGGGCATCGTGGACGTGATCCCGGTCGACCTGGTCGTATCGGCGATCCTCGCTGCTGCCGCCAACCCGTCGAGTTCCGAGGCCCCTGACATCGTCCAGGTCGCATCCGGTGGCATCAACCCGCTGCAGTACCAGGTGCTCGTGGACAATGTGCGCGACTGGTTCCTCGAACACCCGTTGCACGACGACCACGGCCAGCCGATCGTGGTGCCGGACTGGACCTTTCCCGGGCGGGGTCGGGTGGAGCGCCAGCTGCGTGTGGCCACGGGCGGTCTGGAACGCGTCGAGCGGATCGTCGGCAACCTGCCGCTGCGCGGCAGGGCCGCCAGGTGGGGAGCCCAACTGGAGCTCCGACGCGCCGCCGCCCAACGAGCCCTGTCCTACGTCGAGCTGTACGGCGCCTACACCGAGTGCGAGGCCGTCTACGGGGTCGACCGCCTGCTCGAGCTGGCGGACCTCGAGGCGCGGGGCGCCGATGGCGTCGAGGGCTCGCCCGGTCCGATGCAGCTGGATCCACGCGCCATCGAATGGGACGACTACATCCCGCGGATCCACCTTCCCTCGGTGGTGAAACACGGACGCGCCGCGACCACCGGCGCCAAGCGCGACCCCGAGCGGCGTGCCAACCGGCTGCGCGGCCAGGTCCTCTCCGAACAACGTCACCTCGCGGCGTTCGACCTGGAGAACACGTTGATCGCATCCAACGTGGTGAGCACCTACGCATGGCTGGCAGGGCGACGCCTCGGAACCGCCGACCGGGCCCGTCTGGTGGCGCGACTGCTCGCGGAGGCGCCCGGCCTCCTCGCTGCTGACAGGTCCGACAGATCGGACTTCCTGCGTTCCTTCTACAGACGCTACGAAGGGGCTCCGGTGGAGCAGATCCGCGCAGATGCCGCCGACGCCATGAGCGACCTGTTGTTGTCGAGGTCGTTCCCCGATGCGCTGCGCAGGGTTCGCGAACACCGCCGGTTGGGCCACCGCACGGTGCTCATCACCGGTGCACTCGATCTCGTGGTGGAGCCGCTGGCTCCGTTGTTCGACGACATCGTGTGCGCAGAGGCCACGACCGAGGTCCGCAACGGTGTCGAGGTCCTCACCGGGCACCTCTCGGGCGCGCCGCCCACCGCGGAGGCGCGCGCTGCGGTGCTGCGCGAGCTCTGTGAGCGACACGGGCTCGATCCTGCGGAGTCGGTCGCCTACGCGGACTCGTCATCCGATCTGTCGCTGCTCGAGGCCGTCGGGTTCCCGGTGGCGGTGAACCCCGAACCCCGGCTCGCCACGATCGCCCGGACGCGCGGCTGGTTGATCGAGGAGTTCGACACCGCCCGGGGCCACAGACCTCCGCTGTTGCCCCTCGCTCCGCGCTGGGGCCGACCGCGCCAGCGTCGCCGACCACTGGACCGGACCGCGCCATGACCGGACCCACGACCGCCGATGCACAGAGGAAGCGTCCGCTGCGCGGTGAGGCCCTCGTGTTCGAGGACTCCCCCGCCCGCTTCGGCCTCGCCCGGTTGGCTTCGTCGCTGCGCCCGGGTGCCGGTGCGGGAACAGGGCCGCTGCGCCACACCGAGGACTTCGCCCCTCCCGCGATAGACGCGGACTCCTGGGTGAGGATCAGACCTCGTCTGGCGGGCATCTGCGGATCCGACCTCGCAGCGGTGGACGGACGCTCATCGAGGTGGTTCGAACCGATCGTGTCACTGCCGTTCGTACCGGGCCACGAGGTGGTGGCCGACCACGACGGCCGCCGCGTGGTGCTCGAACCGGTCCTCGGTTGCGTTGCCCGGGGTGTGCACCCGCTGTGCGGGGCGTGCGCCAACGGCGACCTCGGCCGCTGCGAACGGCTGTCGCACGGTCATCTCGAGCCGGGACTGCAGACGGGCTTCTGCGAGAGCACCGGGGGCGCATGGGCCAGTGAGATGTCAGCGCACCTCAGCCAGTTGCACGAGGTTCCCGACGAACTCGACGACACGGCGGCGGTCATGGTGGAGCCCACCGCATGTGCGCTGCACGCGGCACTGTCCGCCGGGATCGCCTCGGAAGACACCACTGCCGTGATCGGCGCCGGCACCATGGGACTCGCCGTCGTCGCGGCCATCGCCCGCCACTGCCCACCTCGACAGCTGGTCGTCGCAGCCCGACACCCCCACCAACAGGACCTGGCGCGCTCGCTGGCCGGGTCTCTACCGACGACGGTCGCCACCGATGCCCAACTCATCCGGGCAGTGCGCAGGGTGACCGGGACGATGGTCATCGGGAGCGGCGCCCAACAACGCTGCACCGGCGGAGTGGACGTGACCATCGACTGCGTAGGCACCTCGTCGAGCCTCGCTCTCGCCCTCGCTGTGACCAGGCCCGGAGGCCGCGTGGTGATGGTCGGGATGCCGGGGGTCACGACCGTGGACCTCACGCCGCTGTGGCAGCGTGAGATAGCTCTCAGCGGTGCCTACACCTACGGCACCGAGAGGCTCGACGGAACCGAGTACCGCACCTTCGACCTCGCGATGGAGCTGGTGGCGGCAGCCGATCTCGGGGCCCTGGTGAGTGCCACCTACCCGTTGTCGCGTTCCACCGATGCCATCGCGCACGCAGCGGCCGCCGGCCGCCGCGGCGCCACCAAGATCTGCTTCGATCCGCAGGGGACCAGATGAGTCGAGACCGTCAGTACCGCCCCCGTCCGGGCCTCGTGTTGGACGTGGACCGCTCCACCCCGCCGGTGCTCATGCACCACGGGGAGCAGCTGCGCCTGCAGAAGCTGCCCGCGGACCGCTCCCGGATCATCTATCCCCCGGAGCCGCTGGAACCGATCGAGGATCCGGCGCGGGCCGTGCGCGAGGCACTCGCCTCACCTGTCGGCAGCGATCCGCTGAGCGCCCGCCTGTTCGCCGGCATGAAGCTCACGATCGCCTTCGACGACGTCTCGCTGCCACTGCCACCGATGCGCCGTCCGGATGTGCGCCAGCTCGTGATCGAATCGGTGCTCGACCTGGCAGCCGATGCCGGGGTGGATGACGTCCACCTGATCGCAGCGCTTGCACTGCACCGTCGGATGACCGACGCCGAGCTGCGCCACGTCGTCGGCGACCGGGTCTATGAGGCGTTCGCACCCAGGGGCACCCTGTACAACCACGACGCGGAGGACCCGGAGGCCATGGTGGTGCTGGGCACCACCGACCACGGCGAGGAGGTGCAGATCTCCAAGCGGGCCGCCGAGTCGGACCTCGTGGTGTACGTGAACCTGAACCTCGTGGCCATGGACGGGGGTTGGAAGTCCACCGCCACCGGTCTGTCGGGCTACAGGGCGCTGCGCCACCACCACAATCCGGCGACGATGACCCGGAGCCGGTCCTTCATGGATCGCCACAACTCGGAACTGCACCACAGCAACTGGCGCCAGGGTGAGGTGCTGCGCAGCGCGGGCGTCGAGGTGTTCCAGATCGAGACCACGGTCAACAACGATCTCTACGGCGACGGACCGATGTCGGTGCTGGCGAAGCGCGAATGGGAGTGGAACGTACGCGACCGCGCCTCGTTCATGGCCTCGCGCGCGGCGCTCGATCGGCTCCCGGCGGCCGGACGCCGCAAGGTCCTGCACGGCTGGCGTGCTCCCTACGGACTGACCTCGGTGCAGGCGGGAGAGGTCGAGGCGGTCCACGAGCTGACCACGGCTCAGGTGCACCGCCAACAACTCGTACCGGTCGAGGGCCAGACCGACGTGCTGTTGTTCGGGCTGCCGTACATCTCGCCCTACAACGTGGATTCGATCATGAACCCGATCCTCGTGCACTGCCTCGGGCTCGGCTACTTCTTCAACCTCTACAGGGGTCGCCCGCTGGTTCGGGAGGGCGGCGTGGTGATCATGAGCCACCCGACGACCCCCGAGTTCAACCCGGTGCACCACCCGAGCTACATCGACTTCTTCGAGGAGGTGCTGCCCGAGACGACCGATCCGACGGTGATGGCCGAGCGGTTCGAGAAGCGCTACGCCGAGGACGAGTGGTACCGGCATCTGTACCGAACCGGCAACGCCTACCACGGCGTGCATCCGTTCTACATGTGGTACTGGGGAGCTCATGCCCTCGAGCACCTGGGCGGTGTGGTGGTCCTGGGTGGCGACCCGGCCACGGTGCGCCGGCTCGGCTACCGGCCCGCGAGCACCATGGACGACGCTCTCGAGATCGCATCTGACATCGTCGGGCCACGACCGACCATCACCTACTTCAAGAACCCTCCGCTGATGATGGCGGACGTGACGTGAGCGACAGGTCCTCCGGTTCGCGCCGGACGGCCGGTCCGCGCCGCGGAGTGCCCGACCTGGCGCGCCTCCGCGCCCTCAACCCGGCCGCTCTGGTGCGATCCGCGGGCTTCCCGGTCACCTCCGCGCCGACCCCGTCGTCGGTGGAACCACTGCCCGGACCGCCGCTGGGTGACCGCTACGAGTCGTCCTGGGCCCGGCGACCCCTCGCCCGCGCCACTCGTGTGGCCACCCAGGAGACGCTGGGGCGAGCGGTCACCACGGCCCTGTGCGCACCGCAGGTCGTCAACCGCGACCGGATCGACCAGCTGGAGGGCCCGGCGGTCTTCGTCGCCAACCACCACAGCCACCTCGACACCGGTGTGGTCACCGGCGCTCTGCCGCGGCCCTGGCGCCACGAACTCGTGGTCGCCGCCGCCGCCGACTACTTCTTCGACACGCCCGGTCGCGCGGCAGCGGCGGCATGGTTCTGGGGTGCGGTGCCCATGGAACGAAAGAGGGTGTCACGGCGCTCCGCACTCGCTGCGGCCGAGCTGATCGACAAGGGCTGGTCGCTGCTGGTCTTTCCCGAGGGTGGACGGAGTCCCGACGGTTGGGGACAGGAGCACAAGGGCGGCGCCGCCTACCTGGCCGTGCGCTGCGACGTGCCTGTCGTACCCATCCACATCCACGGAACCGACCGGGTCCTGCCGAAGGGCTCCTCGATGCCCCGGCCGGGACGGGTGGTGGTCAACTTCGGCCCTCCGCTGACCCACGGCGACCTGGATGCCCGGAGGTTCGCATCCCGCATCGAGGGCACCCTGGAGCTGCTGGCGGATGAGACCACCTCCGACTGGTACTCCGCCCGGCTGGCGGCCACGAGGGGCGAATCGCCGGGCCTGCGCGGCCCTGACATCGACTCGTGGCGCCGGGACTGGCTCCTCGAGAGGCGCCGGCCGGCGCAGCAGGGCGCGGCTAGCCCCGGAGGCAGCGCTCAGCGAACGTGGCGCGACAGAGCACGCGGAAATCGTCCGTGGTGAGGGCCTCGCTCCACCCGCCGGTGTCGATCAGGGCATCCGGGAGGGGATCCTCGGCCTGCCAGAGCACCACGTCGGGATCAGCGCGCTCGAGTGCCTCCTGCCAACCCTCGTCGGTGTGTCTGAGGGTCACGTAGTCCAGCAGCGTCTCCACCGAGGGACGATCATCCACCCATGCGTTCGCCTGGTCCCCGTAGCGGAACTCCAGGTAGTTGCCGACCCAGTCGTTGTGGAGCAGCACCACATCGGGATCTGCCACGAGCCCGCGCTCCTGGAGCCAGTCGACCTCCTCCACCGGATACCGGGACAGGTCGGTGTGCGGGCCGAGGGACGCTCCCACACAGGCCGCCAGGATCGCCGCGACGCCGAGAGCCCCGAGCATCCGGCCGATCACACGCGGTGGGATGGGGAGCTCCGAGAGCCGCGCGATGCCCATGGCGGCGAAGGCCCCCAGGCTGATGGCGGCGATCGGCAGTAGCCGATAGGCGCTGGCACCCATCGCTGCCAGGAGGACCACCGCTGCCACCGATCCCCAGCGCACGCGGGAGTCACCGCGGGAGCGCAGCGCACCGTAGAGAGCGAGCAGTGCCACGAGTGCGAACACCCACAGCACCGGGCTGCCCGGTGAGATCGGTCGCCATTCCTCGTACTGGCCGATCGCAGAACGCGCCGCGGAACTTCCCAGTTGTTCGGTGGGCAGGAGCACCAGCCGGAAACGCTCCGGATAGAACAGTCCGCCCAACAGGAGTCCACCGAGCGCCGTCCCTGCCCACCGGAGCCGCTCCAGGTGTGGCTGTCGGTCATCGAGCATCTCGGCCAGCCAGAGCACCCCGAGGACCACGGCTCCGTAGAGCCAGGTCCCGTGCACGTTCACCCAGACGACGAACACGGGGACCAGCCACCATGGCGAGCGTCGCTCGCGCCAAACCACCAGGGCCACCGTGAGCAGCAGGAACCCGACGAGGTGCGGACGGGCATTGAGCGAGGGGAACAACAGCACCAGCACAACCGCAGCCGGAAGGGCCTGGACCAACGGATTCGCACTCGGAGAACCCGGCACATCGTGGGTCCGACACGCCCTCACCACCAGCCAGCCGAGCAGCGCCGCGACCGCAACGGTGAGCAGCCGAACGGCTCCCAGCCCACCGATGCGTTCGGCCCACCCCAGGAGCCCCGACCACCACCAGCTCGGTACCGGAAAGTCGCTGGACGTGCGCAGGAACGGATTGCTGTCGGGGAGCCCGCCCGAAGCCTGCAGCCTGCCGGTGGCGATGTGGGTGAGCAGGCTGTTGTCGGAGATCGGACCTGCTGCGGCCAACGCTACGAGTCCTGCGAGGAACAGCGAGACGGCCCGCTCCCAGGACAGCGCCGAGGCCGACCCATCAGATCCACCCGGCAGCCCCGCACCGGTGTCCGTGCGCCGGCGGGCGGGCGGCGCCGCCGGAGGTGCGTCGGTGCTCAGCGCATGCGTTGCCGGGTCGGCCGGACCCGGGACCACATCGATGGAGGTGTCGACCATCTCATCGCCCTGAGGGACTCACAGTCCCTCCTTGATCTGCAGGATCGCCGGGCCCAGCACGACCGCGAACAGGGCAGGGAAGATGCAGAAGACCATCGGGATCATCATCTTCACCGGCGCCTTCTGGGCCTGCTCCTCGGCCAACTGGCGCCGTTTGATCCTCATCTCCTGGGACTGGCTCCGCAGCACCCGGCCGATCGAGACGCCGAACGTGTCCGCCTGGATGATCGCCATCACGAAGCTGCGCAGCTCGGGCACGTTGCAGCGGTCGTCCAGGGCGCGCATGGCATCCGAGCGGTTGGCACCGGCCCTGGTCTCTCCGAGCATCCTCGAGAACTCGTCACTCATCGCACCGGGCACCGAGTGGATCACCCGGTCCAGCGCCTGTTCGAAGCCGAGTCCGGCCTCGACCGAGATGACCAGCAGATCGAGTACGTCGGGCAGGGTGACCTGGATCTCGTGCTGGCGACTCGACACCCGCTTCTTGAGGCTCGAGTCCGGGCCCATGACGAAGGCCGCGACTATCGCACCTCCGACGACCAGCTTGGGCATGCCGCTGAGCGGCAACACACCGAAGATGAAGATGGCGATGAACGCCACCACGGCGAGAGCGGACGTGACCACCTTGACCGCCAGGAAGCGGTCCACCTTGGTCGGATCCATCTCGCCGGCCCAGACGAACCGTTGCTTCACCTTCTCGACGTATCCGATGGGCGTGAACCGACGGCCCAGGCCGGTGAGCCCGTTGAGGAACGGTTGGAGCGCCCGGTCCCTGAGAGGATCCAGGAGCTCCTGGTCCCTCGTGCTCTCCACCTCGTAGCCGTCGAGCTGACGCAGCGTCTCGCGGATCATCTGACGTTCTTCGATCTGCGACAGCACGACGAACACGACCGCGGAGACACCTCCGGCGACCATCAGGGCTGCGAACAATACGGTCGGCGACATCGTCACACCTCGATCGTGATGATCTTTTTCATCCACACGAACCCGATGACCATCGCAACAACCGCTGCTCCGATCATCACGTAGCCCAGACCCGGGGTGAAGAGCTCCATGATGTAATCGCGGTTCATCATGTACATCACCACGCCGAGCGCCGGGGGCAACAGGCCCAGGATGAACGCTGATACACGTCCCTCCGCCGTGAGGCTGTTGACGTCACGGCGCAGGCGTTCCCGCTGGGTCATGGTGTCTGCGACGGTCATGAGGAGTTCGGCCAGGTTTCCTCCGACCTCCCGCTGGATCTTGATGGCCATGACCGTCCAGGCGAAGTCGTCCGAGCCCATCCGCCCTGCGGTCGAATCGAGTGCGTCCTCGAGGGTGCGCCCGAGCCGATGTTCGGTGACGACCCGGCGCAGCTCCTTGCCCATCGGCTCGTCGACCTCCTTGGAGACCGCCTCGAAACCCTGTGTGATCGAGTAACCGGCCTTCAGCGTTCCCGCCAGCAGGGCGAGCATGTCGGGGAGCTGTCCGACGAACTTCTTCTGACGCCGCCGCACACGCATGTCCAGGATCGCCTTGGGAAGCATCAGGGCGAACCCGAACACCACCAGTCCCATCAGCAGGTTCCCGGTCAGCACCACGGCCACCACGCCCAGGAGGAAGGCCAGGGTGGCCACGAAGAACATGGCCTCGGCCGCCCTCAGCGGGAGCGAGGCACGCTCGAGGGACACCTCGATGGACTCCAGGAAGCCACGCTTCTCGGCCATCTCACCGGTGAAGTCGACCGCACGCTGCAGGATCGGCACGGTCATGACCCCATGGGCCTCGCCGTCACCCTCGATCGGACCCTCGGCGGTCTCCTCGTAGACCTGGAGGCGGTTCTCGAGGCTGTCCTTGTCGGGGACCACCATGTTGAGCAGGGACCACACGAACCCGACCACGGCACCCGCGAGCAGGAGGACCGCCAGCCATCTGGTCAGACCGTTGGAGAGGATCGACTGCACGAGGCTGCTCGATGGCACCACGGCCGACAGGGACTTCGCACCCGTGGTGACCGCTCCGGGTTGAACACTCACCACCTGGGTCTGTTCGCCCTGCGCGGCGAGCACGGTCAGGTCGACGGGCTCGCTGCCCTCGAGCGGTGAGAAGGCCAGCGAGAACTGCTCGTCGAGGCGGACCAGTTCGTCCTCGGTTCCCTGTTCGTAGTCGTCGTCACCGGCCAGTGGTGTGAACGAACCTCCGACCGCCTCGACCATCTCGGAGAGCCGGGCCGCGTTCTGGGCGGTCGGTACGGTCATCACGTCCAACTGTGCGTCGGCCAGGCGCAGGGCTGTCTCTGCCGCGCCCGGAGAACTCGTCGAGAGACGGTCACCTGACCCCACGTAGGCAACAACGCGCTTCTGGGGGGCGTCACTCGATTCGAGCAGCCCTGCGGCCCTCGTGATCGCGTCCCACACCGCCGAGTCCCCGTCCGCTGTCACGGCCTGCATCGCACCGGCCACAGCGTTCGGGTCGGCGCTGAGCGGGAGTTCCTGTTGGGCACCCAGACGAGCGGTGCTGACGACACCCACCTTGCCGATCGGGCCCACGCCCGGGAGCAACGTCGCCGCAGCGTTGCTGGACAGCTGCAGGTTGCCGTTGGGAAGGGATCGGTCATTGTCGATCACGACCACCAGATCGGTGGTGATCTCCTGTTGCTTGGTCGCCAGGCTCTCCCCGTCCAGCTCCAGGGTCGGTGCGCCACCGGGGGACACCCCGCTGATGCGCCAGCTCTCACCCCTGGCGTCAACCCGTTCGACGCTCAGACCCGAACCGTCGGAGGCGGGATCCTCCTGGGCCGCCACGACAACCGGCGCGGCGATCAGGCCGAACACCATGCCGAGCAGAGCGGAGCGCATCAGCGCCCGGGACCGGATCCTCACGCGGTTGCCCCCGGAGCGAACATCTCCGGACCCAGTCGGATACCGAGGTCCGCGAGCTTCGTCGCGAACTTGGGCCGCACGCCGGTGGCCTGGAGTTGCCCGCGGAAGCGCCCCGATTCGTCGACTCCGGCGGAGAAGTCGAACAGGAACACGTCCTGGAGCGTGATGACGTCACCCTCCATTCCCTGCACCTCGGTGACGTGGGTGACCCGACGGGTCCCGTCACGCAGCCGCGACAACTGCACGATCACATCGATCGCCGAAGCCATCTGCTCACGGATCGCACGGACCGGGAGATCGAACCCGGCCATCAGCACGAGTGTCTCCAGGCGGGCCAGCGTGTCCCTGGGGCTGTTGGCGTGCACGGTGGTGAGCGATCCGTCGTGGCCGGTGTTCATGGCCTGGAGCATGTCCAGTGCCTCACCGGAACGGCACTCCCCCACCACGATCCGGTCGGGACGCATACGGAGGGTGTTCTTGACCAGGTCCCGGATCGATACCTCGCCGCGACCCTCGACGTTGGGAGGCCGGGATTCGAGGGACAGGACGTGGTCCTGGTGGAGCTGGAGTTCCTTTGCGTCCTCGACGGTGACGATCCGCTCGTCGGTGGGGATGAAGCCCGACAACACGTTGAGCATGGTCGTCTTGCCGGTACCGGTACCGCCCGACACGATCACGTTCAGCTTGCCGACGATGCACGCCTGGAGGAAACGGGCCGCGTGTGCGTTGACCGAACCGAATCGGATCAGGTCGTCGATCCGTAGCGGATCGGTTGCGAACTTACGGATCGTGAGGAACGGACCGCCGATCGCCAGCGGTGCGATCACCGCGTTGACGCGGCTGCCGTCGGGCAGTCGGGCATCCACCATCGGGGTCGACTCGTCGACGCGACGACCGATGGCCGACACGATCTTGTCGATCACACGCCGCACGTGGTCGTAGTCGATGAAGCGGATGTTCTCGTCGAGGGTCAGCTTTCCGTTGCGCTCGACGAAGGTCATGTCGGGGCCGTTGACCATGATCTCGGTGACGGCTTCGTCGCGCAGCAGCTGATCGATCGGGCCGTAACCCAGGATGTCGTCGGCCACGGCCTGGATCAGCGCCGCCTTGTCGGCCGCGCTCAGCGGGACCCGCTCGGCCGCGATGGCGCTGTGCAGCTGGTCGTTCACCTTGCGCCGGAGATCCTCCTCGGAGAGCCGGCTGTCGAAGAGGATCGGTCCGAGTTCCTCGATGAGTTGTTCATGGATCCGGTGCCTGAGTTCGGCCGTGGCACTGTCGCCCTTGGTCGGCTTGGTCCGCACGGGTGCCTTGTCGCCCGCCGGTGGCTGCTCAGCACCGCCGCCGGCACCGTGGCCCGCCGCAGCGGGGGGCTGCTGCGGGAGCGACCCGTTCGTCGACGGTGGCGGGGTCGTGGCGGCCGGCGGACGGAACGGGGCGGGATCCGCTGTGGCGGGCGGAGGGGCGAACGCGCCGCTGCCGACCGCGGCGCTCGCGGCCGGGGCGGGACCGCTGGGTGCCGGGGCATTCGGTTTCAGGACATCTGCGACCGGATCAGCGCTCGGAGGGGTGAAGGAGCCGTTGGAGGGAAAGACAGGTTGTTGCGGAGCGGAGCCGGGGCTCTCGCCGCCCACCGGCGGCGGGCTGAACGCGCCACGCGGGGCGGCCGGAGGGGCTTCCGGATCGTTGTTGTCGACTGGCTCTCGGCGGTAGGTGGGCATCAGATTCCTCGGTTGTCTCAGCGCTTCCGCTTGGCCTGGCGCGGCAGCATCATGTCGGCGAGATCCTCGATCGATTTGGCCACCGAGGACTTGGGGGCGAACTGAACCACCGGCTCGCCCTTGTTGACCGACTGGGGAACTGCGATGTCGCTGGGAATGAGCGCCGTGGCCTTCATTCCGAGCGTCTTCTCGACCTCACTGACCTCCAGCTTCACCTTCGAGTTGGCCCTGTTGAGCACGAGGTGCAGCTTCTCGGTCGGAGTGTCGAGCAGGCGAAGGGTCTGCAGGCCGATCTTGACGTTCTTGATGTTGGGGATGTCCATGCCGGCCACCAGCAGGACGTCGTCGGAGGCCTCCACCAGCCCGAGCACTACGTCATTGAAGTAGGCCGGTGTGTCGACCACCACGTGACCGCAGAACGTGCGCAGGGTGTCGATGATGGTCCGCATGTCGTGTGCGGACACCTGGTCGGCGAAGGCGGGCTCGAGCGGAGCGGGCAACACGCGCAGTCCGCTGGGTTCGTGGGTCACCAACAGCCCGTCGAGCATTGCGGGATCCAGGCGGTCGAGCACCGATACCGCATCGACGATGGTGTGGCTGGGGGCGAGCTTGAGCATCACCGCGACGTCGCCGAACTGCAGATCGGCATCCACCAGGCACACGGGGAGGTCGCTGCGTCGGGCGAGGGTCGTGGCCAACGAGGTGGCCAGGACCGACTTCCCCGAGCCGCCCTTGGTGGAGAAGATCGAATAGACCTTCCCGTTGACCGCCTCGAGATCCGCGCCCTCAGAATCCGCGGGCGGTGCTGTGGGTACCGCCCGGGGTGCCGACTCGAGCGACACGGCAACGCGCTGCACGGCCAGCGCCAGCGCGCCGGCCTCGCCACCCATTGCGAGCACATCGCGGACCCCGGCCCGCAGTGCCTGCTGGAGCAGGGTCGTGCTGAGCTCCGAGACGATCATCACCGACGCCATGTAGGGGTACTGCTGGTTGACGCGTTCGATCAGGGGGAGCGTGTCGGAACTCGTGCAGGACGGTCCGAGCACCGCCACGACCGGCATCGCGCCGGTCAGGCGGGAAGTGAGCTCCTCGAGGGTGTTGAACGGGGTGACCCCGTCGCCGAGGAGCGACACGATGCGTTCCCGAGTGGGTACGTCGAGCTCCACAACGGCCACCGACACTCCCGGGGTCGCGACGGGGACAGGTGTCCCGTTGGCTGCGACGGCCACGTTCGGGGCGTGTTGCGGGTATGCCGACGGGGCTGCACTGGGGTGCGGTTCGCCGGTGGTCACGATCTCGCTCACTGTCCTGCGTTCTCGTCCTCGTAGATGCCGCGGCCTTCCATGCCCGGCAGGGCAGGCAGGTCACCGATCACTTCGATCGGCCGGGGTTCGTAGTCGGGCGGCACCAGTGATGCGAAGAGCTCTGCATCACGCACCGAGGCCAACAGGGCTGCATCCTCGGGAGGCATCTGCAGGGTGAGGAATGTCGACAGGTTCTCGGTGGCTCCGCCTTCGGCCTCCCCGTCCGCCGACTCGTCGGCGACCGCGGTACCAGCATCGGTTCCGACGGCGAAGACCTTCACCGCCTGGAAGGCGTAGCCGGCCGGCTTCGGGATGATCACGCCACCGTCGCCCACCCCGAGGGAGGTCTCTCCGGTGTCGCCCTCGCCGCCCTCGGCGTCTCCGGCGGCCGTGGCGGTGCGCTGGAACCGCACGAGCAGGTTCACCCGGTCACCGGGCTGGATCAGACCACCACTGACCGACGCGCTGTCGACATTGACGGTGATGGCCACATTGCCCGGATCCAGCGAGGCGGAGCGGGATCCGGTCAGGTCCTGGATCCCGGCGAACATCGTCGAGGTGACGATCTCGCCGCCGCTCAGGTCGATGGCAGCCACCTCGCCCTCGACATCGGCGAGGCGCGACACGGCATTCGCCGGAACGTCCTGGCGTGCACGCTCGGCGACAGCGAGGCTGCCGTCGGCAATTGCGGCCGAGGCCTGCGTTCCCTCGGCCACGGGTGCCTGGGCGACGACGACCTCGATCAGCTCGGTGTCCTCGGAGACGCGGTTCTCCACCCCACGGACGTAGTTGAGCGTGAGGAAGGCCGCGAGGCCTCCCAGCAGTAGGGCTCCGATGAGGATCAACGTTCGACGTGAACTCACTTGTTTCTCCGTGCGTGCTTGGGGTGTGCACGGACATCCGGCGCGGGGCGCGGAATCCGCTTGGCATTACGTTCGACCGGTTCACGCCCCGCCTTTAAGGATCCGCCCCAACAATCCCCTTCGGTCCCGCCCGTTCAATCCCGCCCGGGCACTCCGGTAGACCTCCGCGTACAGGCCCCGGCCCGGTGTATCAGGGCACCGGTTCTGTGCGAATCGGCCCGGCAGCCTTCCTCAGGGCAAGCGCATGCTGCGACACGGCCGAGCGCGCGAAGACGCCCCGGTGCGCAAAGGCCCGGGGCGTCTCGTCGTTGTCGTGAGGGCGGAGCCGTGGGCTCTGCCCCAGGTATCAGCCCTCGCCTGGCTCCTCGGCGGCTGCCGCCTCGGCGGCGGGTTCCGGCGCCTCGGAATCGACCGTGGCGTCTGCCTCAGGCGCCTCGGGCGTCCCGGACTCGTCGCTCACCGGCTCCGCAGCAGCTTCGACAGCGGCTTCAGCTCCGGCCTCGGCCTGCTCCGCCCCGGCTGGTGCTGCACCCTCTGGCGGTGCTTCGCCACCCTGTTCGGCGTAGTACTCCGCCCAGGCTTCCTGGCCCTCAGAGGTCTCGTCGGGAGCGATCTCGCCACCGATGTAGTTGCCCTCGTCGTCGTAGGCGTGCTCGCCGAAGTGCTCCTGGTACTCAGCAGCGACGATGCCGCCCTCGGCGGCCTGCTTGATCGAGAGGCTGATACGCCGACGGTCGAGGTCGAGGTCGATGATCTTGACCCACAGCTCCTCGCCGGGTGTGACGACCTGTTCGGGCAGGTCCACGTGGTGTGCGGACATCTCCGAGATGTGCACGAGTCCCTCGATGCCGTCGCCCACCTGGATGAACGAACCGAACGGAACGAGCTTGGTGACCCGGCCGTAGACCAGCTCTCCGACCTGGTGGTTGGAGGCGAACTCCTGCCACGGATCCTGCTGGGTGGCCTTGAGTGAGAGCGAGATGCGCTCGCGGTCGTGGTCGACCTCGAGCACCTCGACATCCACCTCGTCGCCGACGGTGACGACCGAACCGGGGTGGTCGACGTGCTTCCAGGAGAGCTCCGAGACGTGGATGAGTCCATCCATTCCGCCGAGATCCACGAACGCACCGAAGTTGACCACGCTGGACACGGTGCCCTTGCGGCGCTCGCCCGGCTTGAGGTTGGTGAGGAAGTCCTCGCGCTGTTCCTTCTGCGTCTCCTCGAGGTAGGCGCGCCGGCTCAACACCACGTTGTTGCGGTTCTTGTCGAGCTCGATGATCTTCGCTTCGAGGTCGCGGCCGATGTAGGGCTGCAGGTCGCGCACACGACGGAGCTCCACCAGTGAGGCCGGCAGGAAGCCACGAAGGCCGATATCGAGGATCAGGCCGCCCTTGACGACCTCGATGACGGGTCCCGAAACGACACCCTCTTCTTCCTTGATCTTCTCGATCGTGCCCCAGGCGCGCTCGTACTGGGCGCGCTTCTTGGACAGGACCAGACGCCCTTCCTTGTCCTCCTTCTGCAGGACCAGGGCTTCGATCTCGTCGCCGAGGGAGACGACCTCGCCGGGGTCGACCTCGTTGCGGATCGACAGCTCGCGGCTGGGGATGACGCCCTCGGACTTGTAACCGATGTCGAGCAGGACCTCGTCGCGGTCGACCTTCACGACCGTGCCGGTGACCAACTGGCCGTCGGCCACATCCACCATGGATTGCGCGTATGCGTCGTCTAGGGACAATTCGCCGAGATCGTTCTCGGTTATCTGTCGGGGGATGTAGTCGCCCATGGGGTCGACCGCTTCTTGCGGCTGGGCGTCGGCTGTTGTGGTGTCGGACACGTGTTGGCTCTTAGGGGTAGAGGGACAGGGAACCTGACGAGGGTACTCGCTGGCGTGGACCAGCCGAAAGTGCCAGCGCTCAGGACCCGGCGCGATGTGCCAGCAGCAGGAACTCGTGGCTGTCGGTATCGGGCACCCGACGGGTGTATCCACCGGGGCTGACCGACCACACGTGGTCGACCTCGAAACCACTTCGTTCGGCCACCAACACCAGTTCGCGCGGGGTGTAACAGGTGGTCCAGAGTTCGGCGGGTACTGCCTCACCCGCCTCGTTGGCGACCTCGGTGGTCTCGTGGTTGACCGCGGAGGCGGCGTCGAAGTTGTCCTGTTCCTCCAACCAGCGCACCTGGAAGTACGACGAGAAGGCCGAAACGGCTATGCGGCCGGCCGCGCCCAGAGCGTTGCGCATGCCCGTCAACACCGCTGTGTCGGGACCCAGGTTGGCGGGATCGTCCGGATCGGGCAGTCCGGCGAGTCCGAAGGCTCCCTGGCACAGGGAGATCGCCGCGTCGACACCCAGGCCGTCGAAGCGATCGTCGCCGACCATCTTGCGGGCATCGGCGCGGTGGAACTGCACCAGGTCGCCGACGCCGCGCTGTTCGGCCAGGTCGCGTGCCACCGCCACGAATCGCTCGCTGATGTCGACACCGACCACCCGTATCCCCTGCTCGGCCAGTTCCACCGCATGGCGGCCCGGGCCACAGCCCACGTCCAGCACCGTCGAACCCGCCGACAGACCCAGTGCGTCAACGAGGAAGGCGACCTCCTGGCAAGTGCCGCGCGTGAAGGAGTAGCGCAGGTAGGCGGGACCCATGTGATCCGCGAGCTCCTCGAACCAGTGCGGCTCCGGTTCTCGGGGGTCGGCAGCGGGCTCCGGCATCGTTCAGCCCTTCGCCGCGGCCCAACTCGAACCGTGCGACATGTTGACCTCCAACGGGACCCGCAGGTCGAAGGCACCCGACATCGCCTCCAGCACCTGCTCGGAGGCCTCGTCCATGCGCTCGGGAGGCACCTCGAGGATCACTTCGTCGTGTACCTGCAGCACCACCCGACCCAGCGATGCGGGCTCCAGGATGCGGTCGAGGCGGACCAGCGCAACCTTGAAGATGTCGGCCGCGAGACCCTGGATGGGTGCGTTCATCGCCTGGCGCTCCCCTGCCATGCGCACGTTGCGCTGGTTGGAGGACAGCTCCGGGATACGACGGCGGCGGCCGAACTCGGTCTCGGTGTAGCCCTTGTCGCGGGCTTCGGCAACCGTGTCGTCCATGAACTGGCGCACGCTGGGGAACGCCGCGAAATAGGCATCCAGGATCTGCTGGGCCTCGCCCGTGGGGATGGCGAGACGCTGGCCCAGCCCGTAGGCCTCCATTCCGTACGCGAGGCCGTAGGAGACCATCTTCGCCTTCGATCGCTGCTCGATGGTCACATCCTGCGGCGCCACGCCGAACACGCTTGCGGCGGTCCGGGTGTGGATGTCCTCACCGGTGGTGAAGGCGTCCACCAGCCCCGGATCTCCCGAGAGGTGCGCGATGCAGCGCAGCTCGATCTGGTTGTAGTCGGCCACCAGCATCTCGGTGCCCTCCGCGGGCACGAACGCCTTGCGGAACCGCCTGCCGGCCTCGGTGCGGACGGGGATGTTGTGCAGGTTCGGCTGGTCCGACGACAACCGGCCGGTGCGCGCCACGGTCTGGTTGAACGTGGCGTGGATACGTCCGTCGTCGGCGACCTCGGCCAGAAGCCCCTCGCCGTAGGTGGAGCGGAGCTTCTCCACCTCGCGGTAGGCCAGCAGGTGCTCGATGATGGGGTGTTCGCCACGGAGCTTCTCGAGGGTCTGGTGGTCCGTCGAGGGGCCTGTCTTGGTCTTCTTCTGGGGCGGCAGGCCCAGCTTGTCGAACAGGATGGTGCGCAGTTGTGGCGTCGAGTTGACGTTGAAGTCCTCACCGGCTGCCTCCAGCACCGCGGCGCGCTCCCGGTCACACTCCGACCGCAGCGATTCCGCCAGGTCCTCCAGCACCTTGCGGTCCACACCCACACCGACGTGTTCCATCTTGGCCAGGACCCTCACCAGCGGGGTCTCGATATCGTCGGCCAACCTCGAGAGCCCTCGGGCCTCGACCGCCTCCGCCAACGGTGCGGCCAGACATGCCACGCCCAGGGCCCGGCGTGCAGCGACGAGCGAGCGGTCCACCGAGTCGCCGCCCAGGTCCAACTGGCCGTCCTCGGGCGCGGACTCGCCGGGTAGCTCTGCGCCCGCGTAGCGGGCCAGGAGTTCGGTGAGGCCGTAGGTCGCGTCGGAAGGATCGATCAGGTACGCAGCCAGAGCGGTGTCCATCTGCAGCGACGTCAGGTCCGCACCGAGTGCCAACAGGGAACGGATCAGAGGCTTCGCATCATGGCTGATGACCGGCACACGTCCCTCGGCCAGTGCTCCCGAGAGCCCATCGAGGAACTCCGCGGGAACCCAGAGCACCTCACCCGAGTCGGCGTCGGTGACCACCGCCACACCGCTCAGAGCGGATCTGCCCGGCTCACCTTCCCAGTCGCCGAGCAACACCGCGGCCCCTTCGCCGGCCGCCCGCTCCAACTGCGCCGCCAGGTCGATCCGTTCATCCGCAACGACCACCTCGGCCTCGAGCACGGTCAGCTCGGTGCCGCCGGGGGCGATTCCGTCGCCGAAGAGCTCGGGAAACGCTTCCGGCAGGCGCGGGATCAGACTCGGGAACTCCAGGAAGTTGAACAGCTCGACGACCGCTTCGGGATCGACATCACCCTGGTCCTGGTCGTATGCCTCATCGGGCAGCGGCACATCGCGGACCAGGTTCATCATCTCGAGGTTGCTGCGTGCACGCTCCTCGTGCTCGATCAGGTTCGAGCGGAGCTTGGGGGTCTGGTCCTCGGCGTGGGCGAATATCCCGTCCAGGTCGCCGTAGGTGTTCACGAGCTTGGCCGCGGTCTTCTCGCCGACGCCGGGCACACCGGGGAGGTTGTCGGAGGTGTCGCCCCGCAGCGCCGCATAGGTGACGTACCTGGAGGGGTGCACTCCGGTGCGCTCCTCGATGCCCGCCTCGTCGTAGAGGGCGTAGTCCGACACCCCACGTTTGTTGTAGAGCACCCGGATGTGCGGATCGGACACGAGCTGGTAGCTGTCGCGATCACCCGTCACGATGATCACGTCGTCTCCGTCCCCGGCCGCAGCGGTGGCGAGGGTGGCGATCACGTCATCGGCCTCGTAGCCGGCCACATCGACCATCGGGAGTGCGAAGGTCTCCACCACCTGGCGGACCAGACCCATCTGTTGACGCAGGATGTCCGGAGCGGCATCCCGGTTGGCCTTGTAGGTGTCGACCATCTCGTGGCGGAACGTCTTCTCGGGCCGGTCGAAGGTGACCACCACCCGGTCGGGCCTGTGGTCCCGCACCAGGTTCAGCATCATCGAGGTGAACCCGAACACGGCGTTGGTCACCTGTCCCGATGAGGTCTGCAGGTCGGTCGGTAGTGCGTGGAACGCCCTGTAGGTGAGCGAGTTCCCGTCGATCAGCATCAGCGTGGGCACCGACCGGAGGCTAGGTGCTGCAGCGCCGAGCAGGAACTCTGATCCCGCCGGGGTGCCGGACCCGCGACCGGTGAGCAGACCAGCTCAGGAGTTGGACATCGCCTCGGGGGTGAGTGCGCCCGAGAGAATCTCCTCTGCCACGTCGCGCATCTGGCGGCGGGACTGCATCGCGGTTCGCTGTATGAACCCGAAGGCGTCGGCCTCGGAGAGGCCGTTGGAGTCCATCAGGCGCCCCTTGGCCCGGTCGACCAGCTTGCGCACCTCGAGGCGCTCCTCTGCGTTGGCAACCTGCTCGGCGAGGAGGCTCTCGGCCTGGAAGCGTGCCAGCGCCACCTCGATCGCGGGTACCAGGTCGTGGCGCTCGAAGGGCTTGACGACATAGCCGTGCACGCCTGCGTCGGTCGCCTCCTCGATCAGCTCGCGCTGGGAGAACGCGGTCACCAGCACCACTGCGCAGGCCCGTTCGGCATTGATGCGCCGTGCCACCGAGATCCCGTCCATTCCGGGCATCTTGATGTCGAGCAGCGCCACATCGGGATGGTGTTCGTTCACGAGCGCCAGGGCCACGTCGCCGCGCCCGGCCTCACCGACCACGTCGTAGCCCTCTTCGACCAGCAACTCCCGCAGGTCCATGCGGATGATGGCTTCGTCCTCTGCAACTACTACCCGGGTTGGCAACGTTGCCTTCCTCAGTCCTGGTCGAATCAGTGGGTACCGACCAGCTCAGTCTAGGCACGCAGGGGCCTGATTCCGTGCCCATCCCCCGCTGCCCCGGATGTGCACTAGCCGCCCGATCGCCGGGAGTTCAGACGGTCGAGAAGCTCGTCCTGTTCGATCTCCAGGCGCGCTATCTGGTCCCGGAGGTCCTGGCGGTGCCGTTCCATCGCATTGGTGGTGCGCTGGGCCTCCCGATGTTCCTGGTCGGCCAGTGGGGTCTCCGACACGAGCGAACGTATCCGCGTGTCGTCGGACACATCTGCGAAGTGCGTCACCTGCTCATCGGCGACCCGCAGTTCCTCGCGCAGCTCGGCGAGACGCTTGCCCACACCACGCAACCGCCGTTCGACCAACATCGCGCCAACTGTACGCCCGGGGTATCCGCCCGCGGTCGCACCGCCTCCCCCTGCGCGCATCCGGGCCGCGGCACCGGGTGCACGCACCCCCGGGCGCCGACCAACGCTGTGTCGATCAACAGCGTGTCGAGCAACAGCGTGTCGAGCAACAGCAAGTCGAGCAACGCTGCGCCGACCAGAACAGAGTGCCCGGGGTGGGATTTGAACCCACACGCCCTTTCGGACAGCGGATTTTGAGTCCGCCGCGTCTGCCATTCCGCCACCCGGGCATGGCAGGCCCGCGGGCCCACCGAGGCGACGACTCTAGCGCGCCGGTACACGGCGACAGCAGGACGTACTCGGTGGGCCCCATCGCGCACCCTGTCGGGTCGGGCTCCCCGATCCGATAGGTTCAGGACATGAGCGAAGATGCAGTCTCAGAGGAGAACTCGGGCCACCTGGGTCGCTGGTTGTCGTTGATCGCGCTGGCGCTGATCGCGGCCGTGGTCGGAAGGCAGATTGCCATCAACTCCGCCGACAAGCAGTTCGAGGCCCGACTCGCCGAACTCGACGCCAACCGCGACTGAGCCCCCGCCGGGACCGCCCTACTGGTCGAGCGCGGCGAGCAGCTTCTTGGGGGTGTCCTTCGGGCTCACCTTGTACCAGGCCTGCTCGACCTTGCCCTTCTCGTCGATGAGGAAGGCGCTGCGGATGATCCCCATGTAGGACTTGCCGTACATCTTCTTCTCGCCCCAGACCGCGTACTTCTCGGCGACCTCGTGGTCGGGATCGCTCAGCAGGGTGAACCCCAGCGAGTGCTTGGTGTCGAACTTCTCGAGCTTGTCGGGCTCATCGGGGCTTATGCCCACGATGGCCGTGTCGCCGATCTCCCCAGCTATGTCGCGCAGCGCACAGGCCTGGGTGGTACAGCCCGGTGTGTTGGCCTTGGGATAGAAGAAGATCATCACCCTGGAGCCCTTGAACTCCGACAGTCGATGCTTGGCGCCGTGTTGGTCGGCGAGGTGGAAGGCCGGGGCTCGATCACCCGGATTCAGTCGGTCAGCGTCACTCATGGTCCAGACCCTAGATCTCCGACAGGGCGGCCGAGGGCGGACGCGACGACTCCCGACCCTTGGAGGCCGGGAGTCGTGGAAGTACTGGAATCGCACCGTGTCCGGCGCGGTGGATCAGGCCTGGTTCTTGGCGCGCTTCTTCAACTTCGCACCAGCGGAGACCTTCGCCGCCTTCGATGCCGGCACGTCGATCTCTTCGCCGGTCTGTGGGTTGCGGGCCTTGCGGGCCTTGCGGTCGGTCTGCTCGAACTTCAGGAAGCCGGGAATCGTCAGGGTGTCCACACCCTTGGCGACGATGTCACCGGCGATCGACTCGAACTCGTCGAGTACCGACTGCACATCCTTCTTCGACAGCTCTGTTCGCTGCGAGATTGTCTCCACCAATTCGGTCTTGTTCATGTTGTTCCTCCCGGCCAGTCCCACTGCTGGGCTGACTGTGACGGCTAGATGACAACCATGTGATTATCACGGATTCGGAGCCATCCGCGGCATTTCGGCCCTAAATTTCAAGGCAAACACGCAGCGCGCGCACCCGACCACAGGCGCTTGACACGCCCGGTCGCCCGGTTCAACCGCGCGCCAGGGCCTCGCGGAACCCGCCGACGAGATCACCCACAGCTTCGGGGGAACGTGTCTCGAGGGCACACCGAACCACCGCAGAACCCACCACGACGCCGTCGGCCACCTCGCAGACCTCCGCGGCCTGTTCGGGTGAGCCGATGCCGACACCGACCAGCACCGGCTTGTCGGTCATCGACTTCAGCCTCGCCGCGATGACCTTCGAGGTGTCGGCCAGCCGCTCGCGTTCGCCGGTGATCCCCAGCAGTCCCACGGCATAGACGAACCCCCCGGAACGCTCCGCCACCGCAGCCAGACGAGCGTCGTCTCCCGTGGGTGCAGCCAGCATCACCGTCTCCACCCCGGCGACATCGGCAGCGTCACACCATGGCCCCGATTCCTCCAGGGGCACGTCGGGCAGGATGGCCGCGGCCACACCCGCTTCTGCCACCGACGCAGCGAAGCGTTCCCAGCCGAAGCGGAACACGAGGTTGGCGTAGGTCATCACCGCGGTCGGCACCCCGAGGTCGAGTCTCGTCAGTTCCTCGAGGATGCTCTGTGGGGTGGCTCCGGCCTCCAGCGCCTCCTGGGAGGCCGCCTGGATCACGGGACCATCCATCACCGGGTCGGAGAACGGGATACCCACCTCCACCCCGTCAGCGCCCGCAGCGGCGATCGCACCCATCGTGGTGGTCCACGCAGCGCCGGGGCCCTGCGGCAGGCCGCCGGTCAGGTAGGGCACCAGGCACTTGCCGCCCGCGTCGATGCGCGACCTGAGTGAGCGTTCCAGTTGGCCCACCTCCCCGCTCACAGCCGGTCCGCCAGAACGTCCATCATCTGCGCCACGTCCTTGTCGCCGCGACCGGACAGGTTCACCAGCACGGTGCGACCGGCCAGGGCGACCCGCTCCCGTGCCACCCAGGCCAGGGCATGGGCCGACTCCAGCGCCGGGATGATGCCCTCGGTGCGGCTGAGGAGCACGAAGGCATCCACCACCTCTTCGTCGGTCACCGACGGGTAGGTCGCCCGCCCCGTATCGGACAGGTGGCTGTGTTCGGGACCGACCCCCGGGTAGTCGAGGCCCGCGGAGATCGACTCCGCCTCGGTCACCTGTCCCCACTCGTCCTGCAGGAGGTAGCTCATCATGCCGTGCACGATGCCGGGCACTCCGTGGCCGACCGCGGCACCGCCGGCGGGTTCGACCCCTACCAGCTCCACCGATGGCTCCTCCGCGAACCCCGAGAAGATCCCGGCGGCGTTCGATCCGCCCCCCACGCAGGCGACGACCACATCGGGCAGCGCGCCGACCAGCAGATCGCGTGCCTGTTCGGCGGCCTCGACGCCGATGACCCGATGGAACTCGCGCACCATCCACGGGTACGGGTGCGGGCCCATCACCGACCCGAGGCAGTAGTACGAGTCCTCGACGCTCGCCACCCAGTCACGCATGGCGTCGTTGACCGCATCCTTGAGGGTGCGGCTGCCGCTGAGCGCCGGGATCACCTCGGCGCCGAGAAGGCGCATCCTGAACACGTTCAGTTCCTGGCGGGCCATGTCGACCTCACCCATGTAGACCCTGCACTCCTGGCCCAGCAGGGCTGCAGCGGTCGCGGTCGCCACACCGTGCTGTCCGGCACCGGTCTCGGCCACCAGGCGGGACTTGCCCATCCGGCGGGCCAGGAGAGCCTGGCCGAGCACGTTGTTGATCTTGTGGGAACCGGTGTGGTTCAGGTCCTCACGCTTGAGCAGTACCCGAACACCCAGCTCCTCGGACAGCCGGGGGCATTCGGTGAGCGGTGTCGGCCGTCCGGAGTAGGTGCGCAACAGATGATCGAGCTCCGCCCGGAAGGAGTCGTCGGCCCAGGCCTCGACGAACGCCTCCTCGAGCTCCAGCACTGCAGGCATGAGTGTCTCGGGCACGAACCGTCCGCCGAAGCGGCCGAAGCGGCCGGTGTCGTCGGGAGCCGACATGACCCTGTCGCTCGATGGTGGCCCCGGTGTCTCGTTCACGCTCGCCAACGTACCGGCAGCGCGGGCGGCGGCACGACTCGCTTTGCGGGTCACCACGTGGTGCCCGCAGTGGTGGCGGGCGTTTCGGGCCCGCTCGCTCAGTCGCCCTGTTCGGCCCAGTCGAACGGCGCCCGCGAGAGGTCGATCTCGGGTTCGGAGGACCGGTCGTTCCCCTCGGAGCCACCGACCCCACGTGCGGCCCGGATGAAGGCGTGGACCTTCACGGGGTCCTTGCGGGTCGGGTCGCCGGTGACCTCCACGCCGCTCGACACATCGACGCCCCATGGACGCACCGTGGCGATGCCGTCGGCCACGTTGTCGGGAGTCAGCCCTCCGGCGAGGATCACCCGCTTGCCCATCGGGATCGACTCGGCGAGGGACCAGTCGAAGACGTGACCGGAACCCGGCGCCGGCGCATCCAGGAGGACCGCATCGGCCCGGTAGTCGTCCACATGGGCCAGACCGGGATCACCAGCGGGAAAGGCCACCAGCAGCACCTTGGCGGCCTTTCGGACCTGCAGTGCGTCTGCAGGGGTCTCGTGGCCGTGTAGTTGTGCACCCGACAGCCCGACCTCCAACACCGTGCGCACGACCTCCGAGGGAGCCTGGTCACGGAACACCCCGATCGACAGCACGTCCGCGGGCAGCCGCTTGACGATGTCGCGGGCCGTACCGATCGTCACCTGCCGCGAGCTGGGGGCGAAGACGAACCCCACGGCATCCGCGCCGAGACCCACCACGGTGAGAGCATCCTCTTCGTTGGTGATGCCGCAGATCTTTACGAACATGGAGCGACGTTACCGCCGTTGAACCAGCAACTCGGTGAGAGTTGCAGCCGGATCGCGCGAGGTCACCAGGTGCTCGCCCACCAGCACCGCGTCATAGCCCGAATCGGCCAGGGCCTGCGCGTCGGAGCGGCCCCGCACACCTGATTCGGCGACCTTCACCGTCCCGGCGGGGATCGCTCCCGCCACCCGTACCGCACGTTGCTGGTCGACCTCGAAGGTGACCAGGTCACGCTGGTTGACGCCGACCAGGTTCCCCCTGGTACAGCCCAGGGCCCGCTCGAGTTCGGCCTCGTCGTGCACCTCGATCAGGGCATCGAGCCCCAACTCCCCCGCCAGGCCGTCCAGCTCACCGAGTTCGGAGTCGTCGAGCGCGGCAGCGATGAGCAGAACTGCGTCGGCTCCCATGATGCAGGCATCCGCCACATCGTTCGGGGCGACGGTGAAGTCCTTGCGGATGACCGGCAGCGAGACCGCTCCGCGCGCCGCCCTGAGGTCCTCGGGGGACCCACCGAAGTGCGGTCCATCGGTGAGCACCGACAGGCAGCTGGCCCCGGCCCGCTCATAGGTGCGCGCCAGTTCGGCCGGGTCGAGCGCCACGGCGAGGTCTCCCTTGCTCGGCGACCGGCGTTTCACCTCCGCTATGACCGCCAGGGAGGGCGATGCCACCAGACGGGCGGCGAATGGGCGGGGCGGGTCCTGGTCCCGCCGTTCGGCGGCCAGCTCGACCAACCTCCCGAGCGGACGCGAGTCGTCGCGCGCCCGTTCACGGTGGTGTCGCAGTATCCGGTCGAGGTAGGTCGCCACCAACCGATCTTGGCAGACGGTCAGACCCGCGCAGGGATGCTTTGGCCGCTGCCGAGGCCCCATCGTGTGGCGAATTCCGCCAACAGCTCGGGCACGTCCGTCGAGGCCCGACCGCGCTGGTCGACCCGGTGGAGTGATTCGACCGCCGCCGCCTGGACCGCGGCGCCAGCAGCGACCGATTCGACGTCGTCGGGCACCGTCACCGAAGTGCCGAGCAGGTCCGCGAGACGTTGCCGATAGGCCTCTGAACGTGCACCGCCGCCGACGAGCAGGGTCCGGGCGTCGAACCCTGCGGCGTCACGCTTCAGGGCCGCCCGACCCGCAATCAGACCCTGCAGTACGCCGTCGTGTGCCGCCAGCGCCAGCTCTTCGCGCGTGGTTTCGGTCCGCAGGCCGGACAGGGCCCCGGTGGCCTCGGGCAGGTTCGGCGTGCGTTCGCCATCGAAGTACGGAACCAGCGTGGGGATGCTCCGAGAGGACGGATCGGCCTGCAGGGCCAATGCGGAGAGCCCCGCCGGGTCCGTGCCCAGCCAGGCGGCGACCGTATCGGTCACCTTGGTAGCGTTCAGGGTGCAGACCAGGGGCAGGAACCGTCCGGTTGCATCCGCGAACCCCGCCACGGCCCCGCTCGGGTCGGCAGGCGCCTCCGAGGACACCGTGTAGACGGTGCCCGAGGTGCCCAGGGAGAACACCACGTCACCGGTTCGGAGCCCCAGGCCCAGTGCCGCGGCCATGTTGTCGCCCGTTCCGGGACCCACCACGACCTCAACGGGAAGCCCCAGTTCCGCCGCTGCGCCAGGTGTGAGCCGTCCTGCGGGCTCGACCGGACCGAGCACCCGCGGCAGCCGGGCGCCCAGCCAGTCCGGCCACACCGTGCCCCTCGAGAGGCCCTCCGGAGTGTCCGGGCCTGCGGTTGCAGGTTCACCGGAGGAGACCGGATCGGCGGCGCCGCCGAGCGCACGTTCGATGACGTCGTCCGCCACCGCGACGCCCGGTCCGGAACCTCTGGCCGGCGTGGCTCGGTACCAGCCGGTCCCCGAGGCGTCGCCCCGGTCGGTCACGTGCTCGCCGGTGAGGCAGAAGGTGAGCCAGTCGTGGGGCAGGAACACCCGCTCGGTGCCGGCCAGCACGGTCGGCTCGTTCTCGGCCAACCATGCGAGTTTCGTGATCGTGAACGCAGCCACGGGGACCGAGCCGCACTCACTCGCCCAGCGCTGCGCGCCGATCTCGGCCACCATCCGGTCGGCCTGGGGAGCTGACTCGGTGTCGTTCCAGAGTTTCGCCGGCCGCAGCGGCACTCCAGTCGCATCGGTCACCACCAGGCCGTGCTGTTGACCGGCCACCGACATCGCCACGACCGCTTCGCGGAGATCTCCCAGCTGCGCCACCGCGTCGACGAGCGCCGCCCACCACACTGCAGGGTCCTGCTCCGACCGCGGCGGCGTGGTGGCGGGGTGGGGCGAGCGCCCCACTCCGAGCAAGTCACCGTCTTCGAGGGCGCGTGCCTCGACCTTGGTGGAACCGGTGGAGGAATCCACCCCGAGCACCACCGGTCGCATCAGCGCACGCGGTCGATCACCGCAGCAACCAGGTTCTCCGCACGTTCCTGGTCCCCCGAGCGCCCTTCGGGGGCCCCCACCCCGGCAGCACGGTCCGCTAGGTCGGCCAGGCTGACCTCACCTCCGAGGATCGACCTGCCCAGATCGTCGTTCCAGCCGAGGTAGCGACCTGCGCGGAGCCGACCGAAGGTCTCGTCATCGATGAGTTCGTCGGCCACCACGAGGGCATGCGCCATCGTGTCCATACCGCCGATGTGTGCGTGGAACAGGTCCACACGGTCGGTCGACTGCCTACGCAGCTTGGCATCGAAGTTGAGCCCGCCGGTGGTGAACCCGCCGGCGCGCAGCACCTCGAGCATCACCAGCGACATCTGCTCCACCGAGACCGGGAACCGGTCCACGTCCCAGCCCAGTCGGTCATCGCCACTGTTGGCATCGATCGAACAGAAACCGCCGAGCGCGGCCGCGGTGGCGACCTCGTGCGCAGCGTCGTGTCCGGCGAGGGTTGCGTGGTTCACCTCCACGTTCAACATCACCTCACCGAGCAGGTCGTGGCGTTCGAGGAATCCGATGACGGTTGCGACATCACGGTCGTAGTGGTGTTTCAGGGGTTCGAACGGCTTCGGTTCGATCAGCAACGGGCCGTCGAAGCCGATCCGATGCTTGTGCTCCACCGCCATGGTCAGGAACCGTGCGAGTTGCTCGAGCTCACGCTTGTAGTCGGTGGTCAACAAGGTGTCGTAGCCCTCGCGGCCGCCCCAGAGCACGTAGTTGGCGCCACCGAGGCGCTTGGTGAGTTCCATCGCATCGGCCACCTGCGCAGCAGCGTGCGCGAACACCTCGGGATCGGGGTTCGTGGCCGCGCCGGAGCGGTACCGCGGGTGTGAGAACAGGTTGGCCGTACCCCAGAGCAGCCTGATCCCGCTCCGTTCCATGTGGACTGCCATCGCGTCGCCCATCTCGGCCAGGCGCGAGCGGGTCTCGGCGAAGGTGGATCCCTCGGGAGCTATGTCGCGGTCGTGGAAGCACATGAAGGGTGCGCCGAGCTTCTCCATGAACTCGAACGCGGCAGCCATCTTCTGGTGAGCCGCCGTCATGGCGTCCTCGGGCGAGGCGTCGAGCCAGGGCCGGTCCCAGGTACCCGAACCGAACATGTCCGCGCCGTCAGCAGCGAAGCTGTGCCAGTAGGACACCGCGAAGCGGAGCTGTTCGGCCATCGTGTGGCCACCGACCTCGCGCTGCGCGTCGTACCAGCGGAACGCGAGCGGGTTGTCGGTGTCGAGCCCCTCGAACTCGATCGGTTCGGGAACCTCCGCGAAGAACGGTGGCGGGTCGCCTCCCACCGGAGATCCACCCGCCATCAGAGATCCATCTGTGGAAGCCTGGTGAGCGCATCCTGGATCGCCTCGTCGGGGTACTCGTGGTCGACCAGCTCGCCCGCGAAGTAGGCGTCGTAGGCGGCCATGTCGAGCATCCCGTGACCGCACATGGCGGTGAGGATCACCTTGTCCTCACCGGTCTCCTTGCAGCGCAGCGCCTCGTCGACCGTGGCTGCCAACGCATGGGTGGGTTCCGGAGCGGGCACGATGCCCTCCGTGCGGGCGAACTGCACCCCCGCCGCGAAGCACTCGGTCTGGGGCCGGGCCTCGGCCTCGATCAGGCCCAGCTCGTAGATGTGCGACAGGAGCGGGCTCATCCCGTGGTAGCGCAGGCCCCCGGCGTGGATGGGATCCGGAATGAAGTCGTGGCCCAGGGTGTGCATCTTCACCAACGGGGTCATCCCCGCGGTGTCGCCGTAGTCATAGGTGTAGGTGCCCTTGGTGAGGGTTGGGCAGGACTTCGGTTCGACGGCACGGATGGTGACATCCAGGTTGCCCGCGAGCTTCTCGCGCAGGAAGGGGAACGCCAGGCCCCCGAAGTTGGATCCGCCACCGGTGCACCCGATGATCACGTCAGGGGAGTCTCCCGCCAGCGCGAGCTGTTTGATCGCCTCCTCGCCGATGACCGTCTGGTGCAACAGCACGTGGTTGAGCACCGATCCGAGGGCATAGCGAACCTCGGGGTTCTGCGCAGCGACCTCGACGGCCTCGGAGATGGCGATGCCGAGGCTGCCGGGTGAGTCCGGTGTGTCGGCGAGGATCTTGCGTCCGAACTCGGTGATCTCCGAGGGCGACGGATGAACCGAGGCACCGAAGGCCTGCATCATCGCCCTGCGGTAGGGCTTCTGGTCATAGGAGGCTCGCACCTGCCAGACCTCGCACTCGAGATCGAACTGCGCACATGCGAACGCGAGCGCCGTGCCCCACTGACCCGCTCCGGTCTCGGTCGTGAGCTTCTTGACACCGGCCTTGGCGTTGTAGAACGCCTGCGGCACCGCCGTGTTCGGCTTGTGGGAACCCGCGGGACTGACGCCCTCGTACTTGTAGTAGATCCTCGCCGGCGTGCCGAGTGCCCGCTCGAGTCGGTGTGCGCGGTGCAACGGAGTGGCGCGCCAGAGCTTGTAGACGTCCTGCACCTCGTCGGGGATCTCGATGTAGGACTCGGTGGACACCTCCTGGAGGATCAGGTCCATCGGGAACAACGGTGCGAGGTCGTCCGGTCCGATCGGTTGCTGTGTCGCCGGGTGGAGCGGCGGCGGGGGTGGCTCGGGGAGATCGGGGATGATGTTGTACCAGGAGGTGGGCATCTGGTCGTCGTCCAACAGGTAGCGGTTCGTCTCGCTCATCGGAGCCTCTCGGTAGTCGGGTCTGGAGCGCGACCGTAGGACATCGCAGAAGCCGTCGCGTGCCAACGCGTACCATCTCAGGGTCAGCCGTTCCCAGGAGCACCGATGATCGCCAGCCGGTTCCACAAGCCGTGTTCTGTCCCGGGCATGCAGCGCCCCCGGAGAGTCGCAGCGACCTCGCTGCTGGCGGCCCTCGCGGGCACCGCCCTGCTGGCGGCCGCCTGCACACCTGCGCCGTCCGCCCCCGCACCGCCGGGACCCCCGACCGTGTCGGCGTTCCGCTTCCTGACCCCACGCAACGAGGCTCCCGTGCTGGGCGTGCTCCGTTTCAACGTGGCCGATCCCAACAACGACGCGCTCACATGCCGGATCGACATCGACGGCGATGGATCGATCGACCGCACCTTCACACCCTGCACCTCCGCCGATTCGGTGCTGGTGCAGATCCCGACCGCGGAGAGCCGCACCGCCACCATCGAGGTGAGCGACGGCGAGTTCGCACCGGTGACCGCTTCGGTCGACATCTCGGTGCTCCCCGCAACTGCGGAGGACTTCGAGATCACCCTGCGCCTCGATCCCGCGATGGATCCCGCGTTCCAACAGGCATTCGAGGACGCAGCCCTTCGCTGGGAGCAGGTGATCACCGCCGGTGTTCCCGACGTGGCACTCGACCTGCCCGGCGGGATCGTGGGCTGGAACCTGCCGTTCAACGGGACCGTCGACGATCTGCTCATCGACGCCAGGGACACGGCCATCGACGGACCCGGAAAGGTCCTCGGGTCAGCCGGAGGGATACTCATCCGACCCGGCAACTGGCTGCCCTACTACGGGATCATGCAGTTCGACACCGCCGACCTGAGCTCGCTCGCGGCATCGGGTCGGTTGGACGACGTGATCCTCCACGAGATGGGCCACGTGCTCGGTCTCGGCGGGAGCTGGGCACTGACCGGCCGCATCAACGATCCGCTGTTCAATCCCGCCTACACCGGGTCGGCGGGGATCGCTGCCTACGCGGAGCTCGGCGGCACCGGGCTGGTCCCGGTGGAGAACGAGGGCGGTGCGGGCACGGCCCTGGGCCACTGGCGGGAGTCGGTGTTCGGAGATGAGCTCATGACCGGCTACCTCGGATCCGCTCCCACCAAACTGAGTCGGCTCAGCGTCGCGGCGTTGGCGGACCAGGGCTACGGGGTAGACCTCGGTGCTGCCGACCCGTACTCACTGCCCGGCTCCTCGCTACGGGCCGGAGGTGCCCCGGACGAGCCCGTGATCGAACTCCGCACCGAGCTGGTCCCGCCGATGCTCGACGGACTGCCCTAGGAGCCCGCCCGCAACTCGGCGGACTCCCCCACCGAGCGCTTGACGAAGCCGAGTGCGATCGTGGTGCCCGACCTCGGGTCGACCGCGGCGCTGGTGACGACCCCGACCACCGTGGGGTCCTCTCCGGCCAGCGAGATCTCGTCACCGACAGCGGCGGTCACCCCGGGGGGCAACTCGAGGACCCGCAGGTTGCGCGGCACGTTGTTGCCCCGACTGTCGATTCGTGCGGTCAACTCCTGGCCCACGTAGCAGCCCTTGGTGAAACTCACTGCGGCAGTGATCAACCAGGGGCCGATCTCCGCAGGTATCACAGAATCGTCGACCTCGGCTCCGAAGGTGGGCCAACCGGCGCGGATCCGCAGGGCCTCGACCAGCTCCGCGGGAGCCTCGGCAACACCGGGGGGCAGTGAGACGGCTGGGCCGAGCAGATCCATGCCGTCGATTCCGGGCCACATTCCCAGACCTACGAGCTCTGCGCCGGTCCCGTCGGTGTCGACGTCGGTCGAGCCCGGCCCGCGGATCACCACGCACTCCCACCGGAGAGCCTCGATGACAGCGTCTGTGCGCAACAGGAAGCGCCGCAGGCGTGCCTCGACAGCGGCACCACCACCGGCATCGGTGTCGAGCACGACGACGTGTTCATCGGTCCGCCAGAGACGCACCACGCCCTCGAGCTTGCCCGTGGGAGCCAACAACAGCCCGAGGGTTGACTGGCCGACGTCCAGGGTCACCACATCGGCGGAGACCTGCCCCTGGAGGTAGCTCACCGCGTCCGGCCCCCGGACCACCAACACGTCGCGGGGCCAACGGCCCGCAACGGGGGCGTCCAGCTCGGGGGAACCGTTCTCGGTCTGGGAACTCATGGGTGGTCATCTCCCGGGTCGGATGCGCCGGAGCGACGTTGGGCGGTCATGCGCTCGGCTGCAGGAATGGCAACCAGGAGCGCCTTGGCCTTGTTCCTGGTCTCCAGCTCCTCGTCATCGGGATCGGAGTCCGCGACCACCCCGGCACCGGCCTGCACAGAGGCCCGGCGCACGCCGTGGCTGTCGGGTGGATCCACGATCATGGTCCGGATGGCGATGGCGGTGTCGATGTTGCCCGAGAAGTCGAGGTAGCCCACGACACCGGCATACGGACCGCGTCGGGTCACCTCCAGGTCGTCGATGATCTGCATCGCCCTCACCTTGGGGGCCCCCGACACCGTGCCCGCGGGCAAGGTGGCCCTCAGGACGTCGATCGGGGTTCGGCCCTCGGCCAGGCGTCCCGACACCTGCGAGGTCAGGTGCATCACGTGGCTGTACCGCTCGAGTGTCATGAGTTCGTCGACCTCGCAGCTGCCGAACTCGACCACACGCCCGACGTCGTTGCGGGCCAGATCCACCAGCATGATGTGCTCCGCGCGTTCCTTGGGATGCTCCAGCAGTTCGCCGGCCAGCTGGCGATCGTGCGCGTCGGTGACACCCCTGAAGCGGGTACCGGCGATCGGCCTCGAGATCACGCGATCACCCAGCAGTTGGACCATGGGCTCGGGCGAACAACCCACCACGGTTAGTTCCGGCTCGCGCACGTAGTACATGTACGGCGAGGGGTTTATCTGGCGCAGCACCCTGTAGACGTCGAGGGGATCCGCCGTGGTGTCGACATCGAAGCGCTGGGAGAGGACCACCTGGAAGATGTCGCCGGCGACGATGTGCTCCTTGGCCACCGTCACCGCGCGCTGGTAGGCACCGTCGTGCATGCACGACCGAACCCGCTCGGGCACACCGCTGACGACCGGCGGGTCGACCAGGGGTTCGTCGATGGTCCGGGCACCGTCCCGCGCCATCTGGTCGAGCCGTCCACAGGCGTCGTCGTAGGCGGCCATCACGGCTCCGGGATCGGATCCCTCCGGCACGAATGCGTTCACGATCAGTGTCGCCCGCGCGTTCCAGTGGTCATAGGCCGCGATCTCACCGATCACCGAGAGCACCGCGTCGGGCCACCCGCGATCATCGGGAGGCGCGCTGTCGAGGGCTTCGACCTCGCGAACCACGTCGTAGCCGATGTAACCGACGATTCCCGAGTGCAGCGGGGGCAACTCGAAGTCGCCCCCGACCCCATCGGAGGTGCCCGGCAGCACCTCGGATGCGTCCGGCGCTGCAAAGTGGGCCAGTAGGGCCTCGAGTGTGGCGAGCAGTCCGTCATCGAGGGGAAGGTCCTCGGGTAGTTCGCCGCTCACGGTCACCCGACCGTCCCTCGCCACGATCCTCGCCCGGGGGTCGCGCCCGACGAACGACCAACGGTCCCAGCGGCCACCCTGGTCGACCGATTCGAGCAGGAACCCCGGTGACCCGGACTCATCGTTGCCGCACAACCTCATGAACGCCGCCACCGGAGAGGTCAGGTCGGCGAGGAGGGTGCGCATCACCGGCACCACCCGGTGCTCTGCCGCGAGCGCAGCAAAGGTCTCGCGGTCGGGGACCACGCCCGCTGTAGCTCCCACCTCAGGCAGGACCCGGTGATGCGGTGGTCACATCGTCCGACCCGAACGCACGGTAGAAGCAGCTGTAGGAGCCCGTGTGACAGGCACCGTTGCCCTCCTGTTCGACCATGAACAGGAGGGTGTCACCGTCGCAGTCGTAGTGCGCCGAGCGGATGAACTGGCGATCCCCTGAGGTGTCGCCCTTGCGCCAGACCTCCGAACGGCTCCTCGACCAGAAGACCGTACGGCCCTGCTCGAGGCTCATCCGGAGTGTTTCTGCGTTCATCCAGGCCATCATGAGCACCGCGCGGGTGTCCACGTCCTGCACGATCGCAGCGACCAGTCCGTCGTCGTTGTAGCGCACCTCGGCCAGGTCGACTTCGCGGATCTCGATGGGCGTGGGGGTCGGCGACATGGTTGCATCGTAGGTGGCCCACCAGCCGCCACCGATACCCGTTTGCTGATCGGAACACCGGTCGCCCGATGCTCAGGTCACAGGTAGAGCCCGGTGTGGCCCTCTTCCAGGCGCTCGGCGGCGACGGCGTGGAGATCGCGCTCCCGCAGGATCACGAAGGTGTCGCCGCGCACCTCCACCTCGTAGGTCTCCTCGGGGTTGTAGAGCACGTGGTCACCGTCCTGCACCGCCCGGACGTTGGGACCCACCGCACGCACCTCGGCCCATGCGAGTCGCTTGGCGAGTTGTGCGGTGGCCGGAATGAGGATGCCGCTGTTGGTCCTGCGCTCCCCCGCACCCTTCTCGGTGGACACGAGGATCCGATCGGACAACATGCGCACGGGCACCTTGTCGGATCGTCCGGCTCCCGCAGGCGCCACCCCGGATGAATCGCTGGTATCTCGGTCGTCCATGTCACCTCAACGGTACCGGCCCACCCCTACTGGCCGCGACCGCCGGTGGCCCGTCACACGTGTACGTACCACCCAGATGCCCAGCCCACCCAGATGCCCGGCGACCTCGGAGATGACCCGGCGCGTCAGAGCCGGTCGGCAAGGAAGGGGTATCGGTTCCGCACCTCGGAGACGACGGTTGCGTCGAGATCCGCCCACAGGACCGTCTCACCCGCGCCGGCGCCGTCGGCGACCAGGCGCCCGAGCGGATCCACAACCAGGGAGTCCCCCGAGTACTCCAGTCCTCCTCCATCGCCCACCCGGTTGCAGCCGATGACGAACGCCTGGTTCTCGATCGCCCTCGCCACCAGCAACGACCGCCAGTGGTCGCGGCGGGAACCCGGCCAGTTGGCGACCACGACGAACAGGTCCGTCCCGGCAGCGAGGGACCAGAAGTCATCGGCGAACCGCAGGTCGTAGCAGATGAACACGCTCACGCGGATGCCCTCGACGTCCACGGTGAGGGTGTGGGTCCCTGGCAGCATCCGCGTGTGCTCGCCGGCGTAGCTGAACAGGTGCCGCTTGGCGTACCGGTGGATGCTGCCGTCCGGGGCTGCGAGGACCGCCACGTTGGCCGGCAGGGCGGCCCGTTCCGACTTCACGCACACCGAGCCGAGGATCCAGATCCCGTGGCGCCTCGCCTGTTCGACCATGAACATCGTGGTCGGGCCCTCGGGTGGCTCCTGTATCCGGTCGGTGCGGGGTGAGAAACCGGTGGCGAACATCTCGGGCAGGACCACCAGCTGGGCGCCCTGCACCGCCACGGCCGACACGACCGGATCGAGTGCGGCGAGGTTGACCGAACGGTCCTCCCATTCGATGTCGTGTTGGACAACGGCGGTACGCAGGCGTGGTCCCGGTTCGGTTGGATCCGTCACGACTGCGTCCACGGCGACACTCCGGGCTCAGGCGCCCAATCGGGCCAGCTCGTCGAGGTGGTCGAGATCGGTGAGGTCGAGCACCTGGAGATAGAGGCGCTCGATCCCCGCCTCCTCGAACGCACCCACCTTCTCACGTGCCTGTTCGATGCTGCCGGCGATCCCGTTGAGTGCCAGGTCGTCGTCGTAGGAACGGCCGATCCCTTGCGCACGTCGGCGCAGCTCTGCAGGGTCATCGGCCACACAGACGACCTGCGCAGCCGAGCGCACCACGGTGGCGGGGTCGCGCCCGAGGCGTGCACACGCAGCATCGACGTTGCGGCCCAGGGCCACGGTGGTCTCCACATCGGCGAAGGGCACGTTGTACTCATCTCCGAACCGGGCCACCAGCTCCGGAGTGCGCTTGGCTCCGAATCCACCCAGGATGATCGGAGGGCGGGGCGATTGTGCCGGCTTCGGGAGCGCGGGTGAGTCCTCGAGCCGGTAGAACCTGCCCTCGTGGTCATAGGTCTCCCCGATCGGGGTGGCCCACAGGCCTGTGATCACCTCGAGTTGCTCCTCGAGTCGGTCGAACCGCTCACCGAGCCCGGGGAACGGGATCCCGTAACTGGTGTGCTCGTCGTCGAACCAGCCCGCGCCGATCCCGAGCTCGACCCGACCCGAGGACATGTCGTCCACTCCCGCCACAGCTATCGCCAGCGGTCCGGGGAGACGGAATGTCGCCGCTGTGACCATCGTGCCCAGACGGATCGTGGATGTGTCCCGGGCGAGACCGGCCAGGGTCACCCAGGCATCGGAGGGCCCCGCTCCCGGCGAGCCCTCTCCCATCCGTTGGTAGTGGTCGGAACGGAAGAACGCCGTGAACCCGAGCCGCTCGGCCCGCAGTGCCACGGCCAGCAGGTCTGCGTAGCGGGCCCCCTGCTGGGGCTCGGTGAAGATCCTCAGTTCCATCGGTGCTCCCGTTCCATCAGATCCGTACCTCTATTCCGGCCGCGGCCATCTCGGACTTCGCTTCTGCGACGGTGTGTTCACCGAAGTGGAAGATCGATGCTGCCAGCACCGCATCGGCTCGTCCGGCCACGACACCTTCGACGAGGTGTTCGAGCTTTCCGACACCTCCCGAAGCGATGACCGGGACCGTGGTGACCGAGGAGACCGCTGCGGTGAGTTCGCAGTCGAAGCCCTCGCGTGTGCCGTCACGGTCCATCGAGGTGAGCAATATCTCTCCCGCTCCGAGGTCGACCACACGGGCCGCCCACTCGAGGGCATCGATCCCGGTGGCGGTGCGTCCACCGTGGGTGAACACCTCGAACCCTCCTCCGGCACGCCGCCGCGCATCTATCGCGACCACCACGCACTGCGCACCGAACTCGGTGGCGATCTCCGTGATGAGCTCCGGGCGCTCGACGGCCGCCGTGTTCACCCCGACCTTGTCCGCGCCCGCTCGGAGCATGGCGCGGGCGTCCTCCACCGAACGGATCCCGCCTCCCACGGTGAAGGGAATGAACACCTGCTCGGCCACGTGGCGCACCATCTCGATGGTGGTGTCCCGACGGTCCGACGAAGCGGTGATGTCGAGGAACACCAGCTCGTCGGCTCCCTGCTCGTCGTAGCGGGCGGCCAGTTCCACGGGATCACCCGCATCGCGCAGATCGACGAAGTTCACTCCCTTGACCACCCGGCCGGCATCGACGTCCAGGCACGGGATCACCCTTGCGACGTTCATCTCGGACCTCCGGTCGATTCCGCTGCAGCGGTGCCCGGAACGGGCCCCGGGGCGCGCCCCGCTGTGCTCTCGCGCACGGCCTCGGAGACCCCGAAGGCCCCCTCGTAGAGGGCCCGACCGACGATCGCGCCGGCGAGGCGCCTTCCACTGCGCTCGATACCCGCGAGCGTTCGCAGGTCCTCCAGCGAACCCACACCACCGGATGCCACCAGAGGCACGTCGACCTCCTCCAGGACCGTCGTCAGTCCGTCGACGTCGGGACCCTCGAGGGTTCCGTCTCGACCGATCTCGGTCACGACCAGGGCCGCCACTCCGAGGTCGGAGAACTTCCTGGCCAGCTCGAGCAGATCGAGCCCCGAGCCCTCGCGCCAACCGCGTACGGCCACCTCGCGCCCGCGTGCGTCCAGCCCGACCGCCACCTCGTGGTCGGCTGCGAGTGAGGCCACGAAGGAGGGGTTCTCCACCGCAGCAGTGCCCACAACGACCCTCGCCACGCCGAGGTCGTAGAGGGCATGGGCCGACCCGGCGTCCCTCACCCCGCCGCCGGTCTGCACGGGCACGCCCACCGATTCCGCGATCCTGCCGATGATGGCTCGGTTCACCGGATCACCGGTGCGGGCGGCATCGAGGTCGACGACATGGATCCACGGTGCGCCGTCGGCCTCGAATCCCCTGGCCTGCGCCACCGGGTCGTCGCCGTAGTCGGTACTGCGGTCGTAGTCACCCTGGTAGAGCCGCACACAACGGCCCCCGAGCAGGTCGATCGCCGGATACAGGTCCATCAGCGCGTCCTACCCGGAGCCGCGTCGGGCACCTGCTCGCCTTCGACCCCGCTCGACCAGTCGAGTGCGAGGCGCACGAAGTTGCCCAGTAGCACCAGACCCGGAGCGGAGGACTTCTCGGGGTGGAACTGTGTGGCCATGACGTTGTTGCGGGCGGCCAGCGCAGTGATCTCCGCCCCGTAGTTGCAGGTGGCGACCGCGTCGGCGGTCACCTCCGGTGCATAGCTGTGCACGAAGTACATCCACGGAGACTCACCGAGCCCTTCGAGCAACGGCGACTCGGTGCGAGGGTGCAGCCGGTTCCACTGCATCTGGGGCGTCCTCACCCCATCGGGAAGTCGTCTGACCATTCCGGGCAACACGCCGAGTCCTCCGACCCCGGGCGCTTCCTCGGAGCCGTCGTAGAGCAGCTGCATGCCCACACAGATGCCCAGGAACGGTCGTCCTGATGCAACCGCGTCGAGGGCGACCTCGTCGAGTCCGGTCTCGGCGAGCGCCCGCCGGCAGGGCCCGAACGCTCCCACGCCAGGCAGCACCACGGCGTCGGCCTCGTCGACGCGTGACCGGTCCGCGGTCAGGAAGGCGTCGGCGCCGACGTGGGCGAATGCCTTCTCTGCGGAGCGCAGGTTCCCGATCCCGTAGTCCAGAACCGCGATGCGCGGGGCCGCAGCTGGCTCGGTGCGTTCGTTCACAGGACTCCCTTGGTGGACGGCACACCGCCGCCCTCCACCCTCACCGCATCGCGCAGGGCCCGGGCGGTCGCCTTGACCGACGCCTCGATGATGTGGTGGGTATTGCGGCCCCGGACCAGTTCCAGGTGCAGGGTGAGTCCTGCAGAGCCAGCGAAGGCCCGCCAGAACTCCTCCATGAGCTGCGGATCGAACGGTGGATCCCCGAGGATCTTCTCCCCCGGCGGCTCGATTCCGTAGTGCACGAACGGCCTGCCAGAGAGGTCGAGCACGGCCTCGACGACCGCCTCGTCGAGGGGCACGCGGATCGAGGCGAACCGCCTCACCCCGCGTCGGTCGCCCAGAGCTTCGGCGAGCACCGCGCCGAGGAGGATCCCGGTGTCCTCCACGGTGTGGTGGGCATCGATGTCGATGTCGCCCTTCGCCAGCACCACCAGATCCATGCCGCTGTGGCGGCCGAGCTGGTCGAGCATGTGGTCGAAGAAGGGCAATCCGGTGCGGCACTCGGTGCGCCCGCTGCCATCAACCTCCAGCTCGACGGAGATGTCGGTCTCCTTGGTGGTCCGGCTCTGCTCGGCCCTGCGCGGTGGGCCCTCCTGGGTGTCGATCACACCACCAGCATCGCAGAGCCGCCGCTACCCATCGCAACGACATCGCCGGGGACGGCCCCGGCAACGGTCAGGAGAGAGCGTTCAGGAGAGAGCGCTGCGGAGCGCATCCAGGAATCGGTCGTTCTCCACCGGAGTGCCGATCGTGACCCTCAGGCAGTCCTCGAGGCCTGGCCAGGAAGCGCAGTTGCGCACGAGCACTCCGTGGTCGACCAGCGCCTGCCACACCTCCTCGCCCCTTCGGCGTTCGGGCCTGAAGAGGATGAAGTTCGCATCGGAGGGCCACTGCGTGACCGCCAGATCGGCGAGCCCCTCGGCAACCCGACCACGCTGTTCCACCAGCGCGGCAACCCTCGCACGCATCTCCTGGCCGTAGCGGAGAGCCAGAACTCCGGCGATCTGCTTGGGAGCGTCGAGGTGGTAGGGCAGAACGACCTTCGAGAGCTCTGCCACCAGCCAGGTGGGCCCGATCGCATATCCCAGACGCAGCGCTGCTGCCGACCAGGTCTTGGAGAACGTTCTCGTGACCACCAGCGAACGCTGCTCACCCAGGAGTGCCAGCGCCGAATGGGGCGAGAACTGCCCGTATGCCTCATCGACGACGAGCAGCCCTCCCACCGACTCCACGGCGTCGAGTGCCTCTGCGACCGTTTCGTTCGGGAGTACTCCACCGGTGGGGTTGTTGGGTGAGCACAGGAAGGTGATCGCCGGTCGGTTCTCCGAGACCAGCCGGACCAGTTCGTCACCCGCGATCCCGAACGCCTCGTCACGGCCGCCATGGAGCACCTCAGCACCGCACACCCGCGCTATGTGCGAATGCAGCGCGTAGGTGGGTTCGAAGGTGAGCACGCTGCGGCCCGCACCGGCGTAGGCCAGGCAGATGCTCTGGAGGACCTCGTTGGAGCCGTTGGCTGCGAACACCTGGTCCGCGCCCAGGCCACCGGGCACACCCGCCGATTCCGTTTCGGCGATGGCCGACCGGAGGGAATGGGCCGAACGGTCGGGGTAGCGGTTCCACTCCAGCGCACGCAGCTCAGCCGCCAGGAGCTCGGAGAACTCCTCGGGAGGACTCTCGGGAGCCTCGTTGGTGTTGAGCCGCACGTCCACGTCGATCTGGGGAGAGTGGTACCCGGTCATCAGCTCGAGATCGGGTCGCACCCTCGGCCTGCGTAGCTCAGTCATGACACCTCAGTCATGATCGGGCCCATCGACGAGGGCCAACCGCTTGCGCAGCGACTCCGCGTGGGCGTCGAGTCCCTCGGCCTCGGCGAGCGCGATCGCTGCGGGCGCCAGCGCGCGCACACCGTCTGGGCCGGCGGTGATCACGTGGACGTCCTTGGTGAAGTCGGCCACACCGAGGGCCGACGCGAAGCGCGCACTGCCATGGGTCGGCAGCACGTGCGACGGGCCGGCCAGGTAGTCACCCAGGGAGGCCGGAGACCACGCTCCACAGAAGATGGCACCGGCATTCTGGACCCGGTCGGCCAGCCCCTCGGCGCCTCCACACAGCAGTTCGAGGTGTTCGGGTGCCACCTGATCGACCACTTCGACCGCGGCGTCGGGGCCATCGACCAGCACGCAGTAGCCGGAGCGTTCGAGCGTCGCCGCGATCTCCTCGCGTCTGGGGGCCTCGGCCAGGAGTCGTTCCAGGGAATCGTCCACCGCGGCGGCCACCCCGGGATCCCAGGTCACCAGCCAGGCGAGCCCGTCGGGTCCGTGCTCGGCCTGCAACATGAGGTCGATCGCAACGAGGTCCGGATCCACCGAGGCATCTGCCACCACCACCACCTCTGATGGTCCGGCAAAGGCGGCTGCGATGCCGACGTCGCCGGCGACCTGTTGTTTGGCCACCGCCACGAACATGTTCCCGGGTCCACAGATCACCTCCACCGGGGCAATGCTCTCGGTGCCGTAGGCCATCGCAGCGATGGCCTGAGCGCCGCCGACCGAGTACAGCTCGTCCACACCCGCCACAGCTGCAGCAGCCAGGGTCACACTGCTGACCGCACCAGTGGTGCGATCCGGGGGAACGCACACGACCACCCGGTCGACCCCTGCGACCCGTGCGGGGATGGCCGTCATCAACAGCGTGGACGGATAGGCGGCCCGACCCCCGGGAACGTAGCAACCGGCGGAACGCACGGCGCGGGCGACGCTCCTGACGGTCACGCCGGAGTCGGTGTGTGAAACCTCGGGCCGCAGCTGGGCGCGGTGATGGGCCTCGATGCGACCGGCTGCGAAGCGGAGCGCTTCGATCAGTCGGGGATCGGTGCGCTCCAGCGCAGCGCTGACAGCGGAGGGTTCCACCAGCAGCGAGTCGAGTCGCACCCCGTCGAAGCGTTCGGTCAGCTCCAGAACCGCGGCATCACCCCGGGTACGGACCTCCGAGACGATCTCACGAACGGCCGCTTCGGGGCGCTCGTCGGCGGTCGACGGGCGCGGCAGACCGGCCTCGAGGTCGTCGGTGCCGCGGAGGTCGATCCTGCTCAGTGGCAACGCCATGTCTCCTCGTCGCAGGGGACCCATCTCGGTGGGGAGGACCGGTCGGTCACCAGCCCAACGGTACAGAGAGGTGCTCCGCGGGGACCAACGGGTTGCCGCGACTGCTAGAACGGCGCGATGTCACTCGAGGCGGACCTGCTTTCGCTGTCCTCAACGCTGGACCAGATGATCGAACGTCTCGAGGCCGTGGCCGAGGAGGTGCGCGGTACCGAGCGCGATGAGCTGCTCGGTGGCATCTACGACGTGGAGCGGCACCTGCGTTCGGCCAACCGCCGACTCAACCGCACGCTCCTGAGCGACAACTGAGCGGTTGTCACAGGGACAACTGAGCGGTTGTCACAGGGACAACTGAGCGGTTGTCACAGGGACAACTGAGCGGTTGTCACAGGGCTGACGGTTGTCACAGGGCTGACGGTTGCCACAAAACATGGACCGGCGCCCCGAAGGGCGCCGGTCGTGCGATTCGGGCGGCGGGAGCCCGAAATCGCGAGCCAGGTGGCGGGTACCTGACTGTGTTACACAACCACAACAGTGTTCAGTTGTCGAGCACTTCAGGTCGAGCACCTCAGAGTGACACCGAGGGGCAGAACCAGGCCAGAACGCACTCTGCACATTGTGGGCGGCGGGCGAAGCACACCCGTCTCCCGTGCAGGATCATCCGCATGCTGAACTCGCCGCGCTCGTCGGCGGGCACCATCGGGTTGAGCTCCAGTTCCACCTTGACCGGATCGGTCTCGGTGGTGAGCTCGAGCAACCGCGACAGACGCAACACGTGTGTGTCCACCGGCAGACCGGGTAGGCCGAGAGCCACGCAACGCACCACGTTGGCGGTCTTTCGTCCCACTCCGGGGATCTCGACCAGATCCTTCATGGCTGACGGGACCTCGCCACCGAAACGATCCTCGAGCGCGTTGGCCATCCCGATGAGACTGCGCGCCTTCGAACGGAAGAATCCGGTCGAGTGGATGATCTCCTCCAGCTCCTCGGGATCAGCACCGGCGAGGTCCGCAGGTGTGGGGTAGCGCCTGAACAGCGTCGGGGTGACCATGTTGACCCTCGCATCGGTGCACTGGGCCGACAGGATGGTGGCTGCGAGCAACTCGAACGCGTTCGAGTGGTCGAGTTCGCAGACCACTCCGGGATACTCCTCGGCGAGCAGCTGGTTGGTCCATCGCGCACGGCCCCGGGCCGAACGCGGGCGCCTCACGCCGGCGGGAGGGTCGGGACGTGCCTCTGCGGTTGCCACGTCGGCACGGTAGCCGCGTACCCTTCGACACCTGTGAGCAACGACGACGGACCGACGACGCCGCGTTCCATTCCGGCTGCGGACGGTCTCGAGTGGCGCATCGCCGAGGGCGGGGAGCTTGACCTCACCCGGGCCGACCGCGAGATGTCCGAGCGGGGCTTCGACCGGGTGCGCACACTCGTCCAGCTGAGGCGACCACTACCGCTCGACGCCCCGGCGCTGGAGGGAATCCCTGCTATCACCACCAGACCGTTCGATCCGGCGCGGGACCGCCACGACCTGCTGGTGGTCAACAACGCTGCTTTCGACTGGCATCCCGAACAGGGCAACTGGGATCTGGCGGACCTGGATTCGGCCCTGGATCAGGATTGGGTGGATCCCGCTGGAATCCTGGTGCACGACTCCCCTCCCACCGGCACGCCATCCGCTGGAGCTCCATCCACCGGACAGGTGGTCACCGACGCGGTAGCGGGCTCCGACCCGGGCATCGACGGCTTCTGTTGGACCCGGGTACATCCGGCGGATGATCCGGAACTGATCGCGAACGGGGATCCGGCGCTCGGGGAGATCTGGGTGATCGGTGCGCACCCGTCGCGCCACGGGACCAGGCTCGGCCCCGCTCTGGTGGCCGCCGGACTCGACCACCTCGCCTCGAAGGGGTTGGGAACGGCGATGCTGTACACCGAAGAGGACAACGAACCGGCGATGCGGATGTACGAGCGAATGGGCTTCGGTGTGCACCAACGGCGCGGTGGCTATGCGCCGACCGGCGGGCCACGGTGACCCCGCCGGGAGCCCGAGGGCTCTACGACCTCACCCGAGCGGAGTTGGGGGAGGCTCTGGGGGACGAGCCCGGCTATCGCGTCGACCAGCTCTGGGAGGGGATGTACGCCCAGATGCGGTCGTTGGAGGAGTTGACCAACGTGCCCAAGGGTCTGCGTCAACGCCTGGCGGATGCCTACCCGAACACCCTGCGACCGACGACCCAGTCGGTGTCCGACAACGGCGACACGCTCAAGGTGCTCTGGGAACTGGCTGACGGTGCGACGGTGGAGACGGTCCTGATGCACTATCCGCAGCAGGGCGGCCGAACCACGGTGTGTGTGTCCTCCCAGGCGGGTTGTGCCATGGGGTGCAGCTTCTGCGCCACCGGACAGGCCGGATTCGAACGCCACCTGAGCACCGGGGAGATGGTCGAGCAAGTGATCGGGGCGCACCGCATCGGCCGATCCCGCTCGGGTTCCGGCAGCACCAGTTCCGGCAGCACCAATTCCGGCAGCACCATTTCGGGCAACAGGGTTTCGGGCAACAGGGTGTCCAACATCGTGTTCATGGGCATGGGTGAACCCATGGCCAACTTCGATCCCACCTGGGAAGCCGTGCGGCGCCTCCACGACGACGTCGGGATCGGCGCCCGTCACATCACGATCTCCACCGTCGGTCTCGTACCCGGGATCCGCCGACTGGCCGAAGCCGACCTACCGGTCAACCTCGCCGTCTCACTGCACGCCGCGGATGACGACCTCCGGAACGAGCTGGTCCCGATCAACCGGCGCTGGCCGCTGGAGGTGTTGATGGAGGCCTGCGAGCAGTACTTCAGCGCCACCCGACGGAGGATCAGTTTCGAGTGGGCCCTCATAAGCGACGTGAACGACCGCTTCGAGGATGCCGACCGCCTCGTGCCGCTCGCCCGCAGGCTGTCGGCACACGTGAACCTCATCCCTCTCAATCCGACCCCCGGCTACGAGGTGCGTGGCTCGTCGCGCAACCGGGTCCACGCCTTCGCCAGGCGGCTCACCGACGCCGGGGTGAACGTCACGATCCGTGACACCCGTGGGTCCGACATCGATGCCGCCTGTGGACAGCTACGCGCAGGCCACGAGGCCACGGCTGTGAGGGCTCCCCGCAGGCTCTCCTGAACAGATTCAGCGATCTCTCCTGAGCAGGGTCGACGATCGAGCCTCAGTTCAACCATCGAACCTCAGTTCAACAGTCCAACCTCAGTTCAACAATCCAACAAGGGTTCAGCGCACGAGCACGGTTCGACCGCCGCCGCGGATCGCGCGCTGGAGGGTCTCGCCGGAATGGACCCGGGCGCCCGGCCAGACAACGCAGTCGCCCACCGTGCCATCGACCATCGCTCCGGCGCCCACGACCGAAGCAGAGACCCGTCCGTTCACCACCGCATCGGGGTGTATCCAGGCGGCGTCGAGCTCGCCGTGAGGCGCGCGTTCACGGGCCCAGAAGAGGTTCGCCACGAGATAGCGAGCCGGCGTGCCGCAGTCGAGGGCGACCAGTTCGGTGTGGACGGCCTGCAGGCGACCCACGGCGACCTCGCGTGCCCAGAGTGCCTCCCACAACCCTTGCGGATCCGAGCCGAGGGAGCGGGCCGCTGCCCAGGGCAGCACCGAGGCCACCACCGAACTGCGGGGCCCGAAGACACCGGGTGTGTCGGTGAGCACCGCCACGCGCTCACCGTCCCAGGCCTCCAGCAACCGCGTCACCGCCCGTCCCCGAGGCCCCGCTATCCAGGTGTCGGCATTGAGCACCACCAGGTCCCGCCCATCCAACCACCCACGAAGGTTGCCCACAGCTCCCGCCGTTCCGAGCGGCGCCTGTCGCTCGTGGGAGACGTGTACCGCCGCCGCAGCCTCCAGCACCCCTGACTCAAACCCGCGCGCCTCCAGGTGCTCGATGATCGCTTCGGCACCGTGGTGCACGTTGACCGCCAGGTCCTCGACGCGTCGCCGAGGAGGATCGTGACCCGTTGCGCCCGGGGTCGACGGGAACTGACCGAGTGCGTGGTCGAGCAGTGCCCGGTCACCGAGCGGGCACAATGCCTTGGGCAGCAGCCGGGTCAGGGGATGCAGACGGGTGCCGGCTCCGGCCGCCAGCACGAGTCCTGCCAAACTGTCAGCCATGCCGTCCCGATGGTTCAACCCCCGCCTGCCCCAGACCCTGGTGATCAGCCAGTTCCTGCTCTACTTCGATGCCTTCTGGGCCGTCCTGGGCTTCCTGACCGTCGCGGTCAACCGGTCGGTGCAGTTCAGCTTCTTCGGACGCATCATCGTCCTGGGGTCGATCGCCGGGTACATCTACGGAGCCTGGGGTATCGCGAACGAGAAGAAGGTCGGCTACCAGGTGGCGATCGCCGCGTCGTTCCTGCCCATCGCGGCCCGCCTCGTCGACACCCTCTCCGCTGGCGGGCCCCTCTCCCACCTCGGCTACATCCTGATCGGCGGCAACCTCATCAACGCGATGTTCGAGTACGCGCTCATCGTGTTGCTGTTGCACACCCAGTCGCGGGAGCACGCCAAGATCTGGTTCAGCTGAGCGAGCTGCCGCGTTTCTCGACTCCCGGGTGGAGCCATGGCGTGGCCGATGCGCGATGATTCTCCGATGGCAAAGACTGTTGAAGGCATTTCCGGACTCGAAGCCCTCGTCGGTGAACACCTCGGCTACTCCGACTGGCTGGAGATCACCCAGGAGCGGGTGAACACCTTCGCCGACGCGACCGGCGACCACCAGTGGATCCACGTGGATCCCGAACGTGCTGCCAAGGAGTCGCCCTTCGGTGGCCCGATCGCGCACGGCTACCTCACGCTGTCGCTGGGGCCGGTCCTCATGCCCACCATCATGACCGTCAGCGGTGTGCGCATGGGCGTCAACTACGGCGCCGGCAAGGTGCGCTTCCCCTCACCGGTTCCTGTGGGATCCAACCTCCGCCTCGGAGCACAGCTCGATTCGGTGGAACGACTTCCCGGCGACGGCGCCCAGGTGCAGATGACCTTCACCTTCGAGGTGGAGGGTGCACCCAAGCCTGCCTGCGTTGCGGAGATCATCTTCCGCTACTACGAGTGACCTCACGCGCCCTGCCACTGGTGGCGGCGCTGGCGGTACTCGCAGGCTGCGGCGGCGGCTCGGCGGACGACGAGAGCCAGCCCCCCGAGACGGTCACGGCTGCGCCTGCCGAGGAATCGGGTTTCCCGGCCGGGTGGCAACCCGAAGCCCTCCAGTGGTCGACCTGTGACGGTTCGGGAGCCGATCCGGCATCCCGCGCCCAGGAATGTGCTGCCCTCGCGGTGCCGCTCGACTGGTCCGATCCCGATGGTGAGACCATCGAGCTGGCCCTGGCACGGATCCGCGCCACGGGCGATCGCTCCGGATCGCTCCTGGTCAATCCGGGCGGACCGGGCGCCTCGGGGATCGACTATCTCGGTCCCTTCGCCGGCGAAACGACGCTGGGGACGGACTTCGACCTCGTTTCGTGGGATCCACGGGGGGTCGGACGGTCAACCTCGGTGGACTGCGATGCACACGTCCGGGAGCTGTACGCAGCCGATCCTTCCCCGGATGACGCCCAGGAGACCGAAGCGCTGGAGACTGCCGCAGCCGAGGTCGCCGCGGACTGTGCCGAGGCCGCTCCCGAGCTGCTGGAGCACCTCCACACCGACGAGGTGGCCCGTGATCTCGAGGGGATCAGGCTGGCGCTGGGAGCGGAGAAGCTCAACTACCTCGGGTTCTCCTACGGAACCCACATCGGCCAGGCCTACGCGGAGATGTTCGGCGACCGGATCCGCGCGATGGTGCTCGACGGTGTGGTCGACCCGTCCCAGGGTTTCGAGGAATTCCTCCTGGGCCAGGTGGAGGCCTTCGACACCTCCTTCGCCGAACAGACCCGCCGGTGCTCACAGGCCGGGGCCGCAGCGTGTGGGGTCGAGGACCTCGAAGCCAGCTACGACCGCGTCGTTGCGGCGCTCGAGGAGCAGCCGTTGTCCGCGGGTTCGAGCGGTGAGGTCGGTCCCGCCGAGGTGGCCACCGCCGCTACCTACACCGCCTACCTGCCGGACGGCTGGACGTTGCTCGGACCCGCGCTGGCAGCCGCGGAGGATGGTCGGGGCGACTCACTTGCACAGCTGGCGTCCTCGTATGTGTCGATCGGGTCCTACGGGCCCTATGCCGGGGTCGTGTGCACCGATTCAGCTCCACCCGCGGGACAGGAGCAGTACCGCGGGTTCGCCGCGCGCGCCACGGAGGTGTCCGCACGCTTCGGGCCGACGGTGGCCAACGAGATGCTGCCGTGCGCGACCTGGGCGGCACCTGCGCAGGACGAACCGGCGGCGTTGACCGCGCCCGATGCTCCACCCATCCTGGTCGTCGGAAACACGGGCGACCCCGCCACTCCGCTCCTCAACGCGGAGGCGGTGGCGGACTCGCTCGACTCCGGGGTCCTCGTGGTGGCGGACATGGACGGACACACCGCCTACGGCGCCAACCGGTGCGTGACCGAGATCGTGGACGACTACTTCACCGAGTTGGCCCTACCCGAACAGGACACCCGGTGTTGAACACCACCCCGGCGCCGGGTGACGGCACCGGCCCCACCGGGCCGCCCGTGGTGGTGTGGGATCTCGGCAACGTCCTGATCCCGTGGGAGCGCACCGGTGCCCTGCTCGCGGCGGTGGGCGACCCCGACGAGGCGGAGCGTCTGGCCGAAGAGGTGTTCACCCTCGAGGTGAACGCACTCCTCGACGCGGGTGCCTCCATGCGAGAGGTGCTCGCAGTGGTGGAACGGGACCATCCCGGCACCGGCTGGGCGGTCGAGGCGTACGTCGAGCACTTCGGCCACAGCCTCGGACCGGTGATCGACGGGTCGGCGGAGATCCTGGCCGAGCTGAACTCCGCCGGTGTGCGATGCGTGGGCCTGTCCAACTGGTCGGCGGTGACCTTCGAGGGAATCCCGCAGGCCTACCCGGCCCTGTCGGGACTCGAGGGCATCGTCATCTCCGGCGAGGTGGGTGTGACCAAGCCCGACCGCGAGATATTCCTCCACTGCCAGAGGCGGTTCGGATTCGAGGCGCACCAAGCGGTGTTCATCGATGACTCTCCTGCCAACGTGGCTGCAGCCGTCCAGCTGGGATGGCAGGCGTTGCTGTTCGAGGACCCGGAGCGTCTGCGCCGCGACCTGGGTGCTCTCGGCCTCCCGGGCCTGACGCCCACCGACCCGCCGCCGGATGCCCGATCACGGTCCTGAGCCCGTCGGATCCCTAGCCTGCACTCCCGTGACGTCCACGCCGACCCCCAGTACCACCGCGGTGGACCTGGACGGCGTCTCCCTGCAACTCACCCCCACCGACAGGCTCCGCTCCCCCGGGGACGTGCTGCGTCTGCTGACAGGCCTCGTGGTGGTGGCCGTGGGTCTGCTCCTCGCGTTTTTCGCACGCGACACCCTCGGTGGAGCGGAGGCAGATCTGACCCGCAGCCTGGACCGGCTCCCCAGCCGTTGGGAGCGAGGCATTCTCGGGGTCACCGAGACCGCACTCGTGGCCTCGGTGATCGCGATCGCTGTGTTCCTGGCCATCACACGCCGGAGGCGGCTCCTCGCCTGGCTGGCCGCCACGGTCGTGACCGCGTCGACGGTCACCTTCGGAATCGGTCTGCTGCTCGCCAACAGCAGTGTCGAGGTGCTCGCCGGGGTGCGCTCCGCCGAGGACCGCTTCCTGGCCGACCCGGCGTTCCCGAGCTCCGGCCTGATGGCAGGAGTCACCGCCGCGGTCGTGTTCGGATCGCCGTGGCTCACCGAGCGCTGGCGACGCGCTGGTTGGGCGACGGTCGTATTGCTGGTCGTGCAGAGGGTGGCGTTCTCCTCGGACCCCTCGGTGGACGTGGTGGCCGCCATCGGAGTCGGGATAGTCGTGGGGGCAGGTGCATTGATCCTGCGGGGGGCGCCCAGCCTCGAGCCCTCGGCCTCGGAGATCGTGGGAGCGCTCCGCGAGCCCGGACTGCATCCGCTGTCCGTGAAGCAGCTCTCACAGGGCCACACCACGGTCACCTACCTCGTGCAGGACGAGTTCCTCGGCCGTCTGAGGGTGGGCCTGCGAACCGCACACGACCGCTCGGCTGACGCCCTGACGCACCTCTGGCGCAGTCTGCGACTGCGGGCCGACGAGGTGGACGCACCGTTCAACACGATCCGCCAACGCGTCGAACACGAGGCCCTGGCGCTGGAGATGGCTGCCCGCAGTGGGGCCCGCACCCCGGCTCTCGTCGGCCTGGTGGCCACGGGAGACGAATCGATCGGACTCGTCGAGTCACAGATCGAGGGAGTTCCCGTGTCCGACCTGGAGCTCTCGCAGGACCGACTGGTCGACGTCTGGTCCCAGGTGGCCAAGCTGCACGGGGCGGGGATCGCCCATCGGGGCCTGACCCTGCGTCGGTTCATCCTCGATGATCACGGCGCGGTGTGGATCACGGGGTTCCAGCACAGTCGACTCGCAGCAAACCGCAGGGAACGTGCGCTGGACGTCGCACAGCTCCTCGCCGACACCGCTCTGATCGTCGGAGCCGACCGGGCGCTGCAGGCCGCAATCACCGCCATCGGGCCCGAGGCGACCGCCGCCTCCTACGCGCTGCTGCAGCCCCTGGCACTACCACGCTCCACCCGCAGCGCCCTTCGCGCCAACCGGGGTCTGCTCGACGAGCTGCGCGAACAGCTGGCGGTCGAGTGCCGGATCGAGGACCCCGAGCTGGCGAAGATCGAACGGGTTCGGCCCCGCACGGTGGTCACGGTGGTGGCGCTGACCCTCGCGTTCTACCTCATCCTCCCCCAGCTCGCGGATCTACGGGACACCGCGGACGCCTTCGTGTCGGCCGACTGGGCCTGGGCGCCGTGGATCATCGTGGGTTCCGCGCTCAGCTACGTGTTCGCCGCCCTGTCCTTCGTCGGTGCTGTGCCCGACACCGTGCCCTACATTCCGGCCCTGCGGGCACAGTCGGCATCGAGTTTCGTGTCGCTGATAGCACCGGCCAACTCGGGCAGCCTGGCGCTCGGTGTGAGATTCCTGCAGCGCTCCGGGGTCGAGTCGGCCGCCGCCGGCGCATCGGTCGCCCTCGATGCCGTGGCCGGTCTGGTGGTGCACGTGGCGCTGCTGCTCGTACTCATCGTGTGGGGCGGCACGCAGGGCGTCGGCCAGTTCTCACTGCCCGACACCTCCTTGGTGCTCGGCGCACTCGCCGTGGTGTTGACCATCGCCGGGCTGGCCCTGTTGAGCAAGAGGGTGCGGGAGCGGCTGTTCGGCCCGTTGCGCGAGGCCGTTCGGGCCGCCGCGGGCTCGATCGCCTCGGTCCTGACCAATCCGGTCCGGGTGGCACAGCTGCTGGGTGGTTCGTTGGGAATATCGATCAGCTACCTGATCGCCATGGTGGCAGCGGTGGAGGCGTTCGGGAGCGGACCCAGCCTCAACCAGATCGCGGTGGGCTACCTGCTGGTCTCTGCGCTGGCCAGCGTGGCTCCCACCCCGGGCGGACTGGGTGCGTTCGAAGCAGGCATGATCGCCGCCCTGACCGGATTCGGCATGTCCAGCGGAGCAGCCGTGTCGGCGACGCTGTCGTTCCGGCTCGCCACCTACTGGCTGCCGATCCTCCCGGGGTGGCTGTCGTTCACCTGGATGCAGCACCACGACGAGCTCTAGTGCATCGGATCGGTCGCGGGACCCTTAGGGTGTTGCGGTGAGCAATGCGGCCCACCAACAGACCCCCGAGCGGGTCCCACGACGCGGCGATCCACTCCCCACCGGCGACGACAAGACCGTCGCGGTGCGCTCGATGTTCGATTCGATCGCCGGCCGTTACGACCTGGTCAACCGTCTGATGACCTTCGGAATGGATGTCAGGTGGCGCACCAGTGCGATCGATTCGCTCGGGCTCTCTCCGGGTGACCGGATCCTCGACCTGGCCTGCGGTACGGGCGACATGGCTCTGGAGATATCCGAGTGCGGTGGAGTCCCCATCGGCGTCGACCTGAGCCACGGGATGCTCGCGGCGGCCCGCGAGCCGTTTCCCCGGGCACAGTGCGATGCGTTGGCCCTCCCCCTGCCCGATGCACTTCTCGATGGAGCCACCTGCGGGTTCGCCCTGCGGAACTTCACCGACCTGGGCGCCACTCTGGTCGAGATGGCACGGGTCCTGCGCCCCGGTGCCCGAATCGCGCTGCTCGACGTTGCCGAGCCACCCAACCGGCTGATGGCGTTCGGCCATGGGATCTACTTCAACCGGGTGGTACCCATGGTCGGTGGGATGCTCTCCGACCGGGATGCATACAGCTACCTCCCGCGGTCCGTGGCCTACATGCCCCCGAGCGAGGAGCTTCTGGCACTGGTCCATCGGGCCGGATTCACCTCGATCGACCGCACGCTTCTCTCGGGCGGGATCTCGCAGTTGATCCGGGCCACGAGATCTGCACCGTGAAGCCGTGCCGAGCACCCGTGCAGCATCCTTCCCGGTCGAGCGCAACGTGTTGACCACCAGCGCAGGTGACGGCCTCGACGAGCCCGTCCTCGGACCGACCGACGGCACGCTGTGCGCGTTCAGCTCACCGCGACGCCGCCTGCTCGGCACCGGTGTGGCCACGGTCATAGACGTACCCGCCCCCTGGCGGGAGAACCTGTCGCTGGTGACCGAGACCCTCGCCGACATCGCGGCCGGGGATCCACCCGACGACCTGCGTGGCAACCCTCCAAGGCCGGTGGCGTTCGGCGCTCTGCCCTACGACGGTTCTGCCGCAGCCAGGTTCATCGTGCCCGCAACGCTGTGGACCCACACCTCCGACGGCGACCGGTCGCGCCTCGATGTGCACGAGGCCACCGACCGGGGCCCAGCGCTGCAGAACCCGCCCACACAACCGGGCCCGCACACCTCCGGGGCCGTCGATGCCTCCGAAGCCGTCCACCCCTCCGAAGCCGTCCACCCCTCCGAAGCACTGTCGGAACCCACCGAGGTGGCTGCCCGCTCGGTCGTGGAGCCCCGACTCTGGTGTGACGCCGTGGCCGAAGCGCGGGACCGCATCCGGGCCGGAGAGTTGACCAAGGTGGTCCTTGCCCGCGAGATCGAGGTGCGCAGCGACGTCGCGCTGAACGCCGCAACGCTCTGGAACAGGCTCTGCGTGGCCCACCCCGGAGCCTTCTGTTTCAGCATCGACGGTTTCGTGGGAGCGAGCCCGGAGCTGCTCGTCTCACGCAGTGGCTCCACGGTGCGGGCCAGGCCCATGGCCGGTACCACCCCGCGGTCGGGCACCTCCGAGGTCGATCAACAGGCCGCGGCCGAACTGCTGGCGTCGGAGAAGAACCGCTGGGAGCACCAGATAACCATCGAGGCGGTCCACGACGCCCTGCTCGGCTGGTGTTCGTTCCTCGATGCCGAGCCCTCCCCGTCGGTCGTGGCTGCCGGGCCGGTGCAACACCTGGCCACGATGGTCGAGGGGCGGCTCAGCCGGCCCGAACCCTCGGTGCTGGAGCTCGTGGCGGCCCTCCACCCGACCCCCGCGGTCGGAGGTCATCCCACCGATGAGGCGATCGCACTGCAGTCTGAGCTCGAACCGGCGGACCGGGGCCGATATGCGGGTCCGGTCGGGTGGGTCGACTCGGAGGGCAATGGAACCTTCGCCGTGGGTATCCGCTCGATCGAGATAGCCGGTCGCACCGGGCGCCTCTTCGCCGGAGTCGGGGTCGTGGAGGACTCCGACCCCCTGGAGGAACTGGCGGAGTCGCGGGCCAAGGCGCAAGCCCTGCTCTCCGCGTTGGTGCGCATCTGAGTTTCGGGGCCGAGGGCCCAGCTCCTCAGTCGGTGTTCGGCTCGAGGGTCTCGAGCGCCCACACCTCGCGGAGCGACTCGAGCACCGCCACCGCGTCGGAGAACCCCGCGAAATGGCCTTCGCCCGCCCGTACCCGGAGTTGGGCGTTGGGCAACCTGGAAGCCTGGTGGTGTCCGTGTGAGGGCGGGACGATCTTGTCGGCAAGGCCCTGCCAGACGATGACCGGCGGTGTGACCTCCTCGAGCAGGAATCCCCAGTGTCGGGAGAACAGCGCCATGTCGTGGGCAACCGCGCGCAGGTGGCCGGCGTTGGAGAGGTCGGAGATGAACATCGCAGCGAAATCGGGATCGCTCAGCACCTCGCGATCGCTACCGCCGATCAACCGTGCGAACACGTCGAGGGCGTGCTCGCCGATCACCTCGGCACTGCCCACCAGCGGTCCGATCACAGAGCCGATCGGTGACCGCAGCATCTCGAGCGATGGAGCGAGCAGCCGCAGGGCTCTCGTGTAGGACCACACGGCGTCCGGGCCCCGCGTGGGTCCTATCCCACCCAGCAGGGATGCCACCACCACCCTCTGGGGCATGCGAAGAGCGGTTGCCAGCACATAGGGGCCACCGCCGGACAGTCCCACCACTCCGAAACGCTGGAGTGCGAGGTCGTCGACCACGTGCTCGATGTCCTCGCCGAAATCCGCGATCCGCCGGTACTGGTGGTCGGTCGATACCCCCGTGCCCGGGCGTTCGACGGTGATGATCCGGAAACCCCGCTTCAGGCCGGCCTCGTCGGCCGCCGGGGGGATCTGCGTCCTGGCACCCGGAGTGCCGTGGTACCACAACAGGGGATCGCCATCGGGGTGGCCGAATTCGGCCCATCCGAGGGACCGGCCGTCGGGAAGCTCGGTCTCCCCCACGCGCCTCGGTGCGGGAGGGTGCATCTTCGCCTCTAGAGCCTCGTGGGTGTCCTCTGCCGATGACATGGAGAACACTCTAGGTTCCGGGATCTCAGCGGGCTGGCCTCAGAGAACACCCAGGGCATCCGCGACGACCGCGTCGAGGGCCCGGTGCACGTCGACGTTGCGGGTGCGGGCCGACGGGACCACCACCACCCGCACACCCCCGCGTGTCCTCGCTCCGGCGAGGACCGCCGCCAGTCCCACCTGCGAGGCCACACGCTCGGCCTGCAGACCGAAGCCGGAGGCCACAGACACCAGATCGAGTCCGTGGGGAGTGCCGAAGAGCGACTCGAAGGTTTCCCCGTCCAGCTGTTGGGCCTGGGGCAGGAAGTGGAAGATCCCGCCGCCGTCGTTGTCGACGACCACGATCGTGAGCTCCACTCCCCTTCCAGCGAGCCCACTCAGGCTTCCGATGTCGTGGAGGAACGCCAGGTCGCCACAGAGGGCGACGGTCGGGCCTGCGCTTCCGATCGCGATTCCACAGGCCGTGGCGATCGATCCGTCGATCCCGTTGGTGCCACGGTTGGAGTACACCACCACCCCCGTGCGTGGCGCGGCGAACCCCTCCAGGTCCCGCACCGGCATCGAGGAGCTCACGAACAAGCGGCCACCCTCGGGCATCGATGCCATCACCTCACGCGCCACTGCAGGCTCTGTCACCGCACCGGATCCACGCGGTTCCAGGGCTGCGCCGATGGCGCCGGCGGCCAGGCGCTGCGCCTCCTGCCACCGGTCGCGCCATTGGTCCGGACCGGGCTCGACGCCCGCCACGCGGATCGCGCCGAGAGCGTCGGAGGGAGCCAGGTTGAACTTCGCGGTCAGGACCCCATCGGGGTCCGGGCACATGCCGAAGCGATCGATGCCGAACTGCTGCGCACCGCTGCGGGCCAGCCATCCGCCCAATGCCTTGGATGTGAGCAAGCCGCCGAGGCGCAGCACCACCTCCGGGGGATGGTCCTCGAAACACCCCGAGCGAACGATCGCATCGAAGTGCGGTACCAGCGACGCCGACGGCACCCGTAGGCCGGAACCGGCATCGGCGAGCAGGGGCCAACCCATGGCCTCGGCGAACTCCAGCACAACCCTGCGCTCTTCCTCGTCGACAACGGACCGGGCACCCGCCACCACGATTCCCCGCCGCCCGGAGATGGCACCGCCAAGGCGTCCGGCGTCCTCGTCGGTGAGGTTCCAACGGAGTTCAGGGCCCCGGGGCGCCTCAGCTGGCGTGTCGGGGAGCCCGTCGGCCGCCGAGAACGCCTCGGGTGCTCCCAGCAGTGGCTCTCTGAAGGCGAGGTTGAGGTGGACGGGACCCGGCACTCCGCCGGTCGCCCTCGAGAGGGCGTCGCGGGCGAGATCACGCCACCAGGGCTGGGAACCGTCCGCCGGAGCACCCGGCTCGCAGTACCAACGAACCGCGGAGCCGTAGAGGTCGCGCTGCTCGGTGGTCTGTGGAGCCAGCACGCCATGGAGTTCCGGCGGCCGATCTGCGGTCAACACCAGCATCGGCACCGCGGACAGGTCGGCCTCCAGGACCGCTGGGTGGAAATGCGCCGGTGCCGAACCGCTCGTACAGGTGAGCACTGCGGGGCGACCGGTGGCCAGGGCCAACCCGAGTGCCATGAACGACGCGGACCGTTCGTCGTGCACCACGTGGACCGTGAACGACGGATTGGCGGCCAGCGCCACCGAGATCGGGGTGTTGCGTGATCCCGGACAGACGACCGCATCGGTCAGACCACGTTCGGCCCATTCGTGCACCAGGGTGGCGCAGAAGCCGGATGCGAGGTTCCCGGTGTCGGGGTTCGCCACGGTGGCCCCGGGGTCTCCGGAGGTCGACTTGATGGCGGATCCCTGGGGCCTGGAGCGAGGTTGCATCGGAGCGTGGAGCCTATGGTCTGTCGCCGTGACCGACGAGTCGAAGCCCTCCGGACGCCCTCGAACGGTGATGCTCCACGGCTTCACACAGAACGGCCGCTGCCTCGGTCCACTGGCCGAATGGCTTGCCGGTCACGGTGAGGTGTCGACACCCGACCTACCCGGCCATGGCGTCGCGGCGGCGTTGGGTGATCTCGACTGCCCGGGATCGGCTGACCACCTGGCCCGGACCTGTGGGTACGGAGACTGGTTCGGGTACAGCCTGGGCGGCCGGGTCGCTCTGCACGTGGCACTTCGGCACCCAGAGGTGGTCCACCGACTGGTCGTGCTCGGCGCCACTCCCGGAATCGCGGACGAGGATGCCCGTCTGGAACGGCGCCGGATCGACCGCGAGCGGGCCGGTTCGGTACGCGAGCTCGGCGTGGAGGAGTTCTGCCGCCAGTGGCTCTCGATGCCCATGTTCGCGGGCCTGCCGCAGCGGGCGGGCTTTCTCCGGGAGCGATCATCCAACACCGTCGACGGCCTCGCCAGCAGCCTCATCCATGCAGGGACGGGCTCGATGACCCCGCTGTGGGACCGGCTCGACGAGCTCGAGATGCCGGTCCTGGTGTTGGCCGGAGAGCACGACCCCGCCTACGTGGAGATCGCGGCCCGAATGGTCGGGGCGATCGGCACCAACGCAACACTGCACACGATCACGGGGGCGGGGCATGCGGCACATCTCGAAGCTCCCGAGATCACGACCGACGTGATCGAGGCCTTTCTCACCGGACCCACCTGACCCGCCCGCCTGACCGGACGCGCCCGACCGGACGCGCTCGAGGTCACCCGCCAGACAGGTGCTCCACCACGCCGGGTCAGACCAGGTTGCCGGGTCGGACCAGATGCGGGTCAGACCACGGCGAGGCCCACGGTCACCGTGACCCCGTAGATCAGCTGAACCATCCCGGTGGCTCCGAGCACGGCGATCAGTTCGGCCCCGGCAGCTCCCCCGAGCACCCGTAGCACCGACCCCCTTGCAGCGACCACCGAGACCAGCGCCAGGGCCACGACCGGGCTCGCACCGACGAGAACCAGCAGGGGCACGCACACGATCGGCACCACGATCAGCAGTGTGTAGAGGATCCGGGTTCTGCCCGCCCCGAGGCGTACGGCCAGGGTCTGCTTTCCCGAGGCGGTGTCGCCGGGGATGTCGCGCAGGTTGTTGATGACGAGCAGGGCCGTTGCCAGACAGCCCATCGCAACCGCAGCCACCCACGACACAGCGGGAAACAGCTGCCCCGGGGAAGCGGTGTCGGCCAGCGACTCGGTCTGCACGTAGGTGGATCCCAGCGTCGCCACGAGTCCGAAGAACACGAACACGAACAGCTCCCCCAGACCCGCGTACCCGTAAGGCCTGGGACCGCCGGTGTAGAACCATCCGGCGGCCACTGCGGCCACCCCCACGAGTCCCAGCCGCCAATCAACGAAGAGCACCAGCGGGGTCCCCGCCACGAGCGTCGCGGCGAAACAGATGATCGCTGCGCGCTTGACCGCTCGTGGGCTCGCCAGACCGGAACCGACCAGACGAACGGGCCCCATCCGGGCGCCGGGATCGTCGGTTCCGCGCTTGCCGTCGGAGTAGTCGTTGGCAAAGTTCGTCCCGATCTGGACCAGCAGTGCTACCGCCAACGCGCAGCCGAACCGCCACCACACCACGCTGCTGAGCCCGGTCGCAGCTCCTCCGGCGCCCACCGCTGCCGCGGTGCCGACCAGCACGGGTGCCACCGCCGCGGGAAGCGTTCTCGGACGAGCTCCCAGCCACCACTTCGTCCAAGCCACGAGCGCCGATGCTATCCAGGACGCGCGGGTGGGGCACCCTTGGGACATGGGTGACCTGGTGGCGATAGACCTTCCCCCCGGCAGACAGTTCCTGGACGAACTCACCCGGGCCTGGGACTCAGGACACGCGGTGCTTCCCCTGCAACAGGAGGCGCCGGCGGCACTGCGCAGGTCGGTTGCCCTACAGATGGGCGCCGCCCGGATCCTCCACAGCGGCGGTGAGGACCCGCTCCCCGCCGGCAGACCGCTCGACGATGAGGTCGCCCTGGTGGTACTGACCTCCGGCAGCACGGGTGAACCCAAGGGAGTGATGCTGGACCACGCCGCGGTCGAGTACTCGGCGTTCGCCAGCGCCACCGCTCTGGGGGTCGACGGTGACACCCATTGGGTGGCGTGCCTTCCCCTGTCCCACGTGGGAGGGCTGTCGGTGCTCACCAGGGCGATCCACACCGGCGCGGAGCTGACCATCCTCGAGCGTTTCTCACCCGATGGCCTCCTCGACGCCCTGCGCCGTGGAGCAACCCACGTCTCCCTGGTGGCCACGGCGCTGGGGCGGATCGACCCCGCACCGTGGAAACGGATCCTCGTGGGGGGCTCTGCGGTCCCCCCCGGATTGCCCGAGAACTGTGTGGCCACCTACGGGATGACCGAGACGATGGGCGGCGTCGTCTACGACGGACTCGCACTCAACGGCGTCGAGGTGAGGATCGAGGGCGCGGGAGCCGACGAGGAGGGGCGCGAGGGCACGATCCAGCTCCGGACGCCGACGCTCATGCGGGGCTACCGGCACCCCGAGCCCGGCGACCGGCGCTCCCCCGCCGCAGCGGCCTCCCCGATCGACGAGCACGGATGGTTCACCACCGGCGACCTCGGCACGATCAGGCCCGGTGACCGTCACCTGGAGGTGCGGGGGCGGGCGGATGACCTCATCATCACCGGTGGGGAGAAGGTCTGGCCCGCGCCGGTCGAGCAACGGATCCTGGAGCACCCCGCGGTGGCCGAGGTGGCGGTCTACGGCCGCACCGATCCCGAATGGGGTCAGGCGGTCACGGCCCTGTTGGTGCCCGGGGCCGGCGCAGCAGCGCCGAGCACCGCGGAGATCCGCGAGTGGGTCTCCGAGAAGCTGCCCCGCGCTGCGTGTCCCAGAGAGGTCCGCGTGGTGGGCACGCTTCCACGCACGGCCCTGGGCAAGATCGTCCGCCCGAGGCTGGTGGAGATCGACCCCAACGATCCCTGAGGACCGGACCCGTTGCCAGGTCGGCGCCGGCGCGCGGCCGCTACGACCTGTTCGGTCGGGACCGGCTCGTCAGCCGGCTGTTGGATCGGCCGGCTCGTCAGCCGGCGACGGTCAGTGAGGCCGGTGACTGGGTGGCCTGGACTCCGCCCACGGTTGCCGCCGGCTGCCCGCTGACCGACGCAGGGTCGGTGTCGGAGGGTCCATCGGTCGGGATGGTCGTGGCGGGCTCGACGGTGACCGGTACCTCGGTCGTGGAGCTCGTGGAGCTGTCAGGGGTGCTGGTGGAACTGGTCGGCTCCACGCAACGATCCACCGGCGGGAAGTACTGGTAGGCCGAGCCGCTCACGTTGTACTCATCGGTGTGTGGGAACACCAACGGTCCGTGATGGTCGCCGAAGGGGTCGATGACCTCCGGAGCGGCGCCGGTGACCAGGTCGAACTGGACCGGGTCACAGCCCTTGGCGAAGGTGATCGTGTAGACGCCGGCGTCGGAGAAGGTCACTGCCTCCTGAGCGGCGAGCCTCTGGGGCCAGGGCCACATCCTGTTGTTGGGCATGGCGTAGGCGAGAGCCTTTGCCGGCACCGAACTACAGAGGTCGGTGGGGATCGTGACCACGAACGAGTAGCTGTCCTCGGTGGTCTGCTTGGTCAACGACATCGCGTCGGCACCCGAAGCGCAGCCGTCGCCCTGTGACTGGGCTGCTGCGTAGCTCACCGACACCTGGGTGTCGGTCGCAGCACCGGCACCGCCGGCGATCGAGAAGGTGGCGACGGTCAACGAGATCGCGGCGACTGCCAGGACCGTGGCCGCCGTACGCCCACGGACAGAGATCTTCTTTGCACCTGACATCGGGTTCCTCCCTCGGACTTCGCCACTGAATTGTAGGCGTCCCGGTCCGACCAGCGAAAGCTACTCGATCACCCAACGCCCTGAGTGATTGTTCCCGGGTTTTTCCCTCCGGCCCGGGCCGACTCGCCCGGACCGCAGGCACCCGAGGGTCAGTTGTCGGAAGGACGCGCTGCCATCGCCTCTTCGAGGGCCTTGGCCTCGGCCTCGCTGCGGGGCACGTCGAGGAACGGCACCTCTTCACGGTCCAGCATTCCCCGCGAGACCCAACCTCGTTTGTCGGCCCAGATGACCAGGGGCGGCAGTACAACGAGGGCCGCCAGGAGGGCCACGGTGATGTTGATGGCAACGGTGATGCCGAAGTCGCGCAGCAGCGGCAACGAGGAGAGGGCGATCACCGCAACGCCGGCCATCGTGGTGAGGGCCGAGACCACGAAGGCCCGGCCGGTCCGCGCTCCTGCTGCGTCCATGGCCGCAGCGGGGTCGAGACCCCGACGGCGTTCCTCCAGGTACCTGTAGAGGATCAGCGTGGTGAACTCGGTACAGGCAGCGATCACCAACGGACCACCGACGGCGGTCATCGGGCTCAGCTTGAACCCGCCGAAGTATGCGACCAACGACGCGGTGCCCACCGCGATGAGCACCGGCGTGACCGCCAGCAGTGAACGGACGATCGAGCGCATAGCGATCGTGAGCCAGACGAACACCAGCCCGAGGGCCAGGTAGGTGAGGAACACCCGCCCCGAGGTCAGGTTGTCGAGCAACCCGACGCCCACCACCGCCAGACCGGACGGCGTCACCCTCAGATCTGCGGGAGTGTCGTCCCGGTCGTTGACCTCATCGACGATGGGGGCACGGTCCTCGAGCGAACCCTTGCCGGTGAGGAAGATCACGTTCTGCGCCGTTCCGTCGGCAGACGCAGTGGTGGTCTGGATGTCGGCAGGGGCCAACTCCCATGCCTGTTCGACCGATTCAGCGGTGGGGGTCACCGGCGTGGCGCCCTCCACATCTGTCAGGTCTGCCACCGTGGAGACGATTCCGGATCCGACGAGCAGGCGTTCCGGATACTCCTCGAGGGTCTCGCGGGTGACCCGGTCGACGTACTCGATCGTCTCGTCGGTGAACGTCGACTCCCCATCGGTCGAAACGACGTACACGCCCAGCTCGGAGGACCCGCCTATCTCGTCCTCGACGGTGGTGATGTCCTCGATCACCTGCGTGTCCTGATTGACCCACCGGATCGGGTCGGTCTGGATCGTGAGACTGCTCTCGGCGAGCGCTCCGCCCACGAACACCGCCACCGCTGCGATCATCAACACGACCGCGAAGCCTGCGGGCAGGGAACCGAGTCGGTTGACGAAGCGTGCCAGGTAGCCGTCGGTCCAGGTGCGCCCCTGGGTGGGCTTCTTGTACTCACGTATGCCGAGGATCGCCAGCGGGTTGACGATCGATGAGATGCAGATGGCGACGATGCCCACGGCGAGCAGCAGGCCGAACTGACGGATCATCGGGGTCTTGGAACCGAGGATGGCGAGGAACGACAGCGCCGCTCCGACGGTGACGACCAGCATCGGTCCACCGAGCTGGCGCGCCGCCTCCTGGATCGGGTGTGGCGAGCGGTCTATGACCACCTCCTCCTCGATCCGCGAGTGCATCTGGATGGCGTAGTCGATGCCCACGCCGAGCATCACGGGCAGACCCGCGATCGTCACCAGGGTCAGGGGGATGCCCGCGTAACCCGTGAGACCGAATGCCCAGATCACACCCATCGACACCACGAGCAGGGGCAGGAGTCGCCACCGCACGTTGAAGAAGATGATGAGGATCAGGGCCATGACCGCCAGGGCGATGGCGCCCAGCGACACCATCCCGCCGCGCAGGTAGTCGTTGATGTCGTTGAGCAGCACCGGGGCACCGGTGGTGACCACACTGGCGTTGGGGAACTCGAGGTCCTGTGCGACCTCGACCACCTCCGCCGAGGCGATGCCCTCGTCCTCGATCGACAGGTTGCCCGACAGACGTGTGATCGTCAGGGCGTGCGTGTCATCGGGGAAGAACGGCAACAGCGCCTTGCGCACCTCGCCGCCACCGTCGGGATTCTCGGTCTGGTACAGCAGGAAGTTGGCGAAGTCCGGATCGGCGATGCTCGGGTCCTGCACTGCCAGGATGCGGGCGGTGGTCTCCTCGAGGCTGGCCTTGCGCAGTGCGATGTCACGGCAGAGGGGATCCAGGGTGGACAGGTCCTCGGGGGCTTCCTCCGGACACTCCACCCCGGCGTCGGCGGCCGCCTGTTCGGCGACCTCCTCGGCGTGGGTCAACGCTCCCGTTCCGATCGAACCGAGCGCTCTGGCGGCGACACCGCACTCGGGTTTGGCGGCCGCGGCGTCGGAGCCATCACAACCGTCGACCGGTGGGACCACCAGGTCGCGTGAGAACTCCATCGCAGCGATGGGGTCGATGACTCCGTCGACGTTCTCGATGGCCCGGGTGCGTTCGCCGACGTCGTTGAAGGTCGCTATCGACTCCTCGGTGAAGAGTTCATCGACGGTGTGACCCTCGTCCATCGTGATCACGCTCAGCATCGCCTGGCCACCGAAGAGCTCCTGGTAGTCGACGTTGTCGATGTAGACCTGCTCGTCGGTGTTGAGGTAGCTGTCCTGCCCGGTTGCGAAATCCAACCGGGTGATGCCGAAACCCAGACCCACGGTGACGACGAGGCCGATGAGACTCACCGCTCCGGCACGACGACCGAGGTTTACCGCCAGCCATGACCACATCCGTTGCATCAAGTCCTCCGTTCGCCTGTCTCCGCGGGGCGGTGATAGGCGTCACACCATACATGACCGATCCCATCGCCCACGGCGAACGTGCACTGCCGGCGAGGGCCGACCGCGACGGGCCGACCGCGAGACCGAGTCGGTGGACCCGGCACCCGGGCTCGACCCTCCGCCGTCGCCGGTTGCCCGGTGACCGACGGCGACCGTGCCGATGGCCCTACGCCCTTCGGGAACCCCGAGGGCCTGGCGCACCCGGGACTCGTGGTCGAACTGGCCGAACAGGAGCGCCCCCAGGCCCTCCGCCTCGGCTGCCAACAACAGCGACATCACCGCGGCTCCACCGTCGACGAACCAGTAGGGAACATTCCAGGCCCCGGTGTCGGCCCCGAGTCCCGAGCGGGCCTTGTCCGGTTCGGAGTAGCGCTGCAGGTAGGCCTCCGGGTCGACGTAGGGAACGATCAGCAGTGGCGCCCGCAGGAGCCCGGGCCAGCGGAACCCGGTGCGTCGGGCCACCGGCAGGGTGGTGTCCCAGTAGAGGGCCGTCTCGGCCCCGCTCAGCACCACCAGATCGAGCGCCTGGGCGTTCCCCGCTGCGGGAGCGCCCAGAGCGGCGTCCACGAGCCGCGCCAGTACCTCGTCACCGACCGGTTGCGGGGAGAAGTCACGGCACATCGACCGGGCGGCCTGAAGACGGTGGAAGGACTCCCCCGAACTCATCCGCGCTGCTCCGATCCCGAACCCGACCGACGACCGGTAACGGGCACCTCCCGGTGACCGTCAGCCGTACTTGAGGAGGTCTTCGGCCATGATCCAACCGAAGGCCACGAGGCAGTCACCCTTGCTGGGATCGAATCCCTCGAAGAGAGCAGCGACGTCGGGGTCGGTCTTCTCCGGCTTGGAACTCTCGTGGTCGAGAACATAGGGCAGGTTCCCCTCACCCGAGACCACGAAGGTCTTGTCGTGGTAGTTGGAGGACTCGACGCCGAACCGCTTCGCCAGCCGACGACCCCAGGCCCGCTCCTCGCCGGTGGCCTTGTAGCCGGGCCTCGGGACGATGTCGACGGTGGGCTTGTAGGCCTCGAAACCGCTGGGATCGCACAGCCGGGTGCCCATGAGCACGTCCTCGTCGGGGAATGCCATCAGCGCGCGGCGGAAGTTGTCGGCCACGATCGCACGCAGCACGGCGTCGCGACGGGCGATCCGCTTCACGGTGGCGAGTCCGATCAGCACCGCTGGGGTGCCGCCGATCCGCTCCAGTGTCGAGAAGGAGAATCCCCTCAGATGATTGCCCTCACGCACCAGCGTGACGAGCACCCATTCCTCGGCCTGCTTCGACAGCGGGCCGATCTCGTGGCATATACCTGCTTCGGCACACACATCGGCCATCTCGGCAAGCTCGGCGTCGCCGAGTGCCGTGGTGTCCTTGGTGGTCACGTCAAGCGCCATGTTGCTCCCCTGCGCCTCGAAATGGTCCACTCAAGTTCAGTCGCTGGGGCTCCGAAGCGCAACTCGGGGTCCCAGTGGGCGCTCCGGGGCGCGTAACTCACCTCAGAACCGCGTCGGATCCCAGGAGCACGCGCAGTTCGCCGACCAGACCGGTCTCGGTGTCCACGAGGAATTCGTCGGGCAGCCGCAGGACCTTCTCGTCGAGGAGGATGTGGACCTCGGCCTCGCCGGGAAAGTCCGCGAACAGCTCCTTCATCCGCTTCAGTGTCAGGTCGTCGACGCGCGAGGGGTTCAGCGAGAGCCGCAAGGGGGGCGTGCCATCGGGCATCACGTCGAACAGCTCGAGGTCCGATGCCACCAACTTGGGGGTGTCGTCGCGCTTGTCGACGCGTGCGCCGAGCAGAACCACGGCATCTTCTTCGAGCAGGTGCCCGATCGCCTCCATGGTGCGGGGAAAGACCATCACCTCTATCGAGCCCTGTAGGTCCTCGAGGCTGAACACCGCCATGAGGTCACCGCGTTTGGTCCACTTCCGCTGCAGCGAGGTGATCACGCCACCGACCGTGCGACGGGTCCCGTCCTCCAGCTCGGCGATGTCGGCGACGGTTGCGTCGGCCCTGCGGGCGAGCAGTCGTTCCACACCGAACAAGGGGTGATCCGACACGTACAGCCCGAGCATCTCCTTCTCGTAGGCCAGGCGCTCCTTCTTGTTGAAGTCGACCGCCGGGATGGAGGGGCGTTCATCGAAGGACGGGCCGTCGTCGAGCGATCCGAACAGCGACTGCACGCCCATGTCGTGTTCTCGACGCCTGGCCAGAGTGCCCTCGACGATGGCCTCGAAGGTCTGGAGCAGCCCGAGTCGCTTGTGTCCCAGCGAATCGAAGGCCCCGGCCTTGATGAGTGACTCGACCGCCTTCTTGTTCAGCACCGAGGTGTCGACACGTTCACAGAAGTCGAGGAAGCTCTCGTAGGGTCCCGATTCCTCGCGCTCGGCGACTATGAGTTCCACCAGGCCCTCACCCACGTTGCGCACCGCGGACAGACCGAAGAGGATCCGGGGCGCCTCCGGATCGCTCATGTCCGGGGCGAAGTCCGACACCGATGCGTTCACGTCCGGAACCGCCACCTCGATGCCCATCGAGCGGCACTCGGCCAGGTAGACCGCTGCCTTGTCGAGGTTCGCCTTGACCGAGGTGAGAAGTGCCGAAAGGTACTCGGGCGCGTAGTTGGCCTTGAGATACGCGGTTTGGTAGGCGACCAGTCCGTAGCCGTACGAATGCGACTTGTTGAATGCGTAGTCGGCGAAGTTCTCGATGATGTCGAACAGTTCCGGACCCAGATCGGTGCCGTGCCCCGTCGCGGCCACGCCCGCTTCGAAGGCCGCTCGTTCCTTGGCCATCACCTCGCGGGACTTCTTGCCACAGGCCTTGCGGAGGTTGTCGGCCTGGGCCAGGGAGTAGCCCGCGAAGTGCTGCGCCACCCGCATCACCGACTCCTGGTAGATCATCAGTCCGTAGGTGTCCTCGAGGATCTCCTCCGCCTCGGGATGGAAGTAGGTCACCTCCTTGCGCCCGTTCTTGATGTCGGCGTAGTCGTTGTGCATGTTCACCGACATCGGGCCCGGGCGGTAGAGCGCCACCAGGGCGGCCACGTCCTCGAAGGATGTAGGGGCCAGTGAACGTATGAGCGCCCGCATCTGGGTGCCCTCGAGCTGGAACACACCGATTGTCTGCGCCTGCTGCAACAGCTGGTAGGTGGCCTCGTCGTCGAGGGGGACGTGGTCGATGTCGACCTCTTCGCCCCGGGTGCGGGAGATGATCTCCAGGGTGTCGGTGATGACGTCCAGGTTCCGCAGACCCAGGAAGTCCATCTTCAGGAGCCCGAGGCTCTCGACGCCGCCCATCTCGTACTGGGTGACGACCGGGGCATCCTCGGGATCCTGACCCGATTCGGGCTTCCGCTGGATCGGGAGGTATTCGGTGAGGGGCTCCTTGGTGATCACGACCGCCGCCGCATGGATGCCGTCCTGGCGGCGGAGGCCCTCGAGCCCCTTGGCCACATCCATGACCTCCCTGGAGTCGGGATCGGCCTGGTAGATCTCCCGGATCTCTCCAGCCATCTTGTAGCCGTCGGAGTACTTCGGGTGCTCCTCGAGACAGGCGTAGAGGGGTGTGTCGCGGCCCATGACCAACGGAGGCATCGCCTTGGCGATCCGGTCGCCCACCGACCATGGATGGCCGAGGACCCGGGCGGCGTCGCGCACGGCCGCCCGCGCCTTGATCGTGGAGAAGGTCACGATCTGTGCCACGTGGTCCCGGCCGTAGCGTTCCGCCGCGTAGCGGATCATCTCGTCGCGGTAGCGCGAGTCGAAATCCATGTCGATGTCGGGCATGGAGATGCGACTGGGATTGAGGAAGCGCTCGAACAGCAGGTCGTAGCGGATCGGATCGAGGTCGGTGATCCTCAGGCTGTAGGCCACCGCGCAACCAGCGGCGGAGCCACGGCCCGGCCCGACGCGGATTCCCACCTCGCGTGCGTGGCGGATCAGATCCCACGTGATCACGAAGTAGGAACTGAATCCCATGTCGGCGATGGTCTTGAGCTCGTATGCCAGGCGCTCGACCACGTTGTCGGGGAGCTGCTCGCCCCAGCGCTCGCGCGCACCGGCGAACGTGAGGTGCTCGAGGTACTCCGCATCCGTGGTGAAGCCATCGGGGAGCGGAAAGCTCGGCAGCTGGGGTTTGCCGTTGAGCTCGATCTCCACGTTGCAGCGCTCCGCTATCCACAGCGAGTTGTCGCAGGCCGGAGCGACCTCGTCGAACAGGGCACGCATCTCGCGGGCACTCTTGAGGTAGTGGTGGTCGCCGTGGAACTTGAAGCGGTTCGGGTCGCTCCTCAACGATCCGGTCTGGACGCACAGCAGCGCATCGTGGGCCACCGCATCACCCTGGTGGACGTAGTGACTGTCGTTGGTCGCCAGCAGCGGCGCCCCGATCCTCCTCGCTATCTCGAGGAGTTGGGGGTTGGTCTGCTTCTGTTCGGGGATCCCGTGGTCCTGCAGCTCCACGAACAGGTTGTCGCGACCGAAGATGTCCTGCAGGCGCGCAGCCTTGGCGAGGGCGGCATCGAAGCCCTGGTTCATGAGCGCCTGAAGCACCTGGCCGCCCAGGCAGCCGGTGGTGGCGATGACACCCTGGCTGTGCGATTCCAGCAGCTCCCAGTCGACGCGCGGCTTGTAGTAGTAGCCCTCCAGGTAGGCCCGGCTCGCGAGCTGGATCAGGTTCTTGTAGCCGACGTTGTCCTCGGCCAGCAGTGTCAGGTGGTAGTAGAGCTTCTTGCCCCCATCCACCTCGCCGCCGGAGTCGTCCACCTTCCCGCGCCGCGAGGGGCGTTCGGTGCGCGCGTCGTGGGCCATGTAGGCCTCGGTGCCGATTATCGGCTTCACTCCGCGCTCGGTGCACTCCTTGTAGAAGGGCAGGATCCCGTACATGTTCCCGTGGTCGGTGATGCCCATCGCGGGTTGGCCATCGGCCTCGGCGGCGGCCACCACATCGCCGATACGCGCAGCACCGTCGAGCATGGAGTACTCGGTGTGCTGGTGGAGGTGTACGAAGGAATCGGCCATCCTAGAGGTATCCCGGCCCACCTGACGGAGGCTGACCAGCGTGCTCCGGGAGCTGCTGGCGCATCCCCTCCAACTGCTGGCGCATGTTCATCTGCTGGGCCATGAGGGCCGCCTGCATTCCGTGGAACAGACCCTCGAGCCACCCGACGAGCTGTGCCTTCGCCATCCTCAACTCCACCCCGCTGGGCAGCTCGTCATCGTCGAAGACGAAGCTGAGTTGGTCGAGTTCGGCGCCGAGCTCTGGAGAGACGGCGGTCTTCAGCTCCGCCACCGAGTTCGCGTAGATGTCCCTGAGCTGGTCCCGGGACGGCTCGTCGAGCTCGGTGTCGCGCAGCTCCTCGAGCAGCTGCTTCACCATCGCACCGATCCGGATGATCTTGGCCGGTGACTCGATACCCGTCGACGCCTCTCCGGAGCCGTCGACGCCCGCACCATCCTCCTTCGATGGATCCCCGGTACGTGCCGCCGCAATACCGTCCGGGGAGAGAACCTCACCGTTGAGATCTGTTGTGGCGGGCTCGTCGGGGCCTGTGCGGCCGGCTCCGGGCTGGGTCGGACTGGAGGGATCGGACATTCCCCGAAGCCTATCCACCGCCACCAAGTGCTCTGACGCAGTCCGTGGACGCGATCAACCCATCGCAGCGATGAGCGGCACGTCGACCTCCGCAGCGGTCATGCTGCCGTGACGGCCGATCAGGACGAACGGCCCGGTGTCCGACACGTCCTCGAATGCGACGTCCGCCCGGGCGACCAGGGCGACGTCACCCATTCGGGCCAGGGGCGCTGGGAGCACCTTCGGACCGAACCAGCCCTCGTCGACGACCTGATCCCTGGTGACCACCCAGGCAACATCGGAATGATGGTGCTCGGCAGCGGCGAAGAGTGCCGCTTCGGAACCGGGATAGGCGTGCAACCACCGGAACCTGGCTTCACCGCTCTGGGTGCGCACGTGCGACAGGACCTCGGGGTGTGGGCTCAACACGTTGCGACCGACGTCGACCTGTCCGTGGTCCGCGGTGATCACCAGTGCGGCCCGGGGAGGGAGCGCCTCGGCCAGGTACTCCACCATCCGGTCCACGAACACGAGTTCTGCGTCGTAGAAGGACCCGAGCCCGTACTCGTGGGCGACCTTGTCGATGCCGTCGTAGTAGGCGTAGACGAACGGCTCGCCACGCTGCAGCTGGTTGAGGATCTCGGCGTTCAGTGTCGACGGCATCCGGTAGGGCACCATGCGGCACCCACCGAGGTGGGCCCGGGTGAAACCGGAATCCTTGAACTCTGCTCTCACGACTATCGGCGGACGTTGTCCACCGAAGGCCACGTCGTGCTGCACCGACTCCGGTGGAATGGTCTCCCGAGCATCACCCTTGGACGTGCACCACCGCAGGACGTTGAGAACGTCGTCCCCCTCGGTGTTCATGCGATATCCGATCACCCCGTGCTCCCCCGGCGGAAGGCCGGTGGTGATCGAGGTGAGCGCGGTGGCCGTCGTGGTCGGAGCCACGGTGCGGATCCGCGTGCTGGGCAGATCCCTGAACCCGCGCAACAGATGTTGGCGTTCCTGCATCTGGTGCCAGCCGAGTCCGTCGAGCACCAACAGGACCACCTGGTCCACTCCCCTGAATGAGATCGGGAACCAGTCCGGCACGTTGTCCGGGTCTTCCAGAAGTGGCCGCATCACGTTCGCGGTGCACGCCCCGTCGTAGTCGGGAAGCGTCGGGCGCTCAGTCATCACCCCAAACGCTACCCACCCCGGACTCCCGAGACACAGACCCCCGCGTCCTCGAGCTGAATTCGGTGATCGGCGAGGGTGCCGCGGGGAGCGCCCAGAACCTACGATGGCAGGGTGAAGGTCTCCACCCGAGGCGACTACGCGAGTCGTGCGCTGTTGTCGCTAGCTCTGCACAGCGACGACGGACCGACCTCGGTCCGCGACATCGCAGAGCGCACCGGACTCCCCCAGCCCTATCTGGAGCAGATCCTCCTGGCGCTCAAGGGCGCTGGTCTCGTGCGGTCCAAGCGAGGTGCCGGCGGCGGCTACGTCTTGGCCCGGGACCCGACCGAGATCAACCTGGCGCAGATCGTGTCGGCTGTCGACGGCCCGATCCAGGCCGGAGACTTCGGCGAACCCCACTCCGACGGAGCGTGTGACCACGAGGGGCAGTGCGTGCTGCTCGCCATCTGGGCCGACGTCGGCTCGACGATGCGCAAGATCCTCTCGGGGTTCACCCTCGCGGAACTGAGTGCGATGACCCGCGGTGACTCCCCCTGGCCCGACTGACTGCCCACCGGGGCTCCGACCGGGTCGCAACACCCCGATCAGCCGCTGTGCGTTGCCAGCCAGTTGGCGAGATCCTCCGGAAGCGGGCTGGAGAAGCGCATGACCCTGCCGTCGGCCGGATGCGACAGGACGAGTTCGGAGGCGTGCAGGAACATCCGGTCGAGTTCGGACCCGCTCCGCCTTCCTCCGTAGAGCTCGTCGCCGAGCACCGGGTTGCCGATCGAATGCATGTGCACCCTGATCTGGTGGGTCCGACCAGTCTCCAGGCGACAGGTGAGCAGCGCGGACACGGGGTCGTCGAAACGGCGCTGAACCTCGAAGTGCGTTCGGGCCGGGCGCGCTCCCTCGGCGACGGTCATGCGCAGTGGGTTCCGCTTGGATCGGCCGATCGGAGCGTCGACGACCCCGCGTTCGGCCCCCGGATCTCCGAGCACCACCGCGGTGTAGACGCGCTCCACCTCGTGTGAGGCGAGCTGATCCACCAGCGAGCGGTAGGCCCGGTCGCTGCGGGCGGCCACCATGAGTCCCGAGGTCGCCCTGTCCAGACGGTGCACGATGCCCGGTCTGTGCGGCTCACCCACCTCGAGCATCTCGGGGTAGAGCTGCACCAGGCCGTTGCAGACGGTGCCGGACGGATTGCCCGCGCCCGGATGCACGACCAGGCCGACGGGCTTGTCGATTACCACCAGGTCGGAATCCTCGTAGAGCACCTTCAGGCTCACGGAGGGGTCGGGAGCCACCCCCTCCGGTTCGGTGTGGGGATCCTCGGCGACCACCACCGACTGCCCCGCATCCAGACGGGTCGAGGGTTTCGTGACCACCGATCCGTCCACCGTCACCTGGCCGGCTCGTACCGAGGCTGACGCCTCCGAGCGTGAACAGTCGAACACCATCGCTACGTAGCGGTCCAGGCGTTCCCCGTCACCCACCGGTGGCACCTCAGCGGCGTTGAAGTCCCCCATCACCACACCGATCAGCCTTCGGCTTGCGAGGCGCTGTCGGTTTCTGGGGTCGGGTCGCCGCGCGCCGGCTCCCGGGTGGCCACCAGCACCAGGAGTATCCCGCCGACGACCACCGCCGCGTCGGCGACGTTGAACACGGGCCACCACTGGACATCGACGAAGTCCACCACCGCTCCGCTGAGCCAGCCGTTCTCGGCGCGCAGGGCGCGGTCCACCAGGTTGCCCGTCGCTCCGCCGATGACCACGCCGAGCAGCACCAGCACAGCGACCGAGCGCGCTCGCACGGCCAGAACCACCAGCACCACGATCACAACACAGACCACCAGGCCGATCCAGCGACCCGACTCCGCGCCACGGGAGAACGCCATTCCGGTGTTCTCCGCGTAGCGGAACCGCAGGGATCCGATCACGTCGACGATCCGGCCTGCGCCGTCGGGTGGCGGTGCCAGCTCGCGTACCGCCCACCACTTGGTCAGCTGGTCCAGGGCCAACACGGCGAACACCGTGCCGACCAGGATCAGCCAACGGTGAGGGACGGTTCCCGAAGGGTCGCCCACTGTCGCTCCGGACGATTCGACCTCGGGCACTGGCCTAGTTGAAGCGACTGGTCTTGAACTCGACCCTCTGGCGGGCCCAGGGAATCGCCCGGAGCCGTTCCTTGGGGATCGGCAGACCGGAACTCTCGCAGATCCCGTAGGTGCCCTTGGTGATGCGCTCCAGAGCTGCGTCGATCTCCTCGATCGTGTGATTGGCCGAAGCAGCGCGGGCGAGGTCGAAGTCGCGTTCGACCGCGACCGAGTCGCCCTCCCCGGACTCCTCGTCGAACTGCACATCGCCGGGTTCCCGCTCGAGGGCCAGGGACTCCGCCTCGGCCTGCAGCGATGCGGCCTGGCTGGCGAAGACGGCTCGTTCGGAGAGCAGTGACTCCCGTTGGGCGGCGAGGAACTTCGCGTCGAAAGGCGACTTCTTCGGGGCTGCGGCCTTCTTGGTGGCAGAGCTCCTCGTAGCCGTGGTCTTGGCTGCCGGGGCCTGCTTCGGTGCAGGGGGCTTCGCCGGAGCCTTCTTCGCAGGCGCCTTCTTCGCCGGAGCCTTCTTCTTCGCGGACGACTTGGCCGGAGCCTTCTTGGCCGGAGCCTTCTTCGCAGGCGTCTTCTTGGCCGAAGCCTTCTTCGCAGGCGACTTCTTGGCTGGAGCCTTCTTCTTGGCGGACGACTTCTTCGCAGGGGACTTCTTGGCGGGCGCCATCTAGCGTCTCCTCGGGGCCGGGGTGGTAGTGAAGCCGTGAACCCTAGCCGTTGCGACGACCGCCCGAAGCGACCGCGAGAATTGCCCGCTCAGCGGCTACCCGGCTCGACAGCTGCTGGTTCGGCGACTGCCCCTTCGGCGGCTACCGGCTCAGCGACGCCAACCGAATCGCGAACGACCGCTCTCGCCCTTGTCCCCATCGAAGAAGGCCGACATCGCGTCGCCGGACTCCTCGGAGCCCTTCTCACCGGATCCCGACTCGTTCACGGCCTCATCCAACTCACGCAGGAAGCGGTCCGAGGTCTGGCCTGTCACCGGTTCTGCATCGACGATCACCGCCGACTCCCTCACCGAGGCCTCCATCGGGCCCGCTGGTGCGGTGCCGCGCTCCTCAGCGCTCACCTGAACCGCGGCAGGTGTCGAATCAGCGGCAGCCGCGGCGGTGTCGTGTACCTGGGTGGCATCGGTCAGGTCGACCGATGCCTCTGGTCGAAAGGGCACGCTCGAAGGGGCCGACTCGGTCGAGCTGCTGTGGTCCACCTGGGTGGGTTCTGGTTCGGGGGTGTGTCCCCTGGCGTCCTCCGGCACCGCGACCGCCGGCCTGGTGACGAGCACCTCGGGGTCATCGGCCACGGCCTGCAGTGCGCGGGCGGCCTCCACGAACTGGCCGCGGTACTCGTCGATCCGCTTCTCCAGCCCCTCGACCACTGCGGCCACCGCGTCGCGGCGAGCCTCGAGCGTGGTCACCACCTCAGTGGTGCGACGCCTGGCCGCGTCGAGTTCCTCCGCCGCGGTGGTCCGGGCCTCCGCGAGGATGGAATCTGCCCGGCCGGTCGCCTCCGAGCGGACCCGTTCGGCCTCGGCCTCGGCCTCGGCAAGCGTGGCATCGGCGGTTCGCTTGGCCATCAGCAACGTGGAGGTGGCTCGCTCCACCTCGTCGGTCTCGGACCGCGCCGGCTGGGGCGCTGGTGCGGGCTTCTCGGCAAGGCGGCGTTCGGTCTCCGCCAGCCGGGCCTCGGCGTTGGTGGCGCGCTCCTCCAGCTGACGGTGCCTCACCAGGAGTTGGGCGACCGCGGTTCCCGTCTCTTCGAGGAACGTCTCGACCTGGTCGATGTCGTATCCACGACGGCGTTCGGTGAACTCGGTCTTTTCGAACAGTTCGGGAGTCAGTTCGCTGAGGTCCATGGACCTGATGTTAGAACGCGCGCCCATCCAGAACCCGTTTCAAGCCAGGAGGTGTCAGTGGCCTCAGCTCAGGCTGAACAGGAACCCCGACAGCAGCTGGATCCCGACGATCACGATCAGCGGCGACAGGTCCAGCGCAGCTCCACCCAGACGGAGCGGCGGAACCACCCTCCGAACCGGGCCCAGGAGCCATTCGGTGGTGGTCATGAGGAACCGTCGTGCGGATTCCACGAAGTCACCGCCGGGAGGTAGCCACGAGATGATGATCCTCGCGATCACCAGGAAGAAGAGGATGTTGAGTGCGAAGAGAACGAGACCCATCAGGTGGCGTACTCGTCGAGCTGGCCCTCCGAGAGCCGACGTCGATCGTCCGCGGACACCTCGGCGCCACGCGGGGTGAGGAGGAACACCTGATCGGCCACCCGCTCCATCTCACCTTCGAGTCCGTAACAGAGCCCGCTCGCGAAGTCGATCAGCCGGCGGGAGAGGTCGCGGTCTACGCCCTGCAGGTTGATGATCACCGGCTGGACCTTCTTGAAGGCATCGGCGACCGACTGCACATCGTCGAATCGGGTCGGTGAGACGACCTCTGGCTTCGCGGAACCGGGCAGTGGGCGCACCACTCCACGGTCGCTGTCGGGAAAGGCGGCACTGCGCGGCGCAGGTGCCGCCGGTACCGGATCGTGCTCACCCGGTGCGGTCCTGATCATCCGTACCCCGCCGTCACCTTCGTCCCAATCGGCGGGTTCGGGCTCGGCCACCCTCGCCGGGCGCGCGCGGGTACGAGCGGGCGGGTCGGGTGTTTCGACCGGATCCTCCAAGACGTCTTCATCGATCAAGTCGTAGTCGTCGTCGTAGTACGGATCCTCGCCCAACCCGAGAAAATCGCGGGCGCTGTCCATCCATTTCGGCATGCTGAGTGCGTCCTCCCAAAGTGGTGGGCCAGAGTGTAGTTGCGCCGGGGCCCTCAACCGTGTTGGTCGTGTCGTGCGGGCCGCGGACCGAACAGGTCGGTCCCCACGCGCACCATCGTGGCACCCGCGCGCACGGCCAGGTCGAGGTCGCCCGACATACCGATGGACAGTTCGTCCAGACCGAGTTCGCCGACGGTGTGGGCCAACCATTCGAACGCGCTGGAGGTGGCGGCCGGGTCGCCGGGCACTCCGACCCCCATCAGACCGCGAACGTCCAGTCCGGCGTCCGTCGCCGCCGCCACCAGGGAGCGGACCTCGTCACGGTCACATCCACCCCGACCGGGTATTCCGGCCAGGTCCACCTGGCACAGCACGGAGGCACCGGGGACGCGACGAGCCAGTTCGCGCACCACCGACCCCCGGTCCACGGTCTGCCACAGAGCGACATGTGGCGCCAGCATCCGCACCTTGTTGGATTGCAGGCGCCCCACGAAGTGCCATCTCGGCTCGGCTTCGGGCGCGTGTTGTGCCACGAATTCCGCCTTGGCGACCAGTTCCTGGGCGTAGTTCTCACCCAGGTCGACGAAACCCGCCCCCAACGCGGCCAGAGCCGCCTCGGGTGGGTGTCCCTTCGTGACCGCGATGACCTTCACCGACCTGTCGGTGATCGCGGAGATCCGCTCCAGCAACTCGCTTCGACGCGCCGTCACCTCGATCGTGAGGTCTTCGACCGACTTCATTCCCACCAGATCGCTCCTACCTGCCGCTCGGAGTCTCCCGCGGCCCTGTGGGACCAGTGCCGGGAGGACTCCGCTGTGCACACGGGTTCGTCGCCGAGCTGCTCTCCGCAGCCCGCTGTGAGCATGGCGGAACGTACCGCGGCACGTAGGTCGAGCGCAGGTGTGCCCGTCTCGCTGCGGCTCCGCACCTGTGGACCGAACCGCTCCTCGATCGCCGCCAGGTCGGTCTGTCCGAACTCGTAGTGGCGGGCGCAGATGCAGGGGCCGAGTACCCATTGAGGTGGGCGCCCCGAACGACGGGTGATCTCCCCCACCGCGTTGTCGAGTACGCCTGCCATCAGACCGCGCCAGCCCGCATGCACTGCCGCCACGACAGCACCATCGGCCGTGGGAGCGAACAGCAGCACCGGAGCGCAGTCCGCCACCTGCACGCTGAGCACCGTCCCGGCCCGGTCGCTGAGGAGGCCATCGGCCTCGCCCACCGCCTGTTCCGCCGGGTCGGCTGCCCGGGCGTCGGGTTCCAGCACCGTGGCGCCGTGGATCTGTTTCACCCAGGCCCATTGCAGGTCGGCCACCGCTCGCCGTCTGAGTCGGAGCCCAGCGGGTTCGGAGTCGGATCCGAAGTTGCCGTCCTCGGCGTCGGTGAACACCGTGTGGACGGTCGCGACCGCCCGACCGCCCTCGAGCAGCTCGAAACTGCGACGGTCGCTCACGACACAGGCTCGTGCCCGCCGAAGGCTCAGTGGCTACTTGAGGAACGACGGGACGTCGAAGTCGTCCTCACCGAATGATTCGTCGTCGTCGGCAGAACCGAAGACGTCCACGAGGGGATCACCCTCTGAGCTCTCGGAGGCATCGCCAGAGGTGCTCGGGGAGTCCTCGCCCTTGGTGGTGCGGGCCGGACGCGCATCGTCCCAGCGTTCGAACCCGGCTGCGATGACGGTGATCCGCACTTCGTCCCCGAGTTCGTCGTCGATGACGGCTCCGAAGATGATGTTGGCCTCGGGGTGCGCCACCTCGTGGATGACCGATGCGGCCTCGTTCACCTCGAACAGTCCCAGGTCGCTTCCACCCGAGATGTTCAGCAGGATTCCCCGCGCTCCGTCGATGGCCGCTTCGAGCAGCGGAGACGAGATCGCGAGGCGGGCTGCCTCGAGTGCTCGGCCCTCGCCGGAGGAGTAGCCAACGCCCATCAGCGCGCTGCCGGCATCGCTCATGATCATGCGGACGTCTGCGAAATCGGTGTTGATGAGACCGGGGGTCGTGATCAGGTCCGTGATGCCCTGGACGCCCTGGAGGAGCACCTCGTCGGCCATCTTGAACGCGTTCAGCACCGAGGTCTTGTCGTTGGCAACGCTCAGGAGTCGATCGTTGGGAATGACGATCTGGGTATCGACCTTCTCCTTCAGCTTCGTGATTCCCTGGTCGGCCTGTACCGCACGACGGCGACCCTCGAAGTTGAACGGGCGCGTGACCACTCCGATGGTGAGCGATCCCTGTTGCTTGGAGATCTCCGCAACCACGGGAGCCGAGCCGGTCCCGGTGCCACCGCCCTCGCCCGCGGTCACGAAGACCATGTCGGCTCCGCGCAGCACCTCTTCGATCTCTGCACGGTGGTCCTCGGCGGCCTGACGCCCGACGTCGGGGTCGGACCCTGCGCCCAGACCGCGGGTGAGATCACGTCCGATATCGAGTTTGATGTCCGCGTCCGACATCAGAAGCGCTTGCGCATCTGTGTTGATGGCGATGAACTCGACACCCTTGAGACCCGCGTCGATCATGCGGTTGACGGCGTTGCAGCCGCCACCACCGATGCCCACGACCTTGATCACGGCTAGATAGTTCTGAGGGTTCTGGGCCATGCAGGTGCCTCCGACGGCTGATGCTCTGGTTGAGGTCTAGGGCTGGGTTTAGGTTTGCGTAGAGGTCGAGATCGATACCCCCATCCACGCGACCGTGCCGCGTGGATCGACGGGGTTCGCCCGAGGTTACGACCGTTCAGTGGTCCATTCAACGATTCTGCTCGGGCTCTGCATCGCTCTCGCCGCCGGGCATCGTACATCCGGGGGTCCGCCGGATGGTCACCCGGGTCGGAACCGACACATCGATCCGTTGCATGCACGCCCTCTCGACCGCCCCCGAGAGAACCGATTCCACCGCCAGGGACTTCGCCGGGAGGTCACCGGAATCGCCCATGTCGACCTCGATCGGAGCGGTGTCCGTCGAGCTCGCGGATTCCGGGTTGGAGCCGGGCAGAAGATCCGGATCGAGCTTGAGGACGACGGCCGAATCTCCCTCGAGCGCGATCGAACGGAGCGGGACCGTGGTGGAGCTACGGAGCTGCTCGAGTACCTGGACCGCCGTCGACAGGCCCGCGGCGTCGCTCGGATCCAGTTCCAGATCCGGCAGCGCCGGAGCGAATCCGATCAACGGTCCGGCCGACTCGGCATCGAGGAGCTCGCCGCTCGAGGTGAGCAGAACGGGCGCGGTGGTGGATCCGCCGTCACCGCCGTCGACGACCACCCCGACCGGTCGCTCGGGCGTGACCGCGACAGACACCGTTCCGGGCCAGCGAACCGAGACATCGGCATGGGCGACCCAGCCGAGCGACTCGAGTCGGTCGCGCACATCGCGCGGCCTGATCCCGAACATCGCCGTCCCCGGAGTGAGACCCGAGGCCTCGCGGACCAGCTCCGCCGGTTCATCGGTGACGCCCTGCACCCTGAGCTCGTCCAGGTCGGCCAGCGGCGAGAACAGAAGCCCCGCCGCCGCGGTACCGACGAGGGCCACCGACAACAGCCCCCAACGAAGCGCCCGACCCCACGACACGCGCTCGCGCCAACCGGGAGCGTTCGCAACTGCGCCACCGGCGGACTTCGCCGACGGTGGGCCCGAGGGCATCTGCGGCGGCGTACCCGCCACCTCGGCACGACGCTGCGCGATCCGGGGGTGAACAGGCGGCGCGCTCCGCTGCCGGATGTCCCGAGGCCGGTCGGTGGCCGGCGCCGTACCCCGCAGGGTCGCATCCCGAGCGGACCCGCGGAGGTCGATCGTCCCGCGCCGGAGAAAAGCGGGTACCGACGGCAGATGGAACCGAGAGAGCCTCTCGGCAGCCCTGCGGGTCCAGCGAGGGCGGCGCATGCCCCTGAACACCGGTCGCGAGCGCGGCGGACGCGCCGGTTCGGTGGCGATCGGGCGCCTGGGCCTGGTGTCGGTCATCTGGCGAACCCCAGCAGTCGGGTCTCGGCCTGCAGCGTGACCCCACTGGCCTGCCGCACCCGCTCGACCACTTCGTCCATCAGCGCCAGCACATCGTCAGCCGATCCGTCACGGTCCGCCTGGATGAAGTTGGCGTGCTTGGCGGACACCTCGGCGGTACCGACCCGCAGACCCTTGCAGCCGGCCTCGTCTATCAGGCGACCAGCGGAGTCGCCCGGCGGATTGGTGAACACCGAGCCGGCGTTGGGCCCACCCGGTTGGTTCTCGCGGCGCCAGCGCACGATCTCGGACAACAGTTGCTCGCCGCGCTCCCGCTCACCGGGTTCGAGGGCCAGTTCGACCCTGCTGACGATCTGGTGCGGACCGATGGCCGAATGCCGGTATGCGAAATCCAGCTCGGAGGACGGCATGTCGCGAGTCTCTCCGCTCAGGAGGTCGTGCACGCGGACCCCGGACACCACCGCTCTCATGTCGGATCCGTGGCCTCCGGCATTCATCACCACGGCGCCGCCCATCGAACCCGGAACGCCGACCGCCCATTCGAACCCGGAGAGCCCCTCGGCCACGGTTCTCCTCGCCACGACGGGCAGGCTGGCGGCCGCACCGCTGACGACGCCCGTGCCTGCGACCTCCACCTTCGCGAAGTGCTCGCCCAGTCGGATCACCACACCGTCGAACCCCCGGTCGGCCACCAGCAGGTTGGATCCACGACCGACCACCGCGGCACGCCCTCCCAGCGCAGCCCCGGCGAGCGCGGCCACCACCATCGCGAGCTCCTCGGCGTCGCGCACCTCCACGAACCTGCGGGCCGCGCCACCCACCCGGTAGGTGCAGAGGGGAGCCAGTGGTTCGTCGGAACGCAACCTGTCACCGAGGAAGTGCAGCGCCTCATCGACCACGACGGTCCAGCCGGGGTCCTCTCCGGACCAGCCCTGCACGGGCGATCCGGCGGTCACAACGGATCCTCGTCCGGCGGGGCCTCGCGCTGTTCGAGACCTCCCAGCACCAGGTCACCCACTTCGCGGACATCGCCCGCTCCTACCGTCACGAGGGTGTCGCCGGGCCCGAGCAGCTCCAACAACAGCTCCGCCGCGTCCTGGAGCGTCTCCGCCCAGTGCACCTCCCCGGGGTGCCGGGATTCGATCGCTTCGTGCACCACGCGGCCGCTCACACCGGGACGCGGCTGTTCCCCAGCAGGGAAGATCTCGGTGATGACAACCACATCCGCGGCAGCGAAGCTCCCGCCGAAGGAGGTGCCGAGGGACTGGGTGCGTGAGTACCGGTGCGGCTGGAACACCGCTACCACCCGACCGCTCGCCCGCGACTTCGCCGCTCCGAGGGTCGCCTCGACCTCCGTGGGCAGGTGCGCGTAGTCGTCGAGCACTTCCACACCCGCGCTGATGCCCCGCGTCTCGAATCGGCGGTGCACTCCGCTGTGGGATCCGAGCGCCGCTATGGCCGCCGGGACATCGTGCCCGAGCGCCCCGACGAGCGCGATCGCACCGGTGGCGTTGAGCGCGTTGTGCCGACCCGGCATCGGAAGTGAGACCCGGTGGGTGGATTCGACGGTGACGATGTCGAAATGACTGCCGTGACGATCCTCGCTCAACCCGACCATGCGCACGTCTGAGTCCTCGGTGGTGCCGTAGGTGATCACATCGTCGCGGCCGGCGGACTCCAGCAGTCCGGCGGAGCCCGGGTCGTCCGCGCACAGCACGACGGGCCCGGCGGTCTTCGCCACGAAGTCCACGAAGGCCATCCGCAGCGCCTCCCAGTCTCCCCAGAACTCGAGGTGGTCGGACTCGAGGTTGGTCACCAGTGCCCCCGCTCGGGGCTCCGCCAGGAACGAACCGTCGCTCTCGTCGGCCTCCAGCACCAGGTAGGGGCCGTCGTGGTGGGCCGCAGCGGCGCCCAGCGCGGGAACGTCGGCTCCGATCAACCAGGAGATCGAAACGCCGGCACCCCTGAGAGCGACAGCCAGCATCGACGAGGTGGTGGTCTTGCCGTGGGTACCCGAAACCGACAGCAGCGGTTGCTGTCGGGCCAGCGCGGGCAGGAACTCACGGCGCGTGAAGACCCCTGTGCCTGCCTTCCGGGCTGCGATCACCTCGACGTTGTCCTCGCTCACCGCGGTCGAGACGACCACCGCGTCGACCCCGGCCACGTTGGCGGCCTCGTGACCCACCGAGATGTGCACCCCGAGTTCGGCCAGAGGAGCGAGGCGCGGTCCAGCGACCGCGTCCGAGCCGCTCACGTCGTGACCGGCCTCGACCAGCACCCGGGCGATCGCGCTCATGCCGGCTCCACCGACAGCGACGACGTGGATCCTCCGCGGTTCATCGAGCGGGGGGACGGCGTCAGCGGCCATGACGCTCCAACAGGTCGACCACCGCCGCTGCTGCCCGGGGGTGTCCCGCTCCGAGAGCTGCCTCTCCCATGGCCTCCAGACGCGACCTGTCCGACAGGAGCGCGGAGACCTCCGCGGCGAAACGCATCGGGTCCATCTGATCGTCGGGTACTGCAACCGCAGCTCCCACGGACACGAGTTCGGCCGCGTTGGCGCTCTGGTGGTCCCTGGTGGCTATCGGAAGGGGAACCAGGATCGAGGGGGTTCCCATCACTGCGAGTTCGGCCACCGTGGTGCCCCCCGCGCGGCACACCACCAGATCGGCGGCGTCCATCAACTCCGCCATGCGGTCCTCGTAGCGCACGGGGCGGTAGTCGACCGCCGGACCCGTATCAGGAACCTCCGGGCGGGATTCCCAGTCGCGCGCGCCGATCACGTGGTGAACCGTGACGTGCCCGTCGCACAGTTCGAGCGATCCCCCGAGTGCCCCCCAGACGGCGTTGTTGATGCGCCGGGCTCCCAGCGAGCCGGCGAAGACCGCCACCACCGGCCCGTCGTTCGGCAACCCGAGCGTGCGCCGTGCCCCTGCAGGGTCGCGCTCGGCCGCACGCTCGAGGAACTCGGGCCGAACCGGGTTCCCGGTCACGGTGGCCCGTGGCAGGTCCGTGGAGGCGAACGGCACCGCGCACGCCTTCGCGAAGCGGGAGGCGAGACGGTTCACCGCTCCCGCCCTTGCATTCTGGTCGGCCACGATGATCGGGACCCTCCAGATCACAGCTCCCACAGCGCACGCGAGCGACGCATATCCGCCGAGCACCAGCACTGCGGAAGGTCGACGGCGCCGGACGATTCCGATTCCCGCCACCATCGCCCGCATCAGGTCGAACATCGACACCAGGTTCTGCAGCGAGATGCGACGTTGTATTCCGCGACCCGGAAGCAGTTCGACCTCGAATCCGGCCGCCGGAACGATCTCGGACTCCGGTCCGCGCTCCGAACCCACGAAGGTGATGTGACCCCTTGGCACACCCCTGGCGACCAGCTCGTCAGCGACCGAGATGCCAGGGAGCAGGTGACCAGCGGTGCCGCCCCCCGCCACGAGGTAGGTCGGTGCTTCGGGCCCACCCTCCTGCGCGTCGGGTGCCTCGGCGCTCACCGTGCACGCGCCGGCCGGGGCGCACGCATTCGGGACGAACTGCTGCCGCTGCGCGAGATCGACCACAGCACTCCGATCGCCATCAGTGACACGATCATCGAGGTACCGCCCGAGGACACGAACGGCAGCGGGATCCCCTTGGTCGGAAGCGCTCCGACCGCCACCCCCACGTTCACCAGTGCCTGCACGCCCAGCCAGGTGGAGATACCGAAGGCCACCAACCTGGCGAACCGGTCCTCGGTTCTCAGCCCGATCGCGATGCCCGCCCCCACGACCGCTGTGAGGGACCCGATGATCACGATGGTTCCGATCAGCCCGAGCTCCTCGCCGATCACCGCGAGGATGAAGTCGGTGTGGGCCTCGGGCAGGAATCCCCACTTGGCCTTCGATGCACCGGGTCCGCGGCCCCAGAGACCACCGGACGCAAAGCCGATCTGGGACTGCAGGGTCTGGTAGCCGGCTCCGTCTGCATGGTCCTGGGGGGAGAGATAGGCCAACACCCGCTGCACCCGGAACCCCTCCAGGTAGGTGACCGCTATCAGGCCGACCCCCAACATCGCACCGCCGACGGCAGCCAGCTGTCGCAGCGGGGCGCCGCTGAGGAACCACAACACGGCGAAGATGACTCCCAGCAGCAGAGTGGTCCCCAGATCGTCGCCCACCAGCACGAGTCCGCAGAGCGGTGCGGCCACCATCGCCGCCCGCTTCAACACCGACCACTCCTCGATTCGGTCACGGTTGGTCACCAGGAACTGTGCGAGCCAGAGCACCAGAGCGAGCTTGGCCAGCTCCGAGGGCTGAAATCCGAGCGGGCCGACCCGCAACCACCGGTTGGCGCCGTTCACCTCGCTCGCCAGGGGCATTCCGGGGATCGCCACCAGCACCAGACCGGCGAAGGACAGCACCAGCAGGATCGGGGTGAGCCGTTGGCGCCAGACCCAGATGGGGATCCGCGATGCCCCGAACAGCAGGGCCAGTCCGATGGCCATGTAGACCGAATGCCGCGCCACCACCGACCAGGTGTTGCCGCTCGTCCGCTGAGCGGTGACCGACGACGCCGAGTACACCATCACCGCTCCGAGGCCCAACAGGAGTGAGAGGGCCCAGAAGAGAACCGTCTGTTCCGCGGGACGTTGGAGGTTGCGTCCAGCGCGTCCGGCCGAACCACCGCGTCCGGCCGAACCACCGCGTCCAGCCGAACCACCGCGTGCGGAGCCCTTGCCGGCCGGCTTGGCAGGTGCGCGTCGGGAGCCGCTCCGGCCCGCGCCACGGCGCCGATCGGGAGCCGCGCTCACGACCTGCTCCGCCGTTCGCCGTCCGCCACCAGATTCCGGACCTCGCTCGCGAAGTCGTCACCGCGCTCCCCGTAGGAGCCATACCAGTCGAACGACGCGCACCCGGGGGACAGCAACACGACGTCGCCACCGACGGCCAGATCTGCGGCGCGGCGGACCGCGACAGCCATCGAATCAGCTTCCTCTGCCGGCACCCGCCCGAAGCCGGCGAGCACATCACCCGCTGCCTCACCGATGCCGACCACCGCCACCACGTTTTCCGCCGAGTGCATCTCGGAGAGATCCAGGCCCTTGTTGCGACCACCGGCGATCAGCACGACCCGATCGAACCCCTCGAGGGCCGACAGGGTGGCGTGCGGGGTGGTGGCCTTGGAGTCGTCGAAGAACCTCACGCCGTCCGACTCCCCCACCAACTGAACCCGGTGGGGCAGGCCGCTGAACTCCGCGGCTGCCTGCGCGATCCCTTCTGGTTCCGCACCTCCGGCCCATGCGGTCGCCGCTGCGGCCAACACGTTGCGTCGGTCGTGGGGCAGGTTGCTCCACAGATCCGACACTCCGAGCAGCTCGGTGCCGTCGGGACCGAAGAGCACTCCCCCACTCTCGTGGAAGTCGACCGTTCTGCCCTCGACGGAGCTCGCCAGCGCGAACGACAACGACCTCACGCCGTCGCGGCCCGCCACGATCTCGGCTGCGGCGGCGGACACGATCGGATCCTCGGAGTTGTGCACGGCCGTCGAACCGGGATCCTGCTCCAGCCATATGCGCTCCTTGGCCCGGCGATAGGCCTGCAGGTCGCGGTGCACGTCGAGGTGATCGGGTGAGAAGTTCAACCACGTGCCCACGCGCGGTGAGAAGTGGGCGCTGCGCGCGAGCCGGAACGACGACGCCTCGACCACGAAGCAGCTCGGACGCGGATCGTCGATGGCGTTCACCAGTGGCACATCAAGGTTTCCGACCGCTGCGGTGGCGATTCCACACCTCTCGAGCATCGCCTCGGTCAGCATGGCCACCGTGGTCTTGCCGTTGGTACCCGTGACAGCGAGCAGCGCCCTCTGGTCCCAGGCGGCGGCGAGGTCGAACTCGCTCAGCCCGGGGATCTGCAGCTCGCGCGCCAGCTCGAACACCGGATGCGAGTCGGCCAGTCCGGGCGTGGCCACGTACGCGCCGCTGCGACCCAACACGCCGGCCAGGGTCGGGGCGTCGGGCTGTGCGAAGAACTCGAAGCCGAGTTCCTCGGCCAGCTCCGCACCCGCGGAGCCACCGTCGTCCGTGCCCACCACGTCATGGCCACGGGCCACGAGAGCCCGCGCCACGGCTCGGTTGGTCACCCCCATGCCCACGAGCGCAACCCGCTCCGGGATCAACGAGCTATCAGGACCCGGGTCGCTCCGACCCGAGAGGTGTGTTCCGCGTTCCGGGGGCACGTCAGTCAAGCCCTCCGGCACGCAGGAACTCCCGGTAGAACAGCGCCATCCCGAGAGCCGTGCAGGCGCCGGTGATCATCCACAGGCGGATGATGACCGTGGTCTCCGGCCAACCTGCCAGTTCGAAGTGGTGATGGATGGGGGCCATCCGGAAAACCCGTTTCCCGGTGGCGCGGAACCCTGCCACCTGGATGATCACCGAAAGGGTCTCCACCACGAACACCGCCGCCAGCACGGGCAACAACAGTGCGGTCGACGAGGACAGCGCCAGGGCAGCGAGCGCGGTTCCGATCGCCAGCGAGCCGGTGTCACCCATGAAGATCCGCGCCGGTGCCGCGTTCCACCACAGGAACCCGGCGCACGCCCCCATCATGGCCGCGGCCACGACGGCCAGATCCAGTCCCACCGAGATGCCGTATGACGGATGGCGGAAGATCCAGTAGCCGATGAACACATAGGCGGCGAAGACCAGCGCGCCGGAACCGGCGGCCAGGCCATCGAGTCCGTCGGTCAGGTTCACGGCATTGGCGGAGCCCAGGATCAGCAGCACGGCCCAGACGGCCCAGACCCCCTTGCCGAGGGTCAGTCCCATGTCGTCCCACCGGGTGAAGCTGATGCTGGTGTGGACGTTGGTCAACCAGAGCATCAGCAACGCGAAACCCACCGCAACCACGAGCAGGCCGATCATCTTGGCCCGCTTGTTGAGACCCAGGTTCCGCTCGCGCGAGATCTTGAGCCAGTCGTCGAAGAAGCCGACCACTCCCGCACCGGCGATCGCCGCAACGGTCACGAGCCCGGTCCAGGTGAACACCCCGTCATAGAGATCCGAGACCAGGTAGCCCGCAACGCAACCGGCGACGATGGCCAGACCCCCCATGGTCGGGGTACCCGCCTTCACCGTGTGCCCCTCGGGCACGTCCTCGTGAATGGGTTGGCCGATACGGCGCCGGGTCAGCGCAGTGATGAGGAGCTTGGTACCTATCAGTGAGACCGCAGCACCGATGCCCGCGGCCAGCAACAACCTGATCACCGGCCACCACCGCGCTCGCGGAGCTCCTCGGATGCCACCTCTCGGTCGTCGAAGGGCTCGACCCGGTCACCGAAATCCTGACCGGTTTCGTGTCCTTTGCCTGCAATCACGACGACGTCGGCCGGGCCCCTGCCCGACAGAGCGACGCGAATGGCTGTTCGTCGGTCCGGTTCCACCACCACTGAATCATCACATCCGCGGAGGACCTGCTCGATGATCCCCATCGGATCCTCCGAGCGGGGGTTGTCCGAGGTGACCACCACCCGGTCTGCGGTGCGGGTGGCCACCTCGCCCATCAGCGGGCGTTTTTCCCTGTCGCGGTCACCACCACATCCGAACACGACCACCAACCGACCGCCGGGTCCCAACAGCTCGCCCGCCGCTCCGAGCACGTTCTCGAGGGCATCGGGGGTGTGTGCGTAGTCGACCACCACCGACGGCGAGGCCTCCGTGGGTCCCGCCACGATCTCGAAACGGCCCGGCACCTGTGCGAGGTCTGCCAGCGCCGAAGCGACCGCCGCTGGGCTGAGCCCGATGGCCACCGCGGCCTCTGCGGCGGCCAGGGCGTTGGAGACGTTGTGCCTACCGGGCAGCGGCAGCGCCACGGAGTGGCCCCGCCACTCGAACGCCGAGCCCGCTCCGTCCATCTGCAGCGAGGCCAGTTGGTCCACCGAGAACCCCGACACCGGGACATCGGTGGTGTCCGACAGCAGCCGACCGTGCACGTCGTCGAGGTTGACGATCGCCTGTCTGCACATGTCGGCCGAGAACAGTCTGGCCTTCGCAGCGAAGTAGGCCTCGGGGTTCCCGTGGAAGTCGAGGTGATCGCGCCCGAGGTTCGTGAACACGGCGACGTCGAAGTTGATGCAGTCGACGCGGTGCAGGCTCAGGGCATGCGAGCTCACCTCCATCACCACATGGGTGATTCCGGCGTCCCGGAATCCAGCGAGGAGGGCCTGGAGATCCGTTGCCTCGGGCGTGGTGCGCGCTCCGCTGAGGGTGCCCACCACCTCGGTGGCGAGGTTCGAGCCCCTCAGGACGTCACCCAGCATCGCGGCCACCGTGGTCTTGCCGTTGGTTCCGGTCACACCGATCAGGGTGAGCGAGGAAGCCGGGTTGCCGTGTATCGCTGCGGCAGCTCGGGGCATCTCGGCGCGCACGTCCTCGACGACGATGGTCGGCACACCCACTTCCAGCGGAGTCCGTGCGAGAACTGCGCTCGCTCCTGCGGTCACCGCAGCGGCCGCGAACTCGGCTCCGTCGTGGTGTTCGCCGGGAACCGCGCAGAAGAGCCAGCCGGGCTCCACCAGTCGGGAATCGTGTGTGGCTCCGGTGATCCGGGCGGTCGCCTCACCGGTGAGCCGGCCCCCCAGGATCTCGGTGAGCTCGCCGACGCTGAGATCCGGCGGATCCAGGTGGGTCCGGTCCATTCCAGATACTGCCTCACCCATCGTCGGCAGCTGCGTCACCGCGCTCGGAGTCCGAGGGATCCCGGTAACTGGCACCCTCGACCCCGACCTCACCGACCGTCTCGTCGCCGTCCGGTGCGTCCCCGTTGGTCCGGGGGGCACCTACCGCGGGCTCGGCGCGGAGCCCGGTCGGCGCTCCCACGCCCGATTCATTGCTGGGGGCGATGCCGAGTTCACGAATGCCGAGGCGGGCCAGGTCGGAGAACACCGGGCCTGCTCCGGTCGACCCGGTGAGTCCGTCATCCACGTCCTCGAGCAGCACCGTGATCGACAACTCCGGGGCATCGACGGGCAGGTAGCCGGTGAAGGCGTTGAGATAGTGGTAGCGGCCGTCGGACCACAGATAACCGTCCTCACCGTCGACGCGCTCCGGGGAGGGCATCCTGCTGGTGCCCGTCTTGGCCGCCGCGGGGAACCCCGGTATCGCGGAGTTCTTGCCGGTGCCCTCGGTGACCACTGCGCGGAGCGCCTCTTCGACCTGTTGGGCCGCCTCGGGTGAGATCACCCGGCGCCTGGCGGCGGTCTCGGCATCGACGACCGTGCCGTCGGTGCGCTGCACCTTCTTGATGAGCCGCGGCGCAACGTACTCACCATCGTTGGCGATCACGTTGTAGGCACCCCAGAGCTGCACCGCCGTGGCCGACTGGAGAGTACCGATCGCACTGGCGGCGATGTCGGGGCCGTTCCAGTTCTCCACCGGAGGCAGGATCCCGGTGGACTCCGCGGGTGACGCGATACCTGTGCGTTCGCCGAAGCCGAATTCCCTCAACTCCTCGTAGAGGCGCTCCTTGCCGAGCATCTCGGCGATCTTGATCGTCCCCACATTGGAACTGTGCGCAACGATGTCACGAACGGTCATCGCCTGGGTGGGGTGTGTGTCGTGGTCGGTGAAGGTTCGGTCGTAGAGGGTGATGCTCTGGGGCACCGAGACCGCTGAGTCCAGTTGGAGCAGACCGTCGTCGACCGCGGCCGACACCGGAACCAGCTTGAAGACCGATCCGGCCTGGTAGGCGTCGGCGAACGGCTTGGGCGAGTGCGCCAGGCGCAACTCCCCGCTCTCGGGGTCACGGTCCACGCCGGCGACGGCGAGCAACTCGCCGGTGCTGGGACGACCCACGATCGCGACACCGCCCGCGGCCCCGGCCGTGGCTGCGCCCTTGAGGAGAACCTGCTCGACCTCGTACTGGAGGTTCCTGTCGAGGGTCAGGTACACCGAGGCACCGTCGGACGGAGCCTCCCGCACCGAATCGCTACCCGCGATCACCTCTCCGCTGGGGCTCAGTTCCATCGAACGCACCCCGGGAGTTCCGCGCAGTTCGTCGTCCAGAGCGCGCTCCACCCCCGCGCCCGGCCCGGGGCCGTCCGGGCCGAGGGTCCCGACAATCCGCAGGGCCGAATCACCCGAGGGGTGCTCGCGTTTGGAGGAGTCCTCCAGCACCAACGCATCCAGCAGGCCCGCTTCGAGCAGTGCATCGCTGGCATCCTCGACATCCTCGGGAGTTGCCAGCGCAATGAGCTCCACCCATGGATCGTCGGGTTCGGCAGCATCGAGGAGGTCCATCAGTTCATCCGCGGCGACGCCGGTGGACGCGGCCAGGATCTCCACGAATCGGCCCTCTGCAGCGGGGTCTGCCTCAGCCAGGCGACCCAGTTCGCGGGCATTTGCTGCGACACGCACCCGCGGCAACGAGATCGCCAGCTCTGACCCGTTCCGATCGAGGATGGGACCCCGCAGCGCCGGAATCGTCTGATCCTGCAGGCCCTGGGCCTTGCCACTGGCCACCAGACCGGCGCCGTCACCGATGACGACCCCGAGGAGCTTCCACACCGGCAGGACCGCTGCGAGCACCAGCACCGCTACGACGAAGTGCAACCGCCGCTGGGTTCCGAACATTGAGCCGCCGCGCCGCGATCCGCCCCCCGAACGGAGCCTGGACCTGCTCGTGCGGGCGGTGCCTCGTCCGCTCGCCCGCGTGCGCGAATAGTCACCGCGCCTCTCGCGGCGGTCCCCGGCGGAACCGGCGCGTGCACGAGGCGCACGCCTGGTGCCGGCAGGTTGCGGGCGTTGCCTGCTGCGCTCCCTCGATGCGGTTGCCCGCGATCTCGGTGCCGCGGCAACCCGCGAGGATCCGGAGGCCATCAGCCGAGCGGACTCGCCGCGCCCTGCTCAGGGACCTCGTGCAACGATGCGTCGGCGGGGTCGTCGGGGCCGGCAGCAGGGATCGCAACGACGGCAGCCGGCTGCACCATCCCATCGGCCGCCGCGGCGGCGAGCACCTCTGCGGGCGATTCCGCGGCTGCCACCGTCGCACGGAGCTCCGCTGAGTCCCTGGTGGCTTCCAGAGTGCTGCTGTGGAGTTCCTCGATTCGGTCCTGACCGCTGACGCGCTGCGCCTGGAGCGACACCGCCAGGGCGATGACCGCTACGACGGTGGCCAGCCCGAACTGGATCGCCCGGGGGCGGCGACCGGTCTCCCTGCGGGCACGTGGGTTCCCGGGATCGATCCCCGTCATGACGCGCGACCACCCACTGCTTCAGCGGCGCGCAACCTGACGCTCCGCGCTCGTGGGTTCGACTCGATCTCGGCGCTCGAGGCCTTCATCGCACCCCGCCGGAGCAGACGCACGGTCGGGACCGCACCGCACACGCAGTCCAGTCCCGGAGGGCACTGGCAGCCGCCGGTCTCGGCTTCGCGGAGGGCCTTCTTGACCATCCGGTCCTCGAGGCTGTGGTACGACAACACACACATCCGACCGCCGGGGGCCAGGACTCCTACCGCTGCGTCGAGGGCATCGGCCAACTCCTCGAGTTCGCGATTGACCTCCATCCGGATCGCCTGGAAGGTGCGTCGGGCCGGGTGCCCTCCGCGCCTCCGCGCCGGAGCCGGCACGGCCGAGGAGACGACCTCGGAGAGCGTGGCGGTGTCCTCGATGGGACGGGCCTCGACGATCCGTCTCGCGATCCGATCGGCGTAGCGCTCCTCGCCCAGCTCGGCAATCACGCGTCGCAGTCGGGCGAAGGAGTACTCGTTGACCACCTCGGCGGCACGCAACGAGCTGCGTCTGTCCATGCGCATGTCCAGCGGTGCCGCAGCCCGGTGGGAAAATCCACGGTCTGCCTCATCCAACTGTGGTGAGCTCACCCCAAGGTCCATCAACACGGCAGTTGCTCCTTCTGTGGTCCTGTTGCGAACCAACTCTGCGAGTGCGGAGAAGGGACTCCGCACGATCTCGACTCTGTCCCCGAATGGCGCCAGCACTTCTGCTGCGGCCTGCACGGCTCGTTCATCCCGGTCGATACCCAACAACCGCAGTCCCGGCTGCGCGCGCAGGACCGCTGCGGCGTGGCCGGCACCTCCGAGGGTGCAGTCGACGAACAACCCGTCGGGCACTGCGGAGAGGATCTCCACGACCTCGTCCAACAGGACCGGCCGGTGCCTGAAGTCCGTGTCGGCGCCAGGCTCGGTGCCGTCACCGGGGTCGGGGTTGGCATCAGGGTCATCGGACACCTCACAACGCCTCGGCCAGACGGTCCGACAGATCCGTCGCCGCGGCCATTTCGTCCTCGAGGGACTTCCACACAGCTCGGTCGTAGACGTCGATGTGATCGCCCATTCCGATGAGGGCGACCTCGCGTTCCAGACCGGCGCGCTCGCGGAGCCGTGCCGGGATCGTCACCCGGTTCTGGGCATCGGGGGTGAACACGGTCACGAACGACTTCACGAAATCGATCTCGCGGTTGGTGAAGTTGCCACTGGCCCCCATCTTGCGGAGGCGCGATTCCCAGACGGCGGGCTCGAAGATCACCACGCGTGAACCCATGAAGGTCATCACTCCCCCGTCCTCGAAGGACTCGCGGAAGGACGAGGGCAGCACCAGACGGCCCTTGCCGTCGATGTTGTGCTCGTTGTACTCCCAGAAATCCACGGCGCTCCACCGAACTGTCCCCACGAGGTCACCCTGCAACCCCACTGCGCCCCACCATATGCCACCACCCACCACCTGGGAAGAGTTTCAAGCATGAAATTTCCACCCAGTGGAGCGCGTCGGCCACAGAACGTGGTGATGGAGGCTCAAACGGACGCTCTGGGTGCCATCGAGGCCCGCCGCACCGGACGTCCTTCGCCTCTCCGGTGGTTCGGCGCCCCACCCCGCCCCACCCGGGCTCCCGTTGCTGTCAGCCCAGGTGAGCCACGAGCGAACCGGCCAGATCAGTCACATCTCCTGATGTGGTGATCGGTCGGGTGGCCGGCGGTGAGCCCGGCAGCGTCGCCACACCGTGGCGGAGGACCGAGGAGAGCCGCTCCAGGACCTCCGAGCGGGGCTCGGACCGCGCCCGACCCGATCCGCTGAACGCCGCCAGCAACACCTCCGGGTCCCAGCGCAGGTAGGCGACGCACTGGAAGCGCGATACCGCCGAGTTCCGACGCTGGGAGATGCCCACGAGCTTGCGTCCGTCGAGGAGAACCTCTCCGGGTCCGACCCCGGCGAAGCACGCGACCCGCGAGAGTTCGGGTTCGGTCATCCCGCCGTCCCACACCACGGTTTGCTCCGGGGCGAGGGCATCGGCCCACGCACGCCCGACCATGGCCGCGGCAGCGCGGACATCGGCGGTGTGCAACGGATCCCCCACCGGCACGACCAGGTCGATCCAGACCTGGGCTCCGGGAGCCAACCAGACAGCACCCCCACCGGAGCGGCGCGCTGCCAACTCCGTGCCATCCGGCAGTGGCCCGGTCACCTCGCGGGGGTCCTGACGGCTACCGAGAACCAGTGCCGGAGCCGACACCTCATGCACCCGTGCGAACCTCCGGGTGGGAACCTCCAGCCGGTGCAGGTCGTCGGCCCGACCTCGCGCAATCTCGATCTGCCAGGAACCGGTCTCGAACTGCAGGGGCGCAGCCGGCGGTCGACCCGAGCCGGCGCCGATGTACCCGGTGCCGGTCTGGTCGTCGAAGTCCACCCACACAGTCTGGTCCGTGCAGCGGCGCGGCCGGTCCTGCCCTGTCCCGCCCGCGTCCGTTGCGGCCGCCAGTACCGGGTTCCGGATCTGCTCGCCCCATTAGGGTGCTCCAGCGACAGGAGGAGAGATGCCGCAGTGGCCGCGACGTAGACGAGCAGCACGAGTCGTGGTGTTCGACCCGTTGGGCCGACTACTGCTGATCAGCGCCAAGGACCCCGGTTCGAGCGACGGAAGGAACTGGTGGGAGATCCCCGGCGGCGGCATCGATCCCGGCGAACAGAGTCACGAGACCGCCCGCAGGGAACTCTGGGAGGAGGCCGGCATCAGCGAGGCCCGGATCGGGCCGGTGGTGTGGACCCAGACCGTGGAGTTCACATTCGGTGGCTGGCACTTCGACCAGGACGAATGGATCCACATCGCCGCCTGTGACGGCAGGTCCGATGGACCTGGGGGACTCGAATCCCTGGAAGCACTGGCCTTCGGCGAACAACGGTGGTGGCACCCCGAGGAACTCATCGCCTCGGGCGAACGGACGATCCCCTACCGCCTGGCAGAGTTCCTGCCGAGCGTGCTCGACCGACTGCCTGCACTCCTGGAGGGAGACTCCTCCCACGAACAGATGGACATCAGCCCGACCCAGGAGCACATCCGGTCCTGGCAGAACCACTGACCTGGCAGAACCACTGACCTGGCAGAAGCACCGACCCGGCAGAACCACTGACCCGGCAGAAGCACCGACCCGGCAGATCCACCGACCCGGTAGCCGGTCGAGCTGTCCAGGTGCGGGTCCCGCACCCGGACGGGTCACCTGAGCTCGAGCCGGTCCACTGTGTAGAGGTCCACGGCCTCCTCGTCGAGCACCCGACCCAGCCCCGGCCCGGACGGCAACGTGATCGCACCCCCGTCGTCGGTGCGGAGCGGTTCCACCACGTCGCGGTCGAAGTACCGCTGGCTCGGCCCCAGGTCGGTGGGTTCGGAGCAACCGGGTAGCGATGCCAACACCAGCCCGCCGGCACGGCCCACTCCGAGCTCGAACATCCCGCCGACGAAAGCACCCACGCCGTCCTTGCTGCAGAGGGCGATCGCGTTCGCTGCCTGCACCAGACCTCCCATGCGGGCGGGCTTCACCGAGGCGAGGTCGAGCGCGTCGTTGCGGAGTGCCCAGGCGAGTGCATCGAGCGACGTCAGCGATTCGTCGAGAGCCACGGGCGTGTCCGTGTCCTCGCGGAGCTGTCTGTAGGACTCCACTCCGGCTGCCACCGGCAGCGGCTGCTCCAGATAGGTCAGAGCGAGGTCGTCGAGCTCGCGGGCCGACCTGGGGTCGAGGGTGCCGTTGGCATCAGCAGCGAGGGGAACCGCCAGTTCGGAGCGAACCGCGGCAACCTGGCGGCGCAGGGTCGCCGGGTCATCGAACTTGAGCTTCACCATCGACGCACCGCTGTCGACGGCCTCCCTGGCACGGTCCAGGGTCGTCTGTGGGTCGAGGCGCACATCGGCGAGGACCGCACACCACCGCACCGGACGCGCCGGGTCCACACCCAACCAATCGGCGAGCGACCGGTGCTGCGAACGCAGCCACAGATCCAGCGACGCGTCCGCCATCGCCGCGGTCGCGCAAGGTGCTCCGATCGACATCCCGTGGCGCCCGGCCAACCAGGACGGGGCCAGGTCGCTGCTCAGCGCACTCCAGGCCACGTCGATGGTCTCGACCACATAGCCGGCTGCACCCAGTGCGGGGCACTCGCCCGTGCCGGTCACGCCGTTCACATCGGTGATCCTCACCAACACCGACTGCCGAGCCGACTCGGTGAGATGCGAGGAACGGTGGGTCGAACGCAGCGGCACCCGCACCCGGATCAACTCGATCGAGGCCACCTGGGGAGGGTCCGGGCTCACCAGCACGTCCCGCCGACCCGGAGTGCCACTCATTGCGCTCGGGTGCAATCGTTCATCGATCCCGACACCCGTTCATCGATCCCGACATGCGTTCATCGATCCCGACACCAGCGGAGATAGGAGATGACGTCGTCGGCCAGGGAATCACCCGGGGGGGCCTCCGAGCCGTAGTTGGTGAGCAACCGGAAGCGCAGGTAGTCGGCCGGAGGGAGTGGCAGGAACGGACTCCGACGCCACCAACCAGGCTCCGCCAGGCGCAACGCAACCACCATTGCGATCCGCCAGAGCGAGGGCCGACGAAGCACCGCCAGGAACACTTGGAACGCGGCAGAGGTGCTGATGGCAAGCTCACCCATTTCCGATTCCCGACCCCGCTCCGCCCTGGTCCCGGACCCGGAGGAGTCCCACCTCCGCAGCTCCCAACAGCGGCCCATCGGCACCCAGCCCCCCGATACGGATCTCGGCGCCCCTGGAGAACTCCAACCGGGCGACGCGCGCCAGTTCCGAGCGGGCCTCCTCGAGGAAGGGCTCCCCGAATCCGATCGCCACCGACCCTGCGAGAACCGCCAATCGCAGATCCAGCAGGTTGCAGACCGAACCGACCGCCCGACCGACCAGGCGTCCGCTGTGCCTTCGGAGCGCCAACGGTGCCTCGGCCGCAGGGCGGCCGGTGATCTCGGCGATCGCAGTGCCCGACACCTGCGCCTCGAGACATCCCCGCGCCCCGCAGACACAGGGTCGACCCAACGGGTCCACCACCAGGTGCCCGATGTGTCCGGCGTTGCCCATCGCTCCATCGAGCAGGCGGCCGTCGAGCACTATTCCTCCGCCCACGCCGGTGGAGACCACCATCGCAAGGAAGTCGTCGACTCCGCCCGCGGCGCCCAGCGAACCCTCGGCGAGAGCCAGGGCCTTGGCGTCGTTGTCGACCCTGACGGGGACACCGAACTCCTCAGCGAGCCTCGGTCCGAGCGGGAAGTCCCTCCAGGCGCCGATGTTGAGCGGGGACACCGTGGCGGCACCCGCGCCAGGATCGTCCGGGGCAGGTCCACTCATGGGTCCGCCGCAGCCGACCCCGATCGCCGCAACCGGAACGCCGGATTCGCCCAGAACGCCCCGCAGCAGTTCGACCACGGCTGCAAACAACTGTTGCTCGTCACCATCACCGGTCGGCACCCGCCTCCGCGCCAGCACCGCGCCGCCTGGTGCGACCACGCCCGCTTCCAACTTGGTCCCACCCACGTCGAGCGCCAACACCGCAGGTGTCGTGTGGTCACTGAGCGAGGTTTCGATCATGGTTCACCGGGGGTCACTGACCGCCAAGATAGGGCGCGGCGGGCCGGGACACCTGACGAGGGCACCGCGCCCGGCTCACCGGAGGTGATCTGACACACTGGTGCCGAGCGCGCCAGCGTCGTCAGGCGAGGGACGCGCACCGACGAGGGAGGACCCCGAGAGATGACAGCCTTTGGCCCCGCGGGGTCCCCGGCCGAAACGGTCGCCGCGTCGACTCCCCCGGGTGCTGGCTCCGGCACCGGATCCGCCGACGCTCCGCAAGCCACCTTCGGCGAGCTGTTCGAACAGGTGGTGGCATCGACCGAACGGGCCATCCACGGCAAGACCGATGTGATCAGATCGGCTCTCACATGCCTTCTGGCGGAGGGCCATCTGCTGATCGAGGACGTCCCCGGGGTGGGCAAGACGACTCTGGCCAAGGCCCTCGCAAGGTCGCTGCAGCTGGGGTTCGGTCGGATCCAGTTCACGCCGGACCTGCTGCCGGCGGATGTGGTGGGCTCCACCGTGTGGAGTTCGCGCGATGACAGCTTCGAGTTCCATCCGGGCCCGGTGTTCACCAACCTCCTCCTCGGCGATGAGATCAACCGCGCCTCGCCCAAGACGCAGTCCGCGCTACTGGAGGCGATGGAGGAGCAGCAGGTGACCGCCGACGGCACCACGCGCCAGCTGCCGCACCCGTTCATGGTGATCGCCACGCAGAACCCTGTGGAGCACCACGGGACGTTCCCGTTGCCCGAGAGCCAGCTCGACCGGTTCCTCATGCGGTTGTCGGTGGGTTACCCCTCCGAGGCGCACGAGATCGCCCTGCTCACCGAGACCGACCATGCGCATTCGCTCGACCGGGTGACGCCGGTGGTCGACGCCGACGGCGTGGCCGCACTCACCCGGGCGGCAGCAGGAGTGCACGTGGCCGAGTCCATCGCCACCTACGTGGTCGGTCTCGCTGCCGTGACCCGATCCGAGCCCGACGTGCTGCTCGGCGTCTCGCCCCGTGCCTGCCTCGGACTCCTGCGGGCAGCCCGTGTCCATGCAGCGGCCGAGGGCCGCAACTACGTCATCGCCGATGATGTGAAACACCTGGCCGAACCCGTGCTCGCCCACCGGCTGGTGCTCTCGGGTACAGCGGTGGCGCGTGGAGCCGACAGCGGGCAGTTCGTCCGCTCGCTCGTCGACGGCACACCGGTACCGGACTGACGATGCAGTGAAACTCACTACCGGACGCGCCCTTGCACTGACGGTGGGCAGCGCGGCCGTCGTGGTGGTCGCGTGGCTGTTCGGGCTGCCCGAGTTGTCGATCTTCGCCGTCGCGGTGTGGACCTGTTCGGCCGCCACCGCCGCGCTGCACCGGTGGCGCCGCGCGGTCCCGGAGGTCGAGGCCCGCACCGACCCGCCGACGGTCACCCGGGGTGATGAAGCAGCACTGCGGGTGCACATCGTGAATCGGGGCGGGCGGCGAACCGTACCCGTGAGGCTGCGGGGCCGGTTCGGTACGGCCGGGTCGGGCACCGTGGCCGTGGCATCGCTGCAGCCCGGGGAATCGACGACGGTGGCGGTGGCTCTGCCGACTCCGGCACGCGGTCTCGTGCGGATCGGACCCCTGCACATCGACCACGACGATCCGCTGTCGATCTGGCACAGCGCAACAGGCGTACCGAGCGACGCCTCGTTGCTGGTCCGCCCGAGGACACATCCACTCGGAGACCTGTTGCGGGGTCCGGGCCCCAGACCGGGACCGGGCGATCGGACCGCGGCGGTGCTCGGTGGCGCCGAGGCCGACGAGGACCTCGTGGGCCTCCGCCCATATGTGCGCGGCGACGACCTCCGGCGGATCCACTGGCGGACCTCCGCCCGGCGCAACGAACCGCACGTCGTTCAGGTGGAACCGCCAGTTCTGCACACACCGGTGACGATCCTGCTCGACACCCGGCCCACGGCGGCACCCGCGGCGTTCGAGCGGGCGGTGGAGGTGGCCGCGAGTATCGCCGTGGCCGCATCCGATGTGCGGCGCCCGATGCGCCTGCTGACCACATCACCGGGATCCCGCAACAGCGGATCGGTGGAACACAACGCAGCCCTCGGTGAACTCCTCGACGTGTTGGCCACCACGACCCGGCGCGAGGGATCGGACCCGACCACCATCCTGCGTTCGCGCACGAGCGGCGACGCGTCCACGATCGTGTGTTCCGGTGACCCGTCCATACGCACCGACCAGAACCTCCACCGGGTGGCCGACGTGGTTGTCTGCACCGCAGGAACCCCGGCGGGATCGCCCGTCGCCGCAGGCAGCTGGACGGGCGGTTCGGCCGGGCGGGCGCTGAGGATCGACTGGGACGGCAACTCGACGCTGGCCAGCGCCTGGCAGATCGGCAGTCCCTCCGGTCAGTCCGTGGTGGCGCCATGAGCTGGGGATCGGTGGACCGACCAGCGCGGGTCGCGGCCCAACCGCTCGCCCGTCCACCGACGCTCCCGCTGAGCGGTTGGTGGTACGTCGCGGCCGAACTGGGTTGTCTGGCACTCGGGGTCGTGTTGGCCGGTTCCACCCTGCGGTTGTTCTCCGACACAGCTTCGGTGCTGGACCTCGCACTCGTGGCCACGGCGGCCTGGGCACTCGCGGTCGTGATCCGCCGGAGTCCACTCCCGGGATGGTCGGGTGACCTCCTGCACCTGCTGGTCGGAGCTCTGGCACTCCTCGCGATCGTGGCCCCCGAGCAACGATGGGGCTTGCTGCCGACCCCCGGCTCGGTACTGACCCTCACCTCGCTGCTGCGCGATGACTTCTCGCAGTTCGAGCGCGACATCGCTCCCCTCGATCCCCGCACCGGCCACCTGGTCGCGCTGGCGGCGCTCATCTGGATCCTGGCACTCTTCTGTTCCACCGCTGCGATGAGGTTCCGCTCACCTGTCCAGGGAGCCGTCCCGCACATCGTTGCGACCATCGGCCTCGGATTCGTGGCGCGATCCTCCTGGAGGTACCCCAGCGCGCTGCTGCTGCTCCTGGGGGTCGGCATCTACGCGCTGACCCAGGTCGCCTGGCGCAATTCGGCCTACAACTGGGTGCCGAGGACCAGCGCGGTCACCCCTGCACGTCTGGCGAGCGGAGCAGGGATCGTGGTTCTCGGCGTGGTCGTCGCTGCGGTGTCCGTTCCCGTGCTCCCGGTGGGTGTGGACCCGGTGGTCGATGTGCGTCGAGGGGGGCTCGGCGATGGCGGTCCCCGCACTGTCGTGTCACCGTTCGTGGAGATCGGCGCCGATCTGGGCCCGCGGTCCGACGAGCTGCTGTTCACCGTCGAGGCGGACACCTCGCAGTACTGGAGGCTCACCGCGCTGGACACCTACGACGCCGAGAACGGGATCTGGGTGCTGTCGAACTCCTACTCACCACTGAACGGACCTCTCGGGTCGGGACAACCGGCGGAGCCGCCCACCGACCTCGAGATTCGGGGTCTGGGTGGGATCTGGGTCCCTTCTCCCGCCGACCCGATCAGCGCCGAGACCGAACTGGAGTTGAACTGGGACCCGAAATCCGGCTCTCTCATCAAGCGCAGCGGTGACCTCTCCGACGGTGACCGGATCGAATTCCGAACGGCCTCCGACGCCGGCACCCCCGATCCCGCGACACTCGAGAACTCGCTGCCCGGGCCGGCCTCGGGCGATCTCACCGACCCGGGGGGAGCACCGGCAGAGCTGCGGGTACTCGCCGCCGACCTGGCGGCCGGTCTCTCCCCCTACCAGTCGCTGCTCGCGCTTCAGAACCACTTCCGCGACACCTTCGCCTATGACGAGACGGCGAACTACTCGGGCGACGCAGATCCCCTGGATGCGTTCCTCACGGCCCGCAGTGGATTCTGCCAACAGTTCTCGACCGCGTTCGCGCTCGGTGCCCGTTCGCTGGGTTTCGCGGCCCGGGTCGTCGTCGGATTCACCCCGGGCGACTCCGAGGCTGGACTCGACGACGGTGACCTGCGCACGTTCGCGGTGCGCGGTCGACATGCACACGCGTGGCCCGAGGTGCTCTTCCGCGGTATCGGGTGGGTGGCATTCGAGCCCACACCGGGGCGTGGTGACCCGAGGACCAGCGAGGTCACCGGCGTGGCACCGGCCCAGGCCGCACCGCCGGCAGGTTCGACCGGTCTGGAATCGCTCGATTCGACCACCACCGTGACCGAGGCGCCCAGCACGTCCGTCGACGGCGGCGCTGAGCAACCTGCTGACTCGCCCTCGGAGGTCACCGCCGACGCACCCGAACCGACTGCCGAGGTCACCGGGGGTGGCGTGAGCTGGCTCTGGGTGCTGGCCGCTGCGCTGGTGATCTTCGTGGTGTCCATGGCAACGGTTCCGATCGTGCGTCGACGGATGCGGACCACCGGAGCCACCGATCCGGTGCGGCGCGCCTGGGACGACACGATCGGGCACCTGGGCGATCGTGGTTTCACCTGCTCCGCCAGTGAGACGCCCCTGGAGTTCGCGGAGCGCTGCAACAAGTCGCTCCGGGTGCCGGAGCTGCGCTGGCTGGCGGCGCTCGAGTCGGCACGGAGATGGTCCGGCACGCCGAACACCGCCTGGGCCAGCCAACAGGCGGCCGAAGCGGCGGACGCGATCGCGAACCGACTCGCGGACGACCCCGAGAGCGTTCCGGTCACCAGCGGCCAACCGCTGTAGCTGACAGGCGTCGGGACGGTTCCGGCGATGGGAGGAGTTCGGGGTCGGTGCCGAGCGCCGACCAGTGGAACGGGCGACCGGTGGAACGGGCGGGAGTTCAGTCCTCGTCAGACTCTTCGTCGCGACGAAGACGATCGCGGGCCTTGTTGCCGGCGTTGTCCAGATACTCGCGCAGGCTGTTGCGACGGATCGCCCGCGTGGCCTCGTTGATGCCTGCACGCCCGACCCGACGCAGGTTGCGCTCGATGTACAGCGCCGCCGCGAACATCGCGAGGAATCCGACGAAGGCCAGTAGGTAGTTGATGCTGAGCAGCAACACAGAGGCCGCCAGCGCCAGGATGAAGCCGACGATCGCCCAACGCAGCTTTCCGAACGCGTCACGGTAGACGGTCTTGCGCGAGACCTCTTCGGCCAGATCCGGATCGGATTCCCGCAACTGGCTCTCGATCTCGCTCAGAATGCGCTGTTCGTCCTCAGACAGCGGCATCGTGCAGGTCCCCCTGGCTCGTTCTGGTGGTGCCCGTCCGCGCCATGATGCCACACGCTACCGGCCAGGACCGCCGGCGCGACTTCAGCCCGCCGGAAACTCCGCAGGTTTGTCGACCTGCAGAACCATCCGGCCGGGTCGAACCACCGGGCGGCGAGCCCAGCCTCACGGATCCAGCCTCACTATGTGCAGGTTCGCCGGATCCTTGCCCTCCACCCGGTACGAGTAGCTCCGGGACCCCGACCAACGCTCCGCCATCCACGCCACGAGCGGTTCGCGCACCCAGGGGTGAGCGCTGCGCATCCGCTCCGCGCAGTCGAGGGGGTCCACCACATCCGCCTCGACGACTATTCCGTCGGGATCGCGGCCCACCTGTAGTTGTCCGACGACCTCCACCGCGCGGTGGACCTCCACCCGCAGCTCCCAGCCGAGTTCCGGAGCATGCGCCGTGATCTCGTACAACGGCCCGCTCCAGGAGCGAACGCTCAGGCCCGTCTCCTCCAGCACTTCGCGGGTGAGCCCCGAGATGAGGCTCTCGCCGCGATCTATCACGCCGCCGGGTGGGGTCCAGTCGAGCAGTCCTCCCCGACGCAGGTTCTTGACCATGAGGACGCCCGGAGACGCCGCCGATGCGGGAGCGCGGTCGGCCAAGGCATCCGCCGGGAGGACCGACGACTCGATTACCGCACCCCCGACGCTCCAGTGCTGCACGTCCAGAGTCTGGCACGCCTTAGCATGACCGTGATGACCGCTCAGTCGAGCCCCCGACCGGCCCCACCCCGCCCGGACAGCGCACTGCCCCCGCTGTGGGCGCGCATCGTGGCGTTCACGTCGGTGCTCGTGGGCGGCGTGGCGGGTGGCTTCATCGGCGCGGCATTCGGACGACTCGCGAACTTCGGCTCGATCGCCACCGGTGCACTCCTGTTGCTCTGCGGTCTCGGCTTCGCCGGAGGCGTCGCCGTCGTGGCGGTGCTGACCCTCAGGGCGCTCGGCGAGTGGAACACGATCCGCGACCGTGCCTGACCCGGAGACCGGCACCGAACCGGACCCTGATCCCGAGGAGCTGCTGGCGGCAGCGCGCGAGGCGGCGGCCGCGGCGGTTTCGCTCATCGTCGATGAGCGTCCGACCCGACTCCGGGTGTCGGACAAGTCGACCTCGACCGATCACGTCACCGAGATGGACGTGGCCTCGGAGAACCGGATCAGGGAGATCCTGGGGCGGCTCCGACCGGCCGACGCCCTGCTCGGCGAGGAACACGGGGGCGACCTTGCAGCTGACGGGGTCACCTGGATCATCGATCCGATCGACGGAACCACCAACTACCTCTACGACCATCCCGGCTACGCGGTCTCGGTGGCTGCCTGGGTCGGGGGCGAACCGCTGGTCGGCGTCGTGGCGGATCCCACCCATCGTCGTACCTACTGGGCCCGACGCGGGGCGGGCTCGTTCTGTGAATCCGGGGGAACCGGCGCCCGGAGGCTCGCACTGGCGGATCCACCGCCGCTCGAACGAATGCTGGTGGCAACCGGCTTCGGGTACGAACCGTCGCGGCGGGCGAAGCAGGCCGAGGTCGTGGCCGAACTCATCTCACAGATCCGCGACATCAGGCGGATGGGGGCAGCTGCGGTGGACATGTGTTCCGTTGCGGCCGGACGGGTGGACGCCTACTACGAAGCGGGCCTGTCGATATGGGACCTGGCCGCGGGTCAACTGATCGCCACCGAGGCGGGTGCAGCGGTCGAGGCGATCGAGGGTGGTCCGCCGAAGCCCGGGTCCGTCCTCGTGTGCCACCCCGACCGGATCGATTCCATGCGGAGCCTCCTGCTCTCGTGCGGAATCGAATCCACGCTCACCTGAGGGATCAGCGGGTCTGTTGGACCCCGGGAGATCCGTCGGGGTTGCGTTCCTGAACAGCAGCATCGCCGACCTCTGCCGCCGGTGCGGCGGGCAGGTCTCCCGTGACCGTCCCCTGGGTTCCGCCGCGCTCGATCACGACTGCATCGCCGATGGTCGCCTCGGGGGCGGGCGGGAGTTGCGCCGCCGGCGCGGTGGCGACCGCGGCAGAACCTGCGGTGACGGCATCGAGCGAGGGGTTGTCAGCACCGGACTGCCACATCAGCACGCCGCCGGTCACCACGGCAATGGCGGCGCCGAGGCCCAGCAGTACACGCCGCTTGGGAATCGCCCGCACCCGCTCGCGCATCATCCGGAGGAGTTCGGCCCGCAGCGCACCCGGGGCAACCTCGAGGCTGTCGCCGAGCACCTCGAGATCGGCATCGCGCAGCGGCACCTCGGAGCCCGGCTCCACGCACCGCATCTCCCAGACCATCTCGAGGTAGCGGGACAGGACGTCGTGACGTCCGACGCCGGATGACAACAGCGTCATCTCGCCGCCGGCACGCAGGTAGCCCTCCCGCAGGTCGACCACCAGGTGGTCCCGGGGTGGCACCAGGTCACGAGCGGATACTCCGTAGAGACCGCTCAGCGCGGCGAAGGTCGCTTCGTCGACCGCCAGCGCTCCACCTTCGAGGGCCATCAGCTCGGCGGGGTCGAGCACACCGGCACGGCGGCACGCCTCCTCCAGCCCCAGGCCGCGTCGGGTGCGGGCGTCGGCCAGCAGAAGACCCACCCTCTCGGGGGGAGCCTCTGTCACGGCGATCGCTCCGACGTCGCCGCCGTGCATTGCGTCTCCGTGCATTGCGCCTCCGTGCATTCCGTCGTTCGGCATTGCGCCGTCATGCATTGCGTCGTCGTGCATTGGGTCCTCTTCCATTTCCTGGCATCTTCGGGTTCCGGCCATCCTCTGGCTGTCCGTTGGTCCGCTCGGGCAGCGGCGACGATCCGCGTGGCCGCGAAACGCCTCAGCTGACCTCATCGATCGGTCGGTTGGAGCCCCGGCTGTAGAACTCTCGTGCCCGTGTGGGAACACACCCGGAAGGGCCTGCTGAGGAGGTGTTCGGTATCCGGCGGTGGTTTGGGGGAGAATGCAGCTGTGGGAACGACGATCCTGACCGTGGAAGATGACGAGCGGATCCGCACCTCGGTGCGGCTCGCGCTCGAGGACGAGGGCTGGGAAGTGATCGAGTCCGAGACCGGGGAGGACGCGATAGCGCGTTTCCCCAGCAGCAACGCCGACGTCGTCCTCATCGACATCATGCTGCCGGGCATCGACGGATTCGAGGTCTGCCGCTCCATCCGGCGTGAGAGCGATGTGCCGATCGTGATGGTCACCGCCCGTGCCGACACCCACGACGTGGTCGCCGGGCTCGAAGCGGGCGCGGATGACTACCTCACCAAGCCCTTCGTACCCAAGGAGCTCTCGGCCCGCATCAGGGCGATGCTCCGCCGTGCACGCACCCCTCCCCCGGGCAACCCGCATCTCACCTTCGGCGAGCTCGAGGTGGTGCCGCAGGAGGGGCTGGTGCTGCGCAACGGCGAGCCGGTCCACCTCACCAAGACCGAGTTCAAGCTGTTGGTGGAGCTCGCCGCCCAACCCGGAACCGTCCTCTCCCGCGAGGACCTGCTCGACCGGGTCTGGGGCCACGGGGTGTTCGGCGACGGTCGGCTCGTGGACGTCCACGTCAGGCGGCTCCGCACAAAGATCGAACCCGATCCGGCCAACCCCACCCATGTGGCCACGGTCCGTGGACTGGGCTACAAGCTGCAGGGTTGACGTGACCGCCTTCCGAACAGGTGTCCGTTGAGCGCGGACTTCGCCGCCATGGGCGAGCACAAGCTCGGGCTCCGCACGCGGATTGCCGTGGCGGTCAGCCTCGTCTCACTTGCTCTGTCGATAGCGGTGTCGTTGACCGTGTACACCGTGGCACGCCAGACGCTGCTCGATGCCAGGGAGGAGTCCGCCAGCTCCCGGGCGCTCAAGAACACCAGCGTGGTCGCCGGAATCAACCTGTCCACCTCCGACCCGAGCGTCGTCCTCGGCGTGCTTAGCAACCTCTCCGATGCCGGCAAGGCCATCGCTGTCTGGGACGGCGGCATCCACTCCCAGTCGGTGGACGGCACCTACACCAGCGACGAACTACCCGAGGAGTTGCTCGAGAGGCCCTTGGAGGACCGCGAGCCGGGGATAATGCGCTTCGAGGGCGACGGTGAGACCGTCATAGGGGTCGGCGTACCGGTCACCGATCAGGACGCCGCCTACTTCGAGGTCACCCCACTCGGAGACATCACCGATGCCCTGGCATCGATCCGACTCGCGCTCGCTGGTGCGGTGGTCGTCTCGACAGGTCTCGCCGGGATACTCGGCTACTGGGCGAGCCGCTACTCGATCCGGCCGCTGACCCGGGTGAGCCTCGCAGCCCAGTCGGTGGCCCTCGGCCAGCTCGACACCAGGATCGACTACGACGAGTACAGCCACGACCCCGACCTGGCCCCCCTGGTCGCGAACTTCAACGAGATGCTCGGGGCACTGCAGTCACGGATAGACCGCGACGCCCGTTTCGCCAGCGACGTGAGCCACGAGCTGCGCTCACCGCTGACGACGCTCAACGCCGGGCTCCAGGTGCTGGCCAACAACCGCGAAGAGATGCCCGAGCGCGCACGTCAGGCACTGGACCTGCTCGAGACCGACGTCACCCGGTTCACGCAGCTGGTGGAGGACCTGCTCGAGATCTCACGCTTCGATGCGGGTGCGGTGCGCCTCGAGCTCGACGACGTGGCCCTCGTGCCCATGGTCCGCAACACCGTGGAGGCGCTCTCCGGCAACGAGATACCCGTGTTGGCCGATCCCGGCCTGGAGGACCTGGTCATCGCGTGCGACCGTCGACGGCTCGCGCGGATCCTGGTCAACTTCTGCAACAACGCCGACAAGTACGCCGATGGTGCAACCCACATCTCGGTCACGTTGCACGAGCCCGACCCGAACGATCCCCTGGGCGAGCCGACCGTGCAGATCGGTGTCGAGGACGCTGGTCCCGGAGTACCGGCCGACCAGCGCGAGGCGGTGTTCGACCGCTTCAACAGGGGTGACCAGGGTGGAGCCCGGGGCGCTGATGTAGGCGTGGGCCTGGGACTCGCTCTCGCCGCCGAGCACGCGCGCCTGCAGGCCGGACGGGTGTTCGTGGAGAACCGCACCGACGGAGGCCAGGGAGCCCGCTTCGTCGTGGAGCTGCCGCTGTTGGAGGTGCGTGGAGACGATTTCGAGGACGAGCACCTCTCCGACGCCACTCCCGAATCGACCAGCAACCTGACGCTCACCGGCGAGCACCGCGCAATTGCGGTCACCACGGCGGAGACCGCAAACCGCGACCTCTCCGCCGGAGGCGGGGACCACCGATGAAGGCTCGTGCCATGTGGGCCGCACCACTGCTCGGGGCAGCACTGCTGCTGGCCTCGTGCGGGATCAGCGCCGACTCCGAACCGAGGGCGCTCCCGGTCACGACGACGACCTCCACCGTGCGCAACACCGAGCCATCGGGCGACCAGCGCGCCGACATCTATCTGGTGACCAACAGCTCGCTGGTCCCCACCCTCCGCCAGGTGCCGGCACGCACGCCTACCGAGGTGATGAACTCCCTGCTCATCCCACCGAGTTCGGCGGAGGGAGAGTCCCTGTCGAGTTCGATCCCCGCGGCCACCAAGCTGCTCGGCGTGGAACGTGACGAGAGCGGGCTGCTCAAGGTCGATCTCTCGTCTGACTTCGAGGACGTGCAGGGCGACGCCCGGGTGTTGGCCCTCGGACAGATCGTGATGAGCCTGACCGAGCTACCGGGAGTGGATCGGCTGCAGTTCTTCATCGACGGCGAACCGCTGAAGGTCTTCTCGGGTGAGCGCGGCGACGTGGACACCGTCAACGCCTGCGACTACGCCGAGCGGCTCCGGAACCCCGCTGATGACAACACCACCGGCAGGGACAGCGACCTGACCCCCGGCCAGCTCGCAGCCCTGACCGAACGGCGCGACGAGCTGATGGAAGTGTGCTGACCGAGAACCTCGACCCCGTCGGGTCGACCCCGAACAGCACCGGCCTCCCAGCACAGCACCGACTTCCCGGCGTCGTGGCGCAGCGCAACTAGGTTGGCCGAATGCCCTGGATCATCGCGATCGATGCCGGAACCACAGGTGTTCGGGCCGTGGCCACGGACCATGCCGGCGTCACCCTGAACGCCTCGCACCGTGAGTTCACCCAGCACTACCCGCGTCCGGGTTGGGTCGAACACGATGCCGACGAGATTTTCGAGGTGACCCAATCGGTCCTCACCGATGCGGTCGCGTCGATCCAACGGGCCGCCGCATCCGGCGCGCAGGGTTCGACGACCGACACCGAGGTCGCTGCCATAGGGATCACCGACCAGCGCGAGACGATCGTGGCCTGGGACTCCCGCACCGGTGAACCACTGCACAACGCCATCGTGTGGCAGGACCGCCGCACCGCGGCGCGCTGCCGGCAGCTCACCGAGCAGGGGGAGCTGCCGCGGATCCGCCAACTGACCGGACTCGTGCTGGACCCCTACTTCTCGGCCACCAAGATCGAGTGGTTGCTGGGTCCGGGTGGAGTGCCGCGCAACGAACACCTGCGGCTCGGAACGATCGACTCCTGGCTCCTGTGGAAGTTGACCGGCGGCGAGACGCACGCCACCGATGTGTCGAACGCTGCCAGGACCATGCTGTTCGACATCAACACCCTGCAGTGGTCCGAGGACCTGTGCGAGCTCTTCGGCGTGCCGATCGAGGCGCTGCCCGAGGTGCGGCCGTCGTCGGGCACCTTCGGACACACCTCGGCGGAGTGCGCCGCCGGCGCCGGGGTGCCGATCGCAGGCATCGCGGGCGACCAGCAGTCCTCGTTGTTCGGTCAGGCGTGCCTGAGCCCGGGGATGGCCAAGAACACCTACGGCACCGGGTCCTTCGTGCTGATGAACGTCGGTGAGAAGCGTCCCGCCCCCAACGAGGCACTCCTGGGAACCGTGGCGTGGCAGCTCCCCGGGCACATGGTCGGCTCCACCGAAGCGACCGTCACCCACTACGCCCTCGAAGGCGCCATCTTCTCGACCGGCTCAGCGGTCCAGTGGCTGCGAGACGGTCTCGGGATCATCCGCGAGGCCTCCGAGGTCGGTCCACTCGCCCGCTCGGTGTCAGACACCGGCGGCGTCATCGTCGTCCCCGCGTTCAACGGCCTCGGCTCGCCCTGGTGGGATCCCCGGGCACGCGGGAGCATTTTCGGGATCACGCGGGGAACCACCCGGGCACACATCGCCAGGGCGGTGGTGGAGTCGATGGTCCACCAGAGCCGCGATGTCGTGGATTCGATGGTCGAGGTGTCGGGTGTCTCGATAACGGAGCTTCGGGTGGACGGCGGCGCGGCGGTGATGGACATCCTCTGCGAGCTGCAGGCGGACCAGTTGGGGGTGACCGTGGCTCGTTCGAGGGTCACCGAGACCACCGCTCTGGGCGCCACCCTGCTCGCGGGACTGGGTGTGGGGATCTACAGCGACGTGGATGAAGTCTCGTCCAACTGGTCAGCCGATCGACGCTTCGAACCCCGGCTGGCCAGGCCGGAGGCCGACGCCGCACACCAACGGTGGCACCGCGCCGTGGAACGATCCCTGCAATGGGCGACGGAGGATCAGCTCGATTCCTGAGCGACCGCCGGGTGGGACGCCGCGAGCGAGCAGAGCTGGCGCAACACAGAGCGTTCGCGACCCCGCAGGGGAACTCGTTCGCGCGCCACCACCAACGCCAGAGCGGATCCTTCGACCTCGGCCATCGCCAGGTCCTCGATGGTCGCCGGATCCTGGACCGGGCTCTCGGTCACACCCCTGATGAAGTTGCAGACCCAGGATGCCCCGGGTGCCTCCTGGTGAACCCCGGAGGTCGCCGCCGCCAGGGACGTCTCCGAGTCGGTGTCGACCAACATCGACCAGTCGGCGTGCAGCAGCACCATCGCTGCGGCGACGATCCCCTCGGCCAGCTCGGTGGTGCTCGAGACCCCACCCAGGCGGCCGGCGAGCTGGAGCGCCGAGACGACGGGGTCCTCCGCCCGGCCCGACAGCCACCGGCTGTCCTCCACGTCGACGCCTTCGACATCGTGGATCTCGCTGAGCAACAACTCCACGAGATCGGGGTTGGCCAGCGCCACCGACAGTTCGTCGACCACACGACCCGCGCCGCGGTCGACGATCTCGATGCCGACCAGATCGCCTCCCACCGCTCCGATCCTCGTGGCCACCGCACCCAGAGCACCGGGCCGGTCCGGCAACCAGACCCGGAGCACCAACAGGTTCGCGGGCGAGTCGTCTGCGCTCATCGGCCCACCGTACCGAGCGAATGTGTCGGCACTGTTTCAGGATCCGCTGTTTCAGCACCGGCACGAACTTGACCGGATGGTCAAGGCCGCCGACTACGGTGAGCGTCGTGCCAAGGCAGACCACCAACGCCCCGGGTGACCCCGCTGCGGCGGCCCCCGAACGGAAGCTGACCGCCCGGGGACGCGAGCGACGCTCGCAACTGATCGACTACGCCACGAAGCGGTTCGCTGACGACGGTTTCCACCCCACCTCGGTGGCCGACATCGTCGACGGGATCGGAGTGGGCAAGGGTGTCTTCTACTGGTACTTCTCCTCCAAGGAGGAGTTGTTCACCGAGATCCTCCGCACCGCTCAGACGGACCTGCGCCGAACCCAGCGAAAGGCCATCGGCGGGATCGACGACCCGGTGCGCAGGATCGAGGAGGGAATCCGCGCCGGGGCGCTCTGGATGGCGAACAATCCCGATCTGCGCAGGCTGTTCGAGTTCGCCCGCACCGACGAGAGTTTCGTGAAGGCCATACGCATCGGTCAACGCCGTCACGTGGCCGACGCGGTCGAACACCTCCAGGCCGCGATCGACGCCGGGTTGATCCCCGACCGCGATCCGGTTGCGCTGGCACACGGCATCCTCGGGGTGACCAACCAACTCACGATGACCTACCTCGACGGCGCCGGGGGTGGTGCCACCAAACGTTCCGCCGAGGAGGTCGCGGATCTCGTCGTGTCGATCTGCCGGAACGGCTTCGCGGGCGAATAGGGCGCGCTCAACCCAACTTGGTGAGGCTCCTGCGCAGGTTCCGCAGCGCCTGGTTGATTCGCTGTTCGTTCTCGATGAGTGCGAAACGCACGTGGCCCTCGCCGCCGGGACCGAAGCCGACACCGGGTGACAGTGCAACCTGTGCGTCCCTGACCAGTTCCGAACAGAACTCGACAGACCCCATCTCGGCGTAGGGCTCGGGGATGCGGGCCCAGGTGAACATGGTGCCCCTGGGTGGTTCCACCTCCCAGCCGATGCGGTTGAGCCCGTCGCAGAGGGCGTCCCTGCGACCCTGGTAGATCTTGTTGACCTCGATCGGGAACTCGGGCGCTTCGTTCAAGGTGACCGTCGCCGCGATCTGGATCGGCTGGAAGGTGCCGTAGTCGAGGTAGGACTTGAGCTTGGCCAGCGCCGCCACCACCTCGGCGTTGCCCACCATGAACGCCACCCTCCAACCTGCCATCGAGAACGACTTGGTCATCGAGAACAGCTCGACCGCCACTTCCTTGGCACCTTCCGCCTGGAGAATCGACGGTGGCCGGTAGCCGTCGAAGCCCAGATCGGCATATGCGTTGTCGTGCACCAGCACGACCTCTTTCTCCCGGGCGAAGTCCACCACCCGCTGCATGAACTCCAGGTCGACGCAGGTGGTGGTCGGGTTGTGTGGGAACGACAGCACGATCACCCTCGGCTTGGGGTGGCTGAACTCCCAGGCCCGGAGCATGTTCTCGAAGAACTCCTCGCCCGTTCCGAGCGGGATCTCCCTCACGTTCGCTCCGGCGAACAGGGGGGCGAAGATGTGGATCGGGTAGCTCGGGGCCGGCACCAGGGCCGCGTCGTGGGGCTGGACGAGGGTCCACATCAAGTGACTGAAACCCTCCTTGGCGCCGATCGTGTTGATCACCTCGGTGTCGGGATCGAGGTCCACACCGAAGCGCTTCTGGTAGTAGCCGGCGATCGCCTGTCGCAGCTTGGGGATGCCCCGCGAGGCCGAGTACCGGTGGTTGCGCGAGTTGTGGGCCGCCTCGGTCAGCTTCTCCACGGTGATGTCCGGGGAGGGAAGATCGGGGTTGCCGAATCCCAGATCGATGATGTCGGCTCCGGCCCGCCTCGCCTCCACCTTCAGGCTGTCGATGATCGTGAATACGTACGGTGGCAATGAGGTGATCCGGCGGAACTCCATGTGGGAACGCTAACCCGTGGGATACCCGCTGATGGACCCGGTTGCGCTCATTGTCCCGGTCGTGCCGTCGGGTCCGGTCGTGGATCCGTTCCTGCACCTCGCATCGCCATCAGTGCAGCGCCCACCGCCCCGGAGGCCTCGGCCATCGGGGCGGCCTCGAGCGGGGGCACCCGATCACTGATCGTGGGGTTGGATGCCAGGTGTCCGGTCAGGGGCTCCGAGAGCACGTCCAACGCGGAACTGAGTCCCCCGCCGATGACGAGCAGTTCGGGATCGAGCAGGTTCACCAGGTTCGACAACCCGACGGCCAACCAGCCGCTGAACTCCGCCAGCACCTCGAGTGCCCCGGCGTCGCCGGCCCGTGCCGCTTCGACGAGCAACTCTCCGGGCCGAGCGGATCTCGAACCGATCGACCTGCCGGATCGGTCCGCGTCCGGACCCGCCACCCGCCCGCCGGCGAACGCCTCTGTGGCCAACTCGGACAGCCGTGCACCCGACGCGTAGCGCTCCCAACAACCGGATTGGCCACACACGCACGGGATCCCGTCCCGCACGACGACCATGTGCCCCGGTTCGCCTGCGAAACCCCTCGAGCCCCGCAGCAACTCTCCCCCAGCCACCAGCCCCCCACCGATGCCGGTACCGAATGTGACCGCCACCAGGTCGCTCACCCGTGGGGTCCGCAGCGCCAACGCAGCAGTGGCCACGCAGTTGGCATCATTGTCGACCAGGGGACGAACCCCCAGCCTCTCGTGCAGCGCAGCACCGAGATCGACGCCCACCACCTGGGGGACGTTGGGAGAGCGTGCCGCCACTCCGTCGGTTCCCACGAAGCCGGCCAGACCGACCCCGATCGGGATTCCCGGAGTGTCCACCGACAACACCGCGGCCACATCGGCCACCTGGGCCGCGACCCCGTCACTCGAGTCCGCATGGCCCCGGGCGACCGGAAGGTGGATCCGCTCGGCCACCCGCACCCGGCCCCCAACTCGTTCCAGCCGGACCCCGAGGACCTTGGTCCCACCCACGTCGATACCTACTGCGAGCACCCTGAGAACCTAATGCCGGGTTCGCTCAGACCCCGATGAGGTGCACGTCCTCGCCCATCGCGGCCGCAGCATTCAGCACCTCGGGGCGGTCTGTGACCCAGACCACCTGCCCGGGTCCGATCGCACCGAGGAGCGACCGCGGATCGGGTCCGCCCGGCGCGTCGCCACCATCGGTGTCGATCAGCAGCACCGGTAGCGTCATTCCCGGAAGCGATCCCAGAGATCTGAGTCGATCCGCCACAGCCCCGGAAGCGGCCTGGGCATCCGGCACGCCTGCCTCTGCGGCGAAGGGGTTCGGCTCCGAACGGCTGGACTCGATGACCTCCTGGCCGCGTTCCAGCGCCGCCAGCGCATCGCCGAGGACCTGCAGTTCATCGCTGAGACGGGTCTCGGTGGAACGCAATTGCTCGAGGCGGTCGATCTCATCCCCGGCCAGCTCCGAAGTCGGAACTGCGGGTTCGGACTCGACGGTCGCCGCGCCTTCGGAGAGGCGCGATTCGGCCCTCTGGACCAGCTCCAAGCCCGACAGGTCTTCCGATCCGGCACCCACGAAGGCCCGCAGGTTCGCGGTCAGTTCCTCCACCGCAGCGCTCTCGGCAGGGGCCGCTCCGAGGTCGGCCAGCTCCCACAACACCGCCGATGCCTGCGACGCACTCGCCACCCGCGGTCGGCCGGCCCCGGCGAGGATCTCGTTCGCCTCGGCGAGAAGGACCGACAGCTGTCGGTCCTTCTCATCCAACTCCGCGCGACGGGCACGCCAGAACTCCGACAGTTCCACCAACAGGTCGAGTCGGGCGATGGTGCGGGCCTGGCGAGCGCCGGCACGGAGCATCTCGTCCAGATCCGGCGGCGCCGGTGCCATCCCCTCGGGAGGAGCGGGATCTGCGGTCAGGAACCGCTCGGCAGATTCGATCGCATCGGTGCACTCGGCCATCAGCTGGTTCAGCGCCTCCTCCCGGTGGATCGAGTAGATCCGGCGGGCTCCCGCTTCCTCGAGGCTCTCGGCCAGTTCCAGCAGCTCACGACCCGGACCCGAGCGGGAGAGCTCCCTCAGCCGGTCACACATGACCGCGATGTCAGCCGGATGGGTTGCGGGATCATCGGGTGCGCCGTGGGGTGGGCCATCGGATGATCCCTCGCCCACACCGCCACCGCCTGAGCGCTTCGCCTCGATCGCCTCCTCGGCCCTGTGGATCTCGCGCCTGACCAGTTCCAGCTCGGAGTGGAGCTTTGCCCGAGCTCCCCGCAGTTGGGCCACCCTGGTGGCGTTCTGGCTCTGTGGCGCCGATCCCCCAGAGGTCTGATCGAGCGCCTTGCCTACCGACAGATCGACCACAGGTGGTGTTGCACCCACCGACCCGAGGCGTTCGGCAAGGGTGTCATCGAGTTCGCTCCGTTGGCCGTCGATCTCGACCACGGCGTCCACCGCAGGCGCCCCCGACCCAGTGAAGGCCTCGAACACCGATCGCAGACTGGCGACATCGGCGGCGGTGGCGCCGGCCACGATGTTCGCTCCGGGAGCGAGCTGTGTGAGGGGCGCGCCGGCAGACCGTGCGCGCAAGGTCACGATCCTGAGGACCTGTTCGCCCAGATCCGGCTCGTGTGTACTCAACCGCTCCTCCGAATATCCCGCCGAATTCCAGTGTAGAGCGCGCCGAAGAGATCGGTGAATGACGCGCTATTCCACGTCAATTCGACGCACGCGAGACGCCCTCTCGCCTGCGTTGTCGCCATCGCGCCCACCAACAGGTCCCGAGCCGTCCCGGTCTGACGATCCAGAACCGTCGTCCCGGTCGCCACTGTCGGTCGATCCGCCCATACGCGCCACCACGTCCCGGATCATCGCCCCGGCTTCCTCGACGACCTCGGAGTCCTCGATCGCCTCCTCTGCCACGTCGAGAAAGGCCCGGGCGGCCGCTATCAGTTCCCGGCCCGCCGTCTGGAGATGCTCGGTTCCGCGCTCGACAGCACTGCCAGGGGTGTCCGATCGGTCGTCAGCGGAGCTCGTACTCATCTCCCCATCATGTCCCGGCCTCGGAGGTCGTGCACGGGCCGAACTCGATCCGCAATGCGTCGTCGTGCACTGCGGCCCGGCGCACCGATCGGCCGCGCAACCCCGCCGGCAACATGAGGTTCCGGCGATAGGGCCCCACCGCGACCGACAGCTCCTCGCCGTGGGAGTGGACCAGGTCGATCTCCTGACGCTCGACGTGGGGCAGCGACAGGACCAGAACCGGCTGACTCCCCCGGTACTCCACCTGCACCGGCGCACCAGGCGACAGATCGGCCAACGGGTCGACACCTGCCCAGAGCGCCTCTCCCCTGCTGCCGAGTGGATCCCTTCCGATGATCTCGCCCGCCTCGAGCGGGCAGCTCAACACGCTCAGGGGTGCGAACCACCGCGGGATCTCGCCCATCTGGAGCGCCTGGGCATCCCGCCAGGTCTCCATGAACTCCCCGGTGGCACCGTCGGGAATGACACGGTTCACGACCACTGCATCGCAGTGGTAGCCGAACATCGACAGGTATGCGTAGCTCCGTCTGGCCTCGGCCAGGACGACCTTCTCGGGTGTCACCACGATACGGGCGGTGGTCACCGAGTCGTCGGTGAGCAGCTCACGCACCGCCACCAACTTCTCGTGGAATCTCTCCAGGGCGTCGAAGACCTCCGGCGACGCCATCGGCACGTCGCTGAGTCGGCTCACCACCGGTCCCACCAGACGACTGAGCCGGCGCGAGGCCGGGAATGCCTTGCGCATGTACCAGTCGAGCACCTCGGGCATGGAGAGCAGGCGGATCGTCTCGGCGGTCGGAGCACAGTCCACGACGACCACGTCGTACTCGCCCGAGCCAGCAAGTGACTCGATCTCCATCAGCGAGACCAACTCTTCGAGTCCGGGTAGAAGGGCCAGCTCCTCGGCCTCCATGGCGGAGAGCCCGGCCCAGCCGAGCAGGTCCACCAGCCACGTCCGGACCTCCCCCCAGGAGGCCTCCATGCGGTCCAGTGCATCCACCTGTTGGGCCCGACAGCCGGGTGCCACCTCACGGGGATCACTGCCCAGCTCCGTGTCGAGCACATCGGCCAGGGAGTGGGCGGGGTCGGCAGAGGTGACTACCACCCGATGCCCACGTCTGGAGAGCTCCAGTGCGGTTGCTGCTGCGGTGGTCGTCTTTCCGACACCACCCTTGCCGGTGAACAGGATGACCCTCGTCACCGCGATGCACTCCCGCGATGCCCGTCAGCCTCGTGGTTCCGCTCCGGGAACAGGCCGTGACGCACTCCCCAGAGGCCACTGAGCGACAGCTGAAGGGTCGGCACCAGGGTGCCGAAGGCCAGTTCGGGGGTCGACAGACCGATCACCGCCGCGCTCACCGACACCAGCAACGAGACCGCCAGGGACGCGTTGAGCGACAGCTGGACCGGGCGCGGCGCGGCATCTGCCAGGAAGAACAGGCCACCGATTCCCATCGAGTGGGTGGTGCTCCGAACTGCCGCGAGCACCACGTCCACAGCCAGCAGGAGCGCCCCGAGGGCGAAAAGGGTGAAGGTGACCACGAAATAGATGGTGAGGAACCGGTCTGCGTCGAGGAGGGCCAGCACCGAAACCACACCCAGAGCGACGGTCGCCGCCCAACTGGCATGTGCGATGGCACGCCCGGGGGGTTCGCCGGGGAACGCCTCGGCGATACGCGCTTGGCGTTCGGCGCGCAGTGCGCCTCGCCGGGCCTGGGCCTCGGCCCGGGCCTCGGCCACCGAGTTGGCCTCCGGGCCAGCGGTGTCACCTTCGCTCATCGCTGCCCCGGGCCATTCACTGGAGTCTCGCGGTCCACCGCTGGAGCCACCAAGGTCTCCTCCAGTGTCGGATGGGTTCGGGACACTTCGGCGAGGACCTCGGGGTGCGTCGCCCAGGGCCCCTCGGTCAGAAGCCGATCCTGCCCCGACCGCCGGGCGGCCCAGGCCGCGTGTTGCACCAGAAGTGGATCCTCATCAGCGAGGTAGCGGCGCAGGAGTTCGCGGACCGTCCCGCCCGGTGCCGGGGAACCAGCGGCAGCGTTGCCGAGAGCCACGAGTGCGTTGCGCCGCAGGTACCTGGGATCCCGGCGCGGGATGTACCAGGCACCGAAGCGCTCCAACAGCGACTCGTCATCCAGGGTGAGCAGGTCGGAGAGCTCCACATAGGCCCCCGCCGGCGCACTACCGGCGTTCGCGCCACCGGCATCCGCATCACCGGCATGCGCATCACCGGCATGCGCATCGCCAGGGGCCTCCACCCGAGCGGTGGCGTCGCGGGAACCACGAGGCGGCCGGGATGGGGGGCAGACCTCCTGGCAGTCGTCGCAGCCGTAGATGCGCACGCCCAGCGCGACCCTGAACTCCCGCGGGAACGAACCGGTGCGCTGCAGCAGCCAGGAGAGGCACCTGGATGCATCCATCACCCCTGGCGCCACCAGGGCGTCGGTGGGACAGGCCTCCAGGCAGCGCGTGCAACCGCCGCAACCACGGGTGATCTCGCTGCGGTTCTCCAAGGGAGCGGGTTCCAGCTCCACATCGGTGAGAATCGAGCCGAGCACCACCCAACTACCCACGCCGGGGACCAGCAGGTTGGTGTTCTTCCCGGTCCAACCCAGCCCTGCCCGCTCCGCCATCGCCCGGTCGACCAGGGCATTGTCATCGGCCACGACAACCCCACGATGACCCGCATCGCGCAGCACCTGGACACCCGCTCGGAGGGTTCGCCGCAGCTCCTGGTAGGTGTCCGAGGCGGCATACCGGGCGACCTCTGCCATCAGCGGTCCGGGAGCCGGCCCGCGCTCGGATTCGTAGGCGACCGCCACCACGACGGCGCTGCGCGCGGATGGCAGGGCCCGACACGGGTCGGACGAGCGAGCGGGGTTCCGGAACGTGAAGGCCATCTGGTCGTGGAGGCCCACATCCCGTCGGCCCTCGATCGTGCGTCGGGCACGGTCGAGCACATCCACTCCGGCGATGCCCGTGGCTACTGCGCCCGCATCGCGCAGGGCTTCGAGCACGCGTCCGCGGAGAGCGTCGGTCTCCGGAGCCGAGGGGTGCTCCGCCGGTGCTCCGATGACTGCCACCCCGCCATTCTCACCGCGCCGGGCCCCCGACGCACGGTGCGGCCCGGGTCAACCGACGTTGCGGTCCGGAAGGTCGTCGGTGCGGTGACGCAACGGAGGGGCCAGTCCCGCATCCTGGAGACGCTTGACCAGTCGGAGTTCGTCCAGGCTCACCACCACCGCACCGCCGTCGTCCGAGCACAGATAGGTGAGGACGCAGTCCGAGCAGTGTTCGCTCGCCTGGCGTGTGCAGTCATCGCAACCGAAGCTGGTCGTGCTTGGGTTGGAGGGTTCCGGGCTGGAGAGGCTGGAAGGGGATGCGGCCATGTGTTCACGCTACGTAGGGGCTGAGACACGCCCGCCGGGCGACTCCGCGCACGACCGGCACCGGGTCAGCGCCTCAGGGCGAGGAGTGTCCGCGAGGAGACCACTCCGGCGCCGCGATCCCGGGCGCCGTCGCGAACCCGGCGGTCCGAGGAGACCACCAGGATCCCGAGGTCCGGGGCGGCCGACTCCACGAACTCGAGCAACCGATCGTCGGCCTCGAGCCCGGCCTGTGTGAAGTGGACCCTCACCGGAAGCGGCGCATCGACCACCGGACGCTCTCCCGCGAACGCACCGTCGAACACCACCTGTATCTCGGCTGCTGAACGGGTCTGGAGGTGACCCAGCACGGATATCAGCGATCGTCGCTGGTCCGCGATGTTCTGTGCCGGCCAGCCCTCCATGGAGACGTTGTATCCGTCGACGAGCACCAGCAGACCCGCTCGGTTGAGCATCTCGCTCAGCCCTTCGGGCGAGTCCAGCACCAGACCGCGACCGGGACCCGGTGCCCGACGGCGGCTGCCGGGTCCCGGCGCGCTCCGCGACCCGGTCGCTCGTCTCCTCGCCCCCGGACCGGAACCCCGGGGGGCGTCGGTGGGTTCGACGACATCGATTCCCAGCTCCTGTCCGAGGTCACCGAGGAGCGTCCGCAGTTCGCCCACCGTCCGGGCCGCTTCGGCGAGCGACCCGGCGAGCCGCGCCCGTTCGGGTGCACCCCGCTGCGTGTCCCCGGGGGTCTGCTGCGACTCGACCGTGTGTTTCTGCTCCGCCGCGCTGGCACGCAGCTCCCGGAGTTCCGAGAGCCGGCGCTCCGCGAGTCCCTTGGCCTCGGTGAGCTGACGAATCGTCTCGGCATGGTCCGCCCGGCGACCCTCCAGGTCCGCTTCGAGCTCCGAGACACGGGTGCGCAGCGCTGCGATCGACCCCTCGCGGTCCTGCAGCTGCGCCTCAGCCTCCTCGAGACGCCTGGACAGCTCCGAATGCCGGCGAACGTGGCCGGCAACAGCCGCCTCGGCCTCTTCGGCACGTGCGGTCAGCTCCGCCACCCGCTCCGAGTGGGTCTCGCTGTCAGCGTTGCCCACCGACTCCTCGATCAGCACGTCCAGCGCGTCGGCCCACCCCTCGGGTCGTTCCAACAGCAGGCGCGATCCCTCCGAGAGGGCCGATGTGTCCACCTTCTCGGCCACCCGGAGCCTGAAGGCGTCGTCGTCGAGTGCCTCGCGGACCCGCTCGAGGGCTGGCTCGGGAAGGTGCGCGAATCCGAGCATGGGTCTCAGGATCCGAGGGGGTTCTGCGGCGAGTGGGTCGCGTGCGTCGGTCCGTGCCACCGCGAACGCCACCTCGAGAGCGTCGCTGACGGGTTCCAGACGTGCGTCGATGGGGTCAGTCCGCTCTTGGTTCGGGAGGCCTCTGGTCCGAGGTGTCGATCGCCTCGCCCCCAGCTTCGAGTTCGACCACCGCGGAGCCGTTGCCGCACCACCGGCAACTGACGTCCTCGATCTCCTCGGCGAGCACCTCGGCATCCTCGATGCTCAGGTCCCCCGACACCGCGTAGTGGTGATAGGCGCGGGTGCGGACCGTCGATGTGACATCGAACCTGGTCAGGTTGCCACAGGCGTTGCAGCGGTATCTGCGGGGACTCGGATCAGTTGTCGTCATCGGTTCCATCCGCCTCTGCTCCTACGGCCGCTCTGCTCGCAGCCACCAGCCGGCCCAACGTGGACGCA
>JAMLGK010000006.1 GCA_023957995.1 Microthrixaceae bacterium | reverse complement strand
CGCCATCAGCGCGGAACAATCGTGTCCACGTGCGCGTTCCATCAGGGGACGCCATACCTCGAACACATTGCCCGCGTGTAGTTTCGTAGGCGGAGGGATGGCAGAGCGGACGATTGCGACGGTCTTGAAAACCGTTGGGCCCTCACGGGTCCCGGGGGTTCGAATCCCCCTCCCTCCGCCGCACATCCCTTCGGAGCTCCAACAGCGCGCCGTCTCTCCCAGCGCTGAGAGCCGGCCTCTCAACAGCCGCGGTGGTCGACCTCCAGAGCCACGTCCGGCTCGGTGACCGACGCCGCCAGCACGCCGAGTTCGCCTCTGTAGTCCGCGGTGACTGCGCAATCGGGGGCAGGTGCCACGTGAATGACCGTGAGTACCCCGTCTGAGTAGTCGCCTACCGCGGCGATGCGGTCTGCCCCCACCGGTATCCACCAGAGCGGGTTCTGGGGATCGGAGAACAGAACGTCGATGTGGTCGCCCGCGGTCCCGACGCATCCCGCATCGAGCAGTTCGGCCTGCGACACCGCCGCAGCGACACCCGCACGCGTGTCCACGGGTGGCCCTGCCTCGCAGAGGACCTCGTCGACGAAGACCACGTCGTTCGTGTTCGGCGCCGTCGTCGGCTGGCCCGGTTGCGGCTGGTCCGAAGAACCCGAGCACCCAGACATCAGAGCTGCAAGGACGACGAGTGCAGGAAGGGATCGCCCAGAATCCATATGCCAATTATCCCCCGACCCGGTCGCCCGGTCGACCCGGGTGTTCGTCCGGGGGGTGCGTGTCCCTCACGACCACGCGGTGCGGTGGGAATGCCATCGACCGTCAGGCCAACCCGCATCCCGAATGGCCCGACGCCTCGAACACCGCTGTCGGGCACATTGCCGCTCTGGGTGCGAAGTCGCCCATGTTGGTGTCGTCTGCGATCGATCTGGTCGGCACCGCGAAGGCCGAAGCATCGAAGTCGGCCGACGGCAACATGTTCCTCAGCCCGATCTGTGCCTGCACTTCACGACCCCAGGGAAGCCACGCAACGTCGTGCTGGGTGTCGGCGTTCTGTGGCCGGTCCGACGGGTCCGACACGACGATCGTGTAGTAACCGCTCTCGTCGAGCGGCACGTCACTGTCGGACACACATTCCACCGCGGAGGTGGATGGCATCCCGAACTGGCAGAACGACCAGTAGCGAAGCTGTGCGGACTCGGTCGTTGCACCGGTGCCATCACCCGGAAAGCTCGGGGCGCGACCACGAACGACCAGGACACTGCCCTCGAGGCGAACCGCCGGGGCCGCTAGGTAGGCGGTGTCGGCGTTTGGGAACGGAGTCGCCGCACTGGGGGTTCGACTGAATGACAGCGGCCGTTGTACCGGAGTCTCCGATCCAGATCCCTCGGTCGGCTCCGGGATCCGTGTCACCGGGCTCACCACCCGGTGCGGATCGCACAGCTCGAGGGTGACGCCGGACCGACCGCTCGAAATCTGAATCGTCGGGAGCTCGTGCGGTCCGATCGGCAGCGACGCGTCGTCCGGGAGGTAGGAGCGCAGCACGACCCAGGAGATCCCGGCGTCACGGCCCGCGGGAAGCCCGGCGAGGTGGTTGGCATCGGATCCGCCCTCTGGGGTGATCCGCACCTTCCAGGAACCATCGGCTTCGCTGCTGATGCTGGCGTCGTTGACATGGTCCAACGCGCTCGTGAATCCGTCGCCGCCGACGTAGGTGTGCAACGACCAGTAGCGCACGTCGGACACGTTGCCCGAGATGGTCAGCTCGGTCGACGGACCCATCGGAACCTGGCTCATCCAGTAGTTGGCCGATGTGTCCGGGAACACGAGATTGGTCGGGTGCTCCGAGTCGAGTTCTGCGCCCAGCAGCTCCGTCGACCAGGCGCAGGTCGTGTCGGCTTGTTCGACCATCGGCGCGGCGACGCACCCGGACGCCACGAACACGAGCGCGACGGCGCTCAGGACGAGGAGTCGTAGGTGTTGGTTCATGGCGCACTTACCTCTGGATCGGTTGGTGCGGATCAGTCTGCTCGCAGGGCCTCGGTTGGCGCGAGACGGGATGCCCGCATCGCCGGGTAGAGGCCGGCGATGCCTCCGATGAGGAGCGCTGCGAGCATCCCGCCACCGATGGCGACCGGCGGAATGATCACCCGCCATTGCTGGCTGGCCGCATACGCAGCGGTGGCCGCACACCCGAGCCCCACCCCCACCATGCCCCCGACCAGACCCATCAACAGGGACTCGGCGAGGAACTGGATCCTGATGTGACGTCGGGTCGCCCCGATTGCGCGGCGAAGTCCTATCTCACCCCGTCGTTCGATGACTCCGATGACCATCACGTTCGCAATCCCGATGCCACCCACGACCAGGGCGACGAGACCGAGCCCGAGGAACAGCGAGGTGAACGCGCTCTCCGCTGCCGCCTGGGCCTCGATGACGTCCGATGGTCGGGTGACCTCCACCTCCTCGGGGTTCTCGGGGTCCGCGGTCGCCGGGAGAATGTCGCGGGTCGCCGCGAGGTACTGGGGATCGACACGGACATAAATGCTCGAGGCCGCGACGTCGTCGCCGTCGAGCAGGTGATCGACCGCTGCGTTGTGCCCGATGAACACCGAACGATCCAGGTCCGGGGCCAGAGGGAACGGCTCGAGAACGCCAACCACCTGGACCCACTCCTCACCGACCAGCACGACCGGCTGGTCCTCCAGGTCGCTCACCCCGAGTCGCTCAGCCGCCACCGATCCGAGGGTTGCGGTGGGATAGATAGAACCAGCCTCTCCGAGGAAGGAGCCCTCTGCGATTCCACCGTTGAGGGTGGCCAGCAGATCCGGGTCGGTTGCCCGAACCGTCAGGGCACCCGTCTGTTCCGCGGGAATCAGGTCGTTGCGATAGACGTCGATGGGCAGGTCGGCCACGGTCGCCACCTCGGTGACGGTCGGAACGCGGTCGATCATCTGCGTCGCGGTGTCGGGAAGGCTCCCGTCACCGGCCCCGAAGCCCTGACCCGGTGTGATCGTAAGGAGATCGGTTCCGAGCGCGTCTAGCTGGTCGATCAGATCGGACTTGGAGGACTCCGACAGGCCGAGCACCCCGACCAGCGACGCGATGCCTATCGCGATGCCGAGCACCGACAGGGCCGCCCTTGCCTTTCGGGCCTGCATTCCCGTGGTTGCAACCCGCACGATATCGGGGACGCGAAGACGACTCGGAGCCATCGCGTCGACATCGTCAGGGCGGTGCTCGTACGCCTGATCCATCTCAGCTCAGCACCGTTCGGGCCGTTCTCGAATCATGCTCGACCCGGCCGTCCAGCACTCGGATCTGTCGTGGCAACGATTCCGCTATCGCGGGATCGTGGGTGATGATCACGATCGTTCGACCCTGTTCGTTGAGCTTTTGGAACAGCGCCATCACCGCGGCAGAGGAGCGCGAATCGAGATTGCCCGTCGGCTCGTCGGCGAGGATCAGCGCCGGGTTGTGGACCAAGGCGCGTGCGACCGCAACGCGCTGGGTCTCGCCGCCGGAGAGCTCGCTCGGCACGTGCTCGAGGCGATGGCCCAGTCCTACCTGTTCGAGTGATGCCGTGGCGGCCTGGCGTCGCTTGGCCAAGGGGGTGCCCGTATAGAGAAGGCCGTTGGCCACGTTGTCGGTGGCGCTGACCCCGGCGAGCAGGAAGAACCGTTGGAACACGAATCCGATCCGTCGGCCGCGCAGGGCGGTCAATCGGTCATCGTCGAGTTCGGTGGTGTCGATTCCCTCGATGCTCACCGACCCGCTGGTCGGCCGGTCGAGACTTCCCATCATGTTGAGCATCGTGGACTTGCCGCTGCCCGATGGCCCCACCACTGCCACCATCTCGCCCGGGTCGACCGCGACCGAAACCTCGTCGAGTGCCACGACCGGTGGACTGCCGCCGTAGTGCTTCGACACCTTCGTCAGTTCAAGGGCCGGCGGCGCCGAGGCCGCCATTATGGCGCCGTCACCACTTCGGAGCCCTCATCGATGTCACCGATGATCTCCACGAAACCGTCGTTGAAGCTCCCGGCGTCGACCGCTGTGAGGCGTGTCGTGCCGTCGTCCTGCACAACCTCGACCGCGTAGCCGCCGTCGACGGGTACCACCAGCGCGCTGACCGGTACCGTCAGCACGTCCTCAGCGAGCTCCGATGCGACCCGGACCTCGACGTCGGAGCCGACCCAGATGTCGTCCACGGCCTCCGCCGGGTCGACGAGAACCTCGAAGAAGTCGCTCTCACCCGAAGGTTCGCTGCCGGCGGAGGTGGTCGCTGCTGCAGCGCCCGAGGATCCCATGGCGCCAGCGGAGGCACTCAGGTCACTCTGGGGCACTGCTGTGAGACCACCGCTGGAGGCACCTGCGGCGATCCGCGTCACCGTCCCGGGCACCTCGGTCAGGTCCGGCAGCTGGATGGTGACCTCGTCACCCACGGACAACAACGGCCGGTCCGCCTGGGGAAGGTGCGCCACGACCCTCTGGGTGCTGCGCAGCGACGAGTCCGGATCAGGCGCGCGCTCGACCAGTTCGGCGGTGGTCGTGACCTGCACCAGGGGTGACCCGGCGGCCACGCCCAGCCCGACCTGTGCCCCCGATGCGATCGAGTCGACGACCACTGGGCCGTCGAGGAAGACGATCGAGCCACGCGGTACGAAGTCGGCGTCCTCGGCCCCCAGTTCGCCGCGCCACCGTTCCACGGCCACGGCGGTGGCTCCGTCGTAGACCCCGTTCACCGCGAGCGCTCCGTCGGCATCGAATCCGAGCGCCATCAGGTTCGCCTGGAGCTGGGCGACGTCGTCACCCTCGTCCCCGGGGCGCAGGTCGCGGGTCATCGGCGAGGTTCCGTACATGAGCACCGGTGCGGTGGCGGTGCGCCGCAACTCCTCGAGCTGCGCGAGCGCCACGACCACGTTCGCGTCTCCACTGTCGAGTGCGGCCCGCGCTGCGGCGACGGTCTCCGCGGTGGCCCCCGCCAACAGGTCATCGAGCGCCGCTTCAGCCGCTGTGAGGTTGGCCCGCGCCTCTGCAATGGCGAGTGGCAAAGCCCCCGCGAGCAGATCTTCGCGTTGTTGCACAGCGGTCGCATACTGGGCCTCCACGGTTGCCAACGCGGCCGCGTCAGGCGGCTCCAGAAGTTGGTCGTGCGCCGATTCGGCGGACTCCACACCGCTCTGCGCCGACTCGACGCGGCCGATAGCGTCGTCGTAGTTCTCCTGGGCCGAGACCAGCGCCTGGGTGAACGGCACGATCGTGTCGGGGTCACCAGCGACGATCGCCTCCTGCAACGCCTGGTTCAGTGCCGTCATCTCAGAGGGGCTCAACGGTGGCCGGCCAGGGCCGCAGACGTCGACCGGAGGTGAGGCGAGGTTGCAGTAGTTCGTATGGGCGCTCAGGAGGGTCAGCCAGGCGTTGTTCTGAGCGTTCTGCGAGTTCACGAGTTGCGATTCGGCCTGGGCGACCTGCGACTCCGCCCTTGCGATGTCGCTCTCGCTCGCACCCTCGGACACGTTCTCGAGGTTTTGCTCGGCCACCGCGACCTGCGCGTCGACCGTGGCGATCTGCGCCTCGGTCGGAGGAGCCAGCAGGTCGTCGAGCCGGCGTTGTGCAGTGATCACGCTCGCAGTGGACGAGGCCACCTGGGCCGTCGACGCGCCCTTGGTCGTCTCGCTCAGCTGGTTGGCACTCGTTGCCCGTTGCGCCTCAGCGCTCGCCACCTGGGACACCGCCGATGCGGTTTCCACCGCGGTCGGGTCGCTCGAGACGGCGAACAACACCTCACCCCGCTGGAGCGTCTCGCCGGGCTCGGGCAGCTGCACGACGGTGCCCGATGAGCTGGATACGACGCTGAGATGCTCGCCCAGCTCGTAGATGCCATCGATGGTCAGGGTCTCGGCCAGGTCGCGGCGCTCGACGAGCGCCGTGGTCGCACCGGATCCCTCGCCCTCCTGTGCCGCCGTGAGCACGGCGGTACCGGGGGTCAGCCCCGTGAGGAGGGTGAGGCTGGACGCCACCCCGAAGGTGGTCACGACCTGCCTTGTGATCGTCGATCTGATCCTCACTGGTCGCCTCCACCCGCTAGTCCGCCTAGGTTGACGGTGTCCTGGCATACCTCGAACGCAGATCCCATCGCCGGGTCGTCGAGGTCGAGCTCGCCGCGGAAGGGCCCCTGTCCCGAGCCCAGCGCCGACAGATCGGGGTCCGGAAAGTCCGGGACCCCGTTCTCGCGCATGCACTCGGCCAGTGCCAGCAGGGAGTCCTGCATCTCGGCCGTGTCTGCCTGGCCCCCGCCGAGTGCCAGTCCCTGGATCAGCGGCTGGCACTCCTCGATGGCGGACCGGAACACCTCGCTCTGCAGGTCGATGCCGAGGTCGAGCAGCTCGGAGGGGTCATAGCGAACACTGTCGTCCGCGTCGAGAACCGGGTCCGGAAACTCCGCGAATCCGTTGCCCCGCATGCACTCGGAGAACTCGAGCAGGGCCACCTCGACCTCGCCCGGTTCCAACTCACCGTCGCCGTTGGTGTCTCGGTCGACCGCTCCGGCGGCTACCTGACCGGCCCCGGGTGCGGCCTCGGTTTGATCCGCTGTTGCGGTGGCGTCCTCGGGCAGCTCGGGCAGGCCCGCCGAGACGTCCTCGCCACCACCGCATGCGGTTCCGACGGCCAACACGACTGGCAGGATCACGGCGAGCAGCGCCGGTCCCGGTCCGGGGAGGGATCGCTTGGATGTACTCAACATGCGGGGATCCTGACCGAGGCACGTCGGGATTTCCTCGGTAGATCCTGCGGATCTCCTGAAGATCGCACACCTCCAGGAAACCTTCAGGGTTTCCCGAGGAACTCCTCGGAAAGCTCTGGGAACATGTACCGCGTGAGCACACCGAACGTCCTGGTCGTCGAAGACGAGGACAACATCTCGTTCCTGCTGGAGTCCGCGCTGGGACTCGCCGGCATGGAGGTGGCAAGCGTGGCGACCGGAGAGGCTGCCATCGCCCGGATCCGCACCGATCGGCCGGACGTGGTGCTCCTCGACATCATGCTGCCCGACGTGGATGGTTACGAAGTTCTGCGTCGCGTGCGCAACGACGGCTGGTCGGGTCCGATCCTCTTCCTGACCGCACGCGACTCGGCCGCCGAGCGGGTCAGGGGCCTGACCAGTGGAGGCGACGACTACATCACCAAGCCCTTCGCTCTCGAGGAGGTGGTCGCGCGGGTGCAGGTCGCCCTCCGGCGTTCGGGCCACTCCGACGAGGTGACGCTCCGGGTGGGGGAACTCGAACTCGACGACGAAGCGTATGAGGTGCGCTGCAAGGGCGACGTGATCCACCTCACCCCGACGGAGTACAAGTTGCTGAGGATGCTGATGTCCAACGCTGGCCGGGTGGTCACGCGCTCACAGATCCTCGACCACGTCTGGGAGTACGACTTCGACGGCGAATCCGCGATCGTGGAGACGTTCATAAGCTCGCTGCGCAAGAAGGTCGACCTCGACGAGCCGCACCTGATCCACACGGTGCGCGGCGTCGGCTATGCGATCCGGCCTCCCCGATGACGCTCCGCAGCCGGCTCGCGGTGTCGCTGCTGATAGCCGTGCTGGCGGTGGGAACGTCATTCGGCGTACTTGCGCTGCGCCAACACCAGGTGCTTACCGAGCAGATCGACATACAGCTCGTGAGCACCCGGGACCGTCTCGAGCGGGCAATCGAGATGCTAACGCCCGAGGGGGCGATGGACCTCGTGCCGGAACCCGTGCGCACCAGCGAGGCCTATGTCGGCAGCGCCACGGCCGACGGAACGCTGACCACCGTCGCTGAGCCGGTGTCACAGCCGGAACTGACACCCGCGATCGATCCCACCCTGCTGGACGATCTGGCGGGAGGTCCCCCCGCCACAGTTGACGCAGCGACAGGTTCGGGCCAGCTCAGGGTCGTGGTCTCACGCTTCGGGGACGTGTTCCTCGTGGTCGGGCTCTCCACCGAGGAGGTGTCCGCAGCCATGGCGCAGCTGGGCGTCACCGCAGCCGTGTGCCTCGGGGTTCTCGCCGTGATCGCCGTGGCCATCGTGCTGTGGGTGGACCGGATGGGACTGCGCCCGATCCGTTCGGTCACCCGTGTGGCCGACGCGGTGACCGCGGGCCGACGCGCCCAGCGGGTGGCGGTCCGGTCACCGGGCACCGAGGCCGGTCGTCTGGGAGATGCCTTCAACCTGATGCTCGACGCCAACGAGCAGGCCGAGTCGCGTCTGCGCCAGTTCGTCGCTGATGCATCACATGAACTGCGTACCCCGCTGACAACCCTTGCGGGCTACACGGACCTGTACGTCTCTGGTGGCCTCGCCGATGAGGAGAAGCTCGACGACGCGATGCGACGCATCAACGCGGAAGCCCGTCGTATGACCGTCCTCGCCGAGGATCTGCGGCGACTCGCGGAGATGGACGAAGGACGCAACCTCGCCATGCGACCGCTCGAGGCCGGACGGCTCGTGGCGGATGTTGTCGCGGATGCCGCCGTGGTTCAACCGGCTCGGCCGCTGGCCTGGGAGGCGGCGGATTCGCTCTGGGTGCGGGGCGATCCGGATCGGCTGCACCAGGCGCTCGCCATCTTGGTCGACAACGCCCTGTGTCACACCAGTGATGCAGATGCCGTGACCGTTTCGGGTCGGGTCGCGGGCGACGAGGTCGTACTGACGGTGAGCGACGACGGTCCCGGTGTCGCTGCCGAGGACCTTCCGCACATCTTCGACCGCTTCTACAGAGCCGACCGGGGTCGCTCGCGTCCGGGTGGAAGCGGGCTCGGACTACCGATCGCCAAGGCGATCGTCGAAGCCCACCACGGCCACCTGACCGCATACAACCGACCGGATGGCGGCGCGGCCTTCGAGATCCGGCTGCCCCTCGCCACACCGCACGATGCTGGCTAGCGGGCCTTCGCCGGAATCACAACTCTGGTCTCGTCTTCGTGATGTCGCTGCGGACCAGCTCGGGGTAGGCCTGCGCAACTGCCGTCCGGCACCTTCCGCTGGGCGGGCGCAACAACAACCGAAAGCGGGCGTCCGGGTGTTGCGGCGCAGACGCCGCCCGTCGGGGCGGCTCAGAAGGTCTCGTCGCCGGGTAGCGCTGCGGCCTGATGGATCCAGTCGCGCAACCGGTCGTCGTCGAGGTCGTCGTCCTCGGCGATGTGCAGCGAGCGAACGCGTTCGTCCTTGGATGTCACCGGAGGCGGTGGATCCAACCGGTCACCGTTGAGCCAGCTGACCTTCACGTATTTGGTGAAGCAGTGAAATGTCAGGAACCAGCCGTTGTCCTCGACCCCGTAGAACGGAGAGTTCCACCGCACGGCCTTTCGCACCCCCGGTACGACCTCGTTCACGAGATCGTCGATCCGCCGTCCGACAACGCCCTTCCAGTCGGGCATCGCTTCGAGGAAGTCCTGCACCGGTCGGTCGCCATCGCCCTTGGGGATCTGGGGGTTGCCGCCCGAGAGCAACTTCACCTCGCCGTTGGAACCACTGTGTGGCATCGAAGCCTTCCTCCCGTCATCAGTATCGCTGTTCGATCCGGACCTGATTCCTACAGGGTCGCGCACGGTCACCTGCGCGGGTCGTCGGAATCCGGTCGATCCGCTCGTAGAGTCGAACCATGGCCGTGCAAACGACGCTCGATGGTTCCCCCGGCTCCCCCGCGGGTCCGAACAGCCCGGCGTCGCCCGCGAAGCCACCCCGTCGTTGGGGCCGCATCGCCATGTGGGTCGCACTCGGCCTCGTCGCGTTGGTAGTCGTTGCGGTGGCCGTGCTGTTCTTCGGGCGTGACCGCGCAGAACAGTTGACCGAGGACGACGCGCTGGCCGGCTTCCGCGACACCGCAGCCGAAGCGGTCGAGACCGAAGGCCTGCCCGCACCGGGGGTCTACGCCGCTACCGCCTCCGGCAACGAGTCGATAGGGCTACCCGGATTCGACGAGGAACTCGGCCCCAACGCCCCGGTCACCGTCACCCACGACGGGGACTGCTTCGTCTATCGGGCGGACTTCAACAGCCACCACTGGCGGGCCTGGACGTTCTGTCCCACCGACTCCACCACCTTCGCCCTCGAAGGCCTGGAGAGCTGGACCGCCCGCAAGGCACCCGCGCTCGACATCGAGACGCTCAGCACCTACGTGTGTGACACACCGCTCGGATTCATGTGGGACGGCATGGCCGAGGGCGACACCCGCTCCGGGTCCTGCACGGGCACCTCGGATGCAGATGACTCGGTCACCGACGACGCGGGCGAGGTCGAGGTACTCGCCACCGGCGAGACGACGACCATCGACGGCCAGGATGTCGAAACCCTCCAGATCCGCCTCACCGACAACCTCAGCGGCGACCAGACCGGCTCCGAGGTAGGGACCTGGACACTCGACGCCACGACCGGATTGCCACTTCGGATCTCCACCGAGGCGTCCCTCACCGGCGGCCTGAGTGACTACAGCGAGCAGATCGACCTCGAACTCGGCACTCTGACACCGGCCACCTGACACCAAACCGCCCGAACAACAGCCACCCGAACAGCGGCCGCCAGACACCGGCGACCGGGACCGGCTGTCCGGTGCCAGAATGCCCCGATGGCTCCAGAGCGGAATGGGACCGGCGAGGATCCGGGAGCGTTCGTCGAGCTGGCGGACCCTGCGATGGTGGTGGTGACCGCTGCGGTGGGCGACGAGAGATCGGGTTGCCTGGCGGGGTTCCACACCCAGTGCAGCATCGACCCGCCCCGCTACGCGGTCATGTTGTCGAAATCGAACCACACCTACCAGACCGCCCGACGCGCCGACCTCCTGGGTGTGAATCTCCTCGACGCCGACCAGACCGACATCGCCGAGTTGTTCGGGTCGCACACCGCGGATGACGGCGTGGACAAGTTCGATCACTGCCGCGTCGCGAGTTGGGAGCAGCGGGTGCCGCTGATCGAGGGTGCCGCCGCCTGGATCGTCGGTGAGATCGTGGAACGCCTCGACGTGGGTGATCACGTCCTTCACGTCCTCGCCCCCCTGCGGGTCAAGACCAGCGAGACCGGAGGTGGGCCACTCAGGTTCGCCGCCATCTCCTCCCTGGACCCCGGCCATCCCGCGTAGTTGGCCCCAGGCTCCGATGGAGGTGCACGGCCCGTGGCCACGATCTGCGCATCGGCTGACGCGCTGGCCGGTTTCGTCCTGGTGACGCTTTTCGTGGACCGCGGCGTTGCCGGGAGGACCTACCCGGTACCGGGAGCGATCACCGCGTTCAGCGGGCTCGCTCCGCCCGAGGGCTCTGGTCGGTCACCATCGGACCCCCTGTTCCAGCGGACGCGCCCGGGTGTCCCATCTGACACACTCGGATCCGACAAGGGGGTTCCGAATGGCTCATCAGGTACAGGGCGTCGTGGTCAAGGAGGCCAACGGGCCGGTCACGCTGGAAACAATCCTGGTTCCCGATCCGGGACCGGGTGAGGTCGTCGTCGACATCGCCGCCTGCGGCGTGTGCCACACCGATCTGCACTACGTGCAGGGTGGAATCGGTGAGGACTTCCCGTTCCTGTTGGGCCACGAGGCAGCCGGCACCGTTTCCGAGGTGGGCGCCGGAGTCACCGAGGTGGCCCCCGGTGACTACGTGGTGCTCAACTGGCGCGCAGTATGCGGCCAGTGCAGGGCCTGCATGCGGGGACGGCCGCAGTACTGCTTCGACACCCACAACGCCGCCCAGGCGATGACCCTCAGCGACGGCACCGAGTTGTCCGCTGCCCTGGGCATCGGAGCATTCGCCGAGAAGACCCTCGTCGCTGCGGGACAGTGCACCCGTGTCGATCCGGCAGCCCCGCCCGAGGTGGCGGGCCTGCTCGGGTGCGGTGTCATGGCCGGTATCGGAGCCTCGATCAACACCGGAGCGGTCGGCCGAGGTGACTCGGTCGCCGTGATCGGCTGTGGCGGCGTGGGAAACGCTGCGGTAGCGGGGGCCGCACTCGCCGGCGCCCACACGATCATCGCGGTCGACGTCGAGGATCGGAAGCTCGAAGCAGCGAAGCGATTCGGGGCCACCCACACCGTCAACTCCTCGGAGCACGATCCGGTCGAGGTGATCCGCTCCCTCACCGACGGAAACGGGGCTGACGTGGTGGTGGACGCGGTCGGCATCCCGGCCACCTACGAACAGGCCTTCTACGCACGGGACCTGGCGGGCACCGTGGTGCTGGTGGGGGTTCCGCGACCGGACGTGACCCTGGAGCTACCGCTGCTGGACGTGTTCGGCCGGGGAGGTTCGCTCAAGTCGTCCTGGTACGGCGACTGCCTGCCAAGTCGCGACTTCCCGATGTTGGTCGACCTCTACCTCCAGGGCCGACTCGACCTCGAGGGTTTCGTCAGCGAACGAATCGGGATCGATGAGATCCCAGAAGCGTTCGAACGCATGGAGTCGGGCGATGTGCTGCGCTCGGTGGTGGTGCTGTGAGCACCCGGGTCGACCACGTGGTCACCTCCGGGATCTTCAGCCTCGACGGCGAAGACTTCGAGGTCGACAACAACATCTGGATCGTGGGCGATGACCGTGAGGTGATCGTGATCGACGCTGCACACGACCACCGTCCGATCCTCGAGGGCATCGCAGGGCGCCGCGTGAAGGGCATCATCTGCACCCACGCGCACAACGACCACATCAATGCAGCAGCGGAACTGGCCGAGGCGACCGATGCGCCGATCTGGCTGCACCCCGACGACACGATGTTGTGGGAGGTGGTCTACCCGGACCGTCGGGTGGACGCCTCCCTCGGAGACGGCCAGACCCTCGATGTGGCCGGTGCGCGACTGAACGTGTTGCACACTCCGGGGCACTCGCCGGGCGGGGTGTGTCTGCACCTGCCCTCCGAGCAGATCGTGTTCTCGGGCGACACCTTGTTCAACGGTGGACCGGGCGCCACCGGACGCAGCTTCAGTGACCGGTCCGAGCTCGAGGAGAGCATCCGTCGCCAGCTGTTCGGACTGCCCGATGCCACCGAGGTGCGTACCGGGCACGGAGATTCAACAACCCTGGGAACCGAACGGCTGCGGTCCGAGGACTGGTGAGACCCCGCACCCGATATCGGGGTGGCCCCCGTGCTCCCAGAGCGCGAGCGGGATCCTCGGCCCCGGCGAGGTGCATTCCCCACAGCGCCGACTAGGATCGCCGGGCAACCCGGAGAGGTGCCGGAGTCTGGCCGATCGGGCCTCCCTGCTAAGGAGGTGAGGGGGCAACCCCTCCGTGGGTTCAAATCCCACCCTCTCCGCCATGTGGTCCCGTCAGGGACCCATACGCCCAACGGACCCGGATCCCATCGGTCGATGGGGTTCGGGTCCGTTGCAGTTCTCAGCTGGCGCGCAGGTGCCAGCCCTTCGGTCGGCTTAATGCGGTGATCCCCGACACCGAGAGCGTCGACCCGACGCCCGAGTGGCGGCGACCCGACCACGGCAGCCTCGGACTCACCCGATCACAGCAGTTCCAGTAGGCGGACCCCACGTCCAGGCGGGACAGGATCGCCTCCGCTCGCTCCTGCGACGGCGTGAAGACCCCCGCGGTGAGACCGAACTCGGTGTCGTCCATCAACTCGACCGCCTGTTCGTCACCACTGGTCGACTGGATCCCGATCAGCGGGCCGAACGACTCGTCGCGCATCAGCGCCATCGAATGGTCAACCCCGGTGAACACCGTCGGCTGCATCCAGGCACCCGGACCGGGCAGAGCGTTGCCCCCACGCACCAGGGTTGCACCCCTAGCGGTCGCATCGGCCACCTGGGCTTCCAACACAGCCAGCTGGGCCGACCGGGTGAGTGGCCCCAGGTAGGTGGACCCGTCGGTCGGGTCCCCCATCACCATGGCGTCGACCTGTTCGACGAAGGCTTCGACGAAGGCGTCGTGCAGCGTCTCGTGGACATAGATCCGTTCCACCGAACAACAGCTCTGACCGTTGTTGTAGAACGCTCCGTCGGCCAACGAAGCCGCAGCTACCGCCACGTCGGCATCCGGCGCCACATATGCCGGGTCCTTGCCGCCGAGCTCCAGCTGCAGGCGCCCCATGTGTGGCCCATACGCCTGCGCTATGGCCCGCCCGGTCGCGAACGAACCCGTGAAGAACAAGCCGTCGGGCCCGAGCTCGACCAGTGCGCGGCCGAGGGGACCACCACCCACGAGGGTTTGGAACACGCCCTCGGGCACACCTGCTTCGGTCCACAGGCGCGCGATCTCGGCTCCGGTGAGGGTGGCGAACTCCGAGGGCTTGTAGAGCACCGCGTTGCCCGCGATCAGTGCCGGCACGAACACGTTGGTGCCGACGAACCACGGATAGTTCCAGGCAGATATGTTGCCGACCACGCCCAGGGGCTCGTGGCTGATGCGCTCTTCCAGCCCCGATGAAGGATCCCTGTGGACCACCTCATCGGCGAGCGCCTCGGTGGCGTGTTCGAGGAAGAAGTCGATCCGGGGAAGGGTGGCGTCGAGTTCGGCCCTGGCCTGGCGGATCGGTTTGCCGGTCTCACCGGTCAGGACCTCTGCGAGGTGTTCGATCTCCTGTGACACGGCATGGCGGAACCGCACGACCGTCTGCAGTCGTCGCTCGATACCGATCTCCGCCCACTCCTGCTGGGCCAGCCGTGCCCTCCCGAGCCGATCGGGCAACTCGGTCGGCTCGGTATCCGCCAGCTCTGCGATCGCATCTCCGGTCGCCGGATTGGTGATGATCACGGGTTGACTCCAACCTGATCGAGGAAGGCGGCACGGATCGCACCGTTGTCGATCAACGGTGCGCCGGGGATGCTCGCCGGGTCGAGGTGGCCGAAGAACTCGGGATGCCACTGCACGCCGATGGCCCAGGGTCCGCTCTGCACGCGCAAGGCCTCGATCACTCCATCGCCACACGACCTGGCCTGCACCGACAGTCCATCACCCAAACGGTCCACACCCTGATGGTGGATGCTGTTGACGGTCCATGCCGCGCCGGAGCCGACCAGCGATGCCAGTTCTGAACCCTCGGTGACCGATACCTCGTGGAGGTGCTGTTCATACCTCTCGGCGTCGCGGTGCTGCTGCTCGGTGGTCCCCGCGCAGATCAGGTCCTGGTGCAGGGTTCCGCCATGGGCCACGTTCATCACCTGCATGCCCCGGCAGATTCCCAGCACGGGTTTGCCGGCCGAGCGGAACCGTCGGTACAGATCCAGCTCGTAGGCATCGCGGATCGGATCACCGGGCCAGCGGTCATCGGGGTTGTCGCAGGCATACGAGGTGGGCGCCACGTCGGAACCACCGTGCAGAACGAGTCCGTCGAGATCCTCGACCCAGTGATCGATCGACGGACCGCCCGCAGGAGCGGTGGGAATCGGATACACGATCGCCCCACCGGCGGCCACCCACTCGATCATCGACTGCTCCACATAGAGCAACGTCTTGTTGGTGAAGAGCTTGCGCTTCGGATCCGCGTGGTCGAAGCACGAACTCAAGCCGATCCGCGGCAGGCTCATGAGAAGGCCCTGCCGAACACTTCCACGAAGTCGGCTTCGGTGACGGGTGCCGGATTGTTGGCGTGGCACGGATCCGCCAGAGCCAGACCGACGAGTTCGTCGGTGAGTCCTGGATCGAGGCCGTGTTCAGACAGGTCCGCCGCCACGCCCACGCCTCTCTTGAGCGCGACGAGCCATGCGAGAAAGCCCTCCGCACTCTGATCCGACAGACCGATCACGGTTGCCAGGTGAGCCATCTTCTCGCCGGCGCTGTCGATGTTGAAGCGCAGCGCGTGGTCGATCATCAAGCCGTTGGCCAGTCCGTGGTGGAGGTCGACCGCGGTGCCCAGGGCGTGGGCACAGGAATGAACGAGGCCCAGGCCCTTCTGGAAGGCGACGGCCCCCATCATCGATGCCATCAACATGGCGCTGCGTGCCTCCATGTCAGTTCCGTCGGCCACAGCTGACTCCAGGTTGGCCGCGCACAGCCGAACACCTTCGACCGCGATCCCGTCACACATCGGGTGGAAGTGGGGGCTCAGGTACGCCTCGACGTTGTGCGTCAGCGCATCCAGGCCCGTGGCGGCGGTGAGATGCGCCGGGAGGTCTGCGGTCAGCAGCGGATCTGCGAACACCACCCGCGGCAACAGATGCGGCGAGTAGATGATTCGTTTGATGTGGTGCTCGTCGGAGATCACCGCGCTGCGCCCGACCTCACTGCCGGTGCCGGCGGTGGTCGGCAGTGCGAAGAGCGGGGCCACGGTGTGATCGATCGGCCGCGCTCCGGGTACCTCGTCCTCGTAGTCGAGCAACTCGCCGGGGTGCGTCGCCATCAGGGCGATCGCCTTCGCCACGTCGAGAGCCGCTCCGCCACCGAGACCCACCACACAGTCGGCCTCGTGATCCCTGAAGGACCCGACGCCCGCGGACACGTTGTCGATCACCGGGTTGCTGCGGATGCCGTCGAAGGTTGCAACGGCCAGGCCCGCAGACTGCAGGGACTCGGCCAGACGGGCGTGGATGGGAAGGGCCGATACGCCCGGGTCGGTCACGATCAAAGGACGGGCCAACCCGGCCTCGATCAGCTGCGGCGCCACCTCCCCGGCTGCTCCGGTGCCGAAGCGGATGGTGGTGGGAAACGAGAACTCGACGACGCTCACCTGCGGGAATGTAGCTGCGCCATGGCGCAGTTCCGCAGGCGGGTGTGGAATCAGACGATCTCGAAGTAGCGTCGGAGTTCCCAATCGGTGACCGCGGCCAGGGACTGGGACCACTCCCAACGACGTGTCGTGGTGTAGTGCTCGACGAACTCATCGCCGAAGAGCTCCCGCGCCACCTCCGAACGATGGAAGCGTTCGGTCGCCTCCTCGAGGGTTCTCGGGTAGCGCTCGACGTCAGCTTCGTAGCCCGATCCGGCGATGGGATCGGTGTCGAGGTCGAGGCCGTCGGACACGCCCTTCATACCTGCGGCCAGACACGCCGCCGTGGAGAGATAGGGGTTGACGTCGGAGCCGGGGAGCCGGGTCTCCAGCCGTGTCGACGATGGACCACCCGGAATCGCCCGGAGTGCCACGGTCCGGTTGTCCACACCCCAGGTGGGTCGGGTGGGAGCCCAGTAGCCCTCGACCAGCCGCTTGTAGCTGTTCACAGTCGGCGCCAGCATCGGCAGCAGGTCCCCGAGGTAGAGCAGCTGGCCTGCCAGGTAGGACCGGAACACCGAACTCATCGAGTCCGCCGCGTCGGCGTCGAAGAACGCTGCCTCGCCGGTGTCGATCCGCACCAGGCTCTGGTGGTGGTGCCCGGAACATCCAGGCAGGTCCGACGCGATCCGCGCCATGAACGTCGGCATCACCCCCAGACGGGCACCGACCTCCTTCGCCGCGGACTTGAACAGCACTGCTCGGTCGGCGGCCTCCACCGCGTCTCCGTGGAGGATGGCCGCTTCGAGCACACCGGGGCCGGTCTCGGTGTGCAGTCCCTCGAGCGGCACCCGGTACTCGCGGAGTTGGCCCATGAGGGCCTCGAAGAACTCCGGGTTGTTGGAATGGCGCAGCACGCTGTAGCCGAACATTCCGGGGCTGATCGGGTCGAGTCCCCGATAACCCTTGGCCTCGGCCGATTGAGGTGTCTCGGTGAAGTTGAACCACTCGAACTCGAGGCCGAAGGTGGGCTCGTAGCCGGCATCACGTGAAGCGGCGACGGTTTGCTTGAGCAGCTGACGCGGACACTGGGCCAGCGGCCCGTCCTGCGCATCGACGAACTCCCCGAGGAACATCGGCCGGCCGTCCTCCCAGGGGATCCGCCGGTAGGTACCGAGGTCGAGGCGTACCGCTGTGTCGGGGTACCCGGTGTGCCACCCGGTGTAGCTGGCGCTGTCGTAGCAGTCGTCGGCCATGTCCCAGCCGAGCACGACGCTGCAGAACCCGAACCCCGACTCGACGGACTTCAGGAACTTGGCCTTGTCCATGTATTTGCCACGGAGCACCCCGTCGATGTCGGTGACCGCCACCTTGACGTAGTCGCCCTCCCACGCCCCGACCTCCCGGACGACCAGATCCGGGTCCGGTCGGTCCGCCGCGCTCGCAGTCGTACCGGTCTGTTGTGAGTCCACGGCGTTGGAGCATAGGTGACCATTCCGTAACTTGTATGACGGTCATGCGTCACTTTGTTTGCATTTGCGTTACAGAATCCTTCACACTCTCCTCCTATGAAGACACGACGTACTATTTCGACTCTTGCTGTGACAGCCGTCGCAGCGATCGCCCTCTCGGCCTGCAACGGGATCCCGGGCTGGACCGACCACTTCGCTGGCTCGATCTCGGACTCCGGACTGGCTCGTCTGAGGGCCTGCGAATCCAACGGCAACTACCGGGTGGTCAACTCGAGTGGTACCTACCGCGGCGCCTACCAGTTCAGTCGCAGCACTTGGAACGCCGTCGCCCGCAGCCACTACCCCGACCTGGTCGGCGTCGACCCTGCCGCAGCAGCGCCCTGGGATCAGGACCGCATGGCCCGCGCGCTCTGGGCCACCGGTGGGCCGGGTCACTGGCCGGTCTGTGGCCGCCGGGTCTGACATCCGCATGACATGAACGTGGTTCGGAGTTAGGCTCGCGTTCGTGGGGACCGAGGAAGGCAGCGGCCCCTGGGGGTCGCTGCAGCGAGCGAGCAAGTGGGCCGCTGTCGCGACCCTGATCCTGGCCTGTGCACTTCCAGCAACGTTCTTCCTGCTGAGCGGTTTCACTCCGGACGACACCGCTGAGCGATCAGGTGGTGCGCTGGTGTTCTGGCTCGCCTGCATCACCACCGTGGTCGGCGTGGTCCTGGCGCTGGCAGCGGCGCGGAGCTCCGCTATGAAGAAACCGTCGTCCCGGCGGGTGCTCACCGGCATCGTTCTGGCGGTGGCCGCTCTCTGGGGACTCATCATCGGATTCCTGGGCGGGGTGGCGATCGCTTACGAACGTCACCCGACCTGGGACGATGCGTGACTGCGGAGTCGCTCGCCCCTGAGTTCCACCGGGTGCGAACCCACTACAGCAGGGCCCACCATCGCGGGCGCGGCTTCGCGGAGCTGTGCCGCCTGCAGATCAGTCGGGTTCCGATCCTCGTTATGGTCGCCACAGCGGTAGCGGCGGACAGTGGGGCGGGCCAGATCGCACTGTCGACGCTTCTCATAGCCACGTCCTGTGCCTTCGGCGCAACACTCAACGATCTCGCCGACGTCGACAGCGACCGCTCCAACGACCGCATCGAACGACCGTTGGTGAACGGAACACTCACCCGCGCCGATGCCGGGCGGCTCGCCGCTGTTCTGGCCGCTGTCGTGGTGGTTACCCAGTTCGTGCTGCCTCAACCGACGACCCTGCTGGTGAGCATCGCCGCCACCGTGCTGGCCTGGGCATCCGCCTGCCGCCCTCTCGTGCTCCAGGAACGCGGACTTCTCGGTCTCGTCGCGCTGGGTTTCGCCTACTTCGTGCTCCCTGTCGCGTTGGTTCTCGGGACCGAAGGCATCCGCGCCAGTGCACCCATCGCACTGCTCGCAGCCGGTGTTCTGGCACACAAGGACGTCCGGGACGAACACGGCGATCGACTCTCCGGAAAGCGGACCCTCCTCGTGCGTGTCGGCTACAAGAAGATGTCATGGATCGCACTGGCTACTGGTGTGGCCGGGATCGTCGGGTGCTACCTCGTTCAAACACCCAGCTGGTGGCTGGTACCAGCCGTGTTCAGTGCGACGTCACTGGCGGTATTGGTTGCCGGTGGTCACCATCGCGAGGTCTGGCTTGCCTCTCGGACAGCCCTGGTGATCACAGGTGTTCTCATAGGCGTGGGCGCCGCTGCCTCGGCACTCTGAACGCACCTACGGCGCGAACGGTCGCACTTGGTCGCGTCTTTGCGCCCGTCTAGGATCCAACAGTTCAACCGGCGCTTGTAGCTCAATTGGATAGAGCATCTGACTACGGATCAGAAGGTTGGGGGTTCGAGTCCCTCCAAGCGCGCTGACCAGTTCCCAGCGGAACAGCCCCGATCGAACGGCATGGACCGCCGGTCGTCACCTACCCAGAGTCAACGGTGGCGGGTTGGTGCTGCGAACGGTGGACCGTCGCGCTGCGTCCTGCAGCACTTCCAGCGTCAGCTCCTCAGGGGAACATGTGGTCACCAGCCCCCGCTCGGCGAGTTCACCCGCTATCTGGAACTGGTGATCGTCCACGTGTTCTCCGAGAGAACTGCGCCGCGGGACCAACACCGGATGACGACCGGCCAGCAGTGCCGACAGAGCCGACCCCACCCCGGCGTGTGCGATCACCACCTCTGACACGGCCATCGCGTCCTCGAGTACCGAAGCGGGCACCGACGCCAGGCCGTCTATGCCCAGTGACGCTGTGTTGGTCGCACCCGTCTGCCAGAGAACCTCTACCGCTTCGGGCATGATCTCGACCAACCTGACCACCAGACGGTCGAACGGGTATCCCTCCTGGGACCCGAGCGTCACGACTGCACGGTCGATCTGCAGATCGGCCCGCACCGGTCCGGGTTCGAAGCAGTCGAACACCGAACCGGCGAATCGCCACGTGCTGTCCGACCAGGACTCGTACTGGCAGTAGGTCCTCACACCCGGGAACCGGGTGAGCAACCTGCCCGACAGCGACGGGCCGTTCACGCGCGCCGCGCTCTCTATGTAGAACGCATCCGCTCCGTGCAGTCGCGCCACCGGCAACGCCGACAGAGCCATGGATGCACCTGTCGAAACCGCTGCGTCGAAACCGAACCGGCGGCACGCCGCCGATGCGAGGCGACGGTTGGTGAGTACGGCGCGCCAGTCCCGCGGGGGTGCCGGATCGGCGAAGACCACCCGTTCACCCCGGAGCATCGAGCGACTCTGCGGTGTGTCGGCGGTGAACCAGGTCGCCTCACCGATGTCGAAGGGCAGTCGATCTCGGAGGTTCACGAGCTGTGTGAGATGTCCCCCGGGAGAGGCGGCCAACAATACGTGCACGACCCCCGACTCTACCGGGGTCCCATCCAAACCCGACTGCCCCGCCGGTGTCGCGAAGGGATCCGTCGGGCGCGCCGGTAGAATGGATCGGCTGGATCGTGACCGTCACTCGGCGGCGACCCGCTCACGCGACCACCCGCTGAGGGCGGACAACAGCGTGCGCACCAGCCAGAGTAGCGAAGGGACCAGTTGTGAGAACTGGGTGGGTCCGTTGCCGGACGAACTGAACGGGATCGACTCCGTTCCCGCGAACAACAGATCGCCCCGGGTATTGCGGATCATCGGAGTCGTGGTTCTCGTCTGGTTGATCGTGGTGGTTGTCCAACTCTGCGTCGCTGGACTGTCCGCCCGTGCCGGATTGAGTTCGACCGACGCGCTTCGCAACATCGCCTCGGAGGACCTCACCGAACTCTCGGACTCGCTGGGCGGCTCAACCGACAACGTCGATGAAGAGCATGCGGCAGAAGCTCTGAGCCGTGCATCGAGCGACTTCGCGACCGCCCACGGCCAAGTGAGCTCGCCCTTCGTCCGACCGCTGTTTGCAGTCCCGGTGCTCGGCAGACAACTCAGGTCGGTCCAAGCACTCAGTGGAGCAGCTGCGACCACAACGGGAGAGGCCGCAACTGCCGTCGACGAGCTCGAGGGCATTCTCGAATCCTCCACCGCAACCTCGTCGAGTCGCCTCGATTCGATTCGACTTGCCGAGGAGGCCCTAGCCAGATTGCGTTCCGGACTCGCTGACGTCGACCTCGGTCCCACCGAGGGGCTGGCCGCACCATTGGCGAATGCACGAAACCGCTTCTCGGAGGAATACAACCGCGTCACCTCCACCCTCGACTCAACGCTGACAGCAGTGATCGGTATGGACGAGTTCCTGTCCGGACCGACCGACTACCTGTTGTTGGCTGCGAACAACGCTGAGATGCGGGCGGGTTCGGGGATGTACCTGCAGGCAGCCCAGCTCGAGGTGGAGGACGGCTCCTTCGATACGAGTGATTTCACCCCGACCCAGGATCTGGTGCTCCCTACGGCGGTCGAGGGTATCGACAGCGACGTGGAGACCAACTGGGGTGTTCTGGAGCCCGGGAGGGAATGGCGCAACATCAACCTGTCTCCCCGTTTCGACGCGACCGCCGCAACGGCGGCCGAGATGTGGAAGGCACGAACGGGCCAGGACGTCGACGGTGTCATGGCCGTCGACGTGGTCGGCATCAAACGCCTCCTCGAGCTGACCGGCCCTGTCACCCTCGAAACCGGCGAATCGGTTAGCGCGGACGACGTGGAACACAACCTGTTGGTGGGCCAGTACCGCGATTTCGGCGAGGACAGGGATGCGCGCCGAGATCGGCTCGGTGAAGTCGCCAAGGCGACACTGGAGGCAATCAACGAACAAGCGATATCGGCGTCGGATCTCCTGCGGGCCATACGCGACCTCGGCACCGATCGTCACTTGCTCATGTGGTCCCCGCATCCCGCCCAACAAGATGCCTGGGAATCGCTGGACACCGATGGTCAGGTACCCGCCGACGGTCTGATGTTGTCGGTGCTGAACCGCGGCGGCAACAAGCTCGACCCGTACCTCGATGTGACAGCCGCCATGACGTCCGAAACCGACGGTGATCTACGCCACGTCGCGGTCGATCTGACCATCGAGAACGTAGCGCCGGCGGACCTCCCTCGTTATGTCGCCGGGCCCTACCCGGGAAGTGACCTGGTCGCGGGCGAATACAAGGGAATCGTCGCGCTGACGATGCCGTCGTCGGCGGGCGACCTGGGGCTCTCCGGCGGAGTACCTGTAGCCGTCGGCATCGACGGACCAAACAAGATCGGGGCCACCGAGATCCGCGTCCGGCCCGGAGAGACGGTCACCGCCCGCTTCGAGTTCGCGGTTCCAGAGGCACAGCAAGAGCTGTTGGTACTCCCATCTGCCCGGCTACCACCCACCACTTGGGCCTTCGGTTCCTATTCCTTCGACGATGGCACACCGAATCGAATCGACCTGACCGAGGGCAACTAGCTGACCGATCGTGGTCCTCCCGACCAGATAGCTGGGTGATTAGCCCATTTTCCATGGAACGTCAGGCTGTTACACTACTTTCATGACTACACACCTGCGTTGGGGAGCCCTTGTTGCGATTGCATCGCTGGCGGTGCTGATTCCAGCTGGATTTGCTTCTGCCCAGGACACGGACCCCTACATCGGTCCGTCACCATCGGTTGCAGCCGAGACCTCAATCGCGCCCTCCGCCACGGCCGCACCGGCCGAGACGGCACAGAATGCCGGCACGGAAGTTGCATCTGCCAATCTCGCCTTCACCGGTGGAGACGCCACCACGCTCGCGATTGTCGGCTTGCTCGCAGTCGGACTGGGCGGTGGCCTGGTACTGATGCGCAGGCGCTCAACAGCGAGCAACTCGGTCTGAATTCGCAGACCGCTCTGGGTTCAGATCAGCTCGAAGCCGGGCGACCGACGATGTCGAACAGGCTCGCCTTCAGTTCCCCGCCGATGACCCTGCCGTAGTACGGAACCCAGTACCGCGCCACGGCGGCGGTCAGCGCTGCTCGCGTCCGCAGTGGTAGCGAGGATCGCGCCACGGCCCTCAGCAACTCGAAGGTGAGTCTGGTGCGAGGTAGCGCACGACGACCTCGACGCGTCGGGTCATACCAGCGAGCCACCTCCGCGGGGGTCCGATTCGCGACCATCGACGACTCAGGGTGGTACCGCCGGAGAAACATCCGCTCCGGCAACTCGTTGAAAGTGCCCTTCAGGACCAGTTCCGCCAGGAGCACCTGGTCGCCACCCCAGCAGTTGGCGATGAGACCTGTGCGGAGCAACGCGGCCCTGCGAATGACTCCGAACACGGCATGCTGCTCCCCGGGGTGGACCAGGTATCGCCTGAACCGCGACGTCGCATCGATGTCACGGAGATCGAGGCCATCGACGATGCTGTCATCGAGAACCTCGCCGTCCGAGTCGATCAGAATGCTCTTGGGATACGCGAGCACCGCGTCCGGTGCGGCGTCGAGTTCATCGACGCACCGTCCGAGGAATCCGGGATCCATCAGGTCGTCGTGAGCGGACCACTTGAAGTACTCGGCGTCGGTCAGACCGACGAGACGGTTGTAGTTCCAAGTGGCGCCGCGGTTGACCGGGGATCTCTCGTAGCGCACGCGTGGGTCCGACGACATCGCGGATCGAACGATCTCCTCGGTCCTGTCCGTCGAACCGTTGTCGGCCACCACCAACTCCAGGTCCTCGAAGGTCTGCGCCAGCACGGAATCGATGGCGGCTTCCAGATAGTTCTCACCATTGAAAACCGGTAGACCAACGGCGACCCGCGGAGTCGTTCTCATGCGACCACGACCTCGGCTGAGATTCCGAGTGAACCGACCATGGTGCTCACCTCGTCGCGATACATGCGGTTCATGACGATGATCACCTGTGGTGGGTCCGAGCGGAGGTCATCCGGACTCACCACCCGTTGGGCGGTGACGGGCACGAAGCGATCGCGCTTGAGGGGGTTCAGATCCACCAGCCGGGACACCTTGTCACCACCGTTGATCAGATTGACGAATGTGACTCCCTTGGAACCGGCACCCCAGACCACCACGTCCTTGCCTGAGTTCTCCAGGTCGGCCAGACGCTCGGCCCACCGCGAACGCTCTTGCGTGGCTTGCTTCGCGAAACCCTCAGCGGCTGCGAGAACCGGGTCAACCGGGTCTTCTGAGCGCACCTCGGCGGCGGGTGCCCTGCGGACGTCCACCGACAGGTACTGGTCGCCGAACTCGGTGCGCGAATCGACAACGGCCAGCCCACAGCGTTCGACCAGTGCTCGGAGTGCCGGCGCGCTGAAGTACGAGCAGTGCTCGTAGATCAGGTCATAGATCCCCGCATCCCTGAGCATGGTGGAGGCATCGGGCACCTCGAGGTAGAGCACCCCCGACGGGGCTGCGGCGGCGAGCGAGTTCACTATCGCTGCAGGGTCGGTGACATGTTCGAGCACATGTCGGCTGAGCGCGAGGTCAAAGACAGAGTCGCCGTCCGGTTCGAAGAATCCACGATGGATATCGATACCGGAGCCTGAACCCGGGGCCTCGGCATCAGCGGGAAGAGACGGGTCGTATCCGACCAGCCTCGACATCCCCGCATCGCGTAGCAGTGACAGGAATCCACCTCTTCCACAACCGATCTCGAGGGCGCTACCGCCCCGGAGATCGTGAGACCTCACCAGTCTCTCCGCGCACGTCGTGGCCCACTGTTGGAACACCGACGAATGATGCAACGAGTTCTCGTACCCCGGTGCGTACGCGGCAAGCTCCGGATCGAACGAGGAGTTCATCAGTAGACCGCACCGAACACACTGCACGAGAGAGATCGACCCGGTGGCGGCATCACGTCCTTGCTTCTCAGTGTCGTAGAGCACGTTGCAGAACACCGGTGCATCCTCGAAGCTGAGAACATCGACGAAACTCCCTGCACCGCAAGAAACACATAGAAGATCTAACGTCATGGTCTTCCTCCAACATTGATTCCGAGGGGCACACGATGCAGCAATGGGTATAGGGGTGCCCCGAGATGGCCGATAGCCAGATTGCGCGGGCGCGACGAGCTGCTCGCCGAACGGCCGACCGCATCCGTTGGCGCGGTCGGATACAGACCGTTCTCGCGGGCCCCGCAGCTGGTCTGAGGATGCAAGCGGGGCCGGCCTCGGCGGACTACACCAGCGGAACGAACGAGGAACCCGTTCAGGCACTCCTCGCGAGCTTGCTCGTGCCGGGCGACACCTTTGTCGACATCGGTGCGAATGTCGGCTTCTTCTCCATGCTCGCGGCGCGTCTCGTCGGACCGAGCGGTCGGGTCATAGCTTTCGAAGCCGTCACCGATCTGGCCGACAGAGCAACCGCGAATGCTCGGCTGAACGGGTTCGACCAACTCGAGGTGCACGCGATCGCGATCGGCGCTACCAACGGCACCGCCAGGCTGAGCATCACCACCCATTCCGGTGGAGCGTCTCTGTCCGAGGAGGTGGACCCGAGCGAGGTGGTGACGGTCGTGGATGTCCCCGTCGTTGACGTCGCTTCGCTCATCGAAGACGGCACGATTCCCCTTCCCGACGTCGTCAAGATCGATGTCGAGGGCTTCGAGCTTCCGGTCCTCGAAGGGATGGCATCGGTGTTCGAGCTGGGACGGACGAGCCTCATCATCGAACTCGACGCACCCAACGAACCGGAGCTGAGTCAGAAGAGTGCGGCAGTGATCGAGCTGCTCGATCGGTACGGATACCAAACCAACGCGCTGCCGAGCGCCTACCCGGACACCGATTGGGAGGTGGCGCACCTCCACGCGACTCCCCGCTGAACGCGCTGCACACGCGTCGGCCTGCGACGGGCACCTGGTGACCGGACCGATCATGACTTGATTCGGCGAGCGACGAAGTGGTCGAAGAAGGTGCCGGTGTCGTCGCCCCACTCCCAGTTGGCGACCAACCCGACGTGACCGATACGCAAGGGTGCGGAATCCGATCGGTAGTCGGTGAAGGCCCGGTACAGGACGGGCTCGCCGTCGAGTCGGCAGAGGAATCGCCCCCCATCGCAGGCGACGATGAGTTCGAAGGGAGTCCCGTGTTTGATCCTGGGTCCGACATTGGTCCAGACCGCATCCCATTCGAACATGTCCTCTCGCCCACCGACCCTCAGGAACGCCGAGAGCGACACGCCGACCATCGCATCGTCAATCCACGTATTGACAATGAAGTGGTTGTCCTCGTCCTGCCAGAACGCAACACCTCCACGACCACGGTGACCCTGACCCACCTCGGTGCCGGGTGGCGTGACGACGACCGACAGTGCAGCACCACCCGGGTCACCCAAGGGGACGCCGTAGATGGTTCGGCCGGGATTGGGCGATTCGATGCTGCCACGCACTCGAGCCGAACCCGCACCGCTGCGCTCGATCACGCCCGCTCCCATCAGTCTTTCCCACGGCAGACCGTGTGCATCTGACAGCTGGGCCAGATCCCCTTCGGACCCTTCGAAATCGTCCCGGAGCAGTACGTCGTCCGGTTCGGGGTTCCACCAGCGTTGGTCAAAGACCTGCGACAGTGTGGCTGGTAGTTGATCCTCCGCAGGAATCACCTGTACCCGATCAACCCGGGTGTCCACCCGGTAGAAGACCTCGCCGAGAACCGGCTGATGGATCACCGCATGGAGCGTCTCCGGTGCCGGTCCGATCGAGATGGACGCGAGAGCCTCGGTGTCGCCAGGTGATCGATAGCACGCTGCACCCGGATAGGACCACCCGTGCAGCTCGGCCAATCCTTCTCTCACGGTCACCGCACAGGTCGATGGAATGTTCTGCAGATTGTCACAGAGCCTGACTCTCGAGGCACCTGCCTGGAACCAGAGTTCACCGGCCTGGTGATCACCCGCCCTGTGGATCACTGCCGCCACCGGATGCTCTTCCGGAGCTGGATTCTCCCGGGCGTACCACCCGATCACGAGATTGTCCCGTAGCTCGGGGCGCCTGAGTGGACCGCGCGGAAGTGTTGCTGACCATCGACGCAACATCGCCCTCCGGCCCTCCACACGCCAATCGGATTGGGACGTGGTGAGTCCGTTGAGGAACCGCACTGCCAGTGTCATGGGCCGATCACCGGCAAAGGGTCCGTATGAGAGCACCGAGCTACCCCTGCTCGGATGCTCCATCCAACCGATCCGCAGTTGGTCGTTGTCGACCGACATCGTCGCGAATCGATCCGTGCCGCCACGTCGTGCTCCATCTCGTGATCGAGAACCCACCACCTGTCCGGGGGGCAACGGATCAGAGAAGTCATCGTCGACCAGCGGACCTGGCGCCGTTCGCTTGCGACAAACCAGAGCGACGAAATCGCTGTCCACGCGACCTTGCTCCATCAGCGCGTCCTCGATCTCGAATGCCTCCTGCAGTACTGCCACCGAGTCTGGGTCGTCGGCGAAGTTCTGTGAGATGTCGCTCAGAGCGATGTGCAGAAGCGCACCTCCATAGGGTCGCTCGTCGAGCACGTCGAAGTGACTGTGCAGGCTCGGAAGGATTCGCTCGGAATCGATGGCCTCCGAAGGGTCCGTGAGCAGCATCCACAGGATGCTCGGGCGGACGACGCTGGTCTTGATCTCTCCCGACGGAAGGCGCCGGTAGCGCTCGGGGATCGTGCGGAGCAGGGAGTTCGCCTCTGCTACCTGGACGTCGGACCACTGGAACCTCTTGGGTCCGACGAACTCGTCCACGATCAACAGGCCCGACGGTGCCAGAAGCTGTTCGATCTGACTCACCACGTCCGGCATCGGAGCGAGGTGGTGCAGTGAGTGCTCCGCGATGATCACGTCGTACGGACGGGCGGCGTCGAGCTCGGTGAAGTCCCTGACCTCGAAGTTGACGAGGTGATCCAGGCCCGCGCTCCGGGCCTTCGCGGTTGCCACCGCTATCACTTCGGGCGTGATGTCGAAAGCATCGAGGCGCTCGAACACGCCGAGTTCAGCCCAACGAAGCTCCCTGTCCCCGGTGCCACATCCGAGAGACAGGGCTCGGAGACCACTACGGCCACGAAGGTGCTCCGTCGCGACCCAGGACGGAAAGTCCATGCTCTCGTCACCGGTGATCAGCTGGTTCCATCTGCGACCGACAGCCGGAATCGACCACCACTGTCTGGGTTCCCTGTCGACATCGGACCATTGCCGGACGACCCGATCCTTGGAGCTACCCCTGAGCTTCTCTAGAACCGAACTGGCCTGGCCGCTGTTGTACTTGTTGTAGAGCCGAACCAGATCGTGCCGGTTCACGAGGTTGGATATCACCGGTACTGCCTTCGGTCGCGCGGGGGCGGCAGGAAGATCTCCGAACTACCCAGAAACGGGTCGAGCATGGGGCCTTCCATCACCGCCCATTCGGGCTCCCCAGTGTACGGAGTGGTCTGCGAAGCGTGCGCGGCCAGCCCCATTCGTTTGGCCTCCAGGAAGCCTTCGGTCGAAACAATGGTTGGGCGACCACCCTCGACGGTCCGAAACGGAGCCCCCAACAGGTGGATCGCTCGCCCCAGCGCAGACCGGCTTCTCTGGTCCAACCACGGGCCATCGATCCATGACCACACGGGGAACTCCGAGACCTGAACGGACTGTCCCCAGACCGCCAGAGCCCGATAGGTGGCACGATTCACCGATCGGTGATCGGGGTGGTGATCGTGACGCGAGATCACGAGGACCTCCTCGGGCTCGGTCGACCTGAGGATCTCGACCAATTGAGCGACCAGCGCATCCTCCCGCTCCTCGACGTGCGTGTCCTCGAAGTGCAGTTGGAGCACCTGGTCCGGCCCGACGCCCAGGGCGCCACATGCTTCCACCACCTCTTGAGCCCTGATCTCCGCGAGCTGTGCCGCGTCGATCAGCGTCGAGTTGGACTGAGCGTGACGACCGTCGGCGACCACCACAACCGTGACCGGCGTTCCGGACGCTCGCTTGGACGCGATCGTGGCGCCGCAGCCGATCGTCTCATCATCAGGATGTGGCGCGACGACCACGCAACTACGACGTGAGCTACCCGAGGAATCGTCGCGTGCGATGGATCGCACGACCCAGCGCCAGGCCTTCAGCAGCGCCGGTTCGATCATGTGCGCAGCCTCTGCGGCCAGTCCATACACCCGAGCCGCGCTCATAGCGGTGCCCCCCCACCCGCTCCGCGCAGTTGCTCCCAGGTGCGGGAGATCACCGGGTTGGATGGCAGCAGAACCGCTGCGTACACGATCGACCCGACGAAACCGAGCGAGAAGATCCGCACGAGACCCGCATCGACGAACGGACTCACGAGCATCATTGCCACGAAAGCCACCGCGCCGGCGATCGCAGGACGCCGGAGCGTGAACGCCAGTGGTACCAGAGGAATGCCGCTTCTCCGTATCTCCCACAGGAACAGCGGCGTCATGACACCCACTGCGATGGCAACGTGAGCCATTCCGACACCGGAGAGTCCGATGTGCTCCGCCCCGTAGTCCAGCACCGGCGGCAACAGCAGGAGCCAGATGAATCGCAGTCGGAGCACAACCATTGTGCGGTCGGTGACCGCGATGATCTCACCGCCCAACTGGAGGAGCACTCGGAGTCCACCCACGACGAGAAGCCAGCGAAGTGGTGCTGCGGCCTCAGCCCACACGGATCCGTACACGACATCGACCACGTCCGGACTCAGAACCACGAGGATAAGTACCAACGGGATCGTCGCTGAAAGAGCCACCGCGACCGACTGGACGAACCCGCGCGCGAGTCGTTCCCTGTCGCCCAACAACGCGGAGTAGCCAGCGAAGGAGACGCGGCCGATCGCCATGCTCACGACCGAGACGGGCCAACTGGAGAGGTTGAACGCCAGCAGGTAGATCCCCAGCGCCGCACCTGCCAACTCGCGCCCGACGATCAGGTAGTCGACACTCATCACGCCCTCGAACACCGCCGCCGACACCGCTAGCGGCAAACCGAACCGGAGCAGCTCCTTGGCCACCGACAGCTTGAAGCGAGGCCGCACCATCCAGCGGGCCGCCACCGCCAGCAACAACCCGGTGGCGACCGCCCCGAACACGCGCCCCCAGGCGATCGAGTTCGGTCCGACACCCGCACTCGCCAGGCCGACCGAGAGCCCTACGTAGACAGCGGTACCAGCAACCTCTGCAACGACCTGGGGCAGCACACGGAGTTCCCGGTACAGGATGGCCAGTGGCACGGCGATCAGACCGTCCACCAGCACGGTCAGTGACATGATGCGGATGACCCACATCGAACCCGGCGTGTTGGTCAGCTGGGAGACGTACGGCGCAATCAGGTACGCCACCACATACATCGCGAGGCTGTTGACGATGGCGATCGTGGCGGCCGTACCGGTGGCCTCCTTCAGGTCGCCCGTCCACCTGACGATGGCCGGGATCACTCCCAGCTCGTTGATCGCCATCATGATGTTCACCACGAGCAGGGCCGCCGCGACCTCGCCCATGTCGGCCGGCATCAGCAGACGGGCGAGGATCACACCGGAGGTGAACACTCCGATCCGGGCCAGCGCCTGACCCATGAGACTCCAACCGAGCCCGCGCGAGACCCGGGTACCGAGGGAACCCTCGGGTCGCAGGTCGCTCACCTCGGGTTCAGGCAGACCGGCAGACATCACCGCTCCTGTGCACATCGCGGTCAGAGCCACCCAGAACGAGGTCGTAGACCGCTTCGACCTCCGTTGCCATGAGCCTGGAGTCGAAACGGGACGTAGCCGTCTTGCGGGCGGCTGCAGCCATCTCGCGCCGTTCGCTGCCGTTGTCGAGAAGTTCGCCCAACGCGACCTCGAGCGCGGATCGATCACCGAACGGGACCAGGCGACCATCCTCTCCGTCGGTGATCACATCCTGCAGGCCCGGGAGGTCGTAGGCCACCACAGGTAGGCCGCAGGCCATTGCCTCCAGAACCGACAGCGGAAGGCCCTCGCTCACCGAGGCCATGGCGAACGCATCAGCCGTTATGAGCAGCCGCTCCACATCGGTACGGTTGCCTGCGAACAGGACACGATCGGAAACACCCAGTTGTACGGCCCGGTCCGCCAGGCTCCCGAACTGGTCTCCGTCACCGATCAGCAGCAGGTGCGCCTGTGATAGTCCCTGCATCACCTCGAGCAGAGTGTCCTGACCCTTGCCGGGAGCGAGGCGCCCGACGAATGCAACCACAGGGACGTCGGCGGGAATGCCGAGGCTGCTCCGTGCCGCAAGCTGATCCGCGGGCAGACCGGGCACGAACCGCTCGGTGTCGATCCCGTTGTTCACCACAGTGATCGGTGCGGTGAGGCGACCGCTGTGAAAACGCGCCACCTCGCCGCCAACAGCGATGTAGTGCGCCACAGCGCGCCGCTCCACCTCACTGCGCAACCGTGCTTTCGCGCGGGATGACCAGCGGACGAACCATGGATCCCCGGGTTCGTACATCGGCTCCAGATGGGCCCAGGGCGAGTGCAGATGCCCGATCACCGGAACCCTCTTCAGCAGCGCCGCCAACTGGCCGATCTTGCGATCAGAATCGCTGTGAACGTGAACGAGGTCGATATCGAGACGACCGATCGTGCGCACCAGCGCCGCCAACTGGCTCACACCGCCACCGTGCAGGCTGACCACAGTCGCACCCGCGGACCCGAACGCGTCGGCGAGTTCGGACGGTCCACCCAGCGCGCAGACAAAGGGATCGAAACGCGTGCGGTCGCAGCGTGCCACCAGCTCGAGCACGACAACCTGACCCCCACCGCGGGACAGGTCTGGCAACACGTGCAGGATGCGCCGGACCCCCGTCATCGAGACTGCCCAGACATTTCCGGCCGACGACGGCTGAACGTCGCCTGATGCCACACCTCCAGGCTCAGTAACGTCCATATCCGGTTCGACTCGTCCGATCGACCCCGGTCGTGACGTGTGAGCAACAACTCGACCTCATCGCGATCGAAGACCTGTGCGACGAACGAATCGCGGTCTGTCAGGACATCCCATGCGTAGGACCGGAGCCCCTCTCGGAACCACCGGTCGAGAGGCACTCGAAACCCGACCTTCGGGCGCTCGAGGATCTCGGCCGGCAACAACGATCGGGCGACCTGGCGTTCGACCCATTTCGTGCTGCCCCGGCGGATCTTCAGCCGGTCGGGAAGGGAGAGGCCGAGCTCGACCAGGCGGTGATCCAGGAACGGCGGACGCAGTTCGACCGACGCAGCCATCGTCATCCGATCGCCCCGTTCGAGCAGGTTGTCCGCTAGCCAGGGGCCGCAATCCGCTGTCAGCATCCGACGCAGGGCGCCGAGGCCGCTGTCGGGGATCTGAGGACCACGCATGGGTATCTGTCGGCCGAGGAGAGCGATTCTTTCGGACCGCGTGAACGGTGCGAACCAGGCCACCAGGCGTTCCTCGGGTGTATCTGCACTCAGCGCCCGGACCGCAATGCGTGCCCGCGCCAGCTTCTGGGGCAACCACCGCTGCATCTGATCGAGACCGGAGCCGACGAATGCGGGCCGCTGGAGTGCCGAGACCCTGGCCATTCGGTGTTTGGGATAGCCCGCGAACACTTCGTCGGCGCCCTCTCCGGAGAGCACCACCTTCACGTGTTCCGATGCCTTCGATGCCAACTGGAACACCGCAACGTCGGCAGGTTCCGACAGCGGGGCGTCCCGATGCCAGGTGAGGCTGTGCCAATGATCCTGGAAGTCAGAAGCCCGCACCTCCACCTCATGGTGGATCGTCCCCAATGCCCTACTGACCTGACGGGCGAAGGGCAGCTCGTCCGCGCGCGTGTCACCGAATCCGGCACTGAAGGTGTGCATGGTTCCCGGTTCAACGTGTTTGGACGCCAACGCTGCCACGAGGCTGCTGTCGAGACCGCCGCTCAGGTAGGCGCCAACCGGGACATCGGCGACAAGATTGTCCTGCACGGACGCGTCGAGTGCGTCCGAGACCAGCGAGACCGCTTCAGCGTCGTCCACCTCGGTGAGGTCGTCGCCCGGCGTCCAATAGCGGTGCAGCCTCAGGGTCCCGTCAGACCCGATGTGTGCAACGTGCGCCGGCGGCAACTTGCGAACCCCCGCCAGCAACGTGTGGGGTGCCGGAACGAAGCGTCTTGCGAGGTACGCGTCGAGGCTTTCCTCGTCGACCGTCAGATCCGGAATCAACGGAAGCAGCGCCTTCGCCTCGCTCGCGAACGCAACCCAACCCGGCCGCTGGACGTAGTACAGCGGTGCAATTCCCAGTCGATCGCGCACGAGCCAGGTCTGTGATCCGATGCTGTCGTGGATCACATAGGCGAACTGCCCGCGGAGTCTCTCGGGGGCGGCCATACCGAACTCACGGTGAGCAGCGAGCAACACCTCGGTATCACCATCGGTTCGAAAGGGATAGTCCAGCCCCGACCTGAGCTCTCGGTAGTTCAGGATCTCACCGTTGAATGCGATGTGAAGAGCGCCGTCCACACTGGACATCGGTTGCGGCGACCCATCTGGATCGATGATGGCGAGGCGCCGATGGGCGACGCCGAAGCCGGACTCAGCCCATGTGCCGTGACCATCGGGCCCGCGGTGCTCGATCACAGCGGCCAGCTCCGACAGACGTTGGGCGTCCGCGCGGGTCCCGTCGAAATGTTGAATACCTACGAAGCCGCACATGAACCCGACGAATCCGCAACAGTCCTGGATGGGGGGGCGTCGACCAGATCCATCATCGTGTCGACCTGGGCGGCCCACGTCTCAGAGGCGACCGCCGCTCGTCTCAGTGCAGGCGTGCTCGCAGAGTTCCCGGCGATGAGCTCGCCCAGTGCGTCTACGAAGTCCGAGGGCCGCTCTGCTATTCGAATGACGGACTCGTAGTTGCGGGCCTCGGGGAAGTCGGTGCTCAAGACCGGACGACCCACGGCCAGGTACTCCTTCAACTTGATCGGGTTGCAGTGTCGGATCCACTCGTTGCGCTGCCAAGGCATCAGAAGGACGTCGAGTCCCGCCAGAACGGACGGAACCTCCTCGAAGGGCAGGACTCCCAGATGGTGGACGTTGGCCCTAGAGCACAGTTCTTCGATGTCGACCTCGACCTGACCCGCGAGTACGAACTGCACATCGGGATAGGACCGCGCGAGCTCGTCGAGGAGTCCGACGTCGACGGTGTAGGCATCGATCATGCCGACGAAACCCGCGCGCGGTTCACCGATCTGATCAAGGCGGCGGCTCACCGTGAGTTCATCGGCAGGCCGAAAGGCCTCCAGATCAACTCCGTGTCGCAACAGAACTGGCGAGGGTGTGCTGGGACCCTCCTCCGCGAGAAGAGCCGAACTGGCGAAGAGGGTCAGATCTGCGTCCTGCAACATCTCCCGCTCGAGCGCCGCGATCAACGAGGTGTCGGCCTCGGGGAGCGCCGAATAGCGATCGGACCGGTAGACGATCGTCCGCGCCCGTTCGAGTCGTCGGGCGATCGGCCACGCTGTGGGAAGCGTCACCACCACCGCAGGGCGTGAGATGCCCGCCCGACTCATCGCTCGCCTCACCTGCACCAGGATCAACCACCGGTTCGCCGCGGCCAGGAGCCCCTCGCCGTAGATCGGGAGGAAGAACGGGGTGAGGACATGGAAACCCGGCACGTCGACCAACGGCGAGCGCAGGCCCCGCGCCATGCTCCGCAGCTTTCGACCGATTCGATCCCACGGAGTGCTCGTGGTCCCCGGACGAGGCATCCGCATTCCGAGACTGTTGACGAACACCACCGGCTCTCGCTCCGCAATGCGGGTCATCAGCTGAAAGTCGGAATGGCCCCGGCTGAAGTACCACCAGTCCTGCGCTGAGAAGCACACGTAGCCATCGGGTTCGAGCCCGCTCGCACGAACATCTCTGTCGCCCGAGACGAGATCCCCCAGAGCCTCTCGGTTCGTCGACCTACCGAGCGCGGCCCTGATGCACTCGTTCAGCAGCACGGCAGCACCGAAGGCCATGGATCTCAGAATGCCGTGACGGGAACGGAACTGTCGTATCCGATTCCGCGTGAGGATCGACCACAGCCTGGGCGAGGAGTTCGACTCGCCCCCGATGTGAACGGCCGCGGCGTCGGGCCAGAACATCACCGCGAAGCCGCGGTCCTTGGCACGCAGGCAGTAGTCGGTCTCCTCCGAGTAGAGGAAGTACGACTCGTCCCAGGCGCCCACGCTCCGCAAGCACTCCGAACTGATGAGCATCGCAGCGCCCGTTGCCCATGCAACCCTGTTGGGACGCGAGTACGACTCCGGATCCACGACCACTTCACCGAGGATTGGGAACCTACCCGCGAGGTCACCGCCGAGGACGGCTTCGCCCAGTGCGCGCAGCACAGTCGGCTCTCGACGGAGCGAAGGTTGCAGGCTTCCCGACTCATGGGTCAACAGGGGAACTGCGATACCGACGCCGGGAACCTCCAGCGCCTCCAGTAGAGAAGCGATGGATCCCGCCTCCAGCCGGACATCGGGATTCAGCACCATCACCGCGTCGGTCTCCGCGGTCATGAACCGAGCCATCGCAGCGTTGATCGCGGCCGCGTAGCCATCATTGGTCGACAGGGACAGCTTCTCAACGTCCGGAGCCACCTCTTCGACCAGAGCCAGCGTTTCGTCTGTCGAGGCGTTGTCAACCACCACCGTCGTCGCCTCTGGGCCATCTGAGACAGCCGCGGGAATCGATCTGAGGCATTCCTGGACTACCTGGGCGCTCTGGTGTGTAACAACAACCACCAGAACACGGCGGACGTGATCGGTCACTTGGGAGTTACCTCGAAGTCATCGAAGGTCACGCCACTGGTACCGGCCATCCCGTACCACGACTCCGGGAAGTTCGTGTCGGAGTCCACCGATGAGGCCACCAGTTGACCGTTCACGTAGGCCTCGATCGTGCCGTCGGCGAGCTGGGCCACGGCCAGACGATCATCGGGAGCGGCGAAAGCGACAGCATCGATGGTTACCGGGGCGGGTAGGGGCTCCACCGACCCGTCCACTCCCACGAACTCGACCGTGTAGGGCTGGCCAGCGTAGTGGCCGAACCGGTAGTGGGACCCGTCGTGGGACATCCTGAAGATCAACCATGCATCGGTGTCATCCGCTCGGGAGGTGACCGAAACATCGGCCAACTGCGAACTCAGCTCCATCATCGCGAGTCCGAAGCCCGGGGATTGGAGCGCCGCGATGCCGTCCGAACTGTTCCAGTAACCGAGTGGGGTCAGCCATGGATACTGGGTCCCGCTGGTCGCCGTGGAAAGTTCGAGATTCGTCCCGTCAGGGTCGTCGAAGTTCTCCAGGGTGTGGATCCCCGAGGAGATGAGTGGATCGATCTCGAGGTCGTCGAATCGCACGTCCGGGTTGGACGTGGCTATTCCATACCGGAACTCGAACATCTGGTCGGTGTCTCCACCATCGAGAACATGCACGCCGTTGACCGACAGGAACCAGCTGTCGTCCGGTCGAAGCACCAGGCGGAGCAGGTCACCGTCTGCCGCCTCGACGTTCTGGCGGACGGAGCTGAACTGCAGTGGACTCACTCGACCGTCGCGGATCTTCTCCACGCGGTAGTTGCCCGACCAATCAGGACCAACCCGGTAGTAGTTGTCGGCGTCGCGTGCTCTGAACACCAGATAGAAGCCGTCCTCCGCGCCTTCTGTGACGCGCACCGACATCGTCCCGAAAGTGAACCCGGGGTCGACCGTCGCCATGGAGAACCGTCCGTCGGGGTCGACGTTGGCCGCCGCGTCGCCGCGGATTCCGATCGAACCGGTCAGCACCTCCCAGGGACGCCCCTGATCGGTGAGACCCAGCTCGGGCGCATCGGCTCGGTCGAACGAGTCGGTGGTCTTCTCTCCCGGCGCTGCTGGCTGACGGACGCTGACCGTGACCCGGGCCCGATTGTCGGACTCGTCTCCATCCGGTGCCACACCTTGCGCGGCCACCGACAATCCGTAGCGGCCGGTCGCCTGTGGTGCGGTGGCTGTGAATTCCAGCTCCACGAGGGACTCCGGTTCGATGTCACCGACCTCACAGGAGTAGTTCCCGCCGTCGATCTGGCACGACCCCTGATCGGAACTGATGGTCACATCGGTGAAACCGAGCGGGATCTCAACAGATATCTCGACTGCCTCGGCGGTTTGGGTTGCCAGATTCGACACCGTCGCTGACCACGACAGCGGCTCTCCGACGTCAACGGAAGATTCCGCCACCGAGAGATCAACCGTCAGATCGCTGGCGGAAACCGCTTCACGGACCTCCAGATCGTCGAACCGCACCGTCGGAACCGTTGGCCCAGAGGTGGCGAATCCGACGTATGAGGCCTGGTCGTTGTAGCCGTCCCTGCTCGACACGACCAGTTCGTCGTTCACGAAACAGGAGACTCCCTTTGCGAGTCGGCACTCGAGGCGGTCACCGGCAGCGGGAAGGCGTTCGAGGTGCTGGTCGATCGCAACGTTCGCTATCGACCAACCCCTGATCTGCTCGAGGACGTAGGTGCCGCCGTCGATGCGACCGAAACGCCAGTAGTTGCCTGCATCGCTACCGCGGGTGATGAGCCAGAACTCCTCGGAGAGCACAGGAACCGACATCGACACCGTCGAGTCAGCCGTGCCCGAGTCCAACACCCCCAGGGTGTAACCCGAACCCGTCGCCCCAGCAGCACCACCAACAACACCCGCAGAACCAGACCAAACACTCCACACCTGACCAGTCGGAGCAGAACCCAAACCAACCGAATCAGCCCGACCGAAATCATCAACCACCACAGCATCAGAGGGCTCCTCCGATGAGGTGACCGAAACAGACGCCGACGCGGTGTCGTTGAGCGGCTCAACATCGACACCATCAAATGAAACCGAACCGGTGAACACCAACTGCTGGCCCGCCTCGGACGCAACCCCTGAAACGGTCACCGTCGCGGACCCAGCTGGATCCAACACACCCAGATCACAATCTCAGCACCATCGACAACACACGACCCGGCCGTGGAAGAAACCGACACATCAGCCAGCCCCGCAGGAACGTCACCGGAGAACACCACACCCGATGCACCCACAGAACTCCCATTCACAACCGACGCAGTGAAAGACACCGCAGATCCGACAACAACCGAACCAGCATCAGCAACAACCCCAACACCCAGATCAACACCGGGATCAACAACAGGGTCCCCATCACCAACCAACAAGTCATCGAAACGAGAACCAACAGCGGCCCCGGTCGCGAACCCCACGAACGTCGACGACTCATTGAACGAATCATCGCTGCTGGCAACCAAAACCCCGTTCACCGAACACGAGATCGACGAACCCAACTCACACGACAACCGGTCACCATCACCAGCCAACACAGACGCGTGGCTCACCACCTCAGCAGGCCCGAACCACCAACCGCGGATCTGCTGCAGCGAATACGAATCACCCCCGAAACGCCCGAACCTCCAGTAGTTGCCACTATCAGAAGCCCGAACCACCAACCAGGACTCAGCACCCGCAACCGGAACCGACATCGACACAGTCGCGTCAGCCGTGCCCGAGTCCAACACCCCTGTGGTGTAACCCGAACCCGTCGCCCCAGCAGCACCACCAACAACACCCGCAGAACCAGACCAAACACTCCACACCTGACCAGTCGGAGCAGAACCCAAACCAACCGAATCAGCCCGACCGAAATCATCAACCACCACAGCATCAGAGGGCTCCTCCGATGAGGTGACCGAAACAGACGCCGACGCGGTGTCGTTGAGCGGCTCAACATCGACACCATCAAATGAAACCGAACCGGTGAACACCAACTGCTGGCCCGCCTCGGACGCAACCCCTGAAACGGTCACCGTCGCGGACCCAGCTGGATCCAACACACCCAGATCACAACTCACAGCACCATCGACAACACACGACCCGGCCGTGGAAGAAACCGACACATCGGCCAGCCCCGCAGGAACGTCACCAGAGAACACAACACCCGATGCACCCACAGAACTCCCATTCACAACCGACGCAGTGAAAGACACCGGAGATCCGACAACAACCGAACCAGCATCAGCAACAACCCCGACACCCAGATCAACACCGGGATCAACAACAGGGTCCCCATCACCAACCAACAAGTCATCGAAACGAGAACCAACAGCGGCCCCGGTCGCGAACCCCACGAACGTCGACGACTCATTGAACGAATCATCGCTGCTGGCAACCAAAACCCCGTTCACCGAACACGAGATCGACGAACCCAACTCACACGACAACCGGTCACCATCACCAGCCAACACAGACGCGTGGCTCACCACCTCAGCAGGCCCGAACCACCAACCGCGGATCTGCTGCAGCGAATACGAATCACCCCCGAAACGCCCGAACCTCCAGTAGTTGCCACTATCAGAAGCCCGAACCACCAACCAGGACTCAGCACCCGCAACCGGAACCGACATCGACACAGTCGCGTCAGCCGTGCCCGAGTCCAACACCCCCAGGGTGTAACCCGAACCCGTCGCCCCAGCAGCCCCACCAACAACACCCGCAGAACCAGACCAAACACTCCACACCTGACCAGTCGGAGCAGAACCCAAACCAACCGAATCAGCCCGACCGAAATCATCAACCACCACAGCATCAGAGGGCTCCTCCGATGAGGTGACCGAAACAGACGCCGACGCGGTGTCGTTGAGCGGCTCAACATCGACACCATCAAATGAAACCGAACCGGTGAACACCAACTGCTGGCCCGCCTCGGACGCAACCCCTGAAACGGTCACCGTCGCGGACCCAGCTGGATCCAACACACCCAGATCACAACTCACAGCACCATCGACAACACACGACCCGGCCGTGGAAGAAACCGACACATCAGCCAGCCCCGCAGGAACGTCACCGGAGAACACCACACCCGATGCACCCACAGAACTCCCATTCACAACCGACGCAGTGAAAGACACCGCAGATCCGACAACAACCGAACCAGCATCAGCAACAACCCCAACACCCAGATCAACACCGGGATCAACAACAGGGTCCCCATCACCAACCAACAAGTCATCGAAACGAGAACCAACAGCGGCCCCGGTCGCGAACCCCACAAACGTCGACGACTCATTGAACGAATCATCGCTGCTGGCAACCAAAACCCCGTTCACCGAACACGAGATCGACGAACCCAACTCACACGACAACCGGTCACCATCACCAGCCAACACAGACGCGTGGCTCACCACCTCAGCAGGCCCGAACCACCAACCGCGGATCTGCTGCAGCGAATACGAATCACCCCCGAAACGCCCGAACCTCCAGTAGTTGCCACTATCAGAAGCCCGAACCACCAACCAGGACTCAGCACCCGCAACCGGAACCGACATCGACACCGTCGAGTCAGCCGTGCCCGAGTCCAACACCCCCAGGGTGTAACCCGAACCCGTCGCCCCAGCAGCACCACCAACAACACCCGCAGAACCAGACCAAACACTCCACACCTGACCAGTCGGAGCAGAACCCAAACCAACCGAATCAGCCCGACCGAAATCATCAACCACCACAGCATCAGAGGGCTCCTCCGATGGTTCGGGTTCGGGTTCAGCCGCCACCGGCGGCGCGACGGCGAGCGCGCTGACCACCAGCAGCATCGCTGCCAGCAGTGATCCTGTGGTCGTCTTGGATGGTGTGGCGGAGGACCTCGCCCGGATCCCACTTGTGGTCGATTTCACAGCCCTGTACTCCCGATGATTGTGAGGCCTACCGAGGATTCCCCTCCCTCAGGGGATCGTTCGGCAAGTCGATTGGTCGATGAATTCCGCGGTGCGCGGTATGGCACCAGTCGCCAGAGCGCCCCGACACACCCCAGCACCACGAACATGAGGATGCGCGCGCTGGGAAAGCTCAGATAGTCGAATGCGAGAGACGTCGCTGCCACGACCGCCAAGGAAGCAGCGAGGGCCTGTGCGAGGTCCCGGTCGACATCGTTGTCGGTCCGACGACGAACCGATCGGGCCGTGAAGATGCCACCAATGATGAGTGTGAGTAGAGCCAGTACGCCGACGAGCCCGGTCTCGACGAGACTGAGCAGGTATTGGTTGTCCAGGAAATCGAACTTCGAGGGGATGAACGTCGAGAAACCGCGGCCGAATAGCGGGTTCTCCGCGACGAATCGGGAGACGAACTCGTAGTCGGATTCGCGCGAGTTGATACTCGGATCCGCTGGCGCATCGACGAACAACGCTCGGATCGTCCCGAGCAGTCCGGGAATCAGCAGGCGAACCGCCACGAGGTAGAACACTGCACCGCCGTACACGCGATGGCGGACCTTTCGAGGCCAACCTGGGACGAGAACCAGTGCGGCCGCAACCACACCCACCACCGCTGTTCTGGACACAGACATGGGGAGAGCAACCCCGAGGATTGCCAGAGCCACGATCCAGCGGCGGGAATGGTGCATCACCAGGTGAATCGCAAGAGGTATGACCAGACAGATCACGACCCCGAACTCGATGGGGTGCATCGTTGTGCCGGCCACCCGTCTGAAGATCGATCGCTCGGTGACCGAGAGCGCGCCTCCCGAACGGGAGAGACCGGGAATCTGGATGCTGGCTGCGAGATCGACGCCGGTGGCGAACTGGAGAATCCCGACCAGTGCTATGAAAGTTACTGCCAGAACCGCGACCCGCACGATCGCATCCACGCGCTCGCGGCTCGGAACCGTCTCGGCCACGAGCAGGGCGATTCCAATCGATGCGAGCATCGTGATCATTCCACGATCCGCAGCCGACGCTTCGAGGCCGTCCTTCGCCCGCATGGAGGCCACGAGGTAGCTCGCCGTGTTCGACGCCAGCCAGACGCCCAGCAAAATCGGAATCGGTCGGTACCCATCCGCGTAAGTCGGTGCGTCGCGCGATGAGATCCAGGCGACGAACCACAAGCCGCCAGCTGCGAGACCGATGAGGGTGGTCGGGGTCCCGAGGCTGCCCAGCTCGGGAATCACCAACGGTGCGGGTATCAGTGCCATCACCAGCAACAGGACCAGGATTGCGAGTGCCGTGTCGTGGTGGGCGCGCACCAGTAGAGCACCGAGGATCAATACACCGAACGCAGCCAGGACAGCTTGGGTCGGCAGCAGTATGGCTACGACCACGGCCGCGACCAGCACCAACCCCAGCGCAGCGTACGACCTCGACGGCGCGCTGAAAGCGCTCGCGCCGTCCGCCAGATCGTTCATCAGCCGGCGGGGCGCTTGGTCGCCTCGAACGGCGTGGCCACCGGGACATCGGCCTTGACACTCGGTGCGTCAGCCTTGCGGTTGTCGGTGCGACGGCTACCCATCGAGGAGCGCGTGGGGTCTGCGTCTGCAACTGAAGGCTCGGCGCCGGGGTCACTCGCGTCAGGGTCACTCGCGTCATCGTTCCCTGCGGCATCGCCGCCGTCCTCTTCATCGGAGTGACGATCCGGCGACATGATCGTGTCCAGAGCTGCGGCTGCCGCAACGGCGGCGATTACTCCCAGGACTGCAATCGCCAACATCGCTCTCGTTTGGCTGCCGCGCAGTTCGGTCGCCTTGGCTGGCTTGGTCAGCACCTCCGCCTTCAGGCGGGTCTCCACCGGAGCCCCGGCTGCCTCCTGCCTTGAGTCGAGTTCCTGGACCAACCGATCGACGATCAGATCGAAGCCATCCAGCGCCGACGAGGCTTCTGATGCCAGCACCGATATGTCGAGAATCGCTCCGTTGCCGCCGGGGTTCGGGGTAACCGTGAACTCCTTCACAGCATCATCGGCCATGACCTCCTGTTCGAAGGCCTTGCTCTCGAGTACCTCGATCATCGCCGTAGCAGCGACACCTTCACCACTGGCGCCGAAGCGAGACCAGGGATTGATGCCGATCTCCTCCCCTGTGTCGGTGTTCTCGACCGTGCTGGGAGAAAGGATCAGTGCTGTTCCCCGCGCCTCGAAATCGGGCGAGATGTTGGACGGCACCAACGCCACTGCGAGCACGGTGAGAACGAGTATCCCCAGAACCACGAGCCAGAACCGCTTTACCGCGGCGAAGAGCCTACGAAAGTCCATCAGACTGCTACCACCTTCGTGGAGAGGCCGAGCCTCTCGATGTCCCGGAGTATCTCCTCCAGGTAGACGGGATTCATGATGACCACGAGATCCGGTCGGTAGGTGGCGAGGAAGTCCGGCGCCACTATCTCCTGTCCCGTACCCGCCATGAACATACCCTGCTTGTGGGGATTGATATCCACCGCATACTGAATCTCGTCCTGTATCGACAGCGACGTCAGGTACGCGACCCCCTTGGAACCGGCCCCCCAGATGACAACCCTTCCGTCGTCGGCGACCACCTCTGTGACCTGCGATCGCCACGCCTGCAGCGTTGCTCGATACGATTGCTCGAAGTTGTCGACGGCCTCCGACAGGGCGTCCATGTCGGACTCGATGTCAAATGGATCGCCTGCGGCTGGTTGATCGGTCGGACGCGCCTCGATCAGCAGGTACTGGTCGTCGTAGTCGAGTGATACGTCAAGCACCTCGAATCCGGTCGATCGGAACAGCCGCGCCAGGGAGCCGGCACTGAAGTACGAGCAGTGTTCGTAGTACACGTCCCAGAATGCCACCTCCTCGAGAACGCGCTTCACATCGGGCAGTTCGAACAGAACGATCGTGTCGAGCCTGTCCCCGATTCCGGCACGCACCATTCGCATGAAATCGCCCACCGGCGCGATGTGTTCCAGTGTGTGCCGACAGACAACCGCATCGGCCTGAAGGTGTGAGTACGACTCCGAATAGAAGTCCGTTATCCACTCGATCCTCGAAGCGGCCTCGCTGTTGAGACGGTCGGGGTGTGCGCTCGGGTCGATCCCGATGCCTCGCTGCACACCTGCCTCGCACATCATCTCCAGGAACTCGCCCTTTCCGCAGCCGATCTCGAGGACGGTGCGCCCCGCGAGGGAGTACTTCTCGACCCAACGCTTGGCGAGGTCTCGGGCGAAGTCGTTGAAGCGGGCCGAGAACCCCTGGGTCTCCTCGTACCGCGCCGAGTACTCCGAGAGACCCTGGTCGAACCGGGCATTGGCCACGAACCCACAGTCACCACAGAAGCGGAGCTCCATGTCGCCCCGCGGATACCGCTCCGCTTCCCCGCGATCACTCAGGAGCAGGCAGCTGTTGGTCGGAATGGCCTCCTCGTGGTGAAACCCACGGGTCTCCGTTCCGCCACAGGCAGGGCATTCGAACGACGCTTCAGGGCTCACAGGATCTCCGGATTTGGTATTGGGACTATGAACTTCCCGCCGCGTCGGCGGTACTCCGCTTGCTGACTCAGGATCTCGTCCTTGAAGTTCCAGGCGAGCATCAACACGTAATCGGGTTGCTCCTCGAGCAGCGCAGACGTGTCCCGAACCGGAATGTGCACACCGGGCATCAGTCGCCCCTGCTTGTGGACGTTTCGATCGACCACGAAGTCGACCAGATCGGTACCGATACCCATGTAGTTCAACAGGGTGCTTCCCTTGGCAGCCGCGCCGTACGCGGCGATCGTGGCTCCGTCACCACGAAGTTGCCGCAGTTGGTCGACCAGGCCCGCCCGGATGCGATCCACGCGCTCGGCGAAGGCGGCGAAGTATTCGAAGGTGTCCAGACCGTCGCGGCGCTCCTGGTCGAGGTACTGCGCCGCTACGTCAGAAACGTCCTCGCGCGGACCGATGTGCCACCGGAGGGTTCCACCATGCAGGTCCGGGAAGAACTCCACGTGGTTGAGGAAGAGTCCGTGGCGACGGACCAGGGCGTCGACCGCGGTACAGGAGAAGTAGCAGAAGTGCTCGTGATAGATCGTGTCGAACTCGCAGTGCCGGATCAGCTCCCGCACATAGGGATTCTCGACGGTGATCAGCCCGTCATCGGCAATCAGGAGCGACATCCCCTCGACGAAGCCGTTCAGGTCGGGGACGTGTGCCATCACGTTGTTGGCGATGATCACATCCGCTGGTCCCAGGTCGGCTCGCATGCGCCGTGCCAGCTCTGGTCCGAAGAACTCCTTGATCGTGGGAATCCCGGCTGCCTCGGCCGCCTCGGCCTGGTCGGGAGCGGGGTCCACGCCGGCCACCGCAATTCCCTTGTCCGCGAAGTTCCGCAGGAGGTAGCCGTCGTTGCTGGCCAGCTCGACCACCAGGCTCTCGGGCCCGAGCTCCCGTTGATCGATCAAGCCCAGCGCGTGCTCTCGAGAGTGGCGCAACAGCTCGTCGGAGAACGACGAGAAGTAGAGGTAGTTGTCGACGAACAGCTGCTCGGGTGGAACCTCCTCCAGGATCTGGACGAGGGAGCAGCCAGTGCAGAAGGCCACATCGAGGGGGAACCGCCCCTCGGGTTCATCGACCCGCTCGGGCAGCACGAGTGCGTCGGCCAACGGAGTGTTGCCCAACGACAGGAACGGCCGGAGAGCCGGTTCGCCACACGAGCGGCATTTCAGTTCACGAGACATTGCCAAGTTCCTCTACCTCTACTTCAGAGTTTCGCCAACGAAGGTCCTCGCCCAACGAATCGCTCGCCATGAGGTTCTGCACGCGTTTGATCCGTTGGAACCGTTCGCCGGTCAGTGAGTCAAGGTCCATTCGGTGTGCCTTGTAGGACTCCAAGAGCTCCTCCACCCCCTGCCGTACCGTCCAGGTCGGGTCGTAGCCCGGAAGGCCCTGCTCGGCCTTGGAACAGTCGACCCGGTAGTTCCGCTTGTCGGGACCGGCCCCGTCGGCGAAAACCAGCTCGGTGTTCGGCACCACGTCCGCGACGATCTCAGCGACCTCACGCACCCTATAGTTCTCCTGGGAACGCCCGATGTTGAAGGCCTCGAGATGCACGGCATCGGTGGGCGCCTCCAGTGCGGCAAGGAAGGCCCGTGAGATGTCCTCGATGTGAACCAACGGTCGCCACGGCGAACCGTCGCTCTTCATGAGGACCTGGCCGAGGGTGTAGGCGTACCCCACGAGATTGTTCACGACCAGGTCGCCCCGCAGCCGGGCCGAGACACCGTAGGCAGTCGCGTTGCGCAGAAACACCGGGCTGAACCGGTCATCGGCGAGGGCCGAGATGTCCCTCTCGGCGAAGACCTTGGATTCGCCGTACGGCGTAACCGGAAGGAAGGCGGCGGACTCGTCGATCGGTGTGTCGCCATGCGCTCCGTAGAGACTGCACGACGAGGAGAACACGAAACGGTGCACCCCCGCTGCCTTTGCGGCTTCGGCCACCCTCACCGCGCCGAGATGGTTGATCTCGTAGGTCGTCTCCGGTCGCAGGTCGCCGAGCGGGTCGTTCGAGATGCCAGCAAGATGGGCAACGCCATCGAATCCACTCAGGTGTTCGGGCCGGACGTCTCGGATGTCCATCCGGATCGACCGCACATCGGGCATCTCCTGACCGAGCGTGCAGCCATCGAAGAGATCGCAGTCGAGTCCGACCACCTCGTGGCCGGCGCGCTGCAGCATTGGTACGAGCACACAGCCGATGTATCCGTTGTGACCTGTGACGAGGATACGCATCGTTCAGCTCCAGCTCTTCCAGGGCGGATTGCCCTCGTCCCACAGTTGCTCAAGGAGCTTCTTGTCCCTGATCGTGTCCATGCACTGCCAGAACCCGTGGTGGCGGTAGGCCATCAGCTGGCCATCCTTGGCGAGATGCTCCAGTGGCTCCTTCTCCCATTGGGTGTCATCACCGTCGATGTAGTCGAAGATCCCCGGCTCCAGCACGAAGAACGCGCCATTGATCCAGCCCTCACCGGCCTGCGGCTTCTCCGAGAACTCCGAGATCTGGTCTCCGTCGAGTTCGAGATGCCCGAATCGAGCCGGTGGCCTCACCGCCGTCATCGTCGCGAGCTTGCCATGGGAGCGATGAAAGGCGAGCAGCTCCCCGAGGTCGACGTCCGACACCCCGTCGCCCCATGTGAGCATGAACGTCTCACCCCCGAGGTGCGGTTCCAGCCGCTTTATCCGTCCGCCGGTGGCGGTCGGCTGACCGGTATCGACCAGCGAAACGGTCCAGTCCTCGCAAGCCGAGTCGTGGTATTCGACGCTGCCGTCGGAACCCCGAACGGTCAGGTCGGACGCCAGCGAGAAGTAGTCCACCATCCAGCGCTTGATGTATTCGCCCTTGTAGCCGAGAGCCAGGACGAACTCATCGAAACCGTGATGTCCATAGTGCTTCATGATGTGCCAGAGGATCGGCTGGTTTCCAACCTCCACCATGGGTTTGGGCTTGGTCACCGTCTCCTCCGCGAGTCGGGTGCCCAGGCCCCCAGCCAGAATGGCTACCTTCATGTGAGTGTCCTTCCGTCCTTCATCGGCATGCGCCTCGGTGATCCACGTGTTCTCCATCGTCCAACAACCGGCGATTCTGACGACAAGGTGAGAACTCGGCGCGACTCGACTCCGACTGGGACCAGACGGCAACACACGATTGCGCAGTTGCTAGCTGGAACGATCCTGTCCCCTGAACCATACCCGGGGAATCTCGAAAACTTTCACCGCATTTCCTTGCCTGAAGTTGCTTGCCCAGCGCCCTGCAAGCTTGGCTGGTAATCCTGAAGATAGGCTGTGGATTCGCTGAAGCTGTACTGAACAAGAGCAACTGCCCAGAGGAGGCCGAGTCCGCATGAGCCGTCCGGCCCACCAGAGACCCCCGTTGCACGTTCTCGTCGCCACGGGCGGACCGGAGCTGGATGCGCTGACCTCGGCCACCGTCGCGGCGCTGAGCCAACGCGGCGTCTCGGTCCGCACCACGCACGCGTGGGATGGACTCGGACGGGAACTCATCGGCCACCTACCCGATCTGGTCCTGATCGACGCACATCCGAGATCGACCGCGGACGGCACTGCTGCCGCGCAGCTGGTGCGCTCATCGCTGCAGGCAGGGCTGATCCTCGTGATCGACTCGGGTTCGACGACCGAGATGCTGGCGGCCTTCGACGCGGGCGTGGACGATTGCGTCGTTCGGCCCTACGAGGTCGAGGTCCTCCTGGCTCGCATTCTGGCGGTCGCAAGGAGGATCAATCCCGATGCACGTAGCGTGTGGCGGATAGGTCGGGTGGTGGTGGACGAGGATGCACACCGGGTATCGGTCGCCAACCGGGCCGTGGAACTCACCCCCACGGAGTTCTCGCTGCTCGCACTGCTGTGTCGAACGCCGGGTCGCGTGGTCTCCAAGGAACGGCTGTTGAACGACATCTGGGGCTATGACCACTTCGCTCTCAATGTCGTCGAGGTCCACGTGAGCTCTCTTCGTCGAAAACTCGAGGACGAGGGATCGAACATCATCCAGACCGTGCGGGGAGCGGGCTACGCGGCCAGAGGTGACTTCTGAGGCCCACTATTACAGTTAGGTTACGGTTTGGTTCGGTTCGGCGTCACCCGTGATGAATAGACACGGCAATGGGAACCTGTGCTGTTCTGGGTCATGCCGACTCCCCCCGGCAGTCCTACCGATCCACGAGCTCCGACCAAGAGGGCTATTCCCGTAACACGACCTTCATGCTAGGTTGATCGGGGCAGGATCAAATGTGTGTTCGGACCGGCGCCGTTGGGCCGAACCATGCTGGGAGAAATGACATGTGTCCTCCGACCAAGACGGCGGGCCGTCGAGCCCCGTCGAACAGGGATCCTCTCCCGCGTACACGACCCGGCGCCCGCAGAGTCCGCTCTCTTGTCGCCATGGCGACCACGTTCGGGGGTTTTCTGTTCTTCGTGTCCGCCTGCGCAGCGGGACCCGACGGCGGATCGATTCACATCGAAGCGGTCAACCTCCTCGATCATCAGCAGAGTTCGCTCGAGGCCTCACCGACAGAGATCCCGGGGCCCGGCTGGGAGACCCAGGGCAACGCCGTGCTCGAACGCTCCACCACCGTGTCCACCGATGGAGAGGCTTCGCTGCGCGTCGAGGGCTCCGAGTACGACCCTGTCCACACCGACGACTCCGGGACGATCCGGATAGCCACCTCGACTGCCACCTCCGGCGTGCGGGTTCACCCCGGCACGATCTATGCGGGATGGCTCGACGTCATGTCCCGCTCAGGTGCATCGCCGGTGCGGTGTGAGCTCCGTTGGTACGACCGCGATGGCGCAATCCTGCGCACGGACGAGGGACGAGAGGTGACCGAACGACCCTCTCGCTGGCGCACCCCGATCTGTCTCGGCCGCGCACCAACCGGGGCTTCCTACGCGGCCCTCCGACTCCACGTCGCCAACTCGGGTCCCGGAGACGTTCACTACGTCGACAACGCCTGGTTGATCGCGGCCTCACCCGAACCCACCGACCAGACAGCGGGCGTATCGACAACCGTCCCACAGAAGAGCGTTGCACCGCCTACGACCCAACCCTCCACGACCCAGCCGCCCGCGCCCCAACCCTCCACGACCCAGGCACCCGAGAGTTCCGCGCCCCCCTCATCGGAGATGCCGGGTGTTGCACCGGTGGCGTCGGGTGTTCGTCCCACCAGTTCGAACACCGGACCCACCGTGTCCTCGCCCAAGAAGATCGGCAAGGTCGAGGTCTTCGCAGGTCAGGACGTGACCATCTCCGATGTGATCACCGACCAGATCGTCGTGCACGGCGGCGGAAAACTCACCGCCACCAACGTGCGAGTGAACTCCTCCGTGGTTGTCCTTCCCGAATCGGGCGTTGCGAAGACCAAGCTCCACCTCGACAACGCGCTGGTCACCAACGGACTGACCATCAACACCATCGACGGTTCAGGGAACCTGCACTGGGGTCCCGCCGTCCCAGTGGACATCAAGGTCTCGAACTCATGGATCCGCCATCCCCAGGGATCAGGCACAGACCACACCGAGGCACTCGCCGCGTTCGGCTACACCAGCGGCGCGATGTTCATCAACGACACCTTCATACAGGACGGCCCGTTCAACGGCACCGCAACCGCCACCATCAACTGGCACGGCGACAACACGACCTTCGACGGCTGCTACTTCGGATGGAACGGCCAGACCGCGGCCTGGTTCACCGTCTACGTCGAAGGCACCAACAACGTCGTGCGCAACTCCCACCTCGAAGCAGCCCGAGCCGGATACATCTACCCCGACTCCACCCCACCCGCCACCTACAACAACAACACCGACCCCCAAACAGGAAACCCCGTCACACGCTGACCCAACCAACAACGTCGGCCACAATGAAGTCATGTCTCCTTCGGACGCCCGCGACGAGAAGTCCGCTGGGGCACCAAACTGGTTCAGGGCCCGCAGTGGTTCGGCGATACGGGCGACCGTCGGGATGCTCCCCTTCTTCGAGTACAAGCTCGAAGTGAGCAGGTGGCTCCAGACGCGGTCCATGAGGAACCGCGAGGATCACCTCGTCACAGTTCTCGCGCGGAGCACCCCAGCCCTTCCATACGCTGACGTCGCCACGGTGATCGCGACCTACCGCCGACCCGACCTGCTCGGAGCGGCGGTCGAGTCCGCCCTGTCCCAGACCGTTCGCGATCAGGTGGTGGTCGTGGTCGATGATGGTGGCGGAGAGCTCGGTGCTCTCCCCGAGGATCCTCGGCTGCACGTCCTGGAGCTACCGGAGAACACCGGCTGCGCCGGAGTCGTGAGGAATGTTGGGATCCGGCTCAGCCAGTCCCGCCTGCTCGCCTTTCTCGACGATGACAACACCTGGGAACCGCACCACCTCGAACGCGCGCTGTGCGCGCATCGGAGAGGAGCCGAGATGACCTACTCGAGTCTGACAAGAGTGGACGCCAACGGCGACCTCGTGGACGTCTTCGGTGAGCCGTTCGACCGCGCGACCATGCGCGATCGGTCGCTGGTGGACACCAATGCGCTGGTGATCAGACGGCGTCCCGAAGTCCTGTTCAGCAGGACACCGCGTCACCGCGACGACTTTCCCGGTGAGGACTGGGAACTCGTGTGGCGACTCAGTCGCGATACCGAGCCGGAACACCTCCCCGAGGCAACCGTCCGCTACGTGTTGCACGCCGGAAGCAACTACAGCTCCTGGGGCGACCCGCCGAGCTGAACGAACAGGCCACTGCGAACGGGGTCCCTCTCAGAGCGAACCTGCGGGTCTCGCCGATGCGGTTGCTTCTATCTCCACCGAACTGCCACCCGGCAGCGCTTGCACCGCGACGGTCGAGCGGACCGGTCGCGGTTGGTCGAATCGGGCCGTGAACTGCTGGTTGAGCACCTCCATCTGGGCGATGTCGGTCAGGTAGACCACCAACCGCAGCACATCGTCCATGCCGAGACCCTCTGCTCCGAGCAGCGCTTCGAGGTTGTCGAACGCCGCAGTGAGTTGGGCCTCGGCGCCATCGGCCAGTTGTCCGTCGACCTGACCGATGATCCCCGCGGTGAACACCAGGGAATCGGTGCGTCGAACTCTGCTGTAGGGAGGACTGTCCATTCCCGGACCCTACGGCCTCGTGGGCTCCCCGTCGGCGGTGATCCCATCGAGGTTCTTGAGCGTTCCCGTCTCGTTGACCATGTAGACGATCCCACGGATCGAGGGGTTGGCCAGCTGGTTCGTGGCCGCCACCTGCACCAGGTGCCAACGACCGTTGGCATCGACCACGCTCAGGACCATCGGATCTGCGGGACCATCGTTGGCGAGGACCTCTGCGAACGCCTCCATGGCCATCGGAAGGTCGTCGGGGTGGATCAGGCTCAGGACGTCGAGCCCCGCACTGGAGCTGCGGTCGAAACCGAACGCGGTGTAGGCCGCCTCGGTGGCGGTGACCAACCGGGCATTCTCGTCGACCACCAACATGATGCTCATCGACTCGATGACCACATCCAGTGCGGAGACGACCGTGTCCGCCCGCGATCCGGTTCCACTGCCGATCGCTTGGCGTCGCTTGTCGGCGTACATCGCCGCATCCGCTCGTCGGAGCACCTCGTCGGGTGACTCGTCCCGCCCCACCGTGATCGATCCGATGGCCACTCCCACCTCCGCGAAGTCCGAAACAGCAGCCTCCACCGAAGCCCGGATCCTCGCCGTGAGACGTTCGATGGGACGGTGCCCCGTCATCATCACCACCACGAACTCGTCCCCGCCGATCCGGGCCGCCACGTCGCCCGGTCGGATCGAGCTCCGCAGGCCATCGGCAACCCGCCGGAGCACCTCGTCGCCGGCCTGGTGGCCACGGGAGTCGTTGAGCGCCTTGAAGTCGTTGAGATCCGCGAAGAACACCGCCAGGCCACCCGTGCCGAGGTCCGAAGCAGCGATCAGCTCTTCCAGTCGCTCCTCCATCGCCGAGCGATTGAACAGTCCGGTGAGGGGATCCCGGGTTGCTGCCATGGCCAACGCCCGCTCCCTGGCACACCTCCGGATGGTGGCCATCAGCGATGAGCACATGAGCGACACGACGTCAGCGTTCGCGTCATCCCACTGTTCGGGGTGGTCACCGAGGTGGATGCTCACCATTCCGTCGCTGTCACTCGGCGACTCCAGCCACACCCTCACGGTCGCCTCGCCACCCTGGGTGCTGTAGTCACACGGGGTGAGGCGCACCGCATCGACCTGCTGACGACTCAGAGGCGCGGTGGTGGTGCAGACCTTGGCGTCAGCCGGTGACGGTCCACTCCGGTCCCAGACCGCGAGATGGTCCAGCCGTGTTCCGTCGCCGACGAGTTCCGAGATGTCGATGTGGTCGGCATCCAGCACCGCTCCGAGGGCGCTCAGAAGAGCTGCCGAGCGCTGTGGCTCATCCACCCACTCCATCGAGGCGCAATCGACGTAGAACGTGGTGGCGAGACCCCGCAGGCGGCGACGGCGGTTCTCGATCGCGTCCTCGTCCGCGACGCTCCTCATGCCCAGCACGAACCACGTACCGTCCGGTCGGTCGATCGTGTTCGCGGTGATCCGGCAGTCGACGAACTCACCCGTCGCGCCTCTCACCCTCATCCGCGTCGCCTCGTGGTGGCCGTCGTTGCGAGACGCCTCCGACACCGCACCGAGTGCGTGGGAGAGGTCGTCGCTGTGGACGAAATCCACCATCTGCAGGCCCCGGACCTGCTCGGGATCGTGCCCCAGCAGGGCCAGGGCCGCGGCGTTGGCCCACACGACCCGCCACTGCGGGTCGGCCAGCACCACACCGTCGGGCGAGTGTTCGGTCGCGAAGTCACTACACCACTGCTCATCGGGGAGGGCCGCGGTCGTTCCAGGGTTGGCCAAGAGATCCATCAACATCCGATCGGCAGATAGGGCCGGCCACCGAAGAATTCCGTCGTCGAACTCCGCAGAACCTGATGTTCCGAGCCGGGAGCCGCTCAGATCGTTGGGGTTCTGGGGGTCTGCGATCCCGGAGACCAGTGACCCGGCAGGCCGGCATCCAACAGGGCGGTGACCCTTCGCTTCAGTGGCCCGTCCCGCGGGGGATGCGACGACCGTCCAGCTCCGTGGGACAGAGGCGCAGGTAGTGGCGTTTGTCGCTCGGACCCCACGGCCGCAGCGGTAGCGCCTCCACCTGGAGGAGTTCGTCGGTCGTCTCGACGAGTTGTGCAGTTCCGTGCACGACCACCGACCACCCGGTGTGGAACATCGGATCTGCCGAGTCGACCTCGAAGGCCACGGGAAACCCGACCGCCGCAGCAGCGAGTTTGGTGCCCGGCGCGGTCCGGAACACCAGGCTCCGGGAATCCTCGCCGCTGTCGGGGCCTGAACCCTCGGTGCGCGTGGCATCGAGGAGTGAATCGTCCACGACGTAGTTCAACGGAAAGATCTCGGGCCTGTTGCCCGCTACGACGGCCAGCCGACCCAGGTGGTTCTCCGAAAGGAGCTGCCAGCACTCGTCGGAATCGAGCACCTCGAGGCCGTTTCGGTCCAGTTTCACGAGCCCTCCCCTCGGTCGATCCCACCCTTGGGGACCGGAGTGTGCCTTCTCGGGCGAACACTACCGTGGAGCGATGGCAACCGAATCCGGCGAACCCGGCGAACCCGGCGAACCGGCCGAACCCAACGAGGCTCCGAGACCGCGACCCCGATCCATGTCCCCACGACTCGAATCGCTGGTGGTCCAACCCTGGCCGGTCCATCGGGCACGCGCGGCCCGGCGTGTGTTGTTGGTCCTGGTCATCCTCGGACCCATCGCCGCCACCTGTGCGGCTTGGTGGGGTCTGTCGGATTCCGACGAGCGCGTGGTGGTGCCATTCGCCGCTCTGGAGGCCGACCGCCGATTGGAGGTCGAGGCAACCGCGTTGCGGCTCGACCCCGATCTCGCCGAACTCACCCTGCGGATCGTCTTCAATCCTCAGGGTGATCTGACGAGTGGCAATACGATCACCGACCAGGTCACGTTCCTGATCAATGACAGCTCCGGGCCCAATGTGAAGGTGTTCCCCCGGGACTCGGTGATGGAGTCGATGACCGTGGTGGTCGCTCTCCAGGGCCAATCGGCTCGGTACCCCTTCGACAGCTATTCCGGGGAGATAAGCGTCGGGGCAACCGTCGGCGGTGGAGATGCCACGCCGCTACCCACCGATCTGAGCATCGTGGCTGCACTGCAGGACTTCTCGATGGCCTCCACCGCGGAGGTGGGTGAGAACTCCACCACCGCCAGCATGGACCTGGACCGTCGGTGGTCTGCGATCACGTGGGTGATCCTCTTCATGTTGATCTCATGGTCGATAGCGGTGAGCTGTGCGGCGGTGACGTGGTGGGTGGTCGTGTTCAACGCTGCGGCGCCGATGTGGGTCTACGCGTTGTTCGCTGCTGTGCTGTTCGCCCTGCCCAGCCTGCGTGCGGGTCTGCCGGGTGATCCCCGGTACGGGGTGTTGGTGGACTGGGCGTCGTTCTACTGGGCCATCCTGATCGTCGCGGCCAGCCTGGTCCTGGTCATCGGCGTGTGGAACATCTCCGCGCGCGCGTCCTTCCGGACCGCACTCGAATCGCGCGGGTCACTGGGCACGAACGACGAGGACCACAACGAGCGGGGCAACAACGCCCCGGGATGACACTCAGTCGGAGCCCGACGATGCTGCGGATCGGTCACGCTGACGGCGTGCCAGCCGGCGACCCAACCAGGCCCGTCGACCGGGACGCACGAGGATGCCGGCGTCGGCGTTCAGGTGCTTGGCCCAACGGATCACACGGTCATCCCCCGAGACGAACACCACCTGGGTGATCGAAGCGAGCCTCGAGCAGAGTTGCAGGACGTCCTCGGGGTCTTCCTCGGAGGAATCCGTCACCTGCACCAGGACCAGCGGCACCGGATCCTTGCCTGCACCAGAGACACGCTCAGCCACGTGATCCACGATCGCATCCAACTCACCGGGCACCATCGGGCCCACCGCTCCCTCGAGTGATTCGAGGAGCTCCCGACCGTGGTCCAGCCGATCCTGAAGTGCGGCCTGCTGGCCCCGCATCGCCTCGAGATCGGCGACATTTGCGTCGCGGACCTCGGTCGCCTGCACGAGCAGGGATTCGAGTTCGTCGAGTCGGCGGCGTTCTGCCTCCATGCGCTGTTCGATGTCGCTCCCGTCACCCAGCTCGTCGATCTCGGTCGTGATCGACGCGACGTCCGCTCTGCACGACTCCAATCGCTCGCGTGCTCCCTCCAGAGCGGCTGCCAGGACATCGCCCAGGGAGTCCAGCTCGGCCGGCCGTTGGGGAATCAGCGACAGTGCCTCCACCGAGAGTTCGTCTGCGTCCACGCCGGTGCTGGCTCGTACCCGCTCGCGCAGTTCCTGGCGCCGGTCCCCCAGGGCCGTCCGAGTGTCGGCTGACTGGGCACGCGCCGCGTCGAGAGCATCGGATGTGCCGACAACCGCTACCCGGGCATCGGAGAGAGTGGAGTTCAACGCCTCGCTCACCGAACGCGTGGACAGCGCGATCGTGTAGTCGAGGTAGGACTCGAAGCCGTAGCGCTCCAGCACCTCGGATTCGGCTGTCACATCCCCGGACTCGTGGGCCTCGTCGATCTCAGCACGGGCCCGATCGGCGAGCAGACCGGACTCTGCGAGTTCCTCCAACCAGGCCAGACGTTCGGTGGCGCGGTCGTGTTGCGCCCGCGCTTCGATCACCTCGGCATCTCCTTCGACGCCGACCCGGGCCAACTCCTGCCATTGCGAGTCGATTCGACGGATCTCCTCGAGATGCTCGACCACGGTGGCGGACGGAGCTGCCTCGCCGGTCTGCATCTGCTCGAGCCATTCGAGCACCGCGGTGGGCACTGTGCCATCCGCGTGACCCAACCCGATGAGTTCCGCCAGCTCCTCGCGGATGTGTTCCGTCGGGTCTCCGATCCGCAGGCTCGACAGGTAGTCGCCGAGTGGATCGAGCCGTTCGGTCAGCGCAACCGTGATCGTCTCCACGCGGTCTGTGATCGATTCCTGTTCGGCCAGCCGTTCCTGCGCGTCTGCCAACTCCCCAGCCAGCACTTCGGGGCGTTGCCTGAGTTGGTCCAGCTCCTCGGCCAGTTGCTCCAGAAGGGCCTCACCGGCGGCCAGTTCCTCGCTGCCGGCGCCGGCGGCGGCCTCGGTCGCCTCGGCGGTTCTGAGCGCAGCCAACACCTTCGCGTCGAGCACGTCGATGTCTTCGCCGAGCCTCTCCACGCTCTGCTCGGTGTCGTGACGGAAGGTCTCGCGCAGCTTCTCGCGAATCCGGTGCAGATCAGTCGCATCGAGGAGTACCGGTCCTCCACCGTGCAGGTCGAGCGACACCACCGACGTCTGGTCGAGTGGCATCTCGAAGCCCGAGTACTCGATGCTTCCGACGACGTCGCTTCCGGCCAGGGCGTAGAGGTCGGCGAGCGTCCCGACGAGGTGCTCCCGGAGGCCATCGTCCTCGCTCACCAGAACCGTCAGTGCTGGATGGAACTCCAGCGGCGACCAGAGGCCTGATTCGCGCGACAGGCTTCGGAGTCTCACGGCTGGCGGGAGGGCTTGTGTTCCCGGGAGGGTATGTGTTCCACATTCTCCCGTCGGCACCAACCGTTGGTTCTGTAGTCAAAGCTGCTGACTACTCAGCTGTCCACCCGTAGGAGGACCTCCTGCGCGACGGTCGCAACGTGTGTACCCGAGAGGGTGTGGATGTGCCCCAGGGCCAATCCCCGACCACCCACATAGCTGTGGCACCGGAAGTCGTGCAGTTGCCAGCGGTCGGCGTCGGCCGGGCGGTGGAACCAGATCGTGTGATCCAGGCTGGCGCTGAACAGGGGCGGGTCCCACAGGTCGGTGCGACCGCGACTCACCGGATGACTCCTGATCACGGCATCGGTGGGTAGGTCGTCGGAGACGAAGGCGAGCGCAGCCGCGTTGAGCAGTGGGCCAGATCCCTCGGGAAGAGGGGTCGATCGGATCCAGGCGGTTGCGCGACCGACTCCGGGCGCTGTGACAGCCGAGTCGACGGTGACCCGATCGAAGGCCTCCGACCACGATTCGGATCCGCCTTCGTCGGGTTGGGGAACGAAGGTGTCGATCGCGATCGTCTCGATGTCCTCGGACGGTTCCGTGCGTTGGAACGAGGCCTCGAGGTTGCCGATGGGTTGGCCACCCTGGTGGGCGACCACCCGTCGGGTGCAGAAGCTCCGGCCGTCGCGGATGGGATCCACTTCGTAGGTGACCGGTTCTGCCTGCCGACCACGCCTGATGAAATAGGCCCTGACGCTGTGCGGTAGGTACTCGGGGTCAACACCGACACCTGCCGCCAGGAGCCCCTGGGCCACGATCTGGCCGCCGTAGAGGCCACCCCAGGGGTATTCGGGCCCGGCACCCATCAGCGACCCGGGAGCAGCCTCGGAGAGGGAGAGGATCTGTTCCATGGACATCTCCGGAGAGTCTGTGTGGGTCACGGCGCGTTCCTAGCAGACCCCCAACCACACGCGAGACTGCAGGTATGACCGATGGCGGCGACAACGAGATCACAGAGCTGGCCCTCGAGTGGGTCCGAGAGGCCGGAGCTCTCACCCTCGAGCACTTCAGGGACCCGGAACTGACCGTCGACTCCAAGGGCGACGGTACGCCGGTCACGGTTGCAGATCGGCGTACCGAGGAACTGCTCCGGACGCGGATCGAAAGCGTGTTCCCCGACGATGCGATCCTCGGCGAGGAGGGGGGCTCGACCGAGGGAACGACCGGACGAACCTGGATCATCGATCCGATCGATGGCACCAAGGCCTTCTCACACGGCGTGGCCACCTACTCGAACCTGCTCGCCGTAGCGGATCAACACGGCACCCGAATCGGGATCATCAACCTGCCGGCGCTCGGCGAGACACTCTGGGCCGTCCGGGGGGAGGGGTGTTGGTTCAACGGTCGACGGATCGGCCGGGCAGAGAACGACCAGAAGGCCGACCTGAACGGCCGCGTGCTGTGCGTCTCGGGCTTTCACGACTGGGACGGGGCGATGCACGACCGCGTGGCCGACGCCGGCGTGCTGGTCAGGACCTGGGGCGATGCCTACGGCTATGCGCTGGTGGCGAGCGGCCGCGCTGACGCCATGTTCGATCCCCAACTCGAGTGGTGGGATCTCGCCGCTCCAGCCCTCGTGATCAAGGAGTCCGGCGGCACGATAACGCGCCGGGATGGCTCACCCGAGGTCACGGTACCGGGACACGACCGACCGTATGGTCTCTCAGCGGTCGCTTCCACAGGCGGGGATCACCGCCTGTGGGTGGAGCTGCTGACCTGAACGCCGGGGCCCGACACCGAGCACTGAGGTGTCGTCAGCCGATGGCCGGACTTGGAGGCATGCGGAATCTACAGGGCACTCCGGCGGTCGGTGATAGCTTCTGCTCGCTTTTAGGAGAGCGGGGGACAAATGAGCACGATCACCGATGAAGAACGCTCCACTGGGGGTGACGGGCGCTCCTCCGCCCTACCGCCGTGGCTCCCGATCGCCGTGTTCGTGGTCGTGCGCGTCGCGGCTTTCGCAGCGCTGGCATTGGCTCCGACCGAACCCGTGCAGGTCGAGCTACCGACCGTGGGACCTGAGCCATACCAAGGCATCGAGGGCCAGCTGACGAGCTGGGACGGCTATTTCTACCTCGACATCGCCGAGAACGGCTACCCGGACCACGTCCCCACCACCCCGACAGGCGAGACTGCCCAGAGCAGCGTCAGCTTCTTCCCGCTCTACCCAGCCCTGATCGCCGCGGTGGACGTGGTGACCCCGGGAAGTGCGGTGGCAGCCGCGATCTTGGTCACGACCGTCGCTGCGTTCGTAGCCATGCTCCTCCTCCGGGAACTGGTGCGATCGATCAGCGGGTCCGCTGCGGCTGAGCGCGCCGCGATCATGTTCGCTGTGTTTCCGGGAGCCTTCGTCTTCTCCTTGGCCTACACCGAAGCGCTGGTGCTGGCCTTCTCGGTGGGCGCCCTACTTGCTGTCCGTCGCAGTCACTGGCTGGTAGCTGGCATCCTCGCCGCCCTGGCAACAGCAACCCGACCCGATGCCGCGGTGCTGGTGCTCCCGTTGGCGTGGGTTGCATACCGGGCCATACGAACCGATCGTGACTGGAAGGCCCTACTTGCCCCAGCTCTTGCACCGGTGGGCGCCGTGTTGGCACTCGGCTACATCGGCTGGCAGACGGGGGTTGCGGGTGCCTACTTCCGTGTTCAGAATCAGGCGTTCGGGCTGAAACCGGATTTCGGCAAGACGTCGATCGTTCACCTGCGCGACACCGCGTTCGCGGTCGTTGGTGGTGACAGCGTGACCCTGGGTGTGGTGTTGCGTACAGCCGCAATCATCTTCGCTGTAGCGGCGTTCTACGCCCTCTGGCGATGGAGACCACCGGCAGAAGTCTGGATCTTCGCGGTGGCAGTGTTCATGGCCGGATGGCTGAACACGCTGTCGGTGCCGCCGAGGGTGGTGCTGCGCGCATTCCCGTTGGTTGCCGCGGTCGGCGTTGAACTGAAGGGCAAGCTGTTCGCCGTGGTGGCCACGGTGTTCGCTGCACTGCAGCTGCTGCTCATCTACCTCGCGGTCTACCCCGGTGGGCTTGATTTCCTGCCCTAGGACTGCGACACCAGACGCTGCTGTTCAGGCCCCTACGAACTCGACCAGACGATCGATCTCGTCGCAGAAGTGGTCGTCGGAGTCCGGCTCGGCTCGCTCCACGATCCGGTCTCCCACCTGGGACGACTCGCCGATACGTCGGGCATAGTCCGCCCGACGACGTTCGACGAGACCGGTCGGCTCCTCGGCTCCCGGGGTGTACTGAGCCTCTATTCCCCGCTTGAGCATCGACAGGGCCTCGGTGCGCATCTGTGAGATGCGGGATTCGGTCACCCCCAGGAACCTGGCCAGGTCCTCGCTGGTGCGCTCCTGGATGAAGTAGCCGACCACGATCAGGCGGTGGCGCTCCGGGAGATGTGCGATCGCCTCGCGGAGGTAGGCCTTCAGTTCGCGGTCCTCGAGCTCTGCATCGGGTTCGCGGCCGTCGTCGGCCAGCATGTCGATCAGTGTGAGTTCCTCATCAGCCTCTTCGCTGACCACGTGCTCGAAGGCCAGCACCACCGAGCGGAAGATGCGGTCCCGCAGGGCGTGCACCTCTTCGGTCGACATTCCCAGTTCCGAGGCGGTCTCCCCGATGCTGGGAAGTCGGCCGAGGCTCCCGGCCAGTCGCTGCTCCACCGCATCCAGGCGACGGGCCAGCGTACGAACCGAACGCGGCGCCCAGTCGGCCGAGCGCACGGCGTCGATGATGGCTCCTCGAATGCGCTGGGCGGCGAACCTGTTGAAGGGCACACCGCGGCTCTCGTCAAAGCGCTTGGCGGCTTCGACCAGGCCGATCGCTCCGGCGTTCACGAGCTCGTCGCGGTCGACGTGGCGTGGGAAGTTCACCGCCACCTGGAACACCACGTGGTTGACCAGAGGCAGATGTGCCTCGACCAGCGCTGTGGCTTCTTCATCATTCGGCAAGTGCGACGTTTCAGACATCAATCCTCCTGGGGACCAGCACGGATGACATCGGCGCGCGCGGGCCGAAGACTTGAGCAGAAATTCCGAATTTTCTGCGCGGACGATCTATCGCACCACTCTGTGTGAGATTTCGGCAGCTGGTGGCCGTACCTTTAGCGCCAACTTGTCCGCGCCGTGGTGACCTTGGTCACCGAGAGTGGTGGATGAGATTCCTGCGGCAAGCCGACGATCCAGAGCGCCGGAGGAGTCCCGGTCGGGCCGACTACCCGGAATGGCCGACCAGCTCGGCCACCCTCACACCCCGCCTGCGGAGACTCCTCAGCAGAGTGCCCGGAGCCACGAGCGAGCCAGCCGTGATCGCTCCACAGGGGGCACCGGATTCGAGCAGGGCGACCGCCAGATCAGCGATCAGGGCCGCAGAGGCGACTCCCGGCCGGTCAAGGACCCCGAGCACCACCGAGTGTCGGCTACCTCCGAGCAGGCCCCGCACCTCGACCCGGATCGCGCCCACACCGCCCTCCGACCCACCCGGTGCCCGCCGGGGCAGGCCGAGGCAGCCGACGAGGTGCTCCAGCGGCTGCGCTGTCAGTCGGGCCGACGCGCGCTGCAACGTCGGAATCGCCCATTTCGCCAGGAGTGGCTCGGCGGTGCCGGCCAGGAACGAATCCCGGCCTCCCAGAGGATCCGGGAACCAGGAGAGTTCTCTGCCGCCACCCGCTCGTTCGGTCTCGAACACTCCGGACCTCAGCACGTGCGCATCTCCCACCAACGCCCCCCGGCGGTGTGCCTCGCAGCGGGGGCCCGCGGCACCGTGTCGGGCCACGTGCACCTCGTCCACCGTGTCGAAGGACCGTCCGGCATGGGCAGCCAACAGATCCGACAACCCCGGTGAGAAACAACACCCCACGAGCAGGGTTCTGCCGGCCGCTCGAGCGGTCTCGTCGAGAGCCAGCAGGGCGGCCGCGTCGTCGTGGAGGTCCACCGTGGTGATGACGTGTCGGCCGTCTGCGAGATGGCGCGCCGCCAGGCGAACCTGGTCGTCTCCCGCCCCGCTCAACACCACCACGCGCGTGTGCCGCGAAACCGCGCCCTCGATGTCGCTGACCGACACAGCTGATCCGAAGGCTCTCTCGAGTTCGGCTCGCCGCTGCTCGCGGGAGGAGCCGAGGGACACCCCGATCGAATCGCCCGAGACCAGTTCCCGGGCAGCGCGACCACCGATGACCCCGACCCCGAGTATCGCTACGGGCGCGCTCACGGTTCGGCCAGAGCATCCTCGTCGAGGTCGGTCCAACCACCCGGAGCCGGGGGGTTGGGCCTCGAACCCCTGATCCGCAGAAACGCCGCGAGCAACGCACCCATGGCGATCGCAACGCCGGCGGCTCTGGGTCGATTCACGTGGGGCTAGCTGGAGTCGAACCAGCGACCTCACCCTTATCAGGGGTGCGCTCTAACCAACTGAGCTATAGCCCCGCACAGCGGTCGGCAAGCGTAGCTGGCCACGACCCGTGCGGCGAACGTGGCCTGCGTCCGACTCAGAGTGGCGACCCCGATTCGGCGTCACCCTGGTCGAATCCCGCAGGATCCGGGGACCCCACCGGTCGGGCGGTCTCCTCTTCGATGACCGAGATCCAAACACCGCCGATGATGTCGCTGATCAGGTTGAACACCAGTGTCGCCACCACCACCGTCGCCGCCGCTCCGAGCGAGAAGAGCAGGCTGACCAGTCCGAACTGCCGGAACAGTACGTCGCCGGACAACTTGAAGTCCTCCAGCTGCAGACTGTCGTTGAAGAAGTCCTCGAGACTGCTCATTGCGCCCGTGTTGTTGGCCACCGACCAGATGATCACCGACGCGATCATCACCACCACCCACATGCAGAGGGCCATCAGCAGCGAGAGCTTGAGCATCGACCAGGGGTCGACGTGGCGGATCAGCCGCCTGACCTTGCGGGCCTCGAATCGTTGGCGGCGGTAGCCCAGCACACGACGCTGACCGGGCTCGGTCGCGCCCGCGGACTCGGGCTGCGGGTCGCGGGCCTGCTCCGCCCGGTCCGGGGCCGGGTTGGTGGTAGCGGTCACGTCGATGGATCCTACTGTCGGCGGCCGGTCGCCGCCGCAGATGCCACCGCAGCGCGACGGCTCACGGTCACGACCCGGACCCGACCGCTGAGCTCCCGCGAGGTCACGCTGGCGCCATTGGCCGAAGCCACGGTGTCACCGGCGTCGCTTCCACCGGTCACCTCGGCCAGAGCCGTCGCGTCCGCCACGGAACGGGCTCTCTCGGCCTCGACCACAGATGTCGCCGACACAGCAAGCCCCAGGGCCAGCGCAAGCCCGACGACCAACACGGCAAGCAGCACGGGTGTGACCGAGGACCGTTCACCGCCGACCCGAGGCACGGGCGTTCGCCGAACCACTTCAGTCCTGTTCGTCACCCTGGATCTCACCGCCGGCGGCCGCCTCATCGGTTGCTTCCCCCGATCGGTCGCCATCGCCGGCGTCGCCATCGCCGTGCTCACCGATCGACGGCCCACCGGAGTCGGGGGACCCGTCCTCGGCGTCGTCCTCGTCGGGATCGCTGGCGAGCACCCGCGCCACCGCAGCCACGCGATTCGATTCTCCCGGGTGCATGACGCGCACTCCCGAGGCGTCCCTGCCCTGGATGGAGATGTCGTCGACCGAGGTCCTGATCACCACCCCACCATCGGTGATCATCAGCACGTCGTCGTCGGGCTCGACGAGGAATCCGTTGACCAGCACTCCCCGGTCCGCGGGCAACCGATGGGCGCGTACGCCCTGCCCACCACGGCCGCGACGGGTGAAGTTGTCCATCGAGGTGCGCTTCCCGAATCCCCTGTCGGTCACGGTGAGGAGCACGTCGTCGTCGCTCTTGACCGCGCCTGCACCGACGACCAGGTCGTCGCCCAGCAGCCGGATCCCCCGGACTCCGCTCGCCGTACGGCCCATGGCACGCACGTTCTCCTCCGAGAACCGGATTCCCTTGCCGTCGCGCGTCACCACGAGCAGGTCGTCGCCTCCCGAGGTCGGCAACACCCTCACCAACTCGTCGCCGTCGCGCAGTCCGATCGCTATCAGACCATCGCTGCGCGAGCTGTCATAGGCGTTGAATGCGGTCTTCTTGACCACACCCTTGCGGGTCACGAAGAAGAGGTAGCGGTGTGTCTCGTAGTCGCGGGTGTCGATGATCGCTTCGATGCGCTCCTCGGGGGCGAGGTTGAGCAGGTTCACGATGGCCTGGCCCTGGGCATTGCGGTCCCGCTGTGGGATCCGGTGGGCCTTGAGCCGGTAGACCTTGCCCCGATTGGAGAAGAACAACAGGTACGCGTGCGCCGAGGTGTGGAGCAGGTGTGTGATCACGTCCTCCTCGCGCAACTTCGCCCCGGCGACACCCCTGCCGCCGCGGCCCTGGGTGCGGAAGGCATCGGCCGAAACGCGCTTCAGGTAGCCACGATCGGTCATCAGCACCACGACGTCCTCGTCGTCGATGAGATCCTCGACATCGAGGTCGCCGTCGTCGTGTTCGAGGGTGGAGCGCCGCGGGGTCGCGAACTCCTCGCGGATGTCGGCGAGTTCGGAGGAGATCGTGGCCCGGAGTCGCCCGTCGTCGGAGAGGATCGCCTGGAGTTCCGCGATGGTCTCGCGCAGTTGCGCCAACTCCTCGTCCAAGCGTTCCCGACCCAACCGGGTGAGGGTGGACAGCCGCATGTCGACGATCTCGGTGGCCTGGATCTCGCTGAAGCCGAAGGCTTCGTCCTGCAGTGCCACGATCGCAGCCGCACGGTCAGCTGAGGCACGGATGGCCACGATGATCTCGTCGATCTGGTCGAGGGCCTTGAGGAACCCCTCCACGATGTGCGCCCGGCGCTCGGCCTTGTCGAGCCTGAACTGCGAACGCCGGGTGACCACCTCGACCTGGTGGGCCACGTAGTGCACGAGCGCGTCGCGCAACGTGAGCGTGCGCGGCACACCGTCGACGAGGGCGACCATGTTCACACCGAAGCTGATCTGCAGCGGGCTGTGCTTGTAGAGGTTGTTGAGGATCACATACGCGTTGGCGTCACGCTTGAGTTCGATGACCAGGCGGGTGGCTCCCCTGGCGCGTTCGTCACGGATCTCACGTATGCCCTCGACGGTTCCGGCGTTGGCCAACTCGGCGATCTTCTCGGAGATGCCCTCCACGGAGGTCTGGTAGGGAATCTCGGTGACGATGATCCGTTCGCCGCCCGAGTACTCCTCGATCTCGGCACGTGCGCGCAGCTTCACCGAACCGCGGCCGGTCCGGAACGCCGAGACCAGGCCCGCACGGCCCATGATCATCCCGCCGGTCGGGAAGTCAGGACCCTGCACGAACTCCATCAGCTCGTCGGTGGTGGCGTCGGGGTTGTCGAGCAGGTGAACGGTTGCGTCGATGACCTCACCCAGGTTGTGGGTGGGGATGTTGGTCGCCATGCCGACAGCGATTCCCTGGCTGCCGTTTACCAGCAGGTTCGGGAACCTCCCTGGCAACACCGTGGGTTCGTCGCCGGAGGCATCGAACGTCGGTGCGAAGTCGACGGTCTCCTCGTCGATCCCGGCCAGCATCTGCATCGCGATGTTGGACAGTCGGCACTCCGTGTAGCGGTAGGCAGCAGGTGGGTCCGACGGTGAGCCGAAGTTGCCGTGCGGATCCACCAATGGGTGCCGCAGCGAGAAGGTCTGACCCATGCGAACCAGTGCGTCGTAGACCGCCTGGTCACCGTGGGGGTGGTACTTGCCGATCACATCGCCGACGACCGTGGCCGACTTCTTGTGGTTGCGGTCGGGCCTCAGTCCGGCATCGTGCATCGCCCAGAGAATCCGACGATGGACGGGCTTGAGCCCGTCGCGCACGTCGGGCAGGGCCCTCGAGACGATGACCGACATCGCGTAGTCGAGGAACGACTGCTCCATCTCCTGTTGGATCTCGATCGAATCGATGGCCCCGATCGACGAGACCGGCTGATCGGGCCCCGGCTCATCGGAACCTGATTCGTCGGGACCGGAGTCCGTTGGGTTGTCACTCATCGCGCGTGCACCGTCCTTGTGGGATCAGATGTCGAGGTGGGATCAGATGTCGGGGATCAGATGTCGAGGAAACGGACATCGGAGGCATTGGACTGGATGAAGTGCTTGCGCGACTCCACGTTCTCGCCCATCAGGATCGAGAACACCTCATCAGCGATCGCGGCCTGCTCGACCGAGACCTGCAGGAGGGTGCGTCGGGCGGGATCCATGGTGGTCTCCCACAACTCCTCCGCGTCCATCTCACCCAGACCCTTGAGGCGTTGGAAGTCGTTGCTGTGCTTGGGGTGCTCGCGCAGGAACGCTTCCTTGGCGGGATCGTCCTTGAGGTAGATCTTGTTGCGACCCACCTCGGTGGAATACAACGGCGGCTGGGCGATGTAGACGTGGCCGCCCTCGACGGTGGCCTTCATCTGCCGGAAGAAGAACGTGAGCAACAGGGTGCGGATGTGGGACCCGTCCACGTCGGCATCACACATGATGATGATCTTGTGGTAGCGGAGCTTGGTCTCGTCGAACTCCTCGCCGATCCCGGCACCGATCGCCGAGATGAGTGCCTGGATCTCGGTGTTGGCCAGCATCCGGTCGGGGCGGGCTCGCTCCACGTTGAGGATCTTGCCCCTGATCGGCAGGATGGCCATCGAAGCAGGATCACGGGCGTCCTTGGCTGAACCCCCCGCAGAGTTGCCCTCCACGATGTAGAGCTCAGAGGAGCGCGGATCCTTGTTGGAGCAATCGGTGAGCTTGCCCGGAAGTCCTGCGCCGTCGAGCACCGATCGGCGCCGCGTGGCCTCTCGGGCGCTGCGTGCCGCCTCTCGCGCACGGGCCGCCTGCACCGCCTTGGTGAGCACCCGCTTGGCCTCGCTGGGATGCTCCTCGAGCCAGATCGCCAGGTGCTCGTTGGTGGCCCGTTCGACCATCGACCGCATGGGCACGTTGCCCAGCTTGCCCTTCGTCTGACCCTCGAACTGTGGTTCGGAGAGCCGCACCGAGATGATCGCCGTGAGCCCCTCGCGGATGTCCTCACCCTGGAGGTTGGACTCCTTCTCCTTGAGGTGGTTGTGCTCGCGGGCATAGCGGTTGACCGTGTTGGTGAGAGCCTTCTTGAAGCCCTCCTCGTGCATTCCGCCCTCGATGGTGTTGATGCCGTTGGCGAACGAGTGAAGGCCGTCGGAGTGGTAGCCGGTGTTCCACTGGAAGGCCACCTCCATCTCCATTGAACCGCCGGCCCCGTCGTCACCCGATTCGTGGATGTAACCGACGTCGGAGAACAGCGACTCCTTGGTGGAGTTCAGATGGTCCACGAAATCGCGGATGCCTCCGGGGAAGTGGTACTCGATCGCCCCGGCGGAGCCGTCGCCAACCTCCTCGTCGAGGTGCGCTGAGTGGCGTCGTTGGTCGGTGAACAGGATGCGCAGGCCAGCGTTCAGGAACGCCATCATCTGCAGGCGCTCGGTGAGTGTCGCGGCACGGAAGTCGACCTCGTCGAACACGTTGGGATCCGGCCAGAAGCGCACGGTGGTGCCGGTGCAGGGCTCGCCATCGGAGCCGACCGGTGACGCACCGATGTCGTGCAGGGACTGTTCCAGCACTCCACCGTCGGTGAAGGAGAGGGCCCAACGGCGACCTTCGCGGTCGATCTCGACCTCGACGCGCTTCGACAGCGCATTCACCACCGAAACGCCCACGCCGTGCAGTCCGCCCGAGACCTTGTATCCGCCACCGCCGAACTTGCCGCCGGCGTGCAGCACCGTGAGCACCACCTCGGCGGCGGACATGTTCTCGTAGTTGGGGTGAGGGTCCACCGGAATCCCCCGCCCGTCATCACGAACCTCGCACCCACCATCGGCCAGCAGTGCCACATCGATGCGTGTGCAGTGACCCGCCATCGCCTCATCGACGGCATTGTCGACCACCTCGTAGACCAGGTGGTGCAAACCTGCCGGACCGGTCGATCCGATGTACATTCCGGGGCGTTTCCTGACCGCTTCCAGGCCCTCGAGGACCTGGATCTCGTCTGCTCCGTAGCTGGCTTCCTCAGCGGTCAACATGCCTCCGGTGGTTCACGACGGTGCCCGGTTCCGTAGTGACTCTCAACTCGATCGCGGCTGTGGATAACCTGTGGATCAAGGGAGTGACGCGTGTCCGGGGGACCGGCACCATCGTACCACTGCACGGGGTAGCGGCCCGCCACCACACTGGGGTCGGGCGACCCTCAGGAACCCCCCGAACCCACCCGCACCTCGACCTCGATCACGTCCCGGGATCCGATCACCGCGTTGGCCGCAGCACACAGGTCAACAGACATCCAACGGAGTTGTTCGGCCACGCCCGGATCGTCGCTCGCGATCACCAACCGTCCGTGATGGAGTGACCTCAGCTCACAACGATCAGCCAGACGTGATCCGATGATCTGACGCCAACTGTCCTGCAGGACCGCTATCGCCGATGGCCGCGCGGTGCCCAGGTACCTCTGCAGCAGTTCCAGGGAGTCCACCAACGGCACGGGTTCCGGGCCGGGCCCAGTCCCATGGGACGACACTGGCGGATGGAACGACGCTGCCGGGCGGGACGATCGTGCCATCGGCCCAAACTACCCCCGCTCGGAGGGACTCCCCGACGACAACGCTCGCCGACGACAACGTTCGCCGTTGCTCAGTTGGCTCCCGCTCGTTCGACCAGTCCCTCGCGGGTCACCTGGATCACGCGATCGGGGTGAACCGATTCAGGCAGACCGGAGGCGGCCGTGAGAAAGGACTGGCCCTCCGGCAACGCCCGCACCAACGCCTCGCAGCGGCTCGGATCCAACTCGCTGAACACATCGTCGAGGAGAAGCACAGGCGCTGTGCCCACCTCTCGGGCCACCTCCCGATGACCCGCCAGGCGCAACGACAACGCGAGACATCTCTGCTCGCCCTGGGAGCAGTGGGTGCGCGAGGGCATGCCGTCGAGCGTGATCCGCAGTTCGTCGCGATGCGGTCCCAGGGTCGTCAGGCGCCTTCGAATGTCCACCTCGCGCTCCGAACGCAGCGTCTCGAGCAGGTCATCTGCACAAGACGGCTCATAGACGAGATCCACCCGCTGTTGACTGCCCGAGAGTTGTTGGTAGGCGGTCTCCACCGAGGTGGCGAGCCGCTCTATGAGAGTGCGCCGGATCTCCATCAGCCGCGTCCCGGCCTGTGCCGCCTTGGAGTCCCACACATCCAGAGTCAGTCCGGCGGAATCGTCGAGTCGCCCCGCTACCTGTTTCAGCAGCGCATTTCGTTGGCGGAGCGCCTTCTCCCAGTCACTGCGCACCGCATCGTTGCGCGGGTGCAGCGACACGGCCAGATCATCGAGGTAGTCACGTCGCAACCCGGGAGAGCCCTTCACCAGGGACAGGTCATCGGGTGAGAAGACACTGACCCGCAGGGTGCCGAGCAGATCCCGCGTGCGCCGCAGCCGCTGTCGATCCACCAGCACCCTGTTCGGACGCCCGCGCACTATCTCTGCTTCGACCAGGTGTTCACGGTCATCCGAGATCACCCTGGCCCGTACCACGGCGGTATCGGCACCCGAGCGGATCAGGGCGTCCCCGGGCACACCGCGGAACGACGACAGGGTCGCCAGATATCCAATGGCCTCCAGAAGATTGGACTTGCCCATTCCGTTGGCGCCCACGAAGGCACTCAGACCGCTCGGACACTCCAGGTGCACCGACTCGTGTGACCGGAAATCGGTCAACCACAGTTCGAGGAGCTGCACCCGGTCAGGACACCCTCACGGGCATCAACAGGTAGAGGAACTCCTCGGAGTCCACCGCACGCAACATCGCGGGCTTGGAGGCGTCGGTGCTCTCGAGTGACACCTCGTCGCCGGGGGTGACCTCGAGACCGTGCAGGAGGTACTCGGGGTTGAACGCCACCGGTAGTTCCTCACCGTCGTACTTGGCATCGACCTCTTCCACCGCCTCGCCGAGATCGGTGTTGACCGTGCGCAACACGAGTGAGTCGGTTGCCATCGTGAGACGCACCGGAGTGTGTTCGGCCGCCATCAACTTCACGCGACGCAGGGCGTCCATGAACGACTGTCGGTTCACCACCAGCGGTTGGGGCCGGGTCGAGGGAATCAGCTTGCGGTAGTCGGGAAAATCACCCTGGATCAGCTGTGTGGTGATGTGGAGGTCGCCGAGCTCGAATGTCACGTCGTTCTCGCTGAGCACGAGAGAGACGCTGTCGTCCTCGTCGAGTACGCGGGCCACCTCGTTGAGCGCGCGGGACGGCACCAACACCTGCTGGCCGGCGCGGAGCACCGCCGCGCCGGGAAGATCGCGGACCGCCAAACGATATGAATCGGTGGACACCAGTCGCAGACCCTCGTCCTCGGCGGCCATCAGCACGCCGGTGAGCACGGGACGGCTGTCGTCGGTGGACGCCGCCTTGACCACCTGGCGGAGCCCCTCGGAGAGGTCCCCGGCAGCAAGGGTCACCGATTCGCCGACGGGTTCGGGTCGACTCGGGTACTCGTCAGCCGGCATTGAATTCAAGAAGAACTCCGATCGACCACCAGAGACGCGCGGTCGGTCACCCGTGGCATCTATCTCGATCGCGCCGGGCTCGAAGTGCCGGACGATGTCGGCGGCCAACTTGGCAGGCAGCACTGCGACCCCGTCCTGTGCACCGGCCACCTCGATCCACGAGGTGATCGTGAGTTCCAGGTCGCTACCGGTGACCGACAGTCGATCTCCTGTGAGGGAGAGACGTACACCGGAGAGAACAGGTAGGACATTGCGCGTGGTGGAGGCGCGGCCGGCCATGGCAAGGGCCTCGACCAGCACGTCGCGTTCACATCGAAACTTCACCTAGTTCTCGCTTTCCCCACTACCGCTGGACGCGCGTGTGAAACGGGTAGTGGGAGTAGTAGGGGCTGTCTGAATGTGGAGAACCTAGCGCGGCCCAGTGTTGCGTAGGGCTGTGGTGTCCACAGGGATTCGACCGACTCGACAGGCCATCGCTGTAATTTCACGCGTGGTTGTGCATGACCGGGCCGTGGGACGGGGTAATCCCCCGCGCGACCGCGCTCACTTCCACAGCGAATCCGGTGGCGCCCGACATGATCGCTACAACGGACTACCGGCGCGATCCACATCCCAGTCATCTCACTTTCCGGCCAGGAGCGTCTGGACGAGGGTGGTCACATCCTCGTAGGTCTTGCGCCGTTCCTCCATGAGCTGGGAGATCTTCTCGTATGCGTAGATCACCGTCGAGTGATCCTTGCCGCCGTACTCGGCTCCTATCTGGGGATAGGAGAGGTCGGTCAGTTCCCTACACACGTACATGCTCACCTGGCGCGCGTGGACCAGGTCCCTCGAGCGCTTGGTGCTGCACAACTGTTCCTCGGTGAACCCGAACTGCTTTCCTGCTGCCTCGAGGATCATCGTGGCGGTTATCAGACGGGGTTTCGAGGCATTCAGGACATCGGAGAGGATGTCCTGGGCCAATGGAACCGTGAGTTCCGTGTCGTTCAAAGAGGCATAAGCGTTGACGCGGATCAGGGCGCCCTCGAGTTCGCGGATGTTGTAGGTGATGTTCGTCGCGATGAACTCGAGCACGTCGGGTGGCACGCGCGATCCGGCGCGGTCACCCTTCTTCTGCAGGATCGCCAGACGGGTCTCGAAGTCGGGCGGTTGGATGTCGGTGATCAGCCCCATCTTGAAACGGCTGCGAAGCCGGTCCTCGAGCGTGGGGATGGCGTCTGGTGGTCGGTCCGAGGAGAGGACGATCTGGCGCTGGGCATCGTGGAGCGTGTTGAAGGTGTGGAAGAACTCCTCCTGCAGCTGCTCCTTGCCCTCCATGAACTGGATGTCGTCGACCAACAGCACGTCTATCTCGCGGTAACGCTGCTTGAAGACCTGTTGGGTGTTGTTGCGGATTGCCTCGACGAACTCGTTGAGCATGGTCTCGGTGGAGATGTAACGCACCCGGAACGTCGGGTAGTTCTCCTTGACGTAGCTGGAGATCGCCTGCAACAGGTGGGTCTTGCCGAGACCGGCACCTCCGTAGACGAACAAGGGGTTGTAGCTGCGCGCGGGCGTCTCCGCGACCGACAGGGCAGCGGCGTGGGCGAACCGATTGGAGGGCCCCGTCACGAAGGTGTCGAAGGTGTAGCGCCTCACGACAGCGTCGGGAGGCAGGCGCGGCGTTGGATCCTTGCGTGGGGAACGGCCGTCGTCCTCGGTGAGGTTGATCACGTTCGAGGGCTCATGGGCGTTCGCTGCGCCCCCATCTGCCTCGACGTCGACTTCCAGGACGACGCTGAGTTCACCGTGGCCCTCGTCGGTCAGGACCGCTTCGATCAGACCCAGGTAGCGTTGCTCGATCCTCTGGCGGAGTACCTGACTGGGCACCGAGAGCTTGAGGGTGGACCCGTCCAGGTCGGTGGCCGCGATGTCGCGGAAAGTGGAATTCCACACCGTGTCGGTGACCTGCTCGGACAGGGCGGAGGCGGCGGAATCCCATACAGCAGCGGCGTCTGTGCTCAAATCGGCCGTCCTCCCAATCATCACCGAGTTGGCGGCCGGGCGCGGCCATCCACAGGTGAATCCACATGCTGTGGAGAACCGTGCAGGACAGAACCGGCCGGACTCGGCACAGCGAGAGGCGAAACTAGCCAACGGACCTCGAACTGGCAACCGGGCTCGGACCCGGTAGCCGACGGTTGGCGCCCACCAGTGGCTTTGGCATAGCGTTGGATGGTTACCGCCTAAGAAGGACCGGAGAGACTGTGAAGCGCACGTATCAGCCCAACAAGCGACGTCGGGCCCGCAAGCACGGGTTTCGGCATCGCATGTCGGACCGGGCGGGAAGGTCCATCATCAAGAACCGACGCCGCAAGGGACGCCAACGCCTGTCGGCGTGAGCAGGGTCCTCCGATGGTGGCACGCCTCCAACGGCGGACGCATTTCAATCATCTCCGCGCGCACGGCACCACCGTGCGTGAGGGACGCTTGCGTATCACCTGCGCACCCCCCGATCCCGAACAAGAACCCGAGGGCCCTGGTGTGGCCTTCGCCATCCCGCGTTCGTTCGGTCCGGCCGTGCGGCGAAACCGTGCGCGGCGGCGCCTGCGAGCGATCATCTCTGACCAGGAGCGATCGGGAAACCTCCCCCAGGGGTGGTTCCTGGTGAACGTTCTGCCCTGCTCGACCGAACCGGATCACCGTCAGCTGCAAGCCTGGTTCAACTCTGCGGTGGCGCAGTTGAACTCACGGGCGGCCACTGCAGCGGTGAAACCATCATCGGAGACGCCATGAGCGACGCGGAACCAGCGAACGACCACCAGATCAGCACAATTCACGCCAGTACATCTGAGGTCAGTCCATCTCAGGTCAAGACAGCTGAGGTCGACACCGACCTGGGGACAGCCCCGTGGCCCGCACGTGCCGCCATGGCGCCGGTTCGCTGGTATCAGATGGCATCAGAGGGTCGGCCCTCACCGTGTCGGCATGTGCCGAGCTGCTCCACGTATGCCCTGGAGGCCCTGGAGGCCCACGGTGCCATCAAGGGCGGCTGGTTGTCGGTCAAGCGCATAGCCCGTTGCCAACCCTGGGGCACTTCCGGGTACGACCCGGTCCCCGAACCCAAGCCGAAGTCCAAGGAGAACTGATGTTCGAGCCACTCTTCGACGCCCTCGGGTCGGTCATGAACTTCTTCTACACGCTGGTGCCCAGTTATGGGTTCGCCATCATGGGGCTGACGGTCCTCGTGATGGTCCTGATCACTCCGCTGACGGTCAAGAGCACCCGGTCGATGCTCGAGATGCAGCGTCTCCAACCGGAAATGAAGCGGATTCAGGAAAAGTACAAGAACGACCGCGAGAAGATGAACGCCGAGATGATGGCCTTCTACAAGGAGCACAAGATCAACCCCCTCGGTGGTTGCCTGCCCTTGTTGGCCCAGATGCCGGTGTTCATCATCATGTATCAACTCATGCGCGGTCTCACCGTGCGAGCTGGTGGTCTGGGCAGTGGCCTGGGACACATCGCCGGTCAGACCGTCACCGATCAGCCACTCACCCCCTGGGTGTTCACCGATCAGGTGTTCCAGCCGTCACATCTCAACCCCGACAGCGCCATGTACAAGGCGCTGAGCAGCACCAGTGACATGAACTTCCTCGGGATGGACCTGAGCCTGTCGGCCGGCGATGCCCTCAAGATCGGGCTTCTGGTGGCGATCCCCTACTTCGCGCTTCTGGGAATCATGCTCGCTACGGGGCTCATCCAGAACCGCCAGTTGCAGAGGCGGAACACCGGGGCAGCGGCGAATCCACAGCAGCAGATGATCATGAAGTTCATGCCGTTCTTCCTGCCGATCATCTCGTTCGGATTCCCCGCCGGCCTTGCGTTGTACTGGTGCACCCAGAACCTGTGCCGGATAGGCACGAACCAGTACATAACCCACAGCATCTACTCCAAGCACCGTGACGACGGCCCGATCGAGGCCAAGTCGAGGGATTCGTCATCGAAGTCAGCCAAGGCCGGTTCGAAGGCGATCGACGCCAAGTCGAAGAGCTCTGCGAAGGCCTCGAAGGCGTCCTCTGCGAAGTCTTCCGCGTCCAAATCGTCGAAGGCGGGCAAGGACAGGGCGGGCAAGGACAAGGGCAGTAGTGAGCCGGATCGCAGCCCGGGCAGGACTGTGAAGAGTCAGAAGGCTCACGAGAAGTCGAACGGAACTTCATCGTCGGGCCAGAAGAGCACCCGCAAACGGAGCTCAGGAACAGGTCGCAAATCAGGAGAACGACGGAAATGAGGTAGTCCGCCACCGAGCGGGCCGCCATTTCGTCGTGTTCAGTCGAGAGCCGAAAGGGGCTTGTCGTGGAATGGGTAGAGACAACCGGTAAGAGCGTTGAAGAGGCCACCGAGGTGGCACTCGAGCAGCTAGGTGTGCTCGAGGGCGAGGCGGAACTGCAGGTGTTGGAGGAGCCGCGCCAGGGCATGTTCGGCCGGGTGCGCGGTTCGGCACGGGTCAAGGCACGGATTCGCCCGACCTCTCCGCCTCCCAAGCAGGAGAAGCGGCGCCGGGGCAAGAAGGCTGGTGGCAGTGGTTCGGGTGGCAGTGGCTCGGCCGGGAACGGCTCCGGCGGGCGCGATTCGTCGTCCAGTGAGTCCTCCGGTGACGATTCGTCCTCGGAGACGCCTCGGTCGGGCGGACGCGGTTCGCGTCGCTCATCGAAGGACTCCGGTTCGTCGCGCTCCTCACAGGGGTCTGGCGGTCGTCGGGAGAGGCGAGAGGATCGCGAGCCGATGCCCGAGGCCGAGCAGCGTTCCGTCGGCGAGGGATTTCTCAACGGATACCTCGAAGCCATCGGGTACGAAGCCGAGGTGTCGAGCTCGCTCGACGACGAGGGAATCCTGTTGTTCCAGATAGATGGTGAAGGGCTGGGCCTGATCATCGGGCCGGGTCTCAACACCTTGGATTCGCTTCAGGAGATCTGTCGGAATGCCATTCAGCGACAGGCCGATGGTCGTGAGTACGGCAAGGTCGTCGTCGACGTGGCCGGTGTGCGTGCCGATCGATCCGCCGCTCTGGAGGAGTTCGTGAAAGCCGAGGCCGACAAGGTTCTCGAAACCGGCGACGAAGCTGTCTTCGAAGTGATGTCCCGATCCGACCGCAAGATCGTCCACGATGTGGTGACGGAGCTGGACGGTCTCGAGACGGCGTCCGTAGGCGAGGATCCCCGTCGACGCGTAGTGCTGAAGCGTTCCTGAGAACAGGGACCAGCGGGTGTCGGTCCAGCTGCAGGGCGTACTGGTCGAGGCCCGCCTACGAGGTCTGCTGGGTCCGGGGTCTCTGGACGCCCACATAACCCAGGCTGCCGGCTTCGCTGAGGCCGTCCCCGATGGCGCAACCTTCCTGGACCTGGGGTCCGGCGGCGGAGTGCCAGGGTTGCCACTTCTGGTGGCCAGGGATGACCTGACCGGGATTCTGGTCGATTCCGCAACCCGTCGGATCAAGTTCCTGGAATGGGCGGTGGATCAGCTCGAAATGGCTTCCCGGGTCACCGTTGCCTGGGGTCGCGCTGAGGAACTGTCTCGCTCGGAGCACCTTCGGGGTGCGCTGCCGGTGGTTCTCTCGAGATCGTTCGGTCGACCAGCCGTAGCGGCCGAGTGTGCCCGCGGGTTCCTCGCTCCCGGGGGACTTCTGGTCGTCAGCGAGCCCCCAGCAGGAGCGCCCTCGGCGCCCGACGCCGGCGAGGAGCGTTGGCCGGCCCAGCCGCTGCGCAAGCTGGGTTACGAACTCGGAGACCCATATCGTCACCGCGGGTTCGGGTTCCAGGTGCTGGTCGCCGTCGGGGATTGCCCGGCTGAGGTACCCCGGCGACCCGGGATTCCCTCGAAGCGCCCGCGGTTCTGAACTCAGCCCCTAGGCAGCGGCTGAGAGCGGATCTCGACCGGGGACGCTGACGGACGTTGGAGATACCTGGTCGGGATTCGGACTGGTATCCCGGTCGGGCACCGGATGAACGTTCCACGTGGAACAACGCGGGGCCCGTCGCGTGTTGGAGCGGGTCCTCTCGGTTCATCGGTTCTACTGCCGGAGATGTTCCACGTGGAACAGCCAGTCGACTCATCGGAGAACCACGGATTCGGCCGAAAGCCTTGACCCCACACCGTCCAGCGAGAAGGATGTGCTCCGGTGAGCGGACAATCGTCCCGCCGGGTCGCCTGGAGGTCCTTCTTTGCCGAACCCCTTTGAAGTTGCACGCCGTGAGGCCTCTGCGTCGAGAACTCCCGGCATGTCGGGAGAGCGCATGTCCGACTCTTCGCAATCCGGTTCCCAGCAACCCGACTCCCCGGTACCCGGAGCTGGCGCAGAGCCATCGGCGCATCCCGCACCCACGTTCGGCTCCGGTCCAACTGACCAGTCGCTCCAACCCGGGGCTGTCACCACCGATGATGGGGCCTCGCAGGAGCCCCCGGTGTTCATGGAAGAAGCAGATGGCTCCAGCGGGGCGGAACCCTCGGAGCTCTCGAACCCCCCGGACTCGACCGAGGACGTTCCGCGGAACGCCGGGCCGAACGACGCCGATCGGGTAGTCGGCACGTCCGATTCGACAGACGATTCGTCGAGAACCGAGATCTCGCTACCCAGGGTCATCGCAGTCGCGAACCAGAAGGGCGGCGTGGGCAAGACGACCACCACCGTGAACATGGGTGCCGCGCTGGCCGAACTGGGTCACAGGGTTCTGATCGTCGATCTGGATCCCCAGGGGAATGCCACCACCGGTTTGGGGATCAACTACCGGATCCTCGACAACACGATGTACGACGTGATGTTGGGCGGCCTACCGATCGAGGACTGCATCGAGCCCACCGAGGTGAAAGGCCTGTTCGTGGCGCCAGCCAGCCTGGATCTGGCAGGAGCAGAGGTCGAGATGGTCTCGGCGTTCAATCGCGAGAGCAAGTTGTCCAAGGCCCTGTCAGAGGTCTTCGACGACTTCGACTACTTCCTCATCGACTGTCCGCCATCGCTGGGTCTGCTCACGGTCAACGGGCTGGTGGCGGCCACGGAGGTCATGGTGCCCATCCAGTGCGAGTACTACGCACTGGAGGGCCTGGCTCAACTCACGCGGAACATCGATCTGATCCGGGACAACCTCAATCCGAAGCTCCACATCGCACACATCGTCATGGTGATGTACGACAACCGCACCAAGCTCGCCGAACAGGTGGTGGAGGAGGTGCGGGAACACTTCGGGAAGATCGTTTGCAGGAACATGATTCCGCGGAACGTCAAACTCTCGGAGGCTCCGTCGTTCGGTCAGCCGATCACCACCTATGCCTCCAGCTCGCGGGGCGCGGTCGCCTACAGAGAACTCGCACGGGAGGTCAGCGGTGTCGTCTAAGGGTGGCCTCGGACGAGGCCTTACTTCTCTGATTCCCCCCGGACCACCCAAGGAGGACTCCGGGGGCGCTGGCGGTGGGCTGCTGGAGGTACCCACCGGGTCGGTGCAGCCCAATCCGAACCAACCTCGACGCCATTTCGACGAGGAAGGCATTGACGAGCTGGCGGCCAGCATGCGCGAGCTGGGAGTCCTGCAGCCACTTCTGGTGCGACTCCCCGACGATGGTGACGACGGCTATGTTCTCATAGCCGGTGAGCGCCGCCTGAGAGCTGCCCGGCGCGCCGGGCTGGAACGGGTCCCCGTGGTGGTGCGCGACACGGGCGGCGCGGGAACGCTCGAGGAAGCGCTGGTGGAGAACCTCCACCGCGAGGATCTGAATGCCCTCGAAGAAGCGGCGGCATATCAGCGGCTCATAGAGGAGTTCGGCTACACCCAGGAGCGGATCGCCGACAGGGTCGGCCGTAGCCGCAGCGGTGTGGCCAATCTGCTGAGGCTGTTCCAGCTGACGCCCGCTGTGCAGAAGCTGGTCGGGGACGGTCTCATCTCGTCCGGGCAGGCCAAGGTGCTGTTGTCGCACCCTGATCGCTCATACCAGGAGGCACTCGCCAAGAGGGCCGTTTCGGAGAGCCTCACGGTGCGTCAGTTGGAGGAACTCATCCGTGAACGCCGGCGCCTGGAATCGGGCTCGGCGTCGGTCGAGGACGAAGCCGATGAGCCTGCTCCGTCCGGCGGCGACAAGGCAGAGGAGTCGTCTCGGGCAAAGCTACGCCAGCCGGGCCTGGTCGAGTTGGAGGAGCTGCTCGCGGGTCACCTGGATACGAGGGTGACGATCTCGATGTCCTCCAAGCGCGGCAAGGTGACGATCGATTTTGCCGACCTGGAGGATCTGGAGCGGATCTACCGGCTAATCATCGAGGGTTCCTGAGCCCGGAATCGGGCCCAAAATAGATATCCACAGCAGGGGATAACCCTGTGGGAAAGTACCAACCTCGACTTGAAGATGACTGTTCCGGTCAAGGTGTCCGAACGGTCGGCGCTCGGCGTCAGGCAGATGCTGTCCAGCGCGTGAGCGCACGTACCAGCGCTGCGGCGACCAGGTCTCGGTGCTTCGGAGCGCCGAGACCATGGCCGATTCGCAACGCCACCGCTGGCGCTCTGGTCTCGCGAAGAATCGGAAGGCGCATTCCTCGAGCCACTCCCAGTCCCGTGGCCGGCAGTTCCATCACGATCACCTCGGCGAGGGAACGACCGCCGTAGGACTCGAAACCCGGTACCGAGAAGTATCTGGCCTCGATGTCATCGGTCGAGGTGAATTCGAGTGCCAGGTGAACGTCGGCTTCGAACCTGTTCGCGGCGGCGGCCTGATCGGAGTCCGCTCCTTCGGTGACCTGAACCGCTGCGCACAGAGGTGCCAGCATCGCGGCGAGGGTGCTGGCGGCCAGGTCGCCGGGCTCAGTGGCTCCGATCGACACCCGCAGTCGCTCCACACCGCGCCCCTCGGTCTGCAGACGAACCCGCTCTCGTACCGAGGCGACCGTGGAGGATCCAGCTCGACCCTCCAACCGGCGGAGCGCCGCAACTGTGTCGGGCCCGCAGACCTGATCGAACACGATCCCGGCGTTGCGCTGGAACTCACCCACCGCGGCCTGGGTGGAGGGGCCGAAGATTCCGTCGACCCGTCCGGAGTCGAATCCCAACGTACCGAGACGGAGCTGCAGGTCGGCCACGTCCTCGCCACGAAGCATCGGGCTGCGCAGGCACAGGAGCCGTTCACCGAGGGCGTGTTCGGATTCGAGCACGATCGTCCAGGTGGCGGCATCACAGACCCCGGTTGGATCGAGTCCGTGCACCGCTTGAAAGCGGCTGACGGCCCCGGCAGTGGCGGCGCCGAAATGATCCCTCGGATCAGGATCGGTCGGGTACTCCAGCAGTGCCAGCCGACGTCGCAACTCGCCCACCGAAGGGCCGGAGGTGCCCACCGACAACGGCAACTCGACCCGATCGGCCGAGGTGGATGTCTCGTTGGTGGGAACTGGTGTCACACTCGGCTCCCTTGATGGTGGTCGGTGGCGCGGACGGTGGTTCTATCGACTCAGAGGTTCGCTCCGGTTCAGAGAACTGCTGAGAACTGTTCCAGGAGTTGAGCCTTGCCCTTGGCTCCGGTGGAACGCACGATCTCCTGGCCATCTTTGAAAACGATCAAAGTTGGGATGCTCATCACATTATGTTGTTGAGCAATCTCTGAGTGGGCATCCACGTCGAGCTTGGCGACGCGGAGCTTTCCGGCCTGCTCGTCCGCGATCTCCTCGAGGATCGGAGCGATCTTCTTGCAGGGCCCACACCATTCGGCCCAGAAGTCGACGACGACCGGTTCGGTCGAGCCGATCACTTCTTCATTGAAGGTCGCTGTTGTGAGTTCTGTGATCTGTCCCATGCTGGGGTTTGCCTTTCGTTCAGACGATCTCTGTCGCTCGGACCGTCGTTGCTCAGTGGCCCTGTTCCTCGAGCCAGCGTTCCGCGTCGATGGCGGCCATGCAACCGCTGCCGGCAGCCGTCACCGCTTGGCGGTACCAGTCATCCTGTACGTCCCCGCAGGCGAAGACCCCTTCCACGCTCGTGGTCGAGCGATCAGGGTCGGTCACGAGGTATCCGTTGTCGTGCAGGTCCAACTGCCCCTCGAACAACCCGGTGTTGGGTCGGTGGCCGATGGCCACGAACACGCCGCTGAAGGCATGGGTCGACTCCTCGCCGGTCACCGTGTCGCGCACCACGACACCCTCGACCGAGGTGTCGCCGAGAATCTCGGTCACCGTTGAGTTCCACATGAATTCGATGGCCGGATTGGCCATGGCCCGGTCGGCCATGATCTTGGAGGCCCGGAGCTCGTCGCGGCGGTGGATAACGGTGACCTTCTCGGCGAAGCGACTCAAGAAGTTCGCCTCTTCCATGGCCGAGTCACCCCCGCCGATCACGCAGATCTGTTGACCGCGGAAGAAGAACCCGTCGCAGGTTGCGCAGGTGCTGACTCCGCGGCCCATCAGTTTCTGTTCGGCCGGCAGCCCCAGCATCAGAGCCTGGGCGCCGGTGGCAACGATCACGGAATGCGCGAGGTAGGTGGGCTCCTCGGACTGGCCGACCCACAACTTGAATGGTCGTTCGGAGAAGTCGACCCGGGTGACCTTCTCGGTGCGGATGTCGGTGCCGAACCGCTCTGCCTGTTGTCGGAATCCCGCCATCAGGTCGGGCCCGAGGATGCCATCGGGGAAGCCCGGATAGTTCTCCACCTCGGTGGTCAGCATCAACTGTCCCCCCGGCTGGTCGGTGGTCGAGGAGGGTTCGCCCTCCAGCATCACGGGTTCGAGGTTCGCCCGGGAGGTGTAGATGGCTGCGGTGAGACCCGCCGGACCTGATCCGACTATCACCACGTTGTGTATCTGGCTCACTCTGGTTCTCCTGGGGGGACTTGTCTCTTGCTGGGTAGGGGTTGCGGCCGGTGTTGCCCTCTGCCCGCACAGCCAACAGCGCAGGACGTGTTGGCATTCCCGCCGGCGGGGCTACGGATCCCCGCGCGTGCCGGCACCGGATCCGAGCCGGTCGGGGAGCTGCTGTTCAGGACGCCTCGGAAGGGTCCCGGCGCGTCCAGAGGATGGCGCCGATGATCCAACTGACAACGGCGATGATCGCATAGACGATCCAGACGTCACCCGGGATGGCCCAGTTGAGGAGCCGTATCAGGCCCACGAACAACAGCACCGTGACCGGAACGATCACGACCACCGCCACGAGTGCGTACACGAGGCCCTGGGCGATGCCCATCAGGGGTCCGGTGGTGCGGGCACGGACCTTGTCGACCGAATCGGTGACGAGGTCGGTGACCTGTTTGGTCCAGTCGTCGCCGGTACCGGACGTCGGGTCGTCCGCGGTCGGCTGGGCCGACGCGGTCGCTTCCTGGCTCGGTGGGGTCGCCATGATCGAACACTAACGCACCGCCGTGGGCCCGCTCGGGCCCGGCGCCATCGCGATCAGCGATCCGTGGAACTCGGATCGTCGGGAGCTACGGGAGTTGGAGCACGATCACGGCACGCACGCCGGCGAACGCCGACAGCGCCGCATTCGCGGTGTCCCGGGAGTCGGGTTGTCCTCCATCTGCGCCGGGGACACCGCCTTCTGCGCCGGGCACAGCTTCGGAGCCGCTCTCGGGGATCGCGTCCCCGGGCGGTTCGTCGGCGTCAGCGGATTCTTCGGCCGGATCCCCCGCGCCCCTGTCGGGCGAGGGCGAGACGGTCGTCTGCGGTGCCGCCGGATCCTCGAGTTGGCTCTCGACCGCGAAGTCATCCGAATCCGCGTTGGCGGCACCAGCGTTGGCCCGGTCCGAACTCGCGTCCACGGCCGTCTCATCGCGGGTGCCGCTGGCGACAACCGCGGCGGTGATGCCCAGGACCACCAACAGGATTGCTGCCGCCGCGGGTATCCAGACCCGCGGCTTTCCGACCTGACCGGGATTCCGGACGCTTCCCGCGTTGGGGGAGCGAATGTCCGCGGGGTTCTGGTCCGCGGGGCTCTGGTTCGTGGAGTGTTGGTCCGCGGAGTGCAGCGGCGGGGCTTCGAGGGCCGCGGTGACCAGAGGACCGACCTCATCGGCCGAGGGGAGGTCTGACCGGAGCAGCGATCGAACCCGGCGCATGTCGGCTGCGCGATCGTCCAGGGTCCCGGTCCGGCCCACTCGAATCCACTCGTCCAGTTGCTCGGACGCCTCCAGATCCGCGGCATCACCATCTGGGCCGACACCGTCTGGGCCGACACCGTCGGGGTGAGGGCCGTCTGGGCCGCCCGGTCGGGGCGCGTCGGGGTCGTTCTGTTCGGGTCCAGTCATCTCTGCTCCGACCGGTCAGACGGATGGGACGGCGAATCGGTTCCCGACCCGAGGGCATCGGCGAGCCGGCCACGACCTCGGGCGATCCGGGATCTCACCGTGCCGATCGGGACACCGGTGATCTCCGAGATCGTCTCGTAGTCCAGATCCGCCACGTCCCGCAGTACCACGGCCATTCGGAAGTCCTCCGGGAGGCCCGCTAGGGCGCGCGCCAGCTCGGCCCGGGACTCCGAGCGCACGGTCTCGAACTCGGGGTCGGTGCCGACCAACTGGTCCTCCACGGTGTCGGGCCGGGAACCGGCAGCGGTGTCGACCGGCTCGGGGCGTCGCCGCTTCCGCCGCAGCTCGTCCATGCAGCAGTTGGTTGTGACCCGGTAGATCCAGGTGGACAGCGAGGAGCGGCCGTCGAATCGGCTCAACCCCCGAACGATCGCGATCATTGCCTCCTGCGCCGCGTCGTCGGCATCCCCCCGGTCCGCGCAGAGGCGCCTGCACACCGCCAACACTCTCGGAGCGTGCTCCCTCAGGAGGACCTCGGTGGCCGCGCTGTCGCCCGAGCGCGCCCGTGCAACGAGCCCGTCGGCTGTGTCAGCCAAGGGCGGTGCCCTCCACCGCGACCTCGAATATCTCCACCCCATGGGCTCCGTCGCCATCACCCAGGTTGGTGATCCAGATGAACACGGCGTCGGCGCGTGCGCCACCGAGGGGCACCTCCAGACGGCCACGTACGTCGGTGAGAGTTGCCGCGGGCGGTGCCGACGGATCGGGTTCCGCGCCGTCGGCCAGCAGATGGATGTCACCCGACCATCCGTTCGGGGAGCTGTCGATCGTCAGTTGGTCGAGCAGAGAGGTGCTGGTGAGTGGCAACACCAGCCCGACACCGTCCTTGCCGGGGAAGAAGTCCGGGGTTTCGTACTGCTCGGTGCGCCAGGCCGTGGAATGGTCACCGTCGATGGCAGCGGGAGCCAACGAATCGTTCTCGCCGGGCTCTCCCAGGCCTGCAGGATCGAAGGCAGTGGCGCCCGCGAAACCGGTCTGTGTGGGTGTGGGTGGAAGCGTGGACGGTGGGGTGACACGGTTGTCGGTGTTCTGGCGCAGAAGGGCACCGGCGACGACAAGGGCCGCTCCGACCATCAGAATTCCCAGAGCAGGAACCAGCCAGCGCCGTTCGGAGCGACCGAACCCGTCGTGCTCTGCGGCCACCTCCTGGGAAGGTTCCGGTCCGAGAGCCGCCACGGCCGGAGTCGGAGCGGGCACCGGGGTCTCGAGCAGAGCGGCACGGAACTCCGCCGCGTCCGCGAAGCGGTCGTCCGGATCCCGCTGGAGTGCCCGCATGACCGTGGTGGCGAGACTGGGCGGCACCTCGGAGCGGAAGCGCCGGGGGTCCACCGGGTCGGTGTGAAGCCTCGCGAGTGCCACCGCGGCTCCGGTGTTGCCCGAGAAGGGCAGACGACCAGCGAGGCACTCATAGATCACCAGGCCGAGCGCATAGAGGTCCGAGCGGCCGTCGACCACGTCACCCTCGAGTTGTTCGGGCGAGAGGTATGACGCGGTACCCACGACCGAACCCACGCTCGTGAGCTCGGTGTGATCATCGGCCTTGGCGATTCCGAAGTCCGCGATCTTCACCCGTCCGTCGGTGCACAACAGGATGTTCGACGGCTTGATGTCGCGGTGCACGAGGCCCGAGTTGTGCGCGGTCTCGAGGGCGTCGAGGAGCCGCAGTCCGATGCGCCTGACGCTCTCTGAATCCAGGGTGCCGCGCTCGTCGAGAACCTCGCGCAGCGTCCGCGCGTCGAGCAGCTCCATCACGATCGCCTCGTAGTTGCCATCCGAGCAGGTGTCGTACACACCGACGATGCCCGGGTGGGTGAGCCTCGCAGCCGCTATCGCCTCCTGGCGGAACCGGCGCACGAAGGTCTCGTCACCCGCCAGGTGGGGATGGAGAACCTTGACCGCCACCCTGCGACCCAGGGTTTCGTCCACGGCCTCGAAGACCTGTGCCATTCCACCCTGGCCGAGCGGACTCACGAGCCGGTAGCGCGAGGCGATGACGGTGCCTGCCGGTACGAGTCCGGGAGAGTTCCGTGGGGTCTCGGTGGTGGCGTCTTCGCTCATCTGCGGACCCCGCTCACTGTTCACCGTCACCCGATCCAGTGGACCCCTGTGCTGCAACGGTACTGCGGCGAGCTCTGAAGGTGCGGGTCCACCACAGGGCGAGGACCAGCACCGACAGCACCGACAGGGCCGCACCGACACCCGAGATGGACGATGAGCGGACCGTGACGGTCACCTCGCGCAGCGCGAGTGACGAGTCGGGTGAGGTGAGTTCGATCCTCAGCAAGGACGATCCCGGTGCCTGCACCTCCACTGGCAGGTCGATCCGGTTGAGGCCGGGGGTCAGCAGCACCTCGGTCGTCGGACCGTCGGGAAAGTCCAGCCGGGGTGATCTCGCGGTCATCCGCAATCGCACGTCGCCATCGAGGTCGTTGCGGATACGCACCGGGATCGAACCGGTACGAGCGGTCAGCACGACCGTGCGGCGCGGAGGCGTCTCTATGCGAGCCAACTGCTGGTCGATCGATCCCTCGATGCCGTTCCAGGTGGCGCTGCGGGAGGTCGGTCCTGCAGAACTCGCCGGTGTCTGGTCGTTGAGCAGGTCCCACTGCGCGGCCAGGGGATTGTCGGGACCGGTCATGGAACGGAATCCGTCGATGTCTTCTGAGACGCCCCGCATCCGGCTGACGACGTTGTCGAGATTCTCCGGTTCGCGTTCCGCGAGCCCGGCGGTGATGGGTGATCCGTCACCGTCGTGGCTCGGTTCGGGCGGTTCGGCCACCTCCAGGGGGCCCTCGGCGGTCACCGACGTCACCAGTGACTGCAGGACAGCATGATCGACGTCCGGTGACACGAGAAGCGCGGCCGACACCCCCGGGAAGGCCTCTGGGCCGTCCTCGATGGCGTCGAACCAGCTGGCGATGAGCGCGGTGGTGACCCGGTGTGCTGTCAGCGCTGCGGGTGTACCCGGTGACACGAGCAGCCGACTGGCGGCAGCGTCGTAGGTCGACACCGACATTCCCGGTACGCCCGAGAGTGCGAAGGTGCGATGGCGCAACAGGTCGCCCGACGCCGCGGTTGATTCGTCGTCGTCCTCGCCCTGACCGTCGAGTTCGAGTCGGTCCTCCGAGACCACCAGGTGCGATACGCCCATACCCGCCAGCACCTGCGCGGAGTCGACGTCGACGGTGTCGTCGAGGATCCAGGGGCCGTTGGGCGGGCCCGAGGTGAGATCGCCGAGTGTGGATGTGCCCAGGCGCACCTGGCGGGCCAGTTCGCCCGAGCCGGTTCGTTCGAGTCCGGCCGCGTCCACGCGGACATAGGACTGGGGCGAGATCGTGAGGGCGGTGTCCCCGGACAACTCGGTCAGAAAGGCGCGATCGGAACTCTCGGGACTCCGTTGGAGCGCCAGGAGGGTGTTGGGCCTGAGCGCCACCGTGAGCGGAAGGTCGACGTTGGTCTGGATCAGTTCCTGCCAGGGGGCCATCGCCAGGCGCTCCTCGGTCGACAGTGAGGGTTCACCGTCGGGTCCCAGTGCAGGTCCGGAGTCCAATCCGGCCAGCAATTGCAGCGAGGTGCGCGCGGGCTGGTCGTCGCGGCCGGTCCGGGGGAGCACGGGCAGGCGGTTCAGGTAGACCGTCGACGAGGCCAGGAGTTGGCCACCGGAGTCGGTCACCTCGAGTTCCACGGGGTGGATTCCGGCATTGGGGATGAGCTGTCGCGCGTTGTCCCCACTGCTGGAGCGGATCGGGATCTGCAACAGAGCCGAGCCTGATCCGTCGACCAGGGACGCCAGGTCGAACGCGATCGGTGCCTGCAGGTTCCGGGTGCTCTCCTCCTCGGCCAACAAGCGGTCGGTACTCGAGCGGAGATCGCCGGATCCGGGCCGGAGCCGTTGCTGGATCGTCGCCGTCACCAGAACGTCGAGCGGCCAGTCGCGCGGGATCGAGAAGCTCACCTCGAAGGTGCCCTCTGCTTCCACCCAGGGGCTCACCGCAGTTATCTCGAGTTCCTCGGTTGCCCGCTCGGGTGCGTCACCGACGGCTGCTGCCGACGCAGACCCGGCGAGGCCCGGCGACATGAGCACGAATGCGATTGCGAGCAGTGCGGTCACCGGCCACCGCCCCGGGTGTCGACGACGGCGACGGCTACGGGGACGGCGACGCTCGGGACCAGCCCACCGGGCGGGAGCTCTGCTCATCTATGTGTCGACCACGAGAGCACGATCAGATCATGGTCCGTCGCCACGAAGCCGAGCGACAGGTACAACGCAAGGGCGGCCTTGTTGACGACCTGGGTGTTCACGAACACCTGCCGGGCGCGGTGCCGGGCACACCAACGCAGGCTGTCGCCGACCAACGCCGTGGCGACACCCCTGCGCTGGTAGCGCGGATCGGTGGCGAGCCGCTGGAGGAATCCGGAGTCCCCTCCGCGCCCGGTGATGGCATAGCCGGCCACCGTTCGGTCGATCGTGGCGACACGGAAACGACTGTGGGGTGTGGCCTCCTCCGCGTCGGCCAGACCCTCGGCGTCAAGTCGCCAGAACGGTTCGAAGGCCTGGGCATCCAGTGCGAGTGCCCGCTCACGATCGGCTCGACCTGCACGGCGCAGCTTGATCTCGCGAGGCCTGTCCGGCAGTTGACGTTCCGATTGGTCCAACCGGAACTCGAGCACGTGCAGGCGGTCGTCCTCCACGAAGCCGAGCGCCTCGAACGGCGCCGTCTCGGTCTCGGCCATGGCCGATGTGATCACTCGGTCGTAGCCGCGTTCACGCAGGGTCTCGAGTACCGAACGCAGTGAATCCACCTGCGGCGGTACCTGTCTGGGGGCCAGCGCCAGGTGGGCGACCCCGGTCCCGGCGTGCCAGGGCGTGACGCGGAACCGCTCTGCGCCGACGGTGATCGTCTCGCGGGTCAACATGACCGGTTGCCTCCTGGATGGGGCGCGATTGATGCACCCGACCGGATCGTAGTTCCGCGTCCTGAGGGTCAGGGAGGCGCTGCGGGTAGCTTCGTTGGTGTGACGGTCCTGTATTCGTGCGAGGAGGTGTTCGGGGAGCACCTGACAGGTCGCGGTCACCCCGAGCGGCCAGCGCGCCTCGATGCGGTCGATGCAGGGATCGCCGCTCACCATCTGCGTGATCTCCTGCTGCCCATCGAGGGACGCCCGGCGACCGACGACGAGCTGCAGGCGGTGCACCCCCCGGAGTACCTCGCCACCATCGAACGGTTCTGCGCCAACGGCGGTGGCCACATCGACTCCGACACCGTGCTCTCGAGTCGCTCCGAGGAACTGGCGAGGCGGGGGAGCGGCATCCTCCTCTCCGCGATCGAGCGTCTGTCCGGCGGGCTGGGCACGGCGGCCTTCGTGGCTGTGCGACCTCCCGGTCACCACGCCACGTCGGATGTCGCGATGGGCTTCTGCGTCTACAACCACATCGCGGTCGCCGCTGCGAAACTCCGCGAAGGCGGAGAGCGTGTGGTGGTGGTCGACATAGACGCGCACCACGGCAACGGAACCCAGGACATCTTCTTCGACGAGCCCGGGGTGCTGTACGTGTCGTGGCACCAGAGCCCCCACTATCCGTACTCGGGTGGGGTGCACGAGTCCGGAGGCCCCGGTGCGCCCGGTACGACGATCAACGTGCCGCTGCCCGCGGGTGCCACCGGCGAGCACTACCGCCGGTCCATCGCCGAGCTCGTGGCACCCGCGATCGAGAGTTTCGGCGCCGACTGGATGTTGATCTCGGCGGGCTTCGATGCCCACCGGTCCGATCCGCTCTGCGACCTCGCGCTCACCTCCGGTGACGTCGGGGACATCACCGCGGACCTCCGGTCGCTGGCGCCAACAGGTCGCGTCGCCGCGCTGTTGGAGGGTGGGTACGACCTGAACGCACTGGCGGATTGCTCAGCCGCGATGGTGGCGTCGTTGGGAGGGGTGCAGTTGCACCCGGAGGCACCCACTTCCGGCGGGCCGGGATCGGAGTTCGTGGACGTGGCCGTGGAGGCCCGTCACCGACTGGGCGGGTGAGAGGCTTCGGGGCCACGGCCTGTCGGCGGGTACTGTCCGCGGCATGATCCCCGAGCGCGCCAGTGGAATCATCGAACGGCTCGATCCGTTGGCCGCGCGTTTCGACGAGGCCGGCCACTCGCTGTATCTCGTCGGCGGGGTCGTGCGCGACCTCTTCGTCCCGGGGGGCGTCGCACACGACGACCTCGATCTGACCACCGATGCAACACCGGAACAGACCAAGGAGCTCGTGGCTCCGTTGGCGGACTCACTGTGGTCCCAGGGTGAGAAGTTCGGAACGATCGGCTTGTCGATCGGCGGGGACAACATCGAGATCACCACCCACAGGGCCGAGGAGTACGACCCCGAGAGCCGCAAGCCCACGGTGGTGTTCCGCGGGACGGATCTGGAGACGGACCTGTCCCGGCGGGACTTCACGATCAACGCCATGGCTCTCGAGGTGACCGGTGATGATCCTCGCCTGGTCGACCCCTTCGATGGCCTCGAGGACCTGCTGCACAAGCGGCTGAGGACTCCACTGGACGCGGTGGTCTCGTTCACCGACGACCCGCTCAGGATGATGCGAGCGGCGCGCTTCGTGGCGAGGTTCGATCTCCGGTGTGATGACTCCCTGGTCGAAGCGGTGGCTGCTGGGGCGGAACGGATCGGCATCGTGTCGCCTGAGCGCATCCGCGACGAGCTCTGCAAACTGGTCATGGTCGAGGATCCCTCGGCGGGTCTCTGGTTCCTGTCGGACCACGGCCTGGCCGAAGTGATCCTGCCGGAGCTGCCTGCGATGCGGGTGGAACAGGACCCGATCCACCGCCACAAGGACGTCCTGGCGCACACGATCGCGGTGGTGCGCCAGTCGCCGGTGGAGCTGCGGGTGCGCCTCGCCGCGTTGTTCCACGACGTCGGCAAGCCGCGCACGCGCTCGATCGGCTCCAAGGGCGTGTCGTTCCACCACCACGAGGTGGTGGGAGCGCGCATGACCCGCAAGCGCATGAAGGCGTTGCGTTTCAGCAACGACATGATCGACGACGTCGAACGGCTGGTCTATCTCCACCTTCGGATGCACACCTACCAGTTGGGCTGGACCGACTCCGCGGTTCGTCGGTTCGTGCGGGATGCGGGCCCGCTGCTCGACGAGTTGCTGGCGTTGACCAGAGCCGACTGCACCACGAGGAACAAGCGCAAGGCCGAGGCTCTCGGCCGTCGTATCGATGAGTTGGAGGATCGGATCGCAGAGCTTCGTGAACGCGAGGAGCTCGAGGCGATCCGGCCGGACATCGATGGTCGCAAGGTGATGGAACACCTGGGGATTGCGGGTGGCCCCGTCGTCGGGGAGGCGTTGGACCATCTGTTGGAACTGCGCGTCGAGAACGGACCGTTGGGCGAGGCCGCCGCTCTGTCCGAGCTGGACCGCTGGTGGGCCGAACGCAGCTGAACAGCGCTGATCCGCCATCTCTGGGACCGATCTAGGATCTGGGCCATGGATGATCAGGAACCGACCGGAGCCCGCGACGAGCAACAGGTTGACGACGGTGAACGGCCCGGTGATCTGCAGCTGAGCGGGATCGTGGTGGGCGTGGACGGCTCCGAGAACTCCCTGGATGCACTTCGTTGGGCTGCGAGCGATGCAGCAGCGCACTCGTGCGAGTTGCACGTGGTGGGTACCTATTCGACCCCGATCATGACGACCGGCTACGAGGTGGCGGTGTTGGATCCGAGCGATCTGGCAGCCGCGGTGATGGTGTCACTCGAAGAAGCGGTGGAGGTCGTTCGCTCGGAGGGACGGCTCACCGACATCGATGTCGGGTTGCATGCCGTGGAGGGTCATGCCGGAGAGAGGCTGATCTCGGCCTCCGCCGGAGCTCGCCAGCTGGTGGTCGGAGCGCGGGGTCATGGAGGATTCCTCGGTCTGCTCCTGGGCTCGGTGACCAACTACGTGGTCGGTCACGCCAAGTGCCCGGTGACGGTCGTGCCCCACCGCGGCTGAGCGTCCTCCGCCGAGCGTCCTCCCCTGACCGATCGGGCTGGCGAACCTGGTTGGTCGTCGCGCCCGTCAGATACCGAGCTTCCGTGCACGCATCACCAGGGTGGGCGGCACCCAGTCGTGGATGGCGTCGCGGTGTGGGGAGGTGGACTCCTCGGTGGGAACCTCCGGGCGGGGCTCTGCGACGACGTCGACGCGGAAGTTGCTGCGGTGCAGGGTCGTGAACAACGACGAGATCTGGAGGATCTGCGCGTGGCCCTCGTCGCCCGCCACGACCCAGGTCGTCGAATCGGTGTCCCAGGCAGACCTCGAGAGCCACGGGGTGGGGCCGATCTCGGGGTCCCAGTCGACCATCAAGGACATCGGGTGGGGAACCGAGAGCACGAACGCGCCCTCGGGTTGCAGCACGCGGTGCACCTGGCGGAACACCCGGGAGAGATCGGAGACACCCGCCAGGGAGTAGGACGCCAGAACCGAGTCGATGCTGTCGGCTCTGATGAAGGCGAGATCCGCCAGGTCGCCGTGGTGGAACTCCACGCGGACCTCTGCGAGCTCTGCTGCATGCCGGGCCCGCGTGAGTCGGGCGGTGGAACCGTCCACTGCGATGACCCTCGCTCCGGCGACGGCCATCGCTACGGAAGAGGAACCGGAGCCACAACCCAGATCGAGGATCCGTCGGCCCTCCAGTGGGCCGAGGAGTTTGATGAGCGATTCGTCGTCGAGGTCAGGACCCAGGCGCACCCGGGCCGGACCGGTGTCGTCCCCATGGGGGAACGACGGGGGCGGCAACGTGACCGGCGGATCATCGGGTGCCACGAGCGCCGGTCGGCTCGAGAGGTTTCCGGCGGAAGGATGCCGCCGCAGGGTTCGGCGGGAGTCGACCATGGACGAATTCTCGCGGAACCAGCCCATCCCGTGGCGGACCCCGCCGCCGTCGAGGTGGGGCGCAGATGCCGGTAGCCTTTCAGGTCGTGCCTTTCCTACAGCCCGACACAGAGGGCAGAGAGGGCCGGGTTCCCGGCAGCGTGGACTACCGCCTGGCCCGCCGAGCCCTGCTTCGCCGGGTGAGATCCGGTGAGGTGTCGCGCAACGATGTGTGCGACGCGCAACGCGAGCTCCTGCGGGTCGGGGCGAACCATTCGCGCCGTGCAACCGCTCCGTGTCCGTTGTGCGGTGAGTCGACCCTGCGCCTGGTTCGCTTCGTCTTTGCGCCCCGATTGCCCGCCGGTGGCCGGGTGGTGGAGAACCAGGCTGATCTGCGCCGGCTGACGGACCGCTACGGCGGTCGCCCCAATGCCCGGACCTACACGGTCGAGGTCTGCCTGAGTTGTCGCTGGAACCATCTCATCGAGGTGGTTCCGCTGGGCACCCCTCCGGCGACCGGGTCCGGATCGGGGTCCGGGTAGGTCGGGGTCCGGGTACGTCGGGGTCTGGGTAGAAGGCCCACGCGACTTCACAGCGACCCCTCCAGCGACAAGACTCGGCCCCGACCGTTCGCGGCGTCCTCCCGGGCGGACCGCGGCCCACCTCCAGCGGATTCCACCCGACAGATGTCCCAGGACCAACCCCAAACCGAACGCAAACGCCGCCGCGTGTTGTGGCGGTCCCGGCGCGCCTTCTATGCGGTGGCGGTGGTGGCCATCGTGGCGATCGGCGGGATCTGGATGGTTCTCAACACCATCGAACTACCCGCTGAACGCCAACCCATCGAGACCACGTTCGTGTGCGACATCAACGTCGCTCCCGGCGAGTGCGGCTTCGACAACTCGTTGGCCTCGCTCACCGCGGCCGAGGAACGCGTGTTGGTGGAGTACGACGACCTGCCGGCGGTGCTGGTGCAGGCGGTGCTGGCGACCGAGGACCGGAACTTCTTCGACCACGGCGGAATCGACCCGGTCGGCATCACGCGTGCAGTGGTGCGAGACCTGACCGGCAGCAGCAGCTCGCAACAGGGTGGCTCCACGATCACCCAGCAGTACGTGAAGACGGTCTACCTGTCCTCGGAGCGGACCCTCGACCGCAAGCTCCGCGAGGCGGTCCTGGCGATCAAGCTCGAACAGCAGCTCGACAAGCGCGAGATCCTCACCCGCTATCTGAACCAGGTCTACTTCGGCCGGGGCGCCTACGGCGTCGAGGCCGCATCCCGGGCCTACTTCGGAGTGCCGGTCTCCGAGCTCCAGCTCCACCAGGCCGCCTACCTCGCGGGCCTGATCCGTTCGCCGGAGTCAGCGGACGCCACCCAGGATCCCGAGGAGGCCACGAGACGCCGCCAGGTGACCCTCGATGCCATGGTCGAGGAGGGCTACATCAGCGAGGCCGATGCGGAGGCGGCCGGCTCGGTGGAGTGGGTCAGTGGCGCCACGGCTCCCGACGGCACCCCCCAGGTCGAGACCGTGCGCGCCCGCACCGAGAAGCAGGCCGATTTCAACGATGTGAAGTATGCGGAGATCGGCTCGGAGTACTGGCTCGAGTGGGTGCGCGAGCAACTGCGCGTGCGCTTCGGCGAAGGTGCCGAGACACAGGGTCTGCGGGTCTACACCACCTTCGACCCGCGGCTGCAGGCAGCGGCCTACGAGTCGGTGACCGATGTTCTCGACGAACCCGATGCACCCCTCGGTTCACTGGTCTCCATCGACGACATCGGCCGGGTGCGCGCGATGGTCGGGGGAACCGACTTCAACGCGTCCAAGGTCAACCTCGCGCTGGGCAAGCAGGGCGGTGGTTCCGGTCGCCCTGCCGGGTCCACCTTCAAACCGTTCGCACTGGCGGCTTTCGCCGAGCAGGGGTATTCCATCGAGTCCCGCTTCGACGCACCACGAACCACCAGTTTCCCGGGGGTCTACGCCTCGCCGGGTGAGTTGTGGAAGCCGCAGAACTACAACGGCAGCTCCTATGGGGTGCAGACCGTCGAAGAGGCCACCTGGCGTTCCACCAACACCGTCTATGCAGGGATCGTCGACAAGGTCGGTCCCCAGCAGCTCGTCGACATGGCCACGCGACTGGGCATCCGCAGCGATCTGGAACCCAACTACTCCCTCGTTCTGGGCTCCGGTGAGGTCAGCGTGCTCGACATGGCGTCTGCGTACTCGACCTTTGCTGCCCACGGGCGTCACACCGAGCCCTATGTGATCCGACGCATCGAGGATGCGTCGGGCAACGTGCTCTACGACGTCGCTGACGATGCCCGGACCGAACAGGTGATAAGCGAGGACGTGGCCGATACCGTGACCGCCGCTCTGTTGGGTGTGATCACCCGTGGCACGGGAACGGCGGCAGGGTTGAGGGTGCCGGCGGCCGGCAAGACCGGCACGACCGACAACTACAAGGACGCATGGTTCGCCGGATACACCTGCAACCTCACGACCGTGGTGTGGATGGGCCACGACTCACCCGAGGAGATGGTGTACCAGGGCAAGAAGGTCTCCGGTGGGTCGTTCCCCGCGCGGATCTGGCGCAACTACATGCTGGAAGCGACCGAGGACCAGGAGAGCTGCGACTACCCCAAGGTCGATGCGGGCGACAAGGTCCTCAACGAGAACAAGGTTCCGGCCAGCGAGACGACGACCACCACCGAGGCGCCCGAGACCACCACCACGACCGAACCCGATAGCTCGACCACCACGACCGAGGCCTCCGGGTCCACGACCACCACCGAACCTCAGAGCACGACCACCACCGCCGCCACCTCCACCACGACCACCTCGGCACCTCCCTAGATCACCGGCTTGGATCACCGGGTGGGGGCCGGGCGGGATCTGGCTACTCGGTGATGACGACCACGTGCGGGAACGAGGCGCAACAACTCGCACACCAGTTCTCGATCTCGCCGGGCGTGGGGGAGTCGCTCGGCTCCAGGGGCGTCGGATCGGTGCCAGGGTCGTCACCGGCGACCAGGTACATCCGCTGGACCTTGATCGTGTCGGGTTCTTGTCGTCCACAGCTCTCACAGTTGGCCATGCACGAGACCGTAGGTCCTGACGCGGGCCTTGGCCCGGCGCCGTCGATCGCGTAGAATTGGGTCGTGGCCGGCAGCCGAATGGCGCTGGACCTGACAAGGAGGCGAGTGATGGCCCCATCCAATCCCGTCCGAGCGGCGGTGACCGTTCCCGCGATCAGTGGCACCAAGGTGGGATCCGGTGCAGATCCGCTGGTCATGGTGACCGCCTACGACGCACCCGGTGCGCGCACGGTCGACGAGGCCGGTGTCGACATGATCCTCGTCGGCGATTCACTCGCCATGGTGGTGCTCGGCTACGAGGACACACTCTCGGTGACCATCGACGACATGGCGCATCACACCGCAGCCGTTGCGCGGGCACGACCGTCCGCGCTCATCGTGGGCGATCTTCCCTGGATGAGCTACCACGTCAGCGTTCCCGACACGGTCTCCAACGCGGCGAAGCTCATACGCGCCGGAGCCCAGTGCGTGAAGCTGGAGGGCGGCGCCAAGCGCGTCCCGATGGTGGAGGCGCTGGTCGACGCGGAGATCCCCGTGATGGGTCACCTCGGGCTCACCCCGCAGTCGATGCATGCCATGGGCGGCTTCCGGGTGCAGGCGAAGGACTCCCGAGCGGCGTTGACCCTCGTGGACGACGCGAAAGCCCTGCAGCACGCGGGCTGTTTCGCCATCGTGCTCGAAGGAGTACCCGATGCGGTCGCCTCCATGGTGACCGAGGTCCTGGATGTGCCGACGATCGGTATCGGTGCGGGGCCGGGATGTGACGGCCAGGTGCTCGTGTATCACGACCTCCTCGGCATCGAGGACCGTGTGGCGCCGAAGTTCGTGAGGCGTTACGCAGACCAGCGTTCCGACGCCGTCGAGGCGATCGGACGATTCGTGGCGGACGTACGCGGCGGATCCTTCCCCGGACCCGACGAGACGTACCACCTGGCGGAGTCCGAAGCCGAGGCGCTCTCGCTCTACAGCGGCTGAGGTTCGCCCGCCCGAATTCCACCCGTAGGGGTTCGATCGGGTCGCGCCCTGAGTCCCCCGGTCGGCCGCTCTGTCACACCCCGGTGCGAGCCTTTGGGAATGGACGTCGCACTCGGTCTACAGTGGAGCGCCAAATCGAAACCCCTGTCCTGCAACCGCAGGACCCGATGGCAACTCTGCCAGGCCCATAGGGAGGTACCACGTGCCATCACGCGCGTATGAACTGATGATCATCGTCGATGCCGACGCCGACGACGCCGCGAACACCGCTGTGATCGACCGGGTGACCGAGCTGGTCGAGGCCGGTGAGGGAATCATTCCCAAGGTCGACAAGTGGGGACGACGCCGCTTCGCCTACGAGATCAACCACAAGCACGAAGGCGTCTACACGGTGCTCGAGATCACCACCGATGCCTCCGACCTCGATGATGTGGATCGCTTCCTCCGTCTCGCGGACGACGTCGTCCGTCACAAGCTGATCCGGCTGCCCGACTCCGAGGCCATGCGCCGCGGACTCCTCGCAGCAACGGACTGAACGGAAGGTACACACGATGGCAGGAAACACCGTGGAGCTGGTGGGAAACCTCACCAGAACTCCCGAACTCCGATTCACCCCCAGCGGGGCCCCGGTGGCCAACTTCGGCCTGGCGGTCAACCGTCGCTGGCAGAACCGCCAGACGAATGAGTGGGAGGAGCAGACCAGCTTCTTCGACGTCGTCTGCTGGCGCGATCTGGCCGAGAACGTCGCGGAGTCGCTCGACAAGGGCATGCGCGTCATGGTCGTGGGTCGCCTGGACCAGCGGTCCTGGGAGTCCAAGGAGGGCGAGAAGCGTTCCAAGGTGGAGGTCGTGGCCGACGAGGTTGGCCCCAGTCTCCGCTGGGCAACGGCTTCGGTCGCCAAGAACGAACGTCGCGACGGCGACGGTGGATACGACGCCCCCGCGGCTGCCCAGCAGGCACCAGCGGGTGGCTACAACGAGAATGAGGAGCCGTTCTGATGGGTAAGTCATCCAACAAGCGCATCGCCAAGAGCAAGGGCAAGGAGGATCCGCGCCGCTTCAAGAAGAAGACGTCGATCCTCGACAGCGACGGAATCGACTACGTCGACTGGAAAGACACCGATCTTCTCCGGCGGTTCATGTCCGACCGGGCCAAGATCCGCGCACGCAGGGTCAACGGCAACAGCGAACAGCAGCAGCGCGAGGTCTCCAAGGCGATCAAGAACGCACGTGAGATGGCGTTGCTTCCCTATTCCAGCCGAGTCACCACCCAGCGTGGCGGCAGGGGCGAGCGCCGCGGCGGCCGTAGGGACCGACCACCACGTGACGACGAGGGCAACGGGCGGCCCAGCAGGCCTCCGCGTGACTCCGGGGATTCCCGTGGGCCCGACTCTTCCGGACCGGCTGCCGGCTCCGCGGAGAGCGCACCGGCATCTGAGGAGGTCGGCTCGTGAAGCAGATGAAGGTCATCCTCCGTGCGGATGTCGACGGCCTCGGTCATCGTGGCGACATCGTGGAGGTCTCCAAGGGCTACGTGCGCAACTTCCTCGAGCCGAGGTCGCTGGCCATGCCGGCCACCCCGGGAGCGGTCACCCAGGCGGCATCCATGCGCAAGGCGCGCGACGAGCGTGACGCCGCTGCGCGTGAGGCCGCCGAGGAGATCGCCAAGGTGATGGTCTCCAAGGAGATCACGATCCACAGCCGCGCCGGAGACGGAGGACGGCTCTTCGGTTCTGTCACCGCCGCCGAGATCGTCGCGGCAGTTGCCGAACAGACCGAGATCGAGATCGACCGCAGGGCGATTCGACTCGACGAACACATCAAGTCGACCGGTTCTCACCACGTCATGGCGAGGCTCCACTCCGATGTCGAGTTCCCGATCCATCTGGACGTCGTAGCCGACTGATCGGTCACCGCGGGCCTCGCCCGTCCAAGTTGTCCACTGCTTGTCCACAGCCTTTGCGCGCACGCGTTGCAGTCCGGCGTGCTGTTCTCACAGGGAGTTCGCCGATGATCCACAGGTATTCCCCACGGTTGTCCTCTGGATGCCCACAGGCGATCCGGTCGAAGATGGTCTGTGATGAATGACTCCTCCCCGGCCCCGACCGTGATGGACCTCACGGGGCCTCCTCCCGACCGCGCGGCGTACTCCGGTGCAGCCGGCTCCCGGGGGGCACCGACCCCGGGGCGGGTGCCGCCCCACAGCATCGAGGCCGAGGAGTCCCTCCTGGGAGCCATGCTCCTGTCGGAACACGCGGTGTCGACCGTCTCCCCGATCGTTTCCGCGGACGACTTCTACAAACCGGCACATCGCCACCTGTACGACACCATGCAGGCCCTGGCCGTTGCAGGCGAGGGAATCGATCCGGTGACCGTCGCGGAGGAACTGGCGAGAGTGGATCTGTTGGAGGTGTGTGGGGGCACCGCCGGGCTCATAAGCCTCCAGAGTCGGACGCCCGCGATCACCAATGCCGAGTACTACGCGCGGATCGTGCAGGAGAAAGCGCTGCTCCGTCGCCTGATCGGTGCCGCCAACGACATCGCCGAGCTGGGCTATTCACCCCGCGATGACATCGACAAGACGATGGATGAGGCCGAGAGTGCGATCTTCTCGATCGCACAGCGGCGTTCCTCGGACACCCTCGCCGACATCGCGCCCCTGCTCGAACAGAGCCTCACACACCTCGAGGAGCTGGCTGAGCGCGGTGACGAGATAACGGGCACGCCGACCGGGTACCAGCAGCTCGACCGCCTGCTGGCGGGGCTGCAACCGGGCGCGCTGGTGGTGATCGGTGCCCGACCGGGCATGGGCAAGACGGCGTTCGCGCTCGGTCTGGCGTCGCACGCCGCGATCCGCGAGAAGCTGCCGGTTCTGTTCTTCTCACTCGAGATGGGCCACATGGAGATAACCCAGCGCCTGATCTCCTCCGAGGCGAGGGTCGACTCCTCCAAGATGCGCACCGGACGCCTGGCCGACAACGACTGGTCGAAGATCACCAAGGCCATCGGACGTCTGGGCGAGGGCACGATGTGGATCGACGACAACCCAGCGGTATCGCTGATGGAGATCCGCTCCAAGGCCCGGCGACTGCAGGACCGTCTGGGTCAACCGCTCGGTGTCGTGGTGGTGGACTACCTACAGCTGATGCAGGGGAGGGGATCCGCGGAGAGCCGCCAGGTGGAGGTGTCCGAGATCAGCCGTGGGCTCAAGGTGCTCGCCCGCGAGCTCAACGCGCCCGTGGTGGCGCTCTCCCAGCTCTCGAGGAAGCTCGAGGAACGATCGGACAAGCGCCCGATCCTCGCCGACCTTCGCGAATCGGGCTGCATGCCCGCCTCGACCCGCCTGCTGCGCGCTGATGACAACTCCGAGGTGACCCTGGGCGAGCTGGCCGAATCAGGTGAGACCGATGTCCCGGTGTGGAGTCTGGACGAACACTGGCGGATGGTGCCGGCCACCCTCACCCACGCGTTCCCCAGCGGTACCAAGAAGGTGTTCTCGCTGGAGTTGGCTTCGGGTCGGGTCGTGGAAGCCACCGCAAATCATCCGTTCCGGCTGGTCGATCGCTGGGCGCGCCTCGACGAGCTCCGTGTAGGGGCGCGTGTGGCGGTCCCGAGAGCGGTGGGCAGCCCGGAGTCGCTCGCCTCCCTCGCTGACACCACTGCAGCTGAACTGGCGGGATCAGCGGTGGCCCGGGGACGGCTCCCGGCGGGGGTCAGCGCACTCTCGGACGCGCCGCTCGGTGAGTTCCTGGCCGAACTCTTCGGTCGCATCGGCTACCTCTCGTGCACCCGCCTGCGCGGGCGACCGCACGTGCGTATCGCAGCCACGACGAGCTCGCGGACGCTCATCGACCAACTCCAGGGACTCCTGTTGCGCTTCGGAGTGCTGGGTCGGATCAACGACATCGGTTCGACGGCACCCCGCTACCGGCTCTGGGTGCACGGGGTCGACCAACAGCGCCGATTCCTGGAACGGATCGGCTTTGCGGGTGAACGGGGACAGCTGGTCGCCGAGGCGCTGGAGGCACTCGAGGGTGTGCGGGGCAATCCCAACGTGGACACTGTTCCCGCCGAGATCCGCGACACGGTCGTGCTCGAGCTGTCGCGAGCGGGCATGACCCAGAGGGATCTGGCAGCGTCGCTGGGCGAGCAGTACTGCGGGGGGTACCTGCTGGGCACCGAGTCGCGCCCGAGGGCGACCAGCCGCGCCCGGCTCTCGAGGATCGCCGGCGTGCTCGACAGCAAACGGTTGGAGGAGTTGGCCAACTCCGAGGTGATGTGGGACGAGGTCGTGTCGATCACCCCGGTGGGCGACGCCGAGACATACGACGCCACCGTCGTCGGCACCCACAACTTCGTGGCCAACGGTGTGATCGCCCACAACTCGATCGAGCAGGACGCGGATGTGGTGATGTTCCTGTACCGCGACGACAAGTACAACCCCGACAGCACCGACAAGGACACCGCCGAGGTCATCGTGGCCAAGCACCGTGCGGGCGCTCCCGGAACGTCGAGGCTGGTGTTCCTCGACTACTGCACACGCTTCGAGAACCTCGGTCCCGAGGAGTAGCCCACAAGGGGGCCCAGGAGCAGGCCCCGGGAGCGGGCAGGTGAGTCCCTCGAGGCCCTCCCACGGGTAGCGGTCCCGTTGCTCCACCGGTGGACCCGACCGACCGGACGTCCGGACGCGAACGAGGGAGACCGCTGAGGGTCCCCCTCGTTTCGCTCTCCAGGTCATCGACCGAATTGGGTCGACAGGTTCCGCGACCACGGACATCGCCCCGTCCGAAGATCGCAGGGGGTCGGTTTCGCTACTTGCTCCCCGTTGGTACTGAGCGACCACACTGTGAGAACCCCGCCTTGTGACAGCGGTGTTCACCCGACCAACGGCTCGACGCATCCCCTGATGTGCCTTGTGGTTACGAGATGCATCGAATACGAAAATGTGACCGACGTCAACAGAAAGTTCACGAATCCCGGGTGAATTTCAGCTCAACCGAGCACAACTCCGCGTTGGCCACACGCGGAGTGTGACGATGGTGACGGTGAGCGGTCACGCGAATGCAACAGGGTTACGGAGTTCCTCGTCGTTTCGGGGCGTTTCGCAAATGCCGGGCGTTTCGAAGACTCAGGGAGTGTGTGCCTTGAAGCCCAGCGGTGGTTCGTCGAACTCGGGCGACGGGTCACCGATGGCTTCTTCGGCACGCCGACGGTCGGCCTCGTTGAGCGGCCTCGTGTCGAGGCACCACTCCACCAGCGTTCCGTTGGGGTCCGAGGTGTAGATGGAACGGCAGAAACCGTGGTCTATCTCAACCGACTCGTGTCCGGCGTCCAGCCAGCGCTTCAGCGCGACCTCGAAGTGGCCTTCGTCAGCAGCTGTGAAGGCCAGGTGATTGACCCAGTCGGGCAGACCGACCGAGGTCGACATGGCGCCCCGGACCTCGGGATAGTCGCCGTGCAACTCCCAGAACGCGATCATGCCTCCGGAGGCTCCGAAACCGTCGTCGGTGTCGTAGAAGACGTGTTTGGCCCAACCACCCTCCGGCGTCGGGTTGACCACGATCTTGGCCAGGGAGAACCCCATCGCTGTGGTGTAGAAGTCGTGTGTGGCCGACAGATCCGGTGTTGCCAGCGCCACGTGGTGAAAGCTCATTGGACTACCCCCTTGAGGTCCCAGCCTGCCACGCGGGGCCGGGTGACTGCACGGCTCGATCGAGGCGGTCGAGGTACTCGTCACGCGGGATCTCGATCACGCCGAGGCTCTCGAGGTGCGGTGTGATCCACTGCACATCCAGGAGCACCTCCCGCACGTCCCCGAGGAGTTCGCACAGACCCACCAACGCCACCTTCGAACCGTCGGTTCGGTGGTGGAACATCGATTCACCCGCGAACAGCGAACCGATCGCTATCCCGTAGAGGCCGCCAGCCAGTTCTCCGTCGCTCCAGGCCTCGATGCTGTGGGCCCAGCCCAGCTCGTGCAGGTTGGTGTAGGCGGTGATGAAGTCCTCGTCGATCCACCCGTGGGGTCTGGACGGGTCGGCGCAGGCCCGCATCACCTCGGTGAAACAGGCATCGACGGTCACCTCCATCCTCGAGCGCGACCTTGCGAGCGTTCTGCTCACGTGCATGTCCGAGGGCTCCAGAACCGCTCGCGGGTCGGGGGAGAACCAAGCCAGGGCCCCCGATCTCAGCGGCATCGGGAACAGGCCCCGGCTGTAGGCCGCGACCAACGTCGACGGCTCGAGGTCACCGCCCAGCGCCACCGGACCCTCGGGTTCGGCGTCGCGCGGCGAAGGGAACGCCCAGGCACTCGGCGGTAGCGCCCGGGGCATCATCGCCCTCTGTCTGGTCCGGCTCGACTACTTCTTGGAGTAGTCGTAGAAGCCGCGACCGCTCTTGCGGCCGAGTCGTCCGGCCGCGACCATCCGGCGCAACGACGGAACAGCTGCATAGTTCGGATCCTTGAACTCCTCGTAGAGCGCGTCGAGGATCGACACCGACGTGTCGAGACCCACGAGGTCGAGCAGTGCCAGAGGCCCCATCGGGAAGTTGCAGCCGCCCTTCATGGCCTCGTCGATGTCCTCGGCGCTGGCGGTGCCGTTCTCCAGCATTCGAGCGGCGTTGTTCAGGTACGGGAACAGCAGAGCGTTCACGATGAACCCGGCGCGGTCCTTGACCAGCACCGGTGACTTCCCGCATCGGGAGGCGAAGTCCTTGGCCACCGAGATCGTCTCCTCGGAGGCGGTCAGCGGCGCGATGACCTCGACCAGCGACATCATCGGTGCCGGGTTGAAGAAGTGGATGCCACACACGCGGTCGGGTCGACCGGTTGCGACCGCCATCTCAACCACCGGGAGGGTGGAGGTGTTGGTGGCGAGGATGGCCTCGGGCTTGCAGATGCTGTCGAGCTCCGCGAAGAGGGGGAGCTTGACCGCCAGGTCCTCCACGACGGACTCGATGACCAGGTCGCAGTCGACGAGGTCTCCGAGGTGGTCGGTGGCGCTCACACGGCCGAGCGTCGCCTCTGCATCGCTCTTTTCGAGCTTGCCCCTCTCGACCTGCTTGTCGAGCGACTTCTCGAGGCCGGCCCTCATCGCTTCGGCCGACTCCTTTGCACGAGAGCGCAGCACCACCTCGATGCCGGCCTTGGCCGCCACCTCCGCAATGCCCGAGCCCATGATGCCCGAACCCAGAATCCCCACACGTTGGATCGTCATGGCTGGAAAGGGTATCGAGGTGGACCCCTCGGGGACCAAGACGAGTCGACCGGCGGATTCGTCGGGTCGGGCATCGGACATGGGGCAGGATGGTCGGGTGAGCGGAGTCCTGGCATTGATCGGTGGAGCCGAATTCGGCGACACCCATGAACATCATCGACCGCTGTTCCGCGCGGGCAGCACGGTGACGGTGCTGCCCACCGCGATGGCCTTCGAGGATCCCGACACACACATCGCAGCGGCCCGAACCCACTTCGGGGCTCTGGACGTCGAGGTCGATGTGCTGCCGGTGTTCACGAGGGCCGATTCGGTTTCGGCCGACCTGGTGGAGCGCGTCGGGTCGGTGGAGCAGTTCTACGTGACCGGCGGATCGCCGATGCACCTGCGCGCAGTGCTCAAGGACACGCCGCTGCTCGATGCGGTGCTGGATCGCTGGGAAGCCGGAGCGACGGTGGCGGTGGCGGCAGAATCCACATCGGTGCTGTGCGCTCACATGGTGGACAACCGGGGCGGCGCGTTCACCGTCGGTCTGGGTCTCGTCACGAGCTTCACCGTGATCGCCCGCTTCGACAAGTGGTCCCACGACAAGCGCACCCGGACCGTCGCACTCGCGCCGAAGGGACTGCCCGTGGTGGGTCTGGACGAGGCGACGGCCCTGATCAGATCGTCGGAGGGAACCTGGAGCATCGAGGGCTCGGGCGGGGTGCACGTGTTCCGCAGCGGTACCGAGGTGGCGTTCGAGGAGCTACCGGGCGACCTCATGTGAAGCGGTTCGGGCGCATCACGGTGAGTACCTTTGAGCGCTGTGGCACTACTGGTTCAGAAGTTCGGCGGAACCTCCGTGGCAGACCCCGAACGCATCGCGGAGGTCGCCTCGCACGTGGCGAGGTGTCGTCACCGGGGCGACGACGTCGTCCTGGTGGTGTCTGCGATGGGCAAGGAGACCGACGAGCTCCTTCGACTGGCCGGGGAGGTCTCCGACAGCCGACCCGGTCGGGAGATGGACATGCTCATCACCGCGGGCGAGCGCAAGGCGATCTCGCTCATGTCCATGGCCCTGCACGGAGTGGGGGTTCGTGCGGAGAGCTACACGGGAAGCCAGGCCGGTTTCGTCACCGACGTGAACCATTCCAACGCCAAGATCGTCGACGTGAGGGCAGGTCGGATACGTACCGCTCTCGACGACGGATACGTACCGGTCGTCGCCGGAGCACAGGGCGTGTCGGTGGACAACAACGTGACGTTCCTCGGCCGTGGTGGATCCGACACCACCGCCGTTGCACTCGCCAAGGCCCTCGATGCCGACGCGTGCGAGTTGTACACCGACGTGTCGGGCGTGTTCACCACCGATCCCAGGGTCGTGCCCTCGGCACGGCGGATGAACCGGATCACCTTCGACGAGATGCTCGAGATGACAGCGGCCGGTTGCCCCAAGCCGGCCATGCGGTCAGTCGAGTACGCCCATCGCCACCACGTGCCGTTGCACGTGCGTTCGGCATTCACCTGGGAACCGGGGACCTGGGTCACTGAGGAGGATGCCAACATGGAAGCAGCACTGATCAGGGCGGTGGTCTCCGATGACTCTCAGGCCAAGATCACCGTGGCCGGAGTGCCCGACCGTCCCGGGATAGCGGGTGGGTTGTTCCGTCGCCTGGCAGAGGCCGACGTGAACGTGGATCTGATCGTGCAGAACGTCTCCACGAACGGAGTGACCGACATCTCCTTCACCGTTCCGCACGAGCAGCTCCCCCTCGCGATGGAGATCTGCGAGTCCGAGCGCTCGGCGACCGGCGCGGCCGGTGTCACGAGCGACCACGACATCGCCAAGGTGTCGGTGGTGGGTGCGGGTATGAAGTCCAACCCCGGGGTCGCTGCGGTGATGTTCGAGACCCTCGCCGACAACGCGATCAACATCGAGATGATCTCGACCTCGGCCATCCGGATCTCGTGCATCGTGTCGGGCGACGATTCCGACCGCGCGGTCGAGGTGCTCCACTCGGTCTACGAACTGAGCGAGACCACGTTCTGAGGCCGGCCCCGCCGAAGCTTGAAACCGGCTGAGTGCCCCGATGCAGCCCCCGGTACGATCACCCCATGGACGTAGGTGTGTTCGGAGCAACCGGCCAGGTCGGCACTGTCATGCGGGAACTGCTCGCACAGCGGCGGTTCCCGGTCGGCAAGGTCCGCTTCTTCGCCTCGGCGCGCTCTGCCGGGCGCACCCTCGGATGGGGCGGGGACGAGGTGGTGGTGGAGGACGCAGCGACCGCGGACTTCGCCGGTCTCGAGCTCGCACTGTTCTCCGCTGGTGGGGCGTTCTCGCGCGAGTTCGCGCCGAGGGTCGCCGCCGCCGGTGCGACCGTGATCGACAACTCCTCCGCGTGGCGCATGGACCCCGATGTGCCGCTGGTGGTGGCCGAGGTGAATCCCCACGCGTTGGGCTCGCTGCCCAAGGGAATCGTGGCCAATCCCAACTGCACCACGATGGCCGCGATGCCTGTGCTCAAGCCCCTGGCTGTCGAGGCCGGGCTGCGGGCGCTACGGGTCGCCACCTACCAGGCGGTCTCCGGAGCCGGGACCTCCGGGGTTGCCGAACTGGCGGCTCAGGTCGACTCGGCCGGATCCAAGGCGGCTGAACTGACCCACGACGGATCCGCGGTCAGTTTCGCCCCCCACGAGTCGTTCCCCGACACGATCGCGTTCAACGTGGTTCCGTTCGCGGGCAACCTGGTCGACGACGGCAGCGCCGAGACCGACGAGGAGCAGAAGCTGCGCAACGAGAGCCGCAAGATCCTCGAGCTCCCGGATCTCCTGGTCTCGGGGACCTGCGTGCGGGTGCCCGTGTTCACGGGCCACTCGCTTTCGATACACGCCGAGTTCGATGCGGAGCTGACGCCCCAGCGAGCCGTGGAACTGCTGGCATCGGCGCCCGGAGTGGAGCTGGCGGACATACCGACCCCGCTTCGCGCGGCCGGCACCGACCCTGCGTTCGTGGGCCGGATCCGGCGCGACTCCACCGTGGAGCACGGCCTGGTCCTGTTCGTGTCCAATGACAACCTAAGGAAGGGCGCTGCCCTCAACGCCATCCAGATCGCCGAGGCGCTGGTCTGAGCCGTCGTTCCGGGAATCTGCCCCGGATGCCCGGTCGGGCACACCGAAGGACCACCTGCGGGACGGAACTACGGAGGGTCCTCGACGTAACGGTCGGCGGCCTGTTGGAGTGAGAGGTCGAGCTGGTTGGCCAGGGATGCCAGCCAGGCCAGAACGTCGCCGAGTTCGTGGAGTTGCTGTTCGGGTGTTCCCTTGCGCACTGCCTGGGCGAGTTCGCCCACCTCCTCGCAGAGCCAGGCAACGGTCGGAGGGATCCCCCGTTCGCGGTCGCTCTCCCCGTAGAGGTTCTCCATGAGATCCTGGAACTCTGTCAATTCCACGATCCAGACCGTACCGGGTCCGGGGGTGGGGCGGTTCGGGCTCAGGTGGCCATGAACACGTGCACGGTGAACAGCGTGCGGTAGCCGTTGCAGTTGCCCCACACCGCGGCGGTCCCGATCTCGTCGAACGATGGATCGAGCACGTTTGCCCTGTGGCCCGGCGAGTTCATGTAGGCGTTGTGGATCTGGGCGACGTTGCCACCCATGCCCACGTTCTCGCCGAGCTTGCGCCAGTTGGGTGGCGCTCCGTCGGCGAGCCTGGAGTGCCAGATCCGACACTGGTTCCTCATGCCCTGGGCCCAGCTGTCGGCCTTCATGTCCAGCGCGATGTTCTCCCGCAGGGCCGGCAGGCCCGCCTGGGCCCGGGAGGCGTTCACCGAGTTGCGCACCGAGTCCCGTTCGGACTTGGTCGACTCGCATGCGCCGACGAGCGCGACGGCCACCACCATGGCGAGTGCGAGGACGATGGTTCGTCGGATCGGCCGGCTGCGGCGCGCGGGTTTGTTCTTGTTCTCAACCACGCACAGGGCATCGGCGTGTCCCGATCGTTCCTTGAAAAGGAAATTCGGCGAATCGTCACCACAGACCCCCGGGAAGCCCCGGAAGGTCGTGCATGTGTTGAAACCGACCGTCGATTACCGTCGGTTTCTGTGGTCGGGTGGGGGAGATTTGAACTCCCGGCCTCCTCGTCCCGAACGAGGCGCGCTGCCAAACTGCGCCACCACCCGTGGCCGGGCCATCGTACAGAACCGACCACCTGAGGTCGAAGCCGGGGATCCGGCTGTGGCGGGTAGTGCGTGTGCAGCCGCTCGTGTGTGCTCAGACGCGGGAGGAGTCGCCCACCAGGCTGGAGACGGTCCGACGGATGTCCAGCGATTCGAGGGGCTTGGTCAACCAGGCATCCGCACCGGATCGCCTGGCGATGAACTCGTCGGCCTCGCGGTCGAGGAGCAGCATGATGGGCCTGGCCTCGAGGCGCCCAGCGCCTTCTTCGAGTCGGAGGTCGAGCGCGGTCGCAACCCCGCCCATGTTGCCGATCTGCAGGTCACAGATCACGAGGTCGGGGTCGGTTGCCAGCACGGCCCCACGTACGTCCGAGCCGGCGTTCACGCGCTGGAGCGAGGTGTGTTCGTCCGCGATGGCGGCGTCGATGTCGTCGAATACCCCATCGGAATCGGTGGCAACGAGGACCAGGGTGTCGGGCCGGGCGTTCACGCAGGTGAAGTTACCCTGCACGGACGCTTCGAACAGAACCGTTGCTCAGCGGTCCTCGGCCATCGGGCTCAGTCGTCCTCGACCATCAACAGCGCACCGATGGCAGCGAGTCCCTCCAGGTCGTTCACCTCGAAGGGCTGGACCGGCACCCGCACGACCGGTGCAGGGTCCACCTGGCCGGCGAGGCCCGCCAGGTGGACCTCGTCGCCCTCGGCCACCTGCAGTGCATCGGCAAGTGCGCGGTAGTGCTCGCCGATGGCGGTTCCCTCGAGGGTGGTCGCCCGTGCCCGTGCGGTGGCTGCGGTGGTGACTTCGCCACCGGCGGTCTCCGCCCCGAAGGTGGGCTGCATCCGGTTCACCACCAGGGCCCTCACATCGATTCCCTGTTGGTCCAGTTGCTCCGCGAAGTATCCGGCTTCGGCCACCGTGTCCGCCTTGGGCGAGGCAACCAGCACGAACGCCGTTTCGTCGGACCGCAGGAGCTCGTCGACAGCGGCAGCGCGTTCCTTGAAACCCCCTTCCATGCCCTCGAAGGCCTGAAAGAAAGCGATGGCGTCGGCCACGACCTCACCACCGACCACCTTGGAGAGGCTCCGCACGACCGTCTGCGCGGCCACGTTCACGGCCTTGACGATTCCACGGGTCGGTGTCATCAGGATCCGGTACAACCTGTGATCCAGGAACGTCGCCAGCCGCTGTGGAGCGTCGAGGAAGTCGAGTGCATGTCGGGTGGGAGGCGTGTCGACCACCACGAGGTCCCAGTCCCCCTCGCGCGCGAGCTCGTAGAGCTTCTCCGAAGCCATGTACTCCTGGGTGCCCGACAGCGCGGAGGAGATGTTGTCGTAGAAGCGGTTGGTGAGGATGCGCTCGGCCTGGTCGGGGTCCGAGGAGTAGCGGCGCACCAGGCCGTCGAAGGTGCTCTTGGTGTCGAGCATCAGTGCGTACATGTCACCGTCGAGGTCGGCCTCGATCGCCCGGGGTTCGTTGGTGAGTCCCTCGAGTCCGAGAGCGTCGGCCAGCCGCCGTGCGGGATCGATGGTGACGACCACCGATCGGCGCCCACGACGGGCCGCCTCGAGGGCCAGCACCGCCGCGGTGGTCGTCTTGCCCACACCACCGGAGCCGCAGCAGATGACGACCTCGGCATTGGTGACCACGGTGGCGAGGGAGCTCATGCGCCGCCACCTGCTTCCAGGGCGGAGATTCCGTCGAGTACGGATCCGGCCAACGACTCCAGTTCGTTCCGCCCCAGGGTGCTGGTGAACAGGTGGGGCAGATGGATCTGCGGAAGCGGTAGCTCTTCGGCCATCCGTTGCAGTTGGGTGTCCTGGATCGACCGACGCGCCGAGCGGAACTCCGACGAGCGTCGCAACAGGTCGGCCTCGCCTTCGAGCAGGTGCGTGTCGGCTGCCCGGGCAGCCTCCTCGGGATCGACGGCCAGCCCCGATAGCTCGGGCAGCACTCCGTTGACCACGACAGGTCCGAGAGCCACCCCGACGTCGTCCTCGAGGCTGTAGGCGGTCTCGATCAACTCGTTGACCGGGGTCTCCTCGGGCAGGGTCACCAGCACCACCCGACAGCGTGCGGGGTCGGCCAGTAGCTCGAGGACGTCATGGGCCTGGGTGTTGATGGGACCGGCCCGCACGGCATCGGCCAGTCCGCTGGCCGAGCGCAGGAAGCTGATCGCGTGACCCGCGGCCGGTGCGTCGAGGATGATCAGGTCCTGGCCACCCGCGCGTTCTATCTGCTTCACCTTTCCCAACACCAGGATGTCGCGGATCCCGGGCACCGCGGTTGCGATGATGTCGAGCAGCCCCGACGACACGAGGCGGTTGGAGATCCGCTTGAGGCCGCGGTCGGCCAGGTAGTCCAGCAGCGCGTCGTCCGGGGTGAGGGTTCGGGCCCGAACCCCTGCATGAGCCTCGGCGGTGCGCACCAGTTCGAGTTCGGCATAGTCCAGCGAGCCCGTGTCGAACATCGAGGCCATCGCGTCCTTGCCCTCGATCTCCACCACGAGGGTTCGCAGGCCCTCCAGCGAGGCGGCCACGGCCATGGCGGATGTGACCGCCGTTTTGCCCACGCCGCCCTTCCCGGCGACGATTATCAGGCCGGACTCACCGAAGAAGTCGGCCGGCTTCAAATTCCGAACCCCCGCAGCGTCGCTCGGGTAGGGCCGCAACCGTTCAACGACGATCGCAGCACAGGGTGTGCGCGACCGGGCAACCGTGTACAGGAGAACCTCACGTGGGCAAGTCTGCCACCAGCCGCATCGTCGCCAGAACGTTGTGGTGTCTGCTCGTGGTCGTGGTCGGGGTGCTGCTCCTCGGCCCGGCCGCTTCGGCCCAGGATGGGGACGCACCGCAGACCTGTGCCGATGACGGTTGTGTGGACGTGGTGGCGGTGGATGGGCTGATCGATGAGATCGAGGCGACCAACATCGTCGACTCGATCACCGCCGCCGATGATTCAGGTGACGTGGAGGCGGTCGTGCTGCAGCTCGACAGCCAGGGGTCCGCGGTGTCCGACGGGCGCCTCGCCGAGGTGGCGCGGGTGATCGAATCGTCGTCGGTCCCTGTGACGGTGTGGATCGGCCCGACCGGATCGGTGGCGCTGGGTGGCGCGGCCGAACTGGTGGCGGTGGCCGACTCCTCGGGCATCGCTCCGGGTGCGAAGGTCGGCGACGTCGGTGCACAGCGACTGCCGGTCGACGAGTTCGGCGAGCTGTACGGGGGAGACCGAGCGGTGGCGATCGACCGCACGTTCGAGGGCCAGGCCGCGGTCGATGCCGGCCTCGTCGACCGCTTCGCACCGATCGTGCGCGAACACATCGTGAACATCGATGGTGTGCGCAGCGAGATCACCGACGAGGACGGCGAGCGTGCCAGGGCGCCCGTGGCGCTGGTGCGGTTCTCGAAGCTGCCGATCGGCACCCAGATCATGCACACGGTGGCGAGCCCGTCGGTGGCCTACCTTCTGCTGGTGATCGGTCTGGGTCTGCTGCTGTTCGAGTTCTTCACCGCCGGGGTGGGCATAGCCGGTGTGGTGGGAGCCGGATCGTTGGTGCTGGCCGCCTACGGCGTGGCGGCGCTCCCGTTCAACACCTGGGCGCTCGTGCTGGTGGTGCTGTCGATACTGGCCTTCGCTGTGGACGTGCAGTCCGGGGTACCCCGTGCGTGGACCGTCATCGGCGCGGTCGCGGTCACGGTGGGGTCGTTGTTCCTGTTCACCGAGTTCCGTCCGACCTGGTTGGCTCTGTTGGCGGGCGTGGCGGGCATGGCGGTTGCGATGTTCTCGGGGATGCCCTCGATGGTCCGCGCCCGCTTCGCCACTCCCACGATCGGTCGCGAGTGGATGCTCGGCGAAGAGGGCACCGCAGCGACCGCGGTGGACCCCGACGGCACGGTTCGTATCCGAGGGGCGCTCTGGCGTGCCCGAACCAATCGGGCCACGCCGATTCCGCAGGACGACCCCGTGCGGGTGGCGGAGATCGACGGTCTGACCCTGGAGGTGGAACCCATCGAGGGCGCCGCCAGGGATCACCGCGAGATGAGGGGGCGCTCGCGCGAGTGAGCGCGACGTCTACAAACTGATCCTTGTATGGATTCCGTAGCTGGCCCTATGGTGCCAGCCACGACCGGGGGGTCCGGGGCACCGGCCGTCCGGGAAACATATTCAGCGCATGCTCCACGGGGATCAGCCGAACGGTCGGTCCTCAAATGTGACAGCGGGGTGTTTCCGAGGCTTTGCCGAGGAAGCGAGATACCGCCTCGTGAATCGGGTAACCAATCGCTGACGCTCTAAGGGGGGCCTTTGTGAGCGCACAACCTTCGCCAGAAATGTGGCAGATCCGAGCGGCGTGCCGCGGACCGCAGGCAGCGGTGTTCTTCCCGCCGCCGCAGTTCGAACGCAAGGCCGACCGGCTCGAGCGCGAGAGACGGGCCAAGGAGATCTGCACCGATTGCGTGGTTCGCTCGGAGTGTCTCGAGTACTCACTCGAGATCCGTGAGCCGCACGGCATCTGGGGTGGGCTCAACGAGTCGGAGCGTCGAATGAAGCTCGAGACCGCCTGAGCGGTCGATCTGTCGCCGCCCGGTGGAGGTGGTGAGGTGAAGCGGGCGATCAGACCTCGGCCGCTTCGGCCAGGGCTTGTTCCATCGAGTCCATCAGCCGTGCCGAACAACCCGCGAGGTCCATCGGCGGGCTGACCCGCAACACCTCTGTGGCGAGGTCGTCGAACGCCTCTGCGGCGGGTCCGTCGCCCAGCGCGGCCGGCGAGCCGCTGTCGCCGCCCTTGGCCACCTCGGGTTCGATGGGGATCCGGGCGAGCAGTGGGATGCCGGTCTCCGAACTCAACCGCTCGCCGCCACCTGCGCCGAAGATCTCATGGCGGTGGCCCTGCGGGTCCACGTAGGCGCTCATGTTCTCGATCACACCCGCCATGTGCAGGAAGTTCTTGCGGCCCATGTCGACCGCCCTGGTGGCGACGCGCTGTGCCGCCAGCGACGGGGTCGTGACGATCAACATCTCCGCGCGGGGGAGCATCTTGGCGAGACCCATCTGCACATCGCCGGTTCCCGGTGGCATGTCGACGAGGAGGTAGTCGAGGTCCGACCAGGCGACGTCCTCGAGGAAGTGGCGTACCGCCCGGTTGAGGATGAGGCCGCGCCACATGAGCGCCGACTCCTCCTGTTCCACGAGCAGACCCATCGACACCACCTCGATCCGGCCCTCTCCGACGGCGATCTGCTGGGGCTGGATCCTCCCCTCGGCGTCGGCTTCGAGCCGGTCGGACACACCGAGCATGCGTGGCACCGAGAAGCCCCAGATGTCTGCGTCGAGGATTCCGACTGACATCCCGCGTTGGGCGAGAGCGATGCCGAGGTTCACGGTCACCGAGGACTTGCCCACGCCACCCTTTCCGGAGGCGACGAGCAGCACCTTGGTGGTGGCAGCAACGCTGGTGTCCTCGGGCCGTTGCGCAATCGCCAGACGGGCCCGCTCCATGGTCGTGGCCTTCTCCTGCGCGGTGAGCTCCGACCAGTCGATCTTGACCGAGGAGACTCCGGGCAGGGCGCCCACCCGCGCGCGGACGTCACGTTGGATCTCCGCTCGCAGAGGACAACCGCTGGTGGTGAGTGCGACCCGGACGGTGACGGCTCCCGCGGGATCGACCGATACCCCCCGGACCATTCCCAACGAGACGATGTCACTACCGAGTTCGGGGTCCATGACCCCCCCGAGGATCCCCAGGATGTCTTCCTCCGGAACCGGCGCTGCCGTCGGGGGTTGGGCAGCTTGCTGGGTAGCGTCATCGGGTCCGGACTCCATGGTCCGAGTCTACCCGAATAGAAACGGTTGTAGCCGTGTTTATTGTCACTCAGGTATGCTCGTTGGATGGAGGAGCGACCGGTCGAGGAACCGGGACCAGCCAGGAGGCTCGACCTCCTCAAGGCACTGGGTGACAACACCCGCTACGCGATCTACCTGGAGTTGGCGCGTTCGCCCCGGCCCCTGTCGACCGCCGACGTTGCCGAGAGTCTCGGTCTGCACCTCAACACCGTGCGTCCACACCTGGAACGGCTGCGGGAGGTGGGACTGCTGGAGTCGCGCCCGGACGCCTCGGGTGGGGTGGGTCGACCCCAGAAGCTCTACGAGCCTGCAAGGGACGCACCGAGTCTGGGACTCGAACCCCCCGTCTATCCGATGCTCTCGGAGATGCTGCTCCAGGTGGCCGTGGACAGTGCCGCGGAGACCGCCACGGTGCTCGAGGCGGGACGTGACGCGGGTCGGGCCATGGCACATCGTGTGGCTCCCGACAGGTCCTGCACCGATTGCACCGTGGAGATGCTCGACCAACTCGGGTTCGACCCCGCGACGGCCACCGAGGGTGACCGCACAACGGTGGGGTTCGGGCACTGCCCCTTCGCGGATCTGGCCAGGAGCCAGCCCCAGGTGGTGTGTTCTCTGCACCGAGGTCTGATGGAGGGGTTTGCCGAGGAACTCGGCGGTGCGGTGGTGGAGAGCTTCTGTGACCTGTCCGCACGTACTCCCTGCCGTGCTGACATGGTTGCCACCGGCACTTCACTGTGAGCCGTCGGGCAAGGGCGGGGTCCCGCGGCGCGCTCTGTATTGTCACGGCGAATACCGTTACAATCAGCGCTGACGGTCACCGACGACCGGAGAGCCAGGATCTGTACAGGCCAGCACCCGATCCGGGAACGGCCGGGATCCGATCAAGACAGTCTGGATCGTCTCGGAAAGGACGTCCGCAATGATCACCATGACCGAAGCTGCAGCAGAGAAGGTGGGCAAGCTGATCGCGGCCGAGGGTGAGCCCGAACTCGCCCTGCGCGTCGCGGTTCGTCCGGGCGGGTGCTCGGGCTTCTCCTACGACATGTTCTTCGACTCCGAGGTGTCCGACGAGGATCTCTCGACCACCCACGGCGATGTGAAGGTTGTCGTCGACCCCTCGAGCGCCCAGCTGCTCGAAGGCGCCACGCTCGACTACGCCGATGGTCTGGACCAGTCCGGCTTCTCGATCACCAACCCGAACGCTCAGCGCACCTGCGGGTGCGGCCAGTCCTTCAGCTGAGCAAACGAACCGGACCCGGAGGCCGCGAGGGCTGAGGGCCAACCGGTCGGTTGATCAGTTGATCAGTTCTGCCATCTCGCTGCGATCGACGACGGCGTCGGCCCGTGCGGTGATCACACCGGCGTCGTCGGTGACGTAGAGCACCGGCTCGATGTTCAGTCCGTAGTCGGCCGGCACCGGCGCCAATGGCGCCGTCGCGAGGTCGTCCTGGGCCTGCTTGGCCGACAGGTACACCTCGGAATGGATCACGATCAGATCGTCGCGGCCATCGGCGAGGTCGATGAGGTTGCCGAGCGTCGGTCCGCAGAACGCCGTCTGGCAGAAGGCGGGCGTGGCCACGAGCAACACGATCGGTTTGCCGGTTCCCACCACGTCCTCGAGGTTGACGGTGTGGAAGGGGCACGGGGGTACCAGAGTGCAGATGGGATCCACGTCGCCGGGGTTGTCCTCGGTCGCGGTGAACTTCGCAGGCAACTGCTGGCCGACCACCGGCGAGACGACCTCCGATGGTGAGAACACCTGCAACTGGCTCACCATCTCCTCGCCCTCGAAGGTGGCGCCGATGTCGTAGATGCCCTCTTCGTCGAAGGTCTGGACCAGGGGAAGGTAGGCGCGGGGTATGCCCTCAGAACGGGGTGCGACGTTCTGCTCGGCGATCCTGGTGCCGTCCTTGGAGACGGTGAAGGTGACCTCGCCGGGGATCTCCGAGAGGGGTACCCCCTCGGAATCGAGGATCATGTAGGCCAGCCGTGTGGAAACGCCTGCCGGTATGAACGGGTCGCCCGGCGGGAAGGCGCCCAGCAGGGAGCTGCTGGCCTGCGCAGCCTCGGGAACGGTCGGGTCGCTGCTCGTGGTGCAGGCCGCGACCACGGGCACGACCGCCAGTGAGGCGCCCCCCAGCAGCAGGTGTCTGCGGGTGAGGATCGGTCGGTTGTTCGGTTCTGCCGCGCCACTTTCCACGCGACGACCGTACCTTGGTCGCCGGGGTTTCCCGAGTCGCGCTGGGGCACACGCGTTGTGTCACATTGGTGGAGCCGCAGGGGCAGGGGCACACTCTTGCCATGGCGATCTCGCTCGAGGTGAACGGCTGCGACGTGAGCGTGCCGGAGGACCATCTGGGGTCGAGCCTCCTCGAGGTCCTGCGCGACGTCGCTGGCGTCATCAGCGCCAAGGACGGGTGCGCGCCGCAGGGTCAGTGTGGATGCTGCACGGTGCTGGTCGACGGCAAGGCCCGCGTGGCGTGCGTGACCCCGGTCCGCCGCGTCGCCGGCCGCAGTGTCACGACGCTCGAGGGTCTCGAGACCCAGCGCGCGCTCGATTGGGCTGACGCGTTCATCGATCACGGGGCCACCCAGTGCGGGTTCTGCACTCCCGGCATAATCATGCGCCTGGAGGACAGGAGGCTCCGTTCGGAGTTGCCGCCGGAGGGGGCCCGCAGAGCCGTCGATCGGATGCTGGCTGCGCATCTGTGCCGCTGCACCGGTTGGCAGGGAATAGCCGACACGGCGGTCGAGGTGTTGGGTCGCGATCGCAACGATGCTGCACGACAGAACGATGCTGCACAACAGAAGGACCCGGGGACCGATGAGCGCCCGGCCCTGCCGGATCCGGCAGCCGCAGCAGTCCGCGCACAGCTCGAAGGTGGCACCGGCCAGCGGATCGACAGGTCGATCGTGGCAGCGGGAGCGGGCGGCTTCGCCACCGACACAGTGCCCGACGATGCGCTGGTGGCCGTACCCGACGGCGCGGGGGGTTGGGTCGTCGAGGAGACACTCACCGCCGCCAGGCAAGTGGCGGGTCGGGTCCAGGGTCGGCGGAGCACCATCGGCGTCCACCCGCCGCTGGAGGTACCCGAAGGCGTTTGGGATGCGCAGCTGGCCACCTCCTGGGTCGAACCCGCGTACCTGGAGACCGACGCCTCCTGGTGTGAACCGGGTGGGGAGCCGGCCAGCGCTGTTGCCAACGGAGGAGCCTTCGGCGGCAAGTCGCGTTCTCCGCTCGAATCGATCGCCCGGGAGCTGGCCGACGAGCACCGGCGGACCGTGCTGGTGAGATGGTCGCGCGAGGACACGGTGCGCAATGGTCCGAAGCGGCCCCCACTGGCTGTGGGCGTGCGCAGCGATGGAACCGGCGCGGTGCGAGTGGCTCGCACGACCGGAATAGCGGAGGCGATCGCCATCGCGGCGCCGGGGGTGTCGGTGGATCTCGTCGATCTGGCTGGTCCACCCACCACCACAGCGGTGCGAGCGGCCGGCTGGGCCGAGGTGTTCTGCGCGCTGGTGGCCGCGGGCCACCGGGGACCGCTCGGTGGTCGCGACGGAGCCGGGGTGCGGGTGGACCTGCCCTCGGGGGCGTGGGCACGCACGGAGTTGCGGGGCGAGGACACCGGCGGGTCGCCGCGGCAGATCTCCGAAGCCCAGATCTCCGAAGCACAGGTCTCCGGAGCACAGATCTCCGAGGTACAGCTGTCCGAACCGCATGTGGAGGTGACCGTCGGCGCTGGTGATCCGGTCGATTCCGTCGTGCTGCGGTCCTATGTGATCGGAGCGGTCCACATGGCTGCGGGGATGGTCTGCAGCGAGGGTCTGTCGGTCGATCCGGAGGGCAATGTGGCGGATCTCACGATCCGGTCCTTCGGGATCCTCCCGGCATCGGCGATGCCCCGGGTGCGGGTGGTCCTGGATCCCGAGGGATCCCGGGGGGAGCCCCGAGCCGTGAGCGAGGCGGTGTTCGCGGCAACCGCCGCCGCTGTCTGGGCGCACCACGGTTTCGCTCCCCGTTGGCCGATCGGCGCACCGGTCATCAGCTGAGGTTGGATCCTCACGGGCCGGCGCCACTTCTGCCGGCGGCCACGGTTTCTGTCCCGGCGATGTAGCGATGGGGCGTGTCGAGAGTGCAGACTGTGCACATGGGTCCGCTACTTATCGTCATAACGCTGGTGGTTGCCATCCCGGTCGGGGTGATCATCTCCGGCGGCATCTTGTCGGTGATCCTCGGTCACTCCCTGCGCATGGAGGGCGAGTACCGCAACGCCGACAGCGAGATGCTCGACATCACCACCTGAGCAACACAGCCAGCTCAGGTCCCCCAGCGGGACTGTCCGAATCGGTAGCCCACGGACCGCACGGTCTGGATCAGGCCGGCGTGTTCCTCCCCGAGCTTTGCGCGCAGGCGACGGATGTGAACGTCCACGGTGCGTGCACCCCCGTAGTACTCGTAGCCCCACACCCGACTGAGCAGGATCTCGCGGGTGAACACGCGTCCCGGATCGGAGGCGAGGAACTTGAGCAACTCGTACTCCATGAAGGTGAGGTCGAGCGGCCTGCCATCGATGGCCGCCTGATAGGTCTCCACGTTGAGTTCCAGCGACTCATATGTGATCACCTCGGGCGGGAGGTCGATCCCGGTCCCCTCCGACGCCAGGAGGTGGCGGATTCGCGCCTCGAGTTCGACCGGGTGGGCCGGTACGACGCAGAAGTCGTCGAAGACGTCGTGTCGACCCTCGAGGTCGCCGAGTTCCGAGGACCTCACACACAGCAGCAGTGGCGCTATCGCCAGGTCACCCTTTCGCAGGGTGCGGGCCATCGTGTAGGCCGCGGCGGGATCCTCCTCCGCTGAGATCACGGCGCCCGACCAGAGCTGCTCCCGAGCGGCGGCCTCACCCGAAACCGTTTCCCATGAGATCCCGGCCAGGTCGAGCACGCGCACGATGTCGTGCGGAGGGGGATCGGGCCACAACAGGATCGGGTGCACGCGTTCACCAGGCCCGCAGGTAGCGGTCCAGCTCGAAGCTCGAGACGTGGGTCCGGTAGGCGGCCCATTCGGCGCGCTTGTTGCGGAGGAACCATTCGAAGATGTGCTCGCCGAGTGATGCGCGCACGAGTTCCGACCGCTCCATCTCGTCGAGTGCCGACGCAAGGTTGGCAGGAAGCAGCCCGGGCGTCTGGTGCCGCGCCGATTCATCGAGCAGAAACGCGGTCGATTCGTCTTCCAACTCGTAGCCCTCGGAGATGCCCTTGAGCCCCGCGGCCAACAGCACCGAGAAGGCCAGGTAGGGGTTGCATGCAGGATCGATGCTGCGGTACTCGATGCGGGTGCCCTGTGCCTCCTTGTTCCGCTTGGGCACCGGAACCCTCACCAGAGCGGTCCGATCGTTGTGGGCCCACGAGATGTTCACGGGGGCCTCGTAGCCGGCCACCAGGCGCTTGTAGGAGTTGACCAGCTGGTTGGTCACCGCCGTGAGCTCGCCCGCGTGGGTCAGCACTCCGGCGATGAAACTCCGAGCGATGGCGGACAGGCCGTCGGATGCCTCGGGATCGTGGAACGCGTTGGCATCGGCGGACCACAGCGAGAGGTGGGTGTGCATTCCCGAACCCTGCACGCCCTCGATCGGCTTGGGCATGAAGGTGGCGTGGATGCCTGACGCCATCGCCACCTCGCGCACGATCATCCGCAGGGCCATCACGTTGTCGGCCATCGCCAGGGCATCGTTGTAGCGGAGGTCTATCTCGTGCTGCGACGGAGCGTCCTCGTGGAAGGAGTACTCCACCGGGATGCCGGTCGCCTCCAGGCGCTGGATCGTGCGGCGTCGCACGTCGCTGTTGGTGTCGTTGGCCGTGAGGTCGAAGTAGCCGGCCTCATCGAGGGGTTTCGGGCCGGTGGAGTCGTCGCCGGAGGCGAGGTAGAAGAACTCCACCTCGGGTGCACACATGAACTCGAAGCCGGCGTCGGCCGCGGCGGCCAGGTTCCTCCTGAGGACCTGGCGGGGATCTCCCTCGAACGGCGTCCCGTCGAGGTTGGAGATGTCGCAGAACACCCGCGCGGTGACCTCGCCGTCCTCGGTCGGCATCAGCTGGAAGGAGTTGGCATCCGGTCTGGCCAGTACATCACTCTCCTGTACCCGACTGAATCCGTCGATGGCCGAACCGTCGAACTGCACGCCTTCGGAGAACGCGGCGTCGAGTTCCACCGGTGAGATGGCGACCGACTTGAGCTGTCCGAGGACGTCGGTGAACCAGAGGCGCACCAGACGGACCCGCCGTTCCTCGACGGTTCGCAGCACGTAGTCCTGTCTCTGTTCCATGTGGTTGGTCTCTCGCAGGGGGCGTAGTGGTCGGGAGTTCGGTGTCCCGGAATTCCGGGATTCCGGGCTCCCGGGGTGGGATCCGACGGACTCTCATCTTGGCAGCAAAGCGACGGATCCACACCCTCTCCACGCCGCTTCGGGAGCCAGTTCACATTCCATTCACAATCGGGCAACTGCTCCGAAATCCCTCCTGAACAAGATGCTCCGGTGCTCACCGACTTCGCGCTGTAGCGACGCAGGTGGGAACATCGACGTATCGGGCCGGATCCGCACCCAGGTGTGGATCCACAACTGAGAAGGTGACAACCGGTGGCTTACAGAGCTGAATACATCTGGATCGACGGAACCGAGCCGGTGCCGCTCATCCGTTCCAAGACCAGGATCCTCGCGGACGGAGCGGAGGCCCCGATGTGGGGTTTCGACGGTTCCTCGACCAACCAGGCTCCGGGTGAGAACTCCGACTGCGTGCTCAGGCCCGTGTTCGAGTGCCACGACCCCATCCGTGGTGGTGACGACCGGCTGGTCCTCTGTGACGTGTTGGTCCCCGAGACGATGGAGCCACACAAGACCAACACCCGTGCCGCCTGCAAGGAGGTCGCCGAACGCTTCGCCGACCACGAGGCATGGTTCGGCATGGAGCAGGAGTACACCTTCTTCGAAGAGGGACGCCCGCTGGGCTGGCCCAGCGAGGGCTACTACTACCCGGCTCCCCAGGGTCCGTACTACTGCGGTGTGGGAGCGATCGAGATCGCAGGGCGCGAGATCGTCGAAGCTCACACCACGGCCTGCATGCAGGCTGGACTGGCCATCTCCGGCACCAATGCAGAGGTGATGCTCGGTCAGTGGGAATTCCAGATCGGACCGCTCGGACCGCTCGAGGTCGGCGACCACATGTGGATGGCGCGCTACCTGCTCTACCGCATCGCGGAGGACTTCGGCGTGAACGCATCCGTCTCGGCGAAGCCGATCAAGGGCGACTGGAACGGGGCTGGTTGTCACACCAACTTCTCCACCAACGCCATGCGCGAGAACTACGACGCCATCATCGCTGCCTGTGAGGCGATCGGTGCGGCCGACAAGGTCGAGGAGCACCTCGAGGGGTACGGCCACGGCTACGAGGAACGGCTCACCGGCCAGCACGAGACCGCTCATTTCTCGGAGTACCGCTACGGCGTGTCTGATCGCGGCGCATCGGTGCGCATCCCGTGGCAGGTGGCGCAGGACAAGAAGGGCTACATCGAGGACCGGCGGCCCAACGCCAACATCGATCCCTACGTGGTGAGCAGGATCATCACCAACACCGTGTGTTCGGCCATCGATCCGGCCTGAACCACCCTGTCGGTTCGTGGGGCCTGTCGATCGGACCGGCCCGAACCACAGATCTGACACTGAACGGCGGGGCCCTCCGGGGCCCCGCCGTCGCGTCGGTAGTGTGACCGGGTGACCACCGAAGCCGAATCACCGGCGCCGACGTCGCTCCGGGTCGCTCTGTGCCAGATCAACACCTGGGTGGGCGACCTGGCCGGCAACCAACAGCGCATCCTCGAGGCCTACCGGGTCGCCGAGGAGTCCGGTGCGGACGTGGCGCTGTTCCCGGAACTGGCGATCACCGGGTACCCACCCGAGGACCTGTTGCTCAAGGCGGCCTTCCTACAGGACTCGCTGCGGTCGCTGAACGAGCTCGCGGGCCAGATCCGGGGACACTGTGCCGCAGTCGTCGGCTGGGTCGAGGGCCACCGCCCCCAGAACGAGGCCCACGATCCCACCGATGGTCCCTGGAATGCCGCCGCGGTGATCCACGACGGAGCGGTGGTGGAGTCGTACCGCAAGCAGGCTCTGCCGAACTACGGCGTGTTCGACGAACGGCGCTATTTCGACCCGGGTACCGGGGACCAGCCGTTGTTGCGCATCGCCGGTGTGGTGACCGGTGTGACCATCTGTGAGGACATCTGGGTCGATGGTGGACCCACCGAGCAGGTGGCGCGAGACGGTGCCCGTGTGGTGCTCAACATCAACGCCAGTCCGTTCCGGGCCGGTCGTCAGCACGAGCGCGAGGCCATCGTGTCGGATCGGGTGGCTGCCACCGGGGTGCCGGTGGCCTATGTGAACCAGGTCGGAGCGCAGGACGAGTTGGTCTTCGACGGTGGTTCGATGGCGCTGGCTCCCGATGAGGTGTTGGGACGCGCGGCGGGATTCGTCGAGGACCTTCTGGTGCTCGACGTGCCGTTGGGCGCGGACCGACCACCACGCCGCCCGGTGAGGGAGGTGTCGGAGGCACCACGGGAGCAGCGAACTGTCCCGGTCGGCTCCGACGCCCGAACGCGACACAACGGGTACCCAGGTGGTGTCCCGGGTGGGTTCCCCACCGGCTCCGAGGCGCTCTGGAGGGCGCTCTGCCTCGGCACCGCCGACTACGTGCACAAGAACGGTTTCTCCGAGGTGCTGGTGGGGCTGTCGGGGGGCGTCGATTCGGCCCTCGTGGCGGCCATCGCTGCGGATGCAGTGGGCCCCGAGAACACCCACGTGGTGTTGATGCCGTCGCGCTATTCCAGTGACCATTCCGTCGCGGATGCACAGAGGCTGGCAACGAATCTCGGCCTGGACGCACGCTCGATCGGCATCGAACCCGCCCACCGTGCCCTGCTCGAGATGCTCGCCCCGTCGTTCTCGGGAACAGCCGAGGACCTGACCGAGGAGAACCTGCAGTCGCGCATCAGGGGTGTGTTGTTGATGGCCCTGTCCAACAAGTTCGGCTGGCTCGTGCTCACCACCGGGAACAAGACCGAGACAGCGGTGGGTTACTCGACTCTCTACGGCGACACCGCCGGCGCGTTCGCCGTGATCAAGGACGTGCCGAAGCTCACCGTGTACGAGCTCTGCCGATGGCGCAACGAACAGGCCTCCGGGGACTGGATACCCGAGTCGATACTCACCAAGGCTCCCTCAGCGGAGTTGCGGGAGGACCAGCGCGACGATCAGAGCCTGCCCCCCTATGAGGTTCTCGACCCGTTGATCGAGGACTACGTCGACGGTGACATGACCGCGCAGGAACTGGTTGCACGGGGGCATGATCCCGAGTTGGTCAACCGGGTGGCGGCGATGGTGGATCGTGCCGAGTTCAAACGACGGCAGTCACCACCGGGGCCGCGGGTGTCCTCCAAGGCCTTCGGCCGTGACCGACGCCTGCCGGTCACCAACGCCTACAGACCCCGGTCGTGACCGTGGGGTCGGGTGCTCCCGGCCCGTGGACCCTCAGGCGGACTGTGCCGTGGCCCGGTCCTGGCCGCTGGTGTCACGGCTGGTGTCAGGGCGGCGGTTCGCCTCGGCGAGCAGCGTCCCGATGGCCTGCAGGTTGGCCAGGTCGACCGGTTCCAGGTTGGATTCCAGATAGGTGGCGACGCCCCGGTCGTGCACCACTGAAGCGATGCTGTGCTGCTGTAGTCCCAGATCGGTCAGCCGGGCGTTGATCCCGCGGCGGTCGTTCTCGCAGGCCTCGCGCGTGACCAGTCCCCGACGCACCAGTGTGTCGAAACGTCGCGTCAAACCGCTGGGGCTGAGCCTCACCAACGTGGCCAGTTCGTTCATGCGGATCGTGTGGTTCTCCGCGCCGGCGAGGTGATCGAGCACCTCGAACTCAGCGAGGGACATGTCCGCTGCCTCTCCCAGGTCGCGGTCTATGCGATCAGCTATGAGGGCCTGGGCGGCCAGCAGTGATCTCCATGCATCCTGAGCTGCTTGTCCCACTCGTCCTCCTGTAGCTACTGCGGCTGCCCGCCGGCGGCCGACCTGGGTTCTGGGGCACGACATGCGGCGGACCCGAACCCATTGTAGTGCCGACGTCGGTGATTGCAGCCCGGCTCCCCTGGCCGCATCGATCCGGCACCCGGGGGCTTGTCGCCGGGAAGATCCCGCGGCGTCAGTGGTCGGACGGGTTCATGACGAGCGCATCGAGGGTGGCCCCCACCGCAGCGCCTGCTGCGACGCCGGACCCGCTACCCATGGAGCTGAGCAGCAAACCCGCCTCGGCGACCCCGCAGAGAACGTCGTCGGTGGCGATCCTGAGCCAGCGCCGGGTGCCGTTGTCCGCGGGTCCGGTGCAGTGCTGGCGGTGTCGCAGGTAGCGGGATGCGAGCTGGGGGGCGAGCACGGTGGCCCAGCAGGCCAGTCGGGTGGTGACCGACCCGGATCCGTTCGCCGTTGCGAGTGCATCTGCCCAGCCCTCGGGTGGCTCCTCGAGCGTGGTGATCGAGCGTGGTGACCGGCTCTCCCACTGGGCCAGGCGCCAGGCGTGCAACTCGGACTGTGTGGCGAGGAAGACCGCAGCGGCAGCGTCGGCACTGCCCGGCCCGGGATCGGTCGACCATTCGCCGGTGAGGGCGAAGAGCCTCCGTTCGATGAAACGGTGCTGGCCGATCAGCTCAGCGGTGCGCGACAGGTCTGCTGATCCCGCGGAACCGTCGATCGGTCTCGATCCGGGCGATTCCGAATGGTTGGGCTCAGAAGGAGACGGCTCAGAAGAAGACACCGCCACAGGATACGACGGAGTCGGTCGCCGTCCCCGAAGCCGTCATACGGGTGAATTCCGTCACATTTGGGGGTCATACGAAAGGGTCTGGCTCCCCAACTGGTTGACATATGTACGTCTGTGCTTCACCTTCGAGTGAGCAGGAGTGGAACAGGGTTCCGTCAGTTCGGCACACCGAAACCCCAGCGCGGTCACAGAATCCGCCAAATCGGTGAATTGCCCACTTGAAGACCTTGACCACATCCGTACAGTTGACAGTTGCCATCGGTCGGGATCGTCGCCCCCGCCGTTGGCCGGGCATCGAGCCGAATTCCCCCCGAACCGGGCGACGAGAAGAAGGTGCATGGTGGCCAAGGATCGAGTGGAACGCGACGAGGAAGACCTCGTCAGGCTCTACCTGACCGACATTGGGCAGTACCAGCTGCTCACCAAGGACGACGAGGTCGAACTCGCCCAGGCGATCGAGGCTGGTACCGAGGCGCGCGCCGAACTCGAGGAGCAGGGTCGTAGCCTTTCGCCTGCTCGCAGGCGGGAGCTGCGCAAGCTGTCCCGGGCCGGCGAGAATGCCGAACGTCGATTCGTCCAGTCGAACCTGCGACTGGTGGTTTCGATCGCCAAGAAGTACCAGGCTTCCGGGCTGCCGCTGCTCGACCTGATCCAGGAGGGCAACCTGGGCCTCATGCACGCGGTCGAGAAGTTCGACTGGCGCAAGGGCTTCAAGTTCTCCACCTATGCGACGTGGTGGATCCGTCAGGCCATCACCCGAGGAATCGCGAACACGGGTCGCACGATCCGTCTGCCGGTTCATGCTGGTGACACCCTGGCGCGCTTGCAGAAGGCTCGGGCCCGACTCGAGCTGAAGCTGGGCCGCCCCGCCACACTCGCAGAGCTCAGCCGAGAGGTCGAGATGCCCGAGGACAAGGTCACCGAAGCGCTCCGCTTCGCGGCCGAACCTCTGTCGCTTTCGGAGCCTCTGCGTGAGGATGGCGATGCCGAACTGGGCGACGTGGTGGAGGACCGCAGCGTCGAGTCACCCTTCGAGGTAGCGGCGACCACGCTTCTGCCCGAGGAGATCAGCCGTCTGCTCTCGCCCCTGGACGAGCGCGAGCGGGAGATCCTGAAGCTCCGCTTCGGGCTCGATCGCGGTGAGGCACGCACCCTCGAAGAGGTCGGAGAGCACTTCAACCTCACGCGTGAGCGCATCCGTCAGATCGAGGCCCGGGCGATGTCCAAGTTGCGGCATCCCTCGAGCGACACCGGAGCACGCGACCTCCTGGCGGTCTGAGCGACGACCCTCCGGGGCCGGCCTTGGGAACATGAACGGACAGGGCACCGACGCATCGCTCGTCGGTTCCTGAGTACAACGAGGCACCGGGTCGATCGGCCCGGTGCCTCTGTCGCGTCCGGTAGCTAGGTTCGGTCACTGCGCACCGAGGCCGGTTCACCGGTCCGCTGACCTCCCCCATTCCGCCGGCCACCAGAGCCGGTTCGATCGGGGAGGTCCGAGTTGCTCATCACCTGTTGGTCCGTCAAGGGAGGAGCCGGTGTCTCTGTGGTCAGTGCAGCGCTCGCCGGCTTGTTGGCCGAGCGCCACGGAGATGCTCTGCTGGTGGATCTGGGAGGTGATCAGCCGGGGCTCCTCGGCCTGGCGGAGCCCTCGGGGGATGGAGTGCTCGACTGGTGCGCCTCCAGGTCGGGTCCCGATGTGCTCACCCGGTTGGTCATCGACGCCGCGCCCGACCTGAGGTTGCTGCCCCGGGGTGACGGACCACTGTCGATCACGGCCGACCGCGCAGCGGAGCTGGCGATGGCCCTTTCCGCGATGGCCCCTGCGGTGGTCATCGACGCAGGTGTGCCGTTGCTCGCTCCCGCCGACTCGACCGGCCTGCCCACCGACGAGCATCCCCCCGGTGCATACATGCGCAACTGCGGTAGCTCGCTGTTCGTGACCCGGGCCTGCTACCTGTCGTTGCGCCGCGCCCGTCGGGTCCAGGTCGACGCCGACGGCGTGATCCTGCTGGCCGAACCCGGCCGAGCACTACACAGCAAGGATGTCGCCGAGATCCTCGGGTTGCCGATCATCGGCGTGGTGGAGGTCGATCCGCACGTGTCGACGGCAGTGGACGCGGGTTCGTTGGTCCGCCGCGTGCCACACACCCTTGCCCGTGGGCTCCGTCGTGCCGGCTGAGAGCGCCCTGGCCCGTGTGGCCGAGCGATTCCGTGGCGAGCGGGCACCGTTGGGCGACCCCGAGCAACGGATCCGGGAACTCCTGGCCGAGGAAGCCCCGCTGCTCACTGCGGACGAGGCGGCCGGGCACTCGAGCAGACTGTTGGGAGACCTGGTCGGGCTGGGTCCTCTGGAACCCCTGCTCGCCGACGAGTCGGTCACCGATGTGTTCGTCAACGGCCCGGGTCGTGTCTGGATCGAGCGTGAGGGAACACTCGTGTGCACCGAGGTCGTGGTCGACCGCGCGCAGTTGTCGTCCGCGATCGAACGGATCGTGTCGCCCCTGGGGCTCCGATCCGACCGCTCTCATCCGATCGTCGACGCACGGCGGGCCGACGGAACCCGCGTGGCGGTGGTTCTGCCACCGGTGGCGCCGGACGGTCCACTGCTGGCACTGAGGCGACACCGAGGCGCAGTGCTGTCACTGGGTGACTTCGGGCCGCCAGCGGTGGTTGAGATTCTCGAGACGGTCGTGCAGCGCGGAGACAACGTTGTGGTGCACGGCCCCACCGGTTCCGGAAAGACCACGTTGGTGGCGGCCATGTGTGGTCGACTCGGTGAGGCCGTTCGGCTCGTGCTGATCGAGGACACCGCCGAGTTGCAGGTGCACGGACCCTCGGTGGTTCGTCTGGAAGCTCGCCCCGGGACCGCCGAGGGAGCAGGCCGGGTCGAACTGCGCCAGCTGGTCCGAACCGCCCTGCGGTTGCGCCCCGATCGGGTGGTGGTGGGCGAGGTGCGTGGGCCCGAGGCGGCCGACATGGTCTGGGCGCTCTCCACAGGTCACCGCGGGTCGATGTCCACGGTCCATGCCGGCGACGCCCGAGACGCCGTGGCGCGCCTCGAGGTGATGGTCGCCATGGGCGTAGGTCCATCGGTGCCCGCTCGTGCGGTTCGGGAGCAGGTCGCTTCAGCGGTCGACGTACTCATCGGGGTCGGGCGGGGCCCCGGTGGATCGCGTCGGGTCACGCAGGTCCATCGACTCGGGCGCGGAGGACTCCGCGTCGTTCATCTGACCGACCTCGATCGCCCGACCGACCTCAACGGTCCGTGCGACCCCGACGCGGTCGGTCGGTCGTGAACGCCGCGGCGATCGCGCTGATCGCGATCGCGGGCCTGGGACTGGTCCTCCGGCGTCACACCAGAGCGGCCGCGAAGGTCGATCCGCGCCGGGAGCTGGCTTCGTTCGCGGCGCACCTCGCGAGGTCGTGTCGTGGGGGACTCACAGTTGTCGAGGCGGCCTCGTCGGCGGCACCCCGGCTCTCGGGCGTGGTCGGGGAGTCCGTGAGCGAGGTACTGAGCGCGGTGGATCGCGGTTTGTCACTGGACACAGCCACCCGGCACTGGGCCGACGCGGCACTCAACGACGGTGATCGCGCACGAGGCCGATCCGATCCGGGCGATGTGGAGCTCCTGGTATCTGCGATCCGATTCGCCGATCGCTACGGCGCCGGTCTGCCCGAGGCTTTCGATTCCGTTGCCGTGGCGCTGATGGACCGTTGCGAGATGCAGCAGGAGGTGGCCGCATTGACCAGCCAGGCGAGGGCCTCGGTGTTGGTGCTGTGTGCGCTACCGGTGATCGGGGTGGTCATGGTTTCGGTCATCTCGCCCGCCACGATCAGGGCGCTCCTCTGGAGTCCCATGGGTCTGACATTGGTGGTGGCAGCGTCCCTGCTCGACCTCGGGGCGGTACTGGTGTCGTCCTGGATGACCAGGCTGGTTCTCCGGTGAGTCGCCTGGGGTTCTGCGTGGCCGTCACCGTGCTGTGGTGGGCCGCGTTGCGTCCTCGGAGGTGGCCCTGGCGAGTGGCGTTGCTGGGCTGTGCTCCAGCGGGTCGATCCCCCGCGAAAGCGTCGAACTCTCGTCGACCTGCGAGGCATCCCGACGGGGTTCCCGACTGCGCAGATCTGCTCGCCGTCGCGATCGCGGCGGGTACTCCCACGTCCGGTGCCCTGTCGGAGGTCGGCGCACAGGAACACCTGCCCCGGGCGATCCAGGAGGCTTCGGCATCGCTGCAACGGGGCAACACCCTCGACAACGTTCTGGCCGAGCTCGGTGCCCACGGCGCCGACTGGCATTCGCTGAGCACCGTTCTGTCGCTCGCAGACCGAAGTGGTCCGGGGAGCTCCGATGCCGTGCGTCGGTTCGCGTCATCGGAGCGTCTGCGTCTGCGTCGCGAACGCGAACGTCGGGCGCGCCGACTCCCTGTGCTGTTGCTGTTGCCGTTGACCACGATGGTGTTGCCGGCGTTCGCGCTGGTGACGGTGGTGCCCTTCCTCGTTCTCGGTGACAACCCCCTCGAACTTCCTCCGCCGGCACCTGTGGTGTCGGCCGACCAACAGGCTCCGCCGGCACCTGTGGTGTCGGCCGACCAACAGGAAGGACCCTGAGGTGAACGAACACCGATCCAACGGCCAACGTGTGTCCAAAGGCAGCGACGGATGTCCGAGAGCCAGATTCTTCGCCGAGGCGGCCCGGAACGAAGCGGCCCAGAGCACCGTGGAGTACGCGCTCGTGTTGTTGGGGGCGGCTGCGGTAGCTCTCCTGCTCGTGTCGTGGGTGACCGGCACCGATGTGGTGGGGCGACTCTTCGACGCGGTGTTCTCGAGGATCCTCGGCCAGGCCGCATGACGGGGCACTCCATTCATACCCGGCCCGGAGATCGTGCCCAGAGCACCGTCGAGATGGCGATAGCGATTCCCGTGATAGCGATCCTGATGGCCGCGGTCCTGCAGGTGGGCCTGCTCGCACGGGACCGTGTGGTCCTGGTACGGGTGACGTCGGCCGCGGCCCGCGCTGCCATGGTCGAACCAACCGACCGGGTGGTCAGCGCTGAACTCCTCGAGCATCGAGGCTCCTTGAGGGTGGAGTCGTGGAGCCTCACCGGATCCCGTTCAGCGGGCGGTCTGCTCACCCTCGAGGTGACGGCTCGGCCCACGCCCGTGCCGTTGGTCGGGTTGGCGGTGTCCGGTGTGCGCCTAACCGAACGGCTGGTGGTGCGTGTGGAGGGCTGAGCCCACCAGAGCGGCCGCCGCGTCCTTGTCGAGGGGCTCGTTGCCGTTGCCGCACTTGGGTGACTGGACGCAGCTGGGACAACCGTTGGCGCATCGACAGGACTCGAGCACATCGAGGGTGGCAGCCAGATGCCGTTGGGCTGCTCGGTATGCCATGGAGGCCACACCTGATCCGCCGGGCAGCGCATCGTGGATCACCACGGTGGGCATTCCTGTGTCGACCAACAGAGGTGTAGAGACACCGCCGACATCCCACCGGTCACACAGCGCGAACAGCGGCAGGATTCCGATGGCGGCGTGTTCGGCGGCGTGGAGTGCGCCGGGCAGGTCGTCGTTGTGCACCCCGGACCGCTGCAGCACCGTTTGGTCGAAGGTCCACCAGATCGCCTCGGTGTCGAGAACCGACTCGTCGGCCTCGAGGGCGCAGCGTTCGATCAGTTCGTGGCGTTCGACGCTCCGGCGCTCGAAGCCGGTGAGTTGGCTCGTCACCTCCACCCGGCCGAAGGCGATCCGTAGATCGTCGATCGTGGAGGCCAACCGCTCGTCGACGATGCGTATGTCGGAACTGCTCCGGGTCTGGGTGTAGGTGAGGCCATCGTCGGGTACCACGTGAGCGGTGCGGGTCCGGTGGTCGAGTTCGATCACCCGCCAGGGCGTGCCCTGGTGCAGGTAGACCGCCTGGGTGTGGACCGTGAGCTCAGCCCGGGATGCATCCACGGTGCCCAGCACCGAACCGTCGGGACGGCGAATGCGGTACTCCCCGCGTGAAGCGCTCCGCAGACCGATCGTGGGAGCGGGAGCTCCCCGGCCCGACCACACAGCGCGCGGTTCGCTGCGAAGGCCATCGCCGTCGGTGTGGACCAGTCGCAATCGGTCTCCCAGGACGAGCTCGCGGATCGCTTCGTCGAGTGGCTCACCCCAGAGATCCCCATCGGTGTGTCGCAGGGGCATCTCGTCGGCCGCACACCCCACATGCGGGAGCAGAACATGGTGGTTGTCGGGGTTGATCACCACCGGCTCGGGCTCGCGACGGAACAGTTCACGGGGATGGCGCATCATCCACTGGTCGAGTTGATCCTCTCCGGCCACCAGCACCGCGAGCGAGCTGCGGGCCGATCGACCGACGCGTCCACACTGCTGACGGAACGACGAGATCGTTCCGGGGAATCCCGACAGCACCACGGCGTCGAGACCCTCGATGTCGACACCCAGCTCGAGCGCGTTGGTGGCGACCACACAATCCAGCGTGCCCCGGCCGAGCGCGGCTTCGATCTCCCGGCGTTCCTCGCTCAGGTATCCGGCTCGGTAGGTCCGGACGCGCCGGTCCGCGTCCTGAGCAGATGCCCCGGACCGGGGCGCACCCGTGTGGGCATGGCCGCCACGGGTTCCAGAGGTGCCGGCGAGCAGACCCCGGATCTGATTCGCGACCACCTCGGAAGCACGTCTCGATCGGCAGAAGACCAGGGTCCGCAAGCCCGCTGAAACCACTTCGGCGGCAATCCGGGCGGTCTCCTGGTTCAGGGAGCCGGACCCGGTGGCATCCGGTCGTGGGTCGGCCGCCCTGTCGCGGTAGGGATTCCACAACACGGTGGTGCGCGACCCCGCCGGTGCGCCGGACCGCTCGATGGCATGAACGGCGGTGCCGGTGAGCTCCGAAGCGAGCCGTTCGGGTTCGCCGATGGTGGCCGACGTGAGTACGAACCGGGGCTCCGTGCCACGCCTCGTCCTCACCAGGCGTCGCAGGCGGCGAACCAGATGGGCCACATGACTTCCGAACACGCCGCGGAGAGTGTGGATCTCGTCGAGCACCACCAGGTCGAGGTGGTTGAGGAACCTGTCCCAGCGCCGGTGGTTCGCAAGTATCCCGAGATGGAGCATCTCGGGATTGGTCAGCACCACGTCTGCGTGGTCGCGTACCCATGAGCGTTCGTTGGCCGAGCAATCACCGTCATAGGCCGCCACGACGACGCCGTCGGGGGCGCTGGCGGTGAGTGAGCGGAGTTGGTCGTGTGCCAGCGCCTTGGTCGGGTAGACCACCAGGGTCGTGGTGCCCTGCATGGCCCCCCGCAGCGCAGGGAGTTGGTAGCAGGCCGACTTGCCCGAGGCGGTGGGTGTGGCCACCACCACCGAGCTGCCCGAGTCGAGGGCATCGATGGCCTCGGCCTGGTGCGACCAGAGCTGAGGATGTGCCCGGAGGAGCTCCTCGGGAAACGTTGCGGAGAGCTCGCCGTGGTGCGCCCCCTCGGCCGGCTGGCGATGACGGTGCACGAAGCGTGGATCGGTCTCGAGTGATTCCACGAGCCGCTCGATGTGTTCGACGGGATCGCCAACCGGTCCAGCGTTGTGGCGACCGACGGTGTCGGTCGCAGGTGGGGCCTCCAGGTCGATCAGGTCGGTCATCTGAGGGCAACGCTAGGCGTCTGGTGCGACAGGCGATGCGCAGCACTTCCGCGCGGGTTCCGACCCGTTGGAACGATCCCGGCGGTGTTCGGACGTGCACGACCCACCGCTGTCCTACGGTTGCCGGGTGCTGTTCAACATGAGAACGACCGAGACCGCCGACGGCACGCTCGTCACCCTCGTCGGTGACGTGGATCTGGCCACGATGCCCGAGGTGTCAGCCGGGCTGTCCGGGATCAGCGGACACACCACGATCGACCTGAGCGGGGTCGACTACTTCGACCCCGTCTGCATGGGGGTGCTCATCGCGGCAGATCTGAAGGCGCGCCGCAGCGGGGGCCGGCTGAACGTCACCGCGTCCACCGCGGTGTTCGACCTGCTGGCCGAGAGCCGATTGGTGGAGATCCTCGAGGTCTCGGCCCCGGCAGACTGACACGACGCTCCTTCGCGGGAGCCGGCCCGTTCGCGGGAGCCGGCCCGACATCTCCCCCGGAGTGGTTGGCTCCTCAGGTGTCGGTGGCCTCGGGTTCGCTCTCGGGTGACTCGTCGATCACCCAGGGCTCGGCGGGTTCCAGCCCCGCGTTCTGAGCTGCCCTTCCGAGCATGTGGCTGGCAACCGGCGCGGTCCAGAACTGGAGTGCCACCGCCAGGAGCAGCTTGGTGATCCCGGTAAGCCCGGGCACCCTCAGCACGGCGGCCCCCACGGTGCACACCACGGCCAAGGTGGCCGGCTTGGTCGCCACGTGGATTCTCGAATAGGCGTCGGGCATCCGGAACAGTCCGATCGCCGCCACGAGTGCGAGGGCCGACCCGACCAGTATCAGGACCGCTGCCACGACCTCGAGCACGCCGTCGAGGTCCACTACAGCCCCCTGCGTTCGATGAAGCGGGCGATCGTGACGCTGCCGAGGAAGCCGAGCAACCCGATGATCAGCACCAGTGCCACGACGAGTTCGTCCCGGGTCCACGCCAGCGACACGGCGAGACCGTTCAACACCAGTGCGACCAGCATGTCGATGCCGATGGCGCGGTCCGGCAGCGTGCGCGAACGCACGATGTGGATCGTGGTCAGCACCGCTGAGAGCACCAGCATTCCTCCGGCGATCCAAACCACCACCGTCATCGTTGGGTCCTTCTGTCGGAGCCGTCGCGGGTGTCGTGCACATCCGGTGCGAAGTCGACCGGTGTGACCGCAGCGAGCACCCTTCGTTCGAGTCCGGCCACATCGGTCCGGATGTCGTCGGGGTCGCTCAGACCGAGAACGTGTATGTAGAGGGTCACCCCATGGGCGTCCCCCGTGTCCCGGCCGGGCTGCGCGGAGGTATCGCCGGAGCGGGTCCGTTCACCCGCCGGTCTGGCGTCGAGGGTGAGGGTGCCCGGGGTGAGGCTGATGGCGTCGGCCACGATCGTGGCCACGAGCAGTGAATCGGTGCGGAGGCGCACGGCCACGACGCCGGAGCGCAGACGGTCGGCGTTGGGGGCCAGCACGGTCAGCACCACCGCGGCCGATGATGTCACCAGCCGAACCGCGAAGATCCCCAGCAGACCCACGAGCGCGACGGGATTCACACGGTGCTGGCGCGGGACGGGTCGGATCACGAATCCGATGAATGCGACGACGACCACACCACTCGCGGCGTTCGCCCACGTGAGCTCGCCCCAGAGGGCGATCCACACGATGAACACCATCAGGGGTGGGAGCAGGCGGTTCACCGGATCACCGCCGCGGTGTAGCTGGCCGTGTTGGTTACGTCGAAGGCGGCTCGTTCGCAGAACCGGTAGAGCGGTCCGGCGAACAGGGCGATCGCCAATGTCCCGGTCACCACGGCGACCGTGACGCCGGACATCAGCGGATGGTGCCGCAACACGCCGGTGCGGCCAGCGGTGACCTGCGAGGGCATCGGGTCACCCCAGAAGGCGCCGTTGAAGATCTTGAGCATCGACACCAGGGTCATCAGCGAGACCGCCAGTGCGACCGCGACGATCCACCAGGAGCGTTGGTCAAGTGCCACCGACACCACACCCAACTTGCCGAGGAACCCGCTGAAGGGCGGAAGTCCGGCGAGACTGAGCGCCGGGATCAGGAACAGCGCAGCGAGCCACCCAGAGCGTCGGGCCAGTCCGGAGACCTTGTCCAGGGTGCTCGAGCCGGTGTCGCGTTCCACGATGCCCTCGACCAGGAACAGCGAGGTCTTCACCGGGATGTGGTGGAGCATGTAGAAGATCGTCGCGCTGATGGCGGCTACGCCTCCGAGCGCCACACCCATGACCATGTAGCCGATCTGGCTGATGATGTGGAAGCTCAGGATCCGCTTCATGTCGGACTGGGCGATCGCTCCGAAGACCCCGATGGCCATGGTCAGTCCGGCCACCACCAGCAACAGCGTGCGGTTGGTCTCGGGGAACAGCAGCGTCTGGGTACGCACGATGGCATACACGCCGATCTTGGTGAGGAGGCCGGCGAACACCGCGCTGACGGGGCTGGGCGCCGCCGGATAGCTGTCGGGCAGCCAGGAGAAGAGGGGGAACACCGCTGCCTTCAGTCCGAAGGCGATCAACAACAGCAGGTTGAGTCCCAGACGAATGCCATCGGGGAGTGCGGCGAGTCTCTCGGGCAACTCGGCCATGTTGAGCGTTCCGGTGGCAGCGAAGATCAGTGCCACGCCGGTGACCAGCACCATCGACTCCACGACGTTGAGCACCACGTAGGTGGTGCCCGAACGGATCTGACCGTCGGTGCCCTCGAGGGTCAGCAGCACGTAGCTGGCCATCAGGAGCACTTCGAAGAACACGAACAGGTTGAACAGGTCGCCGGCGAGGAAGGCCCCCGAGACTCCTGCGGTGAGCACCAGGTAGGCCGGGTGGTACCAGCGCGAACGCTCGTCGTCGGCCCGCTGACCGATGGCGTAGAGGAGTACCGCGAGGAGCATGGTCGAACCCACGGTCAACATGAGCGCCGAGAAGCGGTCGGCGACCAGGTTGATGGCGATACTTCCCGGCCAGCCCCCCATCGCAGCGGTGGCGGTGCCGTTTCGGTCGACGTGCACGACGATCGTCACCGCGATCGCCGTGGTGGCCACGGCGCAGAGAATCGCGACCACGCGTTGGGTGGCTCGCGAGCGGATCGCCAACAGGCTCACGGCCGCACCGGCGAGAGGGATCACGATCGCGAGCGGCAGGAGATCGTTCATGTCGGTTCTCCGTGATCGACCACTTCATCGGGTTCGTCGGCGAGGCGCCGGTCCGCGATGTCGTCCTCCACCTCGTCGTTGCCGTCGATCGTCCAGGACCGGTATGCCATCGACAGCAGGAACGACAGCACTCCGAAGCCGATCACGATGGCGGTCAGCACCAGGGCCTGTGGGACCGGGTCGGTGAACTCACCGGTGCGCCCTATCACCGGGGCCTCCCCGGGTGTGCCCCCGGAGGTGAGGATGAGCAGGTTGACCGCGTTGCCGAGCATGGCCAGGCCCAGGATGATCCTGGTCAGGGTCCGGTGCATCACGAGGTAGGTGCCAGCGCCGGCCAGAACGGCCACGAGGATCGCCTGTCCGAAGCTCATCGTTGTGAGTCCTCGTTCGACCGGTCACTGTCGTTCGACCGGTCACTGGCGGGGCGTTTCACGGCTGGACGGGAGCGCGCCACTTCGTCGTCGGCCTCCACGAAGGCGACGAGGATGGCCATCACGACCCCCACGACGAGGATGTGCACCCCGATGTCGAAGACCGACGACGACACGATCTTCATCTCACCGATGAGTGGCGGGTGCAGCTTCCAGATGGTCGATTCGAGGAAGCCCTTTCCGCTCAACAGGGCGCTGGTACCGGTGGCGATGGCCAGAGCGAGGCCGATGCCCATCAACATGATCGGATCGATGCGCAGCGATCGGATCCCCGCCGGTCCAGAACCCAGGTAGCGGAGGATGATCGCGGCGGCCATCACCAGTCCGCCGGCGAACCCGCCTCCCGGCGCGTTGTGGCCGCGGAACGTGAGGAACACCGAGAACAACAACAACACCGGGGTGAGGCCGTTCACGGTCTCACTCAGGATGATCGAACGTCGTGTGCCGTCGAGGTTGCTCATCGCCAGACCTCGCTCGGTCGACCGGAGCGGTCCTCGAGTTCCACGCCGTCGGCCAGCTGCTTGCGGCGCTGTTGGCGACGGGCTGACCTCACCAGGTTCACGACCCCGGCACCGGCCACGGCGAGCACCGTGATCTCCCCGAGGGTGTCGAACCCTCTGAAGTCGACGAGGATCACGTTCACCACGTTGCGTCCACCAGCGGCCGGTTCGGAGAGCGCGATGTAGTCCTCGCCCACCGAGGGTGCCGTACGCGCATGGGAGGCGCCGAGCGCGAACGCAGCCACGGTCACGCCCACCGCGACGGAGATGCCGATCCTCACCCACGCCGGTGCCCAGGGAGGAGCGGGGCTGAAGTCCCGTGGGAGACGGGCGAGCGCCAGGAGGAACACCACGATCGTCAGCGTCTCGACGAGGAACTGGGTTATCGCCAGATCAGGGGCACCCTGGAGCAGGTAGACGATGGCCAGCAGGTAGCCCGAGCCCCCGAGCAGCACCGCTGCTGTGAAACGTTGCTTGGCGGCGATCACCGCCAGAGCCATCAGTGCGGTCAGCGCCACGAGGGGCGCCTCGAGCGCTGAGTTGAACCACTTCACATCGGTGATGCTCTGCGAAGCGCCTGCGATCAGCGCGGTTGCCATCGCGGCGGCGACGGTGGTGAGCACCACGCCCACATAGAACGGCAGTGAGCCGCTCTGCGTGGCGACGGTGAGGCGACGGGCCCCTGCGAGCAGAGCGTCGTAGGCGTGGTCGTAGAGGCGTGTGGCGAGGCTGTAGGGGGCGTCCATGGTGCGGGTGGCCGCCACCGTGGTCCACCACACTGCCCAACCGCCGAGGATGATCAGGCTCGACAGCACCAGGGGCGTGTTGATGCCGGTCCAGAGGTGCAACGAACCCGAAGCAGACGCTGGATCGATCGACGCAGCGGCTTCGGCCAGCCAGTGGCCGACCGGGTCGGCTGCCAGTCCGAACACGACCGACAGGGCGGCGAGCAACACCGGAGCGGCCAGGAAGCCCGCCGACGGCCGGTGCAGCGATGAGGGGCCCACCGGCGTTTCGACCACCGCGGCACGTCCGTCCGCTGCGGGCACCCCCGGTGCGTCGTTGCCGAGCAGTCCCACCGCGATCCGGATCGTGTAGGCGACCGTCAGGACCGAACCGAGCACGATTCCCACCAGCGCCACCCAGCCGACGAGGCCGACGCCCGGGTCCAGAAGGCTGTCGAGTGCCTTCTCCTTGGCCACGAACCCGAAGGTGGGTGGGATGGCGGCCATCGATGCCGAGGCCACGATGATCATGCCCGCAGCGACCGGCAGCGAGCGGAGCAGGCCGCGGAGCCGACGCATGTCGCGCGTCCCCGCGGAGTGGTCCACGACGCCCACCGACAGGAAAAGGGCTGCCTTGAAAAGCGCGTGTGCGAGCAGCATGGCCATGCCCGCATAGGTGGTTGCGGGTGTGCCGAGTCCCAGCAGCACCATCATGAAACCCAGCTGGCTGACGGTGCCGTGCGCGAGGGCCAGCTTGGCGTCGGCCTGGCGCATGGCTCTGAAGCCGCCGATCACCAGTGAGGCCAGTCCGGCAGAGACGACCAACCAACGCCACGGACCCACTGGTGCGAACACGGGAGCGAAGCGGGCCACCACGACCAGTCCGGCCTTGACCATCGTGGCGGAGTGCAGATAGGCGCTAACCGGAGTCGGCGCTGCCATGGCTCCGGGCAGCCAGAAATGGAACGGGAACTGGGCGGACTTGGTTAAGGCCCCCATGAGTACGAGCACCAACGCCACCGTCACCACCGTGCCAGAGGGCGGATCGGCGAGAAGCTGGGAGATCGAGGTCGTGTCGCCGGCCTGGCCCAACAGGATCAGCCCGGCGAGCAGGGCGAGTCCGCCGCCACCTGTGACGAGGAAGGCCCGCTGTGCGGCGGAGCGTGCGGTGGCGGAGCGGTCCTCGAATCCGATCAACAGGAACGACGTGATCGAGGTGAGCTCCCAGAAGACGAACAAGGTGAGGAGTCCGTCGGCCCAGACGATTCCGAGCATGGCCCCGGCGAATCCGACCAGCAGCCCGGCCAGGCGACCGAGGTCGTCCCGCTTGCCGAAGTAGGACGTGCTGTAGAGCAGCACCAGCGTGCCGATACCCGACACGATCAGCCCCATCAACAGACCCAGACCGTCGAGTCGCAGCGAGATGGTGAGGCCCAGCTCGGCCACCCAGGTGATCGTCGTGGTCGGGTAGTGGCCGTGGAGCACAGCGGAGGACTGTGAGACCAGCCAACCGAAGGTGACCGCAGGTGCCACGGCCGCCAACGGCAACGCCCAGCGCGCGGACCGACGTCCCGGTATCAGGCAGATCAGCGAGGACCCGAGGTGGGCCAGCAGGAGTGTGATCACAATGGGCGGGTTCTCATGATGGGTCGACGAAGCATTCCCGGCAGGGGACCGGGGCCGACCAGACTTCCCGGCACGCCGTGCCCGAGCCTAATGCGCAACCCGCGGGTGGACGTCGCCGGCCCCGGCGTCGCCGGTCCCGGGATCGGCAGCGCGGTTCGACCGACCGACGGTGGCGCGATGATCAGCTCGAGTGGCGCGCCAGCTCGGTGCGGGCGACCTGTCGTCGGTGGACCTCGTCGGGGCCGTCCGCGAACCGCAGTGTGCGCAGGCCCGCATACATCCGGGCGAGCGGGAAGTCGTCGCTGACTCCGCCGCCACCGTGGGCCTGGATCGATCGGTCGACAACGCGCAGGGCCACGTTCGGGGCGATCACCTTGATCGAGGAGATCTCGATCGCAGCGCCCTTCGACCCGACGGTGTCCATCAACCAGGCCGCCTTGAGGGTGAGCAGCCGTGCCTGTTCGATCTCCATGCGTGAATCAGCGATCCACTCGCGGATCACGCCCTGGTCGGCCAGCGGGCGCCCGAAGGCAACGCGGGAGGTGACCCGGCGACACATGAGTTCGAGGGCGCGTTCGGCCACGCCTATGCACCGCATGCAGTGGTGGATGCGGCCGGGTCCGAGTCGGGCCTGTGCGATGGCGAAGCCGGATCCTTCTTCGCCGATGAGGTTCTCGGCCGGCACGCGGACGTTGTCGAAACGCAGCTCCACATGTCCTTCGCGGTCCTGGTATCCGAACACCGGCAGGTCGCGCACCACGGTCAGCCCCTCGGTGTCGCGGGGGACCAGGATCATCGACTGCTGGGTGTGGCGTGGCGCTTCGGGGTCGGTCTTGCCCATCACGATGAAGACCTTGCAGCGTTCCGACGCGGCACCGGAGATCCACCACTTGCGGCCGTTGAGTACGTACTCGTCACCGTCGCGCTGGATGGACAGCTGGATGTTGGTGGCATCCGAGGAGGCCACGTCCGGTTCGGTCATGGCGAACGCGGAACGGATCTCGCCGGCCAGCAGTGGTTGCAGCCACTGGTCCTGCTGGGCAGGCGATCCGAAGAGGGCGAGTACCTCCATGTTTCCGGTGTCGGGGGCGGCGCAGTTCATCGCCTCGGGCGCAAGGTGCATCGAGCGCCCCGAGATCTCTGCCAGGTGCGCGTAGTCGAGATTGCTGACCGGGTCGGGCGTCCATTCGGTGCGGTGGGGCATGAAGAGGTTCCACAGGCCCCGGGAGCGTGCTTCTGTCTTGAGGTCCTCGACGATCCGGGGATGACCGTGCGGGTCACCGAGTGCCTCCATCTGCTGTTCGTAGACGGCCTCGGCCGGGTAGACGGAATCGTCCATGAACGACTGGAGTTCATCGGTCAGTTCTCGGGCCCTGGGGCTGATCTCGAAGTCCACGGTGCCTCCTCGGGCAGGCCTTGGGGGTGTTGTCGGCACCCTATCCGAACGGGCCCGAACGGCATCCTGCCGGGATCGAATCCGGGTTGTCGGACCGTAGGTCCGGAGGAGTCGGCAGAAAAGATCTGTTTGACAGGTGGTGGGTATACCCCGTAATCGTTCTCCCGTGGCCAACCCCCTGATCATCGTCGAGTCGCCCTCCAAGGCAAGGACCATCGCGGGCTTCCTCGATGACAACTGCATCCTTGAATCCTCGGTCGGCCACGTGCGAGACCTACCCCGCAACGCGGCCGATGTGCCGAAGACCCACAAGGGTGAGCCGTGGGCCCGCCTGGGGGTGAACACCGAGGACCACTTCAAGCCTCTTTACGTGGTGTCACCCGAGAAGCGCGATCACATCCGTCGCCTGAAGAGCCTGCTGGAAGAAGCGGACGAGCTCTATCTCGCAACTGATGAGGATCGCGAGGGTGAGGCCATCGCATGGCACCTGATCGAGGTGCTCAACCCGAAGGTGCCCGTGCGGCGCATGGTCTTCCACGAGATCACCCCCGATGCGATCCGCGAGGCGATGAACAACCCGCGCGAGCTCGATCGTCGCATGGTCGATGCGCAGGAGACCCGTCGGATCCTCGACCGTCTCTACGGCTACGAGGTCTCCCCGGTGCTCTGGAAGAAGGTGATGCGGGGTCTGTCGGCGGGTCGGGTGCAGTCGGTGGCCACCCGGGTGATCGTCGAACGCGAACGTGAACGGATGGCCTTCTCCTCGGCCACCTGGTGGGACGTGCAGGCGCAACTGCGCCACGCCGCTGCGGAACGGGATCAGGGGACCTTCCCCTCGAACCTGGTCGAACTGGATGGTGCGAAGGTCGCCACCGGCAAGGACTTCGGCGAGGACGGCCAGCTGAAGGAGTCGGCTCTGAAGGCGGGCGTGAGCCTGCTCGACGAGGGCGCCGCGACCGCTGTGAGCGAAGGGCTCGCCGAGGCCGTACTCGAGGTGCGCTCGGTGGAGGCCAAGCCCTACACCCGCAGACCGCAGCCGCCGTTCATGACCTCGACCCTGCAACAGGAGGCCGGTCGCAAGCTCCGGTTGTCCTCGGCCCAGACCATGCGTGCTGCGCAGAGTCTCTATGAGAACGGCTACATCACCTACATGCGAACCGACAGCACGACGCTGTCGAACACCGCGCTCGAGGCAGCTCGCTCCGAGATCGAACGGCGCTGGGGCAAGGACTACCTGCCCTCCAGTCCACGCACCTACACCAAGAAGGTTCGCAACGCCCAGGAAGCTCACGAGGCGATCCGGCCGGCGGGCGACACCTTCCGTCCGGTCGACGAGGTGCGTTCCCGGGTGAATGCCACCGAGGCTCGTGTCTACGAGATGATCTGGCAGCGCACCGTCGCCTCGCAGATGACCGACGCCCGTGGAGAGACCGTGTCGGTGAAGCTCACCAGTGCGCTGCCCGACGGACGCGAAGCGGTCTTTTCTTCTTCCGGTCGCACCATCCTGTTCAAGGGTTTCCTGGCTGCGTACACCCAGGGCGTCGAGGAGGGTGAGGACGACGGTTCCGACAAGGTTCTGCCGGACATGGCCGAGGGCGACACGATGTCGATCGAGTCCCTCGAAGCCGTCTCTCACGACACGCAACCCCCGGCCCGCTACAGCGAGGCCGCGCTCACCAAGAAGCTCGAGGAACTCGGTGTCGGTCGGCCGTCCACCTACGCGTCGATCATCTCGACCATCACCGATCGCGGGTACGTCTGGAAGAAGGGGATGGCCCTGGTTCCGACCTTCACCGCGTTCGCGGTGGTGTCGCTCATGGAGCAGTACTTCCCGAAGCTGGTCGACTACGCCTTCACCGCCAGGATGGAGGACGATCTCGACGACATCGCCAAGGGCACCGAAGACATGGAGCCCTGGTTGAGCCGGTTCTACTTCGGTGTTCAGGGCGACGTCAGCGCCGACGGCGAGGTGCCCGAGGGCGCCGCCGGTCCCGGTGGTGTGGGTCTCAAGGAGCTGGTCGACGCCCAGCTCGGGGAGATCGACGCCCGGGCCATCAACTCGATTCCGCTGGGTGTCGATTCCGATGGGGTTCCCGTCGTTGCACGAGTGGGCAAGTTCGGCCCCTATCTCGAGCGCGGCGAGGGAGATGACCGTCAGACCGTGTCGATACCCGAGGACCTTCCCCCGGATGAACTCACCATCGACCGGGCGGTGGAGCTGCTCGAGGCCCCTTCGGGCGATCGCGTGCTCGGAGTCCACCCCGATTCGGGCCTCGAGGTACATCTGCGCGCGGGACGGTTCGGACCGTATGTGCAGGAGGGTGAACACGACGACGAGACCGGCTTCAAACCTCGCACCGCGTCGCTGTTCAAATCGATGGACCCGGCGACGGTCACCCTCGACGATGTGTTGCCGCTGCTGGCGCTGCCCCGCGAGGTCGGTCCGCACCCCGACGACGGAGAGATGATCAACGCCCTCAACGGTCGTTACGGTCCCTACATCAAGAAGGGATCGGACTCCCGCTCGATCGAGTCCGAGGAGCAGATCCTCACGATCACTCTCGAGGAGTGCGTCAAGATCCTGGCCGAACCCAAGCGACGACGTGGGCAGTCCGCGGCGGCGCCTCTGCGAGAACTGGGCCCTGATCCCGACTCCGAACGTCCGATCGTGGTCAAGGACGGCAGGTTCGGACCGTACGTGACCGACGGCGAGATCAACGCGAGTCTGCGCAAGGGCGACAGCGTGGAGGAGATCACGATGGAGCGTGCACAGGAGCTGCTCGCTGATCGTCGTGCCAAGGGGCCTGCCAAGAAGAAGGCGAAGAAGAAGGCTCCCGCGAAGAAGGCCAAGAAGAAGTCACCGGCCAAGAAGAAGGCGCCGGCGAAGAAGAAGGCGCCAGCGAAGAAGAAGTCACCGGCCGAGAAGAAGGCGTCCGCGAACGAGACGCCCGCGGCGGAGGCCCCGGGGGACGAGGTCGGGTAGCGCGAACTCGAACGGGTCGCGAACCCGGTCGGGCCCGTGACTCGAATGGGTATCGCCCATCACCGTTGTGTGCGAACGTATATGGAGTACCACTTCCCAAGGAGACACGATGGCCGAAACACCCCAGTTCCTGGACAGGGCACGCGCTGAGCTCGACAAGCTCGCGGATCAAGCCCGAGATGGCTCGCGCAACGCAGAGGACCAGCTCGGTGATCTGCTCGGGAACGTGCAGCAGTTGATCGAGGACTTCCAGAACTGGGTTGCCGAGGAGACCGACCGGATCGCGAAGCTCGCCGACGAGCAGCGCAAGAAGGCCGAGGCCCAGTTGCAGGCCGCGGTCGACAACTTCAAGGCCACAGCGGAGAAGGCTGGATCTCAGGCCCGCAAGGCGGCGGGTGCTGCGAAGAAGAAGGCTCCGGCGAAGAAGAAGGCGCCCGCGAAGAAGAAGGCGCCCGCGAAGAAGAAGGCGCCCGCCAAGAAGAAGGCGCCCGCGAAGAAGAAGGCGCCCGCGAAGAAGAAGGCGCCCGCCAAGAAGAAGGCGCCCGCCAAGAAGAAGGCTCCCGCCAAGAAGAGCGGCTGAGCCGCTCAGGACAGCTACGACCGGGCGTCGTGTGTGGTGTCCTGAGTACTCGTGAACGACAAAGGTCCCAATCCCGGTGACGGGCAGGACCCGGCAACGGAGTCCGACTCTCCAACCGATCCGAAAGCGCTCGCGCCCGGATTCATCGGTCGGGTGTTCGCCACCCGTCGGTTCTTCGCGCTGTTCAACGTGCAGGTGGTCTCGGCCCTGGGCGACTGGGTCGGCTTCTTCGCCATAACGTCGCTCGCTGCATCCATCTCCTCGCAACCGGAGGGTGCCATCGCTCTGGTGACCTTGGCGCGGGTTGCACCGGGGTTCTTCCTCGCCCCCTTCATCGGGGTGATCGTCGACCGGTTCGATCGCAAGCGTCTCATGGTCACAGCCGACCTCGTGCGGGCCGGCGTCTACCTCCTGTTGCCACTGGTGAGGACGGTACCCGGCCTGATCCTCGCGAGCTTCGTGCTCGAGGTGTTCACGATGATGTGGTCACCGGCCAAGGAGGCGACCGTTCCGGCACTGGTGCCCGAGGAGAAACTCGCCCAGGCCAACTCCCTCGGACTCGTGGCGGCCTATGCCACGTTGCCGATAGCCGGGCCCATCCAGTTCGCCCTCAAGTCACTCAACGACCGGCTGGCGGAGGTGAGCTTCCTCGGATTCCTGGGCCTGAATCGGGCGCTCGGCGATACCCAGACGCTGGCGTTCTACTTCGATTCACTCAGCTTCGTGGCATCAGCGATGATCCTGTCGCGGTTGGTGTTCAGAGGGCTTCCGTCGAATGCCCGTCGATCTCCGCGCGTCAGCGAACCCTCTGAGGTGGCCGAGGCCTCGATCGAAGCGGAGAAGTCCCATCTGTCCAACGTCTGGGCAGACATCCGTGAGGGGCTGGACTTCATCTTCGCGAGTCCCGTCGTCAGGTCGGTCAACATCGGTCTGGCAACCGGGCTGGTCGGCGGAGCGATGCTCATTCCGTTGGGGCCGACGTTCGCGGAGTTCGTGATCGGAGATCTCGACAAGTTCCCGTTGTTCATCACTGCCATGGGAGTAGGTGTGGCCTGCGGGGTTGTCCTGGTATCGGCGATCCAGAACCGCCTGCCCAAGGAGACCGTCTTCCCGTTCTGTGTGATGGCCGCCGGGATCTCCTTGTTCGTCGGTGTGTCCATGTCGGGGTTCTGGCTGGCCGCGCTCGGGGTGGCGGGACTGGGCCTGTTCGCGGGTGCGAGCTACGTACTCGGGTTCACGTTGCTGCAGTCGCACACCGAGGCCGAGCTGCGGGGTCGGATCTTCACCACGCTGCTCACCCTGGTTCGACTCTGCGTGATGCTCGCGCTGTTGCTGGGGCCTGTGCTGGCGACCATCTTCAACGGCTTCGCCAGAGCCGCCACCGGTGACCCCGAGCCACAGGTACCGACCTGGAGCCTCTTCGGGTTCGATCTGGCCATTCCGGGGGTCCGCATCACCCTGTGGCTGGCGTCGCTGATCATCTTTGGTGCGGGGGTGCTCGCTGCGAGGTCCATGAACCTCGGAATTCGATCCTCCCTGCGAGAGGGCTGGAAGGACGTGCGGACCGGCGAGCTCCATCTGGGTGGTGACACTGCGACCGACCCCGGCACCGAATCGGACGGTGCATCCGAGGGTTCGCCAGGCGGCCAGACTGGTGCTCCACCAATCCCCGACGATTCGAGTGATCCGACTGATGACGACCGCCATGGATGACCCCGGTACGCCGGCTGAGTCGCACCCGGGCGAGACCGGGTCCACCCAGATCCCCGATACGCCGCAACCGGAGGCGGGGCTGCCCGGATTCGAGCTGCCACGGCGCGGCCGGGGCGAGTCGTGGTTCATCGCGTTCGAGGGTTCCGATGGCTCGGGCAAGTCCACCCAGGCCACGCTGTTGGCCCGACGAACCGGTGCACTGCTCACCCGGCAGCCGGGGGGAACACGTCTGGGGGAGGTGCTGCGCGACCTGACCCTCGGCGGGTCAGCCGGCGAGGTCACAGACCGGGCCGAGGCGCTGTTGATGGCCGCCGACAGGGCACAGCATGTGGAGCTGGTGATCCGGCCGACGCTGGACTCCGGCCGATCGGTGATCTGTGACCGCTACATCGGTTCCTCCATCGCCTATCAGGGCCACGGCCGGGGTCTCGATCCCGAAACGGTCGAGAGGATCTCCCTGTGGGCGTGTGACGGTCTGCTCCCCGACGTCGTCATCTATCTGCGCGTGGATCACGAGGAGTCGAGGGACCGCACCGGCTCACCGCGCGATCGGATCGAGGCCTCGGGAGAAGGATTCCACGAGCGGGTTCGGTCGGGATTCGACTCGCTGGCCGAGACCGAGCCATCGTGGGTGACCGTCGACGGCAAGGGGTCGATCCAGGAGGTTGCCCAGCGGGTCGAGGCGGCCGTGCTCGAGCATCTGGAGCGACGATGAGCGGGTCGCCGAATGGTGCGAGCAGGGAGATCCTCGACCGACTCTGGGACGAGGTGGCCGGCCAGGACGGACTCGTGCAGGCCCTTCGGAGCGCAGCTGAGGATCCTGTTCAGGCCTACCTGCTGGTGGGCCCCGAGGGTTCGGGCAAGCGGGCTGCGGCGGCAGCCTTTGCAGCGGAGCTGTTGGGCGTCGGGCTGGTCGGAGCCGAGGCGGAACGCTCCGCCCGCTTGGCTGCAGCGGGCAACCACCCGAGCATGCACCTGATCGAGCGGGTCGGCCCTTCGATCTCCGCCGAGGCGGCGCGCGACCTCGTCAAGGAGGCGTCGAGGGCACCCCTGGAGGGTTCCCGTCAGGTGTTCGTGCTCGACGAGTTCCACCTGGTCGCGGACGCGGCGCCCATCCTCCTCAAGGCGATCGAGGAACCCGAACCTGCGACGGTGTTCGTCGTTCTGGCCGAGGAGATCACCGATCCGTTGGTGACCATCGCTTCTCGATGTGTGACCTTCGAGTTGTCACCGGTTCCGGTCGCGGTGATCGAGTCACGTCTGGTCGCCTCGGGCATCGCCCCGAACGTGGCAGCTGAGGCCGCAGCCGCCAGCGGGGGGAGCCTCAGACGCGCCAACCTGCTCGCCACCGACCCCGAACTCGTCGCGCGCAGGGCTCTCTGGCGTGACGCACCCGGTCGACTCGATGGGTCCGGGTCCAGCGCCTGCATCGTGGCGGACGAGCTTCTCGGTTCCATCGAGAGCGTGCTCGATCCGGTGACCGCCAAGCACGAGGGCGAGGTCGTGCAGTTCGAGGAGCAGGTGGAACGCACGGGCTCGCCGCTGAAGGGCCAGCGCAAGGCGATGGAGGATCGACACCGCCGTGAGGTGAAACGGATCCGCACGGCAGAACTCTCCTCGGGTCTGGCAGCGATCGTGACCAGCTACCGCGAAGCCGCCTCGAGCGGTGGCGACGAGGCTGCCCGCCGGTTCGTGAGCGCGGCAGCCGAAGTGCAGAAGTGCATGGAGGCGATGACGTTCAATCCCAACGAGGCTCTGGCTCTGAGGGCGTTGCTCCTGCGGTTGCCGTTGTGACCTGTCTTGGCGCTCAGACGGGTTTCGGCACATCCTGAGCACTCGATCTGCAGTGGATACTGCAACTCCGGGGTGGAGCGAGAGAGCCCTTCGGGGCACACCAGCGCTCTGGCGTTGACCGGCGGCGCGCTGCGGACAAGTCTCTCCCTTGGAGAGAACCCGCACAGCCAATCCGCACATGTGGATTGCGGGCAGGGGGTTCGGTCTCGCCCCGGCCGGACCTCCGGGCCAAAAGGCCCCCGCTCCACACCGACCCCGCAGGAATCCTGCGGGGTCGGTTCGTATCTGTGCACACGTGGCGTTGCTGATTGGTGTTCCCAGTAGTTCGCTCGAACGCCGCGGCGGTATGCTCGCACTTCCCGAATACCCGCCCGGGTAGCTCAGATGGCAGAGCAGCTCACTCGTAATGAGCAGGTCAGGAGTTCGATTCTCCTCTCGGGCTCCAACCAAGCCAGTACCGGGACCCGAAAGGGAATCCGATACCTCGGGTCTCGGCGGACGACTGGTCCGACGTGTCCGAGAGGTTCGCGGTACAGCGTTTCCGAGCGACGTGTGGCTCATCGCCGGGTAGGTTTTTCGCCATGCCGAGCTTCAGCGATGTGATGCACATCGAGAGCACGCCCGCAACGGTCTTCGACCTGTTGGCAGACCCCCGGCACGAAGTGGATTGGAACGAAGGCGTCTCACGAGCCGAGTTGTTGACCGATGAGCCGATTGGCCAGGGCTCGAAGTTCGTTGTTGAGGACAAGCGCGGCGAACACGAGGTTGTGATCACCGTTTTCGATCGGCCTGATCGTGTCGGATTCGCCTTGACCGGCAAGCAGATGGATGTCGCCATCGAGTACGGATTCACCGAGTCGGACGGTACGACAACCGCTGCCGGAAGATTCGACGCCCGGCCGAAGGGACTCATGAAGGTTCTCCTCCCGCTGCTTCTGCCGATCATCAAGCGGGACATCGCCAAGCAACACGTCAACTTCAAGAAGCTCTGCGAAACTCAGATGCGCTGACCCGGGGGCTAGACAAGATCGCGTCCGATCGTTCTGGAGTCCACGACTGATTGAGCCCAGGCTGACTCCGATCCAACGGTCCTAGTGCCAGCAAACAGAGCGGCGCGTCTCAGCGCAGCGATGACGTGGAGGCAGAGCAGTTCCGCACACTCGCGGCCATCAGGGATTTCCTAGGAGTGTTGGTCGAAGGCGGCGGGGTGGTGCTCGTCATCGACGACCTCCACTGGGTGGACTCGTCGACCGAGGCCGTCCTCGGTGACCTGCTGGTCCGCCGGCCGATCGACGGACTGACCGTGGTCGCCACCTACCGGGACACCGAACCGACATCGCTCTGGATGCGTACGCGTTGGTCGATCTGGGAAGGCTGGACGAGGCACGAACCCGGTTCGACATGATCTTGGTCGACGAATTCGCGCCGCTTCAGTTCACGACGATGCACGAGGTCAATCTGGGCTGGGCCGGAGTCGTTGCGGGACACCTCGGGGAACACGATGCTGCGGAGGAGATCCACACGCAACTATCTGCGTTCGCGGGACGGATGATGTGGACCATCCACACCTTCTGTACTCGCCCCGAGCCGCAGTTCTGGGTGATTTCCACTGCCGCACGCGGTCACCAAGATCACGCACGGCGCTGGCAGCGAGTATCTCGCCGCCACCTGTACCCACGACGTAGGCCGCTGAGAGGTCGAAGCACAACTGTGACTCGGCGCGGAGCAACAGGTCCCTGACGAAGCGGACCTGGTCGGTGTCGCCACTCCACGGCCATTGCCAGCGTTGTTCTTTGCCGGCGGGTTGCTGGCCTGCGGAACAGCGGCAGTCACTGCGGGCTGAGGGTAGAGCTCCGGGGCCCCAGCTGCAGCCGTTGACAGGTGTTGACGTCGGGTTGATGATGACCGCGCGATCCCACCGCGAGAGTCCTGCGACGGGCACTCCGCTGTCGGCAAGGAGCGAACCCATGTCCTGTCCCACCTGTGGAGCCACGAGGATCTACCGGAAGTCCGACACCGTGTTCGAGGTCAAGTTCGGCACCGGCAGGATGGTTCAGGCAAGCAGCCGCGACCGGTTCCTGCGCGTGACCCTCGACATCTGCGGCGGTTGTGGCCGCACGACGCACTTCATCCAGAATCCCGAGGAGTGGCTTGCGCGCGTCGGCTATGACCAGGTCTTCGAGTGATGGCACATCGCATCCCGCCGGCTCGCTGCTGGAAATAAAACTGAGCTCAGGTGGCTCGACGGCGGATGTCGACCCGGCAACAGCCGCGTGATCCTGGGCGGCAGCGGCCGTGGCGGCGCGGTGCCTTGTCAGATGTCTCGTACCGTCAGATGGCCCGTGCCACCATCACCACGGGTGCGAGAGCGCCGGTCATCGTCGCGGCGATGTTGTTGTCCAGGCGTTCTGTGAAACCTTCGCCGAACAGGTCCGCGGGGGTCAGCCCACCCGTCGGGCCGGAGCTCGCGGCCGCGATCGCCGCAACGGCAGCAGCGCGGTTCTCCTCGGACTCCACAGCGAATCCGGCCGCGCCCAGAAGCTCTGCGTAGCGCTGCGGCGATTCCACGAAGGAGCCGGATTCCTCGTCGGCCCATGGCAAGGGGAAGGTCAGGGCACCCTCGCCGATGAGCATCTGTTCGTAGATGCCGAACACGCCTCCGGGCTCGAGCACCCGGTGAACTTCTGCAAAGACAGCGGCCTTGTCGGGAATGTTCATCCCAACGTGGTTCAGCATCACCCGGTCGAACGAACGGTCGCTCCAGGGCAGTGTCGTCGCGGAACCGAGGACGAAGGTGGCCTGCCCTGCGAGGGAGAATCTTGCGGTGAGTGAACGGGCGAGCTCCACGAAGTCCGGGCTGAGGTCCACACCACTGACCCGACAACCGTGACGCTCTGCGGCGAGTCGGGCGGGCCCGCCCACCCCACTTCCGACATCGAGCAACCTCGAACTGGTGCTCAGGTCCAGGAGGTCGAGCAGATGCTCGGTGGCTTCGACCGAACCGGCGTGAAGCTGATCCAACCCACGCAGGTCCTCGACACGGAGGTCCGACAGGTCAGCGCCGCTGCTCCCGAGGGCAGCGAGGACGACTCTTTCGAGGTCGTCGCGCCTGTAGTGGCGGCGAACCGGATCCTCGACGTCCATCGTCCCTCTCGCATCCCGAGTGCACTGTGCACCTGTGAGCACTGTGCGCCTGTGAGTGGCCTACTCCTCGTCGGTCCTGATGTCCAGGAAAACCCGGCCCGGTGTGGTGGAGCCGTGCTGAGGCCCAACCCGGAGGCCGTCACACGGATGCACAGCCGTGGTGACACAGGCTCGCCCGGTCCGACCCGCAGTGCACCGGCCGACCCGATCGGCGGGATATCCCGACATGGCAACATGTGAGCGTGATCCATTCATTCATGGGGTTCACGCTGGACACCGACCGGATCGAGCTGCGTGACGGCGACTCACCGGTCCATCTGGAGCCCCAGGTGTTCGACCTCCTCGTCATGCTCATCGAGCACCGCGACCGGGTCGTGACCAAGCGCGAGCTGCTGGAGGAGGTCTGGGGTGACACCTTCGTCAGCGAGTCGGCGCTCACATCGCGGGTCAAGAGTGCCCGCCAGGCGCTGGGCGACAGCGGCCGTGCCCAGCGTGTGATCCGCACCGTGCACGGCCGGGGCTACCAGTTCATCGCCGAGGTGACCGAACGCACCGGTGAGGAAGAGGCCCGCCCGTCGACTGACCACCCGGGCGAGGTGACCGACTCCCCGACCGGAACCGTCACCTTCCTGTTCTCCGACATCGAGAGGTCATCCGCGATGTGGGAGCAGCATCCGGAGCAGATGGCACTGGCCATCCCACGCCACGACGAACTGCTTCGGAGCGCCATCGAGACCCACCGGGGCACCGTCTTCGCCACAGGGGGAGACGGGGTGGCGGCTGCGTTCGGTCGAGCGGCCGATGCGGTCGGGGCGGCCGAACAGATCCGCCGGACACTGGACGCAGAACGGTGGCCCACTCCGGTGTCGATCCGGGTACGCCTCGGACTCCACACGGGTGAGGCGTTGGAACGAAACGGCGACTACCTGGGAGCGGCCGTCAATCGGGCCGCCCGGGTCGCCGCAGCGGCCAACGGCGGCCAGACGCTGCTGTCCGATGTCACCTCTGAGCTCCTGGCCGATCGCGATGACCTCGTCGACCTGGGGATCTGTCTCGTCGATCCGGCGATGCCCCCCATGAGGCTCTGGCAGCTCGGCAGCGCAGCCTTCCCGCCGTTGGCCGGTGCGGTCGCGGCTGCGCCACCGCTGCTGAGGACCGAACTGATCGGCCGAGATGCAGAGCTCGAGAGGGTCGCGGATCTGACCGCACAGGGTCGGCTCGTGTCGATCACCGGCCCCGGCGGTGCGGGCAAGACGACGTTGGCACTCGCTGCGGCGAACGCGGAACTGGCGTCGTTCTCGGCGGGAGTCGCCTTTGTCGAGTTGGCGGCGGTGGGTGACGCCGCGGGTCTCACCCAAGCGGTTGCGGAGGCCGCCGGGATCCAGGGTGTTGCAGCGGTGGACCAGGAAGGCCTGGCCGAGCACCTGGCGGGCCGATCGGTGCTGCTCGTGCTCGACAACTGCGAGCACCTGCTCGATGAGTGCGGTGACTTCGTGGACCTGGTGCTCGACAGGGGCTCGGAGGCCCACGTGCTCGTGACCTCGCGAGAACCGCTCGGCGTCGATGGTGAGACGGTTCTGCCGCTGTCGTCGCTGGACGCCGATGCTCCCGAGCTGTTCGTGACCCGGGCACGTTCGCTCGCTCCGCAACTCGAGATAAGCGTCGACGACCCGAGGGTGGTCGATATCTGCGGTCACCTCGATGGCCTTCCGTTGGCAGTCGAACTCGCCGCGGCCCAACTGCGCGCACTCGGGCTCGACGACCTGCTGGAACGGATAGACCAGAGCCTGGACCTCGCGAGCACCGGCCGGTCGCGCGGTCGCGAGCGCCATGTGACCCTCGATCGCACGATTGCGTGGAGCTACGACCTGCTCGACGGGGAGGCGCAACACCTGCTGCGACAGCTCGGCGCGTTTCCGGCGAGCTTCGACCTGGCTGCGGCTGACGCCGTGGCAGGCACCGAGGGTTCGGCTTCTGTGCTGGCGCCCCTCATGGATCTGGTCACCAAGAGCCTCCTCGTGCGCCACGCCGACTCGGGCCGATTCAGGCTGCTCGAGACGATCCGGGCGTTTGCACTCCGCAGGGCCGACGAGGCGGGAGAACTGGAGGATGCCCGTGACCGGCTGCGGGCGTTCGTGGTGGAGCACACCGCCAGCACGTCGCGGGTCGACAGGTGGCTCTCGGGAGCACACGCGGTGTCGTTCCGGGCGGATCTCGAGAACGCTCGGTTCGCGTTCGAGCGGTCGATCGCCCAACGGATCCCCCATGACGCACTCGAGGTGCTCATCGGGGGTGGGTTCCTGTGGCGGAACACGCTGAACTGCATCGACGGTCGGCGCTGGATCGCCCAGCTGGAGGACTTCGAGGAAGGGCTGGACCCGATCGACCGCGTCTGGATGGCCCTCGAGCGTGCCGACCTGGGCCAGGGCACCGCTGATCATGGCGCAATGCAACAGGCGGCCGAGTCCGCAGTCGCCCGGGCCAGGGATGCGGGCGATGACGGTGCGCTCGCCATCGCGTTGCACTTCGAAGCCCTGCCCTACATCGTGGCTGCACCCGAGGAGGCAGTCGGGCGTCTCGGTGAAGCGCAGACGGCGGCCGCGTCGTTCGGCGATGCTCGGCTGACGAAGCTCGTCGACGCGTTCGCGGTGATGGCAGCGCTGGCGGGCGGAGAGATCGACCGAGGGGTCGAGATGACCGACCGATTCGATGAGCTGGCCGGCGACGGTTACGAGGTCTTCATCACGAACTGGGTCGGCTGGATGGTCGGGCTGGTGAGCGAGGATCTCGGACGCCTTCGGTTCTGGACCGATCAGCAGCGCCTGTACCTGTCGACCATCGGTCTCATGGAGACCTGGCTGACCATGTGGAGCATGTCGCTGTCATCTGCCATGGAGGGCGAGGACGTCCACGATCGCCTCCACCGGGCACGACTCCGGGCTGACCGTGAAGGTCTCGAGTCCGCGTCCGACGCCGTGCTGGCGCTCGCGTTGATAGCGCGTAGGGAGGACCGTCCGCATGACGCAGCGGAACTGCTCGGCACGATCACGGGGCTCCCACTCAACAACGCGGCGCACTACGTGCTGTTCCGCACGCTGCGCCGGTCGCTGCAGACAGAGCTCGATGCAGATGAGCTGCGCTCCGCCATGGAGCGCGGCGCGGGAACCGACCCCGAGTCGGTCCTGGTCGAAGCAGGGTTGTCGACCACGTCGCCCTGAGCGGTCGGCCTGAATGCGAGCCGTACTCCTGCCGACATCACAGAACCGCTGGACAATCGGCTGACTTCCCTCGGTTCCGGCTGAACCAACCCCGCTCGTGGCGATTGTCGGCCAGACTCGTTCTTCAGGATCTGACGAGGAGACGCGCGTGTCCAACACGAACGACCTGCCCGAAACCAGTGACATGCCGACCTCGAACGACAGGGTGCGGGTGCTCGCCCGTTGGGTGTTGGGAGCATCGCTGATCCTGGCCGGTACGGGTCACCTGACGGTGCAGCGCGAGGAGTTCCAGGCCCAGGTGCCGAACTGGTTCCCGCTGGACGACGACGTCGTGGTCGTGGTCTCAGGTGTGGTGGAACTCCTGTTGGGCGCCGCGTTGATACTCGTCGGCCGCCGCCGTCGTGCGGCGGTCGGACTCGCTGCGGCGGGGTTCTTCATCGTCATCTTTCCCGGCAACATCGCCCAGTTCCTGGAACACACCGACGGGTTCGGGCTGGACAGTGATGCGAAACGGTTCGTGCGCCTGCTGTTCCAGCCACTTCTGGTGATCTGGGCGCTGTGGTGCACCGGCGGTTGGCAACTGCTTCGCCGGGGTGCTTCGCCGAGGTGAATAACCTTGGCCCGTGGCTGTCAGCCGAACACGCAGGGCCCGGGCGGCGCGCAAGCGCAAGCGGCGTATGGACCGGGTCGAACACGACCTCACCGACGAACAGTGGTCTGCACTGCGGGAGGCGTGGGGCGGGTGTGCCTACTGCGGAGTCGACGACCGCCCGTTGCAGCGGGACTGTGTGCTGGCGCTGTCCCGTGGTGGCCGGTACACGCTGGAGAACATCGTGCCCGCCTGTGGGCCCTGCAACGCCAGCAAGTGCAACGACGAGGTCACCGCATGGATGCGTCGGAAACGACTCGACGAGCGGACCTTCCTGTTGCGGTACGCGGAACTCCGTTCGACCCTGAGCGCACGCTTCCCGACCGCATAGCGAGCCGACGCCCTGCGCTCGAGGGGCGAACCCGACGGCGCTCCGGTGGTGCCGTGGTCCTGCAGGGGCACCGTCAGGGCCGATCGACCCAATCCTGTCGGTACATTTCCTGTCTTGTCATCCGGAGACGCATGGCACAAGATTGGGACTCGGGCGGCGATGTTTTCCATTGGGGGAGAATTGAAGTCGAGATTGTTCTGTAGGCAGTCGGATCCGACTGCACTGTTCAGGGGTCTGCACACCGTCGAGGCCGCTTCGAGGCGCTTGGCAGGGGTGGCGAGGGCCCTGGCGGACCTCGCGGACCCCCGCGGCACTGGCGACGAGCACTCAGATGGCCCAGAATCAACGGAGCTGGACGCGGAGACCCTGAATCCCGCGGCCATGAACTCCGAGACCCTGAACGCGGACAACCTGGACTCCGAGGCGCTTCGCGGGTGTCTCGAGTCCATCAGGCTGGCGGTGCAGGAGTTGGACGCATGCGCCGGCGCGCTCGAGGCGGCCACGGCTCCGGTCGTCTCGGAGGGTCGATGGAACGCGGCCGGCCAGGAGCACTATCCAGAACTGGTATCGATCGGGACCCCGCCCAGCTCGTGGGCCGGGGCGGCGTCGGGCGACGTCACAGCGGATCTTGCCAGGTACCGCCTGCTGGTCTCCTCGGTGAAGGACCGCTACACCACGACGGTTCCATCGCTTCCCTGGATCGGACCCGAACGTGACGAATTCTGCGGTCCCCGGCTGACCGCGTTTCGTGCATCTCTGGAACGCGCCGAGGAACTGTTGAGGGACTGCTCCGGTAGCACGGTCGGCACTGCCGGGGCCGTGTGCGTGGATCTGACCGACGAGCCCGAGCCAGAGGTTCCGGCCGCAGCCGGTTGATGGACGGGCGGACGCCGGCGGCCCTTCGCAGCCGGTCGGTTCTGGTGCTGGCGATCGTGGTCGTCGGGTCGCTCGCCTCGCTCACCGCGTGCAACCCTGACTTCGCACCGAGCCGGGGCATCGAGTGCCGGGTCGGGGTCATCGGCGACAGCCTGATGTTGGGTACCCAGCCGAGCCTGGCGAACGAGTTGGCCTCGGTCGGCTGTGATCTCGTGTTCTTCGACGCAGCGAAGAACCGCAAGTCACTCGAAGGGATCGCAGCGCTGCTCGAACGCGACCTGAGCGGGATCGACATCCTCCTGGTGGGACTCGGGACGAACGACTACCGGTGGCCCCAACACATGGGACCGATGGTCGATGGCGTGATGCGGATCGCGAACGGAACGAGGGTCGTGTGGGTCGGCATCGGTGGCCGTATCGATCGCAAGCTCGAACTGAACCTGGCGATCCTCGGCGCGACCACCCGTTGGGAGAACCTCTGGTACTTCGACTGGGATGCCGAGGTGACGGCGCACCCCGAGTGGATGGGTGGCGACGGTCTCCATCTCACCCGTGAGACCTATCCGAACCGTTCGAGAGTCATCGCCCGGTTCCTGGGTGCAGGGTCCTGAACGGCCTAGTTCTGTTCCTGTAGGTCGAAGCCGTTGTCCCGCAGTTGTGGGTGTATCGAGGCCGCTGCGTATGCCGAGTCCACCGGAGAGGACGTCGAGTCCGACAGTGCTCCGGCGAGCGCCACGTTGACGACCCGTTCGTGCACCGAGGCCGGTCGTTCACCGGTCAGTTCTGCCAGCCCGTCTCCGAGGGCCACCAACGTGCGGATCGTGTTCGAGTCCGGCGCCTCCCCGATGCGTTCGCGCAGCAGGCACGATGCACACCAGGGATCCGCTCGGGCATCACGCACCAGTTGGCACAGCCAGTCCAGAGGTGTCCTCCGGGCGGCCGCGATCGGAAGGTGATCGACGAAACACAGCGCACCGATCACCTCGAGGCGCTGGAACCTCTGCCGGAGCGGTGTCGCGCGCATCCCGGCCGCCTCGGCCGCCTCGGACCATCTCCTCAGCCGCCCCCGGGACTCGATGACGGGCCGACAACGCCGGGCGAGCTGCACGAGGTCACCCTCGCCGTCGAGCGGGCCCGGCTGCACGGCGATGTCAGCTTCGAGGTGTTCGAGGTCTTCACCCGACTCCTCTGTGCGCAGCAGCGACAGGGCCACGGCGGTGAGGGCGTCGCTGACGAATTCGACAGAGATGCCACCCGGATCCGCCAGGTGCTGCAGCAACAGTCCCTCGGACATTGCTGCGAGAGCTCTCGTGAACTGCTCGAAGTCGAGCGGGTCGACCGGGCGGACCCTCGCGGCGGCAGCGGTCTGCTCGTATATCCGCTGCAGGTTGGGAAGGAACACCCCGTAGTAGTCCCGCCCGAGCACCTCTCTCAGGGAGTTCTCCTCGGTTGCGCGAGAGGCGAGCAGCAACTGACGACGGAACGCGGTCAACTCGGCAGGTCGGGTGACCTCGTTCCAGTTGCCCTCCGCCGCGGCGCGTACCAGTTCGGGGAGTACCTCGCGCGTGGCGGCAACCAGCGTCTCGTCGACGACATCGACCGCGCTGTAGCCGTCTTCGCTGTGCATCGGTCCGCGGCGTGGAATGTTGGACACGAGGACCTCGACGAAGGCGTCCCAGTCCTCGAAGTGGTTCCAGAACGATCGTTCCGAGCGGCTGGCGCGTGCCGCGATGTCGGACACGGTGACAGCCCGGAGCGCGTCGAGCAGCCCTACCTCGTCGATCAGTTCCCAACCGGCTCTGATGAACCGGTCACGCGTGTCATGGCCCCGGTCGCCCATGTGCACCCCACGTTCCCCTCATTGCATCCCCGGTGGGCACTCTAATTCGGTGTCACGTTCAATGGGTCGGTGTTCGCAGCCGCGTGTGGACTCGGGTAGCGGGTGCGTCGTGTCCTAGCGTGTGACGGTGGCCGACCAGTCGACGTTCACCGAACAGGTTGAGCCGTTCATGGATGCGCTCTATGCGGCCGCCATGCGCATGACCCGGAACCCCGCTGATGCGGAGGACCTGCTGCAGGAGACGTTCCTGCGCGCCTACCGCGGATTCCCCAACTTCACCCAGGGCACGAACCTGCGCGCCTGGTTGTACCGGATCCTGACCAACACGTACATCAACACCTATCGCGCCAAACAACGTCGCCCGGAACAGACAGAACTGGACGAGGTCGAGGACATGTTCCTCTACCGTCGCCTCGGAGGCCTCGAGGCCGCTGCTCTCGGTCGCAGCGCCGAGGACGAGTTGATGGACATGTTCACCGAGGCGGAGGTGAAGGAGGCCATCGACGCGCTTCCGGACAACTTCCGGGTCCCGGTTCTACTGGCTGACGTCGAGGGGTTCTCCTACAAGGAGATCGCCGAGATGATGGACACACCGATCGGAACCGTGATGAGCAGACTGCATCGGGGAAGAAAAGCGCTCGAGAAGTCGTTGCATGGGTTCGCCGTAGCTCGTGGTCTCGCAGAGCCCACAGCGGCGGTGACCGACGCCTCGTCGGAGAACTGAGACATTCGGAGAACTGGACCATGATCGAATCGGGGGCTGGCGGATGAGCGGTGACAGCACCGGCGGACTCACTCCGCCCGGAGACGGACCCGGCAGTGGATGTGCCGAAACCGATTGTGCCGACGCCGCCGAGCAGCTCCAGGAATATCTCTCCGGCGAGCTCGATTCCGAGACCATCGGCGCCATCGAGGCGCACATCCACCGGTGCGGGCCGTGCCTCGACGCCTACGACTTCCATTCCGCGCTGCGCAAGGTGGTCGCCTCGAAGTGCGCAGAATCGATGCCCGGTGACCTCCGGAGCCGCCTCGTGGGGATGCTCGACCAGGCCGCCAGCAACCCTGAGTGAGTCGGGCCCCCCGGTGGGGCCCGTCCTCGTCGCCGCAGAGCCGGGGGCGTTGTGCGTCGACGCTGCCTGCAGTCCTACACTGACGACATGATGCTGGCTGAAGAAACCGTGTGGCATTTCTGGTTGGCCGTACCCATCGCCGCCGGTGCGATCCTCGCCGTGCTCTCGATCGTGGGCCTGTACTTCTTCAAGGTGACGCGGGCGCGCTATCCCAAGGAGCAGGGCTGAGCCTTGCTCCTGCCCGGTGAATGCCGTGGCTGACACGGTCGATTGGGCACTCGCCGAACAGGTGGCCGCGCGCTTCGCCGGCTCCGATGACTTCGCGGAGTCGTATCACGCTGTCGGCATGGCCGATGATTTCGCCAGGCTGACCCACGAGGCGCAGGGATTCGTCGAAGCGGAGGTCGGCTTCTCGTCGTTGGCGGGCCCCGCCAGGGCACGGGTGGTGGACCGCGCCGATTGGGTGCGGGCCAACATCGCCTCATATCGCCGGCTCCTGCGGCCGGTGCTCGACCAGATGGACGAGCGGATGTCCGGTCCGGTCGCCGTCGTGTCGGGCAAGGTGGCGGGAGCAGAGCTCGGAGCGTTGCTGGGCTGGATGTCCTCGAAGGTGCTCGGTCAGTACGACCTACTGGTCCTCGAGGACGAGGACCCTGAGGACCAGGACGTCGTCTACTACGTCGGCACCAACATCCTGGCGCTCGAGAAGAGGCACTCGTTCCCCCCGGAGCAGTTCCGGATGTGGGTGGCGCTTCACGAGGTCACCCATCGCACCCAGTTCACCGGCGTGCCGTGGTTGAGGCAGCACTTCCTGGACCTCGTGGCGGGTCTGCTGGGTGACGCCCAGGTCGATCCCACCCGCATGTTCACCGCTGTGGGGCGTATTGCCGAAGGAGTGCGCACCCGGTCCAATCCACTCGACGACGGTGGTCTGTCAGCCCTGTTCGCATCTCGGGAACAACGAGAGGTGATGGACAGTCTCGGTGGCCTGATGAGCCTCCTCGAGGGCCACGGAGACGTGACCATGGATCGTGCCGCGCAGGACCGCGTGCCCCAGGCGGAACGCTTCGCCAAGGTGCTGCGGGCCCGTCGGCGTGACATGGGGATCGCACAGCGGCTCCTCACCCGCTTGATCGGCCTGGAGGCCAAGCTCAACCAGTACGAACAGGGCGAGCAGTTCATCGAAGCGGTCGAGGATGTCGGTGGACCCCAGCTGCTCAATCGCGCTTTCGAGGACCCCGCGAACCTCCCGTCGAGGGCAGAGATCATCGCCCCTTCGACGTGGCTCGCCCGGGTCGCCCCGGAGCAGCGGCTCGCAGGGTGACCGCCGCGCCCGGTTCCGGTGGCTCCGAGGCGCTGCCGAGAACACCCGAATCATCTGATCCGCTGGTCGGTGCCCTGTTGCAACGTTGTCGGTTCCCTGCAGGGCGGGCGCTCGACGTGGCTGTGTCGGGCGGTGCGGATTCGGTTGCGCTGCTCGCGCTGGCCGTGGCATCCGGAGCGGATGTGACCGCGCATCACGTGGACCATGGCACACGCCCGGGAGGGACAGCCGAGGCCGAGCGGGTGCGTGGGTTGTGCGCGCACTGGGGGACAGCGTTCCGCGCACACGCCGTCGAGGTGGATGCGGGCCCCAACCTCGAAGCGAGATGGCGCGAGGCCCGCCGTGGCGTTCTGCCACGGGGATGTCTCACCGGCCACACAGCGGACGACCAGGCGGAGACGCTCGTTCTCAGGCTGCTGCGCGGAACCGGGCCCCACGGGCTGGCGGCGATGTCGCCCGACACCCACCCGATTCTCGATCTCCGCCGAAGTGAGACCGAGTCACTCTGCGAGCACCTCGGGGTGGGGGTGTTCCGGGACCCCACCAACGACTCGCCGGAGTTCGCGCGCAACCGCGTACGCCGCGAGGTGCTTCCCCTGCTGTCGGACATATCGGGCCGTGACGTGGTCCCGCTGCTGGTGCGTACCGCGCAGCTGGCCGCTCGACAGCGGGAACTGCTGGCCGAACTGGCCGACGGTGTCGATCCGACCGACTGTGCGGCCCTGCGGGAGTTGCCCCGTGAGCTCGCTGTGGAGGTCATCCGCGGCTGGTGGATCAGCCGGACCGGTGGGTTGCCACCGCCTGACCGCGATGGCCTGGAACGCATGATGGCAGTTGTGAACGGCACGACCAGGAGCTGCCAGGTGACAGCAGGCTGGACCCTCGCGCGCACCGCGGGAAGCCTGCGTCTGGAACCTCCGCAGCAGGGCTGAGCGACGTCGGGGTCCTTCGGGCCTTGTAACGTTCCGGCCCGTGACCGATAGTCCGGCGTCCGACAGTTCACCCTTCGACCACCAAGCTTCCGGGAGTACCGCCTCGGACGGTTCCACCTCGGCCCGTCCCGCCTCGGGTGACACGCCTGCCCGCGTGCCGGCGATCGATCAGGATCCCCGCATCGGGGAGGTGTTGCTCAGCGAGGAGGAGATAGCGGAACGGATCCGCGAGATCGGCGAGCGCATCAGCGCCGACTACGAAGGCGAGGCTCCACTGCTGATCTGCGTGCTGCGCGGGGCCTACGTGTTCCTCACCGACCTCGCCCGGGCGGTGAACCTGCCGGTGGAGATCGACTTCATAGCGGTCTCCTCCTACGGATCCAGCACCAGGACCTCTGGAGTGGTGAGGCTCGTCAAGGACCTCGACGTCGACCTGCACGGACGCCATGTGATCCTGGTCGAGGACATCGTCGACACCGGGCTCACCCTGCGGTACCTGCGCCGCAGCCTCGAAGCGCGCAACCCCGCCAGCCTCGAGGTCTGCGCCCTGCTGGCGAGGGAATCCGCCGACATCGAATCGCTGGGCGTGCGCTACGTGGGATTCCGGATTCCGGGTGACTTCGTGATCGGGTACGGACTCGACATAGCGGAGCGCTACCGCAACCTGCGCTACATCGCTCTGTACGAACCGGATGCGACCTGACATGGGTGACCTGAACGTCCCCGAACCGTTGCCGCTCGCCCCTGATCTGGCCCCTCAGGTCGACCTGGGCCGAATCGAGGCCGCCGTGCGCGAGATCCTCTCGGCCATCGGCGAGGATCCCGGACGCGAAGGCCTGGTCGAGACGCCGGCGCGGGTGGCGCGGATGTACGCCGAGACCTGTGCCGGGATCCACGATGAGCCCGCGAGGCATCTCCGCACCACCTTCGAGGCCGGCCACGACGAGATGATCATGGTGCGCGACATCCCGCTCTACTCGTTGTGCGAACACCACCTGGTGCCCTTCTACGGTCGGTCCCACGTGGCCTACATACCCAACGAGGACGGTCGGGTCACAGGGCTGTCCAAGCTGGCCCGACTGGTCGACGGCTACGCCCGTCGCCCCCAGGTACAGGAACGCCTGACCACACAGGTGGCCGATGCCATCGAGACGGGTCTCAATCCGCGCGGAGTGCTCGTGGTGGTGGAGGCCGAACACATGTGCATGTCGATGAGGGGGATCCGCAAGCCCGGAGCATCGACGGTCACCAGCGCGGTGCGGGGAGTGTTCCGCACCGACCGAGGTACCCGGGCCGAGGCCATGAGGTTCATCGGTACCCACAACGAGTGACAGTGGATCACCGCGGCGGGGATCGTGCCGGGGGCCGACAGGCCGTCTCGGTCATGGGCATCCTCAACATCACCCCTGATTCGTTCTCCGACGGGGGTCTGCACCAAGGGGTGGACCGGGCGCTGCGACGGGCGCTGACGATGGCTTCTGAGGGAGCCGCCGTGATCGACGTGGGTGGTGAGTCGACCAGACCGGGTGCGGCTGCGGTCGACCCCGTCTCGGAGACTGCAAGGGTGCTGCCCGTGATCGAGGCGATGGCGGGTCACCCCGAGCTGTCCGGTGTGCGTATCTCGGTCGACACGCGCAACGAGTCCACGGCGCGAGCGGCCGTGGCCGCCGGGGCGACGCTGATCAACGACGTCTCGGCTTCGCTGTGGCCCGTTGCGGCGGAGACCGGGGTCGGCTGGGTGGCCATGCACATGTCGGGTGATCCGCGCACGATGCAGCGCGAACCGTCCTACGACGACGTGGTGAGCGAGGTGCGCGAGTTCCTCGTGGAGCGGGCGACCACGGCGGAACGGGCGGGGGTGCCGGAGATCTGGGTGGACCCCGGGATCGGCTTCGGCAAGACCACCGAACACAACCTCGCTCTGTTGAGGAACATCGACACACTGGCCGCCGAGGGGTTTCCGGTGTTGGTGGGGACCAGCCGCAAGCGTTTCCTGGGCGAGTTGACCGCTCTGTCGGACCGATCCGGTGGGCTCCCACAGGGCGCGGAGGCCACCACCGACGTGCACGACAGGATCGAGGGTTCGCTTGTGAGCGCCCTTTGGGCCATCATCGGTGGTGCCCGGGCCATCCGGGCGCACGACGTCGGTGCAACGGTTGTTGCCACGGAAACGTTGTTCCGTGGCGGCCGTCAGGGCCCTTCCGGACATCTCCGGGCACCGTGAATACCGCGCTGAGGGCCGAGGAGGCAAGCACATGGCCAAGGGAAAGTGGGCCCAGGGCATCACGCCGCGCCATTTCGATTGGGTTATCAAGGACCAGCTCGCGATCTGCGAGCGACCGGGTGGGTTCGGTGAGAACCATCGCAAGGTGCGTCGCCAGGAAGAGATCATCTGGATTCGGGAGCAGTCGTTCGATCGCGTGATCTCGATCTCGCCGGCACCGCACAATCTGCACAACTACGACGAGATGGGTGTGCGTTGGCTGCACTGGCCCTACCCGGGAACCGATGAGATCGGCCGCTACCTGACCGAGTCCTACACCAACCTCGCGGTCATGCTGGGCGAGCACCGCAAGCTATTGCTGCACGGCGACGAGATCTCCGAGCGCCTGCTCGGGTTCCTCGCCGGGTACCTCGTGTTCACCGGCATGGTCCCGGAGTCCCCCAAGGCCATCAGCCTGATCGAGAACATCACCTCGAGGCAGCTCGGAGCCGACGGCCGCCGTGTGGTCAGCGAAGCCCTGAAGGTCACTCCGGAGCGCTGATCCGATGGATCCCAACGGCCCGCGTTCCTACCCCGACACGATCTGCCTGACCGGGCTCACGCTGACCGCAGTGGTCGGCGTGCTGCCCGAGGAACGCGAGCGCGCCCAACCGCTTGGGGTGGATCTGTCGCTCGAGGTGGACCTCACAGCTGCCGGTGTGAGCGATTCGCTGGACGACACCGTCGACTACTCAGCGGTGTGTGACCTCGTCGCCGACGTGGCCGCCGAGAGCCGTCCGTTGTTGTTGGAGAAGCTGGCGGCCGACCTGGCCACGGCGATTCTGGCGTTCGACCAACGGATCTCCGCGGTGCGGATCTCGCTCGACAAGCTGCGACCGCCGGTCGCGCACCAGGTGGCTACGACCGGCGTGTGCATCACCCGGCGCGCCCGCTGACCGAGCGGGTCCGACATGACACTGCACTCCGCCGACAGGAACGACAGCACCGCTGGGAAGCGCGCTGTTGGAGATGACGCCGGCGGCCGCCGGGTGTTCATGTCGCTCGGATCCAACATGGGGGACCGGCGGACACATCTGCGCCAGGGTGTCGAGATGCTGCCGGGTGTGGTCGCGGTTTCGCCACTGTATGAGACCGATCCGGTCGGTGGGCCCTCGCAGGAAGCGTTCCTCAACGTGGCCGTGGAGCTGCGCACCGACCTGGAACCCACCAGGCTTCTGGGGCTCTGTCACCGGATCGAGTCCGCAGCCGAACGGGTACGCGAACAACGGTGGGGTCCTCGCACGCTCGATGTCGACATCATCTGGATGGAGGGGATCGAGCTGGACACCGACCGGCTCACCATTCCCCATCCGCGTTGGACCCAGCGCCGGTTCGTGCTCGCCCCGATGCGGGACCTGGCACCGGATCTGGTGAGCGAGTCCGACGTGCGCTTCGGTGAGGGCACCGTGCAACGCCTGGGGGAGTTGTGAACCCCGAGATGAGTCGGTTCACCCTGTGGTGAGATCGACCACCGCGACCCTGCGAACGGTGGTGGTCGGCTCTGGTCGAGCCGGAGGTTCGTTCCACCGGGCGCTGTCGGAGCGGGGCTGGCACACCGAGGTGGTCCACCACGCTTCACTGGGATCCCCGGAGGATCCGCTCACCGGTCCCGACGGGTCCGATGTCGAACTCGTGTTGCTCTGTGTCCCGGACTCCGCGGTGGCCGCCACCTCGGAGTCGCTGCGGCCGAGAGCCGGCCGGCTGGTCGCACACTGCGCCGGGTCTCTCGGACTGGACGTGTTGGCCACCCACGACAGCGTCGCCTCGGTGCACCCGTTGGTCCCGCTGCCCGACGCGACCACCGGTGCCCAACGGCTGTCGGGTGCCTGGTTCGCGGTTGCCGGTGACACCCGCATCAGACGGGTGGTGGATGCACTCGAGGGCACTCCGGTGGAGGTTCCCGACGCTCACCGCGCCAGCTACCACGCCGCTGCTGCGGTGGCGTCCAACCATCTGGTTGCCCTGCTCGACGAGGTGCGCCGTCTCGCCGCCACAGCCGGAGTGCCGCTCCGGGCCTATCTGGACCTGGTGCGCGCCACCGTCGACAACGTCGCGGCGCTGGGTCCCGCAGCCGCGCTCACCGGGCCCGTGGCGCGGGAGGACTGGCCGACGGTGATCTCCCATCTCGGATCCATGGATCCCGGCGAACACGCCGAGTACCTCGCCGGCGTGATGTCGGTGGCGGCACTGGCGGGCGTCGCCGTGCCACCAGAGGTGTCGGCCATCGCCGGGGAACAGCGACCCGACGGTGGTGGGTAGCTTGGTGGGATGGCACCAGAGGCTGAGGCCACCCTGCTGATGACCGGCGCGGTCCGACGGCCGATGGAGATCGTCCAGAGGAACGGTCCGATCGGGTCGTTCCTCGCGCTCGTGGCGCCGGCCCCGGAAGCCGACCATGCCACTGTGCGTTCGCGCGACGGGCTGTTCAGCGCTTCGATTCCCCTCGAGTGGTTGGTCCTCGGTCATCTGGACCGGGGACGGTTGCGGATTCCCGGCGCACCCACCAACTGCTGGTCGGTGAAGGACGTCGTGTCGATCAATTTCACTGTCGGGGCCGAGGAGGACTCGGTGCGCCCGGAGTCCTTCACCGCTCCGATCTAGGTGGAGACCACCCAGACCGTCGCGGCGTTGCGTGGGCTGTTGGCCCGTCGTCGCGCCGAGGGTGCCTCGGTGGGTCTCGTGCCCACGATGGGATATCTGCACGCCGGTCATCAGGAACTGATCCGCAGGGCCGGCGAGGAGTGCGACGAGGTCGTGACCACGATCTTCGTGAACTCCCTGCAGTTCGCAGCGGGCGAGGACCTGGACCAGTACCCGCGTGACCCCGCCGGCGACGAGGCCAAGGCGGCCGGGGCGGGCTCGACCATCCTCTTCGCTCCACCGCCTGCGGAGATGTACCCCAACGGCGCCGACCAGGTGGCCACCTCGGTCTCGGTGGCCGAGCTCGCCGCCCGCATGGAGGGGTCGTCGCGGCCCACCCACTTCGCCGGGGTGTGCACCGTGGTGGCCAAGCTGTTCAACCTGGTCGGACCCTGTAGTGCCTATTTCGGTGAGAAGGACTTCCAGCAGCTCGCGATCATCAGGCGCATGGTCGAGGACCTGTCGTTCGAGGTCGAGGTGGTGGGATGTCCGACCGTCCGCGAGGCCGACGGGTTGGCGATGTCCAGCCGCAACGCCTACCTGACGCCAGAGGAACGCGAGGTGGCCCCGGTGCTCCGCCGTGCGCTGCTGCACGGTGCAGAACTCATCGGCGAGGGCCAACGGAGTGCGGATCACGTGCGAGGTGAGATGGCGGCGGTAGTGGAGGCGGCTCCGCTCGGCACGCTCGACTACGTGGAGGTGGCCGACCCCCGCTCACTGCTACCGGTCACGAACTGCGATGGACCCGTGCGCCTCTTCGGAGCCGTGCAGTTCGGACGCGCCCGGCTGATCGACAACCTGGGGGCGGAACCTCCCGCTCATGGCTGACTCTGCCGCTGGCCCCGATCGACGGCCTCTCGACCTGCTGGTGGTGGGTTCGGGAGTCGCCGGGCTCACCGCTGCCATCACCGCTGCCGGTGAGGCAGGGATGCGCACCGGGGTGGTCACCAAGGGTGTGCTCGAGGAGGCGACCACGCGTTGGGCCCAGGGTGGGGTGGCCGCGGCGCTGGGTGCCGATCCCGAGGCGCTCGATCTGCACCTGGCCGACACGCTCGCGGCCGGTGCGGGGCTCTGTGATCCAGTGGCAGCAAAGGTGCTCGTCGACGAGGGCCCCCGAAGGGTCGAGGAGCTGATAGCCCTCGGTGCGGAGTTCGACCGCGACCAGCACGGCAATCTCGAACTCGCCCGCGAGGGCGGGCACTCGGTCGCCCGTGTCCTCCATGCCGGAGGCGCCGCAACCGGAGCGGAGATCGAACGCGCGCTCGTCGACGCGGTCACGGCCACCGCGACCGTGCTGCACACCCAGACCTTCCTCGAGGATCTCATCGTGCGCGACGGCCGCTGCTGCGGGGCGCGCTGTCGGCTCCCCGACGGAACCGTCAGCGAGATCGAGGCGCACCACGTGCTTCTGGCCGCTGGAGGTGCCGGTCAGCTCTTCTCGGTCACCACCAACCCCTCCGGTGCCACAGGTGACGGGGTGGCGGCCGCAGCGAGGGCGGGCGCGGTGGTGGCGGACCTGGAGTTCGTCCAGTTCCATCCGACCGCGCTGCGCCACGAACGCTCGCCGCGGCCGTTGTTGACCGAGGCCCTTCGGGGCCATGGCGCGGTGCTGCGCAATGGTTCGGGCGAACGCTTCGTCGACGAGCTGTTGCCGAGGGACGTGGTGTCCCGGGCGATCGTCGCCGAGATGCGCAAGGAATCCGCCGACCGGGTGTGGCTCGACGCCACCCGGCTGGAGGACTTCGCCCTCAGGTTCCCCACGATCGACGAGGTGCTGCGGTCGGTGGGCCTGGATCCCCGTGTCGATCTGCTGCCGGTGAACCCCGCTGCGCACCACCTCTGCGGTGGGGTGCTCACCGACCTCGACGGTGCGACCACGCTGCCGGGCCTCTGGGCCTGCGGTGAGGTGGCCTGCACCGGTGTGCACGGCGCCAACCGGCTCGCATCCAATTCGCTGCTCGAAGGGATGGTGTTCGCCCCCCGGGCGGTCGAGGCCATCTCCGGTGGTCGGATCGGTGCCCGGCCGAGCGGAGCGATGGCGCCGCTGCTGGACCCCGATGGCGGTCAGGGTGTGCCGGTGGCTGCACTAGAGGTCGCGTCGGGTGCGAGCGCCGGGAACCCCGGAACGGTCCCGGCGGACGGGTCGTCACTGGCTTCGCTGCGCACCCGACTGCAGAATGCCATGACCCTCGGTGCCGGCGTGGAACGATCGGCCGAGTCACTCTCGGTGGTCCGCTCGGAACTCGACTCGGTGGCCGGCAGCCTCGGAACTTCCGAACAGGGCCGCGACCCGCAGCCCACGCGGCTCTCGTCATCCGAGCTGTCGGTGGCGGACCGCAGCGCGGTCGTGCACCGCCAGGAACTGGCCAATCTGGTGCTGTTGGCGCGCCTGGTGGTGGGTGCTGCACTGGCGCGCGAGGAGTCCCGCGGGACACATTGGCGCAGCGACTGGCCCGACACCGATCAGCGCTACCTGAAGAGGTTCGCTCCCAGCAGCCCCACCGAGCCACACCAGCACGAGAATCCCGGAGACCCGAGATGACGACCGACGAAGACACCGCGATCGACTCTGAATGGCTCCACCCTCCGGCCGTGGCCGTGCGCGAGGTGGTGCAGCGAGCTGTTGCCGAGGACCTGTTGCCCCTGGGGGACCTCACCGGAACACTGCTCGGCGTGCAGTCGGTGAACGCGCGTTTCGTCGCCAGGAGCTCCGGCAGGCTTGCCGGCACGAGATGTGCTGCGGAGGCCTACGCGCAGGTGGATCCACAGGTCGCAGTCCGTTGGGAGGTCACCGAGGGTGCGGAGGTGTCCCCGGGTGAGACCCTCGGCACGGTCACCGGCCCGCTGCGCTCCGTGGTCACAGCGGAGCGCACAGCGCTCAACTTCCTGGGGCACCTCTCGGGTGTGGCAACTCTCACGGCGCGCTACGTGGCGGAAGCTGCGCTCGGCGGTGACGCCCACATCTGGGACACCCGCAAGACCATCCCCGGGTTGCGGAGCGTCGAGAAGGCCGCGGTACGGGCCGGTGGTGGGCGCAACCATCGCGGGAACCTGTCCGACTGGTTGCTGATCAAGGACAACCACCTAGGCGGGATCTCGATCACCGAGGCGGTGACCCTGGCTCGGGACCGTTGGCCGGGGCGGACGGTCCACGTGGAGTGCGACACCCTCGAGCAGGTGGTCGAGGCCGTCGCTGCCAACGCTGATGCACTGCTGTTGGACAACATGGAACCGGATCTGGTGGTTCGCTGTGTAGAGGTGGCTCGTGGATCCGGCAACGCTGCGGCACCTCTGCTCGAGGTGTCGGGCGGCATCGATCTCGATACGGTGGCCGCCTATTCGGGTACCGGTGTCGACCAGATATCGGTTGGTGCCATCACCAATTCCGCTCCGGTGCTCGACATCGGTCTCGACCTCTGAGCCACCCGGCCTGATCCGTCCGGCCCAGCAGAATGTGGTGACGGCCCGACGCGATGGGCAGCCTATGGTTGCGCCAGTCGGCCGGTACAACGTCCACTATCAACAACGGAGACGCACTTGCTGCTCGTCATAGACGTGGGCAACACCCAGACGGTGGTGGGCCTTTACGACACCGGGGACAACGGTCACGACCTGCTGGACCACTGGCGGCTGGCCACCAGAACCGACAGCACCAGCGACGAGCTGGCCCTCATGCTCCGCGAGCTGCTGGCCACCAGGGGCCTCGAACTCGCAGCGGATGTGGCCGGCATGGCCATCTCCTCTGGTGTTCCGACGGTCACCTTCGAGCTGCGGCGGGTCTGTGAGCGCTATCTCGACTTCGATCCGGTGGTCCTCGGTGCCGGCGTCCGCACCGGGATGCCGGTGCTCTACGACAACCCCAAGGAGGTCGGCGCAGACCGCATCGCCAACGCCGTGGGGGCACACGACCTCTACGGCGGACCCACCATCGTGGTCGACTTCGGTACAGCGACGACCTTCGACGTGATCTCAGCGGCCGGGGAGTACCTGGGCGGCGCCATCTTCCCCGGAATAGAGATCTCCCTCGACGCGCTCTTCGGCCGGGCGGCCGCGTTGCGCCAGGTGGAGTTGATCGAACCCCGTAACGTGATCGGCAAGACCACCGTGGAGTCGATCCAGTCCGGCGCGATGTACGGCTACTCGGCGATGGTCGACGGCATGTGCGGTCGGATCGAGGCGACCCTCGGCGAGGCCACGATCGTTTCCACCGGCGGTCTCGCCCCGTTGATCTCCACCGTCGCCGAGTCGATCGAGTACACCGAGCCCTGGTTGACCCTCCACGGCCTCCGACTGATCTGGGAGAAGAACCAGGACCGTGACTGACCGAGACGCAGTTCCTCCGGAGAATCCTCCGCCCGACCGACCCGCCGATTCCGCTGCGGCGGATGCCGCACAGCCCTACAGCTATGCGGTGGACACCACCGCCGGCGAGCTCGCCGCTACCCACGCAGGGCTCGAGCCCGGCACCGAGACCGGCGAGGTGGTTTCGATCGCCGGCCGTCTCATGTTGCGACGGGTCCAGGGCAAGTTGGCCTTCGGGACCCTCGCCGATTCCAGTGGACGGATCCAGCTGTTCGCGCCGTCGAGCACCACCCCGTCGTTCGACGATTTCTGTTCTCTCGATCTCGGGGACTGGATCGGAGTGCGTGGAGAGGTGATGACGACCCGGCGCGGGGAGTTGTCGGTGCGCGTCGACGAGTGGACACTGCTCGCCCATACGCGCAGGAGCTTCCCGGACAAGTTCCACGGGATCTCCGACGTGGATCTGCGCTACCGGCAGCGCTACCTGGACCTCTGGGTCACCGAGGAGGCCCGGGCCACCTTCAAGACCCGATCGCGGGTGTTGTCGAGCACCCGCCGTTTCCTCGAGGACCGCGGATATCTCGAGGTGGAGACCCCCGTCTTCCATCCGATTCCCGGCGGCGCCCTGGCGACGCCGTTCACCACCCACCACAACGCACTCGACATGGAGCTCTATCTGCGGATCGCTCCCGAGTTGTACCTGAAGCGACTGGTGGTGGGTGGATTCGAGAAGGTCTTCGAAGTGGCCCGCGTGTTCCGCAACGAGGGCATCTCGAACCGGCACAATCCCGAGTTCACGATGCTCGAGTGCTACCAGGCCTACGGCGACTACCGCGTGCACATGGAGCTCACCGAGTCCCTCGTGGAGGCCCTGGCGATCGAGGTGTGCGGGTCTTCCACCGTCACCTACGACGGTCGTGAGGTGGACCTGAGCGCGCCCTGGCGCCGCGCGACGATGGCGGAGCTCACCTCCGAACAGGTGGGGGAGCAGGTCTCGGTGCACACCGACCCTGCACGCCTGCGCGAACTGTGCGCGTCGCACTCAGTACCGACCGAGTCGACCTGGGGCGCGGGCAAACTGCTGCTCGAGCTCTACGAGAAGACCACCGAGTCGAAGCTCTGGGATCCGACGTTCGTGATCGACTACCCGGCCGAGGTCTCGCCGTTGTCGCGCCCGCACCGTGATGATCCCGCACTGGTTGAGCGTTTCGAGGGGATCGTCGTCGGCCGCGAGCTCTGCAACGGCTTCTCCGAGCTGACCGACCCGGACGAACAGCGCCTCCGTTTCGAGGCGCAGGCAGCCATGCGTGACGCGGGTGACGACGAAGCGATGGCGGTCGACCACGACTACCTGCGGGCTCTCGAATACGGCTTGCCCCCCACCGTGGGTCTCGGCATCGGAATCGACCGACTGGTGATGCTGTTGACCGACCGCGCCACCATCAGGGACGTGGTGTTGTTCCCCACTCTGCGGCCAGAGGCCGCTGACGACACCGGGAGTGCGCCGGAGGGCCCACCCCCCGGCGACAGTGACTGAGGTTCCACCCGAGGGTGGGTCCGCGACCGCTGGACTGACGGTCAGCGGGTTGGAGTTCGCGTACGGCGACGACGAACCGGTGCTGCGGGACGCGTCACTCGACGTTCCCGCCGGACGTGTGAGGGCCCTGCTCGGACCCAGTGGCTGCGGCAAGACCACCCTGTTGCGTGTCGTGGCCGGACTGGAGCGACCGCGTGCCGGTTCGGTGATCGGCGCAGGGGGAAGGGTCCTCACCGACACCGCTTCGCGGACCTGGGTGGACCCTGCCGAGCGGCGGGTCGCAATGGTGTTCCAGAACTGGGCGTTGTTCCCCCACATGACCGTGGGGGAGAACATCTCGTTCGCGATGTCGCGCGAGGCCCGCGCCCATGGCGGTCGACTGTCAGAGACCCTGGCGATGGTGGGACTGGAGGGGCTCGGACAGCGCCGGCCGGCCGAGCTCAGCGGTGGTCAACAACAGCGGGTGGCCCTGGGCAGGGCGTTGGCCCAGAGGCCGGAGGTGTTGTTGTTGGACGAACCGTTCTCGAACCTCGACCCCGGCCTCCGGACGCGGGTGCGTGAGGAGGTCCGCGAGCTGCTCGGATCACTCGGCATCACGACCCTGCTGGTGACCCACGACCGCGAAGAGGCGTTCTTGATGGGCGACCTGTTGACGGTGCTGCGCGACGGTGCGGTGGTGGCCGACGCGCCACCGGCATCGCTGTACCGCGAACCGCCGGACCGATGGACCGCGGAGTTCCTCGGCGAGGCCATCTTCCTGCGGGGAGAGGCCCGCTCCGATGGTCGGGTCGAGACGGTGCTCGGGGCCCTGAGGGTCACCGAAGCCGCACGAACCCCGTTTTCGGGACCGGCGACGGTGATGCTGCGTCCCGAGTCGCTCGGATTGTCAGCAGCGCGCGGGTCGGCTTCCGCTGGGGGATCCCCGAGATCCGGCGATCCCGAGCGTGGGTGTGCGACCGTGCAGGCAGTGAGCTATTCGGGTCAGTTGACCAACTACGACGTCGATCTCGACGGCCAGGTGTTGAAGATCACCGAGATCGGTGCGCCACTCTTCTCGGTGGGTGACCCGGTGGTGGTGGAGGGTCCACGTGAACCGGTGGTTCTCCTCGGCGCACTTCCGGATGTGTGAGGAGACAGCGCGCGTTACCTTTGAATCCAATGGGATCGCTGTTCGTCGAGTTCCTCGACGAGGAATTCGAGGTGGTGGACGGGGAGGCGTTCACGTTCGGGCGGGATGCCCGATTGGTGGTCGACGCCGCCAACCCGCGCCTGCACAGGGTGCTCGGAGCCTTCATGCAACACGGGGACCTGTGGATGCTGCACAACGTCGGCCGGAATCTGCCGATGTCGGTCTCCGACGGCTGCTCCCGCACCGACCTGGCTCCCGGTGGGGTGCTGACCCTGCTCTCCGAGGAGTTCACCGTCAGCTTCCAGGCGGGCACCGCCAGGTATTCCCTGTCGGTCGCACAGCGAGATGCGGTCGGACCACTCGGCATGAACCCCATCGTCACCGACACGATGGACATCGCTGCGCCTGACCTGAACCCCGAACAACGTCTGCTGGTGACCGCTCTGGCGGAACCGTTGCTCACCGACGACGGCGACTGGCCGGCGTCGATGCCCTCCAACCGCGAAGTCGCCGAGCGGCTGGGTTGGTCCGCCGCGAAGCTGAACCGCAAGCTCGACTACCTGTGCAGACGCCTCGCCGAGCACGGGATCGAGGGCGTGGCCGGGGACTCCGGCAAACGTGCGACCGTGCGCCGTATCCGGGCGGTCGAGTACCTGGTGGGCCGCCGGGTCCTCACGGTGGAGGACCTCGACCGGCTTCCACCGCGCGGCCGGCGGCGAGGGTCGGGCTCGGATGGCTGACGCCGACTTCGTCTTCCCGTCCATAGAGGGCCTGGAGATCACCGGACTGTTGGGCAAGGGGGCCAGTTCCCGGGTCTACCTGGGAATCCAGACCCGCTTCGACCGGCCGGTGGCGGTCAAGGTGCTCGATCTGCGCGGCCGCCAGTCCCTGGCCGCCGACATGGTCCTGAACGAGACGCGGGTGCTGGCCATGCTGTCAGCGCACCCCAACATCCTCACGCTGTTCGACGCCGGGCTGACAGACGACGGACATCCCTACCTGATGACCGAGTACCTCCCGGCCGGGTCCCTGGGCCCCCGGCTGCGCGGAAAGGGGCCGCTCGACCCCTCCGAGGTGGTCCGGTTGGGCGTGCAGCTGTGCGGAGCACTCCAGACCGCGCACCTCCACGACGTGATCCACGGTGACGTCAAGCCCGACAACGTGCTGATCGGGCGGATCGGACAGCCCCTGTTGGGCGACTTCGGGGTGGCCGCCATGCAGTCGCGTTCGATGCCGACACAACCCACGGTGCTGACGCCCCTGCACGCCGCCCCCGAGCTGTTGGACGATGCCCCGATCTCGGTGGCCACCGACGTCTACGGGCTCGGATCCACGCTGATGGCTCTGTGCACAGGCTCCTCGCCGGTGGGCGGCGCAGGTGAGCGAACGGACGTGATCCTGGGTCGGTTGCACGACGGGTTGAGGGTGGAGCGTGGGCGCGAGGACGTGTCTCCCGCCCTGTTGGATCTGCTCGACCGGTGCACGGCAAGGGACCCAGCGGACCGTTTCGCAGAGGTGAGCGAGATCGGCGAGCGTCTGAGGGACCTCCAGGTCTTCGAGGGCGAGGCCCCTACCGAGATGCACGTGATGTCGGAGATCCCCGGCCCGGGTACACCCCCGGAACTCGAGGCGCTGAGCGCTCCGGATGCAGAGCTGACGGTGCCCCCGACCGAGGACCCGAGGGAGGTCCGGAGCAGTCCCAGGCTCCTGCGGACCTCCCTGGGAGCCGCCGCCGCCGTGGTCGTGGTGGGGCTCGGTGCGTGGATCACCGTGGCGATCGCAGGGTCGAGCGAGCAGGGCAGCGACGGTTCCGGGCCCGAACAGACCGACAATCGCACCGAGAACGGCGACCAGGGCGCGCCGAGCACCACCGCGGCGCCCGGCCCCCCGACCACGCTCGACCTGCCGGAGTCGACCCTGGCGGGCATCCAGCCGGGGGTCCAGTACAACGAACCTCCCGGCCCGGATCAGTCCGCGGCTCTGCAGGAGGCCCTGTCGGAGGAAGCGATTCTCTTCGGCCAGCTCCCCTCACCCGCGGTGCCCAGCGACTTCTACGGTCGGATCCTGCATTCCCTGCCGGCCACCTTCCGCTACCAGGCCTTCAACCCCAACGAGCCCGACGACGACAGCGTGTGCGCCGGAATGATGTCGCGGCTGCTCACCGTGACCGCACTGTGGGAGAGGATTGCGATCTGGCCCAACGGAGCCCTGGCGGTGTCGGTGGCGCAGACCCCGAGCGAGGAGATCGCCCACGAGTTGGTCGCGGTGCTGTCGCTCGATGGCGGTGTCGACCCAGAAGAATGCTGGGGCTTCGCCTACTGGAACATCACCGACTACGACGACTACGGCGTGGAGCACCGCGACATAGACGGCCTGTTGGCTGATGGCATCTCCTACAACCTGTGGCGAGGCGAGGACGTGACCGTGGGTGCCGAGGAGTGGGCGCAGACCACACGCATGATCATGCAGCTAGACGAATACGTGATCGACATATCCCTGGGAACCAAGCAGACGCTCTCCGCGGGTGACGAACACGTGGTCGCCAACCTGGCGAAGCAGATAATCACGCGTCTGCAGACCTGATGGGTCCCGGACGGGCACATCGTGTGCCGGGCAGGGCCGTCTGGCTCGTCTAGGTGGCGGTTCCGATGGACTCGAGCCAGTCCGCCACCTCGCCGGGGTGTGTGAGCGGCGAGTCGTGAGGCGCGTCGATCACCTCGTATGTGGCACCGGATCGGTCGAGCTCACCCCGGTAGAGCGAACTCGGGTAGTGCGCTGGGGTGTGGGCGCAGAACGCAACATGTTCCGGGACCGTCACGGGATCTTCCCCCAGCGGGTCGAGTGACGGGCGCAGGGGCGTCGCGCACAGCCGTGGGTTGATCCACTCCACCAGAGCTCTGGAGTGGTGTTCGTCGGCGTCCAGCGGGGTTGGCTCCAGCCAGGTGTCCGCAGGTGGGAGCTGATCCGGTGGGGCTCCCATCAGGTCGACCCCCCGTTGGCCCGGTGCGGGCACCGGAGCATCGAGATACCCCACGCAGCACAGGCGGTCGGAGATGTGCGGGGCCACCGAGCGCACGACCAGTCCACCCTGGGAGTGGCCGAGGAGCACGACCTCGCGGAGATCCTCGAGCTCGATCTGGGACACGAGTTGGTCACGCCACTGGCCCAGGCTCACCGGCTGGCGGTGTTGCGGCGGCGCAGCGTGTTCGCCCATGCCGGCAAGGCTCGGGGCGCGCAGGTCATGACCACGCGCTGACATCTCGCGTCGCAATCGGGTGAAGGACCAGCCACCCCGGAATGCACCGTGGACCGCGACGAGGTTCACGACCTGTGTCCCTTCACGACCTGTGTCCCCTCACGACCTGTTCCTCAGGGTCGACCCGGGGCGCCGGACCCCTCGGGCCAGTCACCCACGACGACGTCGACGTAGTCCTTGCCGGGAGCGTCGGGGTGGGGGCGCAGATGCTTCGCGAGGGCATTGATGTGTTCGGCATACCCCGGCCGTTTGATCATCTGCTCGTAGTCCCGGACCGAATCGAAGAACCGCACGTGGGTGAACGATGTGCGGTCGCTGCGGCTCCGCATCAGGAGCCGACCGCGGAATCCGGGCTGACCGGCGTGGAAGTCCCAGAAGTCGCGAATGCCCGACTCGTATCCGCTCGCAGCGTCTACCTCGTCGATGGTGAAGGCCTTGGATGTGACCGCGATCATGGCGAGCAGACTACGGGCAGATTCGGGGTCGGGGTGTTGTCGGGTGGCGGGGCTGTCTAGGGTGCAGACATGTTGATCGTCTCCGGAACCATCGAAATCGACCCTGCGAACCACGACGCCATGGTGGCGGCGGTGACCCCTCTGGTCGAGGCAACCCTGGCCGAAGAGGGGAACATCACCTACGGCTTCTGGACCCACCCGTCGGACAAGTCGCTGTTCCGTGTCTACGAGGAGTGGGCCGACCGCGAAGCGATGGACCTGCACATGGCCTCGCCGCACATGGCCGAGTTCCTCGGTGCCATGGCCGGAGCCGGTGTGACCGGCACCGACATCGTGCTCCACGAGGTGACGGGTAGCTCCAAGCTGATGTGAGCCGGCTGCTCAGGCAGCCGCGGACTCGACCGAGGTCAGCAGGTAGTCCGCCGCGGCGTTGAGTCCGTCCACCCCGGGGCTCGGCGGGAGTTGCGTCAGCGCGTCGCGACCGAGTTCGGCGAGCTCTCTGGCCCGTTCGATCGTGTGGGGGATACCGTCACCCGACGCGACCAGCTCTATCGCCTTGCGGCGGGTCGGTTCGTCGATCCCCTCGGTGAGTAGTTCGCCCAGCTCCTCGCCGTCCCTACCGGCGAGGGTGTGCAGCACCGGGAGGGTGTAGATGCCCTCCTCGAGGTCATGGCCAGCGGGCTTGCCCAGGTCGGCCTCGGTGGCCACCAGGTCGAGCACGTCGTCGACCATCTGGAATGCCATGCCGTAGGAGTGACCGAACGTGGCCAGGGCCTCGACGTGGGACTCCGGCGCCTCGGCGACCAGCCCACCGATCCGGCAGGCAGCCGTGAGAAGCGAAGCGGTCTTGCCGTCGATCGAGCGCAGGTAGCTCTCCTCGGTGCGGCTGCGGTCGAATGCATGTTGCAGTTCGAGCAGCTGTCCCTCGCAGAGGTGGCCGATCGTCGCGGCCAGCAGGGCTGCCACCTCGACCCCGAGCCCGGCGGCCAGTTCCGAGGCACGTGCCAGCAGGAAGTCGCCGGCCAGGATGGCGCGCAGGTTGCCCCAGCGTGAGTTCACGCTGGGCACCGAGCGACGTGTGTCGGCCTCATCCATCACGTCGTCGTGGTAGAGCGAGCCGAGGTGCACCAGCTCCACGGCGACCCCACCGGTGACCGCTTCGGGCGGTGCCGGTGCATCGGCGGTCATGGTCGTGGCGGTGGAGGCTATGCAGAACCCGGGCCGTACGCGCTTTCCGCCGGCCGTGATCAGGTGCGAGGCGATCTCGGTGAGGAAGTCCTCGCCCGAGCGGACCGACGCGAGCAACTCCGTCTCGACCCGGTCCAGATCTGCAGACATGGAGGGGAGTACCGAGAGCGGGTTGGGGCCGGGCACCCCGTGAGGATACAGCTACGCGCCGGCTGAACCCTTGTCGGCGGGTTCATGGGCCGGTCCGGTCATCATTTCCTCGATCTCTTCGAGCGAGCGCCCCTTGGTCTCGGGCACGGTCCTCCAGATCCACACGAAGGCCAGTGCGCTGAAGGTGGCGAAGAGCCAGAAGGTCGACGAGGATCCGATCACATCGATCAGGGTGAGGAAGAACTGGCTGACGATCCAGGCGCTGAACCAGTTGACGGCGGTTGCCACCGACACGCCCCTGCCGCGCACCCTGTTGGGGAACACCTCGTTGATGATCGTCCAGGTCACCGGGCCCAGTGAGAAGGCGAAGCTGGCGATGAACACCACCAGGGCCACGAGGGTGATGATGCCCGCATAGGAGGCCGCAGCGGCCCCCGGGGCCGAGGATCCGTTGTCCAGCCAGAGAAAGGCGATGCCCACCACCGTGAGGCTGAGGCCCATTCCGACCAGGCCGGCCTGGAGCAGGGGTTTGCGCCCGAAGCGGTCGATGTAGGCGATGGCGATGAAGGTGGCGACGACGTTGACCCCACCGATGGCCCAGG
>JAMLGK010000005.1 GCA_023957995.1 Microthrixaceae bacterium | reverse complement strand
GCTCTACGGGGCCGTAACGGTCATCGGTCTCCGAAGCCTCGTCATCGACAACCACCTCGATGCCGACGAGGTCAGTGGGCAGATCCTGCCGCTCTTCTGGAGCGGGATCCGGCCCGACGTAAGGCCGTAGGTCCCGACGTTGCCGGTCAGCGGCACAGGCGACGCTCAGGTCCGAGCGCCGCAGTGACGGGTCGGGGGGGGGAGGGGTCGAATCGACCCCCCGCCGAGGGATGAGGGAGACGCTTCGGCGTCGGCGCGTAGTCGCGGAAATAGTCGCGAACTACCCGGAATCCCCCGAACTTGGCCGCACGAGGCGTCACGAATCCCGCCGTCGACGCCCGGAACGGCCAAGTGGACAGCACCAGCTCGGTCCCAGCGACACAAACCGTCACCGTGAGCCGAAGGCTTAAACCCCTCAGTTCCTCAGGGAACGTGCGGGTTCGAATCCCGCCCCGGGCACATCTCTCGACTGATCAGACCAACTGGTCGTGAAACGATCCGAGAGACCGACGCGATCCTTTTCGACGCCACGGAGGTGGTCGACTCACCAGCATCGGTCGCGCACGAGTTGGGACACATGTTTGGCTTGGATCATGCAGAATCCCCCAGCACCTGCGGATCGAAACTCGTCCCGGCCCGCGACGAGATGACCCAGATCGAGGTTGAGGTCGAACGGCGCACAGCGAACCTCATGCGGACCGACATCGAAGGAGGTTTCGGTCTGCCTGTGGACTCATCGAGATCGAGCTACCTCACACCTGAACAACAGCGACGCGCTCTTGAGGTGACCTGTGCGAGCACCGAGGTGCTCGGTGCCAGGCCTGTGAGTTGACGTCGCCGGATCGGACACCGACGCCCAGTTCCAAGTTCGGGTTGAGGCCATCCCGATCCGGGCTCGGAGGGTGCTGACGGGAGGGAGTTGGCTGAGCCGAGCTGGCTGTCGATCAGCGATGACCGCTGCGGCCGGCAATCGCGATGAGCACGCCCGAGACCAGGTAGGGACCTCCGGCTATGCCGGCGGCGAGCAGGTGGTTGTGCCCCGCCATCCAGATCGCAGCGGCGCCGAAGGCGATGGCAGTGATGATCAGGATGCGGCTGCCGAGCGACTCCTTCACGAAGGTCGATGCCAACGCAGCGGTGTTGAGGACCACCATGGCTACCAGGATCGTCCCCTCGTACCAGGAGGACTCTTCGTCGAGCTGGGCGTCCGGTCCGCTGATGATCGAGGCGATGAAAACGATGGACCAGCCGGCGCTGGTGATGATCCCGATGGTGCGCCCCGCGACGCGGGGAAGGCGTCCTCGACGGCGCGGGTCGTGCTCGCCGGTCATGCGAGCGGTGCTGACGGGTCGGCGGTGCTCACAACCCGAACGGGTAGGTGTCCGGCGCTTCGGCGAGTTCGTGGGCCGGCAGCGGCGTGACCGCAGCGGTCTCGTCGAACCATATGTACTCGTCGAACTGCCGCGGGAGCACGGCTTCGAAGTAGTGGCTCTGAAGTTCTGTCTCGGGTCGGTAGATCACACCGATCGCCCGCTCGAGTCGGGGAGGCGTGAGCTCGTCGCGAACCTCTTCGCGCACCGGATCGCGGAGGTGCAGCATGAAGGCCGGCACGCCCGAATCGTGACAGATCCGTTCGTAGCTGCGGGCGTGCGACGGTCGCACCGACTTGTGCTCCATCGGTCCGCCCCACTCCGACGCCGCTGCGACGGTGCCGTGATCGGTTCCGAAGCCGACCAGGAACGCGTCGCTGCCGTACTCGCGCCGGCACAGCATGCCGACGTTGTGCTCACCCCTCGCACCCATCTCGGTTGCGGAGGCATCGCCGACGTGGGAGTTGTGTTCCCAGACCACGACCTTGGTTCCCGGTCCATGCTGCGCCCTGACCGTCTGCAGCGTCTCGTACATGTGCTGGTCCCTGAGGTTCCACGAGTCGACCGACCCGTAGTACATGACGCGGTAGTAGCGCTCTGCGTTGGCGACCACCAACGCGTTCTGGGTCGCGTCGAAGAGGGTGTCGCCGTCGCGGGTCGCATAGTCGAGACGTTGGCGCAACAGATCGGAGAGGGTTTCCACCACGCCCTGCTCGCAGCCGGCGAACCGGCCGGTCACGACCGCCCGGCCGTAGCGGGCGGGATCGTGTTCCCACGGGGTGAGGCACCCGTACCGGGCCCGGGCGACCTTGGCGGCTTCGGGATCGACGCGATCGAGGTACGCGAGCACGGCATCGCGCGAGGTGAACATCGAATAGAGGTCGAGACCGCTGAAGGACACCTGTTGGCGTTGGCCCTCCAGGCCCGCGTTGTGTTCCCGCAACCAGTCGATGAAGCCGGCGACCTCCCGGTTGCGCCACATCCAGGTGGGAAAACGGCTGAACGCGGTGAACCCCGGCGGGGACGGGGAACGGTGTCGCACCCACGCATCGATCCGGGCGGCGTCGGGCCAGTCGGCTTCCAGGGCCACCACGGTGAACCCCTTGCGTCGGATGAGCTCCCGGGTGATGTGGGCGCGCATCCGGTAGAACTCCGAGGTGCCGTGGGAGGCCTCGCCCAGCAGCACGACGGGGCAGTCACCGATGCGGTCCAGCAGGGGACCCACCTCGGCGCCGGTGATCGATCCGAAGGGTTCGGCCACCTCGGCTACGAGGGCGCTGACACCGTGGGGGATACGTGCGGAGGGGGTCGTCACGATGCGGGCCGGGGCGGGGCCCGACACCGGAATCGTCACCGGCTCGGCCGCGCCGGTCGTGTCCCCACCTGCGAAGCCCTGGGCCCCCACGAGGGGGACGAAGCGCACGGGACCGAGGTCCTCCTCGTCGAAGGTGTCTCCCTCGCGCCGGACCCTGACGAGCTCCTGGCCGCGCGTCTCGGGACCCACGGGGATCACCAGGCGGCCACCGTCGGCCAGTTGTTCGAGGAGGGCCTCGGGCACCCGCGGTCCACCGGCGGTCACCACGATGGCATCGAAGGGCGCCGCTTCGGGGTAGCCGAGGGTGCCATCGCCCCAGATGACGTGGGCGTTGCCATAGCCCAGATCCTGCAGTGCACGGTGCGCACCGTCGGCCAGTGCCTCGTGGCGTTCGATCGTCCACACCTCGGCCGCCACGCGGCTCAGCACCGCGGCCCCGTAGCCCGAACCGGCACCGATCTCCAGCACGCGGTCCTGCGGACCGACCTCGGCTGCCTCGGCCATCGTGGCCACGATGTAGGGCTGCGAGATCGTCTGTCCCTGCGCGATCGGCAGGGGATGGTCCTCGTATGCGAACTCGGCCTGATCGGTCGGGATGAACCGTTCACGGGGAACGGTTCCCATGGCTCGCAGCACCCCGGGATGGACGATTCCCCGCCCGGCCAGGTCGCGCTCGACCATCCGGGCGCGGGCACCGGCGAGACCGGGACCCATCTCGGGACCGTGCGCACCTGAGGGGTCGGGATCGGAAGCGGGTGTGGAAGTCATGGCAGCTCGGGTGGACCTCCGCGGTGCTCGATTCGGACACTACACCGGAGTCGTTCCGGGCGCGCCGGTGCGCGGTTCGCCCAGAATGCACCCGATGGATCCTTCGTCGAACGGGCGGAGAGCTGGGACACCTGAGGGAGTCGGCATCCGGAGCCCGGTCCGGTGGGGTCAGTGTTCCCCGACGTCGAGGTGGGGCAGGATTCGGTCCAGCCAGCGTGGAAGCCACCAGTTGGCATCGCCGACGAGTGACATCGTCGAGGGCACCAGGATCATCCGTACGATCGTGGCGTCCAGGGCGACCGCCGCGGCGAGTCCGACACCCATCATCTTGACCACGGGATCCTCGCTGGTCACGAAGCCGACGAACACGCTGATCATGATCAGCGCGGCGGCGGTGATCACCTTGGCCGTGGCGCCGAGACCCTCCACGACGCTGTCGATGTTGCTGTGCCCCTTGTGGTACTCCTCGCGGATTCGGCTGAGGATGAAGACCTCGTAGTCCATCGACAGCCCGAAGAGGATCGCGAACATCATCATCGGCACGAACGATGCGATCGGCACGGCTTCCTCCAGCCCGATCAACGAGCGACCCCAACCCCACTGGAACACGGCCACCACCACGCCGTAGGCGGCGCCTATGGCCAGCAGGTTCAGCAGGGCCGCCTTGAGCGGTACCAGGATCGACCGGAACACGATCATCAACAACAGGAACGACAGCAACACCACGGTGCCTATGAACCACATCAGCCGTGAGGAGATCTTCTCGGACTGGTCTATGAACCCAGCGGTGGGCCCTCCGACCAGCGCGGTCGAACCGCTGTCGACGGTTGTGGCGGGCAGGACGTCGTCGCGCAGGCGGTGGACCAGTTCACTGGTCGCCTCGGCCTGGGGTTTGCTGGTCGGGATGGCCGTCAGCAGGGCGATGTCGCCGGCGGGGTTCAACTCCGGAGGCGAGACCACCCTGACATCGGGGTCCGCCCCGACGTCGGTTGCGATCCGGTCGAGGACCGCGGGGTCGCCACCGTCGCCCAGGTCCACGGTGATGAGAAGCGGCCCGTTGAATCCCGGACCGAAGCCGTCGGCGAGCAGGTCATAGGCCTGGCGCTGGGTCGTGGCGGCCGGGTAGGTGCCGGCGTCGGCCTGGCCGAGCCTCATGTCGATCACCGGTATCGCGAGGATCACGAGAACCGCCGTGGCGCCGATCATCGAACGCCACGGATGGTGTGCCACCCAGTGCGCCCAGCGGACCCAGCCGCTGTGGACCGCCTCCGGCTCTGCGACGGTCCCGTCGTGGGTCCCACCCGCTTGCGGGCCGTCGGAGCGGGGCACCTTCTGGGCCCCACGGTGTGAGCGCCGCAGCACCCGGTCGCCCGCGAAGCCGAGCAGGGCAGGCAGGAGGGTCACCGCGATGACGACCGCGACGGCCACCACCAGCGAAGCGGAGTAGCCGAGTGCGGCGACAAAGGGGATTCCCGCCATCTGCAGGCCCAGGATGGCGACCACGACGGTACCGCCGGCGACCACCACGGCCTGGCCGGCGGTGGCGTTGGTCCGGGCGATGGATTCGGTGTGTTCCATGCCCGCCTCGAGGTTGTCCCTGTGGCGACTCAGGATGAAGAGCGCGTAGTCGATTCCCACGCCGAGACCGATCATCGTTCCCAGGCGGGGTGCGACGGTGGGGATGTCGATCAGGAGTCCGAGCAGGCCCACGATGGAGAGCCCTGTCAGCAGGCCGAGGATCGCCACACCCAGCGGCAGCGCCATCGCGTAGGCGCTGCGGAACATGATGAACAGGATCACCAGCGCAGCGATGACGCCGATCATCTCGGCGGGACCGGTGTGACGCTCGGCCAGCACGGTGGGGAGTTCGCCGCCGAAGTCGACCTGCACGCCCTCGGCCTCAGCCGGCGCTGCTGTCTCCTTCAAGGCATCGAAGGCCTCCTGGCCCAGATCGGCGACCGCGGAGTCGTACTGCACCGCGGCGAATGCCGTGGAGCCGTCCGGTGACATGGACATCGGGTTGCCGAGTGGATCGGTCACGGATCTCACATGGTCCAGGGAGCGCACCTCGTCGATCGTGGTGCTGATCGCTGTTGTCTCCGCTGGGTCGGTCCCCAGGCCGTCGGGATCGTGGAAGACCACCATCGCGGTTGCCCCGGATCGTTCGGGAAAGCTCGTCTCGAGCAGATCCATCGCGGCCTGCGATTCAACTCCCGGCACCTCGAAGTCATCCACGGTGGCGCCCCCGATGCTCTGGTTCGCCAGCACCATCGCGAGCGCGAACAGGATCCAACCGGCGACGACCCAGCCCCGTCTGGTGGCGGCAAAGCGTCCCAGTCGGTAGAGCCAGTTCCGGCTGTGGGATGCACCGTCGGCGTCGGGTTCTCGGTCACCGACGCTTCGCCGGTTCTTGTCGCCTCGCTGGGTCATCTCGGACCTCCGTCCGTGCAAAGAATGCAGTGACTGCAATATTGCGTGGAATGCAGACTCGTGTCAAGCTGTGGCCCATGAACGCGGAACTGGGTCTACGGGAGCGCAAGAAGCTGGAACGCCGCGCCGCGATCGAATCCGCGGCGCTGGACCTGTTCGAGGAACACGGCTTCGACAGCACCACCACCGAGCAGATTGCGGCTCGTGCAGACATCGCGCCGCGAACGTTCTTCTTGTACTTCCCCACCAAGGAGGATGTGGTTCTCGCCGACTACGCCCAGCGACTGGACCGCATCGTGGAGGAGCTCGGCAGTCGGCCGGCGGACGAGAGCCCCTGGGACGCCCTGCGCGCCTCGTTGCTGGTCGTGGCTTCGGACTACGAACACGAGCGGTCCGCCCTGATCCGTCGTTTCAGCATCATGACGACCAACCCCTCGGTGTTCGCCCGCAGCCTGGCGCTGCAGGCCGGTTGGGAGGACACCTTGTCAGCGGTCATCGCGGAGCGGATCGGCAGCGGTCACGACGATGGCGGGATCACCGCTCGCCTGCTGGCGTCGGCCGCGCTGGCAGCCATGCGATCCGCGATCCAGCACTGGGTCATCAGCGGTCACCACGAGGCACTGCCGGATCTGCTCACGAGCTGCTTCGATCAGCTGGCCCACGGACTGGCCGAGGTTCGCTGAGGGGTCGGAGCGCCGGGGACCCACGACGGATGCTCCCGAGGGTGTCCGAAGTAGAAGCGGCGCGATTTGCCGCCGACCGCGAAGAGTCGCGTGCCACACCGGTATCGAGGCGTCCCCCGCGCGCTCCGGTGCCGGCAGCGGTCGGGCGTCGCGGGAGTGGCTCCGGCGCTCCGTCGGTCCGATCCCAATACTGTGGTGCGATGCCACGATGGTCTTGGTCCGCCCCGTCTGCCTTGCTGGTGCTGCTGGCGGTCTCCGCATGCGTGCCCGGAGGTCGCACCGATTGGTCGACCTTCCCTGCCAGTGACCAGGCACTGGTGGTACCGGCGCCAGGCCCGGTGGCAGGTCCGCTGCGTATCGACGGTGACCGATTGGTGGACTCCTCGGATCGGGTCGTGGTTCTGCGCGGCACCAACCTGGTCAAGAAGTCCGACCCCTACCTCGCCACGACGGTCTCGGAGTCCACCCCCGGGGAATGGCCGGAGGTCTTCGACGGCGATGATTTCGACTACCTGCACGAGATGGGCTTCAACGCGGTACGGCTCGGGGTCTGGTACCACCGGTTGGAGCCCGAGGTCGGCACGATCGACCGCGAGTACCTCGACCGGGTGGATGAGGCGGTTCGGGCCTTCGAGGACAACGGCATCTACGTCCTGCTGGACTTCCACCAGGATGTCTTCCACGGGATGCCCGACTGGGCCACGACCGACGCGGCCGCTGCACTCGGGGACGACCCACCCGGATTCCTGGCGTCGATCGGTTGGGCCGCGCAGTACATGAGTCCCAGGTCGTTGCGCCAGTGGGGCGACCTGCTCGGCGATGTCGGCACCGCGACCGATCCCGGCGTTTCCATGTGGGAAGCGCTCGGCGGTGCAGTCGCCGCCATGGCACAGAGATTCGAGGGCCGAGCCAACATCGCGGGTGTGGAGATACTCAACGAACCGTTCCCCGGCATCGACTACCTGCGCTGTGTCCTGGGCGGATGCCCGGATGTGGAACGGAGGCTCCTCGCCGGGTACCAGGTCGTGATCGATGAGGTGAGAGCAGTGGCGCCGACGATCCCGTTGTGGGTGGAACCGATCATCTCGGCGCCGCACTACGGCGACACCACGATGGCCGCACCGGTGGACGGTCAGGTGGGCTTCGCATGGCATGCCTATTGCAGTGGCACCGATGGGGGAACGCTCGAACCGGTGGGCGACCTCGAGGAGGCCCGCTGCAACCTGATGATGGAAACCGCGCACTCGCGTGTTGCCGAACGGGGTGCGGCGTGGAATGCGCCGACGATGATGACCGAGTTCGGGGCCTCTCTCAATCCTCTCGACGTGAACCTGGTGACCGCGGAGGCCGACGAGTACGTCGGTTCCTGGCTTCACTGGGCCTACGGGTACTACCGCAGCGACGAGACAGACAGTGCCCTCAGCCGGGTGTACCCCGAGGCGACCGCCGGCATTCCGGGACGACTCTCCTTCGATCGGGCCACCGGAGCCGCGTCCTACGGGTACCGGGCCTCCGGTGAGCCAGGGGTGACCTCACTGTCGATACCAAGCCGCCACTATCCAGACGGCTACGAGGTGACAGTCGCGGGCGCCACCGTGACCTCCCAAACCGACGCGGCGCATCTGGTGCTCGCCGCGTCGGCGGGTGCCGACGTGCGGGTGACGGTCCGACGCCGCAACTGAGGCGCATCACCGCTGGCTACTGTGAGTGGATGCGCGGAACGTACGTTGTCGCTGGACTGCTGGTGCTCCTATCGGTGTCCTGCGGTGGCGGCTCAGGGGGTGACGAGAGCGGGGGATCCGACCCGGGAGCCTCCGGGCAGTCCTCGTCCGAGGGCGGCTGCGCATTTCTCTCGACCGAGGACGTTGCATCGATCGTCGGTGAGGACGTTGTCGATGCGTCCGAACTCCCGGCGGGCTGTCAGTGGAATCTGGCTGATCCGGGGCCGACGGGATCTGCTGCGTACGACTGGCAGAGCATCGACGCCGCTGTCTACGACGACAACCTCGAGTCCGCCGAGGCGGCTGGGTTCACCGTCGAGCCGGTCGATGGACTCGGTGACGAGGCCTTCCTCCGACTGCAGGTCAACACCGAAGGCGTCGCGATCAACGGCGAGGTCTGGGTGCGTTCGGGCGACAGTGCCCTCTACGTGCGTAGCCAGGGGATCGAATACGACGACGATGTGGCAGCGAACCAGCTCGAGCTGGCCGAGCGCCTCGAATCGCGCTGATCCACGCGGCTGGGGGCGCATCCGGCTACGGCGCGACCACTATCCAGCCGCGATGCTGAAGCTCCTCTGCCAGGGTTTCACTGGGGATCCTGCTCAACGCCGACGATGAACTGCTGCGGGCGGGGCGGACCCTGGCCGGTGGATCCGGAACGGATGGATCGGCGCGTTCCTCGGTGCTGTCGACCTCGGCCTGCAGCTCAGCGATGAACGCATCGGCTTCGTCCCGGGTGAACTTGCCAGCAGCCTGACGTTGGGTCAGCCCGAGAGGTCCCCGCGCATCGCGGAAGTCGGAGTGGCCGGCGGCATGGACGAGCTCGGTCAGCTCCTCCATCTGACTTCGGGTAGCGGGGTAACCATTGGACTGTCCGAACGCCATTGGTCGATCTTGCCACGAGGGTGTGACATCACGGGCGACACCCGCAGAACCGTGCAGCGTGGGGGCCGGATGAGCCTCGGATCCGGATCGACTCCCGGGATGCTCAGGAGTCGAGCGTGCAGTCCGAGAGCTCGCTGTCGACCGCGCTGGCCAGGTCGTCGAGTGCGGTCCCGACCGCGCTCATGTCGGTCTTCAGCTGGTCGATGTTGTCGCTGAGTGATTTGTCGTCACCAGCGAATGACTTGACCTCGTCCACCAGGGTCTGGATCGAGGACTCGAGCGCGCCGAGTTGGCTGTCGAACTCGTCACCGGCGCTCTTCTTGGCAGTGGTCCATGCACTCTGAACGGTGTCGAGCTGGTCCTGGATCCCGTCTGCACCCACCTGTAGTGGCTTCATGTCGACGAGGGTGTTGACCTCGCCGTAGAGGCTCTGAAGATCCGCGCAGGTCGAGGAATCGTCGCTCGACGAGCAACTCACGAGGCCGCCGATGGTGAATACGACGAGGACCGATGCGGACAGTTTCAGGCGGGTCATGTCGGACGAGGATACCGGGCACAGCGGGCATCGAGACGGTCCTGGCCACGAGCCGCGCCCCACACTCCGCCGACCCGGTCACAAGAAATCGGGTTCGTGGAGCCCGGGTCGTTTCCCAACTCCGCGAGAATGCTCCGGATGAACCTGCAGACCGGACCCATCTACCATCTCGCTCTTTCCGGGGAGTGGCTCGAGGTCACTGAGTCCGGAGAGGACTACAGGCGCTCCACGGTCGGGCGGAGCCTCGAGGACGAGGGTTTCATCCACACCTCCTTCCTCGATCAGGTGGAGGACACCGCCCGGGCCTACTACCGGAACCGCGAAGTGGTGTTGCTCGAGATCGACCCGGAGCAGGTCCCGTCACCGATCCTGGTGGAGGAGATCGGCGACGGCAGGATGTTCCCCCACATATACGGCCCGATCCCCTTGGGCGCGGTTCGGTCTGCAGTTCCTGTGCCCAAGCGCTCCGACGGCACGCTCGATCTGTCGGAAGTACTGCCGCACAGCTGACCCGTGGGCGGCGGCCGGAGCGGCTCAGGTCGCGGGCGGGTGGATCACGCCATGGCGTCGAGAGCGTCCAACTGCTCGGTCGTGAGAGACACCTCGACCGACCCGACGTTCTCCTCGAGGTGTTCGATCGAGGACGTGCCCGGGATGGGCAACATCACCTGGGACCGGTTCAGCAGCCAGGCGAGAGCGACCTGTGCGGCGGTTGCTCCGATCTGCTCTGTCAGATCGGCCAGTGGGCCGCCATCCCTCGCCAGCTCCCCGGTGGCGATCGGGAACCACGGAATGAACCCGATTCCCTCTTCGGAGCACACCTCCAGGAGGTCCTCGGATGCCCTGTCGGTCAGGTTGTAGCGGTTCTGGACCGTGGCGATCGTTGCGACGGACTGCCCGAGCCGCAGTTCTTCCACCGATACCTCCGACAGGCCTATGTGGGCCACCTTGCCCTCGTCCTGGAGTTCCCGGAGCACGCCGATCTGCTCCTCGGCCGGCACCTCGGGGTCGATCCGGTGCAGCTGGAACAGAGCGATGCACTCGAGCCCCAGTCTCCGCAGGCTCATCTCGGCGGCCTGACGCAGGTACTCCGGCCGACCGACGGGTGACCACTGTCCCGGCCCGGTGCGCACCAGCCCCGCCTTGGTGGCGATCACGAGGTCATCCGGGTAGGGGTGCAGCGCTTCGAACAGCAGTTCCTCGGCGACGTGCGGTCCGTAGGAGTCGGCGGTGTCGAACAGGTTCACTCCCAGTTCCACCGCGCGTCGGAGCACTGCGACAGCCGCGACGCGATCCTCGGGTGGGCCCCAGACTCCATGGCCGGTCAGCTGCATGGTGCCGTAGCCCAGGCGGTTGACCGTCATGTCGCCACCGATGCTGAACGTGCCGCTGGCCGCTGCAGCTCGGGGACTTCCGCCGGTGCCGCTGGTTCCGCTGGTGCCTGGCTCGTCCACGTCGCTACCTCTTCTCGGGGTCGGCGACCCCTCGTCAGGGTCGACCATAGGGGCTTCGTGTGTTGGCCCCCGGTCGGTCGGGACCCACTGCCGCGCGAGTCGATGGCACGGGCCGTTCTGAGGATGCAGACTGCCGACATGGACGAAGAGAGCTACGAGTTCCCCATCGATCGCAGCAAGGTCCGCGAGTTCGCGAAAGCCACCAAGTCGCGCAATCCTGCACACGAGGGCGCGGACGCGGTGATCCCGCCGACCTTTCTGACCCATGCCCGGCTGGCCTGGGAGCCACTCGAGATGAGCCCGGTGCTCGATCTCGGATTCGATCTCGGTCGGTTGCTCCACGGTGAGGAGGAATACGTGTTCCACGGTCCACCGCCGCGTGCGGGCCAGACCCTCCACGTGACGTCCCGCATGGGTGACCGGTGGGAGAAGCAGGGCAAGCGCGGTGGGGTCATGCGGTTCGCCAAGATCGTGAGCGACTTCCGCGACGAATCAGGGGAACTGGTCGCCACCCAGACGACGACACTTCTCGAGACAGGGAACTGATCGATGGCTGACAACGAGAACCCACCGCAGGTCGGAGATGTGCTCGAAGCGGTCGAGTACCCGCCACTGACCAGGACCGACATCGTCCGCTACGCGGGAGCGTCCGGCGATTTCAATCCGATTCACCACGACGAGACCTTCGCCACCTCGGTCGGGTTTCCCAGCGTGTTCTCCGTCGGCATGTACCAGGCCGGGCTGCTGGCGAACTTCGCCGCCGACCGGTTCGGTCCGGAGAACCTGAGGCGCGTCGCGGTGCGTTTCTCGTCCCAGGTATGGCCCGGTGACGTGCTGGTCACATCGGGCACGGTCAGCCGGGTCGAGGATGCGCCGGGCGGCACGGAGGTGGATGTGGATCTCCTCTGCACACGTCGCGACGACTCGGGTGCCGAAGACGTGGCCATAAGCGGTTCCGCCACGTTCCTGCTCGGCTGAGTTCTCTCAGGTGGTACCGACCATCGTCATGATCTCGTCGAGGGTCGCGGGACCGACACTGATCTCGGCGGAAACCCCTGCCGCTTCGAGCGTGGAGCGGATCTCATCGGGTGTGGTTCCGGCCACCCGGACGCGTCGACCGTCGAGGGTCACGGCCAGCCCTGCGCTCGAGAGGGCGTTGAACGCATCCGCCCAGTGCTCGCTCTGCACCCCGACAGCGGTGGTGTGGCCCACGATGGAGCGGTAGGTGCCCTCGGCGACGATCCGACCCGAGGCCATGATCGAGAGCCGGTCGCACTGTTGCGCCTCCTGCATGTAGTGGGTGGTGACCAGCACCGCGACCCCGCGTTCGGCCTGCTCGTGAACGGTGTCCCACAGGCGCGCACGGGTCAGCGGGTCGGCTCCAGAAGTGGGCTCGTCGAGGACGAGCAGTTCTGGGTCGTGGGCGATGGCGGCGGTGAAGGCCAGCTCGCGTTGGCGACCCAGCCCGATGTCGGCGACGAGCCTGTCCTTCACCAGGTCGAGCTGATGTGGAAGGACCGGCACCTCGACCCCGAAGGCCGCCGCGATGAACTCGACGTTCTCGGCGACGGTCAGGTCGCCGTAGAGCCCCAGTCCCTGGGGGACATAGCCCAGCCTGGTCCTGGTGTTCCTCGACGGTGGGTCACCGAAGAGCGACACCACCCCGCTGCTCGGGCGGAGCAGCCCGAGCAGCATCCGGATGAAGGTGGTCTTGCCCGCACCGTTGGAACCGAGCAGGCCGACGATCTGCCCACGGCGCAGTTGCAGCGAGACCCGGTCGACCGCCACGTGGTCACCGAAGCGTCGCGTGACCGACTGCACCCTGGCGACGACACTGGTGTGCTGGGGTCCGGGCGTGATCATGTCGCTGCCTCGCGCCGTGCCAGCATCAGGGCGATCACGGCATCCTCGAGATCCGGCTGGAACCCACCCTTGTCGGGCACAGACGCTGCCCTGTCCGGCGGCGGCGGATGCCACTCGTGGAACACCCGGCCGCGACGCCAGGCGCGGTCGGCGACGGTGGGCCGCTCGGCGACGGTGATCGTGCCGGCGACCGCCTCGATGACGTCGCTTGCAGTGCCCGAGGCCACCGCGACGCCTTCGTCGAGCACGAGTATCGACGAGGACCGTTCGGCCTCGTCGAGGTACGTCGTCGACAGTGCCACTGCCGTTCCCCCGGCGGCGGTCTCCGCCACCATCCGCCAGAGCTCCACCCTGCTCACGGGGTCGACCCCCGTGGACGGTTCATCCAGCAGCAGCAGCTCGGGTTGGTGCAGGATCGCCAGGATGAATCCGAGTTTGTGACGCATTCCTCCGGAGAGGTCGCCTGCGAGGCGGTCCCGTGCGTCACCCAGATCGGCTCGTTCGATCAGTTCGTCGCGCCTGCTCGCAAGCGTGCGGCCGCCAACTCCGTAGGCGGCTGCCACGAAGGAGATGTTCTCGTCGACGGTGAGATCCGCCCAGGTTCCCGACTGTGACGGCATGAGGCCCAGGAGCTCCTTGGCCGGCCGGCGCACCTCACCCCTGGTGGGTTGAACGGTCCCTGCCAGGCAGTGCAGGAGGGTCGACTTGCCTGCTCCGTCTCCGCCCACCACCGCGGAGACCCGACCGGCGGGGATCGAGAGGTCCACCCCGCCCAGTGCCGGTCGGCTTCCGAAGGAGACCTCGAGGGCTGTGGCTCCGTAGTTCACTGCCCGCAGCTCACCGGCCCGCAGCGAACGGAGTGGCCGGCTCGGGCGGTGGATCGTCGTCGGGGGTCTCGCTGGTGGCGTGTTCGTCCCTGGAGACACTCGGAGCCAGGTCGCGACGGAACCGCAGGATCGCAGCTCCGAACACCGCGACCGCCATCACCCCGAGGATCACGAACGAGGGCCACAGCGATGACAGCGGTGCTGCCCTCAGCATGATCCCCTGGGAGATCGAGATGAAGTAGGTGAGCGGCAGCAGGTAACCGATCCAGCGGACTCCCCAGGGCATCGAGGAGAGCGGAAAGATCATTCCCGACAGCAGGATCTGGGGCAGCAGCAGCATCAATGCCATCTGGATCGCCTGTCCCTGGTTCTGCGACATGGTCGAGATCAGCACCCCTATGCCGAGAACGACGAGCAGGAAGATCACCGCTCCGAGGGCGAACACCGCCACGTTGCCGTTGAACGGCACGCCGAACAGCACGATGCCGAGAACCGTCACCACGATCATGTCGAGGGATGCCACCACGAAGTACGGGGTGATCTTCCCCGCGATCACATCCGAGGGACGGAACGGCATCACGGCGAGCTGTTCGAGGGTTCCCTCCTGACGCTCGCGCACCAGCCCCAGGCTGGTGATGATCGTGCCGATGAAGGCGAGGATCAGCCCGACGAGCGCAGGGACCATCACCCATGAGGTCTCGAGATCAGGGTTGTAGAGCACCTCTACCTCGATCCCCGAGGTCTGGGCCGACCCGCTGGTGTCCGGCGTGCCCGCGGCGGCATCGATCTTGGCGTTGGCTGCTGTGAGCGCACCCACGGCCGTCTGTGCCACGAACAGCTCCGAACCGTCCACGTAGGCGACCGGTTGCTGGCCAGGGTTGGCGACGATCGCCACGTCGGCCTCGTTGTCGCGCAGGGCGTCCTCGGCGTCGGTGGTCGTGCCGGACGGATCCACTGTCTCGGAGTCGAACGGTGACTGCAGCAGCGAAGCCACCGCATCGGCCTGGTCGCCGTAGACGTTCGTTCGGATCGATGACACGTTGAAGTTGGCGGCGTATCCGAACACCACCAGCAGCACGATCGGAAGGGCGATCAGCATCGCCATCGTGCGCCGGTCCCGGCGCAGCTCCCGGAACTCCTTGCGGATCATCGCGAGCACGCAACGATCCTAAGTTCCCGGGCTCCGCACCTGGCGTTACTCGAACTTGGCGCCCATCTGTTGGAGCAGACCGATGATGTCCTCGGGCATGTCGGGCGCCACGTCACCGGGCGTGAACGTGACCGGCCCGGGCGTACCGGTGAAGGGAAACACGCCGTGGGTCTGGTGACGTTCCCACCACACCGGTGAGCGCGGGTCGCGCCCGACGGTGATGCCCTCGAACGGCGACATGCCGTAGAGCATGGGCACCTCTGGCCGTTCGCCGATCGTTTCGCCGTCGACCACGAGTGAGAGCTGCCAGCGATTGCCCGCCACCGCGTCGAAGCGGGCGCCGAGGACGTGCCGCCCGGGATCGAGGGCCGCGCCCTCGATGAAGGTCATCTGACCTCGTCCGTCGTTCATGGCGAGGGTGGGGACCCGGCCCTCGAGCACGTAGAGGCCGTAGCCCCCGCTCTGGTCGCCGTGGGCAACCAACGTTCCGGTGTCGTCCGCACCGATCTCGCAGACAGCCTCGAAGGCGAAGGAGCGCAACCAGATCAGCTGTACCGATCGCCAGCGTTCCAGGGTCGGGGTTCCCGGCCAGATGGTGAGGGGCTGTCGTACGCGTTCGGTGCGGGGAGGCCTCAGCAGGTACTTGAGCCCCGTGCCCTCGTCCAACGGGAAGATCTGGGTCGACCAGGCTGCTTCCTCCCAGGCCTCGGCCAGCTCGGCCAACTTCTCGGGATGCTGAGCCGCCAGGTCCTTCAACTCGGTGCGGTCCTTCGAGAGGTCGTACAGCTCCCACTCGGAGTCGTCGAACCCGGTCATCGGCTGGTGCAGGGTGACGATCTCCCAACCGTCGCGGTAGAAGCCGCGGTGGCCGATCATCTCGTAGACCGCTTCGTTGCGCTGGGCGGGGGCGTCCTCGGAGCGAAGGGTGGGCACCATCGAGTGCCCCGTCATCGGTTTCACCGGTATTCCCTGACGGTGTTGCAGCGGCTCGATCCCGAGCAGGTCGAACAGGGTCGGAGCCAGGTCTGCGATGTGCGCGTACTGCCTCCGGCGTTGCCCGCCGCCGATCCCACCCGCGGGCCAGGAGATCACGAAGGGCACCGTGTGGCCACCCGCATGGGTGTTGATCTTGTAGAGCCGGAAAGGGGTGTTGCCGGCCATGGCCCATCCCCGTGGGTAGTGGGGGGCCGTGCGGGGACCGCCGATCAGCTCGAGCCGTTGGTGGTCCACCTCCACGTCGTCTCCGGCGGTGAGGTGCACCATGTAGCCGGTGGTGCCGACCATCTCGCCCTCGCGCGAGGCGCCGTTGTCGGATGTGAACACCACGATCGTGTTGTCGAGCTCACCGATCTCGTCAAGGGCTTCGAGAATCCGACCCGTCGAGCGATCGACACTGCGGACCATCGCGGCGAAGACCTCCATGTAGCGGGCGTTCAGCTCACGCTCCGGCTCGGGCAGGTCCTCCCACGCCAGCACGTCGTTGCCCTCTTCGGAGTTGCGCGGTGCCAGATCGGTGTCGGCATCCACTATGCCCAGCTCCACCTGCCGGCGGTAGCGGCGCTCGCGGATCTCGTCCCAACCGGCGTCGTAGCGGCCGCGCTGCGCCGCGATCTCGTCCTCGGGGGCGTGCAACGGTGCGTGCACGGCCCCGTGGGCCATGTACATGAAGAACGGCTGTCCGGGAGCGGAGGCCTTGCCCGCCTTGATCATAGAGATGGCCTCGTCGGTGAGGTCATCGGTCAGGTAGTAGCCCTCGGGGTAGGACTCGATGTCCACCGGCGAGTTGTCGCGGATCAGACGGTGGGGCTGGTGCAGGTTGGTGAACCCGTCGAGGAACCCGTAGTAGCGGTCGAACCCGCGTTGGCAGGGCCACGACTTCCTCGGTCCGGCGTCGGACTGGTCGGAGTCCTTGGACAGATGCCACTTGCCGACCATGTAGGTGGCCCAACCGTTCGCCCTCAGGGTCTCGGGGAGGGTGGCCACATCGTCCGCCAGCTCCATCGCATAGCCGGGGAACCCGGGATCCGAATGCGCAACGGTGCCGACGCCCGCCGCGTGCGGATCCAGGCCGGTGAGCAGGGAGGCCCTGGTGGGGGAGCACATGGGGGTGGAGTGGAAGTCGGTGTACTGCAGACCCCGCTCGGCCAGGGCGTCCACGGTCGGCGTCGGGATCTCGCTGCCGTAGCAGCCGAGATCCGCGTATCCCAGGTCGTCGACCAGCACGACCAGGATGTTGGGTGCCCCCGGGGGTGCCTCGACGCGTTCGGGCCACCACGGCTTCGATCCGGCGACGGTGGTTCCCACCTCGCCCCCGAAACCCGGGTAGGACCCCGAGCGCTTCGCGTTGCCGTCGTTTCCGTTCATGGAGGTGCCCGTCACAGCCGGGAACGCTAGTGGGACCGCCCCGAGCGGTGTCGCAAGCGGCACGGTGGGGGTTCGTCTTGGTGACCGCGCCCGCCGAGCACGAACCCGCAGAGCCTCGGACGCGGTCTCGGACGTCTCGGACGCGGCGGTGGAGGTGGAGGTGGCGAGCCCGGACACCTGGGGTTCACGGCCGGCTCCCAGCCAACTCACAGGTACGGGTGCCAAGCTGTGGCATGGCCGGTGAATCGCTGCTGTTGGTCGACGACGACGACAACCTGCGCTCGATGCTGGAAGCAGCGCTGAGCCACCACGGTTTCGAGGTGACGGCGTTCGAGAACGGACGCAAGGCGCTGGAGGCGGCTCCCGAGGTGGATCCCGACCTGATCGTGCTCGATGTGATGATGCCCGACCTGGACGGATTCGAGGTCTGCCGACGACTCCGTTCGGAGGGCAACAAGGTCCCGGTCCTTTTCCTCACAGCACGCGACACCGTGGAGGACAAGGTCCGCGGTCTGACCCTCGGGGGCGACGACTACCTGGTCAAGCCCTTCAGCCTGGAGGAGTTGGTGGCCCGCACCCAGGCCCTGCTGCGCCGGGCCGGGACAGCGGTGGCCGAATCCCCGGTGCTCAGCTGCGCCGATCTGGAACTCGACGAGGACGCCCACCGCGTGATCCGCGCAGGCGAGGAGGTCTCCCTTTCGCCCACCGAGTTCAACCTGCTCCGTTTCCTGATGCTGAATCAGGGCCGGGTGATGTCCAAGGCGCAGATCCTCGACCACGTGTGGCAGTACGACTTCGGTGGCGACGGCGGTGTGGTCGAGACCTACATCGGATACCTCCGCAAGAAGGTCGACGCCGTCGACCCGAAGTTGATCCACACGATCCGGGGCGTGGGGTACACCCTGCGCGACAGGTAGGTATGGCGTGACGCTGCGTACCCGCCTGATCGCTGCGATGTCCGTAATCGCGCTGACGCTCGTGGCGGCCATGGTGTTCGTCACCCGAAGCACGGAGGCCAACCTCACCGCACAGGTCGACGATGACCTCGCCGGTGCGTCCAGAGCCGCCGAGGCCATCGCCTACGGCCTCGGCGATCCGCCGCCCGTTCCACCCGGGGACCGACCCGAACCAAGGCCGGACGACGAGGGTTCCAGGTTGTCGGCGGTCTACGTGGGGGTGGTCGACGGTGAGGAGGTCGTGACCGTCGAGAGGCCCGGGCTGAACGAGGAATCGTCGGGGCTTCCGCAGATCGACGCGGCCGAGGCGTCCGGCGCAGCCTCCTCGGGTGCGCTGTTCAACGTCGAGGACGAGGACTCGACATCTCGCTGGCGGGTGAGGGCATCGGAGGCATCGAACGGGCTGGTGACGGTCGTTGCGATGCCCCTCGACAGCGTGGATGCAGCCATCGATGATCTCGTGACCCTGGAGTTGGTGGCGGGAGCGATCATCTTCGGGGCCCTCGCACTGGTCGCATTCTGGGTGATCCGACTCGGGGTGAACCCGATCCGCCGGATGACCGACACCGCAAGCGCAATCGCGGCGGGGGACCTGACCCGACGGGTGCCGGAGTCCGCCTCGGGAACCGAGGTGGGTGATCTCGGCAACGCGCTCAACCGGATGCTCACCAGCATCGAGGAGTCCTTCAGCGAACGCGACCGGGCAGAAGGTCGATTGCGCCAGTTCGCCGCCGACGCCTCGCACGAGTTGCGCACCCCCGTTGCGACCATCCGCGGGTACGCCGAGCTGTACCGCGCGGGCGGTCTGGAGGATCCCGAGCGCCTGGCGGACGCGATGAGGCGTACCGAAGCCGAGACGGTGCGGATGGGCGGACTCGTGGAGGATCTGCTCTCGCTGGCGCGACTCGACGAGGGTCGCCCCCTCGAAGTGGTCGATGTCGACCTCTGTTCGGTGATCGAAGATGCCGCGGCGGACGCGCGGGCGGTCGACCCCACCAGGACTGTGGAGACCTCCACAGCCACGCCGGTGGTCGTGCGCGCCGATGAGGCGAGGATCCGCCAGGTGGTGGCGAACCTGGTCGGCAATGCACTCGTTCACACACCCGACGGCACTCCGGTCCGGCTCAGCTGCGGGACCTCAGACGGATCTTCGTTCCTCGAGGTGTCCGATGACGGTCCCGGCATGGCACCCGAGGTGGCAGAGCGGGCCTTCGAGCGTTTCTACCGGGCCGACCCGTCGCGGTCACGCCATCGCGGCGGTAGCGGTCTGGGCCTGGCAATCGTGGATGCAGCCGTCGGGGCCCACAACGGTCGGGTGTCGCTCGTGTCAGTGCCGGGGGAGGGGACCACGATCCGTGTGGACCTCCCGACACGACCCAACTGAGTCGCTACCCCGCGGGTTCTCAGCGAACTCAGCGGAACCTCGGAGCCGGCACCCGGCTTCGGTTCGTACGTTGCGGGCATGAACAGGGCAGTGGCAACGGTTCTCTCGGTGACAGCAGCAGTGGTCCTCCTGGCGGGGGCCGGTGCCTGGTGGTTCCTGCGCGACGATGCGCCCGAGGAGGTAGACCTGTCCGCCGCGACCGCCGGAGTGGCACAGCAGGACTCCGATGGTTCCGTCGATGGCGCAGCGGACGGTGGCACCTTCGACGGTGATGTCAGCGGCACCTGGAGTGTCGACACCGACACCGGGGACTTCGACTACGAATCCGCCACCGGTACCTTCGCGGGGTTCCGCATAGCTGAGGAGTTGGCGGGCATCGGTTCCACCACCGCCGTCGGACGCACCGGCGACGTGTCGGGGACCATGGAGATCGACGGTGAGACGGTCACCGCGGCGAGCTTCGAGGTCGACCTCACCACGATCACGACCGACGACAGCCGACGTGACGACAAGGTGCAGGACGCACTCGACACCTCGTCGTTCCCGACCGCTTCGTTCACGCTCACCGAGCCCATAGAGCTCGGCAGTGCTGCGAGCACGGGTGACCCGGTCTCCGTGTCGGCGATCGGCGAACTGACCATCAACGGTGTGACGACGAAGGTGGAGTTCCCGCTGGATGCCCAGGTGGTCGACGGGACCGTCGTAGTGGTCGGTTCACTCGACATCGCCTTCTCCGACTACGGCGTCGAGGTCCCGTCGAGCCCGATCGTGCTCTCGGTGGACGACAACGGAACACTCGAGCTGCAACTGCTGTTGATGAAGAACTGAACGCCGGATCCCTCCCCCGCGGCTCTGTCGCCTGTGGCTCGCCGATGCGGGTCGGTCTCCGTGGGTGTCGAGGGCTCGGAGCGCTTCGGATGAAGCCCTTCTCGATCGTGGCTAGGGTCGACGGATGCCTCCACCGCTAGCGACCGAATCGGCCGACGGCGTGACCACCATCGTCATGGACGACGGCAAGGCCAATGCCCTGACCTTCGAGATGTTCGCCGGGATCAACGACTCCCTGGACCGTTGTGAAGCCGATGGCGACGTGGCGCTGATCGCCGGCCGACCGGGACGGTTCTCGGGCGGGTTCGACCTCGGCGTGCTCACGGCGTTCACAGAGGATTCCGCCCGGCTGCTGCGCACGGGTTTCGAGCTGTCGCATCGACTGCTGTCGTTCCCCCGGCCGGTCGTGATGGCGGTCACCGGCCACGCCTATGCGATGGGCGGGTTCCTCGTGCTCTCGGGTGATTACCGCCTGGGCGTGTCGGGGGCGGAGCATCGGATCACCGCCAACGAGGTGTCGATCGGAATGGCCCTGCCGCACGCTGCGATCGAGGTCTGCCGACAGAGACTCAGGCGGAGCGCCTTCGAACGGGCCACCGCACTGGCCGAGGTGTTTTCACCTGAGCAGGCCGTCGAGGCCGGTTGGCTCGATCAGCTCGTTCCAGCGGGCGAGCTGTTGGACCGGGCGCGCGACAAGGCGATCTCACTGGCCGCCCTCGATGCGGGCGCCCACCGGGTGACGAAGCTGCGCTCGCGTGCGAAGACCCTGGAGCGCCTCGCTGCGGCCATCCAGCGCGACGACGACGAGTTCCTCGCCGCCATCGCGCAGCAGGGTGGCTCCTGAGGCGACCGGCGAACCTCAGCGTGGCAGGCGGCGCCAGACTCCCGTCGGCACAACACGGGCCACCGCGTAGACCCAGCGCAACACTCCGGGTACCCAGACACGCTCACGTCCACGCCCCAGCGCCCCGACCACAGCCTGCGCGACCTCGGCCGGCGTGCTCGAGAACGGCGCCGGGTCCATTCCCTCGGTCATCCTGCCGATCACGAAGCCGGGTCGCACCAGCAGGAGCCCGACCCCGGATCCGTGCAACGAGTCGGCGAGCCCGCTCGCGAAGCCGTCGAGACCGGCCTTGGCCGAGCCGTAGACGTAGTTGGCCTTGCGCACCCGAACGCCTGCGACCGAGGAGAACACGACGATCTTCCCCGAACCCTCTGCACGCAGCAGGTTCGCCAGTTCGGTGAGCACGCTCACCTGAGCGACGAAGTCGGTCTGCAGGATCTGCACCGCGTGGGCGGCGTCCTGTTCTGCGCGGGTCTGGTCCCCGAGGATGCCGAACGCCAACACCGCCACGCCGATCGGACCGTGGTCCGCCGCCACTCCTTCCAGGAATCGTCGGTGGCCCTCGAGGTCGTCCGCGTCGAACTCGACGCAATGGACCTCGGCCGCGCCGGCACCCTTGAGCGCCTCGACCTCCTCGAGCAGTTCGCCGCTGCGCCGCGCGGCGAGGATCACCACCCGCTGCGGTGCGAGCCGTCGGGCGACCTCGAGGCCGATCTCGCTGCGTCCACCGAGGATGAGCACTGAACCGTCGGGAGCAATTCGGGTCGTCACGGGGTGGCAGTCTGTCACGGAGGGATCGGTGATCGCCGATCCACCGGACCACGAGGAGTCACAGTGTCAGAACTGACCAGCGCCATGCTCGAGGACGCTTGCACCAAGTACGTGGAGCGCGTCGGCAACGAGGATGTCGACGCCCTCATGGAGCTCTTCGCGGATGACTGCGTAGTGGAGGATCCTGTCGGCAGCGAGAAGCGTGTCGGCCGCGATGAGATCCGTGCGTTCTACGAGACACTTCCTGGCGCCGGGGTCTCGGCCAAGCTCGTCGGACCGGTTCACGCGGTGGCCGACGCCCGCACAGCGGCGTTCCCCTTCGAGATCGACACCAATGGGTTCGTCATGTCGGTGATCGATGTCATGACCTTCGACGAGAACGGTCGGATCACCTCGATGACCGCCTATTGGAAGATGTGATCGGTGGCGAACAATCCGATCGGCCCCCTGCTGGCAGCGGATGAGTCGCTGACCCACCAGGTAGCGGACACGTTCGCGATCGTGGGCACCAGCGATCCCGCATGGACCGAGAAGATCTGCGCGATGGCGATGGCCCGCGACGGCAGCCTCCAGATCGGCTTCGGGCTCGGTCGCTACCCGAACCGCAACGTGCTCGACGCCTACGCAGCCGCGAGCCGGGGCGCCGAGCAGTTGACGGTCCGGGGCAGTCGGAGCCTCTCATCTGATCCCGAGTCCACCTCGGTCGGTCCGATCCGCTACGAGGTCGTCGAACCACTGCAGAAGGTGCGCTTCTGCCTCGAGGCCAACGAGGTGCAGCCGATCGCGTTCGACATCGAGTTCGACTCGGTGGTGCCTGCACAGCTCGAGGAGCGGAGCCACCTGAGGAACCAGTACCGCGTCTCCGCGGATCTGGTTCGCTACCACCAGACCGGAGTGGCATCGGGTTGGGTCGAACTCGACGGTGAACGCACCGAGGTGGACCCGCACAACTGGGTGAGCACCCGCGACCATTCGTGGGGAGTGCGCTACGACGTGGGTCCGCCACCTCCTGACCGTGCCGACGAACCGGCGTTCCCCGCGGGGGTCGGTTTCATGATGATCTGGTGTCCGGCCCTGATGGAACGGTCCGACGGCTCCCGGTACGCAGTGCACCTCCACTTCACCCTCGTACAGATGCCCGGCTTCGAACAGAAGACCGTGACCGCCGGGGTGGAACACCCCGACGGGACCGTGGACCAGATCGTGGACCTGCAGCCCGATCTGCGCTTCGACCCCGAGAACCGTCGCCTGCTCGGCGGCACGGTGACCGCGACCATGGGAGACGGCAGTGAGCGGCCGTTCGGCATCGAGGTGCTCGGCGACACCGGCGTACAACTGGGCGCGGGGCTGTACTTCGGTCTCGACGGTCACCACCACGGCGAATGGCGCGGAGAGTTCCACACCGATGGCGAGCGGATCGCGGACTGTCGGCCCCCGGAGGTCGCACGCAGGCTGCACCAGATCCGCGACACCGCCGTGCGGGTGACCGATCCTGTCGGTGGGGGACAGGGATGGGGCAACTGCCAACCCATCGCAGCCGGACCCTGGCCGGAGTTGGGTCTGGCCGACGACCCCTGGATGTAGTCGGAGCGAGCTCCGGGACCTGACTCCCGTCCCGGCTGTTACCGTGCGGCGCCATGCGCAATCCCCACGCCGGAGTGCCGTTCACGGTCGATGAGATGAGCGACGACGACCTGGCCGCGGCGTTGGAGGACCTCTCGGTTCCGACGCTGTTGTTGTCTTGTGTCCACATGAGTGGTGACACCTCGATCCTGGAGGGCCCGCTGCGCCCGCAGGGCCTGTTCCTCAACGAGGTGCAGGGCTTCATGTCGCCGGAGGACCAGGCCGCCGCGCGCTCGTTCGCGCTCGGGGTGATCCGCGACTGGCGGGACCGTGGGTGTCCCGAGCCGGAGCCGGTGACCCCCGAGGTGCTCAAGTCGATGATGGACTGGCTGGTGTGCGAGGACGTGCCCGACGAGTACGTCAGGATGCTGCTCGAGGAGATGGAACTCGACGGCACCGATCCGCGTGCGTCGAGACCAGTGACCGACCCCGCTGCGGCTGCTGGCCTGCCCGTGGTGATCATCGGTTGTGGGATGTCGGGGCTGCTCGCCGCGATCCGTGTGCAGGAAGCGGGGCTGCCCTACACCGTCATCGAGAAGAACGACGGGGTCGGGGGCACCTGGTGGGAGAACACCTATCCCGGCGCTCGGGTCGACGTTGGCAACCACTTCTACTGCTACAGCTTCGAACCGAGTGACCACTGGAGCGAGTTCTTCGCGCGCCAACCCGAGCTGCAGGCCTACTTCGAGTCCGTGATGGACAAGCACGGCGTGGGCCGACACGTCAGATGGAACACCGAGGTCACCTCCGCCACCTGGGATCCCCACAACGCGACCTGGGTCGTCGAGCTGGACTCGGGGGACACGATCAACGCCCGGGCGGTCATCAGCGCAGTTGGGCAGTTGAACCGTCCGTTCGTGCCGGAGGTGCCGGGGAACTTCGAGGGGCCGGCCTTCCACACCGCCCGCTGGGACCACGAGGTGGACCTGGCCGGAAAGGACGTCGTGATGGTGGGAGCAGGCGCAACCGGCTTCCAGCTGGCACCTGCGATAGCGGAGGACGTGGGGCACCTCACGATCCTCCAGCGCAGTGCCCAGTGGATGTTCCCCAACCCCAATTACCACGCCCGGGTGGGACCCGGGGTGAAGTGGGCGCTGAGGCACCTGCCCTTCTACGGCCGCTGGTACCGGTTCCTGATCTTCTGGCCAGGTTGCGACACCGGTCTGGTGGCGGCGAAGGTCGACCCCGAATGGGAGCCACAGCACCGTTCGGTGAGCGAGACCAACGAACTGACCCGGGTGATGTTCACCGAGTGGATCACCGACCAGCTCGAAGGGCGTCCGGACCTCATCGACAAGGTGGTGCCCGACTACCCACCCACGGGCAAGCGGACCCTGCAGGACAACGGCAGCTGGTTGCGCACCCTGCGACGCGACGACGTGGAACTGGTGCGCTCCGGAGTGGCGTCGCTGGAGGCCGACGCGGTGGTCGATTCCGACGGCGGCCGTCACCACGCCGACGTGGTCATCTGGGCAACGGGGTTCCGACCCAACGAGATGCTGTTGCCGATGCGGATCACCGGTCGTGACGGAGTCGACCTGCGGGAGCTGTGGGGCAACCGACCCAGGGCCTACCTCGGCATGACCGTGCCCGGGTTCCCGAACTTCTTCTGCCTCTACGGACCCGGAACGAACCTGGCCAGTGGCGGAAGCCTGATCTTCCATTCCGAGTGCGAGGTCCGCTACATCGTCGAGTGCCTCGTGGAGATGGCAGAGCGAGGTATCCGGTCGATGGAGCCCCGGGTGGACCGATTCGATGACTGGTACGAGCGGAGCCAGGCCGAGCTCAAGGCCATGGTCTGGTCCTCACCGGCCATCGAGCACAGCTTCTACAAGAACGACGAGGGCGTGGTGCACGGATTGAGCCCCTGGCGGCTGGTCGACTTCTGGGACTGGACCCGAGAGGTCGACCTGGACGACTTCGTGCTCGAGCAATCCTGAGCGGAGATCCCGCCGGGTCCGCCGGTGACTTCACCCACATCGGGCGAGGACAGCGCTGCGTCCGCGCCGCAGAATTGGAGGGCAGTCGGTGGTACCCGGAGGTCACAAGTCGTCGGGCGCCCAGTTGCTGAGCAGACTTGCTGGCCAGAGCGAGTCGCTGAGCATGTGTTGCCAACGGCCGAGAAACCAGACCGCGGGAGACAACCGGTGACAAACCAGTTCGACGGAAGGATCGCCCTGGATGTCCGACACAACCGGGGCATCTGGTCAGAGTTCTCGACGCGGTTCGAACGACCCGAGGCCGAGCAGCGATGGGGTCGCTCCGAGGTGCGATGGGGGCTCTTCGGGGTGCCCGAAGGGGAACTCCACGCGTTGGGGCAGATCGCCGGGGCCGACGTCGTGGAGCTGGCGTGCGGGATGGGTCACCTCTGTGCCCAGCTCGGCCGTCTCGGTGCGCGACCGGTGGGTGTCGACCTGAGCGCCGAGCAGCTCGACGGGGCAGCCGAGCTGCAGGGTCACTTCGGCGAGAGCTTCCCACTGGTCGAGGCCTCCGCGGAGGAGGTACCCCTGCGTTCGTCGTCGTTCGATGTCGTGGTCAGCGAGTACGGTGCCGCGCCCTGGTGCCGCCCGGGTCGCTGGTTGGCCGAGGCCGCACGGTTGCTCAGACCCTGTGGCCGGCTGGTGTTTCTCACCAACAGCGTGCTCGCAGGCTTGTGTGTGCCCGACGAGGGTGGTCACGCGGGTACCGAACTGCTGCGGCCCCAACCGGTTCTGCGAGACGTGGAGTGGCCGGGCGGAGGCATCGAACACCATCCGGGTCACGGCGACTGGGTGAGGGAGCTACGCCGCGCGGGCTTCGTCGTCGAAGCCCTGCACGAGTTGTATGCCCCCGAAGGCGCCGTCACTCCCGAGAACTACGAAGTGGTCACCGCAGGGTGGGCCCGGAACTGGCCCGCCGAGGATCTGTGGGTGGCGCAGCTGTCTTGACAGCGTGGCCGACCGGGTGGGATGTGACCGCCCGATCGGCCACGCTCGAAGGGAGTGGTCAGGCGCCGGACTCGGCCAGGTCCCGGCCGTGAACGGTGAGCGCCCAGATCACACCGAGGTCGATGGCGATGATGATGATGGCCCAGATCGGGTACCACGGAAGCCAGAAGAACGATGCGACCATGCTTCCGGCCGCTATCAGCACGCCCACGGTGCGGGCGAGGACGTTGCCCGAGAGCACGCCGAACCCCGATGCCAACACCACGAGGCCGATGAGCAGGTGGATCCAGCCCCACGTCGTGGCATCGAACTGCACTACGTACTCGCGGGTCACCACGAAGAACTCGTCGTCGACGATGGCGACCAGACCCGAGAAGGCCTGGAAAATGCCGGCGATGATCATGATTACACCGGCGAACATGATCCAACCGGCAGCAGCTGGACTGGGTTGACGTTCCATGTGACTGTCCCTTCCTCATGGCCCTGCCCCGACGGCACGACCCTGCATCAACAGTAGGACCAGGTCCGGATCGCGATCATCGCCCCTCTGGGGTGAATCCTCGGGAACGCCCCCGCTCAAAGAGGTCACGTTGTCCGGTGTCCTCCACGCAGCGGACTGCTGTGGCGGATGCAGACGCAGATGAATCGACCGGGCGCTGCTGCGGCGGAGCGCGGACCCGTGGGGCGTGGGTCTAGGCCCCGGACCAGCTGTGCAGGAGTTGGGCATAGTTCAGGCGCTCCAGCTCGTGGGGGTTCGCCACGTTGTCGAGGGCGGTCGCACCGCGTGCCTCGTCGAGGTTCCGGTAGCCCTGGTCGTCCATCCAGATGGTCAGCTCGTCGAGGATGCGTCGCAGGTTGGCGGGGCCCTCGAAGAGCAGTGCCGAGACCGTCTGCACCGCATCGGCGCCCGACAGGATCGCCTTGGCGGCATCGGTTCCGCTGTGGATGCCACCGCTGGCTGTGAGCGATACACGTGTGCGTCCGTGCAGGATCGCCAGCGCGTGCAATCGCAGGGGCAACTCGGCGGGCGTGGACGGTTCGAGGTGCCGTTCGATGTCGAGGGTCTCCAGGTCGAGATCCGGTTGGTAGAAGCGGTTGAACAGCACCACTCCCGCCGCCCCGACCGATTCGAGCCTGGAAACGAAGTTCGGCACCGATGCATAGAACGGGGACAGCTTCACCGATACGGGAACGTCCACGGTCCCGACCACGTCGGTGACCACGCGCAGCTGGCGCTGCTCGATCGCCTCGCCGGTCTCGGCGAGGTCGGTGGCCACGTCGTACAGGTTCAGCTCCACCGCGGAGGCACCCGCTCCGACGAGCTCGCGGGCATAGGTGGTCCAACCGCCCGGGGTGACACCGTTGAGCGACGCCACCACCGGAACATCGAGGGTGTCGGCGAGCCTCGAGATGTGCTCCAGGGTGGGCCTGGCCCCTCCGGCGAACACGTCGGTCTCGGGCAGGAACGATGATGCCTCAGCGTTGAAGTCGATGTGGCTGTCGAGGTACCGCTGCGCAGACACCTGATCCGCGATGAGTTGTTCTTCGAACAGCGAGTGCACCACGACCGCGCCGGCTCCGGCGGCGACGAGCGCGGAGGCACCCTCGGTCGTGTCGCACAGGGGAGAGGCGCCGACCACGATCGGGTTGCGCAGCCGGAGCCCCAGCCATTCACAGGTGAGATCAACCATCGGTGTCCTCCTCTGTTGGGGCGTCCTCCGCTGGCGGGAACCGGATACGGGCGAGCTGTTCGTACAACGCGTGTCGCTCGGCAGCGCCCTGCTCAGCCGTATCCACGAGTTGTGCGAAGCGCTGTGGGTCGCGCAGCTCGACCATGCGGAACCGTGCCTCTTCTCGCATGTACGCGCGCATGGGTAGCGACAGCGGATCGGCATCTATGTGCAGCGGGGGCTCCCCGGCGGCGATCCGGTTCGGGTCGAAGCGGTAGAGAGGCCATGCACCGCTGTCGATCGCACGGCGTTGCTGGGTGGGGGAGTGCACGAGGTCGTACCCGTGCGCGATGCAGGGGCTGTGGGCTATCACCAGCGATGGGCCGCGGTGCTCCTCGGCTTCGAGGAACGCCTTGACCGTCTGGTTGTTGCGGGCCTGTATCGCCACGCTTGCCACGTACACGTGGCCGTAGGTCATCGCCAGCAGGCCGAGGTCCTTCTTGGCGGTCTCCTTGCCCGCGGACGCGAACTTGGCAACCGCCCCGGTAGGTGTCGCCTTCGACGCCTGGCCGCCGGTGTTGGAGTACACCTCGGTGTCGAGCACCAGAACGTTCACGTTGCGGTTCGACGCGAGCACGTGGTCCAGTCCGCCGAACCCGATGTCGTAGGCCCATCCGTCGCCGCCCACGATCCAGGTCGAACGAGGCACCAGGTGTTCGGACAGTCGGATCAGCTCCGCTGCGTCATCGGCATCCCCGGAACCGCGGCCTTGCCGACCGCTGTCATGGGCGCACAGCGGAACCAGGTGGCGCATCAGCTCGTCCACCTGGTCACGGCGCGCCGCGATCGCCTCCGCGTCGGGTTCGCAGTGCTCGGCGAGTCGGTCGATGAGTCGGTCGGGCAGTACGCCCGAAAGGCGTTCCAACAGCAGCCGGGCCCGCTGCTCGCGGGAGTCGAGCCCGAGGCGCATGCCGAAGCCGAACTCTGCGTTGTCCTCGAACAGCGAGTTGTTCCAGGCGGGTCCGCGTCCGTTCGAATCGGTCGAGTACGGGGTGGTGGGGAGGTTGCCCCCGTAGATGGATGAGCAGCCCGTGGCATTGGCGATCACCAACCGGTCTCCGTAGAGCTGGGTGAGCAGCCGGATGTAGGGGGTCTCCCCGCAACCGGCACAGGCACCGGAGAACTCGAAGAGCGGCTGGCGCAACGGCAGCGTCCGGGAACGCTCGGGGATCTTCGAGCGGTCCAGAGCGGGGAGCGCTTCGTAGAACTCGAACGCCTCACGTTCGCGGGCGCGGTGGTCCCCCGCGGGCAACATGTTGATGGCCTTGCGCTTGGGCTGCGATCGGTCCTTGGCAGGACACACCTCGACGCAGAGCCCACAGCCGGTGCAGTCATCGGGTGCCACCTGCACGACGTACTGGAGACCTTCGAGCTCGGCGGTGTGCTCCTCGGGCACGTGTCGGAACGACTCGGGTGCGCCGGAAGCGGCGACGGGTTCGAACACCTTCGTGCGGATCGCCGCGTGTGGGCAGATCATCGAGCACCGGTTGCACTGCACACACAATTCCGGTTCCCAGATGGGGATCTCCAGTGCGATGGCGCGCTTCTCGTAGCGGCTCGTTCCGGTGGGCCAGGTGCCGTCGGGTGGGAACGCACTGACCGGCAAGCGATCGCCGTGACCCTCGAGCAGCAGACGCGTGACGTTCTGGACGAAATCGGGTGCATCGGCGGGCACCACGGGAGGGCGGCCCCGATGGGTGTCGGGGGTGCCGACCGGTACCTCGTGCAACTCGGCGAGGGTGGCGTCGATGGCCTCGAAGTTCCGGCGCTGGATCTCGGGTCCGCGCTTGGCCCAGGTGTCGACCACGGACTGCTTCACCGCGGCGATCGCCTCGTCGCGGGGCAATACTCCCGACAGTGCGAAGAAGCAGGTCGACATGATGGTGTTGATGCGTCGACCCAGGCCGCTCGAATCGGCCACCCGATAGGCGTCGATCGCGAAGAGTCGGCACTGTCGCTGCGAGAGCAGCTGCTGGGCCTCGCGGGGCAGGCTGGCCCAGAGCTCGTCGGGGGCGACGGTGGTGTTGAGAAGCACGGTGGCGCCCACGTCGGCCACCTCGAGCACATCGAGGCGTTCGAGGAACCCGGGGTCGTGCACGGCTACGAAGCCGGCGCGCTTGATCTCATGGGTGGAGCGGATCGGGCGGGGGCCGAACCGCAGGTGCGACACGGTGGTGGCCCCGGACTTCTTGGAGTCGTAGACGAAGTGGCCCTGGCACCACAGGTCCGTGGAGCCTCCGATGATCCGGATGGCTGCCTTGTTGCTGCTGACGGTGCCGTCGGATCCGAGGCCGAAGATCACCGCCCGGGTCACGTCGTCGGCCTCGATGTCGAAGTCGTCGTCGACCGGGAGTGAGAGGTGGGTGACGTCGTCGTTGATCCCCACCGTGAACCGTCGCTTCGGTCGAGCAGTGTCCAGTTCGTCGAGCACCGCCTTGACCATCGCAGGGGTGAATTCCTTGGAGGACAGTCCGTAGCGTCCGCCGATGATGGCCGGGAGCTCGTCGATGCGTCGGTCGGCGAGGCCGTCGACCAGTGCCGCGGTCACGTCCAACAGGAGTGGCTCACCGGTGGATCCGGGTTCCTTGGTGCGGTCGAGCACTGCGATCGAACGCACAGAGCCCGGTAGGGCCGCGACGAAGCGCTCCATCGAGAACGGCCGGTAGAGCCGCACCTTGACCAGACCGACCTTCTCCCCGGCGGCCACGAGATGGTCCACGGTCTCATGGGCGCACTGCGCCCCCGAACCCATCATCACCACCACACGCTCGGCCTCGGGATGCCCGAAGTACTCGAAGGGGGCGTACCGCCGCCCGGTGAGTTCAGCGAAGCGTTGCATCGTCGCCTCGACGACCGCGGGGCAGGCATCGTGGAACACGTTCGCGGCCTCGCGACCCTGGAAGAACGCGTCGGGGTTCTGTGAGGTGCCCCTGACCACCGGGTGCTCGGGGGACAGCGCCCGGTCGTGGTGTGCCGCCACAGCGTCCGGGTCGAGCAGGGCCCGCAGGGTGTCGTTGTCTATCGCTGCGATCTTCTGGATCTCGTGTGAGGTGCGGAACCCGTCGAAGAAGTGCAGGAACGGCACCCTCGATTCCGCAGTCGCGGCGTGCGCGATGGTGGCGAGGTCCTGAGCTTCCTGTGGGGAACCCGAGGCGAGCATCGCGAAACCGCTCTGGCGGACCGCCATCACATCGGAATGGTCCCCGAAGATCGAAAGCGCGTGGGTGGCGACACTGCGCGCCGCCACGTGCATGCAGAACGCGGTGAGTTCCCCCGCGATCTTGTACATGTTGGGCAGCATCAACAGCAGTCCCTGCGATGCGGTGAACGTGGTGGTCAACGCTCCGGTCTGCAGCGCACCGTGCACGGCGCCCGCCGCTCCGCCCTCGGACTGCATCTCGACCACGTCGGGAACCGTGCCCCAGAGGTTCTCGTGTCGTGATGCGGACCACTCATCGGCGTGTTCTCCCATGGGCGACGCCGGGGTGATCGGATAGATCGCGACCACCTCGCTGAGCCGGTATGCCACCGAGGCGACGGCCTCGTTGGCATCGGTCGTGCGCATCTCGGGCACCGTCCCAATGGGCATCTCCCCATCATGGCCGACCGATCCGGGGTGTGCGCTCCAGTGGTGACGACTCTCCGGTGTTGACGACCCGAGCGTGTCAGGTGGCGTGTGGCAGGAAACGGCAGGCATCTACTCGGGTGAGTCGTCGGGGTCGTGGTCGAAGTCATGGCGCAGGGTGCCGGTCAATTCGTCGACCGCAGCACCTACGGTCGGGTAGAAGCGGCTCGGGTCGAACCGGTCCCCGAGCCCGTAGCTGGTCAGTCGGTCCTTGAGTGGGCCCTTCATCTCCGCGATCAGCAGGCGGATGCCCCTGGATGCGAGGTAGTCGTCGATCTGCACGAGCTTGTCGACGGCAGTCGAATCGATCGACGTGATGGGCTCGGCGGCGAGGATCACCGTGGTCGGCGGTGGATCGGAATCCTCGACGATCTCGCTGGTGAGCTTCTCCAGCAGGTGGGCGTTGGCGAAGAACAGAGGTGAATCGAAGCGCAGGATCGCCAGCCCGGGTATGCGTTCACCTTCGGGATGACGGGTGATGTCGTGATAGCCGCGGAGGCCTTCCACCCGCACGAGTTCGGTCCGGTAGGGCCGCCAGGCGTGGTTCACGAAGGCCACGAACGACAGCGCGATGGCCACCACGATGCCCTCCAACACGCCCACGAGCGCCACACCCGCGAAGGCCGCCACCGACAGCAGCCCCTCGACACGGTCAGCGCGGAACATGGCGGCCACCGTCGGTAGATCCACCAGCGACGAGGCAGCCACGATGACCACGGCGGCGAGCGTGGCGGACGGGAGGTAGCCGGTCGCATCCGGTGCCAGCACGATGAACGCCATGACCAAGACGGCTCCGATGACACCGACCAGCTGCGTCTTGGCACCGGCCTGTTCTGCAACGGGCGTGCGCGACGAGCTCGCGGAGATGGGGAACCCTCCCAACATTCCCGTTGCCGCACTGGAAAGCCCCACCGCTGCCATCTCCTGGTTGCCGTTGACCGACTCGCCTCGCCGCGCTGCCAACGAGCGCGACAGCACCGCGGTGTCGGCGAAGGCGATGAGTGCGATCCCGAGGGCCGGACCGATCAGGGCGGTCACGTCGCTCCAGGTCAGCCCTGAGAGCGCTGGCGCCGGAAGTCCTTCCGGTAGTGCACCGGCCACGGGTAGTTGGTCCTCCCATCCCAGTGCTGCGACCACGACCATCGAACCCACCACCGCCGCCAACAGGACGGGGAAACGGGTTCCCGACACCTTGGCGACGAGGATTGCCACCAGTGACACCCCGCCGATCAGGGCCGCCTGGGGGTCCACCAGGCCCTCGGAGATCCCCTCCAGGGTGAGCCGTGCGCCGTCGATCAGCGAGTCGCCCGGCACCGAGAAGCCCAACAGCTTCGGGAGCTGGCCGAGGATCACCACGAGCGCTATCCCGTTGAGGTAACCGACCCGGATCGGCTTCGAGAGCAGTTCGGTCACGAAGCCGAGGCGTGCGACGCTCCCGACAACCAGCGCGGCTCCCATTAGAAGAGCGAGCAGGCCCGCCAGCGCGACGGCGCGGGTCGGGTCGCCTCCGGAGAGCGGGAGTATCGAGGCGGCGATGATCGGAGCGAGCGACGAATCGGGACCGAGTATGAGCGTGCGAGACGGCCCGACCAACGCGTACACGAGCAGCGGCACGATCGTCGCGTAGAGGCCGGTCTCCGACGGCAGTCCTGCAGCTTCGGCGTAACCCATTCCCGCAGGGATGAGCAGCGCGGTGACAGCCAGACCGGCCGTCACGTCCGCCCGGAGCCACTCGCGGCGGTACAGACGCGCCACGCGGAGGCCGGGCAGCAGTCCTCCGGGGCGTCCAAGGGTCACCTCCAGTGGTCTAGTTCCCGCGTCGGCGGTCCGCGCCCGCACCGGCCCCGGAGTGCCAGGAGCAGACCTGCAAGGCGGTGAGCGGGTGGGCCGACCCCCGGTGCGTGGTAGCGGTGGGGGCACACTGGGGGCGTGGTCCAGCGCTATCACCTCGAACTGGCGGTCATCGCACTCGCGTGCGGTGCACTGGTCGCAGCGGTCGAGCTCTACCTGCCCAGGACATCGAACCGTACGGTGGCGATCGCAGCAGCGTTGGGAGCGCTGCTGGGCTCGTGGGGCAATCCACGCGGAGTCCTCTGGGTCATCGTCGCGGCGCTGGTGGTTGTATCGGCCGACGACCCCGAACAGCCCCACCCCCTGGGGCGACACACAGTCGCCCTGACGGTCGTCGCTCTGGTGGGCATCTGGGCGGCCGTGCCCGACACCGAGCCTCCGCTCGCAGCCATCGGCGCGCTGCTGCCCATCTCGGTTCTCCAGGGGGTGAAGGGACAGATCCCCGGACCTGGCGCGACGGCGGCCCTGGTAGTGGCGGTGGCTGGAGCGGTGTGGGTGGGCTCGGCAGGTTGGGGCGCGGCGTTGGCCACCGTCGGCGCGATCGGGTTGATCGCATCTGCACCGATCATCATCGGCTTCAACCGGGCGTTCCATGGTCGGCGCCTGGTGGTGCTGCTGATGTTCCAGGGGCTTGTGGGCCTGTTGATGCCGCGCTGGGTGATGAGTCGGCCTGTCGGAATGGCCGTCGTGGTGGTCGTAGCGATCAACCTCGGACTGGCAGCGCTGGCGTGGGGCTGGGGCCGTGGCGACTCCCTCCGGGTACGGTGACGGCCGATGGCCGAGGAATCAGACGAACTGACGATCCGCCGGGCAACCCGGGACGACCGCGCCGCGATGATCGATCTCTGCCGGGCGTCACTGGGTTGGAACGAGGGAGACCCCAACGAGGAGTTCTTCGCGTGGAAGCACGATGAGAACCCCTTCGGGGAGTCACCGGCGTGGCTCGCGGTTGCCCCCGACGGTTCACTGGCAGGCCTGCGGGTGCTCATGCGTTGGCGGTTCCGCGCCCCCGACGCTGGGCACATCAGCGCGGTGAGGGCGGTGGACACCGCCACCCATCCCGATTGGCAGGGCAAGGGCATCTTCAAGCGACTCACACTGGGCGCATTGGACGAGCTCGGCGAGCAAGGTCTCGACGTGGTTTTCAACACACCCAATGACCAGAGCCGACCGGGTTATCTCAAGATGGGTTGGGCCGAGGTGGGCCGGGTGCCGGTGGCGGTGCGGCTCCGTTCGCCGTTGGCGGCGGCCCGCATGTCCGGTGCGCGGGCGGCCGCTGAGAAGTGGAGCCAGCGCAGCGATGTGGCGCTCGATGCGGCCAGGGTCTTCGCGGACACCACCGCAACGGAGCGTCTGCTGGCCAGGATCCCGACGCCGGTGGGGATCTCGACGGCTCGCAGCGCCGCGTACCTGAGGTGGCGTTACTCGTTCGAACCTCTGCGCTACCGCGCCATGCCTCTCGGCACCGACCTGGCCGACGGGGTGATCGTGTTCCGTGTCCGCGGACGCGGCACAGCCACTGAACTGACGGTGTGTGACGTGCTGGCCCCGCCCGGGCAGCGGGCCGGCAAGGCTGTGGGCTATCTCCTGCGTGAAACCGGCGCCGACTACGCCATCAGAACAGCGGCGCCCGGATCGGTGACAGCGGGGTTCTTGCCGGCACCGAATCTCGGCCCGATCCTCACCTGGCGTGAGGTCTGCCGCACAGGTGTGCCGGCGATGGATGACCTGGCGCTCACCCTCGGAGACGTCGAGCTGTTCTGAACTCGGTTGCGCGAACCCGGCCGCGTTCGCGTCCTGCATGCCCCGAACCCGTTGTCTGAACGAGAGATCAGCCGACCACGGTGGAGACCGCGAGAAGCGTGCTGATGCCGAGGAGGATCGCAGTCAGGAAGAGCCTCTGTTCACGCAGCACCTTGGACATCAGGGCATCCATGTCGGCCTTGCGGTCGATGGACTCGCGATCGATGCGCGCACCCAATGCAGTTCCCACATTCGTGATCTCGCCTCTCAGTTCGGTACCGAGGGCCGCCATCTCGCTCCGCAACTCGGTACCGAGGGCCGTCATCTCGCTCCGCAACTCGGTTCGGAGCGTGACGATCTCGCCCCTCAGCTCAGCCCCGAGGGTTTCGACCTCTTGACGCACAAGAATGCCCTGGGTGTCGAGGTCTCTCTTGGTGGCCACGTCGGCCCAACCGACGGGCGGCAGGTGTTCCATGAGGGTGTTCGCCTGGTTCTCGCCGAGGACCTCGGAGAGTCTTGTGTGCAGGTCGTGGCGTTCGCCACTGGTGATCGACATGGTAGCTCCTTGTGTTGCGCTCGCTTCGTTGGCGCTGTGGGCGCGAGCCGGGTTGGGGAGCAGGCATGAGAATCCGGTAGGGGTGCCCGGTGAACGCCACCTGACCTTGGGCATCTCATCTATTGCGCAGTGTGGAGTCTCGCGTGGCGCTGTGACATACGGGCGAGGAGTCACCTAGACTAAGTCCATGACCAAGTCATCTCAGACAGCTGCCAGCACCGTCGGCGTGCATGAGGCCAAAACCCATCTCTCAAAGCTTCTCGAGCGGGTTCGTGCAGGTGAGGAGATCACCATCGAGCGGCGAGGGGAACCGGTCGCACGGCTCGTCGCGGTTGAGAGCGCAGGCCCTGTGCAACTGGGTGGTGCCCGCGGCCGGGTGGTGGTCCACGACGACTTCGACGAGCCACTGCCCCCTGAGCTGGCAGAGGCCCTCGACGCGTGAGGCTTCTCCTCGACACCAGCGCTTTCATCGTTGCCACCACCGAACCCGAACGCCTGGGCCGGCATCGCGCCGCGCTGGAGGACACACGCAATGAGCGGCTTGTGTCCGCGGTCGTGGGCTGGGAGATAGCGATCAAATGGCACCTCGGGCGCGTAGACCTACCTGAGGCGCCGCAGCAGTTCGTGGTCCGCCACATCGAGCGCGGGAGGATGACACCGGTGCCGATCGAGTTGTCAGCCGCACTCGGTGTCGCCGATCTGCCCGATCACCACCGCGATCCCTTCGACCGGCTGCTGATCTCCACCGCGCTGCAACTCAAGGTCGCAGTACTGACCTCTGATCCGCTGTTCGAGGCCTATGGAGTCGAGGTGCTGCGCTTCGATCGTGGCAGCTGAGCGGGCTCCAGCGGTGGGCCAGCCTCAACTGCCCGGTGATCGGTGGGTGCGAAGTCGACGTGGGAGGGCTACTCCCGCCAGGGAGGAAAGCGCGTCGCGTCGGCGCAGCGATCTCGACTCGAGGTGTTCCCGAGTGGGCCAAGCGAGGGCAGTCAGGTAGGCGGCGCGATCGCGCACGGTCGGCAACTCGCGCACCACGTCCAACTTTGCACGCCCGAAGCTGGAACCCTCGCGCCGGTGACGTTCGATGAGCGTGACCTCGGCGGGATCGAGGTCGTAACTCGCTCGCCAGGCCGACCATTGCGGCGGGCACACGCCCAGGCGATTCTCCAGCAGGTCGATCGCCATGGCCAGGACTGCAGTTCCACGCCAACGCTGTGCCACGGGCACCACCGCTTCGGGCCCGAGGTCGGCATCTGCGAGGTAGCAGCCGAGGTCCCGCAGGTTCATGAGGGCCGGCTCGCGTGATCCCAACAACAGGTGGTACGCCGAGTGCAACAACCGGTGCGCCGGCTTCAGCGCGCCGAAGGCCACACCGCCGATGTCGAACCGGTCGGGCGACTCGAACAGCTCTCCCACCGGGATGCGGTGGCCGTGGGCTCCGCTGGCCAGCGTGCGGTGCACGTCGAACTCGACGCCGTCTTCGAAGGTCCTGGTGGTCGACTTGGCGAACCGCCGGTCGAAACCGGGGCGACGTTGCGCCCACGGCGGCGACGCGCCATGGGCATCGAGAATTGAGGCCGCCCGGTCCATGTCGGCGCCCGCCACGAGCAGGTCGATGTCCGCGAACGTCCGGATCGACGGATCGAGCGCGTCCAGATGGGCGATTGCCGGCCCCTTGAGCACCAGATGCCGAACGCCACCCACTGCGTCGAAGCACTCGCGGGCCTCCAACAGTCTCGTCTCCAGACGGATGCACCACAACAGGGCGCGGTGCTGGCGCTCCACCAGGTCGGCCTCCAACTCCTCGGATAGCTCCACATCTCCGGTGGCAGCGGCGGCCAGCAACGGACCGATGAGCCGGGTCTGTTGGAGCAGGTCAGCGAGGAGCACCTGACCTTGAGGATCCTCGGGCAACTCGATCGCGCTCGCTCCCGGTAGCCCCCACGCAGCAATGGACCGCAGCACCGACTGGATCTGATCAACCTTCGGGGTCACGCCGGATCGCTCTCGTCGGCCGGTAGCCCGGTCCTCTCGACCAGGTCGTGCATGACCAGGACGTCCAGCGCATGCTGGACGTCCGACGTGCGCACCTCGCCGAGTTCGGGCCAGCTGTGGCGGATCTCGGTGGCCACTTCGGCCGCCGTCGATTCGATCTCGAGTACCAGCCACACGAACACGGCCGAACCTTCCACCGCGATCGTGGACCGCTCCGGTCCACCTATCCAGCACCGGTTGTGCAGCACCCGGAACACGCATCGAGGCTTCCGCCGATAATGGGTAGCAGTAGTCACCGGCGGACCGCCCGAACGGTTGTCACCGCTCGGTGGCGGGGATGCCGAACACGGTGGCGCCGGGTGCGACGTCGTCGAGCACGACCGCTCCTGCTCCGATACGGGCGCCGCGGCCGACGGTGCAGCCACGGGTCACGATCGCCCCGGTGCCGAGGAAGACCTCATCTCCGATGGTGCAGTCTCCGTTCACGAACACCCCGGGGCTCATCTGCACGAACGCGCCGATTGTCGAATCGTGCTGCACCGTGCACCCGACGTTCAGGTGTGTGTGTTCGCCGATGGTCACGTTCGTGGTGACCGTGGAGCGTTCGTAGATGACCACACCATCGCCGATCGTGCAGTCCCTTCCGATCGAAGCACCGGGGTGGATCACCGAGATCGGACTGGCACCGAACTCGCTCAACAGGAGCGACAGGCCGAATCGAGCGGAGGACGTTCCAACGCCGAGCGCATAGGGCCTCGGGTTCTGCTTCAGCCACTCGAGGGGGCCGAGAACTCTCGTGTGCAGGCGTTCGGCCCTCTCCGGGCGCTGTGGAGCATCGTCGACGAAGCCGAGCACCGCCCAGGTTGGCTCGACCTCGTTGAGCGCCCGGATCGCGTCGAGCAGTTCGCGGCCATGGCCACCACACCCCACGATCACGATGGCCTTCACCGACGGGCCTGCATCGCTACTTGGCTCCGTCGCCGGAATCGGGACGACCATCGCCGGAGGAACCGGGCGAGTCGCCCGATGGCACAGCGAGCGGATCGTCGGTCGGGTGGCCCTCGATTCCATCGCCGGAGAGGATCGTGGTGGCGGTCTGCAGAATGATGCGCAGGTCGGTTCCGATCGACTGGGTCTCCACGTAGGTCACGTCGAAGTCGATGCGGTCGCCCCAGCTCAGGGAGTTGCGGCCGTTGACCTGCGCCAGACCGGTCAGACCGGGGCGCACAGCGAGTCGGCGGCGTTGGTGATCGTCGTAGCGTTCCACTTGATAGGCGAGGGTCGGCCGCGGTCCGACGACGCTCATCTCACCCGCTGCGACGTTCAGCAGTTGCGGCAGCTCGTCGAGTGACAACCGACGGAGGATACGGCCGGTGCTGGTGATGCGGGTCGCGTCGGGGAACATCGGGTTGTCGCCATCGACCATGGTGCGGAACTTCCAGACCATGAACGGGTTGCCGCCCACCCCGATGCGCTCCTGGCGGAAGAAAACCGGCCCGCTTGAAGTGGCCCACACGGCCAGCGCGCAGGCAGCACCTAGCACCAACGCCGGAATGGCCACCAGAGCGACCACCGCGAGGTCGAACAATCGTTTGCCCACATAGGGCCCCTCGGCGGTCGCACTCATCAGAACCGGATCGTACTGTGCGGGTCCTTCCGCTCCCGCCGGGCTCAGGTCGGGTGAGTTGCCACGTGGTCGACCGCCTGCGAAGCATCTCCGTAAGTGAGGCGGTACACCGGCACCGAGGTAGCCAGGTCGACAACCGCGTCGAGGCCGGTTTGGCCTGCACGGGCCAGGTTCAAGGTGTTGGCCAGCAGCTCAACGACAGCTTCGTCGGAGGTCAGCTGATGCGAGCTGGGGGTGGCCGCTTCGACGTATGTAGGCAACAGGACACGGCTGACCGGACCCACATCGCCGTCGAGGCGGGCCACGTTGCTCCGAAGGTCGGCGGGATCGATGTCCGCCTGGTAGTCCGGCGACAGGTCGAGAGCGAGGCGCCTGTCGTTGTTGATCGCGATGCGTTTCGGATAGCCCACCGCAATACAGGACCCTGGACGCACCCCGATGGCTTCGTCGCCCAGATAGTCCCAGCCTGCAACTACAAATGCGGCCGTAAGGGTCGACTTGCCCGCGCCCGAGGGTCCGGGCAGCAACGCGACTTCACCTGCTGGCGAACGCACCGCGCCAGCATGAAATGCGGCGCAGCTGTGGGTCTGAACTGCGTATCTGTTCATCACGGATGTCAACTGGTCCAAGCACGCCTGAAAACTCAGAAAGCGCCACACCTGGTCGGCGACGAGCGACACCTCGCCAGAAACATCCACTTGGACGTCGAACACGATCGAAGCGCTCTGGTCGGAGCGAGCCGTGCCCATGTAGGAATCGATACGTTCGAGAATGTCGCTCTGAGGGCCTCGGAACGCGATCTTGTGGTCGATCGCCACGTGCACGGCACCGAGCGCGTCGCCGGGATCGCCCGCCGACGTGCTCCCGGTCGGTTCCCGGGGAGCGACGAAGTCGCCGTCGCGTCCCACCAGGGACAACGCGTTGAGCATTTCCAACCCGGCGTTTACGTCGTCTCGAAGTCCATCGGGCTCGATTCCGTATTCCTCGGCCCAGACCCGAACAGCGCCGCCGATGTCACTCTCACCGTCGCACGCAGCCAGCACCATGCCGGCAGACGCGTTCATCTGGTGTGCCGTCTCCGTCACCAGATCGTAGGCAAGTGCCCGGTCACCCATGATCGACAGCAGCACTCCAGTCGAACGGCGCGGGAAGGTGGGCATCCGGTTCACGCTACCGATGTGAGGGTCGAGCCCTCCAGTAGTCCGAGGCCTCCGACCCCGTGTCTGGGAGCATTGTGCTCAAGCACCGATGATGGCGGACATTCGGCGCCGGGCGGGAGCCTTGTGAAGGCGGTCGCGTCGGGTGCTTCCAATCGCGAAAGGGACTGAGCGTCGGAAGGGCACCTCAGTTGGGTCGTCGGTGTGGCCAACATGGCGTCGTCCGTGCGAACATGTGGACATGGCTGGGGAATCTATCGACAAATCCGCGGACGAGAGGATTGACGAGCCGGTTGGTATCGGCCGTCGACGGCTCCTGAAGCGGGGCGCGATTGCCGCGGGTGCGGCATGGACGGCTCCGCTCATCTACGACAGCTTCCTATCCGTGGCGGCCGCAGCAACCGAGGATTTCCCCTTTACCGAAAGCTCCTATGGCACGTACACCGTCGGAGTTCCTTCCAACAAGGAGGTCCATTTCGTTCTCAGTGGTGCCGGTGGTGCCGGCGGCGCAGCCAACACGTACACGAATCAATACAAAGACTATGGCGGCGATGGTGGTGACGGGACACAGATCGAGGGCACCCTGCCCGCCGTGCCAGGTGGCTACATGCTCACCATCAAAATCGGACAAGGTGGCAAACACGCGGAGTCGGGGACCGGCTGGATTGGGCCTGGCGGATTGGGTTATCCGAAGGGCGGCAATGGAGCCGATGGACCCGACAGTGCGGGAGCTGGTAGCGGTGGCGGTGGAGCGAGCCAGCTCCTTTACGCGTCTTCTGTCAACGTCATCGCGCCCGGAGGTGGTGGCGGGGGCGGTGCGGGCACGAATGCCCAGAATGGTGGGAACGGGGGCTCGCTCAACACCGGCAACTACACCGCCCCGGGCACGCTGCAGGTCGCCGGTGCGAACGGCGCCAACGGAGCGGGTGCGGATGGCGGTGTCAGGGGAATAGGTGGCAAGGCCGACGGAAGCTCAACCGGCAACGCTGACGGTGGAGGCAACGGTGCTCCTGGCCTTGCCGGCACCTCCAGCGGCGGCGGCAGTGGTGGCCAAGGCGGAAACGGCGGCAGCAACTGGGACGGCGGTGGTGGTGGTGGCGGTGGCGGTGGCCGAGGCGGTGGAAGCGGTGCTGAAGGAGGTGGCGGACAGAACCCCGTGTTCGGCTCGAATCGCGCAGAGGGAGGAGGAGGCGGTGGAAGCGGATCGGCGTACTGGTTGGGCGCAACCGGCGGCACGGGCGCCATTGGGATCTCGGCCGGTTCGGCGGGCGGCGCTGGAGGGCCTGCTGGCTCGTCGACGCCGGCGCAGTACGGCGAGGATGGCACTGATGGAAGTGTGACCTTGACCCTCCTCTGACGGAAACCCTGACCTCGCGGCAGAGTATGGAGCGCTCGATGATGTCGGTGGGCGCGCCGGGCGTCCGTGGCATCATTAGACCCGCGATGATCGGGGAAGCAGTGTCGGATTCGGGGGGTACAACAGCATCCGCGGCCGAAGGTAGGAGTACTGACTCGCTTTCTACCGACAAGGAATCTGCTATCGCGGTTGTGGGGACCTCGGGTTGGGCTGCAGACATGGCGAGAACCTGCGCGGATCGTACGGGGATCGCCGGAGTAGTGGAGTGGACTGCATGTTCGACCATGGTCGAGGCTGACCGCGGGCCGATTCTGGGTGACCTGAGTTGGCTCGAGGAACATCCCCACAGATTCGTGGTTTCCTGCGGGCGCCCATCAGAACGAGAGGTGTTGAGCGAGCAGCTCCTGGAAGCTGGAAGTGAGCCCGCAGTGCTGGTGCATCCCGATGCCACCATCGGTGGGGCGCGTCTCGGTGCGGGATCCGTGGTCGCTGCGAGCTGCACCGTCGCGTCCGACGCGCGGGTCGGAGATCACGCGCATATTGATCCGGGCTGCACGATCCACTCAGGTGTGCGGGTCGGCGCGTTCAGCTGGGTCGGGGCCAACACCGTGATCGGACCGAACTCGGTGCTCGGTGCGAGGTGTGTGATCGGACCCGGCTCGGTCATCAGTGCCGGCGTGGTGCTCGACGACGACACTGAGGTTCCATCGGCAGCACTGGTGTGCGCACCGGGAACGACACCGTCCGGAACCAATGCGGCCATTGCGCCAGTTCCGACGGCCAGAACCGACAGGATGCTGGCCGTCCCGCAGCAGGAATGGGTGAGTCGGAGTACCAACATCGCCATCTGGGCAGCGGTGTTGGCGTTGCTGGCCGATGTCACATCCCGAGTGCTCAAAAGTGGCTCGGAGTGGCCCCTGGTCGGTGCGGTCGCTACCGGGGTCGCACTCGTCGGGTACGTCACATCGGTCAGTCTGGCCACCATGCGCCGCCGGGAACCCGATACCGATCCGGTCGTCGTCTGGTACCGCCTCGGTGTCTGCGTCCTCCTCACGTTGAGTCTCGGGTTGCGTTGGGTCTATTGGGTACCCGCAAGACCGACACCTGGGCGCGCCGCAGTACCGCTAGCAGCGGCGTTGGTCGTCGAGGCTCTTGCACGTTGGCACCACCGCCGTTGGGTGGAGGCATCGGCTCTCACCCACGACACAGACGAGCCATGACATACACCTTGACCTCGCGCCCGGTCGTGGTGGCCCCCGCGAACCCAGGACCTACGGTGCGCCTGTTCGGCGCCACCTTCTCCGTATCGCGACCGCGGCTGGCCGACCCCCGGGTGCATGTCGCAGTGGTAATCGTGTCGGTACAGGTCCTGGGGCAGGTCGTCATCGGTTTCGATGTTTCGATCGCCCAGATCCTGCTCACGCTGGTGGTGTGCGCCCTGATAGAGGTGCCCATGACCATGTGGGAACGACGCGCGCTCGCATGGCCGGCCAGCGCCCTGTTGACGGGAAACGGGATCGCCCTATTACTGCGGACGCCAGGCACAGAACACGGCGACTGGTGGTCGATGAATGGTTGGCCGGTGTTTGTGGCCGCAGCGGCAATTGCCATGTTCTCCAAGTACGCCATCCGTTTCGACGGCCGACATCTCTTCAATCCGTCCAACCTGGGCCTCGTGATGGTGTTCCTGCTGTTCGGTGCACACCGGGCGGACCCCCAGGACCTCTGGTGGGGTCCCTGGTCGCCGGGGTTGGTTGTGACGGTCGCGCTCATCGTGGTCGGTGGCCTGACGTTGTCTTGGCGGCTGAGGTTGTTCGATGTCGTGGCCGGATTCTGGATCAGCTTCGCCGCAGGGGTGGCATTGTTGGCGGCACTGGGCCACGCGATCACGGCTCGTTGGAGTATCGGGCCCGTCGCAGGCACCGAGTACTGGCTGGTACTGGTCACTTCGCCAGAGATCGTGATCTTCGTGTTCTTCATGATCACCGACCCGCGAACGATGCCACTCACGACGCGCGCGCGCCTTCCGTACGCGGTCGGAGTTGCCGCGCTTGCCACAATGCTCGTGGCCGCGCAGAGCACCGAGTACGCCACGAAGGTCGCACTGCTGGCTGCGCTCACGGTGGTCTGCGCAACTCGTCCCGTTCTCGAGCGCACGTTCCCCGACCCCTTGGGCACTGAACCGCGGGCACACGTCCAGTGGGCACAGTCCAGCGGTCGATGGCTGGCCGGGCCCACGCCGGTTTCGCGACGCGCTGGTCAATGTTCGTCACGCGACTGCGAGGCTGCTCCAGCGCTCTGGGCCGGCCGACCAGGGTCGGCGCCGCTGGCCGGTCCTCTGGGGCAACACGCGACAGCGGCGCTGCAATGACGGTTGACCTCGACTGCAACGAGCTACCGGAGGTCACCCTGAGTTTGGCCGCCCGGGAGTCAGCGGCCTCGCTCGATACAGATCTTGCTGCCGAGGTCGGATGCGATGTGGCCCAGGACCTGGTTGTCGAATCCCTGGCCCTCCGCGAGGGCGACCCGGTGCAGTTGGAACATGCCCTTACCAACGAGCGGCTCTCGAGAACGAGAGCTCGGATCGGCTCCAACGCCACCGCGGGCATCACCGAGGATTGGATCTACGACTTCGACTCCATGGAGTTGGTGCTGCTACGCGACCCGGTCAGGCCTCAGGCCGTCGCCGAGTTGGGGCTGCACTCGACAGGCACGATCACAGCAGTCACTCACGGTGATCCGACGGTCGATACGGTCACACAGACGGATTCCTGGGTCTTCGATGTAGTTCATCGTCTTGCGCGCTCCGATGACCGCTTCCTCATCCGCCAGGAGCTGTCCCCGCTCGACCCGATGGTGCTCGACGGTTGATGCGCAGTCCTAGCAGCTCGAACGGCAGATCCGTGCTGTAGCCATGAGTTCTGAGATGGCTAGTGACCATCGTGAGCGTGCATGTCTGTTGCGAACGGATCTGTGATGTCGATGAGCCATACATGCGCCATCGGAGGGCTGAACCGCGAGGACTCCGTGCCAGCCGGGCACTCGCCGCGCGACTCTGCGGCGACGGGTACGAGCCCCTGCTCGAGGCACAGTGAGTCGCGCCATTCGTGGTAGTGCCACTTGACCAGAGGCGCACCCGGTGGATCCTGCTGGGTGTGCTCGAGGCTCGGTGCGAGGAACATCGCACCGACAACGGAGCCGTCCGCGACCACCATGAACTCCGGCGCGGCGGGATCGAACACCCGTCCGTCGCTGAGGTACTCCTTTTTGTACCAATGGGCCTCATCGCCGAACATCGGCGTGTATCCGAGTTGCCTCAGTGTTGATACCTGATCGAGGCCCAACTCCGAAACGGTCGACCTTACCGAAGCGAGTAGATCGTCTGCGTCCTGCCTGGCGGAGCCCGACATCGGTGTAGCTGGTTGAAGTTCGATGACCGTCTGCCTTGTATCTGGACCGCCTTCTGCCAACTCAGCGCGCTCTACCTCCGCAGTCGAGATTGTGTTGGGCACGCCCGGATCAGAGCCGGAACAGGAAGAGATCCCCCAGACGACCGCCACAGCGGCAACCATCAGCCTTGCCTTTGTGCGCCACCGGCCGCCAGATACTGACGCACCACGGTCATTTCCATGGCGATGCCTGCCCGGGTCCAGCGCTGAAGACCGCGACACTACCGCCGGACTTCCATGATTGTGTCGACGGGGACATTTCTGAGCACCTGGGGCGTCGTCGTTCCAGGCCAGAAGACCTCGATGCGCGGAACCAGACCGATGTCGCCCAATCCGACGTGCAGGTCCGTGGGCGCGGAACCGAACAGTGAGCTGCCAGCTCGTACCTCGAACAACATCGAGGCGAGCCCGTCCCCAGGGTGCACGACCACACGGGCACCGATGGCTGCGGTGTTCGGACCATCCTGGCGGAGCTTCAGTCGTAGCCAGTGCGCACCCGGTGTGGTGTCATTGCGGAACAAGGTCGGTGGCGCGTCCGTGTTGGCAATCAGGACATCGAGGTCGCCGTCGTTTTCCATGTCGAGTGGCAGCAGCGCACGGCCGTCATTCGTTGGAGACAGCCCGATCGATTCTGAAACCTGCGGCCAGGGAGGTATCGGGCGACCGATCCACATTCTGTTCGGATCGTCTCTGAATCTGTCCTCGAATCGGAGCTCGGCCCCTGCCGCCTCGGCCGAATCGGGAGTTCGGTAGCCGTTGGTGAGGATGAGATCTCGGAGTCCGTCGTTGTTGAAGTCCTCGGCCGCAGCGCCCCAACCCCAGTAGCCGTCTCTCAGCGCGAAGGTGTCGGTGGAGTCGATGAATCTGCCGGCGCCGTTGCCCAAGTACAGCCTGTTGCCGGAACATCCCGTGAGTCCGGCGCCCGGACACATGCTGTCAGCGGTCGGATAGGAGACAGAACTGATGAACCAGTCGAGATTGCCGTCTCCGTTCATGTCGGCCACTACTGAGCCCATCCCGTTCTCGTCGGTGCCGACGCCGGCACGCGTGGTGATGTCCTCGAACGTCAGGTCCCCATTGCCGTGGAACACCCTGCTGGTGCAGGCATCGCCGGTGATCAGCAGGTCCAGCATTCCGTCCCCGTCGACATCTGCCGCGGTCGGAGTGAAACCGACGATCGCGTCGAAGTCGATCCCGGACTCCGTGGTGTGGTCTACGAATCGTCCGCCGTCGTTCCGGTAGACGGCGGATACCGCGGAGCGCCTGATGTCGGTGCCCTCGATATTGGTACTTGCCAGCGCAGCCGAATCGCATGTGTTCGGCTGAGGCGCTCGCCGCGGGTCCTCGAGTGAGGAGTTCACGGCGGGGCTGAACCACTCGACTTCGAGCAGGTCGAGGTCGCCGTCGTTGTCCCAGTCGGCGAAGGTGGCGCTCACCGGTCGTGGAACGGATCCACTTTCCTGAGCAGAAGGGCGCCTTCGGAGAAGTCCTGCGGCGTTCGTCTGGTCGCTGAAGCTGCCGTTGCCGTCGTTGGCGAACAGGCGATTGCCCCCCGCGGAGTTACCTGTGAGATATATGTCGACCAAACCGTCACCAGTTACATCCACCAGGTACGGGGCAGCGGAGGTGCCCCCCAACACTGGTCCGGCCACCCCGGCCTGCGCCGCGACTTCGGTGAAGTGCCCGGTGCCGTCGTTCATGTAGAGGCTGTTTGGACGCCTCGGCGAGGTGAGAAGCACGTCCGTGTCTCCGTCGCCGTCATAGTCACCCGCTGCGGCGCCAGCCATGAGTAGTTCCTCTTCACCCTGTGGAGGCTCTTGATGCGCGCTGAGGCCCGCCTGCGCACCGACCTCGGTGAACCGCAGGTCGCCGAGGTCCGAGGGATCGAATGGACCGGCATGCGGCGTGATCGGCGGCTCAACAGTGTCCGTGGAGTCGGAGTAGACTGGGGGTGAACTCGGACCTGACGATTCGGTTGGATACGCGGAGTTCACCACCGCATCTGAACCGTCCGACGGCTCAGGGTTCGCGCTGCCGATCGCTGTTGCTGCAGCGGTCACCGACAGGGCGGCTATCGCCGCGAACGCTCGTACGACCCCCTGCTTTGCCACCTGTAGAGAGTACGGTGGCGCGCCGCCCGTGTACACGGCACCCTACTCCTTGGGGTTCGTGCTCCTTGGGTTCGTTCCAACGATCGCGGATCGGGGCTATTGGATCAACGCCTGATACCGGCGCATGCTCGACCATCCCGCCGGGGTACGACGCGAGTCGCCAGGCGCGAGCAGGTGGAGCCTGATTTGCGCGTCGTGACTACGGACACCGACGGGCATTGGGCGGGTGGCACGCGGATCGCTCGTTGCTTGAACCTGCCGCTCCTCATTACTATTCTCGCACGAGGTGTAATGGCGTGACGTCGTCTGATTTGGGAGGGGACGTTGGTCTACGAGCTGGGAGAAGAAGTGACCGCGGATGGCGCAGGCGTTGATCGTCGGCGCGTACTTAAGCGGTTGGGCCTCACCACCGGTGCTGCGGTTGCGTCATCGTGGGTGGTTGACAGCTTCACGAACCCGTCCGGTGCCGCGCAAGGTTGGTCGGTGATCCAGTGTGACGGAAACACGGTGACGATCCCACGGAACCGCGACGTGTACTACGACATAGCCGGAGGTGGTGGCAGTGGCGGTGCCCGGGGCACCAGCGGCAACGGTGGGACCGGTGGAGCGGGAATGACTATCCAGGGCAAGATCGATGCCAGAAGCCCCGGCTATTCACTAACCGTGACTCAAGGCCTTGGGGGTGGGTGGCACCCCAACGGTTGGAACTGGTACGGCTTGGGGGGTTCCGGGTACAAAGCCGGAGGCAACGGTGGTGACCAGGGATCGTCGGGCAGTTCGGGCCCCGGTGGCGGTGGTGGCGGCGCGAGCGCCATTCTCGACTCCGCCACCGGAGGCACCACAGTCAAGATCGTTGCGGGTGGAGGGGGCGGAGGGGGCGGTGGCCGCGGTCCCGGGAGGTCATCAGGGGCCGGTGGCCACGGTGGAAACGGCGACAACAACGGGGCCAATGGTGCAGGTAGCTCGGGCGAGTACGGACGCGCTGGATCCCGCGGCTCTGGAGGTGGTTCAGGGGGCTCGGCGCCTCCCCAGGGTGGGGGTGGCGGCGGAAACCAGTCCGGCGGCGTCGGCGGCGCTGGCGGTGCGGGCGAGGACGGGTCCCCATGGCTCTACGAAGATCGCGACGGAGGGGGCGGCGGCGGAGGGGGCGGCGGCGTCACCGGTGGCGGTGGTGGTAGCGGCGGCGCGAGTGGCCCGTATCACGTCAGCATCAACTACTACGTAGGTGCCGGTGGTGGTGGCGGCGGAGGCAACTACACGTATTCGGGCACTGGAGTGACGATGACGGGCATCAACACCAGTGGCGGGGGCGGTGCGGGCGGATCCGGCGCAACTTCCAACACGACGAAAGGATCCGACGGCGGAGACGGTTGGGTCAAGATCTACCTGAACTCGTTGGGCAGTACAGAACCTGGCGAGAGTTGCATATTCACCTGACGCACGCGTGCTGTCCGTTCCGTTGACCGACTCTCAACCACTGCGTCGGTCCGAAGGGCTGCTCCTGGCTCCGTTCAACGGTGGACTCTGTGTGTACGACCTCACCGATGACAGCGTCCACATCCTCGGCCCCGCCGCCGCACGGGTGATGGCAGCGCTGCCGACGGATATCGCGTCGCTTCTTTCGGTTGCGCACGAAATCGCGGAGCCTGGGACGCCTGATCCTTCGGCCGATGTCGTAGCGGGGATCCAGACACTTGCGGCGCTGGGCGTCGTCAACCGCGATCGGAGCTACGTCCCGGTCGGGTTGGTCCGGGGGTCGATCCGCGAACACGACGGGAGCCACACCGGAGCGTCCCACGACGTCCTCGATCAGGTTCTCGCGTTCCGTAGTCACGACCGAGAGCTGCTCGAGCAGATCGACCGGTTCATCGGCGTGAACGCCGAGGACAAGCCACCGACGGTGTACTTCGATGCCGAGCCCCGCAGCGACGGCGGAATCGATCTCTTCGCAGCCGAGCACTGGCCATTTCCGACTCGCCGCGGTTTCTTCGTGCAACTCCCCGGTGTGATCCACGATTTCGCGCCCCGGTCTTGTTCGGAAATCGTGTTTCATGCCGGTGCGGTGCGCATATCGGAGCGTCGTGTGATTCTGCTGGCGGGCGCGACCGAGCGCGGCAAGTCCACCCTCGTCGCCGCGCTAGTCCAGGCAGGTTGTGACTACATGGGCGAGGAGATGACCGGTGTGCGTGCGGGAACACTCAATGCACTCTGCTATCCGACTCCACTTGCTCTCGACAGGACCAGCCGCGAGCTCCTCGGCCTAGTGCGGTCCGACTCACCGAATGTCGACCCACGCGAGCTCAACGCCGAAGTGGTACCTCTCAGTGGCGAGGTCGATCCGGTCCGGGAGGTCATTCTGCCGGTGTTCAACCCGGAGGTGGATCGTTCGGTCGAACGCCTCGGGCCCATCGACGCTCTCAAGGCGCTCGTGGAGAACGCAACGAACCTCGGCCGCGCCGGTGATACGGGTTTCGCAACGCTGTGCTCGATGGCGGAGGACATCCCCGTTACGCGGATCGTCCACGGCGACTCGCGTGCCTTGGCCGACTCGATCATGGCCGGTGCAACAACGAGCGCCACATCGTCGACCGACGAAGTCCCCGTGCCTCCAGGTGCTCAGCGGTCGGCCACAACACCGCAAAGGCGTATGCGGCCTTGAGCCTTGTTCCGGGCATCTCGCGCAGCGCATCCACCTTCGCGCGCCCGATGGAGGACCCCTCGCGCCGTTGGCGCTCGATCCGTCCCGATTCGACGGGATCGGTGTCGGTGGAACTCAGCCACTGTGCCCAACCCGGTGCGTCGAAGTCCAACGCCGACAGGGTTTCGGCAACAGCGACCGCCAGTACGACTTCGCCGCCCCAGCCCCGAGCGATCGGCACGACTGCCTGGGGCGCGAGGTCGCCCGCCGACATGTACCGAGCGATGTCGCGCAAGCTCGACAGCCCCGGAGTGGGTGAGCCCAACACGGCGTGGTACGCCGCGTGCAGGAACCGGTGCGGCCGCGACATGGCACGCATCTTCGTTCCACCGAGTTCGAAGGACTCCACACCTTCGAACAACTCGCCCGGTGGAACGCGCAATCCGTACACGCCGTCACAGATCATTCGGTGAAGGTCGATCTCGATCCCATCGAACGATGTCATCGTCACTCCCTTGGCGAACCTCGAATCGAATCCTGGGCGCCGTTGCGGCCAAGGCCTGGTTGCACCCCGGTCCTCCAGTACCTCGACGGCACGATCGAGGTCCTCCGCGGCGACGAGTAGGTCCACATCGACGAAAGAACGCGCGGATGGGTCCCTCTCATCGAGGTGCGCCACCGCAGGTCCCTTGAGCACTAGGTAGCAGATTTCCGCGGCGGCGAACCATCGACCCAGCTCGAGCAGACGGACCTCGATCTGCAGACACCACAGCATCGTCGCCTCGTGGCGCTCAGCCAGATGGTCCGTTGCATCGTTGGGCAGCACCAGCGCTGCACTCTGTACTGCGTCGACCAGCGGTCCAAGGAGCTTCTCGGACTCCGCCAGCGCCACCAGTGCGAAGGCGTCCTCTGTGGCTTGCGCCGAGGGTTGGGATGGTTGAGGGATGGGTCGAGCACCCGGCAGGTCGTGTACTGCGACTGCGCGTAGGAGGTTCTCGAGATCCGTGGGGTCTGTCAATTTCCGGTTCCCGGAGTGGCGGGATCACCCGTGACTATCAGGTTGCTCCCATCCAACTGGTCGAGAGCACTCTGCACCGTTTCGTGTTCGATACTTCCGGAGTATCCAGCACCATCGAGGCGGCTTGCGACATCAGCTGCCGTGCCCGGCTCGTCCAACACGACCCAAACCGCGGCCGCCAGCCCACCGAGTTCCCGTTGGTGACCTCCTGATGCAGCCATCAACAGTTTGTTCGGCAACACGCGGTACGCCCATCCCGGTGTTCTGATCCACGTTGGTTCCATACCTGCGCCCAACCAGAAACTACCCGCTGGTCACCTCTGCGGCCTGTAGCCGAGTTGGCCGGGGCGGCCACCGTCGTGTCCTACGGCTGCTTCGGCATGGGCTGGGTCATCCGAGCGTCCGCCGAGGATCGGATGATCGCTGTGACAAGCGTGCCCGGGCCCGTTGGTACGATTGGCGGGTGGGGCGGATACACCTGTCACCTCCCGATGTGGGGGAAACTGAGCGCGAGGCGTTGCTGAGGGCGTTCGACTCCAACTGGATCACCCCGCTGGGGCCTGAAGTTGACGCATTCGAGGCCGAGATCTGCGGGTTCACCGGTGCGCATGCAGCGGCTGCGCTGGTCAGTGGCACAGCCGCGCTGCACCTCGCGCTGATACTCGCGGAGGTAGGTCCCGGAGACGAGGTGTGGGTCTCCGACCTCACGTTCGTCGCCCCTGTGAACGCGGCCCGCTATGTGGGTGCGGAGTTGCGGTTCATCGACTCCGAGTGGGCAACGTGGAACATGGACCCAGACCTGCTCGCCAACGAGTTGGTCTCGGCTGCGGCCGCTGACCGCCTTCCGAAGGCCGTGATCGCGGTCGATCTCTACGGCCAGTGTGCGCAACTGGATCGCATCGCAGCGCTCTGTGATCAGTACGGGGTGTGCCTGATCGAAGATGCCGCAGAGGCGCTGGGCGCCACCTGGCAGGGTCGTAGCGCAGGAACGTTCGGTCGCTACGGCGCATATTCGTTCAACGGCAACAAGATCATGACCACCGGTGGCGGAGGCATGCTCGTCGGTCCGGCCGAAGACATGGAACGAGCCCGGTATCTCGCGGCTCAAGCTCGTAAACCGGTTCTGCACTACGAACATGACGAAATCGGCTACAACTACCGGCTCTCCAACCTGCTCGCCGGATTGGGTCGGGCACAACTCGGTCGGCTTCCAGCAATCGTCGATCGGTGCCACGAAATCAACGGCGAGTATCGCAGCGCCCTCGGCTCGATCGAGGGAATCGACTTCATGCCCTGGGATGGCCGTGGTCGCCCCAGCGGGTGGCTCACCGTGATGACCGTCGATACCGACGCACTCGCGTCGGCCGCGACACCGGAGTCGATCTGCGCTCACCTGGCCAAACAGGAGATCGAAGCACGTCCTGCGTGGAAACCGATGCACGCGCAGAAGGCATTCGCGGGGGTGCCAACAATAGGTGGCGCAGTCGCCGATCAGATCTTTCAGACTGGGGTTTGTCTTCCGAGCGGTTCTGGTCTGAGTGAGACCGACCAAGCGCGGGTGATCGCATCGACGCTCGAAGCCTTGGATCCTCGCAGTGGCTGACGACCGCATCCGTGTTCTCTGGCTCGCCATGGGTCTCGGCCAGGGAGGTATGGAACGGCTCCTGGTAACCCACGCCCAGTTCGGCGATCGCCAGCGTTTCGACTATCGGGCTGCCTACTTGGTCGACCGCCCGCACTCGGTGATCGACGAGCTCAACGAGTTGGACGTGCCTACGACTCGACTCGGGTCTGGCAATGCAGGAGACCCGCGATGGGTTCTCGAGTTGGCCCGGCTGGTCCGCCGGGAGCGGCTTGACGTAGTGCACGCGCACTCGCCGATGCCGGCTTCGGTGGCCCGGCCGTTGGTCCGGCTGATTTCGCCGCGGACGAGACTGATCTACACCGAGCACAACCGTTGGGACCGATACTCAGCCCCGACGCGCGTCGCGAACCGGATCACGTATTCACTCAACCATGAAACGTTCGCAGTCTCTGACGACTGTCGCGACACGGTGTCGCCTCGCCTTCGCCCCGAGGTCGAGACGTTGATCCACGGAATCGACGTCGACGCGGTTGCGGCGCACCGAGCCGACCGAGAGTCCATGCGATCCGAGCTGGGAATCAGCGACGAGACTGTAGTGATCGGAACGGTGGCCAACCTGCGGGTGCAGAAGAACTACCCGCTGTTGTTGGAAGTTGCCTCCGAGGTGACCGCGGACAACCCAGATGTGTTGTTCCTGTCGGTTGGTCAAGGGCCGCTTGAGCAGGAATTGAAGGCGCTGCATCAGGACCTGGGTCTCGGTGATCGGTTCAGGTTCCTAGGATTCCGGCAGGATGTCCATCGAGTGATGAGTTCGTTCGACGCGTTCTGCCTCTCGTCGGACCACGAAGGTCTTCCCGTCGCACTGATGGAGGCCAAGACGCTTGGTCTGCCGGTGGTGGCGACCGCAGTCGGAGGAGTGGCGAACGCAGTTGGTGACGGTGAGGATGGATTGCTAGTCCCCGCACGCAACCCGGAAGCTCTCCGAGTGGCGTTGGAGCGGTTAATCAACGACCCCTTGCAGCGAGGCCGCTTGGCTGAGTCATCCGGTAGTGGAGCGTCGGCTTTCAGAGCATCCCGGGCCTTCTCTGCGTTGGAGCGAAGGTACGTAGCGTCGAGCGTGCAGTAGATCGTGTTCAGATCGCAAGCGGGCGCAAGTGACCGTGGGATCGGCCCCGAACATGGCCAGTCGGTACTTTGAGGTGTCACAAGGTATCGACATGGCTCGAGCAGCACGACACTGGACGGTACGTTACCGCCGACCTCATAGGTAGTAGTTCGGCTTGATTCCTCCAGTCAACGGGTCGGTCTGGCAGTTCGAGCCCAGCGTCGCGCCTTCACTCTTGCCTGCCATAACACTCGGCGCGCTCTGTGTTCCATCATGTTCAATGAGAACCCAACTCGACTGCCGTTGGTCCAAGCAAGCCATGTGGAAGTCTTCGCCTCCTGGGTCCTGCCGAACATCACCCGGTTTGCCTCGCGCCAAGGCACATCCGATTCGTTGAGGCGCTTTCGCATTGCATTGGCCTCACTGAACTTCCCTGCCAACTCGACATCGAAGTGCACGACGAGGTGGTCGATTTTGTCGATCTCGCCTGTGTCTAGGAGCCGGCCGAGGACTGCGACTTCTGACGCCTCGATATTCAGCTTCAACCAAACCTCGTCTTCGAGGCCGATGTTTTCCGCCATCCATCCTGCTGCGTCGATGAACCGACACTGCTCGCTGGCCTCAGCTCCAGCGATTTCTTCGATGCTGGCGTTGAGGGCCCCTGGGTTGTTAAGAAGCATCTCCGTATCCGAGGACCACCAGCCTGCTGGGACAATGGTCACGCGGTCGTCGTTGTGCGAAGCGACGATGCGATCGAGTTCGATGACACACTCGCGGACTGGTTCGAACGACCAGATGCGGTCGAATCCCCATCTTGGCTTCATCACCTCACCAAGGGTCTCCCCCACGTGCCCCCCAACGTCAAGGAACACTCTGCGCTTGCTCATACATATGACTGTAGCTACCGATCTCTTTCCCATTTCCCAATGAGATCGTGGTTCTAGGGCGCGCAGGTTCTTGTGGAAGCTCTCGCGGTACGAAACACGCGGAGCTGGATTGTTCGGAGCTCTGGGATAGGTGAACGGAGTCCGTGGATTCTCGACACAGGTTGAGGCGACCGCAAGCCACTTGACTCGCGACTGATCAAAATCGTGGGCACCGAGAGGGATAGTCACCCGCTGTTCTCAGCTTCGAAGTCTCGTGGGTCTCGACTATGAGGGCCTTGGACACTCTGGTGATTTCGGTGGTGGTGACATCTGGCGGTGGGGATGCTGGAAGCCGGAACCCCGAGACGGTTCGAGTGTTCGAGCCGTCGAGGAATCCGGATGCGCCTCGTGAAACGATCGGCGTGCTGCTCACTTACTGTCCCGAACTGCGCGCATCCTCAGTTCTTCCTTAGTAGAGGCAGGTTCGGGCTCGACTTGCGATCAACACTCATGAAGATCTGTACTGTCGACTACCGTGCGCGGCTGAGCCCGAAGGGCGTCAGCGGTTCGACACACAGGATGGATTGGATTTCCCACGATGGTCCCGGTGAGATTGATGGAGTACTCACGCTCCTGGAACCTCGGAGATGAGATTCAGACAATGGCGGTCGCGCAGCATCTTGAGTCATTCGATGGGTACGTCGACAGGGACTACCTCGATCGAGTCGAAGGCGACGAGTTTGCCCTTGTCATGAACGGCTGGTTCTGCAAACGTCCCGACACGTTCCCCCCCTCGCCCAGCGTGCGACCCGTTTGGCTTGGGTTCCACTTGAGCCCGCACTACGCAGAGGTCCTTCAGAATGAGACGACGCGCGACCTGATGTTGAGGTCAGGCCCGATCGGGTGTCGAGATGAGGGAACAAGCCGGTTGCTTGAGCGGCACGACATTGCGGCCTTCGTCTCTGGATGCATGACAACCACGTTTCCGCTGAGGGAGCACCAACCAGAGGAGCAAGCTGTCTACTTGGTCGACACGGGTGGTATTCCGCTGCCAGAGCAGATCAGGTCGGCGAAATGCGTCCGTACAAGCCATCAGGGGGCCCAATGGTGGTCCCAAGAGGGCAAGAGACGCTTGGCCGCCGACCTCCTCGAAGAGTATCGAAGCAAGGCAACTCTTGTGGTGACGCCTCGCCTTCACTGTGCACTGCCCTGTGTCGCGATGGGGATCCCCGTGGTATTCGTGGGCGATCCCGATGATCCGCGGTTGTCTCCGATCACGGGCTTGGCGGAGATGATTCCGTTTCCTGATCGACTTCGAAACGAGGCGGTCTTGAGTCGAGCCAAGCGACGTAGCTACTGGTGGCGTGAGATGAAGGATCACGCGTGGAGCGGTCTTGCGGCGGACATCGAGGACGACAAGCTGACGAGGGTCGCAAGGCTGCGTCAATGCCTGGCAAACCTGCAGCCGGCATGAGGTTTCGGTTAGGCACACAGCGGTTACTCGAGCCCGGAGCCCAGGGCGCCAATCGTTGGAGGTTCGAGAGCTCAACTGTCTCAGAGCGGAGTGACGTAGGTGTATGACGTAGTGGTGGCTACCGATGCTGGGTTCGCAATGCCTACTGCGGTGGCCTTGAGGTCACTCATCATGAGCGGTGGTGGTCCGTTCAGGGTCACGGTCATCCACGATTCGGTGGATGAGCAATTGCAGATGCGTATCCGCCGGTCGCTCCCGGCGTCCGACCACGAACTGAGCTTTATTGACTCGACACCGTTCGTGGTGAATCGTAGCCGGTCGAACCACCTTCCGGTTGCGACCTACTTCAGGCTCTTCCTGGCCGACGTGTTACCGCAATGCCGAGGCCGTGTCCTGTATCTGGACGTAGATGTACTCGTCCGTAGAGATGTCACAGCGCTCTGGGACTTGGACGTCCACGACAACGCGTTGGCGGCTGTGCAGTCCGTGCATTACCCGTTTGTCGCGACCAGGGGTGCGGTGAATGACTGGCGGAAGCTCGGTCTCGATCCGGCCACACGGTTCTTCAACGCTGGAGTGATGCTGGTAGATCTCGAAAGATGGCGAGGAGCCGATGTGAAGCGATCTGCGTTGAGCTATCTGGAGTCCGACAGCCTAGGGGGAGGAGCCGATCAGGAAGCCTTGAATGTCGCACTGTCAGGCCGGTGGGAGGCGCTGACTCCCACCTGGAACCAACAGACCCCGCTGTTGAGTGACCATCACGGTGCCCACCTCATTTTCTCAGAGGGTGAAATCGACGAGGCCCGCTCGGATCCAGCCATCGTCCACTTCCAAACTCGCCCCAAACCGTGGCACCGAGGGTGCACTCATCCGTGGCGCCAGGACTGGCTTGAGTGTGCTGCAAACGTTGAATTCGACGGTATCGAAGGCCGTCGTGAACGCAGGCTTCCAGCAGAAGCCCGCTGGCGGGCTAGGCGTGCTGCAAGCGCAATTCTAAAGGGCAGGTAGATCCTGTACGCTTCCCGCGTGGGGCGGCTGTCGGAGGGACTTCGTGAGGGTGTGAATCCCCTCGGATATCAGCCGACCCTCGATGGCGTACGCGCACTCGCCGTCATCGCGGTAATCGTGTACCACGTTCATGAGCCGGTAGGTCCCGGCGGATGGGCCGGCGTGCAGCTGTTCTTCGTTCTGAGCGGCTTCTTGATCACGAGCCTGCTCCTGGATGAGTTGAGCGGCAGCGGAAGGATCTCGGTCGGCCGCTTCTATGCACGACGAGCCTTGAGGCTGCTCCCCGCGCTGGTGTTCATGTTGGTCACCTATACGTCGATCATGGCGGTGGCTACAGGAGGTGACACCGGACGCGAAGCACTCTATTCATCACTCAGGGCAATGACGTACGGATACAACTGGTTCGTCGTCTCGGCCGGGGATTGGTCGCGACTGGCGCACCTGTGGTCACTGTCGGTAGAGGAGCAGTTCTACTTGCTCTGGCCGCTCATCGTGGTTGTAGTTGTCATGTTTGGGGCGAAGGCGAGCCGCTCGCACGGCTTGACCACACTCCGGGCCAGTGTGCTCATAGTCGTCACCACAGTAGCCATGCTTGGGTCTGCCTACTTGCAGGCGTACCTGATGTCGAGTGGGTCAGGCGGCCAGCGAGCGGTGGCGGGAACCGATGCGACCGCCTATCCGATTCTGGCTGGGTGTCTACTCGCTCAGCTGAGGAGCCTGAGGATGTACGGCGATTGGCCTCGAGCGCGGAACGCTAGCGGGATACTGGGTGCCCTTGCGTTCGTCGTGGTTGCCTTCGGAGTCAAGGATGCGGGATTCGTCACTCGTGTGGTCGTTACATGTGCGGCGATTGCGATGGTGTGGGGGGTTACGGATTCTGGTGCTCCGAGTATTGGCCGGGTGTTCGAAAGTCGGGCGGCGCGCTCGATCGGACGGATCTCGTATGGCCTCTACCTCTGGCACGTGCCTGCGATCATCATCGTGGGTGCAATGGCCGACCAACTCGGCATGCCCGCCTGGCTGGAGACCATTGCGACGATCTTCGTCTTCGTAGTTGCAGCCGAGTTCTCCTTTCGGTTCGTGGAGCGGCCATTCTTGGTCCTCAAGCGGCGATTCGAAACAGCCGGTGCGCCGCGCATGGATGTACCGGCTGGTCATGTGTCCGATCTCGAGGACGATGTCCGGGCACCATGACTACCCTCAAGCCGGTGATGTTCATAGTGGGGAGTGGTCGGTCGGGGACCACTCTTTTGTATGAACTGGTTTGCTCCCATCCGGCCAGTTCGTGGGTAAGCAACTACTCGCAGCGCGTCTCCGCATTCGCGCGTGTTCATCCTTCTGTTCCGGCCGCTCACAAGGACGCTGCTGCGCGCCGAGCGCTGAGTCGGCTTGCCGTGAGACCGGTAGAGGGGTACAGGCTCTTCGATCGCGTTCGTCCGGACTCCGAGCGCGGCCCAACAGGCGATGGCGGACTTCGGGCAAGCGACATAACTCCACGTGAGGTGGCCTCGCTCCGTCGTGCCGTCGCGCAACACCAGGCACCAGGAAGGGTGGACTTCTTCGTCAACAAGAACACCCGTAACACCCGGCGAGTGGGGTACTTGGCGGCTGCATTTCCTGACGCGCGGTTCGTTCATATCACGCGGCACCCATTGGCCACGGCTAGGTCCTTGGCCCGTGTTGACTTCTTCCGATCGCTGCCCATCTTCTGGGAGAGCAAAGGAACCGTGGCGGAAAGGCTTGCATCCGGGGTTGAGCCCGAGGTCCTTGCCGCCGAGTTCTGGAATCGGGAAACGAGCCTGTGTCGCGAAGCGCTTCTTGCTTTGGAGAACGAAAGGGTGTTGGAGATCCACTACGAGGATCTGGTCACCGAACCACGGCAAGTGCTGGAGTCGGTGTTCAACCACGTAGGCGAGACAACGCCACACTCAACACAAGCTGTTCTTGAAGGTCGTGGCGTCTCCAATCGCAACACCGCTGCGCTTCACGAGTCAGGTAGTGAGACGGCCACGGCCGTATGGCGCGTGGTTGGCGATGTTGCCGCCGCTTACGGATACCGCTATAGCCCCTAGATGTATGGCCGTCTGAGCTGCACCGCTCGTTTGAGGACCCCCAGCCTGAACGCCAGCACCCAGAGGAGTTGGTAGCGCCCCGCTCGCGTGCGCGCCCGCGGCAGCTTCAATAGGAGCCATGTCCATGATCTGATTCCTTGCCAACGCGACGGTGCGTCCAAGCCCAGCTCAAGTGCTCGCTGTATCAGTAGTGGGCGGCCGGCACCGTAGAACTGTCCTTGTCTCCAAGTATCTCCCGGTTCCGGACGCATCCGGTAGGCGAGCTTCGCCTCCCTTTCAAGCACGACCTCGATTCCCAGCTTGTTGGCTCGCAAGGAGAACTCGATGTCCTCCAAACCGTCGAAATGCTCATCGAATCCTCCGAGGTGCTCGAAGATCTCAACTCGCATTGCGCAATTTCCACCCGATGCGAACGGAGTGGATCCGAACGTGTTCAACCGGTCAGAGACGCCCATCGGTCGAGAGCGGGCAAGGTAGTCCGGGTTGAGGCTGGTGGTCTCCAACGACCCTGAGACGAGGTCGTGTTCGCTGACAGCGTTGCCCATGGCCTCGACCCAGCCGGAATGCACCACGTCATCGCCGTCGCACAGGGCGACTGCGCGAGCGTTTGAGGCCCGAATGCCCGTGTTTCGCGCGTACGCAACTCCGCGGCCGGCGCTGGCCTGCACTACCCGGACCCCCCGGTCCACATAGGCCATCGCAACTTCTAGCGTGTTGTCGGTCGAGTTGTTGTCCACCACGATGATCCCCCATGGTTGCTCCCATCTCTGGGTAACAAGGGATTCCAGTTGTTCGGCCAGTGTGTGCTCGACGTTGTGACACGGTACGACGACCGCAAGTTCCAGAGTCACGATGGGGTCCGCCGTGGGGCAGCCATCTGTGCTCGGACCGCTCACCATTGCCGCCCGAGCTTGTGGCTGACCGAACCCTCCAGTTGTCCGACAGTTTGCCCCGCTACCCAGAGCCACCGGGCCCGTTCACTCTGGCGCGTGGTAGATGGCGATTTTCGGAGTAGCCAGAGGATCCGTTTGATCGTACGGAGCCGTTCGGCTGTAACCGAAGCATCTGAAGCGACCAGGCTGCGGATTCGCGATTGCGCACGCCCGTATGCTCGGGCTTGGCGGTAGCTGGCGCTCAAGGAGGGTCGTAGTCGGTAGTGCACTACGGCATCGGGTAGCCAGCCCAAATCGATACCTGCCCGGTAGGCGCGAATACCGATCTCGATGTCGCATCCGATCAGGAACGACTCATCGAAGCCGCCTAACTCGTACAGGACCTCGCGCCGAAAACCCATGTTGCATCCGCTTGCGAATGGGATGTTGCCATAGGTGGTCGGAGTTGATGCCCGTCCGAGTGTCCCTCGCATGTTTTGTTGCCGTGGTTCGTTCAGGGTCGATGTGTTGACGGGGCCGGTCACGTAGCGATGGTGGGCAAGGCCAGCAGTCATGGCCTGCACCCACCTGCGATCGACGACGTCGTCGCCGTCGCAGAATGCGATCAGGCCACCGTCGGACGCTTCGACTCCGACGTTCCTGGCGTAGGGTTCGCCCGGTTTCAAGGTTGCTTCGACTATCCGCGCCGACAACCGCGATTGTCGAGCCCAACCTGCCGCGATGGCACCTGATCCATCAGTCGAACGGTTGTCGACGACTACGATCTCGGTCTGGGAGTCCTTGGAGACCGCTGCCTCGATGCTGTCCAGTTGCGCCGCCAGATGAGGAGCGTTGTTGTGTACCGGGATAATGATTGAGAGTTCGGGATTCGTCATTCTGGACTGATTTCGTTTATCGCCGCCTCGAATCGGTCCCCAACCTCTTCCGGAGTTAGTGCCGAGGCAGCCATTATCTCCGAACGCGTGCGCAGTTGTCCGTAGTAGACCTTGTCGTCCCACATGCGGCACAGCGCCCGTTCCCAATCCAGTACCGGTGCGTCTCCCCGAACCAGTACGCCACCGTCGCCGACAACTTCAGCAAGAGCCGGTTGGTCGAGTCCAAGGACCGGAATACCGTTGTGGTGTGCTTCCAACACCACCCGCGGGCGTCCTGACGGATAGGTAGCAAGCAGAATCCGTGCATCTCGATAGACCTGGGATGGGTCGGGGACCGCCGGTCGGAACTCCACGTTGGGGAGGGCGGCGACCCCTGTCTCCAGCGCGTTGCGCGCTGGTGGATCCAGAATCCACGATTCCTGAAGTACGAACGGTATGTCCGGTCTCCGGCGCGCAAGCTCAAACACCAGGCCGAGTCTGTTGCCTTCGACTGGATTGACGAGGACGACGGCTTGCCTGGTCGAGTGAGCCGTCGCCGTAGAGCAATCGACTGCCGATGGAATCATCACGCACTTGATCCCGACCGCTTCGACCTGTTCGGCGAGGTGCATCGAGTTCGCCAACACCAGTGCTGGAGAAAGGCCTGAAATGGTCAAATGGGTCAGGCCCTGCTGCTCCCGAACGTATAGCGCCAGCGGCACCCGGAGGCTCGACATGTCCTCCGACATTCTGCTGAATGCATACCTGGGCAAGCTGTTGGCGACGACCAGATCGAATTGATCCTGCGCCATGAGGGTCCGATATGCGTTCTCGGGAATGGCGCTGCGGTGGAGCGTCACCCCACCGGACTCCGGTCGGCGTTCCGTGATCGTTCGCCCATGTAGTCGAACAGCGCGGTCGAGGACGGTTGGTCCAAAAACTTGCCTGCACTTGATCGCGAGTCGGTTGTGTATGTCGAACGCCGACCTTCCGGCTGGCCTGTGGCCAGTCAGTACCGCGACCCGGTGCCCAAGTGCATCGAGTACCTGTGCCAACTCGATCGTGCTCCTAGGAGCGCCGCCGGTCGATTCCCCCGACACGAAGAGAAGCTTCATCGCCTTGAGCGGATGGACGGGACCAGCCGAGATTCGTGGCGGAACCACATCAGGCCAGTTCCTTGGATTCGTTCTGGTGCGGCGCGCGACCGGCGGGACCGAGCTTCCCGCGGTATCCGTCCAACGCCCCACTGATGCGCGCCGTGCCGGAGTGGCTGCTACGCCAGCGAACCGCCGAGACGATCGAACCCACGAGGACCGATCTGAGCAACACTACTGCAAGCACCCACTTCCCCAGCCTGCGACGAGTGATGTAAACGAGGGCGCGTGACTTGAAATATTCACGCCAGGGAGCCCCTGTTGGTGCAGATTCAGCCGGGACGTGCATCTCGGGCAGCGAGACGGCCCACAGCTTCCATCCGGCGGCTTGTAGACGGAGGCCCATGTCCAGGTCCTCGAAGCCGAAGAAGAGCTGGGAGTTGAAGAAGCCCACTTGTCGAATCGACTCGATGCGGTACAGCGGTGCGCCGCCGCTGGCCAAGTAGTCCGCTGAGACGGGCTCTCCCGATGTGCCTCGAACCCGCTGGAGACGGCCACGGACGCGGTTGATGTTCGCGCCCCGGAGACCAACCGCCGCGCATCTGTGGCCGTCCTTGCGGCATTCCACGACTTCCAGCAGCCTTTCCACGAGGTCGGGATGACCGAGCGGATCGTCGTCATCGACCACGAGTATCCACTCCGGAACGACTTCGTCGCGAACCAGGAACTCGGCTGCAGCGGCCCATCCCCCGGCCGGGCCGGTGTTATCGCCGATCGGGAGGTACACGACCGGCAAACCACCGGTGTCGTTGTGCCGCGAGCACACCTCTTCCGCTGAACGCCTCGGGTCGTTGTCGGCCACAACGACCTTCTCAGGTGCGCGGGTCTGAGCTGCCACGCTGTCGAGAACGGCTCCAAGAGATGCGGGACGTCTGAAAGTCACAACGATCGCGCCGTAGGTTCCTACCTCAGCCGGCGTCATTGGCCGGGCGCGTCGAGGTAGCGTGACAGGTCGCCGAGTTCTTCAGGGGGAGCGAATCCGACGAGCTGTCCGCCAGCGAGCAGGATCAGCCGATCGCATGCTTGGAGCGTCGACATGCGATGTGCGATGACCACAACCGTTGTTGAGCCGCGTACCGCTGACATCGTCTCCTTGATTCGAGCCTCTGATACACCGTCGAGTGCCGAAGTCGGCTCGTCCAGAATGAGGAGTTTTGGATTGTCCGCAAGTGCGCGGGCGATCGCGACGCGCTGTCGCTGGCCTCCTGACAGCTTGGTGCCCAGTGGTCCCACCTCGGTGAGAGCGCCGTCCCCCCAGCTGTTCGAGTCAGGCCGGATGCCTGCTGCCTCCAGGGCGACGTCGACATCATCGTCGGATATCCAACTACGGTGGAATCTGGCGTTGTCTCTAACCGATCCAGCGGTGAGGGCGGGCTCTTGGGGAACGAAGCCAACCTGCTTGCTCCAGACCTCCGAGGGAATACTCAGGAGATCGGCACCGTCGACGGAGATGGTGCCGTCTGTCGGAGCTCGCAAGCCGAGGAGCAACTCTGCCAACGTCGTCTTTCCAGCTCCGGATATGCCCGCCACTCCCACGAGTTCGCCTGGCTCGATCCGAAGGGTTACGTCGCACAGAACCGGTGACTTGTCGGTGTAGCTAAAGGACAGCCCCCTGACTTCGAGACCCAATGGGTGTGAGCCAGCTGAGCGACCAGGTCCATCGTCGCCAAAACGAGGTTCCGAATCCTCGGTCAGATGTGGTGCCGTCCCCTCCTCGAGTTCCGAAATCCGAGCATTGAGGTCATCGACCCAAGCCATGGACTCCGAGAGCGTGTGCAGGTTGGTCTGGATCGCCTGCCCGTACGACACCGACCGCAACAGAATGAGGGCTGTCGCTGCGAAGCGCGTCACGTTTGACGTATCCGACCACGTAACGACTGCTAGCAACACGAGGATCAGTAGCAGCGCTGATGATCGGAACACCGCAGTACTCGATACAGATACGAGCTTCGCTCGACGTAGCGCATGGCCGAGTCGTTGATTGAGGCCGAGAATCGGGGCGATGCTCTCGTCCTGCACCGAGAACACTTCGATCTCCCTCCCAACAGCGGCGTAGTCGTGGATGGCGCTCGAATACTGGCGATTGAGTCCGACCATCGCGCGATGCTGGCGGCGGCCCGATCTCGTGAGCGGCAGGACGAGAGCCAGCAGCAGTGCCACTCCGACGGTGATTGCCATCGCGGCGGCTGGGTCCACAACGACCGCTGACAAGACGAGCGCTCCGAAGTTGGCGCCAGCAGCGATGAGTGACGCACTCGACTGGGCCGCCTCGCCGGTTTTTGAGACGTTCGAGTGTGCGAGTTGGACGAGGGTGCTCGAAGCAAGGGCCTCCTTGTTGGCCCACGGAGATCGGGCATGCGCGACGAGCAGCTTCGCTCGCGCTGCTTCAACACTTCGCGCGAACACGTCGGCAATGAGCCACCCACTCGCGATCTGCAGCGCGAAAACGGCCGGTACCAGACCGATCCCCAGCCAGAGAAGATTGGTGGTAGTCAGGCCGCTCAGGTTGAGTGGCCCGAACGCGATCTCAAGATCACCAGGATTTGTCAACGACGTGGCTATCTGGGCGATCAGGAACAGTAGGAACGCCTCAACGACGCCCGCCGAAGCCGACACAAGGGCGATCGCGATCAGACGACCACGCACGGGTCCGGTCAATGCTTCGATTCGGGGCAGTAGCGCGAACATGCTCGATCCGTCGGGGGTCGCCCTTCGGCGGCGCAGTCCACTCGGTAGAATTGTCGCCAAACCGTTGGTCCCTCTAGACGTAGGCCTAGGCGCAAGCGTACAAAGCTGCTGCCGATCGTCCCAAGTAGTGGAGGGTGCAGCCGGAGGTCTGGAACCCAGCGGGAATCAGACTTGGAGCGAGCTGCTTCCGAGTGAGTCGCCTCGGGCCGTAGCCTCGACATGGTGGAGTTGCACGCGACAACACATTCGTCTCGAACGGGCGGCACGCGATGAGCAATGCGAGGTCTGGGTCGATGCTTGGCGTGGATCACGCGGAGCGGACCACGGTCGCCGTGGTGGGTGTCTCAGGGTTCATCCTGCTAACTGGGATGGCCGTATTCCTGAACGTCGGCACCTACGACATGACAGCTGGTGCCGTGGTGCTACTGGTAATAGCGCTGGCTTCGGTCCCGGTATTTCGTCGACTCGCTGACGCGGATGAGGACAAGAAACTCCTGTGGGTCCTCCTCGCAGCGCTTCTGACCAAGATGCTGTTCTCGTTGGTTCGCTATTGGATGGTCAACAAGCTCTATGGCGGCGCTGGCGACTCGAACCGGTACGACTCCGACGGTTGGGCGTTCGCTCAAGCAGTTCGAGGAGGCCAGTTCATTCCTGTGACCGTCGTAACCGACGCTGCCGAGGGTGGGACCGGCTTTGTGATCAGGTTGACCGGATACATCTACGCAGTGACCGGTCGATCCAAGTTCTCGGGGTTCTTCATCTACTCATGGCTGGCATTCTGGGGTTGTGTGCTTTTCTGGCGTGGAGCCAAAAGGGCTTTCCCTGAGATGGACCACAAGCGGTACCTCTATCTGGTGTTGTTCTGGCCATCCCTGCTCTTCTGGCCGAGCTCGATCGGCAAGGACGCGGTCATGTTGTTCTTGCTCGGTGTCGCGTCTTACGGCGCGTGCGCGTTGCTGGCCCCGCGCCCGAAGATCTGGGGTGTTCTTCCGTTCGCGGCCGGCGTGGGTGGGATGCTCCTGATTCGTACCCACATCGGGCTCATGGCTGTTCTCGCGGTAACCGTGGCCACCGCGTTCGCGTTCATCGGCGGGACGAAGACCGAGAACGCATCGAGCCGAGGCAGAGTCGTTCGAATCGTTGCGCTCGTCGGAATGGTAGGTCTGGCGATCGTTGCAGCTACCCAGACGACGCGGTTCTTCAGCGAGGAGGCCGGACAGGCAATCAGTACCACCGGAGCACTTGAACTCACAGTCGACAGAACACAACAAGGAGGCTCCGAGTTCGAGCCGACCGTCGTGAGCAACCCGGCCCAGGTCCCAGCGGCCACTGTGTCAGTACTGTTCAGGCCCTTTCTCTGGGAAGCGAATGGTGCTGGCACCTTGATCTCGGCGATGGAGGGAGCGATCATCGGGCTTCTCCTGTTGCTGTCGTGGAAACGCCTACGGCGATGGCCGGGTTCGGCTTGGCGGCGTCCGGTGCTGATCTACGGGTTCGTCTACACGCTGATGTTCGTGGTCGCGTTCTCCAGCATCGGCAACGCCGGGATCCTGGCCCGCCAGCGGGTTCAGATGCTGCCCCTGCTCTTCCTGGCTCTGGCCGTGCCGACCACAAGGTGGTGGAGGGACCAGCAAGCTGCTGGCGAGAATCGCGTCGACGACATCGATGAACAAGGAACACCGGGTGAGGTCACCGGGACAGGGTCCTCCGGCGAGGCCAACGCGTCGTTGTTCGGCTGATCCGATGGGTCCTGCAAAGCCAGCCGCCGGTAGCCTTGATGTGGTGGAGAGACTGGCCAAATGACCAAGGTTCGCGCGATCCTGCGCCGCCGATGGAAGCTGTTGGTCTTCGGACTCGTTGTTGGCGCGCTCGCTGGCGCGGCATCTTCGGCCATGGCGCCGGAGGAGGGCGAGATCTCCTACCGGGTGAGCCAACTAATCGTCGCCAACAGCGCCTCCGGTGCCCAGGCAATGATCGAACAGGATGCTCTTCGTGTAACGAGAGGTGAGGTTGCGCAGAAGGCGGCGCAGCTCCTCGGTGCGGAGGGTCCGCAGAGCGCCATCCGTGGTATCGCGGCGACGGCGGATACCGACAGCGGGTCGATCGAGGTGACGGCCACAAGTGCCGACCCCGACGTTGCTACCGAGCGCGCCAGAGCATTCGCGAATGCGTTCCTCTCAGTGGTGAATGCCGACCTGTTGGCCGATCAGGAGGCCCGATTTGCCCAACTCCAGGCCGATATAGATGCGGCAACTGCGGAGCTCGTCGAATTCGACAACCAGAATCCCGACCTGAGCCTCGCTGCGGTGGACGGAAACCCGGTGGTGCTGGACCAGTTGGTCGGTCAGCGCAACGAGATCGAGTCCCGACTGCGATCTGCTGAGGATGAACTGCGCCGCCAACGGTTGCAGGCCAAGTCGACCCTGCCGTATTCCACGCTCGGAGCCGACGCCCCGAAGGTGGTCAATACGGATCTCCTGCCGGTGCCAGCAGGGTTGCCGTTCCGGGTGGGTCTTCTCGGGCTGTTCGGTGTCGCACTGGCAGTCGGCGCGGTGATGGTGATCGAACGGATCGCTCCGCGCATCGACACTCGTGCTGAGCTCGTGGCCGTGGCCGACTACCCGGTGTTGTCCGAGGTGGGCGACTTCCCATCGAAGGCACAACCCCACGACTCCGACGGCAGCCTTTCGCTCGATGGTGCATGGGCTGAGCCGTACCGGCGGATCCGCTCTGCCATCCAGTTCGTGCAGTCGCGTTCGGCTGCGAGCGGACGGGGTGGCGCGCAACAGTCATTTCTGATCACCTCACCGAGCCCGTCGGATGGCAAGTCCACCACCGCGGCTGTGACCGCCATGGCACTTGCCGAGACAGGACAGTTGACGTTGGTTATCGGTGGCGACTTCCGCAGGCCTCGGGTCCATGAATTGCTGGGTGTGGCGGCACATCCCGGGATCCGCGACTACGCACAGATCGCGATGGAGCGACCCACGGCAGCCCAGGTGGTGCAGGCAAGCTCACACCCCAACCTGCATGTGGCACCCGCAGGAGCGCCGAGCAAGGAGATAGCGGGGTTGGCCGAGGCAACCCGCGAGATCGTCAACCAAGCGAAGGAGCAGGGGGCGACCGTGATCATCGACTCCAGCCCGCTCGAGGTGGCAAACGACACGATCGACCTACTGCCAGCAGCTGACGCGGTCATCGTGCTCGTGAGGTCAGGTCACACTGCGGTGAAGACGTTGGAGCACAGTCTCGAGACGCTGACCCAGCACGGAGCATCGATCATGGGGCTCGTACTGATCGGGACTCCCGGCTTGCGCAAGCGGCAGTACTACTACGAGGGCTACTACACGTCATCGAGTCCCTCGGATGGGCCATGGCCCATGACCTCGGCAAGTCCCGACGGCAATTCCTTCGACAGCGGCAACTCCGATGACCGCAGTGAGCCGATGGCAGCCGAGCCGGGTGACCTTTCAGGCGGTGCCGAATCGCCCGACCGGAGAAACGTGGACCGCTCATTTCCTCCGCCGTTCGTTCCCGGCCGAGTGCGGGGCAGCGGTGAAACTCTCAACGGGAGCGATTCAGCCCAGCGCGAGCCGAACGGCGGCGTCGAGCCAACTGATCAATCTGCCCAGCGATGGTCGCGTCCCGCCGACAGCGGTGAGTTCTCTGGCTCAACTGACGAACCACCCCGCCGATAGGGCGACTCCGGTGACCCAGGGAGACGACCGATCGGGAAGCGTTGAACCAACCTCGCCGGCTGTCTTCGCCGACGATCCGCGGCAGGGCAACGAACCCTGGGCCCCCCCGCGGCGCAAGCATCTGGAGCGCCGGCCCGTCAGCCAGCGCCAACTCGCTTTGGTCGTTGCCTTCGCTCTTCTGGCCGCTGTCGCAGCTGTGGTGTTCAGCTCCGCCGCGCCCACCAATACGGTCTGGATCGATGCGGTCGAACGAGCCCTTGCGGCTGGGTTGATCACAGTTGCAGCGTCGCGGGCTCGGCGCTGGACGTTGGTGGTCGGTGCGGTGGTAGTTACCGCGGCGAGTCCGTGGCCCCAGTTGCTCGTCGGCGTGTTGGCGCTGTTCGGCACCGTGTTCTTGGTGGAGACCCGTCGTCGCGACAGGTTGCTGGGAGCGCTCATCGGTGGGTTTGTGGCGGTGCTTTCGATGCGCCTGGATGTACCTGGGCCCACCGGGGTGGAGACCCTGGTAGCGCTAGTGGCAACCGCTCCGATCGTTGTTTCCGGCTATCGCCGTAGCTCACTTGTTGTCCGTCGCATTGCCCGACGGAGCCTCGCTGTCGTGGCGGTATTCGTTGTTGTCACCACTGCATTGGCCGCGATCGCTGGAGTTCTCTCGTTGGGCCACCTCAACACTGCTGTCACACAGACCGAGACGGCGGTGGACCTCGCTGGAGAGGGAACCGGCGATGAGTCAGCTGCTGCATTCGAGGAAGCCAACAACAGTTTCGGCGCAGCGCAGAACACCATCGGTGCCGCCTGGGCTTCCGGGGCACGCTTCATTCCGATCGTGGGAGCCAACCTGGCGGCGGCTCAACGAGCGGTGGACGCGGGAGTCGAACTCACCGATGCAGGTGCATCGCTGGTGTCGGGTGCCGAGTTCGACACCGTGCAACTAGACGGTGGGGGAGTGGACCTGGTTGCCCTCGAGGAGTTCGCTCCACGTGTGGTTGGTGCCAGTGACGCGCTGGCGACCGCAACCGAGAAGATCGACGGTTCGTATTCCACCTGGCTTGTGCCCCAAGTGCGAACCCGCCTCGACGAAGTCCACGAACGGCTTGGCACGGTCGGTTCCGACGCCGACAATGCCGCAGTGGCGGTCAACGGGCTGCCCTCACTGCTGGGAGCGGATGGACCGCGCCGTTACCTGTTCCTGTTCGGCAACCCCGCAGAGTCCCGAGACATGGGAGGCCACATCGGCAACTGGGCCGAGGTCGTGGCAGACAACGGTCGAATCGATCTGATCGAGGTGGGTAGGCCACTCGAGTTGTCCATGCCTGATCTGTCCGAGGAATTCGCGGAGCGTTATCCAGCGTCGTTCACCGACATGGATCCTGCACGGTCGCCCCAGAACCTCGGAGCCACACCCGACCTTGCGCTGACGGCACAAGTGGCAGGGGAGTTGTTCGAAGCGAGTACTGGTCGAGCGGTGGACGGCGTGGCGTACGCGGACGTCGAAGCGTTTGCCGCGATGCTGGATCTGGCGGGTGACGTCGAAGTGCAGACACCGAGTGGACCGGTGGTGCTCAACAGCGACAACGCGGTGGAGTTCCTCACCCGCAGCCAGTACGAATTGTTCGACTCCGATGAAGCCTCCGGTGACGCTCTCGACGCGGTGATCGAGACGACTTTCGACAGACTCACCACAACGAAGCTGCCGGGGCCGGAATCACTCGGCGAGCTATACGCTCCGTTGGTCAATGACGGTCGATTCCAGTTCTACTCACTGCACGACGACGACGTCGCCATGCTCGACCACTTCGGTCTCGACGGCGCGGTGCTCGACCCCGACGGCCAGGACCTGCTGGGGGTGTTCAACCGCAACGTGGGCCCCAACAAGATCGACTCGTTCCTCGAACGCGACGTGGATACCGACATCACCTGGGATCCCACCACCGGCGCGGTGGGCAGCACAGTCACCGTGGAGGTGCACAACTCAGCACCCACGGATCTGACCAATGAACTGATCGGGGGCAACATCACCGCTTCGCCCACCGGCACGAACGTGACCGAAGTGGTGGTTCTCAGCCCTTTCAGGTTGCAGTCACTCAGTGTGGATGGGCTCGACACTGCGCCCCAACCCCTACGCGAAGGTGACCTGTGGCGCTACGCGGTGAGGGTGGCAGTTGCGCCGACCGCCACGGTGACGGTGCAGTACCGACTGGTCGGTCGCGTGGTGGCGGGACCCGAGTACCGGCTTCGCTATATCGGACAGCCATTGGTCAATAGCGGTGAACTGTCGGTGAACCTCGAGCCACTCGAAGGAGAAATCGTCTCGATGAGTGCCACGAAGAGCGTCGATTCGGACGATACCGACAAGGGATTCGGCTTCAGATCTTCTCAGGCACCCGATACCGATGTAACGTGGCTGGTGGAGGAAAGTACGTGAGAATACGTCTGGGGGTTCCGTGGCTCGCTGCCGCCTGTGCGGTGGCGGTGCTCGTTGTCGCACCTGCTGCATCGGCCGCGCCCGGATCCAATGCTGGAGCGGCGGACAGCTCCCCGAACATCACCGTCACCCAGAACAACCAGCCCTACTCGTGGTTCTGCCTGCCTTCGTTCTTCGCGCTCACGCACTCGGTCACCTCCACACCCACCCAGTTCGTGCTCACCATCAATGCCCACATCCGACCGTGCAACACCGTTCTGCCCCACGCAGTGATCTATGCGATGCCCGGCAACGGTGTCGCATGGCCTCAGACGCTGGTGGAGAAGGAATCCTTCATCATCAATCGAAAGGGCACCACGACCGTGGTCTTCAACAAGGCATGCGACCCGGTTCAGTTCGATGTCGTGACCGGCGCAACACCTCCGACGATCGCCCCGTGGGGTCCTTGGCACGGACTGCCGCTGTTCCCATTTGCCGGCAACGAGACCGCCCAGCAGTACTTCCCGGGTCCTGATTGCCAACCCGGTGGTGAGTGCGACGACTACACCCCCTCACAGGTGGCGGTGAACCCTGCTTCGGTGAACGCAGGTGACCAGTTCACGATCTCCGGCACCGGAGTACCCGGTGACACGGTCAGCGCGACTTTGGACGTGAACCCGTTGGTTGATCTCGGCTCATCGCCGGTTGACCAGAACGGCCAGTTCTCGATTCTCGCCACCATTCCGGCAGGTACCAACCAGGGTGACTACGACATCGTCGTGGCTTCACAGGACTGCCCGACGTCCACCACAGTGACGATCACAGTGGGTGGGGTGCTCGAGGCGAACAATGTTGCGGTGGCGCTGCCCGGCGACTCCGGTGCCCCCCAGACGCCGTTGCGATCCTCGGTCGGAATCGGAGTTCTGTTGGTCGGCTTGTTCGCGCTCACACGCCTCACCGGCCGACGGGTGCGATCGCGCTCAGCCAGATAGACCGGCCGCGATGATCAGCAGAACCGTTCCTTGGGCTCAGGTCGTCGACGACCCCAACGCACCAGTGACGAGGTCGGTGATCTCGCGGGCAGCTCGCCGGTAGGCGCGCTTCGGACCACCGATCGGGTCTGCGACGTCCAGAGAGCTATCCAGTAGCGCTGAGATCGGCCGGTCGGTCACCTCCGCGGCCCACAGATGTAGCGAGGTGACATCCCAGCGCGGCGCGCCCATCTTTCGGGCAGCTTTCGCGAACTCTCCGAGCGTCATCGTTCTTTGCGTCGCGTCGGGATCCAGCCCGACGACATCGATGACGTGTTCGCCCGTCATGGTCACGATCAGATCTGCGCTGCCGGTCAGGTCCGTGTCGACAGGCCGACTCACATGGCCGCTCAGGTCGATGCCCATCTTGGCCGCAACCTCGACCATGTTGACCACCGCCGGAGCTGACCCGGCCTGTGTCCCGGCCGAGGCCACCTTCGCGTTGAGCTGCGCAGAATCGATGACGGACCTGGCGACTGCTTCGGCGAAAGGGGATCGCACCCGATTGGCGGTGCATACGAACAACAGCCGAGCAGGTTCGTGATCTGGCAGGTCGCTCACCGTCGCAGGTCCGGCGGCCTGATGTCGTTGGCGCGGAGCAACCGTTCGTAGGTTGCCAGCGTTGTGTCTATGACTCGACGCTGGTCGAAATCCCTTCGGGCCTTGTCCGCTGCAGCGACACCCATGCCGGTTCGCAGTTCCTTGTCATCGATCAGCTCGCGGAGTGATTCAGCGAGCAATCGGGAGTCCCGAACAGGTGTGAGCAGTCCGGTTCGGCGATGATCGACGACCTGACGACACCCGCGTATGTCGGTCGCCACCATCGGTAGTCCACAGGCTGCTGCTTCCATCGCCGAGCGGGGGAAGCCCTCGCGGTGCGAAGCAAGGACGTAGGCATCCATCGCCGTGTAGAGATCCTCCACATCCGATCGCAATCCCAGCAACACGATTCCCGCTTCTTTCGCCTCATCCAGGATGCTCTGCGGCACCGAATCTGCTTTGGCGCTGTCAACGGGTCCGGCGACCACGAGTAGCGCTTTCGACGTTGGGAGGTTCAGCGAGCGCCATGCCTCGAATAGTTCGGCGTAGCCCTTCTCGAGAACCAATCGACCCACGGCGCCCACGACCACAGTGGCATCGTCGGCTCCCCATCCATCCCGCACTTGAGCACGGGTCTGTTCGGCAGGTCGGGCGGCGAAGCGCGTGAGGTCGACGCCGTTGCCGAGGAGCATGAGTTTGGACGCGGGTTCACGGACCACGCGCCGAAGGGTCACCAGATCTTCCGGGTTCTGCACAAGTTCAGCTTGTGAACAACTCGAAGCCAGTCGCTCGAGTCCGTAGACGACTGCTCGCTTCTTCCAGTCATCATCAGGCGTTGCATAGAGACCGTGCACGGTGTTGAGCACCACTGGCACGCCGGCTGTGCGTGCTGCAACGCGTCCGTACAGCCCGGGTTTCGGGTTGTGGGTATGCACGATCGTTGGGCGCTCGCGGCGGAACAATCTGTGGAGTTCTCCGAGCGCTGCGAGGTCCTTGTGCGGAGCCATCGACCGAGTGGCATTTACGAGGGGAATGTGGCGCACGCCGCGTGCCTCGATTGCTTCGACGAAGTCACCCGGAGCGCTTACCCCGATCACTTCGTATCCCGCGTCGATGAATGCCGAGAGCTGTGGGCCCAACAGCAGCTCGAGGCTGATGTCGGTGGTGGTGAGGTGGACCAGGCGAGGCCTGGTCATTGGACGGTCTGGCTCGCTCACGACTCGAGGCCTCGGTAGCGGAGGCGGTTGGCGGTCCGGCGCAGGTCGTCCTCGGCGCGCATTCCTCCCGCTGCCTTCTTCTGGAACCAGCGCTGATCGTCCGAGGCCTGGATGGGGGAGCGGTGCAGACGAAAGGGGTCGGTTCCAAGCGGATTCGGACGGGTGCCCGCTATCACCGCAGATCTGAAGCGGCTCCTCACAGCGGCTTCCGCCGCCGGTGAGCCGAGTACGGCCTTTGGGTAGGCGAAGTGTTGGGGGGTGGAACCGGTGTGTTCTTCCAGGAGGTCGATCGATCGATCGAGTTCCTGCGCAGTCCGGTCGGCGTCCAAGCGGTCGAGAAGCATGTGGCCGTGAGTGTGGGACCCGATCGTGACCAGGTTTGAGGAGGCGAGTTCGCCGAGGCCACTCCATGAGAGCGCTGGAGCGGCAGCTGAACTCTGTGAGATGAACGACGTGGCGACGTAGAAAGCTGCGGGCGTGTGGTGGCGTTCCAGAGCCGGAAGCACGTTGTCGACCCAGTCCTCGGTGCCGTCGTCGAACGTGAGCGCGACTTCGCGTCCAGTCACTTGCCGGTCGGTGTTTCCGGTGACGAGGTCCACCGCATCATCGAGGGTGATCACCTGGCGTTGTTCGTTGAGCCACTGGAGTTGGATATCGAACGCCTCGGGCGGGAGATCCATCTCGCCGCCGCTGCCGGCACCGACGCGGTGATAGATGAGGATCGTCACTCCTGTGGGTGGCGTGCGCACCTTGTCGATCACCGACGCGCTCGACTTCACCGCAGAGCGCGCTATTGCGATCATCGTTGGCCGGGTGCTCACAACTGTTGAACCGAAGGACCGCTCAGTGCATGGCGGCAGTCGAGCACGGGTACACGGGACGAAGTGATCGCATCACGGTCGTAGTCGCCGTGGTCCACCAGATAGAGCGCAACATCCGCTTGTTGGAGGTCCGCTCGAGATCCTTCGACGCGTGTGACATCGGTTGGGAACTGAATCTGCGAGACGTGTGGGTCCGTGAGCAGCACCGTTGCGCCCAGCGCTACCAACTGCTCGATGATCGGACGTGATGGTGTCTCACGGGCGTCGCTCGTATTGGCCTTGTAGGCGAGGCCATAGACGAGCACTGTGGAGCCGTTCACCGCCTTGGCGTGATCGTTGAGTAGCGCCTGGGTGCGGCGAACCACGTAGTCGGGCATGTGCTGGTTGACGTCGTTGGCGAGTTCGACGAAACGGAAGGTCTGACCCAGCGAGCGTTCCACTTGCCAGGAGAGGTATGAAGGGTCGATCGGCAGGCAGTGGCCGCCGACGCCAGGGCCCGGTGTGAACCGCATGTAGCCGAACGGCTTGGTGGATGCCGCGTCGATCGACTCCCAGATGTTGATCCCGAGATCACGGGCGAACATGGCGAGTTCGTTGACCAGGGCGATGTTGACGTGCCGGAACGTGTTCTCCAACAGCTTGGTGAGCTCGGCCTCTCGCGTGCCCGACACGGCCACCGTGGTGTCGATGATGTCGTCGAAGAAGCCCTGCACCGCTTCGAGTGACGCGGGGTCGACACCTGAGACCACTTTCGGGGTGTTCTCGAGTCGCCAGGTCGCGTTGCCGGGGTCGATCCGCTCGGGGCTGTAGCCGAGGTGAAAATCCGGGCCGGCCCGAAGACCCGACCCAGACTCGATGATCGGAGCAACCAGTTCCTCAGTGGTTCCGGGGTAGGTGGTGGACTCGAGGATCACCGTCGAACCGACTCTCACATGAGGGGCCAGAGTGGCTGCTGCCGACTCGATGTAGGACAGATCGGGGATTCCCTCACCCATCGGGGTGGGAACCGAGATCACCGCCACATCGAACCCCGCGATATCATCGCTGTTGGAGGTGGCCCGGTAGCGGCCCGTGGCGAGTGCTTCGCCGAGTTGGTCGTTGGTGATGTCCTCCACATGGGAACGCCCGGCGTTCAGGGCTGCGGCTTTTGCGGTGTTGACCTCGAAGCCGACCACGTCGTAGCCGGCAAGGACTGCCCGTACTGCGACAGGGAGTCCGACGTAGCCTTGACCGACGACGACCGCTCGTCTGGTGTGTTCGCCCATCCGGAGTCCCCCAACGTGCTGCGGCGATCGTTATGGAACCCCTGGACACGTCCAAGGCAGACCCACCCGATCGAACCGGAGGTTACAACTCACCCTGAATTCGCCCATAAACGGGCGAATGATCCACCATGGAGTCTCTCTCAGTAGCTCCGTGGGAGCATATTCAGTACTCTTGACCAAAGAGAGGGCGTCCTGTTCGTTGAGGCGCGAGTGCTGTTCGCGTATTCGGGTCAGGCTTTGAGCAACGCTGCGTCTGGCCGAGCGGCAGCGTCGTAGAAGATGCATAGGTAGGGGAAGATCTGATGACCGAGGACACCGAGCAGGGAGATGACGGCGGCCGCCCAGCGAGCGAGGACCGTCGTCGGCTACTCAAGCGGGGTGCCTTGGCTGCAGGGACTGCGTGGGTTGCCCCAATCGTGTTCGACAGCTTTGCTTCACCCGCAGCCGCAGCGTCAGTGGACCAGTTCAGCCGTTCGACACCGGGAACGTACACATGGGACGTTCCTGCGAACCGGGCGGTCAGCTACGACGTCAGAGGCGGCGGCGGAGGTGGTGGTGGTGGTGGCAACGACGGCAGCTCCGCCCAGGGCGGGGCTGGCGGTGCAGGAACCAGGTTGACCGGCACGATCCCGGCGCAGGGCTCCCCCTACACCCTGAGCATCGTGGTAGCCGCCGGCGGCAATGGAGCGACGATACCGTCGCCTGGTGGCAGCGGCGCACCCAAAGGTGGCGACGGCGCTGATGGACCAGGAAACAGTGCCGGCGACGGCGGTGGCGGTGGCGGCGCCAGCAAGGTCTCCTATTCAACCTCGATTGCCATCGTCGCTCCGGGTGGTGGCGGCGGTGGCGGCGGAACGAGCCATGGCACAAACAACTCAGGTGGATCTGGCGGCGCGCTCACAAGCGGTTCGTTCTCGGGCACCTTTGCCGGTGGTACCGGCAGCAACGGCGATGGCAACGAAGGTGGGCATGGCGGTCCCGGCGGTTACACCTCGAGCAACACACCTGGCGGTGATGGTGGCGGTGGCGGCGCCGGTGGCGGGACTGGCACAACTTCGACCGGCGGGAATGGTGGCGGTGGTTACTACGGAGGTGGCGGGGGTGAAGGCGGCGATGCAGGCATAGCTGACGCAGATGGTGCCGGCGGTGGCGGAAGTGGATCTGCCCGAGCGGTCGGAGCGGGCACCGCTACAGTCAGTTCTGCATCGAACGCCGGCGCCGGCTCTCAGGGTTCTTCCGCTGCGAGTGGCGGCAGCGGCTTGGTGACGCTGACCTGTCTCTAGTCCAGATTTTCTGTGAGGCAGAGTCGTAACCAGGTCGACCACTGCATGTCGGCTCCTCTCGGAGTGACAATGATTCTCTATTGTCGTTCGATCACGGTAGCGACGCCTCGTTGGACTTGCTCGACCTGAGCATTCGCGTCGCCAGGCCAGAAGACTCGCACCGACACCAGGCGCTGGCCGGTGCCTTCTCCCAGTCCGAAATGAACTGTCGTGGGGTCTTGGCTCTGGAAGGAGCCACTTGCGCGCACCTCCGCGACTCGCACTGATGATCCCGGCCCGTCCTCGACTTCGACCCGTGCCCCAACACCGCGTGGATCCCTTCCTTCGGAGTCGACGAGCCGGACCTGGACCCAGTTATCAGTCTTTGGGAGGTCGTTGCGCCACAGGCGCGGAGAGCTCCCAGTGTTGGCTATAAACAGATCGAGATCGCCGTCGTTGTCATAGTCGAACGTGACCACCGCCTTGCCGAGTTCGGTGTCGCTGATTCCGGTGAGCCTTGTGGCCCGAACGAGCGGAGGTTGCCCAGGATTGATCCAAACCGTGGTGGGGTCATGAGCGAAGTATGCCTCGCTGTCGTGTCCGTTGGCCTGAACGACATCCGAATGGCCGTCGTTGTTCAAGTCCGCGATGACTGCGCCCCAACCCCAATAGCCATCCCGCAGCGCGTAGCGATCGGTAGCGTCTCTGAAGACTCCCTCCCTCGTGTTGAGGTATAGGCGGTTCCCGCTGCAACCGGATCCGAGTGGGCAGGTGTCGTCGGCGGTGGGGTAGGAGATCGACGTCACAAACCAATCAAGCAAACCGTCCCCGTTGATGTCCGCGACGACCGACCCCATACCGTTCTCATCAGTTCCGACGCCGAGCGTGTCAGTGACGTCGGCGAAGCCGGTGCCTTCAAGGTTGCGAAAGACGCGTGAGGTACAGAAGTCCCCGGTCATCAGGAGATCGGGCCATCCGTCAGCGTCGTAGTCCGCGAAGGTCGGCTGGAATGCGAACACCGAATCAAGTTTGAGGTCCCACGGTCCAGTGGCATCGGAGAACTTTCCGTCGCCGTTGTTGAGTAGCAGCCGTGACCCGCTTCCGTCGGTTCGTTTTGACACCGGAGCCTGTTCTCCTGCGCAACTAGTGCCCGCTGAGCTTGCCTGAGGCTCCAAGGATTCCTCGCCCCATTGTGCGATCACGAGATCCAGGTCGCGGTCCTGGTCGACGTCACCGAAGGCCGCACCGTACGACGCCAGACCAAACTCCTTGTTGCTTGATACGAAGATACCGTGGTCCTCGGCGGCCTCCACGAAAGTGCCATCGCCGCGGTTGACGAAGAGGAGGACGCGTGGCCCCGATGCGCTAGTTACCAGCAAGTCGAGGTCTCGGTCGCCGTCGATGTCACCCCAGATGGGAACGCCGTCACCACTTCCATCAGGAGGACCCTCCAAGTCGGCTGACTCAGCCACATCGGTGAAGGTGCCATCTCCATTGTTCCTGTAGAGCTTGTTGGGAAGGCCTGTGCGGGGCAGGAACAGGTCGATATCGCCGTCGAGGTCGTAGTCTTCCGCCGCAGCCCCACCGGCGAAGAGATTCGGGCTGTTTGGCCAGTCGGCCGGATCGGCCTGTGGAGCATCCAACCCGGCGGCCTCGGTCGCGTCCGTGAGGTGCAGCCCGCCAAGGACCGCGGGATCGAGCCAGCCATCGGGAATAACTGGTGGAACCGCTGTGGCTGGCTCGGTTTCTGACTCGGGCCCCTCGCCGGGTACGTCGTAGTCGAGCGTCGGGTTTGGGGCAACGATCAGAAAATTCTCACCGTTTGGCTCGACGTGAAACGTCTCAACGAATGGCTGCTCAGTCTCGTCGATCTGGCGGATCCCCTCCGCCCGCACAGTGAGAGCAGGCGGCGACTGCGGGGTCAGACGGTTCATCAGGACGGTCATGCTGTCGAATCGATATGAGGCCAGTTCGGCTTTCGCATCGCTTGCGATGATCTTCTGGATGTCCTCGAGTCGTGAGCCAGCAGTGGACCGGGCCGCCAGGTTGGCGTCGCCCTCGCGCAGCGCCTGACGTTCGGCTTCGAGTGCGTTGAGGACGTCGAGTGCGAGCCCCTTCGCTCGTGCCTCGTCTATCGCGGGGTTCAGGTCTTCCGCTGAAGGGTCCACTATGACCGGAGGGAGGTCCTCATCTGTGAGAAGTGAGGGCCCGTCAGGATCTTGATCGGACAAGTCGGTGGCCACGAGGCCTTCGACTGTCGAGAGGCTGGAGGCGACTAAGAGGACGGCTACTGGCCCAACCGCGAGAGCTGTGGCGAGCTTGATGCGTCGCCCGCGCTCGCCGAGCCAGGTAGTCCCATCGGAGAGTGTCGTTGAGTCAGCAGGTATCCAGCGCTCGACCAGGGTTCGTGCCGCGCATCCCACGACCAGGCTCGCCAGTATGGCGAGCTTCACTCTCAGTTCGGTCTCGAACGGGGCTACGAACAGCGCCGCCAGCACACCGACCATTCCGCCGAACGCGATTCGCTGGATCCGTCCCGATGGAGTCGTCTTGGGGTCGGTGATCATGAATGCGAGGAAGATCAGCACTTCAGGCGAGGTCACGAGAATGCGCCAGAGCTCCCAGTCGCAGAGGGGACCGATGTGCCAACGGGCCAGGATGCAGTGCCCCCCTGCCACGACCACCGCAGCACCCGCGGCGAAGACGCCCCAGAACGTGAGAGCCATCCCCAGCATGCCCAGTCGGCGGGTAATCACCGCGACCCCCCACGCCGATGACGACCAACGTGAGGACCATGCCGATGGACATCGGTCCCCACCACAGATCCTGGAGGTCGACCTGGAGCTCGTTCATCCGTCCGATCGGCGATACGCGGAACGCCACGACGCCTACGACCAGGCCCAGATTCGAAGGGTTGAATATGTGCCTGCCGTTCCACCGGACCACGTATTTCGACAGCACTGATAAACCCGCGATCGAGGCGAAGGCCCACCAACCGCGGGTCGACCACCAGTCGCCGTGCTCAGTGCCGGGCACCCTGAGGATTAGGGCCACCCCGTTGCCAGTGACCATGGCGCTTGCGGGCCACACCAACTCGCGTCGCTTCCAGAGCACGATGACCAACTCGAGGGCCGCACACACGCCGACCGACACCAGAATCTGGGTGATCGAGAGATCGAATCCGAACACGACCTGTCCGAGAACCTGGACGGTCGTGATGACCAAGGCAAGGTGCAGACGAGGGTCGCTCCATTTGGGGAACACCACGGGCAGTTCTCTGCCGGCTATCCGAACCGAGCGCGCCGGAGGCGCAGCCTTTTCCACAACCACCACATCGCGATGGTAAGCGTCGTGTGGCTAGTGATACTCGTCGGCGGGATGAATCACCCTTGGGTAGCGCGGAACCACTCGATCGTGGTGGAAAGGCCGGTCCGCAGGTCCACGGGCTCCACGTCGGGGAACAGTGCCATGAGTCGATCGTTGGCTGCCTGGGAATGAGGCACGTCGCCCGGTCGGGATTCGGTGTGCTCGATCTTCAGTTCGCGGCCGAGCAGTTCTTCGAGCAGGGCGATGACCTCGAGGAGATTGGTGCGCGAACCGAAAGCGAGGTTCACGGGTTCTGGATCCGACACGCGCCTGTTCAGCGCATCGGTGATCACCGAACAGACCGTGTCCACATAGGTGAAGTCGCGGGACTGTGTTCCATTGCCGTGGACCTGCAACGGCTCATCCGCCAGAGCGGCTGACACGAACGCGGGGATCACCGCCGCATAGGCGTGACCGGCGGCTTGCAGCGGGCCGAACACGTTGAAGAACCGGAAGGCGAGTGCGGGCAGGTCATAGGCGGCCTGCCAGGCGAGCGTGTAGGACTCGGTTGCGAGTTTCGAAGCGGCATAGGGGCTCATGGGCCGCGTGGCCAGGCCCTCGTGCTTGGGGAGAGTCGGGTTGGCGCCGTAAACCGACGATGACGACGCGACGATCACATGCGCGTTGCCTGACCGTCGGGCCGCCTCCAGGACGTTCATGGTGCCGGTGGCATTCGCGTTGTGAGACGCCACCGGGTCCTTGATCGAACGAGGCACCGACGGCCTCGCTCCGAGATGCACGATCGCGTCGGCGCCGGTTGTGACGTCGCCGAGTGCATCGACATCGAGGATCGTTCCCTCGACCAGCGTGGCGCCGGTCCCATCGAGGTTCTCCCGGCAACCGCTGGAGAGGTCGTCGAACGCGATGACCTCATCGATCCCCGGTTCCGACTCGAGGCGGCTCGCGAGGTTGGCTCCTATGAACCCAGCTCCGCCCGTGATCACGACCTTCATGGCTTCCCTCCATGGCACCAACGAGAGGGGCGCCGCGAGCCACGGTAGCGGGGGCACGTTTCACGTCGTACTTCGGCCGACTGGCGCCCGCGTCTCCAATCCTGAGATTCCTCTTTGAGAACGGCGGCTCCGATGGCAGAATGGCCTGGGCGATGGGGTGAGGAAACACCGCAAGAGGCGAGAATGTTGGGAGAGGTCGCGTGTTCACTGGGGGCCAAGGCCTGAACGCCAGGGCGTTCGGGCGACTGAGATTCGTGATGCAGGCCGCCTTCGATGCGGCTGCTTGGTTCGTCGGCGTGTTCGTGGCCACCTATCTGCGCTACGAGATGGACCTGGCACGGGTGGACCTCGGCGGCGTGTTGATCGTCGCTTCGATCGCGGCGTTGCTCCAGGTCGGCTTTGGAACGCTCGCAGGGCTCTACGTGCACCGATGGCGCTACGGGACCTTCGAGGAGGTAGCGGCGTGTCTGCGCGTGGTCACGGGCATCACGCTGGCGCTCACCCTGGCCAACATCTCACCCCTGCTCGACCACAGCGTGCCGATCAGCGCATCGATCATCGCCGGATTCCTGGCACTCTCTGTGATGAGCGGCGGGCGTCTCGTGTGGCGCCTGCTCCTGGACCGCTGGACGCGCTCGACTGGTGCCGATCGGGAGCCCGTGATCATCATGGGCGCCGGCGAGGGCGGCCTGCAGACCGTGACCGCCATGATCAAGGCGGGTCCGTACCACCCGGTCGCCATCCTCGATGACGACAGGCGTCTGCGGAACCTGCGGATCAAGGGCGTCAGGGTGCGGGGCACCCGCGAATCACTCGACGAGGTGGTCGAGCTCACCGGTGCCGGCACCTTGGTGATCGCCATTCCATCGGCAGATGGTGAGACCATCCGTGACCTCGCCGCCCGAGCCGACCGTGCCGGGCTGAAGACCCTGATCCTCCCGTCGGTCGACGAGCTCTTCGGTGGAACACCGGGCCTGGCCGACATCCGGCCGTTGACCGAAGCGGACCTGTTGGGTCGACGCGAGCTGAGCCTCGACACCGAGTCCGTTGCGCACTATCTCACCAACAAGACCGTGCTCGTCACCGGAGCTGGTGGTTCCATAGGTTCTGAGTTGTGCCGGCAGATCCACCGGTACTCACCCGGTTCGCTCGTGATGTTGGATCGCGACGAGTCCGCTCTTCAGGCGGTCCAGATCTCCATCGAGGGCCAGGGCCTGCTCGACAGCCGAGATCTCGTGATCTGCGACATCCGCGACCGCAAGCGACTCAAGGAGGTCTTCGACGAGCACCGCCCCGACGTCGTGTTCCACGCAGCAGCACTCAAGCACCTGCCCCTTCTGGAGATGCACGGCGAGGAGGGCTGGAAGACCAACGTGTGGGGCAGCCAGAACCTGCTCGAGTTGGCGGCCAAGTTCAGCGTGAACCGGTTCGTCAACGTCTCGACCGACAAGGCTGCAGATGCCACATCGGTGCTCGGGCACACCAAGCGCGTTGCGGAGCAACTCACGTCGTTCACCGGCAAACACCATGACGGCACCTATCTGAGTGTGCGTTTCGGCAACGTGCTCGGAAGCCGCGGTTCGGTGTTGCCCCTGTTCCGCAAGCAGATCGAACGCGGCGGTCCGGTGACCGTCACCCATCCCGACGTGACCCGGTTCTTCATGACCATCCCCGAGGCCTGCGAACTGGTGATCCAGGCCGGGACCCTCGATGCCCAGGACGGGCGTGTTCTGGTTCTGGACATGGGAGAGCCCGTCAAGATCGCCGACCTTGCGCACCGGCTCGTCGCGGAGTCGGGCGAGGACATCGAGATCGTCTACACCGGGCTGCGGCCCGGCGAGAAGATGGACGAAGTGTTGTTCTCACCGGATGAGAAACCCATGGTCTCGGGCCATCCTCTGATCTCGTCGGTGAACGTCCCGTCGATGAGCCCATCGGAGGCCCGGATAGCGGATCCCTATCGAGACGAAGCGGACATCGATCTACGAGATCCGGTCGACGTGTCATTCCTCGAGAGCATCAACATCCAGTCGGCGTCCTGATCACCTGACTGGTCGACCGCTGGCGCTCGGCATCGGTGGGCGTATCAGGTGCACGCCATCAGGGGAACGGCCAGGGGTTGGGGATGCAGCCCTCGAGACCCTTGGTCTGCTGCATCATGAGCGGCGCCAGTGCACCCGGTCCGCCGCACTGCTCGTGGCCGTGCCCCAACACGTGGCCGACCTCGTGGTTCACGACGTAGCTCCGGTATGCATCGAGGTCGAGAGACCAGTCGGAGGTGGCGCCCAACCAGCGGTCGGCGTTTATGTTGACCGAGTTGCCCGACCGGCAGCTGAGGGTTCCGGCCGTGTTCAACGGAAGGCATCGGGAGTCGACCGTGGCCGGAGACGCCACGATGATCTGCACCCGTGAGCCGCTCTCGACGCGCTGGAACGCCGTCGAACCGTCTGCGGTCCAACTCCGTGGATCGGCCAAGGTGCGATCGACCGCCTCTGCCACCTCCTCGGGGTTCAGCCCGAGTGATTCCTCCACCGCGACCGAGTAGGTCAGCAGCGTTCCCGAGCCGGTCACCGGGGAGCCGCCCGGCGCGGTCACGAACACGCCGGTGCGGCCGGGGCTCGTGGTGGTGCTCGGCACAGTCGTAGTCGGCTCCGCGGTTGTGGGCACAGCGGTCGTCGGCACAGCGGTCCTCGGAGTGGTCGTGGCCTGCGCAGCGCTTGCCGGCTCCGCCGTGGTCGCGGGCGCCGACGTCGGTGTCTCGGCGCTACTCGGCGAGACCGTCGTGGGTGCCGCGGAGCCGCCTCCGCACCCGCACACCAGGGTGGGTCCGACCACGACGATGAGCGAGGCCGCTGCTCGCCGCGGCCACGTGAATGTGCGCATGGCGGTGAGCATACGGTCGGTTGGGCGTCAGCTCGGCAGCAGGCCGAGGCGGACACAGCAGGTATCGTCATGGCGGGAACCCGATGGGTGGTTCTCCCGACGAGGGGCGCACCGTACCGGCCGGAACGACGGGCGCAGGAGCCTGTCATGCCCTGGATCATCCTCATCATCGCCGGACTGTTCGAGGTCGTCTGGGCGAGCCTCCTGCCTGCGACCGATGGCTTCACGCGCTGGTTGCCGACCGCCGGGTTCGTGGCCAGCCTCGGACTCAGCATGTACCTGTTGAGCGTTGCCACGCGGACCATCCCGATAGGTACCGGCTACGCCGTATGGGTGGGCATCGGAGCGCTCGGAGCGTTCATCGTCGGGGTCGTGGTGAAAGGTGACGAGACCAACCCCGCACAGGTGCTGGCGATGGGCCTGCTCGTCGCCGCCATCGTGGCCGTGAAGGTCACCTCCGCGCACTGACGGTGTCCTGCGAATGCAGGAATCGGAGCAATCCGGATCGACATCGGCTACGAATCGGTGTCATGGACACCATCACCGACACAGAGGCCTCAGCGGACGGGCCCGTCGCCTCGGGAGTAACACCCGAGCGGCTCGCCAACCTCAAGGTCTGGAACCTCGGCCTCACCGCGTTGCACGCGGTCCAGGCGGCGTTGGTGCTGTTCCTGGCCAGCGACTTCGCCATCGACGTCACCTCCAGCTTCCCAACCGGCCCACCCGGTGCTCCCGCGCCGGCTCCCGAACCGCTGTTCTCGGTGCGCATCGGAGTGGCGATCGCCCTGTTCCTCTCGCTGGCGGCAATCGACCACCTCGCGACCGCGACCGTTGCGCGGGGTGGCTACGAGGCCGATCTCCGTCGGGGTATCAACCGGTTCCGCTGGGTCGAGTACAGCTTCAGCGCAACCCTGATGGTGATCCTCATCGGGTTCTACACGGGCATCACCTCGATCAGCGCCGTGATCGCGGTGGCCGGGGCGAACGTCGCCATGATCCTCTTCGGCTGGCTGCAGGAACGGATGAACCCTCCGGGGCGCACCTCGACCACGATGCTCCCGTTCTGGATGGGCAGCCTGGTCGGAATCGCCCCGTGGCTGGTGATCGTGATCAACACCGTCGGCGCCGACGCAGTGCCCGGGTTCGTCTACGGGATCCTCGTCGCCCAGTTCGTGTTCTTCTTCAGCTTCGGTCTGAACCAATGGCTCCAGTACAAAGGTGTCGGTCGCTGGAGCGACTACGCCTACGGCGAGAAGACCTACCTGGTGCTGAGCCTGGTGGCGAAGTCGGTGCTGGCGTGGCAGATCTTCGGTGGCTCGCTGGCCGGGTGAACCGCGTCGTGGTTCAGCCGAACACGGTGCCCAGTGCGGCCAGTGCGCTGATCGCGAGGAAGATGGCTGTCAGGAAGATCCGCTGTTCCCGCAGGACGCTGCTCATCAGCCGATCCATGTCGGACTTGCGGCTGATGGACTCGACGTCGATCTTGGTGCCGAGGGTGGCGATCTCGCGCCGGAGTTCCGTTCCGAGGGTGGCGATCTCGCCTCGGAGTTCGGAACCCTGGGCGGCGATCTCGCGGCGGAGTTCGGTTCCGAGGGTGGCGATCTCGCCTCGGAGTTCGGAACCCTGGGCGGCCAGCTCGCTGCGCAGCTGGGTGCCTAGGTTGGCGATGTCGCCGCTCAGGGCCACCTCGACGTTGTCGAGATCCCGCTTCGTCGCTACGTCGGCCCAGCCGACCGGTGGCAGGTGTTCCATGAGTGTGTTTGCGTGATCCTCACCGAGGATCTCGGCGAGCCTCGTGTGCAGGTCGTGGCGTTCACCACTTGTGATCGACATGGTAGGTCCTCGCGCTGCGTCGTGTCGCCGGCGCCACCAGCGCGAGTCAGGTTGTTGCCACCAGCTTGCCATCGGGTTGTGACAATGTCGGGCCGGTGATCATCGAGGGTGACTACGCGAGCGACGGGGCGGTGTGCGTGCGCGGGGCTTTCACGCCGGAGCACATCGCCTGGGCCACCGAGGCGATCGAGGCCAACCTGGCCGACCTGTCGCCGTTGGCCAAACGAGCCAGCGCGGACGACGATGCACCGTTCGTGGAGGACTTCTGCCGATGGCGGGAGATCCCCGCCATGGAGCGGTTCATCCGTGACTCCCCGGCAGCCGCTATTGCAGGGGAACTGACCGGCTCGGATCAGATCCGGCTCTACCACGACCACATGCTGGTCAAGGAGCCCGGCACCCGCCAGCGCACGCCGTGGCACCAGGATCAGCCGTACTACAACGTGTCGGGCACCCAGAACGCGAGTCTCTGGTTCCCGGTGGATCCTGTCGACCGCGGCGCCACCCTCGAGCTGATCGCCGGCACCCACCTGGGACCCTGGTACATGCCGCGAACGTTCCTCGACGAGCGTGCCGCATGGTTCCCCGACGGCTCGCTGGAGGAGATCCCCGACTTCGCTGCAGACCCCCAACGGTGGAGGGTGCTCGCGTGGGATCTGGAGCCCGGCGATGCGGTCTACTTCAACATGCTCACGGTGCACGGCTCAGGTCCGGTGAACGGTCCGAACCGACGGCGCGTGCTGTCGGTCCGCTTCCTCGGCGACGACATGGTCCACGCTCCGCGGGCGTGGCGCACCTCTCCACCGTTCCCGGGTCTGGAGGACGAACTCGACGCCGGCTCCGAGATGGACCATCCACTCTTCCCGGTGCTGTGGAACCGCCGCTCCGATTGACCGAACGGTCATCGGGGGTCACCGCCGGGTGTCGGTGAGTCCGACCGCGGCAACCGCACGGCTGCTATACCGGGGTCGCGGTGGGTCGGACCCTGCGGGTTCCGCTCGAATACCCACCTCCAACCGATACGGGAGCGCGAAGTGAGTGACACACCTCAGGGTGACGGCTGGTGGCAGGCATCGGACGGCAAGTTCTATCCACCCGAATCCGCGCCGGGCGCCCAGCCGACACAGCCGGTCCAGCCGCAACAGCCGGTCCAACCCACGCAGCAACCGGCTCAACCCCAAGCCAACCAGCCCCAACCGGCCCAGCAGGTGCCGGGGCAGGTGCCCACCCCGCCGCCCTACGGTGGCCCCGCCGGAGTGCCCGGTGCCCCGGGAACCACTGGCATGCCCCCGGGAGCTCCCGGCGAGCAGGGCGAAGAGGAGAAGAAGGGCAAGGGCAAGCTGATCGCAGCCCTGGTGATCATCCTGCTGCTCGTGGCCGGTGGAATCGCCGCCTACCTCGTGTTCGGAGGTGGTGATGACGACGATGAGCCCGCCACGGCTGATTCGGATCAGCGCGAGGAGGACATCGGCGACGCCACCGGCGATCTGGTGAACGACGGTCCGATCGAGTTCAACAAGGAGTACACGACCTCGTTGGAAGCGGATCGCACAGAGGCCCGCTACACCCTGGACGCACCCGACGGGGCGATCATGACCATCGAGGTGAGCAACGATCCGGCCAGCACCAGCGGAGTGCTGATGAACTACGAGTCCGAAGGTGCGCGGTTCGCGAACGGCCGGGTGCAGCCCGGGGCGTCGGAGTCCCAGCAGGTGGTGCTGGACTCGACCGGGGGAGCAGAGTTCGAGCTGGCCTTCACCGAGGGACCGGCGGAGTTCACCTTCAAGGTCGGCCTCGAGATACAGGACGATGCGGGCAAGGGCGGTGACGCCGGGGAAGAGCTCGACGGTGCGTTCGCCATCAAGGCCGGTGACGAGGTGAGTGCGATGCTCGCGGACCAGGACAAGACCGACTACTTCACAGTGGACCTGCAGCCGGGAACCGAACTGGTCATCAAGTCCTCGGTCGCCTCGGGATCCGAGAGTGCGGCGTTGTTCAACTACGAACTGGCCGGAGACCGTCTCCACAACGTCCGTGTCCAACCGGGCGCCGATGACGAGGCCTCGGTGCTGCTCTCGGAGGAGGATTCGGGCACCCTCGAGATCATCGTGACCGAAGGTGCTGCGGACTACACCTTCACGGTCGACTTCGTGACGACCGATGACGGTGGTGGACCCGGCGATGCTCCCGCGGAGCTCGCCGATGCCCGCAAGGTGCCCACGACCGCACCGGTGGAGGGAACCGTCGGCAACCGCGACAAGGGTGACTACTACCTCTTCGATGCACCGGCGGCTACGTTCAACGTGACCGCGACCTCCGCCGCCTCCAGCGAGAGCGCCTATCTGATGACCATCGAGGATGCCAACGGCGCTCGTCTGACCAGTGTGCGTGTGCAACCCGGAGCGACCCAGACCGAGGCGATCGAAGTGCCAGCCGGTTCACAGGTGCGGATGCAGATCACCGAGGGCCGCGCCGAGTACTCGATCTCCATAGGCTGATCGTTATGGCTGACCAGAAACCATCTGAAGCAGTCCATCGCGGTGCGGATGAACTCCCGTTCGTCGACATCGGCGACGGCAACAAGCTCAAGGTGATCCAGGTCGACCGGGCAGAGGGCCTGTGGATCGTGGAGAACATCTTCCAGGCGGGTTACGTGGTCCAGAAGCACCGCCACACCGGGCCCGTCTACGGCTACACCACCCGTGGGGCCTGGCACTACCAGGAGTACGACTACGTCAATCGAGCGGGTTCGTTCCTCTTCGAACCGGCGGGGTCGGTGCACACCCTCGAGTGCCTCGAGGACGACACACACGCGTGGTTCCAGATGTACGGGGCGAATCTGAACCTCGATGCCGAGGGAAACGTCGAGAGCATCTTCGACGGTCCCGGTGCCCTCGAGGCCTACCTGGCCCTGGCCGAAGCCGAAGGCTTCGGTCGGCCGGACGTCATGGTCTCCTGAGTCCTGAGTCCTGAGTCCTGACTCCTGGATCCTGAACCCCCGGGTCGACCTGTGGTCCTGGCTAGGGGTGACCTGCCACTCTCGCCACCAGTATCGCCACGTCGTCCTCGGAGTCGTCGGTGAGCATCTCGTTGCAGATCTCGCTCAGGGCGCGCTCGGCATCCAGCGCGCTGTCGAGGTCGGACACCACCTCCTGGAGCCGATCGAGTCGATCGGCCAGGTTCTCGCCCCGGCGTTCCACCAGCCCGTCGGAGTAGAGCACGATGAGCGAACCCGCCATCAGCGGTATGGGCAGCGGCTCCGCACGAGGTGCATCCACCAGCCCGATCGGAGGAGCTGGATCACCTCCGAGTCGGGTCACGGTGCCGTCGGGACCACGGAGCATGGGTGGGGGATGGCCGGCCAGTGCCGCAGCGACCGACATCGTGCGAAGGTCGACTTCTATCAACCCGACGGTGGCGAAGAACTCGGGCCTGGAGCCGGTGAGCGCCCTGGTGGCCAACCACGGCAGGTGACCGAGCGTCGAACTCATCGCGAGTCCGCGGACCGACCCCTGGGCCAGCGCCATCCGTGCCGCAGCGCGGGCGCCGTGCCCCGCTACGTCACCGACTATCAGCACCAGGCGGTGTTCGTCCGGGTCCACGGTGTCGAACCAGTCGCCGCCGAAGCCGATCGCGTTCATGGCGGGCACGTAGTCCACCGCGACGTGGACCTCGGGCCGGGGGGTGCTGGTGGGCAACAGCTCACGGCGGAGGGTCTGCGCGAGATCCTCGAGCTGGGCTATCTCGTTCAGTGCTTCGTGGTGTGCAGCCTGGGCAGGGCTGGGATCCCCGGCTGTGGCAACTGCTGGGGTGGCGCCGGTGGGCTCAGACATGGAACCGGGATCCTAGAGCGGTGGCTGCAGCTACTATCGGCGCCGTGGACGAGACCCCGACCGCTCGGCTCGACATCGAGCACACCGATTCCCCGGCGGGCCTCGCGCTTGCGGGCGACATCGACTCGCACACCGCGCCGGCTCTGGCCGAAGCGCTCGCCGGCGCCGCTGCGGATTCGGATCTCGTCGTGGACGTGGCGGCGGTCGGTTTCATCGACTCGAGCGGCCTGCGGGTACTGGTGGAGGAGAATCAGCGGTTCGAGGCTGCAGGCAGCGTGCTGAGCCTGGCGAACCCGAGCGACGCCGTGAGGCGGCTGGTCGAGATCACCGGGCTCACCGACACGATCAACCTCCGAGGCTGAGCAATCGTCGGCTCCCCGCCCTGAGGGTTCCGTGCATCGATTCCCCACGCACTGGTTCTCCGCGTACTAGGCGCGGGCACGCATGGAGGTGAACGCCGCGAAGATCAGGCCGACCAGGCCCACCGCAGCAACTATCGAGCCGATGGTTCCGTTGGCGAGCACCGCTATGAGCACTCCGACCACGATCACCAGAAGGGATGCGCCGATTGTCATGATTTGCTCCTGTTCACGTTTGATCCGGCGATGTGCCGGTGGGGTCCTCGTGGCCCCGGTGAGTGCCTACCCGGCTCCGCACGGGTTCAAACCACGTTTCGGAAGTCGCCACTCTGGGTAGCCTCGGAACATCAGTTGACCGAGAGGCACCATGGGTCACCCAGACGAGCCCGACACCACCACCCGAGAAGAGTCACTCGAGGTCTGGTTGGACGCCGATGCCAGAGCGGCCGGCGAAGCGAGGGCGATCGCCGAGGACGTTGCGTCCCGGCTTCCCGCCCAGCTCAGGGACGACGTTCTGCTCGTCACCAGCGAGCTGGTGGCCAATGCCGTGGAGCACGGATCGGGCGACCGGGTGAACCTGCGACTGCAGGTGGTGGAGCCGTCCGAGGATTCCGATTCGGATGCGGGCGCCATCGAGGTCGCGGTGCGGAACGATCTCGATGGACCCGACCGTCCACTGCCCCCACGGCCCTGGCGGATGCCCGACCCACAGGCTGTGCGGGGGCGGGGTCTGGCGATCGTGCAGAGCCTGGCAGCACGGGTGCGGGTGGACCTCGAGGAGAACGCCTCGACGCAGGGTGTTCGGGATTCGACCAACCGTGGCCCGGCGACGGTCGAGATCGTCGCTTCCGTGGGCGGCTGAGCCTTGTCCGGATCCGGTGGTTCCGGCGCTCGACGCGCCGCCGACGGCGGATCGGGTGGGGGTGATGGCCGGATAGCGGTGCTGTGGGGCGCACTGGGCGAGAGATTCCGCACCAGCCTCTTCGGGGTTCCCAGTCTCTGGGTGGCGGGCTCGGTCGTGTTGTGGTGGGCGTCGCGCTGGATCGACGGGTTGCTGGACGAGACGTCGTCGCCTCTGCCGTTCGAGACGACGGTGGACAGCTCGCGGGCGCTCCTGGGGGCGGTTGCATCGGGCACGATCGCAGCGGCTTCGGTGGTGTTCTCCCTGACCCTGGTCGCGATCCAGCTGTCCTCGAGCGCCTATTCGTCGAGGGTGCTGCGAACCTTCCTCCGCGACCGCTTCCAGCAGAACATGATGGGGCTCGTCGTAGGGACGTTCTTCTACAGCCTGCTGGTGCTGCGCGACGTGAGAGGTCCGCTCGAGCAGGGCGGAGATGCCAACATCCCGTCGGTCTCGGTCTCGATAGCGATCCTCCTGGCGCTGGCGGCGATCCTGGCCCTGTTGGCATCGATCAGTCACACCGCCCGAAGCGTCAGGGTGTCCAGCGTCTCATCGGCGATCCGACTCGACACCAGGCAGACCATCCGTGAGCAGTTCGGTGCTCCGGGGCACGTCGAGGGGGCTGGTGGGGTCTCCCCGAACGCCTTCGACGTCCAGGCGCCGGGGGTGATCCCCTCACCCCTGCGGGTTGCCGACGAAGCTTCCAGGTCCGATGCGGGGTCCCATGTCGGAGTGCTGGCCCGGGACGCCGCCGCCTCAACCGACCCGGCAGCCGATCCGGGTGAGCCGGATCTGGTCGTGGATTGTCACCTCGGCGGTTGGATCCAGCAGATCTCGATCGACGCCCTGGTGGATGCCCTGGTGGCCGGCTCCACCGTGCGGCTGGAGGTGGGGGTGGGGACCTACGTGTTCGAGGGTTCCACGCTCTGTTCGGTCTGGAGCCCACCAGCGGACGGTGGTCCCGAGATCGTCGACCAGATGCGATCGGCGGTGCGTATAGGCGGGGAGAGGACGCTGCAGCAGGACGTCTGCTTCGGGCTCACCATGCTCGAGGACATCGCTCTGCGCGCTCTCTCACCGGGGATCAACGATCCCAACACGGCGCAGGCGATCATTCCCATGCTCGGCGAGCTGTTGCTTGAGATCCTCGCGAACCCCCAGCCACCGAGCCGTACGTTGATCCGCGGGGTCACGGTCTCGCGCCCAGCGGCTCCGCGCTACCTGGACTACCTGGAGGTGGCGTTCGGCCAGATCGTGGGGGCCACCTCCTCCTATGACGAGGTGCGGCTCACCCTCGAACGGACACTCGATTCGGTCGGCCACGAGCTCGTTCGGCGTGGCTGGGGGAGTCCTTCAGCGATGGCCGACCTCGACGAGATGCTGGCACGGGTACGGGACTCCGGTGCAGCTTGTGCTGGCGGCCCGGGTTCGGATCAGGCCAGCGGAGGTTGATCCACCGCGTTGGTGAACTCTCTCCACGAGTCCGCCCGGTTGCCACCCGAGGGGAATCCACCTGCGTCGCGCAGCATCTTCGCCGTGTGCATCAGGTTCCAGGCCATGAAGGTGGTGTTGCGGTTGGTGAAATCGTTGTCGTAGCCGACCGGAGAATCGCTGCCGTCGACCTCATCGCCGTAGCTCAGTCCGGGACCGGCCTCGCCTATCCAGCCGCAGTCGGCCTGGGGTGGGATCGTGTAGCCGATGTGGCTCATCGCGTAGAGCACCTCCATCGAACACGCCTTGATGCCGTCCTCGTTTCCGGTGACCACGCAGCCAGCGGTCTTGCCGTAGTACAGGTACTGACCGGCGTCGTTGGTCTCACCGCTGGAGGCGTACATGCGCTCCACCGCGAGGGTGCAGACGCTCGACTTCACGCCCAACCAGATCGGTGTGCCGATGACGAGGATGTCCGCGTCCATGATGCGTGCCTGGATGCCCGGCCAGTCGTCGCGCTCGGCGCCCGAGTCGGTGAGGTCCATCGCCATCCCCGCCGGCACCACGTGGTCGAGCATGTGGATCACGTCGACCTCGACACCCTCTGCGGCCATGATCCCCCCGGCGCGACGCAACAGACGCATCGTGTGGGAATCTCCGGGATCTCCCTTGAGGGAGCAGTTGAGCAGTAGCGCCCTCAAGCCACGGAAACAGGTGCTGGCGCTCTCCGAGGTGCTGTCGCTCTTGAGGGTCTGCTGAGCCATGTGTGTGTCCCTTCTGGCCCGGTGATCGTACAGGTCGACCACCGAGCCAGACGCGGGAACTGCCTGGATGGATCCCTCGCTAGATGGAACCCTCGCCGTCGACGTTCGCGCCTACCTTGGCCATCTCGTCGAAGTGTTCGCCGGCAGCGGCCGTGTCCACCTCGCCGGCCGCCCTATCAGCGGCCGAGGACTCCGAATCGGTGGGAGCACGATCCGCGGTTGCCGACGATGCGGCATCGCGCCGATCGGCCGCGGCGGTGGCAGAGCTGGTCCGGCCCTGGGTGTCCTCGTCGGGCTGGTGTGCGCGCTCTACGAACGAGCGAATGAACCACTGGAACTCCTCGAGCTTCGCGGTCTGGGCGATCAACAGGTCCTCGGTGACGGGATCCAGTTCACCGACGAGCTCGATGGCATCGCGATGGTCGCTCACGATTCCGGTGAAGACCGGATCGAGGGCCTTGAGGTGCACGTAGACCGACTCGGTGTCCAGGCCGTAGTCGTCCCAGTCCCGACCGGCCACGATCGCACCGGGTGTGCCCCTGGGTACTCCGCCGAGCGTGCGGATTCGCTCGGCGGTGGCGTCGGTCATCTCGCGGACCGGCCCCACCATGGTGTCGAGCATCTCGTGCACGCTCAGGAAGCTCGGTCCCACGACGTTCCAGTGAACGTGCTTGAGGGTGAGCTGGAGGTCGAGCAGGGAGAACAGGCGGGGCCGGAGGGCTCCCACCACCCTGGTTGCGGTCTCCTGGTCCAGTCCCGGGACAGTTGTGTGCGGTTGGCTGTTCATCTCTTCTCCTCTGGGTCTCTGCTTCCTCTGGGTGCTGCTGGATACCGCGGGCGTTGATTCCTGCCGAGGTCGGATACACGTCGACCTGTGGTCGCCCACGTGCGGGCGGTCAGTCCTTGGTCAGTCGTTCCTTGACGTCGTCGACCAGTCCTTCGGCCTTCTGCTTGGCTTCCTCGGCCTTCAACTTGGCCTTGTCCGCCACCTCGCCGACCTTGCCCTTGACATCCGCGGCACCTTCTTCGGTCTTGCCTTCTTCACGCAGCTCGTCATCGCCGGTGAGGTCGCCGGCTGCCTGCTTGGCCCGTCCACTGATGCGGTCTGTCTTCTCACTCATGTTGCTCCTCGGCAGTCCCGGAGTCTCCGGGCTGTTGCAACCCACGGCCTACCCCCCGGAGTCGGATCCCAAACATGACGTGGGGTTCCAGGGCATGGGGTTCCAGGAGGTGGGGTTCCAGGACGTGGGGTTCCAGACCGAGCAGGCCGGTTCCGGATCGCTTGCGACGGTCCGCCTCCCCAGGACCGGGGGCAACCCGTCGAGGACCGGGCTCAGGGTTCGGCGATGTGACCGCGAAGCTCGGCCAGGCTGCGGCGCAGCAGTCGCGAGACCTGCATCTGGGAGATCCCGAGGGCATCTGCGATCTCCTGTTGGCTCATCTCGTCGCGAAAGCGCATTCGCATGATGTCGCGCTCCCTGGGTGCCAGGGTCTCCAGCAGTTCCTCGACCTGGGTGCGGTCCTCGACGAAGGCGAACTCCTCGCCCGCGGACCGGTCGACCACTGCGATGGTGGGGGAGGAGTCATCGTCGGCACCGGCGGGAGCGTCGATGCTCCTGGGGTTGTAGGCGGTCTCTGCACCCAGGGCCTCGACCACTGATTCGGGGGCCACTCCCAGGAACTCCGATATCTCCCGGATCACCGGCGGCCGGCCCAGTCGATTGGTGAGCTCATCCGAGGCCTTGCGCACCGACACGCGGAGGTCCTTGAGAGATCGGGGGACCCGCACCCCCCAGGTGTGATCCCTGAAGTGGTGCTTCAGCTCTCCCTCGATCGTCCGGCCGGCGAAGGTGGAGAACGCGAATCCCCTGGACGGATCGAACCGTTCCACCGCCCTCACGAGGCCCAGCAGGGCGACCTGTTGCAGGTCGTCGGAGTCTGCCCCGTTGGAGTATCGCTTCACGATGTGCATCGCCAGGCCCATGTGGGCTTCCACGATCTCGTTGCGCAATCTCCGGGTCGGGGCCTCCGCGTACTGCCGGAGGAGCTTCTCGGTCGACCGGTCGTCACCCACGCGTCTGGTGGATCCGGAGCTCCGCCGATCCGTCGGGAAGGAAACGGTGCTCGGATGTGACCGATTCGAGTATGCGGCGGGTCAGTGGATCCACGCTCACCTCACCAGCCGCGTCAGATGGGATGGCTCGCACGAAGAGTTCTGTGCCGCCGCCGCCAGCGCCCAGCTCGAACTGGATGCTCACCGTGGCTCCCGTCGAGTTCTCCAACACCGCGGACACCAGTTCGTTCACGGCGAGGCGCAGGTTCTCGACCGTTTCGAGGTCTGGATCCTCGTCCGCCACCATGCCGATCGCTGCGGTGCGGGCCAACGAGACGAACCGCGCGTCGGTGGGGATCTCCAGAACGACCCGCACCGCCTCGGCTGCATTGTCGGCAGCGGGGTTCGGGCCGCGGGAATCGGCTGCGTCGTTGCTGGCTGGGCACATGGGCTGGTCTCCTTCGGAACAGATCCTCTCATGGACCTCCCATGGTCAGGGTCCACTGCGAATCGGGTCATCTGGCCTATTCACTCCCGGTGGGTAGTTGGCCACACTCAGTGGGTAACGACTGTTCGAGGGCAAGTCGTTTCAAGGACGGAACCGTCGATTTCAAGGACGGAACCGTCGTTTTCAAGGACAGAGCCGTTTTCGGCCGGGCGAAGAGTTGGTATCCGGCCAGAGCCCAACTGGGGAACTCAAGTGCCGACCACCAACGCACCCACGCTGCTCGCCGCACCGACCGACGACCGCCCCGACACGCTCGGGCGGAATGGCTGGAGAGCCAGGAAGTGGTCCGCGCTGGTCATGCGCATCGGAGCACTCCTGGTGCCTGCGGTGGGCTCCCTGGCGGCGGTGTGGTTCGTTGCGCACAGGTACCCCAAGCCCACCGGCTGGTTCCAGGTCGGCTGGTGGCTGACGATGTTCGTCCTTGCCGTGGCCACCTACTGGCTGCTCGAACGCGTGGCGCGCCGGCTGCTCCCCCTCGCTGCCCTGCTGCGGCTGTCGCTCGTGTTCCCGGACCGGACGCCGTCGCGCTTCCGGATAGCGCTCATCGCCGGCACCACCGCGAACCTCCGGAGGGTGGTCGAGGAGGCCCGCCACGGTGTGGTCGGTGAGACTCCTGCGGAGGCCGCCGAGCGCCTGCTGATCCTCGTCGCGGCCCTGAACACCCACGACCGGCTCACCCGCGGTCACTCCGAGCGGGTCCGCGCCTATGCCGAGGTGATAGGTGAGGAGATGGGGCTCGACCGCGGGACCCTGGAACGACTGCGTTGGGCTGCGCTCCTGCACGATGTCGGAAAGATCGAGGTGCCGAGGGAGATCCTCAACAAGACGGGCAGGCTCACCGACGACGAGTTCGAGATCATCAAGACCCACCCGGCAGCGGGTGCCGAACTGGTGGCTCCGCTGCAGGACTGGCTCGGTGACGAGGTGCTGGCGGTCGTGCAGCACCATGAACGATTCGACGGTGCCGGGTATCCCTACGGCCTGTCGGGCGAGGACATCTCCCTGGCGGGGCGGATCGTCGCGGTGGCCGACACCTTCGATGTGATCACCAGTGCCCGTTCCTACAAGAAGGCCGTGTCGCCGACCGAGGCCCGTGCGGAGATCCAACGCTGTTCGGGATCCCAGTTCGACCCCGACGTCACACGTGCACTGCTCGAGGTGTCCCTCGGAAGGCTCTGGCTCGCCGGAGGTTCCATGGCGTGGGTCGCCAGTGTTCCGGTGCTGGCGGGGATCCCGGGTATCGGCGCCGCGTCCCCAGGTCTCGTTGGGGCAGCTGGTGCCGGACTCGCCGCCACGGCGGTGATCACGGGCGCCGGTCTCACAGGTGTCGGAGCCAGTCCCGTCGGCGGTGACCTCGAAGCCGTGCGCGGTGGAGAAGCCACCGAAGAGGTGGCCGAGGCCCCCGGGCTGGCCGACGCCGAAGCCGCATCGGTGCAGGTCCGCTCGACGACCGAACCCGACGCCACCGTTCCGCAGGGTTCCACGCTCCCGGGATCCGTCGGGGGTGACCAGGTGGACCGGGATCAGCAAGGAACGTCCGACCCCGGCGAACCCGATGGGTCTACAGACCCGCGCGGAGGTGACGGCGGCGGTTCGGGCAGCACCGGCGGCGGTGATGCCGCAGACCGCAACGACCCTTCCGTCCCGGTCCGAACGTTGCCCGGCACGCCACCCCTCGACCCGGTGATCGGCGACGACGGCCTCCTCGGCGGTGGCGGTCCGGTGTTGGGTGATGACGGCCTCCTCGGCGGTGGCGGTCCGGTGTTGGGTGATGACGGCCTGCTGGGTGGTGGCGGTCCGGTGTTGGGTGATGACGGTCTGCTGGGTGGTGGCGGTCCGGTGTTGGGTGATGACGGTCTGCTGGGTGGTGGCGGTCCGGTGTTGGGTGATGACGGTCTGCCGGGTGGTGGCGGATCTCTGGGTTCGGGCGGCCTGCTGGGCTGAAACGCAGCTCTCGTCGGGCGCCCACGCAGGGGCCGGAGAAGTCCTAAGTACCGCCGCTCTCCTGCCGAAGTGTGCGGACATGCCACGAACAACCTTCAGACTGATCGCATCGGCAATCCTCGCTGTGACGCTCGTCGGCTGCAGCGGCTCGAATGCTCCACTAGGGGGCGAGACAGCCCGGGGGGAACCAGACCCCAGCGGCCTCCTCGGCAGCGCTGCCGGCGCATCCGATGGCCTGGCGGCAGACACCACGGGGGTCTACATCGCCGACTCCGGGTTCAGGCCTACAGCGGATGGGTTCTCCTTCGAGAACTATGGAAACGATGCGGTTCCGGCAAACCTCGGGCCGGCCGAGCTGCAGGCCCTGTTCGGCAACGAGGTGTGCAACGACGAGATCGCCGATCGGTGTTCGCTCAGCTCTGCCGCGGTCACCTGGATGCACCAGATCAACCAGGCGATGGCCGGCGGCCACTGTGAGGGAATGGCCGTGCTCAGCCAGCTCTTCGACGAGGGTTCGCGCTCACCGTCGACCTTCGGCGGCGACACCGCCTGGGAGCTCGATCTGCAGGAGAGCCCGGGTCTCGGCCCGGCGATCGCGAAGTGGTTCGCCACCCAGGTGACCAGCCCGACCTCGGAGTCGACGCTCACCACTCTGGAGCCCAACCAGGTCCTCGAGATCCTCACCGAGACGCTCGGACAACCGCGCACCCTCGAGAACACCTACACGATCGGGATCTTCCAGCGGGGTTTCCAGGGCGGTCACGCAGTCACCCCGTACGCCATCGAGGACCGGGGCGACGGGATCTACTGGATCATGATCTACGACAACAACTACCCCGGAGTCCCTCGGGCGATCGAGATCGACGAGAACGCCAACACCTGGCAGTACAACGCTGCGACCAACCCGAACGAGACAGAGGATCTCTACGAGGGCGATGGCGAGTCCAAGACCATGCAGCTCACAGCGCTCTCGGCACGCCTCGAGACCCAGGCCTGTCCGTTCTGTGCCGGCGAAGCCGCAGATGAGCTCTCCCAGCGCGACCAGCTCAGCCTGACCGGCGAAGGTGCACGCCTCGAAGGCACCGACTTCTACGTGACCGGTCCCACCGGTCGGGTCTTCGGTCGCGTCGGTGGTCAATTCGTCTCGGACATGGACGAGGCCAGGGTCATCCCGATCGCCACGGGGCTGGAGGACGAGCCAGCTCCGATCCTGGACGTACCCGGTGCATTCGATCTCCAGGTCACGATCACGGCTCCATCGGATGGGGACGCCAACGGAATGGACTTCGCGATGGTGGGTCACGGCTACGACGTCCTCATGGATGGAATCGACCTGAGCTCGGGCCGGTCCGCAGTGGTCGGGCTGAGCCAGGACGGATCATCGGTCAGCTACACCTCGTCGAACACCTCCACCCCGGTGTTCGATCTGGCAACCGGGGATGATCACGGGACCATGTTCGACATCCGCGTGTCCATGACCGACATGGAGGGGCCCGGAACCTTCGAGGCGATCAGCCCCGACGATGACGCCGACGTGGGCTTCAGGGCGACCGTCGGAGGGAAGCTGACCGTGCAGGTCACCAGGATCACCCCCGACGGCCAGGAAACCGTGGTGAGCACGTCGGACACCGCTGTGGATGCAGGTGAGACCCTGATGCTCCCGTTGCGGTTGTGGTCCACGGGCGACGACTTCTCGGCCGAGGTCGTAGCTGCCGACGGCGTGACGGCACTGCGCCAGCTGCCGCTGTCGTAATCCGGATCCCGGCATGGGGAGGTCCCGCAGCGGGACCCCTCCCCATGCCGGTCCGGGCCTCCGCGGCGAATCGGATCGCCGAACCGGGTGACCCATCGTCCGGTTCATCGGTACCATCCGCCGCATGGGCCTATTCGGAGACAGTTCCCTGAACCTCACTCCTGCGTCGGTCAGGGACCACAGGCGCGAGGCCCGACGCCGGCTTCCGCGACAGCTGTTCGACTACATCGACGGCGGCGCCTACGAGGAATCCACACTGCGGGCCAACGAGAACGACCTCGGGGCCATCGAGTTGCGCCAGCGGGTGATGCGCGACGTGTCCGACATCAGGTTGTCGACCGTTGTGCTGGGTGGCGATCTGCGGATACCGGTGGTACTCGGTCCGGTAGGACTCGGCGGCATGTTCGCCAGACGCGCCGAGGTACAGGCGGCGCGGGCGGCCGAGTCGTTCGGGGTTCCCTTCTGCGAGTCCACGGTGTCGATCTGTTCGATCGAAGAGGTGGCAGAGGCAACCAGCGCACCGTTCTGGTACCAGCTGTACGTGATGAGGGACCGTTCGTACGCGGAGGACCTGATGGCACGTGCCGCCGCAGCTGGGTGCGAGGTGCTGGTGCTGACCGTCGATCTCGCGGTCGTGGGGGAGCGCTACCGCGACACCCGGAACGGCATGACGGTCCCGGTCGGCCCACTCGGCAAGGCGCTCAAGGGGCTCGACCTGGTGCGGCACCAGAAATGGCTGCGCGATGTCGCCCTGGGAGGTCGTCCGCTGACCTTCGGCAATCTCGAGAAGGCCGTTCCCGGTGCCAGTTCGCCCGAGGACTTCAAGACCTGGGTGGACGCCCAGTTCGATCCGTCGGTCACCTGGGACGACCTGGCATGGGTGCGGGAACACTGGAACGGCCGGGTGGTCGTCAAGGGTGTGCTCGATCCGGCCGACGCCGCCGCCGCAGCATCTGCGGGCGCCGATGCGGTCGTGGTCTCCAATCACGGTGGACGCCAGCTCGACGGCACTCCCTCGACCATCTCCGCTCTACCGGGAGTCGTCGAGGCCGTCGGGGGTCGGATCGAGGTGCTCTTCGATGGCGGCGTACGCAGCGGACTCGACGTGCTCAAGGCGATGGCGCTCGGTGCCGATGCGGTGCTGCTCGGCCGGGCCTGGGCGTGGGCGGTTGCAGGTGGTGGTGAAGCCGCCGTGGCACAGGTCCTGCACACGATCGAGAAGGAACTCCACGTGGCGATGGCGCTCTGCGGGGTCACCGACGTGGCCGAGCTCGATCGGTCGGTGCTGCTCGGTCGTTGAGCTCTGTCCGGGATCGTTCTCGGGCCTGTTGGGACCGGGGCGAGGCCACCTCTGTCACAGCGGCGATCTAGCGTTGAGCCCGACGATGACCCTGATCGAACCGCTCCCGTTCACCCCTCGTGGCACCCGTGGTGATCTTGTCGCGGGTGTCGACTTCCATCCCGCGGTGGCGGCCTGGTTCGAACAGCGGTTCCCCGACGGTGCGTCGGCTCCCCAGCGTGACGGTTGGCCGATGCTCGCGTCCGGGCGGTCCACGCTGATAGCGGCGCCGACCGGATCGGGCAAGACCCTCGCGGGGTTCCTGATGTGCATCAACGACCTCTACCTCCGCCACGACAGAGGCGAGTCGGTCAGCGGCGCCAGGGTTGCCTACGTATCGCCTCTCAAGGCGCTCGCGGTCGATATCGCGGAGAACCTCGAGGGGCCCCTGCAGGAGATCGCCAGGTGCGCCGAGGAGATGGGTCTCGGGTCGCCCTCGCTCACCATCGGAGTGCGCACGGGCGACACCACCGCTGCACAGCGCGCCGCGATGGTGCGAAACCCACCGACCTTCATGGTGACCACACCCGAATCGCTCTACCTGCTGGTCACCGCCGAGCGCAGCCGCAAGGTGCTCTCGAGCATCGAGACGGTGATCGTCGACGAGATCCATGCGTTGGCGCGCGACAAGCGCGGAGCGCACCTGACCCTCACACTCGAACGTCTCGAAGCGGTCTGTGATCGCCCGCCGGTTCGGGTGGGTCTCTCCGCCACCCAGAAACCCATCGAGACCGTGGCAGGCCTTCTCGTCGGATCCCGGGTGGGATCCGGTGGCATCTCTGATGCGGCGATCGTCGACTCGGGCCACCAGCGCGACCTGGACCTGGCGCTCGAGCTCCCGGCGGGGGAGTTGGAGGCGGTCATCTCCGCTGCGCAGATGGACAGCGTCCTCGATCGCATCTCCGAGCTCGTGGCGGACCGCCGCACCACCCTGGTCTTCGTCAACACCCGCAAGATGGCCGAGCGCCTGGCCCACCAACTCGGGGAGCGACTCGGAGACGAGGTCGTCGCCGCCCACCACGGTTCGCTCAGCCGCGAGCGCCGCTACAGGACCGAGTCGCGGCTGCGTGCCGGTGACCTGCGGGCGCTGGTGGCGACCGCGTCGCTCGAACTGGGCATCGATGTGGGGCCCGTCGAGCTCGTGTGCCAGATCGGGTCGCCCAGATCGATCGCCACCTTCCTGCAGCGCGTCGGGCGCTCCAACCACACCCGCTCGGGCACCCCCACCGGCCGGTTGTTCCCTCTCACCCGCGACGAGCTGGTCGAGTCATCTGCACTGTTGGCCGCCGTACGTGCCGGTCGTCTCGACGCGGTGCATCCACCCGAGGCACCCCTCGACATCCTCGCCCAGCAGATCGTGGCCGAGACCGCCGCTGAGGAGTGGCGCACCGACGATCTCTTCGAGTTGGTCCGTCGGGCGTACCACTACCGCAACCTGTCCCGGGAGTCCTTCGACGAGGTTGTCGAACTGGTCAGCAAGGGCGTTCTCACCGGCAGGGGCCCCAGAGCCGCCCACGTCCACCACGACGCGGTCAACGGGGAGCTCCGTGGGCGCAAGGGGGCACGCCTGGCGGCGCTCACCTCTGGTGGCGCCATCCCCGAACTGGGCGACTACCGAGTAGTGCTCGAACCCGACGAGACCTTCATCGGCACGGTAAACGAGGACTGGGCCACCGAATCGATGGCGGGTGACATCTTCCTGCTGGGCACCCACTCGTGGCAGATCCGCCAGGTCACCGCGGGCCAGGTGCGCGTGACCGACGCCGGCGACAAGCCGCCCACGATCCCCTTCTGGTTGGGTGAGGCCCCTGCGCGCACGGTCGAGCTCTCCGCTGAGGTCTCGGCGCTGCGGGGCCGCATCGACAGCTTCCTGGCCGCAGCAGACCCCGATGGAGCCAAGGACTGGCTGGTGTCAGCTGCCGGGATCGACCGCGACCCGGCCGGCACCGTGGTGGACTACCTGGCCGCGGGTCGCGCCACGTTGGGGCTGTTGCCCACGCAGGAACACATCGTGCTCGAACGGTTCTTCGACGAGACCGGTGGGATGCAGTTGGTCGTGCACTCACCGTGGGGTGGCCGGATCAACCGTGCGATGGGCTACGCGCTGCGCAAGAAGTTCTGCCGCAGCTTCAACTTCGAGCTGCAGGCATCGGCCAACGACGACACGGTGGTGATCTCCCTGGGGCCGCATCACAGCTTCCCCCTGTCGGATGTGCCCCGATTCCTCACGCCGGAGAACATCGAGGCCACCCTCACCCAGGCGGTGCTCGATCAACCGATCTTCCAGTCGCGGTGGCGCTGGAACCTCAACCGGTCCCTCATCGTGCTCCGGTTCCGAGGGGGCAGGAAGAACCCACCGCCGATCCAACGCATGGAGTCCGACGACCTGATGGCGGCGCTCTTCCCCGGCGCCGCGGCATGCCAGGAGAACATCACGGGTCCGATCGAGGTGCCCGACCATCCGGTGGTGCGCCAGACCGTGCACGACACCCTCACCGAGGGACTCGACGTGCTGGGTCTCACCGAGCTGTGGAGCCAGATCCGAGACGGCGAGGTGGAACTCCACTTCCGCGACACCACCGAACCGTCGCTGCTGGCCCACGAGATCCTCACCGCGAGGCCCTATGCCTTCCTCGACGACGGCGAGGCCGTCGACCGCAGGACCAATGCGGTGCCGCTGCGCCGCGGTCTCCCGGTGGACGCGGCAGAGATGGGGCGCCTGCAGCCCGAGGCGATCGACCAGGTGCGCGAGGAGATCGAACCGCATCCCGTGACCGCCGACGAGCTGCACGACCTGCTCTCGGCCCTGGTGGTCACGCGTGCACGACCCGACTGGGCGGTGCTGTTCGAAGAGCTGGAGTCGCGCGGTCGGGTACGGCGACTCGTGGACACCGCCGGCCGGGAGAGATGGCACACGACCGAGGTGGCCCCCTCGGTGCAGGTGCTGGCGGACGACGCACCGGCGCACGGCGTTTCTCCGGAGGTCGTGGCCGCCGACATCGTGCGCGGGCACCTGGAACTGCACAGCCCGATCACCGCTGAGGGACTCGTGGAGCAGACCGCCCTCTCCTCATCGAAGGTGGCGATCGGGCTGGCTGATCTCGAATCGAGCGGGTTCGCGATCCAGGGCGAGTTCACCGCCACCGCGCTGGAGCAACCAGAGTGGTGCTCGCGACGGCTGCTGGCCCGCATGCACAGCTACTCGCGACGCAACAGACGACGCGAGATCGACCCGGTAAGCCCCGAACAGCTGGTGCGGTTCTGGCTGCGGTGGCAGCACGTGGCACCCGGCTCGCAGCTGAAGGGTCGCGGTGGTCTCGAGACCGTCCTCGGTCAGCTCCAGGGTTCGGCCGTCGCCGTGGCGGCATGGGAACCCGATGTCCTTCGCGCTCGGATCCTCGACTACACGCCCGGCTGGCTCGATGAGCTGACGCTGGGTGGTGCGCTCTGCTGGGGACGGCTGGATCCACCGCCCAACGAATCGGTCCGTTCCTCTGCACCCTCGCGGGCCACCCCCGTGTCCCTGTGGTTCCGAGAGGACGCAGGATGGCTGGCCGAGGCACTCCACGGCTCGGAACCACCCCCGGTGCCCGAAGTGGGAGCCGTATCGGAGGTCATCGAGGCGATCGGGGACCACGGAGCCCTGTTCGCCGGCGAGATCGCAACCCACACCGGTCGGATGCCCTCGGAGATCGAGGACGCGCTCTGGGACGGTGTGGCGCGCGGGTTGTTGACCAGTGACGGGTTTGCGGCCGTGCGCGCCCTGAACAACGGTCAGCGGCGCGAGCAACAGCGTCGCGTCCGCCGCCAGCCCGTCGGTGTGTCACGGCTACGAAGGGGTGGCAGGGCACAGGGCCGCGCAGCGGGCCGTTGGTCGTTGCTGCGTGGCGGTGGTGTCGGCCCATCCGATGCCGAGACCGACACCAACCATGCTTCCGATCGTGGAACCGAGCGCGACGAGCTGGCGGAGGCGTGGGCCGATCAGCTCCTGTCGAGGTGGGGTGTGGTGTTCTACGACATCGCGGCACACGAAGGGGCGGCGATCCGCTGGCGTGACATCCAATGGGCACTGCGCCGCATGGAGGATCGTGGATTGGTGCGCGGCGGGCGGTTCGTCAACGGCTTCAGCGGCGAGCAGTTCGCCCTTCCGGCTGCGGTGGATGGACTGAAGTCGATCCGACGGAGCGAACCCGACGGACGCAGCGTGCGGGTGAGTGCGGTCGACCCGCTGAACGTGACCGGTGTCGTGCTACCCGGTGAACGGGTCCCGGCGCGCCGCACCGAGTTCGTCGACCTGCCCCTCTGAGCCGCAGGTCGGAGTGGCTGTTTGACACCCCTCCGGGGCGGTGCCACCGTTGCGCGCATGTCCGGGGGCGATGAGCGACAGCAACCCATGATTCCCAGCGCGCAACCGGACCCCGCCGCCGAAGCCGCCGGAGTTCCTGGGGTGGGTCGGGTCGAGCCAGTGATCGGAACCGACCGGCTCGCCTACGTAGACGTGATGCGCACCGTTGCGGTGGTGCGGGTGGTGATCAACCATGCCCTTCCCTGGCCATGGCTGAAGTGGTTCGAGTCGCTACCGGTGATGTTCTTCGTGTCGGGCACACTCGTGGGGCGCAGCCTACGAACACGGTCGGTTTGGGCCGTGTTCAGGGGACGCTTCTCGAGGCTGGCTCTTCCGTGGGGCGCCTACATCGTTTTCGATCTCACCATGAAGGTCACCGGAGGGTTGCCCGACACCGACGAGCATCTCTGGTACATCTGGACATTCCTGGCTTTCGTGGCACTGAGCGGGGTATTCCGCTGGCTGATCCGTTGGTCAGCGGTGGGGACGCTCTCGGCGCAGGCGGCGGTGCTGGTGGCACTCACGGTCATCGGCCAGAACGAACTCGCTGTGGGAATGGCGTACCAGATGGCCTGGGTGGCCGGAATGGTCTGGGCCGAGCGCGACTGTGTGGTGCCGTCGCGTCGATTCCTGCTGACCACCACGTTCTTGGGATTTGCAGCGTCCGTGCTGGCGGTCGCCTATTGGCTGGGGCTCGGCTCGACGATCACACCGAGCGATCCGAACGAGACCGTGTCGCCGTCCAGCCTCGGCATCTCGATGGCAGGGCTCGGTGCTGCCTGGTTGGCGGTTGGAATGCTGCTGAGAGGCCCGCTCGAGGCGTCGATGCACGTGCGCGGCCTGGGGTCGCTAATCCGCTATCTCAACAAGCGGTTGCTCACGGTTTACCTCTGGCACCTGCCAGCCACGATCGTGGCCCGCCAGTGGTCGGTCGACCTCGACCTCGATCGCTACTGGTCGGTGGTGTTCGTGCTCGGCGTCACCCTGGTCCTCACCGGGCTGGCCACCGTGCTGTTCGGACGGCTAGAGGATCGGGCCTCGAAGACCTCCAAACGGGTGAAGCAGCGAGCGGAAGAAGCCGCCGACGGGCAACCCGCGGCGGGTTCCTGAGGCGGCGGGTTCCTGAGGCGGCGGGTTCCTAGGGAGTACATTCCTGGGATGCGTAGGTCTGGCGTCCCGTTCATCTCGGTATTGGTCCTGTCGTTGCTGGGCTTCGGCGTGGCATGCAGCAGTGATTCGGACTCCTCGGGGTCGACCACCACGGCGACCAGCGAGGCAACCACCGAGACGAGTTCGTCGACCCCCGAGGAGTCCGCCGAGCCCGTCACCGTGCTGGTCACCAACGACGACGGCGTGTCGGCCGAGGGTATCGACCTCCTCACACAGGCTCTGGACGCCCGCGACGACATCGAGTTGGTGATCGTGGCGCCGTTGGAGAACCAGTCAGGATCGGGCGGCAAGACCACCGAGGGTGAACTCGTCGCCAGCGAGACCACCACCGCATCGGGTCTCGATGCCACCGCCGTGGCCGGGTTCCCCGCCGACTCGGTCATCTGGGCCCTGCAGGAGGGCGGAATAGAGCCCGATCTCGTGATCTCGGGGGTCAATGACGGTCAGAACATCGGTGCATTGGCGGACATTTCGGGAACCGTCGGTGCAGCACGCCAGGCTGCCCAGCTCGGTGTGCCGGCCGTCGCCACCAGCCAGGGGTTCGGTGACCCGGCAGACTTCGAGACGGCGGTGGATGCCACGATGGCGTGGTTGGACGACAACATCGATGCGGTCCGTTCCGGAGAGCTCGGCACCGACACGGTCATGAGCATCAATGCCCCGACCTGTCCCGCCGGTGAGGTCCAGGGCGAGGTGGACGCACCTCTGGCTGTGGACAGCTCGGTCGACCTGACCGCGGTCGACTGTGCGGGAACCGCCGAACCCACCGACGACGTGACCGCCTTCGTCAACGGATGGGTGGTGTTCACCGCCCTGCCTCCCACCGGCAGCACCACGGGCTGAACAGGCTTCCTGGAGATCAGGCCTCCCGGAGATCAGACAGCCCAGAGATCCGTCAGGTCGGTGATCTGTCAGGTCGGTGAAGTGTCAGGTCGGACCGGTGGTCGGTCGCTGCTGTTCAGTTCTGCCGGGTCAGGCGCGAGAGGGTCACGAGGAAGCGGTCGCCGGAGTCGGTCCAGGCCCGCTGCACCTCCATGCCGGCCTCCGCCAGTTCGGACTCGACCTGTTCGCGGGTGAACTTGGTGCTGATCTCGGTGCGGATGTGGTCACCGGCACCGAGCACCAGCTCGAGTCCGTTCAGGGCGTCGAACCGCACCCGTTGGGCGCTGTTGGCGACCAGTTGCATCTCCACCCTGGATGCCTCCGCGTCCCAGACCGCGCGGTGTCGGAACTCGCCGACCTCGAAGTCGGCCAGTAGCTCGGTGTTCATCACCGAAAGGGCGTTCAGGTTGAACCGGGCCGTCACCCCGGCCCGGTCGTCGTAGGCGGGCAGAAGGACCGATTCGGATTTCGCCAGGTCGGTACCGAGCAGGAACCAGTCGTCGTCGTCGAGCGTGTCCGCAATGTTGGCGAGGAACTCCTTGCGCTGGGTCTCGTCCAGATTGCCGATCGTGGAGCCGAGGAACGCGATCACGCACACGCCGTCGGTGGGGATGGCGTGCAGGTGCTCGTGGAAGTCGCCCACCACCGCGTGCACGTCCAAACCCGGGCGCGCCCCGGCTATCTGGGCGGCTGCGCGACGGAGCACCTCTTCGGAGCAGTCGAAGGGAGAGAAGCAGTTCAGGGTGCCGCTCTGCTGTCCCGCGTCGAGCAGCAGTGCCGTCTTGTCGGAGGTGCCCGATCCCAACTCTGCGAGTGTCTCCACTCCGGTGATCGATGCGATGTCGTGAGCGTGTTCCGCCAGGATCGAGCGTTCGGCCTCGGTCGGGTAGTACTCGGGCAGGCGGGTTATCTCGTCGAACATCTCCGAACCCGGCTCGTCGTAGAACCACACAGGCGGAATCCATGGTGGATCGTCGCGCAGGCCTTCCTCGGTCTGGTCCGCGAGATGCGTCGACCAAGCCGACTGGTCGAGCTGCACATCGACGGTGATCGGCGACGGGCCGTTGCGGTCCTCCACGCCGAGCATCGCCGGTTCTGTGGTGGCGGCGGGTAGATCAGTGCCTGTCATGAGCGATCCTGACTCCGGTGAACGGCCAACGTGACCCTGCCGGGAAGAAGTTGCGGTAGGTGGAGCGGGCATGGCCCGCTGGCGTGGCGAACGAGCTTCCACGCAGCACCTGCTGGTTGACCATGAACTTTCCGTTGTACTCACCGACCGCACCGGCCTCGGGGGAGAAACCCGGATACGGGAGGTAGGCCGAAGCCGTCCACTGCCACAGAACGCCGTGGAACTGAGCGGCATCCGGGGCCATGGCGGATCGCGGCTGTCCGTGGAGAACGGCCGCGAGCTCCCACTCCGCCTCGCTGGGCAGTCGGGCGCCCTTCCAGCGGGCGAACGCGTCGGCCTCGTAGTGCGACACGTGTGCCACCGGCTCCTCGGGGACCACCTCCGCGGCCCCACCGAGTGAGTAGCGCTGCCAGCGCGCACCGCTGACCGCGGGGTCCTCGAGGGGTGACCAGTAGGCGGGTGAGTCCCACCGGAGGGACTGCACGGTGTGCCAGCCGTCGCTCAGCCACAGTTCCGGACGCTGGTAGCCACCGTCCTCGATGAACTCGCACCACTCCCCGCAGGTGACCAGCCGGTCCTCCAGGGCGAACGGCTCCAGCCAGACCTGGTGCCTCGGCAACTCGTTGTCGTAGGCGAAACCAGCTCCGAGGTGTCCGATCTCCACCAGTCCGCCCTCGAACTCGAACAGGCCGGCCGGGGCTCCCGGCTGCCTTGCGGCGGCGGGCGGAGCGACGGTGGCCACCGGGGCACTCTGGCCGTCCGGTCGACCGTGGTCGCGGTCGTCGTAGGCGGGGGCGGTGGGGTTGAGGCTGAGCAGATGCAGTGCATCCATCAACAGCAGCTCCTGGTGCTGCTGTTCGTGGTGGAGTCCCAACTCCACGAGTTCGAGCCGCCGGGCGTCGAGGTGGCCCTCCCGCAGGGCCCGCAGGACCGAGAGATCCACGTGGTTGCGGAACTCGGTCACGCGGGCCACGTCAGGGCGGGTGATCATGCCCCGCTGCGGCCTCGGCTGACGTTCGCCGACCGCCTCGTAGTAGCTGTTGAACAGGTAGCGGAACGACTCGTCGAACACCTCGTGGGGAACCGGCTCGGCCAGCACGAACTCCTCGAAGAACCAAGTGGTGTGAGCCCGGTGCCACTTGGTCGGACTGGCGTCGGGCATCGACTGCACGACCTGGTCCTCGGGGCCCAGTCGAGCGGCCAGGGCCTCGGTGTGTCCGCGCACCGAACAGTAGGACTCCGCATCGGGCGCGATCGGGGCGCGGCGCTGCGTCGGTGCGTCTGACTTCTGGGGCGGGCGCGTCGAGGTCATGGTTCTGGGTCCGGGAACCCAGCCGGCTCGTGGCCGATTCCCGGTGGTATCGACAAGCCACCCTAGGGTGCGCGCCAACGCGTGTTACCGCGGTTTTGTCCTCACACGCGAAAGAGGCGCCGGGCAGCAGCCCGACGCCTCTTTCTGGGGGGTTTACTCGCCTAGACGGTCACAGGGGTCTTGACCGTGGAACTCCCCGGGATCGACACCGGTCCGGCGCCGGTGTCCTCGCTGTACCCGGGAGCGCCGTGTTCGAGGATGTCCAGACCCTCGAGCTCCTCCTCGGCGGTGACCCGGAGTCCGACGGTGTACTTGATCCCCAGGAACAGGGCGAAGGCGCAGACCAGCACGAACGCTGCGATACCGGCCACACCGACAAGCTGGTTGAACAGCAGCGCTGCTCCGTCGCCGGCCAGGAGGCCACCGTCGATGGCGAACACGCCCACCAGGAGGGTTCCCAGTGCACCGCAGATCCCGTGAACCGAGATCGCTCCGACCGGGTCATCCACACGGATGCGGTCGAACAGGAGCACGGAACCCACGACCACGCCACCGCAGATGGCACCGATTGCGATCGCTCCCATGTTGCCCACAGCTGCTGTGCCTGCGGTGATGCCCACAAGACCGGCGAGCATCCCGTTGGCGGTCATGGCCACGTCGGGTTTACCCGACTTCAACCAGATGACGAGCATGGCGATGATCGCACCCGATACTGCAGCGAGTGTGGTGGTCACTGCGATGTTGCCCACCTCCGGGAAGTCGGCTGCGAGCTGTGAACCCGGGTTGAACCCGTACCAGCCGATCAACAGGATGATCGTGCCGAGCACCGCGAACGGGATGTTGTGGCCGAGGATCGCCCTCGGCTTGCCGTCGGGGCCGTACTTGCCGATTCGTGGGCCGAGGACGATCGCTCCCGCCAGGGCAGCGAGTCCACCGGTCATGTGCACGATCGAGGACCCGGCGAAGTCGGTGAAGAGTCCGTCACCGAAGCTGGAGATCCAGCCTCCGCCCCACGTCCAGTGCACAACCACCGGGTAGATGAAGCCGGTGATGACCAGGGAGTAGATGAAGTAGCTCTTGAACTTCGTTCGTTCCGCCATGGCACCCGACACGATCGTGGCGGCTGCGGCCGCGAAGGCCAGCTGGAAGAAGAAGTCGACGCTGGGAGCCAGTCCGCCATCAGCGGTGGTCCAGCCGCCGCCGTCGCTGAGAGCGAAGTTCCCCCAGCCGATCAGGCTGTTGCCGCCGGATCCGTAGGCGAGTCCGTAGCCGATGAGGAAGAACATGATGGCGCCACCGGCGAAGTCCATCAGGTTCTTCATCATGATGTTCGAGACGTTCTTGCCTCGGGTGAGGCCGGCTTCGACGAGGGCGAATCCGGCCTGCATGAAGATGACCAGGATCGCAGCCACGAACACCCAGAGGTTGTCCAACAACACCTTGGATGTTTCGGGGGCCGCTTCCTGGGCCAGCAGGGTCAATGGAGATAACACGGGTACTCCTCGGGTTGGGGGCAACTTGATTCCGCGCGGACTGCTCCGACGGCGATGGGAAACTCTCGCGGTCGGTCGTTGCAGCATCGTTCGGTGAATGTGAACCGTGTGTTACGTGGACTGGGGTACCGTTTTTCTCAAGCGCTGCTGCAGGGGGTGTGGCAGCGTTCGTGGGGGCAGGCGAGGCGATGGGGGAGACATGGCGAGTGGAATCGGCGTGAACCGGTCCGGGCAGATGAGCAGGCGCCGTCTCCTGGCAGGGACCGCGGGAGCCGCCGGTGCCCTTGCGGTGGCGGGTTGTGTTGCCTATCCGGGACCCGATCCGGTCCTCGGGCCCTGGGACTGCGCGGTGGCATCGGGACTGCACTCACACGACGCTGCGGTGTTGTGGACGCGCTTCGCTCCCGCCGCACTCGGTGGGGTCGAACTGCAGTGGCAGGTCGCGCAGGACCCCGGGTTCACCCGGGTGGTGGCCGCGGGTACGACGGCGGTGGATGGATCCACCGATGGCTGTGCCAAGGTGCTCGCCGAGGGTCTCGCACCTGCGACGACCTACTGGTACCGCTTCTCGGTGGGAACGGAACGCTCGCCGGTGGGGCGCACCCGAACCCTTCCCCACCCCGACGCGGAGCCTGACCGCCTGGCCCTCGCCGTTGCCAGCTGTCAGAAGTTCTCCTCCGGGTGGTACCCGGCGTGGCGGCACGTGGCGGAGGCCGACATCGACGGCGTGGTCTTCCTCGGTGACTACATCTATGAGTCGGCGGGCAAGGTGAATCCGTTGTGGGACGTGCGCGATGACCCCAGCGAACGCGCCACCGACCTCGAGACCTACCGCGCCAAGTACCGCTTGTACCGCAGCGACCGCGATCTTCGTGCTGCGCACGCAGCGCACGGGTTCGCTCCCGTCTGGGACGACCACGAGTTCCACGACAACTACGACCGGATCTCACTGACCGAGGATCCCGACCGGGCGACGGCTGCGTATCGGGCCTGGTTCGAGTACCAGCCGGTCTGGCCGATCGACGGAACCCGCATCCACCGCACCCTGCGCTTCGGTCGCCTGGCGGAGTTGTCCCTGTTGGACACCCGCCAGTACCGCGACCTGCTCCCCGAGGGCGACATGCTCCAGCTCACCACCGAACCTCCCGCATCGATGGTGCACGCCGAGGATCGTTCCCTGCTCGGTCACGGCCAGAGGCAATGGCTGTTGGACCGCTTGGGTGGTGCCGAGGGCGACGGAGTGACGTGGAAGATCCTCGGTCAACAGGTGATGTTCGCTCCGTTGCGCCTACTCGACCTGGACGAACCCGCCTTCGGTGACGGACCCCGGCACCGCGGGCTCTACCTCAACCTGGACCAGTGGGACGGCTACACGGCGGAGCGCGACCTGCTCACCGAGTTCCTGGCCACGCAACAGATCTCCGGGGCGGCGATCCTCACCGGCGACATCCATTCGTTCTGGCAGGCCTCGGTGCATCGCGACATGGAGGACCCCGCAAGTCCTGCGGTGGCACAGGAGTACGTCTGCGGGTCGGTCTCCTCGACGGCGCTGGGGTGGTATCCCGAACTGGCCGACGCCGCAGCGGAGATCACCAGGGGGACCTCCCCGTCGTTCCGTTGGGTCGATTGGCGGCGCAGGGGTTACGGGTACCTCGAGGCCACTCCGGAGGGCATGCGGGTGGAATTCCGAAGCGTCGACCCTCGGTACCGTGACTCGCCCGCGGTCACTCCGGTCGCCTTCGACCAACCTGCACAGGCCCAGACGGTGACCATGAGCAGCTGAACACGAGGTCGGCCCTGCTCAGCCGCGGATCGCCGCGGCTTCGTCCCACCTGCGCCAGAGGCGCCTGACGATCCAGGGTCGGACATCGGGGGCGGCCTTGGCGGCGATCGCCTCATCGACACGTTCGCTCCAGAGGGCCGTCAGCTGGTCGGCCGACCTGAACGCCTCGGCCGACGCGGGAGGTTCGAGGCTCCAGTGTCGCTCCAGGTCGTCGCGTTCGCCGCGGTAGCGCGTCAGGAGCGCGCCCGGGTTCCTCATCACCGCCCGGTGGAGCACCTCGTGGCGCCACCACAGCGAATGGGGGTCGAACACGTTCGCTGGTGCCGGGCCGAGGTCCACGGGTTCGCTCACCCGGACCGGCTTGAACAGCGAGGTACACGGTGCGGCGGTGCCGGTGGCCCAGTGCTGTGGCTGCGAGCGCAGGTCGGCCACCCATGATGCGGTCGTCTGGGTGGAGGTGAGAAGTCCGCCGGCATGCGCGCACGGGGCGGACAGGGCCCCGTTGAGCGGTGAGTACCTGGGTCGGGCCCGGCCGGGTCCATGGCTCCGCAGGGCGGCGAAGAGGTCGAGCACCCCGTCCGCGCCGACGGCCATGTCCTGTGTCTGTGAACGCCGCACGGCGGCATCGGCCACACGACTGCGCAGCGGATCCGAGTGGGCTCGGGCGAAGGCGGCGATCGTCAGGCCGTTGGAGATCGAACGGCCGCGGCTGTTGACCTCCTCGGTGGCGTGGGTGCGTCCTGCGGTTTCCAGCACCACCGCTCCGTCGGGATCGGCCACGATGAAGGAGTTGTCGTAGGTGAACCTGCCGTGTTCGAAGGAGCAGGGTCCTCCCTGGCCATGGAGTTCCAGGAGCCGGACGATCTCCTGCACCGCCGAATGGCGGTCCGCGCAACGTTCGAGCGCGAGCCGCAACAGGTCCATGCCCAACAGACCCGGATCCCCCTCGCGGGCGGACCTGGTGAACACGGCCTCGTTCCCGATCACGAGACCGTGTTCGTTGGTTCCGATCTCCGCACCCCACATCCACCACGGGCGGCTGAGGAGCACTGCGTTGGTGTGGGGGGCCTGGTCGATGGTCAGCCAGGTGCAGCGCACCACCGAACCCGCTCGGTGATCGGCGGCGGGCTGCCACTCCAGCACCTGGGACTCGTTCGGATCACGGTCGCTGTTCTTGGCGAAGAGCACGCCGTCGTCGGTCAGGCTCACCAGCGTGTCGCACACGGGCCGAGCCTACGACTCCTCCACAGGGGGGATCGGATCAGGTCTGCGCCGGCTCCAGGGCTGCGTAGCCGCCCATCAGGTCACTCACATCGGTGAACCCGTTGGATCGCAACAGCGATGCGGCGATCGAGGAGCGGTAGCCACCGGCGCACATCACGACCACGGGCCGCTCCGAGTAGTCCTGGAGTTCCTCGAGACGGTCCCGCATGGATCCGACGGGCACCTCCAGCGCACCCTCGACCATGCCCTCGGCTGTCTCGGCGGGCCCACGTACATCGAGCACCAGCAGGTCCTGCACCGACTCGCGCCTCTGCGCGAACTCGTCCGCGGTCAGCCTCGAGGCACGCTCGACATGTTCGGGATGCTGCTGCATGGCTCGGTAGGGGCCATCGAGGTGCCCGGCCACCTCGTCGAAGCCGATGCGGGCGAGGCGGGTGCGCGCCTCCACCTCGGTTCCGGGGTCGGACACCAGAACGATCTGCTCGTGCGGGCGGACCACCGATCCCGCATATTCCGCGAAGCGCCCGTCGAGCGCGATGTTCACCGAACCCTCGACGTGCCCCTGGGCGAACGCCGCCTGGTCACGGGTGTCGATAACCAGTGCCCCCTCCTCCCTGAGGGCGAGGACACGGTCCAACTCCAGCGCATCACAGCCGGCTTCGTCGTCGAGCAGTTCACGCGACTTGCGGTTGAGCACGGCGTCGTGGGCGAAGTAGCCGGGCGCACTGCGCTGGCCCTCGGTGACCACATCGATGAAGGCCTCCGGGGTCATGTCGGCGAGCGCGTAGTTGCTCTCGCGCTGTTCGCCGATGGTCGACACCGTCTCGGTCGAGAGAGATTTGCCGCAAGCCGAGCCTGCGCCGTGGCCCGGGAAGACCTTGGTCTCGTCGGGCAGCGTGAGAAGCTGATCGTGCAGTGAGTGGTAGAGGCTCGTCGCCAGCTCGTCGGCGGTGACCCCGAACGAGGCCAGCAGGTCGGGGCGCCCGACGTCACCGATGAACATCGTGTCGCCGGTGAGGACACCGAACGGAACGCCATCTGGATCGTCGATGTCCCCGGGATGTTCCCAGACCACGATGGAGATCGATTCGGGCGTGTGACCCGGCGTGTGGCGGATCTCCAACGTCACCTCACCCAGTGGGATCCTCTCGCCGTCGGAGAGCGACCGGTGCGGGTACTCCGCCTGCGCGGTGGGTCCGAGGGCGATCTCGGCGCCGGTTGCCGCGGCCAGCTCCAGGTGTCCCGAGAGGAAGTCGGCATGGAAGTGGGTCTCGATGACCAACTCGATGGTGAGACCGTGCTCCTCGGCTGTTGAGAGGTACTCGTGTACGTCGCGGCGCGGATCCACCACGACCGCCCGACCGGTCGCGCGGTCTGCGACCACGTAGGAGGCCTGGGACAGGCAGTCGAGGTAGTGCTGTTCGAACAGGACCCCGGACCCCTGCGTCGCCTCTGCCGGTTCGCTGTCTCGGACCTCGGTGGTAGCCATGTCTGCCTTCCAGTCACTTCGCTGATGCTCAGGTGCTCGCCATCGCCTCCAGCATGTCGATCCTGGTGGATCGGCGGGCCGGCCATATCGAGGCGAACACACTGATCAACAGGCCGACCGCTGTGATGATTCCCACCCGACCCCACGCGAGGGGGATCGACACCTCGGTGATGGACCCGATGACCACCCAGCCACAGAACACGCCCGCACCGACTCCGATGAGGGTGCCGAGCACCCCGATCCCGAAGGCCTCGATCCTGACCATCGAACGCACCTGGGCGACGGTCATGCCGAGGGCGCGGACCATGCCGAGCTCCCGGCGTCGTTCGTGGATCGACAGGTTCATCGTGTTCACGATCCCCACGAGTGCGATCACCACCGAGAGGCCGAGGAGCCCGTTGATGGCGGCGATCAGGAAGTCGATGACACTTCCCAGGATCTGGCCGATGAAGTTCCCGGGTACCACCTCGATGCCGGTGTAGTCGGCGACGATGTTGTCGAGATCTGTGCCGACCTGATCGATGCGGTCCTGGTCCGCTCGGATGTAGATCTGCCCCACGGGCTGGGTGCCGGCTATCTCGGTGAAGAGGTCCTGGTTCACCAGCGTGCCCAGGAAGATCGTGTCGAGCTGCAACTCGAGCACGGCTGCCACCGGTACCTCCACGATCTCGCCGGCCGGATTCTCCAGCAGGTACACCTGCCCGACGTCGGCCTGCGAGGTGGTGCTTCCCGACTCTCCGATGTCCAGCGTGGGCCCGTCCACCTCCGGGTCGGGTTGCTCGGAAGGGTCTGGCCCGACCTCGGTCGTGCTCGAGGACGGGCCGGGGGGCCCGCCGGAAGGTCTCTGCTCTGACAGCTGCCCGAAGCCCGTCGTGGCCGCACCGGCACCGGCTGCCACATCGTCGAGTGAGCCCGAGGTGGCCTCGAGGCCCATCGTGTCGACCAACAGGTCGATGTCCGCCCCGCTCAGAAGGGCCGTCACCCCAGTGGCATCGGACACCAACGCCGTCTGAACGGGCGCAGCAGCAGTGACACCGTCGAGGTTCTCGACGGCCTGCACCAGGTCGTCGGGAATCGGGGTGACCGCCACCACTAGGAAGTCCGAGGCCGAGAGCTTTGCCACCTCGTCCATGGCCCAGTCCCTCAGTGCGGTGCCCGAGACGGTGACCAGGGTGACCAGGAACAGACCGATGACGAGAGCGTTGGCGGTGGTCGCCGTGCGCTTCGGGTTCCGCACCATGTTGTCCGCAGCGATCCGGCCGGTCAGGTTCCGTGACAGGAGCGAGCGCATGGCGCGGCCGAAGAGCCTCGCCAGGAGCGGGCCCCCGACGACGACCCCCCAGAACAGCGTCAGCGCCCCGAACGCGAGCAGCAGGGGGTAGGCCTGCACGAAGCGGTTGAACAACAGCGCACCGACGCCGATCACCAGGAGTGCCCCACCCGCGTACAACCTCAGCATCGAGGTCCCGGAGTGGTCCACCGCTGATTCGCGCATCGCCTCCACCGGGCGGGTGCGTCCCGCCTTGAATGCGGGGATCAGCACCGAGACCACGGTGATGAGGGTTCCTGAACCCACCGTGATCAGCACCGTCCAACCCGAAAGGGCGAAGCCGGCGCCGGGAAGACCCACGTCGAAACGCTGGAGGATCCACTGCAGCAGCGCGCTGAGGGCCATTCCGATACCGAGACCGATGACGGAGGCTCCGAGGCCGAGGAGCAGACCTTCGCCGAGGAGCGAGCGTCGAACCTGGCCGGGGGTCCCTCCGATGGAACGAACGAGAGCCAGCTCCCGGGAGCGCTGGGTCACCACCACCGTGAAGGTGTTGTAGATGACGAACCCGGCCACGAACAGCGCGAGGAATGCGAACCCCAGCAGCACCGGCCGCAGGAACGAGACGAACTCCTGCGTGCTGGCCGTGGCCTCGGTGCGGAAGTCCTCGCCGTCGAGCACCGAGACGTTGGTCGGCAGTGTGTCCCGGGCCGCCGCAACCAGCTCACCGGGAGGACCGTCGGAGCGCAACAGGATCTGGGTGTACTGCTCGGATCCCGCTCCCAGCACCTCGAGCGCGTACCCCGGGGAAAGGAAGACGGTTCCGCCCCCGTCCACGGTCGCCGACCTCCCGAAGGAGGTGATCCCCACCACGGTGGCCTCCACCGGGCCGGCTGGGGTGGCCAGGTCGAAGTCGTCCCCGATCGAGATGTCGAAGCGGTCGACCGTCCCGCGGTCGACCGCGATCTCACCCTCGGCCTCGGGTGCACGGCCCTCGTCCACGGTGAAGGGGTTCAGCTCGGAATCGGTAATCCACGATCGGCCGAGCATCTGCGAGCGGAGCGCATCGCCGTCGCTGTCGAGCAGCTTGGTGCTGGCGACGAGCTCACCCGCTGCGCCGGAGACCTCCGGGAGTGCTTCCAGTGGCTCGAGGAGCGCCGCGTCGACGCCCTCGAGGGCTCCGGGGCCGTCGGCAGTCATGCCCTGTGACACCACCCCGGCATCGACCGCGGAGTACTGGAGCTCGACGTTGCCGGCAACCGATGACGCGATCGCCTGGGTCAACACCAGCCCACATGCCACGAAGGCCGTGCCGGTGATCACCGCGACCGCGGTGGACACGAGACGCGCCAGGTTGGCCCGGAGGTTGCGGAGGGTCAGGTTCCACATGGGTCGCTCAGCCGGCCAGAGCGCCCATGCGGGCCAACACGGAGTCCTTGGTGGGGGCCATCAACTCATCCACCAGTCGTCCGTCGGAGAGGAACAGGACCCTGTCCGCGTAGGTGGCGGCGACCGGGTCGTGGGTGACCATCACCACGGTCTGGCCGAACGAGTCGACCGCGTCGCGCAGGAAGTGCAGGATGTCAGCGGAGGACTGGGAGTCGAGATTGCCGGTGGGCTCATCGGCGAAGATGATCTGTGGTCGCTCCACCAGGGCGCGCGCCACGGCGACCCGCTGCTGCTGGCCACCGGAGAGTTCGGATGGCTTGTGGGTCAGCCGGTCCGCCAGACCCACGGTGGTCACCACCTGGTCCATCCAACCCTGGTCCACCTTGCGACCCGCAAGGTCCAGCGGGAAGGTGATGTTCTCACCTGCGGTGAGGGTCGGCAGCAGATTGAACTGCTGGAACACGAATCCGATCCGCTCCCTGCGCAACAGGGTGAGTTGCTTCTCGTTCAGCGTCGATATGTCGACCTCGCCGATGAACACCTGACCCTGGCTCAGCCGGTCGAGGCCCGCTGCGCACTGCATCAGGGTGGACTTGCCCGACCCGGACGGTCCCATGATGGCGGTGAAGCGTGATGGTTCGAACCCGACGGTGATGCCGTCGAGTGCGCGCACCTCGCTGTCGGCCGAGCCGTAGATCTTGTAGCCGTCGATCACCTGCGCGGCCCACTGGGGCTGCGTGGGCGCGGGCGCGGAATGCTGCGGTGCGTCGGCGCCCGGCAGGGTCGCGGGGTCGAACGGCGGCGGCTGGGGGTCGTTCACCCGGCCAAGGTTACGTCCCCGATGCTTCCACGCCGGGGCGCCGACCGGCGGTGACTCGTTGCGCTATGAGGCGTTCTCGGCCAGCTCCGCCAGCACCGGAACCAACGCAGCCGAGCTACCCAGGTGAGCGGTGAGTGTGATCGGGACCTCCGCGTGACGTTCTCGGGCCTCGTCGACCACCGCCGGAATGTCCACCAGAACGTGGTTGCCCGGGTGCAGGAAGCAGGGCACGACCACGACCTCGGCGGCTCCGGAGGCGACCGCAGCATCGATTGCGTCGGGGATGCCGGGTTCGGCCATCTCGAGGTATGCCGCGACCGTCGTCCGGCCACTCTGCACCGCGACCTCGTCCACCAGCGCGGCATGGGCCTCCTGGGAGCGAGGGTTGCGGCTGCCGTGGGCAACCAGGACCGTGACTCGCGGCGATGCCATGTCGCCACGGTACGGTGCCGTGCCGTGACCGACAATGCAGGGGCCGACAGCACTTCAGGGGCCGACAGCAGTGCAGGGGCCGACAGCAGTGCAGGGGCCGACAGCCCTGCGGAGCACCCGCGGGACGTCGTCGGCGTCGGGCCCCATGGCAAACCGTGGCCCGATGACCCGAGGTTGGACCCCCAACTGCTGGAGGCAGGCGACCGACGAAACGTCCAGGATGAGTTCCGCTACTGGCGCATCGAGGCGATAGTCGAGGAACTCGACCGCAGGCGGTTCGGCTACCACGTGGCGATCGAGAACTGGGGCCACGACTTCAACATCGGCACGGTGGTCCGCAACGCCAACGCCTTCGGTGCCGCTGCGGTGCACATCGTGGGGCGTAGACGCTGGAACCGTCGGGGTGCGATGGTGACCGACCGCTACTGCCACGTCCTGCACCACCCCGACTTCGACTCGCTGGCGAGGTGGTCGGGCGAGGCCGGGCTGGCGCTGGTCGGTATCGACAACCTCGATGGTTCGGTGCCCCTCGAGTCGGCACCCCTGCCCGCTCACTGCGTGTTGTTGTTCGGCCAGGAGGGGCCGGGTCTCTCGGAGCGGGCGCGGACGGCCTGCGCGGAGGTGCGTTCGATCACGATGTACGGCTCCACGCGTTCGATCAACGCAGGGGTGGCGTCGGGCATCGCCATGCACGCATGGCTGACCCAGCACGCGCCCGGGGTCAGTCCGCCGACTCCACGGTGAAGCCGACCTCCTGGCCGTACGCGACCTCCAGGTTGTGGCCATCGGGATCGGCCATGATCCCCCAGTAGCCGACCGGGGGTCCGGAGTCGAACGGTCCCAGCACCTCGTGGCCGGCGTCGGTGGCACGCTGCAGTACCCGATCCACCTCCGCCCGTGACGGGAGACCCACGCCGAGGTGTGCCCAACCACCGAGTTTGTGGTCGACGCTGCGTTCGAGGAGCACGACCACGAACGGCCGCGTTCGATCCGAGATCCAGGCCACCCGTTCGCCCGGTTCGCCGCGTTGGTGCACGACCTCCATGTCGGCGAACTCGCCGTAGAAGGCGATGCTCGCATCCAGATCGCTCACCGGCAGTGCCACGTGCGTGAGACCCAGGTCCACGGGATGATCACCCGGATGCAGTGGTTCGGTCCGCGGGGTCGGTGGCTCGTCGCTTCCCATCCGGCTGACGATAGGTGATCGCCTGTGGCCCGGGGTCGTGGCCCGGGTCGGGGTCGTGTGCTGCTGGTACCTTCGCCGCATGTCTACTGAGGACCAGACCGGCCACGGCGAAGCGGATCCGCGGTTCGAGCGACCTCCTGCGCCGGCAGAACTCTTCGACCTGTCCGGACGCGTCGCCCTGGTGACCGGTGCATCGTCGGGCCTGGGACGACGGTTCGCCCAGGTGCTGCACGGAGCGGGGGCGCACGTCGTCATCTGCGCCCGCCGCGCGGAACGGCTGGAGGAACTGGCGGACCTTCTCGGGGATCGCGTCACGGTGTTTCCCGCAGACCTGGCCCGCTCCGAGGACAGGGAGTCCTTGGTGGAGCGGACACTCGACGAGGTCGGACCGATCGACGTGCTGGTCAACAACGCCGGCTACGGAACGCCCTCGCCGGCGGAGGAGGAGAGCCTCGAGCACTTCATGTTCACCCTCGAGATCAACCTCGTCGCGGTGTTCCACCTCTGTCAGCTCGCCGGTCGTCAGATGCTGACAGCGGGCCACGGCAGCATCGTGAACATCGCCTCGATCCTGGGCCAGGTCGCTGCTGCTCCGATCAAGGAGGTGTCGTACTGCGCAGCGAAGGGCGGCGTGGTCAACCTGACCCGTGCGCTGGGCGCCGAGTGGGGACGCAAGGGTGTTCGTGTGAATGCGATCGCACCGGGCTGGTTCCCCACCGAGATGACCAGCGAGCAGATGTTCGATGACGCGGCCGGCGTCGACTTCGTGAACCGGAACACCCCTATGGGACGTGGCGGAGAGCTGCGCGAACTCGATGGAGCGCTTCTCTACCTGGCGTCGGAGGCGTCGAGCTTCACCACCGGGGAGATCCTGACCGTCGACGGCGGTTGGTTGGCTCGCTGAGCCGGACGCCGTTGGTTCAGCCGGCGGCGGGTGTGCCGGGGAACGGCACCGGGTCGCCGGGTTTGGGGAACACCGGTCGGTTCCAGGCCAGGATCCGTGCCATCTCGTCGGTGACCTCGCGCCACGCGGGTGGATCCCAACCCTCGGCGGATTCGATGACCTCGCCGTTCGTCCCCACGGCCACCAGTGCCGGGATCTCGTCCAGGCCGAGCGCCTTGACGACGGATCGATCCTCGTCGCAGAAGGTCAGGAACTCCTGCGCGTAGGGACCGAGGAAGGTGCGGGCGTCGGCCTCGCCACAGGTGATGATCCACGCGGTCCTGCAGTCGGCCTCGGCGAACTCCGCCAGGATTCGGCTCGCCGTGCGGAGGATCCACGAGGATTCCTCGGTGTAGGGGTCGAGGACCACTGCCATCAACTGGAACAGCCGGGTCTGCTGGCCGAGGCTCACCGGCTCTCCCCCGAGCGGGTGGAGTTCCACTGTTGATGGGTCGCTGGAATCGGTCGTCGCGTCGCCCTCAGGGGTGGCAGCGGTGTCGGTGCTCACGAGCCGTGACGATAGCGCGGGCGATGTGGGGGACCCCAACAGCCGTAGGATCGGCTTCGTGCATCCCATCGAGCGGCTCCGGTTCGTCGCCCGGGCGAACGGCGTGGAGGACTCCCTGCTGGCCGTCGAGGCCACGGCCGCCCTGATGGCGTTCGCGGAGCAACCTCCGGCTCTGGTGGCGGGCTGCCGGAGGGTTCTCGCCCGTCAGATGCTGTGCGGACCGCTCTGGTGGGCCTGCGCCCGGTTGCTGACCGCGCAGGACGTCTGGGCCGTGGCACAGGACACGATCACCGAACTGGAGGACGACCCCACCACCGCTGCGCTGGCCTACGCCCTCGACGGCGTCGATCCGTCCGACGGTGCTGATGGCGACAGCGACAGCGCCGACCTCCCGGCCCGACCGCGCCTGTTCCGGGCCCGGGCGATCGGACGGTCCCAGGTGGTGGCCGAGCCCATCGGCGACGGACCTGATGCGGCCTGGCCCGATGCCACCCGGCCCGACGCGGCCTGGCCCGACGCGACCCGGCGCGGAGAGACCAGCCGGTCTCCGGCCACCGACGGGGCTCGGCCGGCATGGTTGGTCACTCCCGTGGGCGTCCATCTGAGCGATCCGATGTGGGACGCATTGCGGGAGAACCTCGAGCGGAGCGATCCGGACTCCGGTGTGGAGTTCTCGGATCTGTCCCGGTACAGCCACTTCGTGGGGCCTTTCGGGCTCCTGCCCATGGTCGCCCTGGATGCCCCGGACTGCCCTGTGGCCGCGGAGCTGTTCAGGCTCGAGGGGTGAGCGGCCTGCGGGCCTGATCTGCGGCTGGGGCCAGGTGGTACCTTCGGCGACATGGGTGACATGGTCGAATTCCCCGTCAATGGTTCAACGTGTCCGGGCTACCTGGCTCCCGCTGCATCAGGAGCGGGTCCGGCGGTGCTGGTCATCCAGGAGTGGTGGGGTCTCGTGCCCCACATCACCGACGTGTGCGACCGGTTCGCGGCCGCCGGGTTCACCGCGATGGCGCCCGATCTATACCGCGGCGAGAAGACCACCGAGCCCGACGAGGCCGGCAAGCTGATGATGGCGCTCAACGTCCAGGCAGCAGCCAAGGACATGGATGCCGCGATCGACTACCTGTTGGCCTCGGATGCGGTCACCTCGGAACGGGTCGGGGTGATCGGTTTCTGCATGGGTGGCGGCCTGGCACTGGTCAGCGCCTGCCACAGCGCATCCAAGGTGGGCGCCGTGGCGCCGTTCTACGGACTGATCCCCTGGGAGGGCGCCAAGCCCGACCTGTCGCTGCTGGAAGCTCCGGTGCGTGGTCACTTCGCGGAACTGGACGGATTCTTCGGTCCCGATGCGGCCCGGGAGCTCGAGGCGGAGATGCGCGAAGCGGGCAAGGACGCGAGCATCGAGATCCACCCGGGGGTCGACCACGCCTTCTTCAACGACACCCGGCCCGAGGTGTATCAGGCCGCCGAAGCCGAGAAGGCCTGGGAATCCACCCTCGAGTTCTTCCGCGGCTCGCTCGGCTGAGGTCTGTTCGCCCAATGAGGGTGTTGGTGGTCACCAACGATCTTCCGCCGCGCGTCGGTGGGATCCAGTACTACGTCGACCAGTTGTGCCGCGGGCTGTGCGACGCGGGTGACTCGGTGGTGCTCCTCGGCTCCAGCGCCGCGGACTCCGATGAGTTCGACCGTGCGGCGCCCTATGAGGTCGTACGCGAGCGCACGCCGGTGTTGTTGCCGACGCCGCTTACGGCCCGCCATGCAGTGCGTCTGGTGGAACGCATGCAGGCCGACGTGGTGCTCTTCGGAGCCGCCTTCCCACTGGCCGGTCTCGCAGGGCACATCCGCAGGCGCACCGGGGTCGGATCGGTGGCTTTCACACACGGCCTCGAGGTGAGCGCTGCACGCACACCCGGTGGCACACGGGTCCTGCGCCGGATCGGTGACAACCTCGCGGCACTCACCTACGTGTCGGGTTGGTGCCGTGAGATCCTCGAGCCCGCGTTCGGTCCCGCCCCGCGGCACCTGATGCTTCCCCCGGCGGTGGATCCCCAGGAGTACCACCGAGGCGTCGACGGTCGCGAGGTGCGTCAGCGTTGGGGAATCGGTGATGACCCCCTCGTGGTCTGCGTGTCGCGACTCGTGGAGCGCAAGGGTCAGGACACCCTGATCGACTGCCTGGCAGGCTGGCGCAACGAGGTTCCGCGCACCAGGTTGATGATCGTGGGTGACGGACCCCACCGAGGCGCGCTGGAGCGCAGAGCGGCCTCCAACGGTGTGGCGGACGCGGTCACCTTCACGGGGCAGGTCCCGTCTGACGAGCTGCCGGCTCACTTCGCGGCGGGCGATGTGTTCGCCATGCCCTGCCGGGAGCGCCACGGCGGGCGTGAGGTGGAGGCGTTCGGGATCGTGTTCATCCAGGCCGAAGCCGTTGGTGTGCCCGTCGTGGCCGGTCGAATCGGAGGAGTACCCGACGCGGTCCGCGAGGGCACCACCGGAGTGCTGGTGGACGGCACGGACACCGCCGCGGTGGGATCCGCTGTCGTCGGGCTGCTCGCGGACGGGCCGCGCCGCGCTGCGATGGGGACCGCGGGAGCCGAGTGGTGTGAGGAGTCCTTCGGTTGGCCTCAGCGCACCGAGGAGCTCCGTGTGATCCTGCGGGGAGCCGCCGGAGGCTCCCCGGCCTGAGTCAGACCTCTGCCTGTGTCAGACCTCTGCCTGTGTCAGACCTTCGACAGTGCGTCGGTGTAGCTCGACAGTTCCCGTGCCTCGCCGAGTCCGCCGGACGCGAAGGTGTCGGCCACGTTGCCCTCACGGTCGACCACCACGGTGAGACGCTCCGCGCAACCGAGGTCCTCGTTGAAGCAGCCATATGCCCTGGCGACCTCGCCGTGGGGCCAGCCGTCGGAGAGCAGCGGGAAGTTGTAGCCCTCCTGGGACTTCCACTCCTTGAGGCTCGGTGCCCGATCGCAGGTGATGGCGAGCACCTTGTTGTCCGCGGTCTCGAAGCTGTTGAGGTTGTCGCGCAGTTCGCACAACTCGCCCTGGCACACCCCTGTGAACGCGAAGGGGATGAAGACCAGCGTCACCGAGTGCTTGCCGCGGAACGACGACAACGTGATCTGGTTGCCGTCGGTGTCCGACAGCGTGAAATCGGGTGCTTGCTCGCCAACTGAAACTGTCATCGTCTGTCTTTCTGTGGTGGCGACGGCGGGTCTCGCCGCAGCTGGAACGGTTGATGTTCTCAGGCGAATCGCCTGCTGAGCCAGTCCGCCAGTAGCGCACCGACCTCCTCGGGATACTCCTGGGGTACCCAATGGCCGCCGTGGGAGATCATGTGCATCTCGAGGTCGCTGCACAGGTCTCCCATGTTGGCCGCGAGGGCCGGTGGAAGGGCAGGATCCCACTCCGAGGTGATCATGAGGGTGGGGATGTCCAGCGGAATGGTGCACGCGTCGGGATACGTTCGGGCGTTCGCATCGATGTTGCGGTACCAGTTGATCCCGCCCGAGAACCCGGTGCGTTCGAACACCTCCGCGTAGTGGTTGATCTCCTCGGGCGAAGCGACCGGTTCCCCCATCGACTCGAGCTCCTCGATCCGACGGAACGGGTTGAAGTCCATCCCCTCGGCCCTGCCGGTGCCCTCCGCCATCAGCACCGCCGGGTCGGTCCCACCCACCAGCAGTTTCTCGAACAGCATTCGTGCACGCGGATTCATCACCGCCTCGGCGACGCCGGGTTCCTGGAACCACAGCATGTACATCTTCTCGTCGTCGCCGAACATGGCCCGCAGGAAGTCCGTGCCGGGGAACGGTGTGTAGGGAGTGCAGATCCCCGCCACGCCGGCCACCCGATCGGGGTGCAGTGCGGGCATTGCCCAGGCGACGAAGCCTCCCCAGTCGTGGCCCACGAACACTGCGCGATCCACCTCGAGCACGTCGAGCAGGTCGGCCAGGTCGCCGCACAGCTGACCCAGGCCGTAGGCCGAGATCTCAGCAGGAGCCGACGAACCCCCGTAGCCGCGCTGGTCGGGAGCGATCGCCCGGAACCCCGCATCGGCCACGACGGGCAGCTGGTGTCGCCAGGCGTAGGCGAGGTCGGGAAAGCCATGGCAGAAAACAACCGCGGGTCGGTCTGCACCGTCGCCCAGCTCGTGGACCGAGAGGTGGATCGGCGGGTCGTGAGGCCCGTCGGGATCGTGCGTGCCGGCAAGTGTGTGGGTGACCGCTGGGGGGAATGACATCGCCGCGCAGGGTAGTGGCTCATCGGATGTCCAGGGGTCTGAACCGACGCCGTCGGGGTGTGCGCGGAGTCGGGGGGTCGGAATGGGTGAGCACCGCGGTACGTGAATGGGCCACGGTTCCGGTAGTAGCTTTCCGGGGTGGAAGGTTCTGCGACCCGCACCGGAATGCGTGGTGTGCTGCTCGCGGCCTGTGTGGGCGTGCTGGTGCTGTCGCCATGGGCCTCGGTGACCGCGGCCGCCCAGTCACCGGAGGGTGGACCGGCCCCCGGAGCGGGGATCCGGGACCCGGAACTCGGGGACCCCGGAGCTGAGGTCGCCCTGGAGCAGTCGATCGACTCGGGCGGTGTCTCGCGGGCTGCTTCGCATGCAGCTGCCCGATCTGCGGTGGCTCGGCTGGAGGCGTCCCCGCCCCAGGTGAGCAGCAGTTGTGCTACCAGCTCGGGTGTGGAGGTGTGCGCAGGGCGCCGCCTCGCGGTCGAGTCCACCCCAGCACTCGAGCGACAGGGTGACCCCGCATCCGGAGCTGAGGCCCGGGGCGCTCGGACTTCGAGTGCGGAGGTCTCGGGCGCGGAGGTCTCGGGCGCTGAAGTCTCGGGGGCGGAGGTGTCTGGCGCGGAGGTCTCCGATGTCACGCTCGGCCACGCCAGCGCGGTTTGCGATGGCAGCGGCTCGGACGGCTTCAGGGTGCAGCCCGTCTACGCGTATGTGGGCCCAGAACCCGATCCCGACGCGATCGCCCTGATCTCGGGCGCTCTGGCCAACGTGGAGGACACGTTCACCGACTCCGCAGCTGTCACCGGCGGTTGGCGCGGCGTGCGCTGGGTAACCGATTCCGGATCGGCGGGCTGCAAAGTGGTTCTCCGCACTGCCCAGATCACCAGCGGGGCCACTGACTACTTTGCGCTCATGGCCGACCTCGAAGGGCAGGGAGCCGTACCCAAGAGCGGCGTGGGCACCACCAAGCACCTGGTGTGGACCGAGGGCGAGATCTTCCAGCCGGAGTCACCCACAGACCCACGCCCGTCAACCTGTGGACTGGGTGAGAGCTTTCCGGACGAGAGTCCGCTCGACCTCGACCATCCCAACTACAACCTCGACGGCACCCGTGCGGCGGTGGACGACCGTTGTTGGGACATAAACGGCGGCGGTTCGGTACCCGCGCACGAGCTGATGCACACACTCGGTGCGGTCCAGGATGGTGCGCCCAACTACGCCAACGAGGGTCACTGCAACGACGAGTACGACCTCATGTGTTACGGCCCCGGGATGACCTACCCGTGTGCCATCTCACACGCGCGGTTGTTCGACTGCAACAACGACGACTACTTCAACACCGACCCATTGGTCGGCAGCTACCTGTGTTCGCACTGGAACACCGCTGACAGCCTCTACCTCGAGGGTTGGAACCAGGTCCAGGCGCCGCGAGCGGTCAGCGGATTGTCGGTCACCGCATCGGCGGGACGGATCAACGTGAAGCACTCGGGCACCGCGTCGTGCTACGGCGCCGACTTCTACCGGATCACGGTGCAGGGGGTGGGCAGCTACGACACCGCGTCGCTTGCGGTGGGCATCAACGCCCCGGCCGGTACGCGCTCGGTCACGGTCGCACCACACTCGCCCTACGGCGACGTGTTCGGCGAGGCGGTGGCAGCCGTGGTGACCGTTCCGCCGGCGAACCGACTGCCGGTCGGCAAGATGGTGCTCTCGCTCACCGACGGTCGTGGCTACGGGATGTTGGGCTATGCCATCGATCCCGACACCGGTGCTCCGGTACGGATGCGAATGGTGATTCCAGGGGTGGTGAACCGGGAGTACAACTGGAACTACCGCTGGGCGGACATGCCCGCGTACACGGGTTGGAACCGCACGGAGGCCTTGCTGTTCCTGGCCCAGCTCCCGCCGGGAACCCACAAGATCTGCTTCGACGCCCGTGACGCGAACACCGGTGCCTGGACCCGGCTCGACTGCCGCACCCACACCGTGAAGTAGTCGCGTCGGCCAGTGTCTGGCTGTGTTCGACGGCGCCCGGGGAGGTGTGGGCTCCGGTCGGTCAGTCCCAGAGGCCCGACCAGGTGTCCCCGATCCAGGTGCCGATCTGCTTGCCGAACAGGATCGACACGGTCGTGGCGATCACCAGGAGCAGACCCATCACGATCCAGGTGCCCAACGGGATGCGTCCCTCCTCGGGTACGCCCGGCACCTTCCGGCGGATCAGTACGATCGTGCGTTCGGCCCAGGCGAAGGGCAGCAGCGACAACCCGACGATGATGACCACCCATCCAGGCCCGGGTAGTGGCAGCAGGGCGATTCCGACTCCGATCAGCAGGAATCCGCCGAAGCCGCGCACGAGTCGGCCGATGAGGCTCGTGCGTGCCGCCCGGAGGTCTTCCTCGTGCCGCCCGGTGGCGATCTCCGCCTCGATGGCGGCTGCCCGGAGCTGCATGCGTGCATCGTGGAAATGCCCGCCCTCCGCGCCGTCCGGATCCACGGGGTCGCGCGGTTCAGCCGCACCGTCGGGATCCTCAGGATCGCCCGGGTTCTCCGGTTGGCCGGGTCGTGGCTCGCGGGTCACCCAGCGGATTCTTGCAGTTCCTCCGCGACGCCTCGGGCCAGGGCCGCGAGTTCGTCGGGGAGCGTCTCGACGTGACCGGCCAGTTCGTCGGCGAAGGAGACCCTCTCGCGGTCCTTCGCAGGCCCATCGGTGCTCGGCATCCAGGCCGAGTGCAACACCACCGGGACGCACTCCGCGTTGGGTGTGGCGAGTGTGGCGACAGGTCCGTCGCCGACCCTGGAGGCGTCGAACAGGTCGACCCGCATGCCGGAATCGGACAACACGGGCAGGATCACGTAGCCGTCGTGGCCCCCGGGGCTGGAGCCGGCGTAGCTGCTGCGAGCCGGGTCCCCCTGGCTCGAAGCAGCCGCAGGGTCGCGTGGCGCGAACGCAGGTGAGGTGATGTGGTCGGTGGTGTCGGAGTACTCGTAGCGCGAAGACACATCGAGCGAGCCCCGGTGCACCGACACCAGCATCCCCGGAGTGTCTTCGGTGGGCAGGGGATCGAGACGGTCGCCGTAGTTGTCCACCGCCCGCTTGCTCACCGCGCCGGGCCGGAACCCCTGGTAGGCGATGTGGTGCAGGGTCGGTGCCCTGAGTGCCTCCGAGCTCCAGTCCATGGCGGAGAGCTGGAGGTTCCAGGTCCAGTCGTCGCGCAGGACCGCCTCGACCTTGGAAGCACCGTTGTCGGGGTCGAAGACCACCTCGGAACAGGTGCTGGGCGCCATGGCGGTGTTGTAGAAGCCGACGAGGTCTGGATCCACCGGCTTGCCGTTGGCGTCCAGGTCCCCGGACTGGATCCTGTAGCCGAGGTCCATGCGGTCCATGTGCTCGAAGATCACCGAGATTCCGTCGTCGTCGTTCCAGCGGCCGTAGAAATGACCCGCTGTCGGAGCGATGCGGGTAACCGTCGGAGTGAGCGGAGTGCCCGGAGGGGTAGCGAGGATCGCCTCCTTGCGCAGGATGTAGGCCGCCGCATCGTCATCCACCGTGACGGTGCGCGGTTCGCCCGCCATCTCACCCATGTCGGTCTTGAAGTTGCCGGAATCCGCCAGCAGCAAGAAGTTGGCCGTCTGGGTGATCGTGTGCGAACCACCGAACACTGCGCCGCCCTCTACGGGCCAGACCTTCACCTCGGTGCCGTCACCGGGCCAGTACACGACGTGGAGCATCTGGGCTCCGCTGGCCAGGTCGAGGCCGAGTTTCACGGTCCACAGCGCATCGCGGTCGGGGTCGACCACCGGGTGGGCGGAGGACAGGAAGAAGGGGAGCACGCCACCCATGTCGAGGGTCTGTTCGCCCCAGCTGTCGCGGTGACCGACCTCACCGAGGAATCCCAGGCTCCGGGGATCCACCTCGACGGGGCGACCCACGTCCCAGGTGGTGAACAGGCGGTCACCCCAGGGCAAGGGCGCGGTGTTCGCCTGGTTGGGTACTCCGAATGGTGAGTTGTAGCCGGTGGGGCCGGCGACGAACTGCTCCGGAGCAGCCTCGAAGAGTCGGGCAGAGGGTGAGTCCACCACCCGGCTGCGCCAGGCGAAGCGGTCAGCGGCTGCGCCATGGGTGCCGGGGCGCAACGAGAGCCGGCAGATCCGCCCGGGACCGAAGAGCGCGTAGGGCAGTCCGGGGCGCGTCTCGGGGGCGCTGACCACGAACTCACCGGTTACGTCCTCGGGCCATTCGCCGGCAACCAGGGTCAGGTCCAGGTCCTTGTGACTGGCGGTGGTGATACTCGACGGAACTGGCATCTGGGCCCCCTTCGACGCCGGCTCGGGCCCTGTCGCCCCAACCTCGCGGCCGTTTACTTGACAGTGTTCACTTGTGGGCCATTCAAGCACGGCTCCGGCGCTGGCGCATACGTCGTGCGTACCCGCAGCGGTCGCATGCAGCAGGGGAGATCCACTAGACCTACTGCGGTGGCAGCCAAGAAGTCCGACTCCGCTGATACCGACCGGTCCCCGCTCGAGAACTCCGACGAGGCAGCGACGGACTCCGAGGGTTCTTCGGAGCGTCCGGGTCGCAGGCGCTGGGCGGTCTGGGTCGCGGTCACCGAGGAGATGCTCAACGACATCGTGGTGATGGGCATCGGTGCCGGGATCGCGTTGGAACCGGTGGAACAGGAGATCAACCTTCCCGCCATGGGAGAGGTGCGACTGCGTCTCGCACTGAACGTCACGGGTGTGCGTTTCGAGTGCCGCGCCGATGACGATGGCCGCGCACGGGTCACGGTGTCGGGCGAGGGTGACGTGTCGGTGCGCGGCAGCGACTACGAGGGTGACACGGCGTCCGGAGCCTCCCTGGGAATGCCCACACCGCCCGCCCCGCTACCGGTGAAGCTCACCGCACTCTGTCGGCCGTTCATCAACGTGAACGACGACCATTCGGTGTCGTTCGGACTCCACCTGCAGGATGCGGAGTTGGTCTCGCTCGACGTCGACCGGGACCTCGATGCTCCCGAGGGCGTCGAGCCCGACGCCTGGGGCGGGATACTGAACATGACCTCGATGATGTTCTCCTCGGTCGGCGACGATCTGTTCGCCGGGCTGGGCGAGGCGGTCGGGACGGTGGGACTCGATCTCGGACCAGAGGTGGGAGACGTGTTGGTGGACCTCGGTGTGGACCGGGGAGCCGGTGATGCCCAGGTCTCCTCCGGTGTGCTCTCCATCGGCCTTCCCGCCACCGATGCGGTCGATGGTCGCGCGGTTCCGGTACCCATTGCCGGGCACCGTGCGGCGGTGAGCCTTGCGGCCAGCGGGGTGGACCGCTTGGCCGGAGCAGCTCTGGAACGTGCGCTCGGTGGGCTCCCGATGCCCGTCGAGATCGAACTCGACCTGGCAGACCGACGGGTGGGGGCGCTCCTGCGCCAACCGCGCCTGGTCTCGGAGCGGTTCCCCGATCTGCGCAGCACGGTGCACACCGACGTGGCAGTACGTCTGAGCGGCGGTCGGCTCGAGGTTGCTCTGGCAGCTGCCTGGCTCGAGCTCCCGTCGTTGGTGCCGGGTTTCGTCAACGACTTCAATCGACGCGTGGGCGAGCTCTGGTCGATGACGCCCATGCGCTACAAGCTGCCCAAGCGCCTCGAGATACCGGTGGGTGACGGTGACGACAAGATCGGCGTGACCGTGGATGACCTGCGCGTCGACGCGTCGGGTGTGGGCGCCGCGCTGGCCCTCGCCTGAACAGCTGATGCTCCACGGGGGAAGCCGGCCGTGGGCGGATCCCGCGGCGATCAGTTCCAACCGGTTGGCCATGCGGCCCGCTGGAATGGTTCCGTGCCCGGATCTCGCAACTGCCCGGGATCATCTGCCGGAGTCCTCTCCGTGGTGGTTGTCCCTCGATGGTGAATGGGACTTCGAGCTGTTGGAGCGCCCCGAACAGCTCGAACCGTCCCATCTGATCGGCGCCGAACCAGGCTCGGCGGCCTCCGGGGCCACTGCTGTCGTTCCCGGTGCCTGGACGATGCAGGGCCATGGTCATCCGATCTACACCAACGTGGTGATGCCCTTCAGCGGCGAACCGCCGGCGGTGCCCGAGGACAATCCCACGGCGGTGTACCGGAGGGACTTCGAGATCCCGGCGCACTGGTCAGGGCGTCGAGTGGTGCTGAGCGTCGGGTCTGCCGAGTCCATGGTGTTCGTCTTCGTGGATGGCCAACAGGTGGGTTTCAGCACCGACAGCCGTCTGCCGGCCGAGTTCGAACTGGGTTCCGCCACGTTGGGCGAGGGTCGGCACCAACTGGCGTTGGTGGTCCCCCGTTGGTCGGCATCGAGCTGGTTGGAGGACCAGGACCAGTGGTGGCACGGTGGGCTGCAGCGCAGCGTGTCGCTTCATTGCACCGCCGAGACCTACCTCGCCACTGCGGCTCTGGTACCCGGTCTCAGGTCCGCCGGTGTCTCCAGGGTTGTCCCCGCCAACCGGGAGAGGATCGGAACGCTCGACATCGAGTTGGGCTTCGAAGGTGCTGCGCGCACGCAACCTGGATGGAGTGCCGAGGTTCACGTGGAGACCCTGCGGGGTCGACGAATCGCCTCCACCGGCGAACACCCGCTTGCGCACTGGGACGACTCCAGCGTGATCGCGGAGATGGCCGGGGCGATGCTCACCGAGCCCGGTCGGATCAGGGCCCAACTCGAGGTTCCGGCCATCGAGGCATGGTCCGCTGAGTCCCCGAAGCTCTACCGGGCGGTGGTCACCCTTCGGGATCCGTCCGGATCGGTGGTCGAGGTGGATGCGCTGCGGATCGGGTTCCGTTCGGTGCGGGTCCGGGACCGACAGCTTCTGATCAACGATGCGCCGGTGATCCTGCGCGGGGTCAACCTGCACGAACACGATCCCGGCCGGGGCCGGGCCGTCACCGCCGACGCCACCCGGGTCGACCTCGAGATGATCAAGGCGGCCAACCTCAACGCGGTGCGCGCAGCGCACTACCCCCACGCCGAGCACTTCGCCCAGCTCTGTGACGAACTCGGGCTGTATGTCGTGGACGAGGCCAATGTGGAGAGCCACGCCCGACAATGGTCGCTCTGCAACGAGGGGATGTTCGACCTCCAGGTGATCCAACGCAACGTGCGTATGGCGCAAAGGGACATGCACCACCCGTGCGTGGTGATGTGGTCCCTCGGCAACGAGTCCGGATACGGTCCCGGCCACGACGCTGCTGCGGCGGCATTGCGCAGGATCGACCCGAGCCGGCCGCTGCACTACGAGGGCCCGTTCATGTACGACCTCGATGCGGAGGCACCGGTGAGTGACGTCGTGTGCCCGATGTATTCGACGGTGCCCGAGATCGTCCGGTGGGCCGAGAACGCGAGGGACCCACGGCGACCACTGATCCTGTGTGAGTACTCCCACGCCATGGGCAACGCGTGTGGTGGGCTCGCCGACTACGACGAGGCGTTCGAGACCCACGAGGGTCTGCAGGGCGGGTTCATCTGGGAATGGTGCGAACACGCCATACCCACCCCCGACGGGGCGCGGGGACCCGACGGTGCGCCGAGCTGGGGCTACGCCGGAGACTTCGGCGACGGTGAACAGGAGGGCAACTTCGTTCTCGACGGTCTCGTCGGTGCGGACCGTCGTGCGCATCCGGTGCTCGACGAGGTGCGCTACCTCGGTCGCCCGGTGCGCGCCGAGCTGCTCGCCAGCAGCCCGGGACGCGCGGAGGTGGAGCTGACCAATCAGCGGTGGTTCACCGACACCTCGGACCTGTCGGCTCGTTGGGAGTTGACCGCGGACGGCGAGGTGGTGGCCGGAGGTGAATTGACCGGGCGTCCGATCCGACCGCGCCGCAGCATCAAGACCGTCCTGCGCTGGAGGAGCGCGCTGCAACACAGCGGTGCCGAGTTCCACCTCAACCTTCGCTGGGAGCTTGCCTCCCGGACCTCCTGGGCGCCGGGTGGTCACCGGGTGGGTTGGGATCAGTTCTCATTGGCGGACCCCGGTGCACCGAGGGCGCGGGAGATGTTCGGAACCCCGACATCGGTGGCGTCGCCGAATGCGAAGCGGGATGAGCCGCCGGGGGATGCTGCGCCGACCGGGCTCGGTGGTCTGCGACCGCTCGAGCTGACTCCGACGGTCTTCCGTGCACTCACCGACAACGACGGAATCTCAGCGGGGTGGATGCGCGGTTTCAACGGCTCGCTCGCCCGTTGGGTTGACGAACTCGGTCTCGACCGTTGCAGTTGGGACCCCGAGAGCGGCCTACTGCAGCCCGCGTCGAAGGTGCCACCCGTGCAGGTCCGGGCGAGGCTCTCCGATGCCGGTGATGGATGGCAGCGGTTGCGTGTTGGTTTCGCATTGCCCCGGGAGCTTGCGGACCCCCCGAGGCTCGGTTTCACCTGGCAGCTGCCGGCAAACCTCGAACATCTCGAGTTCTTCGCCGATGGCCCCTCCGACTGCTATCCCGATCGTCGTGCCGGTGCCACGGCGCAGCGCTGGCGCTCGACGGTTTCGGATCAGTACGTCGACTACGGGATGCCCCAGGGGCACGGTCACCACACGGGACTTCGGTGGTTGACCCTGCGGAGAGGCCGCCGGGGCACGGGCCTGATGGTGGTTCTCGAGTCGACGTCGAACACCGATGGGCTGGCTGTGGGGTTCTCGGCCCGGCACCACAGTGATGACGAACTCTGGAACGCCCGTCACACCGGAGACCTCACGGCGATGCAGGCTGCCGCCGCCACCTGGCTGTCGGTCGATGTGGCCCAGAGGGGACTTGGGCAGTCGTCGCTGGGGCCGGAAACCGCTGAGCCCTACCGCATCCCGGCCGGCGACCACGAAATCACCCTGTTGCTCCGAGGCCTCCGCAACAGGGATGACGCGGGCGAATTGTTCGCCCGGACCCGGGTCGGACCAATCATCAAAGGGTGATGCAGCCAGCGAGCTCCTCGGGAAGTCGGTCCTGGGCGGAGGACAGCTGACCGACCGCGAAGCGCACCGAACCCAGGGCGCTCGCTGTCTCGCCAGCATCCGCTTCGGCGACTGCCTGCTGGAGCCCTGCACGTGCGAGCGAGAGCGAGCGGGTGACCGCTGGGTCGACCCCCGTCGACGAGCCGAACCCTGTTGCGAGGGTGCCGAGAGAATCGATGTAGCTCGAGAGTGTGCTCAGCGGACCTTCCACCACCGCCTCGTCCAGTCGGCTCGGGGGCAACCGTGCACCCTCGAAAGCGGCGCACGCGTCTGCCGGAGCAACCAGGGACGACGAGTCTGGTGGCTCCGCATCGACCTGGGGAACCGATTCGACGGGACCCACCGGTGTGGTGTCGATCGACACCGGTTGCTCGTGGGTGAGCACCCAGCCGATCAGCACTGCGGCCGCGGTCGCTGCGACAGCCCCGATCGCCGCTGCCCACCTCGTCGCTCTTCGGGACTTCGGGCCGCGACCTCCAGCATCAGGTCCAGGAGGTGCGAATTCGATCACCCCGGGATCCTCGATGTCCGTTCGCACCTCGCCCATTCCCGGAGCGAGGCGCCCCTCGGTAGAGGTGGTCCCGTCCGCAGATTCCTCGATGGAGCCGTCGGGACCCGGGCGTGCCACCTCACCGGCCAGGGCACTGGAGAGGTCGGTCCAGAGATCGCGCTCGAATCGTGCCGGCACCTCGATCGGGTCATCGACACACGACAGGACGTCATGCCACTCATCGGTGCTCACATGCCACCTCCCGGCTGGTCTGGGTTGCCTCTTGCGCTCGCATCCGGCTCATCACCGCGATAGTGGCGCCTGAACGCTGCCCTCGCCCGTGCCATTGCCGACTCCAGTGCGGCAACGTTCTCGTCGAGTCGTTCGGCGAGTTCGGGCACGGTCATTCCGTCCACATAGTGGAGGATCAGCAGCGAACGGTGTCTCATCGTCAACTGGTCGAGTGCCGCCATGACCTCGGCACGGTTGGACGAGTTGGCCCAGTCCGGAGGGAACTCCATCAGATCCTCCCTGGACCGGTGCAGCCGATGGTCGAGCGCCTTGGCCCGTTCCGCCCGCCGCCACTGGTCGATCACCTTGTTGCGGGCCACGGCCATCAACCAGGCAGGCGTGACCCGCTCGAAGTGTCCGTCGTTGATGGCCACCACGGCCGCGTGGAACACCTCGGCTGAGACGTCCTCACCCGCCGCCCGCCCCAGCCGAGCTGTGGTGAAGCGGTACACCGACGGCAACATCTCGCGGTAGAGCTCCTCGAAGCGTTCGGTGCTCTCGCTCACAGGTGCCCCATCAGTTCGCGTTCGGGCCAGGTCGAGGGTCATCACCGTACTCATCGCACCAACGTTGCGTTTCCTGTCGGTCACCGACAGGAAACGGGCCCTCCGTTCGATGATGGTGGTATCACGACGACGAGGAGCCACCATGAAACCGACTTCACCTCTGCTCATGATCCTGGCGACCGCAGCGTTGATCCTGGTCACCGGTGGCTGCACCGACGAGGGCGAGTTGGACGCGACCGGTGGTGGGTCCGCATCGGGCACACCGGAGGCTCGCAGTGAACAGGAGTTCGCGGACGCGGTCCTGGAGGCGTGGGAGACGCTCGCCCAGAAACAGGTCGAGGCCGCGAGCGTGTACGTCCAGGGGGCTGAGAGCGGCCCGGTGAGCGAGCTCTCCGCCTGGATCGAGGCAAAAGCGATCGAGTCCGAGGCCTACGCCGGCGTGCTCGAGGCGCTACCGGCTCCCCCCGCTCCAGGTGATCTGGAGGAGCCCTACTCCGCACTCCTGGACGCGCTCGAGGCCACGGTCGCCGACCACGAGGACGGCCTGGCGGATCTGACCGCGGCACGAGAGGACGTGACGGCGCGTCTGGAGTCCAACGACGGCGATCCGACCGGAACGGTGTATCCGGAGGTCGTGGACCGAGTCAACGCCAGTGGGGACGAGGTGTCGGTCGCATGCTTCGACCTGCAGGCAGCGTTCGAGGCAGCCGAGCTCCGCCTGCTCGATTGCACTCCGTCGGCGGACGACTTCGGCGACGGTGCGGAGCAGACCGGAGATCCCACTTCGGAGCCCACACCCCCGGGTCAGCCGGTGACCCTGGAGGCAGGCGAACACGACTTCGAGGTGTTCGAGCGACCGTTCGTACTCGATTCGCCCGAGCCGGTCCGGGTCGAGTCGAACTCCCAGAGGGTCGAGATCGTCTCCCCCGATGACTCCGAGTACTCCTTCGTGGTCTATGCCGCTGACGAAGTCGTTGATCCCGCCGGCGACCTGACCGGTATCCAGACGATCAATTCACGGACCGCAACGCCCGACGACCTCTCAGGCTGGTTGGCCGGGCTCCCGGTGGAGGTGCTCTCCACCGGCACCACCACCATGGCGGGAGCTGATGCTCCGTGGTGGCAGGTTCGCGCGCAGGAGCCCTTCGCCATCGCACAGGACGGTACGGCGCTGCCCCTGCAGATCGACGGTGACACACGTCTCTGGCTGGTGAACGGTTCCGAGGGTCCCGTCCTGATCGATGCCGTATGGGTGCCCTGGTCGCCGCTCAGCCAGGAGGAGTTCTTCGGCTATGCGGAGCGCATCCTTGCCGGAGCCGACTTCGGAGCGTCCTGAACAGGTCCTCGACAACAGGGTTCAAGGATCGGGTCCTCCGCTGGCCATGGGATTTCCCGACAGTGATCGGTCGGGAATCGATGGTCAGAGGCGCTCGGCTGCCTCGGTGAGCTCCCTGCGGTGCTTCGGATCCGCGATCCTGATCAGTGCCTCGGCCCGTTCCCGCACGGTCAACCCCTGCAGCTCGGCCACACCGTGTTCGGTGATGACGACGTCCACCTGGTGACGCGGTGTGGTGACCACCATCTCGGGGGCCAGATTGCCGACGATCCTGCTCGCGGATCCCTCGGAATGGATCACCTCGGAACGCATGCAGAGCAACGACCGGTCCTCGAGCCGCAGGCCGGCGCCCGAGAGGAAGTCCTCGTGTCCACCGGTACCCGAATGCTGCTTGCCGTTGATCGTGTCCGCTGCCACCTGGCCGTAGAGGTCGACGGCGACTGCGCCGTTGATCGACACGAAGTGCCTGTTCTGGGCGATGAGCCGACCATCGTTCACGACGTCCACGGGTAGGAAGCGCACCTCGTCGCCTCCGTCCAACCACTCGTACAGCTCGGGGGTGCCCGCTGCGAAGGTGGTGATCGAGTAGCCGTCGAACTCGCCCTTGTTGGAGTTGGTCACCTTGCCGGCCTGGTGGAGCCTCATGAGCCCGTTGGTGAACATCTCCGAGTGAACTCCGTAGCCCCCTCCCGGTCCGTCGGCCAGCATGGTGGCGATCAGCGACGGAATTGCCCCGATTCCGGTCTGCAGAGTTGCGCCATCGGGGATGAAGTGCCGGGCGTGTTCGGCGATTGTGCGGTCGGCATCACCTGCGGGCGCATCGGCCAGGTTCACCGGAGCCGCATCCGATTCGAAGCAGATGTCGATCTCGTCGAGGTGCATCCGGTGGGTGTGCTCCGGCGGGAGACCGAGTGTGCGTGGGAAGTTCTCCGAGTACTCCACGATCAGGACGCGCTCGGGGTCGGCGCCGCAGCGCCTGAACTCATCGATCGTTGCGCCGGCGTGCAGCGAGAACGACAGGTAGCCCTCCGAATCCGGCGGTGACATGGCTGTGGCCATCACACGGGGTGCGAGTGACTCCACGATCGGGCCGAACCGTCGGAAGTCGGCCGGTACGTATTCGATCGCACCGCCCGAGTCGCGCAGGAAGCGTTCGGCCGGCCCGAAGAACCCGCTGCGGAATCGAACCCCCGGCTTGGTGAACAGCGCGTAGAGGTCGGTCAACAGCGCGCCGGACACCTCGAGGGCCGTCCAGTCGTCGCGTTCGCCGAGCGCATGCAACAGCGCGGGTGGGTGTGCCGGACCGAGCCCCAGCCCCAGGTCGTCCGCAGAACGGATCTGTTCGGCCGCTGCGGCGGGTGAATCGACGATCTGTGCCATTGGGGTCCCCCGGTATTCGGACTCGAGAAAATGTCAGACGCGCGATCGCCGGATGTCGGCAACGCGGGTGGGTAGTTCGGCGAGCCCCACGGGCTCACACACGAACGAGCCCTGGGCGAGGTCACAGCCCATCTCGGTCAGCACGTCGAGGGCCGACTCGTCGTTGACCCCCAGTGCAGTCACCTCCACGCCGATCTCGTGGCAGAACTCGATGGTGGATCGCACCACCGCAGCGTCGGCGGGGATGGATCCGATCGTGGCGATGAAGCTGCGGTCGATCTTGAGCCCGTCGACCCCCAACTCCGAGATCGTGCGCAGCGAGGTGTAGCCGGCGCCGAAATCGTCGATCGACACCCTCATGCCCATCTCGTGGAGCTTGCGGACCATCTCGGTGCCCCGCATCGGGTCCTCCGTGAGAACCGACTCGGGCACCTCCACCTCGATGCGGCCCTGGGTGTGCTGGCCGTCGGCGGCCAGCAGGGCCACCAGACCCTCGAGCTCCTCCACCGCTGTGGTGGTGCCGAGGTTGATCGTGACGACCTGGTCGAAACCGGAGTCGTGCAACCAGCGCGAGGCACCGGTGGCCTCGCCCACGACCCATTTCGGGAGCACGTCGGGTATCCCGGAGCGCTCCGCCAGTTCGAGGGACGACTCGGATCCCCACTCGGGGTCGGCCCAGCGCAGCAGGGCCTCGACCTTGGTCAGCTCGCCGCTGCGGAGATCGAGCAGCGGTTGGTAGCGGAGTTCCATCTGTCCTCGGCCGACGCCCACCCGCACATCGTGGAACAGCCCCGCCGGTGCCCGATTGTCGGGCTCGGCCACCAACCACGGGACATGTTGGGCGATCGCACGACGTGCTCCGTCCTCGGCATCGGCGAGCAGGCGCGCCTTCGCCTCGGTGTTGGCCGCATCCGCGGCGCCCACGACAGCGTGAACCGCGATGGCGGCACCATTGATGTCGAAAGGTATGGCCAGTGCAGCCGTGGCGGTCTGGGTCAGGGTCGTCAACTCGTCGCGGTGGGAGAGGTCGCTGAGGAGCACCGCCAGTCTCTGCGGGCCGGTGCGAGCGATGAACACCGGGCGTGTGACGCTGGCCTCGAGTCGTTCGGCCACGGCGGCCACCACACGGTCATCCAGTGACGGGGTCGTGAGTTCGACCGCCAGCATCGCGAGCGTGGAGGGTTCCTGGTGGTGCAGCTCCGAGAGCCGTTCGTCGAGGAACGCCAGGTTGGGCAGGCCGGTGCGCTGGTCGTGCATGGCGAGATTGCGAAGGTGGGCCTCGGTGGCTGCCTGCGCGCTCACGTCGTCCACGGTGAGGGCGATCGTGCCGTCGTGCAACCGGCTGAGTTCGATGTCGAGTGCCGCATCGGGGATCTCGGAGATCTCGAGGCGGGTGAACGAGACGGACTCGCCGGTGTTGGCGACGTCGTAGGCGGCATTGTGCAACAACTGCAACGTCGCGGCCGAGAAGACCTCGTCCAGGTTCTGCACCCCGCTGCGCCGCACGAGTCGTTGTGCCGCCGGGTTCAGTTCGGTGACCTCGAAGCTCGCGGGGTCACCCCGGTCGACGAGGGTGAGTACCACCACCGCCTGGCGATCGAGCCTCACCAGCTCCTCCGCCCGGCGCCGGGCAGAGCGCGCCGGAGCGTCACTGGTCACGTCCACCAGGGCGAACGTGAGTGGGCGGTTCAACCCCGCATCGGTGACACCGAACCGGAAGTGCCGGTAGTCGCCGTCGGCGCCGAGCAGCCGTATCACTGCAGCTTCGCCCTGGGTGTCGCTGGCAACCGCCCGGAACGCCGCCAGGTCGTCCACGTGCACGATCGAACGCAGGGCACCGGGCTCGAGGAAGGCTGCCGGATCCCAACCGAGGAGGTCGAGACATGACAGCGACACGTGGTGGGAGTCCTGACCGGGTGCGGTCTGCTGGACCAGGACGAGCCCGGCATCGGCGATGCTCGAGTCATACGCTGCGCGCAGATCACGCAGAGCCGCGTGTGCTGTGGATCGCTTCACCAACGGCAGTGCCACAGCGCACAGACTACGCGCCCCGCAATCACATGGGGGGATCCACGGAGCGTGGCAGAGCCACCACTAGCGTTCGCTTCCGTAGGTGCACCATGAACAACAAGCTCGTCCAAATACTCGCAGTGCTCGCCGTGTCGGTGGTTGTCGTCGCACTGTGGCGCAGCCCCGCCACCGCTGCCGGTGATGTCGGTGAGGTCATTGGTTGGACGGCCGGTCTGGTCCAGGAGGCCATTGGCCGCTTCGCCGACTTCATCTCGGAGTTCTGAGCGGCGCCGGCAGGCGGACCATGTCAGACCCCGACCGCTCCGAGCCCCCCGCCATTCCCGAGGAGCCAACTCGCGTCCGCCGTGCGCGACGATCGAGCACCCCGGCCGGCGGCGACGTCGAGGGCACGGCCGAACAGTTCCTCTCGGGATTACCCACCTCCGAGGGTGCCTCCGGCACGCCGGTCTCCGGCCGCAGGCCCCTGAGCGTTCCCGAGCGTGTCCGGTCGTGGCATCCAGAACGGATCGTGTCGGACCTCCTGTTGGAGGACGAGAAGGTCTACGAGATGGCGTCGCCCGACTGGTGGGTGGTCACCCTCGATCAGGCTCCGCTCGCCGTGGCGGGAGTGCTGGTGGCGATGTTGTCGGCCTCGCTGGTGGGAGCAGGCCCGGCGCTGTTGTTGTTGATGCTGCTCATAGCCGTGCTCGCCTGGCGTGCACTGGACGCGTGGCACACCCGCTACGTGCTGACCGACTTCAGGGTGTTGCGCACCTCAGGGGTGTTGGATCGCAACGTTGAGTTCATTCCGTGGCGCAAGGTCACCGACGTGAGCCTGAAGCGTTCGTTCTGGCAACGGATGGTGGGAGCCTCGACGATCCGCATCGAGTCGGCCAACGAGGCGTCGCAGTTCAGGGCCATGACCGATGTGCGCAACCCCAAGGAGTTCTTCCGCATGCTCCAGGAAGTCATGGCGGCCTTCAGCGGCCACGTCGAGCTCTGACAGAGCCGGATCCGCTCGGGTGGCCTGCTAGTCGGGGTCGCCCAGGGTCACCTCGACCTCGAAGCTGTCGCCCTCGGTCGTGATGAGTTCCCCCACCCGGCCGGCGTCGCGGACATCTCCCGCCACCGCTGCGAGCAGAGCCAGCCGGTCGGCGGTGTCGGTCACGGCGAGTCGCTCGACGGGGTTGCGCATCGAGACCTTCGCGGCGGACTTGGCGCCGCGGACCTCGCTGAGGACAGCGGCGGCGACGGCAAGTGCCTCGGGTGTGGCACCGTCGGCGGGATCGGCGAGCTCGTCGAGGGTGGGCCAGCAACTCCGGTGCACCGATCCGTCCATCCACCACGACCAGACCTCTTCACAGGTGAACGGCAGGAACGGGGCGAACAGACGCAGCACCACCGAGAGGGCCAGGTCGAGTGCGGCCCGCGCCGAGGCGACCTCGGCGGGGGAGTATTCCCCCTCGCCGTAGGCACGCGCCTTGACCAGTTCGAGATAGTCGTCGCAGAACGCCCAGAACCACCCCTCGATGCGCTCGAGCGCTCGTGCGTAGTCGAACTCCTCGAACGCAGATGTGGCATCGGTGACCAGCGAGCCCAGCCCGGTGATCATCGCGGTGTCGATCGCCTCGGTCACGTCGCGGGGATCCGACAGGGTGGTGCGGCCGGATTCGCGGTCGACCGCGAACCCCAACGCGAACCGGCTGGCGTTCAGCAGCTTGATCGCAAGCCGCCGTCCCACCTTCATCTGTGCCACGTCGAAGGCAGTGTCGGTACCGGGGCGGGCGCTGGCGGCCCAGTAGCGGACCGCGTCGGGGCTGTGTTTCTCGAGCAGTTCGGTTGGGACCACCACGTTGCCCTTGGACTTCGACATCTTCTTGCGGTCGGGATCGAGGATCCAGCCCGACAGGGCTGCGTTGCGCCAGGGGGCGTGGCCGAACTCGTAGTGGCTGCGCACCATCGTGGAGAACAGCCAGGTCCGGATGATGTCGTGGCCCTGTGGGCGCAGGTCCATGGGGAAGGTGGCCTCGAAGAGCGCCGGGTCGTCCTCCCAGCCACATGCGATCTCGGGTGTGAGCGATGAAGTGGCCCAGGTGTCCATGATGTCGGGATCGCCGGCGAAGCCGCCGGGCACCCCTCGCTGGTCCTCGGTGAACCCGGGTGGACACTGCGCCTGGGGGTCGATCGGCAGCTCGGCCTCATCGGGCACGATCGGTCGGCTGTGATCAGGATTGCCCTCGGCGTCGAGGTGGTACCAGACCGGGATGGGCACCCCGAAGTAGCGCTGGCGTGAGACCAGCCAGTCACCGTTGAGACCTTCGACCCAGTTGGTGTAGCGGTGCTGCATGAACGAGGGATGCCAACTGACCTCGTCACCCCGGGCGACGAGGTCGGCCTTCAGTTCTTCCGAGCGGCCGCCGTTGCGGATGTACCACTGCCGCGAGGTGACGATCTCGAGGGGCTTGTCACCCTTTTCGAAGAACTTCACCGCGTGCTGCAGCGGGCGCGGTTCGCCGATCAGGTCCCCGGACTCGCGCAGGAGCTCGACCATCTGGATCTGGGCCCCGCCGGCGGCCTTGCGCGCGATTCGGGAGTAGGCCTCCTTCGCCCGGTCGGTGGTGAGCCACGGTGGGGTCTCGGCCTCGAAGCGACCGTCCCGTGCCATGCACGCACGGGTCGGCAGGTCGAGTTCGCGCCACCAGGTCACATCGGTGGTGTCGCCGAAGGTGCAGATCATGGCGATGCCGGTTCCCTTGTCGGGTTCGGCGAGTTCGTGGGCCAGGACGGGGACCTCGATCCCGAACACCGGTGTGCGGACGTTGGTCCCGAACAGCGGCTGGTAGCGGTCGTCGTCGGGGTGGGCGACGAGTGCCACACAGCTGACGACGAGTTCGGGCCTCGTGGTGTCGATGACGATCGGTTCGGATCCGTTGGCGCCGTTGTCGTCGACCGGCCAGAAGGCGAGCGCGTGGTAGGCCCCGGGGCGGTCGCGGTCCTCGAGCTCTGCCTGTGCCACCGCGGTCTGGAACGTCACGTCCCAGAGGCAGGGTGCCTCGCTCGAATAGGCCTCTCCCCTCGCCAGATTGCGGAGGAAGGCGCGCTGGGAGACCCGACGACTGTGTTCTCCGATGGTCGTGTAGGTGCGTTCCCAGTCGACCGACAGCCCCAGGTGGCGCCAGGTTGCCTCGAAGGCCTTCTCGTCGATCGCGACCAGTTGCTCGCAGAGCTCGATGAAGTTGGGTCGGCTGATGGCCACGAAGTCGTTGCGCTTCTTGGCCGGTTTCTCCGGCGGCGAGAAACCGTCGGCATAGGGAACCGACGGGTCACACAGCACGCCGTAGTAGTTCTCCACCCGCCGTTCGGTCGGCAGGCCGTTGTCGTCCCAACCCATCGGGTAGAACACGGCCTTGCCGGTCATCCGCTGGTAGCGGGCGATCGCATCGGTGTGGGTGTAGGAGAAGACGTGCCCCACGTGGAGTGAGCCCGAAACCGTGGGCGGCGGGGTGTCGATCGAGAAGACCTCGTCACGCGTTGCCGCCGGGTCGAAGGTATAGGTGTCCTGGGTTTCCCAGTGGCGGGACCACTTCTCGTCCAGGCCGTCGACCGTTGGCTTTTCGGGCACGGTGCGATCCGGCAACGGGGTGGGTGGCTGGGTGCGCATAACGTTGCAAGGTAATGGAACTGGACCATGGTGCTGCCATCGTTACCGGAGCTGCGGGAGGGATCGGTTCGGTCATCGCGCGGCGGCTCACCGCGGCCGGGATGTCCGTGGTGATGGCCGACCTGGATGCCACCCGGCTGGAGTCGGAGCGCGCTTCGGTACTCGGTGCGTACCCCGACGCCCGAGTGGTGGCGGTCCGGGGCGATGTCGGAGACACGGCCCATCACGCGGATCTGGTCGACGCCGCCGAATCGCTCGGGGGTCTGCGCCTGGCGGTTCTCAATGCGGGAGTGTCGCTGCAGGGACTGTCCTGGGAGCTCCCGCTGGAGCAGTGGGAACTGACCACCCGTGTGAACTACTGGGGGGTCGTTCACGGTCTCCGCGCTGCGCTCAGCACCATGGTGCCGAGGGGAGACGGATGGGTGGTGGCCGTGTCCTCGGGCGCCGGTCTGGTCGCGACCCCCGGCATGGCGCCCTACGTCGCCACCAAGCACGCGGTGGTCGGATTCATGGAATCCACCCACCACGAACTGGCTCGCATCGGTTCGCCCGTCGGTGTGTCCGTCATCTGCCCGGGGAACATCGCCACCGACATGCCGGACCGCACACCCGATGTGCGGTCAGCAGAAGAGGGCGAAACCGACCCCGCACACCGTGAAGTCGTCGCGACCCTGGGCTCCACCATCCGTTCCGGGGTGGAGGCGGGAGCCGACCCCGCAACGGTGGCTGACGCCCTCTGCGACGGGGTGGCTGCAGAGCAGTTCTGGATCCTCCCGCAACCGGAACTCGCCTGGGCCGCGACCGATCGCACACGGCGGCTGGCCGAGGGTGAACCGCCCGTGGACCTGCTCGGCTGAGGACTTCAGAGCGGCAGGTTCGCAGTGTGACCGACGAACCCCGACGCTTCGTTGTCCTGCACCGTGGGTGGCATCCCACCTCAGAACCCGGGCTCGCTGCTCAGTCGTGGGCCAGGGCCACCCTGTTGCCGCCGTTGCCGTGAGCGAGTCGTAGCGCCGAGCGGCCCTGTTCGAGCAGGTCGTCGATCGAGGTCGCTCGGTGCGACTCGACCACACCGGCCGAGAAGGTGAACGGAGCTGCCTCGGCCACGCTCAGTGACAGCGCCAGCGATTCGCGCACCCGTTCGAGCGCGAGCGAAGCGTGCGTGGCCCCACAGTTCACGAGCAGCACCGCGAATCGCCCTCTGTCGATCTGGGTGATCACGTCATCGGGCCGCAGCGTCAGGCGCAGGGAGTCAGCCAGCGTGCGCAACACCTCGTCCACCTCAGACGGGCTGCGCAGGTGAACGAGTCCCGGGAAGTCGTCGATCTCGATCAGCGACACACAGAACGGGACCAGCGAGCGGAAGTTGTCGCGCAGGTGCGACTCGAGTGCGTCCGGTCCCGCCAGTCCGGTCGTGGCATCGGTTGCGAAGTGCTCGTGGCGGTTCTGGGAGCGGCGCAGTTCGGAGATCCGTGCACCGGTGCGCTCGACCACCCACTCGATGAGTTGGAGCTGGTGCTGGTCCGGTCCCTCGCCCGGAGCCTGGACCGCCGAGACGACCCCGAGCAGTCTCTCGCCGATGCGCAGCGGCACGCAGGTGGCCGACACGGTCATGTCGGGGTCCTCCATGTGCTCGCATGAATCCAACGCAGTGGAGTCCGTGGCCACGATCGTGTTGCCCGCCAGGGCAGAACACCCCGGGGTGCCCGGAATCGGTCGGGCCGGCTGGATCTCCCCCTCGGTGAGCCGGACCTTCCAACCGACGCGGGGTTGGTCGGGCACGGCGAGCAGCAGGGAGACGTCGGCATCGGGGAGGACCTCGTGCACTGCACGCAGGGCGGCGCGCATCGCGGCCTCGTCGGCCCCGGCCTGGGTGAGGGCCCGACCGACGCGCTCGCGGAAGTCCACCTCGGTGCCGAGCCTGTCGAGTTCACAGCGGGCGTCCTCGGTGGCCAGGCGCTCGGCCGCTATCTGTGCCAGCAGCGGACGTACCACCACCGCCACCACCAACCCGGCGGCCGCGATCCAGCCACCTGCCCGTACCGCCAGTGCGCCGACGCCCCCGATGTCCAGAGCGGCGACCAACAGCTCGGCGACCACAGGTGGACCGACCACTGCCGCGATCACACGCGTCGGTTCTGCTCCGGTGGGTTCCCGCACCGCTCCGACGGTATCGGCGAGGGTGCCAAAACCGACCGCCCGCACCGAACCCGAACCGGCTTGGTCTCCAGCGTTGCGGCACTGCTCGGATGCGCCCGGGGCACCGGTAGGATTGCCGACGTGATCTCGCTGTACGACACCGCCACCAGGTCCGTCGCGCCCCTCGAACTGCGCGACCCGTCGAAGGTGTCGATGTACGTCTGCGGGCCCACCGTCTATGGCCCGGCACACCTGGGCCATGCACGCATGGCTCTCGTGTTCGACGTGATGAGGCGCTATCTGCAGTGGTCGGGACTCGAGGTGACCTTCGTGTCCAATGTCACCGACATCGACGACAAGATAATCACCCGGGCAGCCGAGGAGGGGCGGGATCCGGCCGAGTTCGCGAAGGCCTGGGAACGAGCCTGGTACTCGACCATGGAGTCGCTCGGGGTGCGTCGACCCGACCTCGACCCCCATGCAACCGACTATGTCGAACAGATGGTCGGGACCATCGGCGAACTGGTCGCGAAGGACGCCGCGTACGTGACCTCCGATGGCGTCTACCTGGCCGTGGACAGCGTCGCCGACTACGGCCTCCTCGCACACCAGTCGCTCGATGAGATGCTCGAGGGCGGCGGCGACCGCGATCTGGTGGGCACCGAGAAACGCAACCCGGCGGACTTCGTTCTGTGGAAGTTCGCCAAGCCCGGCGAACCATCGTGGCCGTCGCCGTGGGGAGAGGGCCGACCCGGCTGGCACACCGAGTGTGTCGTGATGAGCCTCGACCTGCTCGGTGACGACTTCGACCTCCACGGAGGGGGAGTGGACCTCGCCTTCCCACACCACGAGAACGAGCGCGCCCAGGCGGTGGCGTTGGGCCGGCCGTTCTCACGGCGTTGGGCCCACAACGGATTCGTGGAGGTCGGCGGGGAGAAGATGTCCAAGTCGCTGGACAACTTCACGACCGTCGATGACCTGCTGGCCAGACACGACCCGAGGGCGCTGCGATTGTTGATCCTCCAGGCGCACTACCGCTCCCCGGTCGAGGTCACAGCCAGCTCGATGGCCAATGCCGAAGCTGCGCTGGGACGTCTCGACGCCCTGGCCAGACGGACGGTGGACCTGGACTCCGATGCCGTCGCGTCCGAGGACCCGGCGAGGATGGCGGCGTTCCGTGCACGTATGGACGACGACCTCGACACCCCCGGCGCCATGGCGGTTCTGTTCGGGTGCGTGACCGACGCCAACCGCGCTCTCGACTCCGGACCGGGAGGACGCGCCGAGGCTGCGCCGATCGTGGCCGCATGGCGTTGCATGCTCGATGCGGTCGGTCTCGATGTGGTTGCCGAGACCGACGAGTTGCCACCGGAGGTGCTCGAGCTGTGCCGTCGCCGTGATGAGGCCCGTGCACAACGGGACTTCGCTGCAGCTGACGCACTGCGCGACGAGCTCACTGCCGGCGGGTGGGTGGTCGAGGACACCGCGTCGGGCACCGCCGTACGGCGCGATTGAGTCAAGCGGTCCCGCAGGCCGTCGCTCTGCGCGCCGACCGCGTCGGGCCTTGTTGGGTGCCCGACCCGGTCGTAGGGTTCGAACATGTCGAATTCATGGGGGAGGCGGGGGTCGTTGCTGGCCGCCGCGCTGTCGGTCATTGCGCTGGTCGGGGTCGGTTGCACAAATCCACCCGGCACCGGAGGTGCTCCGCCCACCACGACGATCGTGCCCCTGGCCGGTCCACCGGGGGAGTTCTCGGTGCTCTCCTACAACGTCGCCGGGCTGCCGCAGGGCATCTCGGGGTCCGATCCGGAGACGAACCTGGCGCTGATCAGCCCCCGTCTGAACGACTACGACGTGGTGCTCACCCAGGAGGACTTCGACTGGTGGCAGCCACTTCTCGACGGATTGCCCTTCGCGAACCACCACCGGTGGCTCCGCGGCAGCGCCGACCATCCCTATCGCTCGGGCCAGCACCCAGGTCCCTACGCGGTGGGTCTGGATCCCACCAGCCGGCCGTTGTTCGTCGGCGACGGCCTGGGGATGATGGCGCGGTATCCGTTCACCGAGCCGGAGCGGGTGCCCTGGGCAGGCTGCTACGGAGTACTCGACGGAGCGAGTGACTGTCTTGCCATGAAGGGGTTCTCGGTCGCCACGATGACGCTCGCCGATGGATACGTGGTCGACGTCTATGACCTCCACGCCGAGGCTGGTGGCACCGATACCGACCAGGCGCTGCAGGTCGACGACTACGCACAGCTGGCCGCGTTCATCAAGGCCCATTCGGCAGGTCGCGCCGTGGTCCTCGCCGGCGACACGAACCTGCACACCGACGTGACCGATCCTGCTGACACCGACTTCGCGGACGCCGCGATCTGGGCCGGGTTCCTGGCGGAGACCGGGCTCACCGACGTCTGTGCCGAACTGTCGTGCGCCGAGCCGGGAAACATCGACAAGGCGGCCTACCGCGACGGCGGCGGAGTGGACCTGAGCGCACTTTCGCACGACTACCCGACCGAGGACTTCCTGGATTCCGCGGGAACCGATCTGTCCGACCATCCACCGTTGGCGGTGCGCTTCGCCTGGGATGGTGCCTAGGCCGTTCCGGCGGTACTGGGGGAAGTGCCCGATTGTGGAGCCCGGTTACCCGTCGGTAACCTACGGGGCGTATCTAAATTCCCGTAGGGCACCCGGCAACGGGGCCGGAACGTTCGGAAGGTGACTGACATGGGCGAGTTCTCCCTCGAGCTGAACGAGGACCAGATCCAGATCCAGAAGTGGGTGCACGAGTTCGCTGAGAACGTCGTTCGTCCGGCTGCCGAGGAGTGGGACGAACGCGAGGAGTTCCCGTGGCCGGTGGTCGAGGAGGCCGCCAAGGTGGGCCTCTACGGCTTCGACTTCATGGCTCAGGCGATGCTGGGCGACGAGACCGGGCTCACCCTGCCGATCGCCCTCGAGGAGCTGTTCTGGGGAGACGCCGGCATCGGGCTGTCGATCTTCGGTTCCGGGCTCGCCGCCGCCGGCATCGCCGGCAACGGAACACCCGAACAGACACTCGAATGGGTGCCGCAGTGCTACGGCACCGCCGATGATGTGAAGCTGGGTGCGTTCTGCGTGTCAGAGCCCGACGCGGGATCCGATGTGTCATCCCTGCGCACCCGTGCGGTGTACGACCAGGCCAACGACGAGTGGGTGCTCAACGGCACCAAGGCGTGGATCACCAACGGCGGGATCGCTGACGTGCACGTGGTCGTTGCCGCTGTGGATCCGGAGCTCAAGGGTCGTGGGCAGGCGAGTTTCATCGTCCCCCCGAACACTCCGGGTCTCTCCCAGGGCCAGAAGTACAAGAAGCACGGGATCCGTGCTTCGCACACCTCCGAGGTCGTGCTCGAGGACGTGCGCATTCCGGGCAGCTGCCTCCTCGGTGGCAAGGAGAAGCTCGACGAGAAGCTCGCAAAGGCGCGCGAGGCCCAGAAGAACCCACAGGTGTCCTCGGGCAAGCAGCCTGCGATGGCCACCTTCGAAGCAACGCGCCCCTCGGTGGCAGCGATGGCCGTGGGCATCGCCCGCGCGGCCTACGAGTATTCGCTCGACTACGCCCAGGAGCGGGTGGCGTTCGGCAAGCCGATCATCATGAACCAGGCGATCGCGTTCATGCTCGCCGACATGGCCACCCAGATCGACGCATCGCGGCTGCTCGTGCACCGCGCCGCCTGGCTCAGCCGCAACGGCACCTTCACCAACGCAGAGGGCTCCATGTCCAAGCTGCATGCCGGCCGTACGGCGGTGTGGGTCACCGAGCGGGCCATCCAGATCCTCGGTGGCTACGGATACACCCGTGAGTACCCGGTCGAGCGTTGGCACCGTGACGCGAAGATCATGGACATCTTCGAGGGCACCGAGCAGATCCAGCAGCTCGTGATCGGTCGGGCCATCTCGGGACTGCGCATCGAGTAGGTGTCGATCGGCGGCTGCGCCGATGATCATGGTGTTCCCGGTCAATCGATCGGGCTAATCCCATAGCGGGCGCCGCCGACGAGGGATGGGTGCCGGCTGCCGCTACCTCCCGTCGACCCCGATGGCCCGAGGGCGTGGACCGCGCCCATGTGTTCGAACGGATCCGACTGGCGCTCCGACCGAACGTGACGATCACCGACCCGCCCGCGGACACGGTCGTCGAACGCGACGTGGCTGTGCCGGTCCGCGACGGAACCGTGCTGCGTGTCAACGTGTTCCGGCCACCCGGTCCCGGACCGTTTCCGACCCTGCTCAGCCTCCACCCCTACGGCAAGGACGCACTACCGGCACCCAAACGGCGTGGTGGCTACCGGCGGCCGTTCCAGATGTGGCTGATCCCCCAGAGCGAACCGTTCGAGATCTCGTCGCTGACGAGTTGGGAGGCACCGGATCCGGCCGTGTGGACCCGGCACGGCTACGCGGTGGTGAACGGCGACCTGCGAGGTTGGGGGACCTCGGAGGGGGTCGGCGAGCTACTCAGCGAACGCGATGGCACGCTCGCGCCGGAGGCGCCAGCCGGAGTGTCGGTGGTCGAGTTCGACCACCGACACGAGCGCGCCACGTTCTCCTGGCGTGTGGACAGTCCCACGGAGTTGGTGGGACCGATGCGTCCGAAGCTGTGCGTCGAGGTCGTCGATGCGGACGACGTGGCACTGTTCGCCGGGGTGCGCAAGCTGCGTGCAGGCCGACCTGTTGGGTTCGAGGGTTCCTACGGCTTCGATCGATCACTCGTGACATTCGGGATGCGACGGGCGGCGCTGCGCGAGGTGCTGCGCCTGGATGTGCAGGGACGGTGGTTCTTCCCCAAAAACCCGCTGGCCGGACAGTTCCCTGCCCGCTACGAGCCGAGTCCCCCCGGGCGCTGCCGGCTCCATGTGGGGGAACCCTCCGGATGTCGGCTGTACGTGCCAACCCCGATCTGAACCTTGGACCGTGGGCCGCGAGACTGCGTGTCCCGGACACGCCATCTGGCACCGCTGGTACCTCGCCCGGGTAGGTAGTTGCCCACGGATCAGCCACCGGGCGGGCAGTTCGTCTCGACATAGGCGCCGAGCCGGTCGCTGGCCGGGTTCAGATCATCGAATGGTGCCGCCGTCATCGAGGGCGTCGTGCCCTCGGGGTAGTTGTTGGCGATGAGGGTGTCCGAAACCAGATCGACGTCAGCTCGGATCTCCGCTGGGGCGGTCTGGCGGAGCGAGTCGATCGCCGGCAGGACGACAGCGGGGTCCGTGGTGCCGTCGGTCTGACCGAGCACCGCCACAGCAGAGCAGAACTCCTCGAGGTCGCCCGGACCCGGCGCTGGCAGGGCCTCGGTCGGTGAGGCCGGACCGGCGGTGACCTCGTCGGGCTCACTGCTGCACGCAGTGGCGGCCACAGCGAGGACACACGCCGCGGCGGCCACTCGGCCCGGCCAGTTCTGCAATGGCATCAACGCAACCTAGGACACACGGGTGTGGGCATCGAAGGTCGGGGCGTAGCCAGCACGGTGCCCATCTTGGTCCTCGGTGCGACTCGCTACTCCTCCAGGACCCCCTGGACGAACCGGGTGAGCAGGTCACCGAGCAACTCGCGCTCGTTCGGGGTGAGGTCCGACAGTGCCTGTTCGAAGAAGCTGGTCACGGCCCGCTGGAGGCGTCCGCGCAGGCCACGACCCGCCGGAGTGAGGCGGTGCAGGCTCGCCCGGGCATCCAGTGGATCAGCCGAGCGGGCGACGTAGCCCTGTTCGACCAGTCGGGAGACCTGACGGCTGGCGGTCGAGATAGTCACCCCGGCTGCGGCGGCCAGTTCGCTCAGCCGGGCCGGTTGCAGTTCGTCGATCCTGGCCAACATGACCGCTCCGGCCTTCTCGATGTCGGTGCCCGCCATCTCGTAGATCTTGCGGTTTCCACGGGGGTCGTTGGCCCGCCGGAGGAGTGCGACCACGGCGCTCTCGATCTGCGCCACGGGATCGCCGGAACAGTCAGGGTGTGCGGGCAGATCGATCGCGACTGTCGGTGAGGTCACGCCGCCAAGTATGCCATGCGCCACTGGCAATTGCTTGTACGAACCAACTAACTGTTGTTACCGTGGTCCGGCGTGGTAGCCCGTCCGGGTACCAGAAACCTCACGACGGGAACATCGAGTGAGCTCCGAGTTGGAACAACCAGAGGCTGTCGAAGCCGGCAGCGGTGGGGACTCCTACCGCTGGTGGGCGATGGGTGTCGTGCTGTTCGGCACCTTCATGGTGGTTCTCGACACGACCGTGGTGAACCTCGGGCTGCCCTCGCTGCAGCGGGACTTCGACACGATCGACGGGGTCGAGTGGGTCGTGACCGCCTACCTGGCGGCGGTAGGGGTGGCCCAGATGGCCAGCGGTTGGACCGCGGATCGCTTCGGGCGCAAGCGGGCGCTCGTCTGGGCCCTGGTGCTCTTCACCGTCGGGTCCATCCTCTGCGCGGTGTCTCCGACACTCGAGCTCCTGGTGGCCGCACGGATCATCCAGGGCGTCGGCGGCGGCATCCTGATGCCGGTCGCCATGGCGCTCATCTACGAACTGTTCGGCCCGGAGGAACGCGGGCGCGCCATGGGTCTGTTCGGGATCGCTGTGATGGCTGCACCGGCGATCGGTCCGGTGCTCGGCGGTGGCCTGGTGGAGTCGGTCGGTTGGCGCTGGCTGTTCCTGATCAACGTGCCCATCGGGATCGTCGGAGTGCCCCTGGCGATGAAGGTGTTGAGGGACACGGGCTTTCGCGACGTTCGGCCGTTCGACCGGGTCGGTCTGGCCCTGTCGGGCGTCGGGCTGGCGTTGTTGATGATCGGATTGTCCCTCGGGGGCACCCGGGGCTGGACCCAGCCGGTGGTCTTGGTGATCGTGGGTGCAGGTGTCTGCGGACTCGCCCTGTTCACGCGTCATGCCCTGCGCCATCCCCATCCGCTGGTCGAGATGCGGATACTCGCCAACCCCGTGTTCGCGATCGGCATGGTCTCGCTCGGGCTGCTGGCGATCGCGCAGTACAGCCGCCTCGTCTACATACCCCTCGAGCTGGGTTCCATGCGCGGTGTGAGCGAACTCCACATCGGGCTGGTCATGCTCCCCTCCGCGCTGGGCATCGCGATGATGATGCCCGTCGGTGGCCGCCTCGCGGACAGGGTGGGTGCGCGGATCCCGGTCGCGGTGGGTGTTGCCCTGATGGCGATCTCGTTCTGGCCCCTCGCGCACCTGGCTCCCGACACCCCGCTGGTCGCGATCGCTGCCTACCTGTTCCTCGGCGGGCTCGGGTCGGGTCTGGCGATGATGGCGCCCAACATCGTGGCCCTCAACGCGGTGAAGACGATCCAGGTGTCCCAGGCGTCCGGTCTCTCATCGGTCAGCCGGCAGGTCAGCGCTGCGATCGGCACTGCGGTGCTGGCCTCGATCTATGCAACGATCCGCCCCGCCGGCGATCCCGGCTCGGTCAGCCAGGACATCGCCGTCGGTTCCTACAACACCGTGTTCGGGATCACCTTCGGCCTGCTGCTGGTCGCCCTGGTGGTCGCACGATTCCTGCCCGGCAAGGCAGTCGCCAAACAGCTGCAACAGGACCGCCGCGAGGAGATGGAAGCGCTTGCGGGCCAACCGACCACCGAAGAGGCAGTAGAGGTGGAGTCAGCCCTGACCGTAGGCATGGAGGCCTGAGGTCAGGGCTGCCCCGCCCAGAGGTTCTCCTCGGACGATCTCGCTCGTCAGACGATCTCGGTGGTTGCCAGCACCGGGTTCACGGGTGCGTAGCAGCTGCTGTTCGCATCGATTCCGAACAGCACCTGCACCCGGGCGGTGAAGCTGATGCCGGGGTCCGAGTAGGACGTACCGGCCAGCTTGGCCTGCATCTGGGTTCCCACGGCCCCGCTCGCCTGCAGGGTGGCGGTGACCTTCGGCAGCACTGCGGTTGCACCGGGCGAGAGTTGGCCGGGCACCGTCAGCACGATCTGGGAACCCGACAGAGCGACGGTCGGGGTGCCCGAACCGATGTTGCTACCACCGCTGACGGTCGCGCCGATGTAGGTGGCTCCGGCAGGCAGGTCGAAGCGAACCTTCACGTTCTTGAGATAGCTGATGTTGAAGCCACCACCGGAGGTGGGCACCTCGATCGGATCGGCGGTCATCTCCACCTGGAAGGTGTCGCCCTGGGCAACCGTGCTCGGTGCGAGGACGGTCACGCCGCTGTCGATCTCGTTGATGCTGTCGGCACCGATGGGATTCGGAGTGAGGCAGCTGACCAGGATCGGGTAGTACTCGGGACCGGTCGGGACGGTGGTGGTGGTTGTCGACGTGGTCGTTGTCGTCGGCATCGTGGTCGTTGTCGTCGACGTCGTGGTGGTTGTGGTGGTCGACGTCGTGGTCGTCGTGGAGGTGGTCGTTGTCGTCGGCTCGGTCGTCGTCGTGGTGGTCGCCTCGGTCGTGGTACTCGACGAGGTCGTGGTGGTGCCGCCACCGGGTGCGGGTGGAGCACAGGCCGCCACAGCGGTCAGACATGCCACAACCACGGTCACCAACGCCGCGCGCTGAGGCCTACGGAAGTCGTTCACGGTTATCCCCCTCGGTCACGCGGCTCGCCCTGAACCGCGTGACCGAATTCAAGTCGATGTGGCGGTGCGTGTCCACCGATGTTGCCCCGATCCTCGGTGCAGGTGCCGGGGTGCCAGCCGTGACCATGGCCCGCCAACCGACGGGCGCCGGGTGGCTCAGTCGGCGCAGGGAGCTGCCGATGGGGAAGACATGACTGCGCACGTGCTCATCGCGATCGGAACCCGACCGGAGGCAATCAAGATGTTGCCCGTCGTGGCTGAGCTACGGCGCAGCGAGGTGCTGGACCCGGTGGTGATCTCCACAGGGCAACACTCCGAGATGGTCCATGAGATCCTCTCCATGGAGGGAATCTCGCCCGATGTCGACCTCGCAGCGAGGAGCAACGGTTCGCTGAACGGTCTGGTGTCCGAGGTGATGATCGGGTTCGAGAAGTTCTGCAGGGAGCGCTACTCCCACGACTCCACCCTCGGTACAGCCGCACACGTGAATGCATCGAGTCGCGCGGATGTGTTCGAGCGGGGCTATCCCGCCGGTCTGTTGGTGCACGGCGACACCAGTTCCGCCATGGCGGCTGCCATGTCGGCCTTCCACCTGCGGATCCCAGTGGGTCATGTCGAGGCGGGACTGCGTACGGGTTCGATCCTCACCCCCTACCCGGAGGAGTTGAACCGCCAGGTGATCAGCCGCATCGCTGCGTTCCATCTCGCCCCGACCGACACCAACCTGCAGAACCTCGTGCGGGAAGGGGTCGACTCCGAGCTCGTGTTCGTGACCGGCAACACCGGTATCGACACCCTGGTGCGCGCCACCCAGATGCCTTCTGGCATCACCGATCCGAGACTGCTGGAAGCGTTGGATGGTCCCCGACCGCTGATCGTTGCCACGGCGCACCGGCGCGAGAACTGGGGCGGGGGCCTGGCGCGCATCGGCTCCGGCCTGCGCCAGATCGTGGAGCGACATCCAGAGGTCCAGCTGGTGCTGGTCACCCATCCCAACGAGGCGGCGCGCGCTGAGGTGGCGGGTCCTGTGCAGGGCCTCGAACAGGTACTGGTGACCGGTCCCCTCGACTACGTCCCCTTCGCCCACCTGCTGGCAGCGGCCCGCTTCGCGATCTCGGATTCAGGGGGCATCCAGGAGGAGGCTCCGGCCCTCGGGACACCGGTCCTGGTCACCCGCGAGACGACCGAGCGGGGCGAGGGCGTCGAAGCGGGAACGCTGCGCCTGGTGGGCACTGATCCCGCGACCATCGCGGATGCTGCACATGAGCTGCTGAGTGACAACGGGGCACACCAGGCAATGGCGTTCGCGGAGAATCCGTACGGTGACGGCCGTGCGGCGAGCCGTGTGGTGGCAGCCCTGGAGAACCTCGCGGGATTCGGTCCTGCTCCCGAGCGGTACGGGTCGGGTTTCAACCGTACCCGGGTGTTGGTGGCCGGTGGCTACCCGGAGCCTTCGACCCTCCGCCTTCCGATCACCGCAGATGCCAGGTAGCTCGATGCTGGCCTCCCTGGTGCCCGATCGGTTGTTCACCGGTTGGCCCGGTTGGGACGAACTGGCGTTTCTGGCCGCGCTGGCGGTCATAGCGGTGAACCTCATCTGGAACACGTGGCTGTTCAAGCGTTCCCGGGCCCTGCGCGAGGACGGACCTGTGAGCGACCTCGGCGAGGAACGATTCACGTGGGTGTTCCTGGTGCCCGCACTCGACGAGGAGGTGACCATCGCCGATTCTGTCGCTCGCCTCCTGGAGGTCCGCTGCGCGCACAAGCGGATCGTGGTGATCGATGACGGATCGACCGATGCGACTCCTGAGGTGCTCGCCGGGATCGACCATCCGGATCTGGTCGTGTTGCGGCGAGAACCACCGGACGCCCACGTCGGCAAGGCAGCTGCGCTGAACGATGCCTGGTCCCGCCTCCCCGAGATGGTCGAGGGGATTGATCCGCAACGAACGATCGTGTGTGTGGTCGACGCCGACGGACGCCTGGCTCCCGATGCTCCGGCGTACGTATCCCAGTGGTTCGCGGATGATGTCGTCGGCGGCGTGCAGGTGCGGGTCAGGATCTACAACCGCCACCATCCGCTCACCTGGGCCCAGGACGTGGAGTTCGGGGTGTTCGCCAAGCTCTACCAGGCTGCCCGGGCATCCCTCGGTACCGCGGGCATGGGAGGCAACGGTCAGTTCAACCGACTGGCCGCGCTCGATGATCTCGCCACCCGCTGCGTCGAGTCCGGGAATCCTGACGCGGAACCCGCCGGTGATGGGGCTGTCGGACCGTGGAGGGACCGCCTGACCGAGGACCAGGACCTCGGGCTGCGACTCGTCGAGGCGGGTTGGCACTGCGGGCACGACAACCGCACCCACGTGGACCAGCAGGGTCTCCCGGGACTTCGCAAGCTCCTGCGCCAGCGGACCCGATGGTCTCAGGGAAACATGCAGGCCTTCGCACATCTGGCGAAAGTGGTGCACGCCCCCTTCACCCGGCGCGCCCGGTTGGACCTGGTGCTCTACCTGCTCCAACCGTTGTTCGGAGCGGTCGTCGGTATCGGGTTGTTCGCATCGGTCCTCGCGGCCGTGCTCGACGGCGCCAGCTTCGTGCCGTCGGATCTGTGGGTGCTCGTGGTCTTCTACTTCCTGGGCTTCGGGGGCGTGGTGCTCGGTTGCATAGCGCGCTGTGGGCGCGGCCCGAAGGCCTGGCTGTGGGGATGGTTCATCTCTCCGGTGTACGCGGCCTATTCCTGGATCCTCTGGCCGGTACTGGTCCGGGCGGCGTGGCGACAGCTTCGCTCGGAATCGGGTTGGTCGAAGACCGAGCGTGAAGCGATCACACCCGAGGATCGGGTACCTGCCGGACTGTGAGTCCGGCAGTGGGCTCAGCCGCGCATCGCCTCCATGGCCGTGTCGATTCCGGCTGCGAGCAGATCGATGTCCTTGGCAGTGTCCCAGTCGCCGGTGATCCCGAAGGCCAGGACACCGTTGTAGGACAGGATCGCGGTGCCGATTCGGACCCCCGGGGTGATCGGGACGAAAGGCAGGTACTCGAGCATCTCCCGGCCGAGGCAGTACAACGGGAACTGCGGGCCGGGCACATTCGTGGTGACCGTGCTGATCGAGCGTTGTGACACGAAGTGCTGGGCGCGCATTCCGAGCCGCGTGGCTGCGCCGAGCAGCGCCGGTGGAGCGAGGTTTCCGATGTCGGTGACCACCTCGCCGGCCTCGGCCATGTGGGAGCCCTTCAGGTCGGCCATGGCTGCCTGCACCTCGCTCAGGCGTTCGAGGGGATCGCTCACCGCCACCGGCAGCTCCAACAACAGGGCCGAGACCCGGTTGTCGGGTATCCCGTCGGCGTCGGGCTTGCGGACCGACACCGGGACCAGGGAACGGACCACGGTGGTGTCGGGGTCGTCTCCGCGGGACAACAACAGGTCGCGGAACCCGGAGGTGATGGCGGCCAGAACCACGTCGTTGACCGTGGCCCCGTGGGCCTTTCCGATGCGTTTCACATCCGCCAGGTCTGCCGCGGTGTGGCACCACACCCGGTGGGGACCGATCGTGCCCTCGATCGACGACGATGGCGTGTTGCCGAGCCGTTGGGTCAGACGCAACAGACCGCTGCCGAGCTCACCGGCGCGCCTGAGCGCGCCTGCGGGGTCGGTGACCATGCCGAATGTATGCGAAGCGAGTTTGGCGCCGTCTCCCAGGGCGCCCTTCCAGGCGTCGGTGACCAGTGCCACCGACGATGGCTCGGGCTCGGGGGACCAGGGCTGCGGTTCGGGTAGCTCCCCCTCAGCTGATATGTCCAGCATCATCTCGAGCAGTCCCACCCCGGCCACGCCGTCGACCATGCAGTGGTGCACCTTGAAGATGATTCCCCAGCGGTCGCCTTCGAGGCCTTCGGTGATCCACGCCTCCCAGAGCGGCCTCGCCCGGTCCAGGGGTTGGGACATCAGTCGGCCCATCAACCGACGCAGTGCCGTGTCGTCACCCGGTGCCGGCAGGGCGGTGTGGCGAACGTGGTAACTGGGATTGAAGTGCGGGTCGTCCACCCACACCGGACGGCCCAGTTCGAGGGGAACGGTGCGGATGCGCTGTCGGTAGCGGGGCAACAGGTGGAGCTTGGAGACGATCAGCTCCTCGAGTTCCTCCGTGGTCGGGGCAGATCCCTCGAACGTGCAGATGCCTGCGATGTGCATGTGAGCGTTGGAGTCCTCCAGGTGGAGGAACTCGGCATCGAGAGCGCTCAGACGTTCCATGGGCGAACGGTATACCCGAATCCCAGCGGATTTCCGCGGGGACCCGTGTCTCTTGGAGTCGAGCACCCCGAACGGGTTCCGGCAGAGGTGAACGACGGGCTGTCCGGTCGACTATCCGCACCCCTGCAGGATGTTGCGCAGCGCCGAGACCTCGGCCCGGTCGACCGTCAGGTCCCACTTGGCCTTCACCCCGACCCAGGCCGTCGCCCATTCGCACCAGGCATCCCGGTTGGGCGGTTGCCACTCCGCCGGATCGCGGTCTGACTTCGATCGGTTGGTCGCAGCCGTCACAGCCACCAACTGACCGCTGTCGAGGTCATTTGCGAACGCTTCACGTCGTGCGTCGTCCCACGCCGCTGCTCCGGAATCCCAGGCCTCGGAAAGGGCCACGAGGTGATCCACGTCGAACTCCGAGGGGTTGTCCGTGCTGTAGCCGTCGTAGATCGACAACCAGCCGCCGTCGGGCAGACCGGGCAGGGAGTCGATGCGCTGTCGGGCCAGCACCTCGCAGCGCGTGTCGCATCCATTGCGGTCGGCGTCGATCCAATGGCGGAAGCGGTCGCGGTCGTAGCCGTCACGGGGTCCCTCCGGTGAGATCGACAGCGTGTCCAACTGAACCTGCCAATCGGCCGGGGCGTCGTTGCGGGGGTCGTCGTCGGACACCGCGCCTGAGCCGGACGGGGCACTGCTCGACACGGAGGTCTGCGGCGGTTCTGTTGTCGTCGGCTGCGCCGGCGAGCCCCTGGTCGTCGTCTCGGCTGCAGGAGTGGGGTCGTCGGTCATCAGGGCGACCGAGACCAACGCGACGAGGGTGGCGACCACCGCGATGAACCCTCCCCACAGGATGCTGCCCCGGGCTCGCCTCTGCATCGGAACCTCCGGACGCGGATCGTACTGCCGCGCCCGGCTGACATCGGACCGCGTGGGTTCGTAGTCTTCGCCGATGCGATACGTGGCCTTCCTGCGCGGCATCAACCTCGGTCGTCGGAGGGTGACCGGCGAGGATCTCGAGGGTGCATTCCGAGCGGCCGGTGTCGAGCACCCGGCCTCTTATCAAGCTGCGGGAAACGTCGTCTTCGACGACCGGCGCGCAGCGGTGGAGCTGTCGGAGCACCTCGAGTCGGTGGTCGGGTCCGAACTGGGGTTCAGGGTTCGCCTCATCCTGCGGACCGCGGACCAGACCCGGGAACTGGCGGCTGCGGTTCCCTTCACGAGAGCGGAACTCGACGGCGCGGGCAAGGTCCAGGCGATCATGGTCGGCGAGCCACCTGGTCCCGGTGCTGCCCGGGAGGCGCTTCAGCTGGCGCCGGCCGGCGAGATCCTGCGCTGGGGTGACCGCGTGATGTGGTGGTTGCCGGCCGCGGGCGTCAGTGACTCACAGATCGATCTTGGCGCCGTCGACCGACTGCTGGGTCTCACCACCACGAGGACCAAGGGCACGATCGAGCGCTTGGCGAAGAAGTACCTGAGCCACACGGATTGATCTCGATCGACGATGTTGCCGGGGACACGCCCGATGTCGTGTGATCGCCGAGGACGCGTCTGGCCTCGGGAACTCCGGAGATGCTGCGGGTCAGGGGGCGACGGCACCGGTGGGCACCAGCCGGCTGTCCGCGAGCGCGGCGTTCCTGTGGCCGCCGATGGCCAGGTAGTCCTCCGAGGTCGTCATCGAGATGAAGGAGTCGACACCCGGGTAGCGGATCAGGGCGATGTCGTCCCATGCTTCGGTCTCGGGTCCGATCAACGTCGGGTGGCAGGGGCCGAACAGCAGTACCTCGGCTCCGAGCTCGGCGAGGATCGGCAACACGCCGAGCGAGTACGACTCGTAGGCCTCGCGGCCGCTGATGGTCGCCTCCGGGGCCAGCTCCGGGCACTTGGAGTAGTCCGCCAGATCCTTGTAGCGAAGCAGGTTGAGCATCGTCACCGGCCCCTCTGTCCCGGCTCCGAGGAGCCGTTCGATCTGAGCCCTTGTGGGCTCGACATGGAGGTCGGGTCCGGATCCGTTGCTGTTGGTCATCGGCTCATCCTTGCAGGGCTGGTTCCAGGGTTGCCGGGGTCCACCGCTCGGCTCCTCCGGGGGGCCACGATGGCGGTGGAGACCGCAGCGCGTGGGGATCCACGGGATGATTCCAGAGTGGATGTCACACCCCCTCCGTACTGTCGGACACATGGTCAGATTCATCCACACAGCGGATTGGCAACTCGGCATGACCAGGCACTTCCTGCAGGGGGAGGCCCAGGCCCGGTTCACCCAGGCGCGTATAGAGGCCATCGACGAGATCGGGCGTCTGGCTCTGGCCAACGGTTGTTCGTTCGTGGTGGTGGGTGGCGACGTGTTCGAGTCCAACCACGTCGAGCGCCGTGTGGTGCTCAGGGCGCTCGATGCGATGGGTTCCACCCCCGACGTGACCTACTACCTGCTTCCGGGCAACCACGATCCGCTGGATGCATCGTCGGTGTTCACCTCATCGGCGTTCCTCAGCCACCGCCCCGACAACGTGATCGTGCTCGACTCCACCGAGCCGGTCGAGGTGGCGCCGGGTGTCGAGCTGGTGGGCGCGCCCTGGCCCAACAAGCGACCCGGCTGCGATCTCGTCTCAGCTGCCATCCGTTCCGCCGACACTGGTTGTGGCGAGACTGGTTCTGGCGAGACTGGTTCTGGCTTCCCTGCTTCCGCCGACACAGTCTCTGGCGTGGAGAGCTCCGGGAACCCGCACCACGGCGGTGCGGCAACGCTCAGAATCGTCGTCGGACACGGCGCCATCGACTACCTGTGCCCCGAACACGATGCCCCCGAGGTGCTGCGACTGGCCGACCTGGAAGAGGCGGTCACGGCGGGTTCGGTGCACTACGTGGCGCTGGGCGACCGGCACTCGGTCACCTCGGTGGGCTCAACCGGACGGATCTGGTACTCCGGCGCCCCGGAACCGACCGACTTCGACGAGGTCGAACCGGCCCGAGCACTCGTGGTCGAGCTCACATCCGATTCGGTGGATGTCGAGGCCCACCGAATCGGCCGCTGGACGTTCGCGCGGTCGACCATCGAATTGAGCGCAGCCGAGGACATCTCTGCACTCGGGGAGTACCTGGAGTCGTTTCCCGACAAGCAGCGCACGATTCTCAAACTCGCACTGGTGGGCCAGCTGTCGCTCGGAGACAACGCGGCACTGGAGGAACTGCTGGCTCTGGCGGGCGAACGGTTCGCCGCTATCCAACTCTGGGACCTCGAGAGCGATCTCGTCGTCGTGCCCGACGAGGAGGACTTCGAGACCCTCGGCCTGTCGGGCTTCGCGGAGGATGCGCTCAACGACCTGCGCTCACTCGGTGCGGGTGAGGCCATGCGGCTGCTCTACAGGCTCAACAGTTCCTCTGACCTCGAGACGAACGGGGTGCGGTCGTGAGGATCCACCACGTCGAACTGACCGATTTCCGGGGCGTCGAGAACTGCTCGGTGGAGTTCTCCGACACCGGAGTCACGATCATCGAGGGCGACAACGAGGTGGGCAAGTCCTCGATCGACGAGGCCATCCGCCTCGTTCTCTCCGAGCGCGACGACACCTCCAAGGCGGCAGTGCGCGACGTGCAGCCGGTCGGGCGCGATGTAGGCCCCCAGGTTGAGATCGAGCTGAGCACCGGGCCCTACCGACTGCGTTGCACCAAGCGGTTCATCAAGAAGTCGATGACCGAACTCGAGGTTCTCGAGCCGTCGAGGGAGCAACTCACCGGCCGGGAGGCCCACGACCGCCTCCGGGCGATCATTGCCGAGACCATGGACGAGGCACTCTGGGGCGCGCTGCGGATGCAGCAGGGTGAGGCACTGGCCCAGGCCGACTTCGCCGGTGGGTCCCTGGGTAGAGCACTCGATCTGGCTGCCGGTGGAGAACGTCCCGACAACGCCGATGCCGATGACCTCTGGCAACGCATCGTTGCCGAACGCCAGAAGTACTTCACCGACACCGGCCGTCCCAGAAAGAACCTCAAGGAAGCTGACGAGGCCGTCGTCGCCGCTCAGCAGCGTGTCGATGCACTGCTGGACGAACTGCGGTCGCTCGAGAACGACACCGTGCGGGTGGCCCGGCTCACCGAAGAAGCCAGGACGCTGGCCGAGCGTCGTACGAAGAACACCCAGGATCTCGAGGATCTGGGCGCGCAGGCCGAGACCATCGCCCAGAAGCGACGCGAGCTGGAGCTGCTCGAATCGGAACTTGCCGACGCCAACGGCCGGCGCGAGCGAGCGGTCGCCCAACTCGCTGAGCGTGAAGCACTGGTCGAGCGCGTCGCCACCAGCGCCGCCCGGGTCGCCGAATACCAGGAGCGCCTCGATTCTGTGCGCGAACGCGCGGGAGTCAACCAGTCGGTGCTCGCCGCCGCCAACGATGCACTCGAGTCGGCCCGGTGCGCGCTGCGCACCGCGGAGAGCGATCACCGGCGGGCTCTGGCAGATCGTGACCACCTCCGGCGGGCTGCCGACCTCGAGGAGCTCTCCGCTCGTCGCCGCCGGGTGACCGAAGCCGTGGGTCGCCGCCAGGAGGCTCGACGGGTGCTCGAGTCCAACCTCGTCGATGAGCAGGCACTCACCGTCATCGAAGACGCCCACCAGGAACTGGTGAAGGCCGAAGCCCTGGCCGGAGCGGGGTCGGCATCGCTGAACCTCGCTGCTGTGGGCGAGGTCGAGGTGCTCGTCGATGGTGAGGTCGTCCGCCTGGGCCCCGACGAGCAGCGCGACCTGGCCGTGTCCGAATCGATGTCGCTCGAGCTGCCCGGGTTGCTCCGTGTCGCCGTGACCGCCGGCGCCGATGCCCAACAGTTGGCCCGCGGGGTCGCCGAGGCCCGTCTACGACTCGTCGAGTGTTGTGAGACCTACGGCGTCCCCGATGTGCGAACGGCCCGCAAGGCCGCCCACGAACGCCGGGAGGCGGAGCTGGAGAGCGATGGTCTGGATCACACCATCGAGAGCGAGTTGCGCGGCTCGACGCCCGAGGAGATCACCGCCGAGATCGACCTGTTGGTGGAACGCGTCCGGAGCTACCCCGCTGAGCGGAATCACGAGAGTCCGCTTCCGTCGACACTCGAGCTTGCCGAATCACTCGTCAGTGAGGCAGATGCCTGCATCGGGGATGCGCGCCGAGCCCTCTCGGCAGCCGAGTCGGGCCGGGAAGAGGCTCGCGAGGCACTGCTGGGCCAGGAGGTTGAACTCTCGGGCATAGCGGCCTCGCTCGACGGCGCACGCCACGACAACGAGTCGGCTTCGGCCGCGCTCGACCGGGCCCGTTGCGATCGTTCCGACGACCAACTCACCGAGATGCTGACACGGAGTACCGAAGAGGTCAGCGCCTGCACGCACTCGCTCGGGGTGGCCCAACGCTCCTTCGCCGACGACGAAGCCCAGGCTGTGGAGGACCGGTTGCAGAACTGCCAGGCACTTGCCCGGCGCCTCGTCGCCCAGATCGAGGAGAACCACGACGAGCTCGTCAGCCTGCGAAGCCGGCTCCAGACCAAGGGTGAGGACGGACTCGCAGGTCGTCTGGATGAGGCCCGCAGCGAGCTGCTGGCACTGACCGGCGATCGAGACCGACTCCACCGTCGCGCCGAGGCAGCCCGTTTGCTCCACGACACCTTTGCTGCACGGCGAGAAGCGGCTCGCCGTCGCTATGTGGCGCCCCTGCGAGACAGCGTGGAACGGCTCGGTCGAATCGTGTTCGGCAGGGACTTCGAGGTCGAACTCGACGAGGACCTCATGATCCTCAACCGGACCCTCGACGGTCAGACCGTTCCCTACGGCGACCTGTCCACCGGCACCAAGGAACAGCTCGGCATGATCATCCGCCTCGCGGCGGCCGAGATCGTTGCGTCCGGGTCGGTGCCGTCCGGGTCGGTGCCATCCGCGTCGGCTGCCGGATCTGGTGCAGATGAATCCACTGCGGCAGATGCCGGGACCGGCCCGGAGAACCGACGCACCACAGGTGGCGCACCCGTGGTGTTCGATGATGCACTCGGATGGAGTGATCCGGCCCGGCTGGAGGGCATGGCAGCGGTGCTCTCGACCGCGGCGAAGAATTGCCAGGTGATCGTGTTGACCTGCACTCCTGGGCGCTACGAGAGCGTGGGCAATGCCCGCGTTGTTCGTCTCCCGGCCTGACCGCACACGGTGGGACCGGCCGGTAGGGCTCATCCTGCGGGCCAGCTGTTTCCTCCGGCCAGAGTCGCTCATCCCGGCCAGAGCGGTTCACCCAGGCCAGAGTCGCTCACCCAGGCCGGAGGCCCGCGAGATTCGCCGATCCACCGCTGTCCGGAGCGACTCCTCGGATGCCACGACGGTCACCTGTTCGCGGCCTCGTGTGATGCCCGTGTAGAGCAGCTCGTTGGTGAGCACCCGTGATGGCGAATCCGGCAGGGACACGATGGCATGGTCGAACTCTGACCCCTGGCTCTTGTGGATCGTCATGGCCCACCAGGTCTCCAGTGAGTCCACCTGGGAGGTCGACAGCAATCGGGTCGTCCCGCTTCCCGCGGTGGCGACCATCGGGCGTCCGTCGCGCTCGACGACGAGGGCGGTGTCGCCGTTGAACACTCCTGTGATGTAGTCGTTGCGGGTGACCATCAGGGGCCGTCCGAGGTACCACTTGCCGCGTGTGGACAGTGACCGGTCGATTCTCGGGATGCGTTGTTCGATGAGGTCGCGCCAGGCGTACGAACCGAGCGCGCCGAACCTGGTCCCGCACAACACCTTGAGCGCTGTCGCGCGCTCGAGCGCATCGGCAGGGTCACCGGAGCGGGCCTCGGCCATCACCCCGGCGGAATCCTCGGCAACCGCGCTCCGCAGCTGTTCCAACGCGGGTCCGTCCGCGGGGTCCACCCATCGGACGTCGGTGGTCGATGGATCCCTGAGCACCTCGAGCACCCTGTCGGCGTCGGTTGCCCGCACAGCGTCGGCCAGCGCTGCGATTCCAGACCGGCGGTCGTAGCGGTGCACCTGTTCGAGAACGACTATCGAATCGGCGAGGGGCCCCGTGGGCATCGAAGGCGGGTCCGAGGTGGCCGAGGTCCTGGCGGCAGGGCCGACGACATCACCCAGGACCGCGCCGGCCTCGACGCTCGCCAGTTGGAACGGATCGCCGACGAGCACCACGGATGCCTCACTCCGGAGTGCGTCGAGGAGCCGGGCCATGAGCGGCAGCGCCACCATGGAGGTCTCGTCGATGACCACCAGGTCATGGGGAAGGGGATCCTGGCGGTCGTGACGGAACGAGATGCCGTCCCGGTAGCCGAGCAACCGATGGATCGTGGTCGCTTCGAGCTCCAGCAGTGGTCGAGCCACCGATTCGGGCGGTTCGGCCCGCACCACCGCAGCTCGTATGGCCTCGGTCATTCGCGCCGCAGCCTTGCCGGTCGGTGCCGCCAGCGCGATCTCCGGTGCCTCACCGGTCTCGCTGGCGAGGTGCTGCACCGCGGCCAACAGGTGGGCCACCGTGTGGGTCTTGCCGGTTCCCGGCCCACCGGCCAGCACGGTGACACGGTGATCGAGCACCGTGCGTGCGGCCCTGCGCTGCAGGTTCTCGACCATCCGCGGTGCTCCCTCAGCCGGATCCCTACCCGCAGCGGCGTCGGGACCGAGTCCGGGAAGGGTGGGCTGGCCGGATGGTGGCACATCCGGGGAACCGGAGCCGGAGTCGGAGTCCGACGGGTCGCCGTCGGCGATGTGCTCCGTGCCCAGGTAGCGGTCGAGCATTGCCTCCACCGAGGTGCTGTCGAAGCCCGACATCGCCAGGCCGAGATGGTCGTTGCTGGCTTCGAGCAGTGCGTCGCCCACCTGACGTTCGTAGCGCCAGTACCGTTCGAGATAGAGCCGGGTACCGTCGAACACCAGCGGCCTGATCCGGTCATCGAGCACCCCCGAATCCGGCTTTCCCGCGGTGGGGTCACATACCGCCACCGCCGGAGATGCCACCAGTGCCTCGATCCATGTCGACGGTTCGGGCCATTCGAGGTGGACCGACTGCGGATCTGTGTTGGTCGGATCCCCCGTGGCTGGGACCGGATCTGTGTCGGTGAGCACCGTGTCGGCCACGGTGGCCGGTTCGATGCAGACGTGGCCGAATCGCAAGCCCCTGACGCACAGGGCCGCTGCCAGCAGCACCGAATCGGACGTGCCTGCGATGGTGCGGCCGATCGCCGCTGCGACGTGAACGTCGGACGCGCTCAGGACCTCTGCCTCGATGAAGCTCTCGAGCGCGTCGACGCCGGGCGGCAGCCGCCTGATCATCGGCGCTCCAGGGGCCGAACCCGTCCGCGGAGCGCTCATGAGCGACCGCCACCGTCGAGGAGTTGCGAGAGAGCAACGACCAGTTCACAGGGAGGCCGCCAGGCGGCAAGACCGTGTGGAGTGCCGTCCAGCGTGGGCGTATCGGGACCGACCATCCCCCGCACGAACATGTAGCCGATGCCACCGAGGTGAACCTCGGGCTCGTAGTCGCGAAGCCTCCAACGCAGATAGCGGTGCAGCGCAACCGAGTAGAGGAGTGCTTGGAGGGGGTAGTCGTGTTCGGCCATCGGAGCGTGGAGCCGATCCGGTGCGAACTGCTCGATGGTGGGCGACTCCGGCCACGGTGCCAGCCGATTGGTCTTGTAGTCGACGACCACGAACCGGGGCACTCCCGAGCTGTCGATGACACGTGCGACGAGGTCGATGGAGCCGGTCAGATGCCCAGCCAGCACGGTGTGGGTACCCGCGGCAGCGAAGCTCTCGGCCCACTCGCGATGTGGATCGCCGGGCTCGAGGTGCTCGAGCACCAGGGCCGCGATGTCGGTGTCGGTGGCACGCGAACCGGACTCGCCGAGGGTCAGGTCGAAGTCGACCTCGTCGAGGCGATCCGCACGCGCCAGGGTGCGGAGTGGCCTGCCGTCGAACAATGGTCCCAACGGGGTCTCGATCACCGCGGCGATTCCGCTCGCCAGCAGCGAATGGTCCACGGGCCAGGGGTTGAACCGGAGTCGTTGGCCGACGAGGTCGCGCAGATCCTCCAGCAGGTTCTCCGAACAGAAGTCGACCCGTTCGAGGATCTCGTGGACCAGCGTTCCGAAGGTCGCTCCACCCGCTATCGGTCCGAGGGGGAGGGCGGCCGGGCCTTCCCCGGAGGTGCTCTGCTCGGCAGCGACATCGCCGGTCGCGGTCTCGTCAGGATCGCCTTCGTCAGGACCGCCCTCGTCCTGGTTGGCGGCGTCTCCGACGGTGTCGCCCTCGGCGTCGTAGCCGTGGTGTGAACCGGTGTTGTGTCGTGCAGCGATGGCGGTGAAGGACCACCGTCCCCGCGCCCGGTCGAGAGTGCGGCCGAGAGTGGCGACTGCCAACGGTGCGGCGGTATCCCCGGTCGAGCCGGTCCAGGCCCGGTCATCGGCGGCCTGTGCGGTCGTGCCGACGATGACTGCTTCGAGCGCTTCCGGTTGCCTGCGGACGAGCGATTCGAGTGACTCCATCGTCGCGTCGTCATCGAGGTGTCGCACCGTCGGCGCTGCGAAGAGCTCCCGGTCGATCGCGCCCGATTCGTCGCGTGCGAACAGGACCCTTGCCAGCCCGGTCCTCCAGGCTGCGGTGGTGGGTAGCCACCAGATGGCGGTGTGGTGCTGGGCACGGGTGAGCGCCACATACAACAGCCGCAGGTTGGTGCCGGCCAGTTCCTCGGTGGCGAGACGCTTGCGTTCGGAATGCTCGTCGGGTGAGCCCCACTTGAGCCCGGGGGCCAGGTCGACGACGCGGTTCTGAGCCGCGCCGTCCCACCAGATGTGGTCCCTGGCACTGGTGCCCGCACTGTCCCACAGCGTGGGACAGCACACGACGGGGAACTCGAGGCCCTTGGCCACGAACGTGGTCATGATCTGCACCGCGCGGGACTCCGACTCGACCCTGCGCGCGGCCACGTCGGTTTCGGGGTCGCCGTCCTCGGCGCGCACACCCAGATCCTCGAAGGTCTCGAGCAGACCGACCGGGCCCGTGTTGGCCCCCACCGCGCCACAGAGCAGCTCGGCCAGGTGGTCGAGGTCGGTCATGTGGCGGTCGCCCTGGGGCAGCGCCAGGACCCTGGCGGCGATCGCGGTCTCGGTCAGGATCCGTCCGACCATCGCCGAGACCCCCTCGCGGCTCAACAGGGTGCCCCACTCGTGGAGCTCTTCCTGCCGCAGGGTGGTCTCCTGGTCGGACATCGCTGCGATGGAGGCGGCGTCCATACCGAAGAACCAGCTGGTGCAGGCAGCCCGGACACGGCGCGGATCCGACGGTCGGGCGATGGCGTGGAGCAGCCGGTGCCAATGGGTGGCGGCCTCGGAGTTGAGCACGCTGTCGCCGCGTGCGATCACCGCGGGGATTCCCAGCTCACCAAGGGCGTCGCGCACCGCAGGCCCCTGGGCGTTCTTGGCGATGAGTACCGCAACATCGTCGGGGCGCAGCGGCCGAAGCGCGACGCCGTCGTCCTGTTCGTCGTCGGGGATCCGCGACTCCTCGAGAAGGCAGCGCACATGACGTGCCAGGTCGGCGAACACCACCTGCGCTCCCTGTTCGACGTATGCGGGGCGCTTCTTCGCTTTCTGGCGAGTCACCTCGTCGCCGAGTGCCGCCCGCAGGGAGATGGCCGGCAGGGCACTGCCTTGGGAGTCGGTGAAACCGCGGTCCAGATTTCGTGTGGCCGGAGCCACATCGTGGAAGGAGATGTCGTCGGCACCGAAGGTGCTGCCGCGCAGGAGGGTGGCGGTGGACTTCAGCAGCGCAGGATCGGAGCGCCAGTTGGTCGCCAGCTTGCGGACCTCGGTGGCCGGATCCCGCACGGCTTGGAGATAGGTGTGCACGTTGGCGCCGCGGAACGCGTAGATCGCCTGTTTGGGGTCTCCCACCATGACCATCGAGCGCTTCTGTGGATCGGGAGAGCCTCCGAAGAGGGTATTGAAAACCGACCACTGGACCGGATCGGTGTCCTGGAACTCATCTATCAACGCAACCGAGAAGCGGGACTCCAGAGCGGTTCGGGCCGTACTTCCGGCCTGCGGGTCGACCAGGATGTCGCGCAGACGGACCAGGAGGTCGTCGAAGGACAGCGTGCCCACCCCGGTGCGGTGCGCCGCGACCCGCTGAACCACTTGGTCGGTGAGACGCCGCAGGATGGCTGCAGCGGCATCGATCTCACCCTGTTCACCGTCGCCGTCCTCGCCGTCGTTGTTCTCGCCGTCGGCACTGTCGTCGCCGACCTGGCCACCAGGGCCGACGAGGTCGGGAGCCGGTTCGAAACGCGACCCGGGGTTGCCCAGGAACAGCAGGGCGCTGCGTCGCAGTGTCGTGAGCGTGATGTGTGACAGTGCGGGGTCGTCGTTGGTCAGAACCTCGCCGGCCAGGACATCGGTGGCGGCCTGGGTGACCAGCTCGTCGGTGTCATCCACCAGCACGGCGTCGGGGTCGGTCCGGGCGGTGGATCCGAGAGTGCCGATGATCTGCTGTGCGAAACCGTGGATCGTCGTGATGGTTGCCGAGTCGAACTCCGAGATGGCCGTCTGGACGCGTGCCAGCCGGAGCTCGGGTTCCTCGGAACGCACCGCCGCCAGCACCTCGTCGTCGGGCTCGTCGGTGGATTCCAGGGCCGCTGCGAACTCGAGCAGGCGGCCGCGCAGGCGGTCGCGGAGCTCCGCCGCGGCGGCCCGGGTGAAGGTGACCACCAACAGTTCCCTGATCGGCACGTCGCGTTCGGAGATGTGGCGCGCCGCGAGCGTCGACAGCGCGTAGGTCTTGCCGGTACCAGCGCTGGCCTCGACCGCGAGGCGGCCGCCGTCGAGGGGGCCCAGGGGATCGAACGCCGGTCGTGGGTCTGCTGCGCCGGAGTGCTCACTCATGGGATTTCCAGTGGCCGGTCGGGCGCCGTTCGGTCATACAGCGACCAGAGATGCTCTGCGTAGCGACCCGCCCTGTCCCGCGCGTCGCCCGGTGGATCGTGGGGGAGGATCTCCATGGCCGTGATCTGTTCGTAGGTGGCATGGTCGAAAGCTGTGCGGATCCAGGTGTCCTCGCCATCACCCGGAAAGGCATCGCCGCTCCAGGACTTCGCAGAACCACGGCCGCGGTAGAGCTCGCCGGACAGGTTCGGAAACAGCGGCAGCGGTTCGCGCAGACCCATTCGCAGCAGTTCGACCGCGGACTCCAGTGCGGTGACAGCCGCGAGCCGGCGGCTGGCTCCCTCATCGCCGGTCATCTGCAGCTCCAGCGCCGTGATGGCGCCCTTGGCGTCCTTCCTGTTGAGCAGTACCGACCGCCAGGGCTCATCGGGTTCGGTGGCGGTGAGAGCGAGCAGGTCGAGCCAGGCCTGGAGGCGGTACTTGTCCTTGAGTTTCGACATCGATGTCGAAACCGGCCCGGGCGTGTGTCCGCAGTCGTCGCGGACCGACCCGAACACCACCGTCCCATCGCGCAGAACCACCTCGACGGGCACCTCGCGCGGCTCGGCCGAGCCGACACCGGTGGCGTCGCGCGCTCGCAGCAGTGCCTCCACGACCAACTCACCGGATTCCAGGTATTCGTGGCCGAGCGCACCGGGTGGAAGGCCGTCGCGTGCTTGTTCCACCACCGAGAACGAATTCGAGTCCCTGCCGTCGAGGCGGTGCTGCAGCAGGCGGTTCCACACCGCCCACCGTTCGAGCGGGCTGAGTTCCACCGGTAGGTCGCGGCCAGCCGGGGCCGGGGGGATACCGCTGGAGCCGACGGGCGCGAAGAGGCGTTCGGTCTGATCGCGTTCGGGGGTCTCCGAGAGCTGCATCTCGAGCACCCGCTGAAGGAAGAACCTGGGTGGATGGTCGAGGAACCGCTTCAGGGTGCCGAGCTGGATCCTGCGGGTGGAACCCTCGGCGCTGCGAACCCGAGGGTCGTCGTGCGCCAGACGCTCCTCGATGAACGCAGGGCGCGTCGATCGCTTGCGCCGGGCGCTGGCTCCCGCACACGCAACCGGATCGAAGCTCCACGGACGGGCGGACCCCGCGGTGGCGCCCGTTGGGTGGCGCCCCTCGCTCGTCGCAGCGGTTGGTGGACCGGGAGTGAAGTTGAGTTCGTCGAAACGTTGCCTCGGATGTGTGATCGTGAGGCCTTCGAGGAAGCTCTGACGGTGTTCGGGATGCACGGTGGCGCCGATCGCGTCGATCAACTCGGCGAGCACGACCGCGGGGAAGATCCGTTGGTTGGTGATCACGTCTGCGCCGTTGCGCAGGATGACCAGGTGTTCGCGCACGCCCAGCAGGGTGTCGAGCAGAGTCTGACGGGTGTCGGTGCGGCGGTCCCGGTCGCCGGTGTGGGGGTCGGCTCCGATCAGGTCGTCGCCGTCGACGCCCGAGATGCCGAAAGCGCTCTGGTCCATGCCGAGGATGCACACCACACGGTGGGGGATCCCACGCAGCGGCGTCGGTGAGGACACGGTGATCCCGCCCCGGAAGAACCCCGGGCGGCCAGTGGGTGCGCCGAGGTGGCCGCCGATGAGGTGGCGCAGGTCGGCCAGCGACAACGGCACCTGTGAACCATCGGCATCGGCCACGATCGTGGCCAGGAGGGATTCGAGTCGCTGGAGTTCCCAGTGGCGGTCGCGTTCGACCTGGAACAGCTCTCGTGCTGCAGCGGCCAACAACTCCACCCACAGCTCGATGGTGTGGTCCTCCTGCGTTGCGTGGTGGAGCGATTCGAGCACTCGGAGCAGTTGGGCGAACCGGCCTGCGAGAGAGACCCCGCTGCCCTCGACCGGCACCGCGAGCAACTCGCCCTCGGCAAGCAGTGCAGGGTCCTCACTAGTGGTGACCCCGATGAGCAGGCGGTCCAGAGCACGCGACCACGTGCCGCTGGTGTGTTCGGCAGGAACTCCTGAGCGGGCGCGGTGGGATCCATCGAGACCCCAACGCACGTTGGTGGCCTCGACCCAATCCGCGATCAGGCCCAGGTCGTTCTCGTCGAAGCCGAACGACCTGCGGACCACCGGAAGGGACGCGAAGTCGACCACGGCACGTTCGGAGAACCGGCTGGCCATCAGCTCGACCAGTGATCCGAGGGCAGCCAACAGCTCGTAGGAGCCACCGAGTGAACGGTCCGCGAGTCTGTAGCGCAACCTCGGCACCGAGGAGTCCCGAGCATCACCTGCGGGAGGGTCGTCGGGGTGGCTCGGCTCCGGTGGAGGGAACCCGACGCCATCAGGCCGGCCGAAGACACTCTCGATCAGTGGAGCGAACCGGTCGAGAGCCGGACAGATGACCGCGATGTCGTCCTCGGCCAGCGTCGGGTCGTCGGCCAGGAGGTGCAGGATCTGGTCGCGCAGCACCTCGACCTGTCGGGTCTCGCCGTGACAGGAGTGGATGACCACCGAGGTGTCTTCCGCGGTCGGTACCAAGTCTGCCGACGGAGCCCGGTCTGCGAGCAGATCGGCCTGAAGGGCACCGAGGACGGTGGCCGGACGAGGGGCACCTGTCGGGTCGGGCTCGGTGTGGCCTCCGGGCGAATCGGCCAGTCGATTGCCCACGAGGACCATGGTCTCGCGAGAGGAACGACCCCAGGAGCGCAGAAGGGGATGGTGCACCAGTTCGGCGGACCGGTCGAGCGAGCGCGGCAGGCCGGTGGAGTCGACCGCTGGTGCCGACTCCGCGACGTCCCGGGCGAGGCCGAGCGAGGGCTGGCTCAACAACAGGTGGACCTCCCGCTGTGTGGCCAGCGCGTCGAGCAGTTCGAGCATCGGTGCACCGCCGGGCACGGTGGTGAGCCCGAACAGGCAGACCCTCTCGGGGAGATCGCCCTGGTGTTGTCCCGAGCGCAGCTGCTCCATCGAGGCGATTGCGGCCTCGGGTGGGCTGGGAACGCCGATCCTCTGACGCACCCGGCGCCACAGTTCGGGCTGCCAGGCAGCCGCCTCATCGATCGGATCGCCGACTCCGTTGCAGTCATCGCCGGAGCGCCAGCGTCGGATCATCTCGGGGCGATGGGTCATGTAGGTGTCGAACAGGTCAGCGAGTCGCCTCGCCCTGGCCCACTCGGTGGCACCGGGGGCGAGTTCGAGGCGGTGTCCGAGATGCTCCGGCGGGGGAGTCTCGTCGTCGGCCTGCTCGACCCGCGAGCCGTGCAGCTCCTCCAGCAGGATCCAGGCCACCCGTTCGAGTCGCCATGGATCATCAGCGAGGGCGGCCATCGCCGCGGTGCCGTCGGCTGCAGGCGATCCGGCCGGATCGGAGCCCGAAGCGCCGTGGAGGATCCTCGCCATGAACTCGGCGGGGAACACCATCTCGATGTTGGCACTCACCCCGTCTCCAGCACCGGGACGTGAGGCGCCGAGGTGACGGGACAGCTCGAGGGAGAGCCAACGCTGCATGCCGACGGTCGGAACGGCTATCAGCTCCGATGCCATCGGGTCGCTCAGCGGGTCGGCCAGGATCTCTGCCAGATCCAGGGCGAGCTCGCGAAGACCTTCAGCGGCGTGAACGCGCAGCATCTGTCTCCCGGGCCATGTCCCCGACACTAGGGAGCCGGTGTGACACGCGGCGCCGTCAGCCGGTGAGCGCACCAAGCTCTGTGCGGTTCAGCCGATCTGCGGTGGTAGGGGGGATGCGGGAGCGAGCAGCTCGGCGATCTGCGCCATGATCGCGGTGGAGCCGTTGACGCCCACGTCACCCGAGGGTCCGTAGGTGTTGGCCACCGCGATCGCCAGCCCCTCGCCATCGGGATCCGCCGGCGGCAGGTAGGCCTGTACCGCCGCGATACCGGTGAACAAAGGGGTCTGGATCACCCAGTCGCCGGCGACGCTCACACCCATTCCCAGGTGCAGGGTGTCGTCGGTCGGGATGCACTGGGGACACTGGTCGGTCGGTGTGCCGAGGTCCGCGTCGCCGGGAGTCAGAAGGGTCTCCATGGCCTCGGGGCCCAACAACTCCCCGGAGCCGATCCCGGCGGCCGAACGCACCAGGTCGCAGATGTTGGTCACCTGTGTGGCTCCCGCCGGTACACCCCAGTCGGGACTCCAGCCGGTGGATTCCTCGTAGACACCCCGTTCGTCGGTGTAGGTGCGCAGCACCGGGCCATCGAACTGGACGGTCTCGGTGAACTCGGTCGCGTCGAGGCCGAGTGGCTCGACGACGAGTTCGTCGAGCAGCTCCGGGAGCGGCCGACCGGTGGCTGCTTCGAGCACCTCACCAGCGAGACGGAACCCGAGGTGTGAGTAGGCCACGTTGGTGCCCGGTTCGAACGCAAGTGGTTCGGCGAACACGAGAGCTTCGAGCTCATCGGTGGTGAACGGGGTGAACGGGTTCTCGTAGAGCTCCTCGATCCATGACTCCATCGTCACGAAGTCGACCAACCCCGACATCGATGCCATGAGCATCCGGGGTGTGATCTCGTCGCCACCGGGAACACCCTCGACCCAGGTGTCGATCGGCGCATCGATGTCGAATTCGCCATCCTCGGCCAGCGCCAACATCGCGGTCCCGAGATAGCTGAACACCACCGCACCGTTGTAGAAGCGCATCGATGTCTCGGCCGGTACGCCGTCGATGGACTCGCCCATCACTGCCGTCACGAGGTTCTCATCACCGCGGGTCACGCTCAGGATCACCGAGCGCAGGTCGTTGTCGGCCAGGTAGGACTCAGCGATCCCCACGATCTGCCCGGCGAGTTCGGAGTCCTCCCCGACCGATGGCCTGCAGTCGTTCGTGGCGGAGACCGCAGTCCCGGTGTCCCGTTCGTCGGTCGAGGGTTCGGGTCGGGATTCGTCCGCCTTCCCCGAAGAACAGGCCGCTCCCGCCAACAACACGACCATCACCATCGCGACCAGTCGGCTGACCGACGACCTCCGCAGGTGCCAGCCCGCAGGCGGTTTCGTTGCCGCCCTGCGGCACTCGTGCAGTTCTGAATCCTCGGCAGGCATGGATCTCCTTGGTTCCCAGTGGGGCCCTGGCGGCGTCCTACGCGAGAACCATCGGCACTGACCGGCGAGGGCTGAGCGGTCCGGCCGGTCAGGCGGTTCCGCCGGACAGATCCTCGCCCGTCCAGGTCGGTACCCAGAAGGTGACTACTCCGATCCCCGTGAGACCCAGCACGGCGATCGGTGCCGACAGCCAGAGCAGCTCCACCCTGAGCACCGCCACGGAGGTGAAGACCGAGATGAGGATCACGGTCACGGCCTTGGAACGCAACGGCATCCCCCTGCCTTCTCGGAAGTCGTCCACGAGCCGGCCCGCGAGGGGAAGCGACAGCAGCCATCGTTCGAACCGGGGGCTGGATCGCGAGAAGCATGCCGCGGCCCCCACGAAGAACACCGTGCTCGGCAGTCCCGGCACGATGATCCCCAGTCCACCGATGCCCGTCAGGCCGAGACCCAACACGATCCAGGCACTGCGCAGGGTCAGGCTCCTGACCTTCGGCCCAGCCGGTGTGTCCCGCGGTCCGGTCCCCTCGGACACGTTGTCGGTCGGTGCCTCCGCCGACCCGGGCTGAGTCGCCGGCCCGGAAGGAGGTGCAGGGGGTCGTGCTGCCGGAGGTCGAGGTCGACCGGAGGTCACGCTCGTGACGGTACTACGGCCACCGATCGGTCATCCGGCGGGCCGGGATGAGGGCGGACTCAGGGAGTGACCTCGACGGTCGTCTCGCCTTCCACATCGATGTCGGCGAGAAGTCGGTCGGCTGCGCCGGGGTCATCGCGCAGGGTCAGCGCCCAGAAATCCAGGGTGGAATCGAACACGATCTGGTCCTGGGGAGCCGGGTTGTTCTCGAACGGCTGGGAGTGTTGGCCGTCTATGAGCGTCACGCTCCACTTGGGTCCTGCGATCTTGGCGACGATGTCCTGCTGCATCTCGTAGGGGATCGCGGCGTCGGCGGTGCCTGCGAAGACCAGGATCGGGATTCGTCGTGAGTAGTCGTACACATCCGGATCGAACGGCAACTCGAGTGCCGACATCAGGATTCCCGAGACATAACGGTCGTCCTGGCAACACGAGTTGTACAACAGCGGGTAGGTGGTGGCACCGCCGAGCGACAACCCCGAGATACCCATGTGGTCGGTGGCGATCTTCCCCTCGAGGGCCCCACCGGGTTCGTTCATGGCCAGCACCTGGTCGAGCACGTAGGTGACGTCGCCGGGTTGGTTCAGGTAGTCGCCCACATCGCGCAGGGCTGGATCCGCGTCGCCGTTGGTGCGAGGGAAGTTGGGAGCGACCACGATGTAGCCGGCCTCGGCCCACTTCGAGAGCAGCTCGGAGAACTTCGCAGAGGTGCCGTCCATGCCGTGGGCGTGCATGATCAGGGGGAATGGTCCGTCGCCTCCGGGCACGTAGATGTCGGTCGGCAGGGACCGCTGTGGGATGGACTCGGAGGTCGGCCGGGAGTCGTCGGTGAAGGTCTCGGTGGTAACCGTGAAGGTGCCGTCGCCGTCGTCGAGTTCGGTGGTGGTGGTCTCTGAATCCATCGTGGTGGTGCTGGGCTCGGGTTCACCTGCCGGTGCTGGGGCATCGGTGTCGTCCCCGTTCGAGCAACCCAATGAGAACAGGCCGATTGTGACAAGACCGACTACGGCGGTGCGACGCATGGAACCCACAGCGTAGGCAACCGGCGGGCCGGGACCAGCGGTCTTGTCAACCTGTGCCCGGTGGCACCTGTGTTCAGCAGCCCAGCAGGGAGCCCAGTTCGGAGATCAGCCTTCGGGTTCGTGGCATCTGCCATCGGTCACCGGGGCGGTTGGTCAGGTAGCAGAACCCCACACCGGCAGAGCGGTCCGCGAACCCGAGGGATCCACCGTGGCCGAAGTGCCCGAAGGACTCCTCGGTGATCCCCACCGGACGCTCGGGCGTGTGCAGCATGTAGCCCAGACCGAAACGTGACGGGCGTCCGAGTACCAGGTCGTCCCCTTCGCTGTGGGTGGTGGTCGCCTCTGCGATCAGACCTGACGACAGCGAGAGTTCGGAGTCGGCCGGCGGCTGACCGCTGAGTGAGGCGTAGACGCGTGCCACGCCGGCGGCCGTGCAGGCCATGTTGGTCGAGGGGATCACCGCGCTGCGGAATGCCGGGGTGTTGACCGCTCCGATGCCCGAGAGCTCGGGTGGATTGAAATACGCACCGGCGCGCATCTCCGAGAGGTCGGGCTCTGGTGGGTCTGTGTCCGAGGCCGCAGCACTCCCTGCGCCACCGGAGTCGGCCCGTTCCGTCGGCGGGCCGGCGACGGGTGCCGCGGCGGTTGGATCGAAGAGCTCTGCGCGGGGGAAGTGGATGTCGGCCAGGCGATGGTGCTGGTCAGCGGGGAGCCCCAGATGGATGTCGGCCCCGCACCGAAGGGCGACCTCGTCGCGCACCACGACATCGAAGTCGTGGCCGGTTGCTCTCGAGGCGGGCTCACCGATCAGATGGCCGAGTGTGTTCACGTGATATCCGTGGGCCTCACCCGGGGACCACCAGGGCTCGGTCCCCGCGAGGATTCCGGCCATGGCATGGAAGTCGAAGGCCTCGGCCACCTCCACCTTCCTGCGGGCACACGGCAGACCGGCGCGGTGCGAGAGGGCGGCGCGAAGTGTGAGGTCGCCCTTGCCGTGCGCTGCGAACCCGGGCCAGTGCTGTGCCAGCGGTTCGTCGAGGTCGAGCACCCCGCGGTCCACGAGAGCGAGCACCGCGGTTGCGCTGAGCCCCTTGCCCACCGAGTACGCGTTCACCAGCGTGTCGCGCTGCCAGGTGTGCTCCCGGGGTGGGTCACACCAGCCGCCCCACAGGTCGACCACCACACGGCCTCCCACGATGACGCACAGCGAAGCGCCCAGCTCGCCCGGGTCCGAGCCGGCGGGGGTCCAGTTGTCGTGGAAGACGTCCCGCAGCGATTCGAAACCAGGTTGCACCAGACCGCCGATGGGGATCTCCACGACCACATCATGTCCCGCCGGGAACACCGGAGCCTCTGAACGGGTTCCAAGCATCGATGCGAAACAGACGGACAAAGCACTCCACCCCGAAGGCGTCAACCCCGCAGAGCGGCGACGTCGGCCCAGACTCTGCAGGGAGCAGCGCTGCAGTGAGAAACGACGTCGTGGTCGACTTCTACTGGCGGCCGGGGTGCCCGTTCTGCATGATGCTGAAGCGATTGGTCAAGCGCCGCAAGCTCCCCGTCGAGTTCCACAACATCTGGGACGACCCGGAGGCCGCCGCCGTGGTGCGGGCAGCCGACCGAGGCAACGAGACCGTGCCGACCATCGGGGTGGCCGGTCACATGCTGGTCAATCCGCCGGTGGGTCAGGTGGAGGAGCTACTGGCAAAGGTGGTCAGCGGGGAACTGGCGCCGCGAACCTGACTGGAGGAATCCGTAGGAGGAGCTGATCAGGCCCGGTCCAGGTCGGCTTCGGTCCAGAACCCTGCAACAGGACGTGCGTCGGCCCCCTCGGCGGCGTAGGTGGCGAGGCGGGCCAGATCATCGGGGTCGAAAAGCTCGATCACGTCGAAGGCCAGCCCCGGGCCGGCAGCCCGCAGTGCCTTGTCGGCCGGCGAACCCGACGGTGGGCGACAAGGGGTGAGTACCAGTGGTGGTCGACCCGTGCCGGAGTCGGATCGCATGGCGGTCAAGCGCCCGAGAAGCCTCCATACAGCGTCGGTTCGGTGAAGCCCGGGCCTGGAGGTCGTGAACGAGCCTCCTACCTCCACCAGCCACGGTTCGCCGGACCCCGGGTCGGTCCTGCCGCCGGGACCGGTGTGGATCGCCAGGTCGGCATCGAGGGCACCGGACGGTGCCCGCACCGAACGCCGGGGTTCATCGAACCCTGCTGCGACGAGCACCTCGCTGGCCACGTCGAGGACCTTGCGGCCACCGTCGACCGCCAGCCGGTGGATGTGTTCGGCGCGATCGTCGTCTCCGAGTTTCGACCAGGCGGCCCGGCGTACATCGGGATCAGCGTCTGCGAGCGACTCCGAGAGCGCCTCGAGGTCGTCGACGCGCTCGAGCTCCTGTGCCAGCCGCTGCTCTGCGAGCGCCACGTAGTCGGCATCGAGGTCGTAGCCCACTCCGATGCGCCCGGTGCGCGCGGCGGCCACCACGGTCGTGCCCGAACCGTTGAACGGATCCACCACGATGTCGCCCGAGTAGGTGTAGAGGTCGATCAACCGGCGCGGCAGGTCGACCGGGAAGGGAGCGGGGTGGCCGACCCTGCGGGCGGATTCGGCATCGATTCGCCAGACGTCGCGGGTGACCTCCATGAACTCGTCGTTGGTGAGGGTCGATTGCACCGGCAGGCCGCGCCGGGTCCGCTCGGCCGCGCTCAACGCCCGCGAGAAACGGCCCTTGGATGCGATGACCACCCGCTCGGTCATGTCTCGCAGAACGGGGTTGGACGCCTTGGCGAAGGAGCCCCAGGCGCAGGAACCCGATGAGGTCTCGGACTTCTCCCAGATGATCTCGCCGCGCAACAACAGGCCGAGATCGTTGCCGAGGATGTCGACGACGTCAGCGGAGAGACTTCGGTAGGGCTTGCGGCCGAGGTTGGCCACGTTGACGGCAATCCGGCCGCCCGGTTCGAGCACCCGGGTGCACTCGGCGAACACCTCGCGCAGCACCTCCAGGTAGTCGAGGTAGGTGGTGGGCAGCGCTGGGTCAGACCCTGCAGCGGAGCTGCCCGTCACAGCGGCTTCGTACTCCTTGCCCACGAAGTAGGGAGGGGAGGTGACCACCAGTGCGACGCTGTTGTCGGGGAGCTGGGACATCTCGGCACCGGAGCCGTTGAACACCCTGCCCCGACCGAGCTGCTCGAGGGTTTCCCCGGGACGGTTCACGGTCTCGTCGTCGGAGATCTTCGGTGGGGCGAAGCGTGAGTAGAACGCTGAGGCGTCGTGACCCTCGCGGCGACCTGCTCCGAAAGCGGTGGTGGAGGTGGCGCCCCGTCGCCGGGACCCTGAGCGGGGCTTGGTCGCGTCGCGGGGCTTGGTCACGGAACAGAGCATACGAGCGCGCCGTGACATCGGCCCGGTCCCGCGCAGCTGGCTGCACTCAGTCCAGGCCGGCGCGCAGGTGTTCGAGGGCCTCGGACCGGGTGCGGGTGCGTCGCATCGGTGGTAGCTCGCCGAGGATCTGCTTTCGGTAGGCCTTCTCGGCAAGTCGGGGATCGAGCACCACGACCAGGCCGCGGTCGTCGGCCGAGCGGATCAGACGCCCGGTGCCCTGGGCCAGCAGCGACGCGGCCCTCGGGACCTGCACCTCCAGGAACGCCCGGTATCCCGCGTCGGATTCCGATACCCCGGAAGCCACCAGCCTCGAGCGCGCGGCATCTGCACGTGCCTGCCACAGGGGATCGTCTGGCCGCGGGAACGGCAACTTGTCGACGATCACACAGCTCAGGGACGGTCCTGCCACATCCACGCCCTGCCAGAGCCCCATCGTGCCGACCGCCACCGCGTGGTGGTCCTCGGCGAACTCTGCGAGCAGCTTCGGCTTGGGCAGCTCGCCCTGCAGCAGCACAGGCCAGTCGAGGTCCTCCCGGGCACGGGCCGCGAACTCTCGTGCATTGCGCATGGAGGTGCACAGGAACAGGGTGCGGCCCTCGGCTGCGCGGATCACCTCGGCCGCCTCGGACCAGGCCTCCTCGAACCAGTCGTCGTTGTTGGGAGTGCGGTCGCGCGGCGGGGCCGCGCCCAACAGCGGCGGGACGTAGAGCATCGCCGCCGCCCGGTGGTCGAACGGGCTGCCGACATCGGTGAAGCGGCCTCTCGGACCCATCCCGAGCCGCGAGACCATGGCCTCGGACACCGTCGCCGAGGTGAGCACGACCGATGTGTCTCCCCAGGCGGCGCTGCGCAGGCGCTCGGCCACGTCGATCGGCACGCGCTTGACCGTCGGTCCGCGGTCCTCCACCCAGATGGCATCTGCGGTGCCGTCCGCGGTGAGCCGATCGAGCGTCTCGGCGAGCTGGTCGGCGTTGCGCCGCGCGGCTTCGGCGCGGGCCACGGCCGGGTCTCGTTCGCTATCGGGAGTTCGTCCCTTCGATCGGAGTTCTGCCCGGGCCTCTGCCTGGGCCTCCGCCACCGCGGTCACGGCCCGGGCAACGGTCTCGGCGATGTCGCCGTCGTCGGGGAACCCGTCGCGGAACACTTCCTCGGTGTGTTCCGACAGGACCCGGTCGAGCACCGCTGCAGTGCGTCGGAGCTCGGAGCGCAGGTCGTCGCGACCGGGCACACCGACCCGCAGGTTGCGCTCGAGGTTCATGAGGTGGTCGCCGCGCAGTTCTGCTCCGAAGGCCGACGCCAGGATGTCCTCGGCCTCGTGTGCTTCGTCGAGCACGTAGGCCTCTGCGTCGCCGAGGAGAGCGCCGTCCAGCGACAGGTCGGCACCCAGCAGGCTGGTGTTGACGAGCACCACCTCGGCGGCCCGTGCAGTGTCGATCGCCCGCTCGGCGAAGCAGTCCTCGCCGTGGGCGCAGCGATCGGCGCCCGGACAGCCATCGGGCCCGGTGGCCACCCACGAAATGGTGCGGCCGTCGAGCTCGAACGGCAGCTCGGAGAGGTCGCCGGCTTCGGTCTCGTCGGCCCAGTCCATGATCAAGGACACCCGGTCGGCCTGGTCATCGGCGAGGTCGCCCGGCTCGTGACCGCCGTTCACGGTCTCCTCGGGGGATTCGAAGAGGACGTCCTGGACCTCGGGCGGCGGTTCTCCCGAGAGCAGTCGTCGTGCATCTTCCAGACGTGCCAGACAGACGTAGTTGGACCGTCCCTTGAGGACCGCCCACGACAGGTCGTGTACCTCGGCGACGAAAGGGAGCTCCTTGTCGGCGTACTGGTCCTGCAGGGCCTTGGTCGCGGTTGCCACGACCGTGCGCCGACCCGAGGTGGCGATCGCTGCGAGCAGGGCCAGGCTCTTGCCGGTACCGGTGCCGGCCTTGACCGCGATCCGCCCGTGGGAGGCAAGTGCGTCGGCCACCAGGGAGGTCATCTCGCGCTGGCCTTCGCGGGGCTCGCCGCCGCCCGGCAGCGACTCGACCAGCCGGCCCAGCAACTCCAGTGCCTCGCGTCCTGCCGCCGTGGTCCGGGCGGTGCGGGCCTTCGCCGGTGCAGGGTCGTTCCCGGATGCAGGGTCGTTCCCGGGTACAGGGTCCTCTCGGGGCATACCGTTCGGTTCGACCGAATCGGCCTTCGTGGGGGCATCGGCCATCGTCCAACGGTAGTTCTCCGCCGGGATCGGCGAACCCTCCCGAATCGGCCCGGACCGTACAGCTCCCGTCGCCGGGCTGTCTCCGCCGCGAGGGTCCGGGCCCATCGATCCGCTAAAACTGGTGGTCATGTCTGTCGGCTCCGCGAAGTACATCGAGGTATTCGCTGACGTCGGCTGCCCGTTCACCCATGTCGGTCTCCTGCGTTTCGTGGAGTCCCGTGAGGAGCGGGCACGACAGGACGTGCGCCTCCGGGTCAGGTCCTGGCCACTCGAGATAGTGAACGGTGAGCCGATGTCCGGCTCGTTCATCGCCGAGGAGGTCGCCGAGATCTGCGAGCAGGTCAGCGGCTACTTCGACGGCTTCGACGGCACCGCTTTTCCCTCCAGCTCCCTGGGGGCGATGGCGCTCGCATCGGTCGCCGGCTCCGTGGATGTCGCAGTGGGTGAGTCGGTGAGCCTGGAACTCCGGGATCTGCTGTTCGAACACAACACCGACGTGTCGGATCCCGAGGTGCTCGAAGCTGTGGCGAAGCGTTGGTCGGTGCCCTTCGACACAGCGGACTCCGAGCTGCACCGCCAGATCGTGCTCGAGGAGCACCGCGAGGGCGTTGCCCGGGGGGTCACCGGGTCGCCACACTTCTTCACCAGCAGCGGAGACTTCTTCTGCCCCGCCCTGGCGGTGGGCCGGGACGAGTCGGGTCACCTGCGGGTCACCACAGATCCTGATGGGTTCGAGAGGTTCCTCGAGGCGTGCTTCGCGTGACTCTCACGGGTCCCACGATCGTGCGGCGCGCGTCGTGTTGTGTGTTCGCGGTGGCACTGCTGGCCACATCGTGCACCCTCCAGAACGATTCCGGTGAGGGATCCGACGGCGGCGGTGTGGAGGAGGAGGTAGAGGTGGATCGCGGATTTGTCGACTACTCGGAGCGGGCTGCGGAGTACCTGGCGAGCACCTCGACGGTCGAGGATCCCAACACCCTCGACTGGATCGCCATCGCCGAGATGGCGATCCGCGGTGACGAGGACGCGTTCGAGCGGCTCAACGAGATGTCCCTCGAGGACTTCGAGTCGAGTTTCGACAAGATCCGTGACTACCAGGACACGGCGGACTTCGATCTGCTGTACCTGATGAACCTGCGCCTCGGCTATCCCGACCAGATCCAGGGCGATGTCAGCCGAGCAATCGACGAGAGCATCCGGGGTTTCAAGTACTGGTAAACCGATTCCACCCCCGAGGACGTGATCGACAACCGCTGGTACTGGTCCGAGAACCACCGCATCATCTTCCACACCCTCGAGCTGCTGGCCGGCGAGTTGTTCCCCGACGCCGAGTTCGACGTGCCCGACGGCGACGGCAACACCATGACCGGTGAGGATCACGCGGAGAGGGGCAGGGAGTTCATCCTCGAGTGGATCGACGAGAAGGCCACCTACGGATTCACCGAATGGCACTCCGACGTCTACTACCAGAAGGACCTGACGCCGCTGCTCACGCTGGTGGAGTACTCCCAGGACAGCGAGGTGGTCGAGCGTGCCACGACGCTCCTCGACATCTTGTTGTTCGACATGGCCATGCACCAGGTGCACGCCAACCTGGGGGTGACCCACGGTCGTTCGTACGCCAAGGACAAGCTGCGTGCGGGCACCCAGGACACCTTCGGCACCCTCCAGGTGCTGTTCGGCCTCTCGGACGAACCACCGCGCTCCGGCGATGCAGGAGCGGTTCTGTTCTCCCGGGCACAGCGCTACATGGTGCCAGCGGTTCTGTGGGAGGTGGCTCACCACGACGAGTCCTTCGAGGACATCGAACACATGGGCGTGGAGATCGATCCCCACCAGCCGGTGGAGGAGGACCCCGAACGCAGGGACGGGTTGAGCTACACCGATCCCGACATGGTGGCGTTCTGGTGGGACCGCAACGCGCTCACCCCGTGGCAGACCGTTCCGCTGACCATGGACACCGCGGACGAGTACGACCTCTGGGACACCGAACTGTTCAGTCAGTTCTCGGCGGTGCAGGACGTGACCGGTGGCGATCGCGAACAAGCGGTCGAGATCGCCTCGGCCTTCGCCTCGCTGATCAACATCGGTCTTCTCACAGCGGTCGACACCCGCACCTGGCGTGACAATGGTGTGATGCTCTCGTCGGCCATCGACTACCGCCCGGGGGAGTTCGGCCACCAGTACCACGCCTGGCAGGCCACGTTGGGGGAGAGGGCAATCGCGTTCACCACCTCCCCGGGGAACGCTCCACTGGAGAACGAGGCCTGGCCCGACGCCGACCTCTACTGGAATGGCGGTGTGCAACCGCAGTCCCATCAGGTGGGACCCGCCGCCATCCAGATCTACCGTCCCTCGTACGCGTCTCCGGGTGAGGGCCTGTTGGAGGCCTTCGGCTACCTGCCGCTGACGCATGCCTATGTGCCCACCGAGGTCTTCGACGAGGTTGTTCAGGTCCCCGCCGGAGGGCTGGACCCGGATTCGGGGTCGACCACCACCGATGCCGGCGGAACCACCGGTACGCCCGAGGTGACGGTCCCCGCTGCGCCGGAGGCCAACGGCGCGTGGCTGTTCGCACGAAAGGGCGACCGCTACCTCGGGTTGTGGTCGAACCGCCCGACCGAATGGGTCGACCACAACAGCGACGGCACCCCCACAGGTGGGCTCACCGAACCGTTCGACCTCGTGGCACGGGGCGGTGCCGACAACGTCTGGGTCGTCGAGGTAGGGAGCCTGGGAGAAGGCGAAGGTCGCTACGACGACTTCGAGTCGTTCCAGGAATCACTGCTTGCGGCCACCCCGCTCGTCACCCAGGCGGCACCGGGTCCCGACGGACTCCCGGGTGCGTTCTCGGTGCTCTACAACTCACCGGGAGCCGGGGCACTGGCGGTGGAACCGGACGGGACCATGAGCCACGACGGTGAGGTGGTCGAACCTGATGACGACGTGCGTTTCTCGAACCCGTTCACGGACGTGAAGGTGGGCGAGACCCGCATAGACATCCAGGCCTCCGGTCACCAGCTGGAGGTCGACCTGGCCACCGGTGAACGCAAGGTGGACTGAACCCGGCGCTCCCGGGCAGCGGTCGCGCTACGGTCGCCACATGCACATCGGGATGCTCTTCGCCAACGCTCTCGGGTTCGCCACTCCGCAGGGGGCTGCCGAAATGGGTCGTGCCGCCGATGCGGCCGGCATCGAATCGGTCTGGACGGTAGAACACGTCGTCTACCCGGACGGCTACGAATCGAAGTACCCCTATGACCCCTCGGGCAAGATGGCCATGGCAGCCGACACGCCATTGCCCGATCCGCTCATCTGGCTCACCTGGGTGGCAGCACACACCGAACGTCTGCGTCTGGCCACCGGGATCCTGATCCTGCCCCAGCGCAACCCGCTCGTTCTGGCCAAGCAGCTGGCCACGCTCGACGAGGCGTCCCAGGGTCGGATGGAACTCGGCGTGGGAGTCGGATGGCTCCGCGAGGAGTTCGAGGCGCTGGGCATCCCGTTCGAGGGACGGGGTCGCCGCACGGACGAGTACATAGAGGTGATGCGCACTCTCTGGGCAGATGATCACGCCGAGTACTCGGGCGAGTTCACCAACTTCAGCGGTGTGTCGGTGAACCCCAAACCGGTCAACGGGCGGGTCCCGATCCACATCGGGGGGCACAGCCCGGCAGCGGCGCGCCGCGCGGGCCGTCTGGGTGATGGGTTCTTCCCCGGTGAGGGCGACATCGACGAACTCCTCCGGATCATGCGCGAGAGCGCCCTCGAGGCGGATCGTGACCCCGCTGAGATCGAGGTCACCTACACCCATCCCGGGCTCTGGGGTGCTGACCCGTTGGCTGCGGTCGAGGAGATGGCCGCCAAGGGGGTTCACCGCATGGGGATGCCGGGGTTCATCTTCGCCATGGCTCCCGATCCCGCTGAGGCGATCGCCGAGTTCGGCGAGAAGGTGGCCCGACCGGCTTCTGAGATCTGACGCGCGCCGACCGGACGCTCTCCCGTCGGACCGTCTCAGGTGCCCAGGAGTTCGAACGTGCCGGATTCGAGCGCGTGATGAGCCGAGCGCTGCGCCATTGCGCAGAACATGTCGTCGCCGCGATCGGTCTGCCCCACCACCTGGGATGCTCCGATCGCCATCACGAGCCCGTCCAGGGCGTAACGCCGGTACCCCTCGGAGACCTCCGCCGCAGACAGCTCCACTCCGCGAGCAGCGAGTGCGGATCTGTAGGACTCGAGCAGCTCCTGTTCGTGTTCGCGTCGCTGCTCGGGCAACAGCGCCCCACCGAGGAAGTACGACACATCGGCCAGGGCCGGACCCACGGTGACGGTCTGCCAGTCGAGCACCGCCACCGAATCGTCGAGCCCTCCGGCCGGGACCAGGAGGTTGTCGGGTCGGAAGTCGCCATGGACGACAGCGGTGGGCCCGGGTCGGTTGACCAGGTAGTCCGGGGCTGCTGCGATCAGCCGCTCGCCCACCGCCAGCACGTCCGCGTCGAGCATGCCGGCGTAGCGCTGGGCGAAACCTTCGTGGAGCATCCCCAGCAGTGCGGCGTGAGCGGTGGGATCACCCCGCTCGGTCAGGAACGAGCTCGTTCCTGACGGGACCGTCCCCCACCACTGCGCGTGCAGCGCAGCCAGCTGGTCGAGTGCCTGCTCGGTGTGTTCCAGCGACATGCCGCGGATCTGGTCGGCCTGTTGGTGCGCTGCCAGGTCCTCCAGGACCAGCACGAAGTCGTCGGCATTCGCGTTGATCGCACTCAGGTGACACACCGGTGTGCGGGTGGAGCAGTGGGGCGCCATCCGGGTGTAGAAGCCCACTTCGATCTCGCCGTGGCGCAGGGCAGCGGACACCGATCGACTCACCGGATCGTGCGATCCGGTCTTGACCACGAACGAGGTGGTGGACCCGGCGGTGTTCGGCGTGGCCGCGTCGCCATGGTCCAGTACGACCCTCAGGCACGAAGCCACCTGCCCTGTGCCGACCGGGCGAACCGAGACCGAGGTGATCGGAGAGTCCGGGAGGGCATCCGCGACCTCGCGTGACCACAAGGCGGGTGTCTCGAGTGCGGCCAGCAACATGTCGTGGTCGGCGAGCAGGTCTTCGAGAGCGGGCAGGTTCTCAGACATCTTGGCCTCCCAGGGTGATCTCGGCGTAGGCGTCTCGCACGGGGGCCAGCTCGTCCGGGGTGCATCCGTGCATGATCACGCCGTCCACACCCAGGTCGAACTGGGCTGCGACCGACTCGGCGCACCGCTGCGGGCTGCCGGTTGCAGCCGGAGCCAACCATTCCTCGGGCACCGCTGCAGCGATCGCTTCGAGCTGTTCGGTGGTGGCGGTGGCATCGATGGCCGACAGGAAGCTACGGACGGTCACGTCATCGCGGAAGCGGTCCAGCAGAGCCGGGTCCCACCGGTTCGTACTCACCATCAACTCGCCGTAGCCCTGCAGGTAGGTGGCCATGCGGCCAACGGTCTTGCGCAACTGTGCGTCGGGGTCGAGGTGGTCACCGACGGTGGCCAGGCAGGCCCACACCTCCACCGAGGCGGGATCGCGGCCCGCACGTTCGGCTGCGTCGCGGACGGTCCTCACCGCACGTTCGGTGGTCTCGTCGGTGAAGAAGGTGTGCAGGACCACCTGGTCGAAGCAGCGGCCTGCCAGGGCGAGGCTCCGTGGTCCGAAAGCACACAGCAGCATCGGGATGTGGTCGTCGAAGGTCACCCCGCCGCCCGGGCTCCCGAGGTGGAGCAGGGGCCAACTCCCCGCCGGTCCGTCGTGGCCGGCCACCATCTCGCCGCGCCACAGCCGACGCATGATGCCCACGAAGTCCTCCATCTGCGCGGTCGTGATGTGTTCGATCCCCGCCATGTCGAACACGGGGTCGATCCCCCTGCCCAGGCCGAGGGTGAACCGCCCTGCGCTCATGCGGTGAAGTGTCATCGCTGCGCTGGCGGTCACCAGCGGATGTCGGGTGTTGTGGTTGGTGGCTGCGGTTGCCACACGGATCCGATCGGTGGCGGCCACCGCGGCACCACTGCACGCGATGGCCTCCTTGACGTTGAACCGCTCGGAGACGAACGCGGTTCCGAAGCCCAGTTCCTCGGCCCGGCGCGCCTCGACGATGACCTCTGCGGGGTCCGGAGCGGCTCCCGCCATCAGGTAGCAGCCGATCTCGTCGAGCGGAGCGGAACGATGCGCCCCCGGGTGGTCGGATCCGGAGCCGAGTCCTTGGTCGGTCATGGCGGGATCATACGGTGAGAGCCGCGGCTGGTTCTCCGTTCCGCCCGCCGACAGGTGCGGATGGCACCCCATGACCCATCCAGACCCGGATTGTGGACAGACTTGCCGGGTGAGTTCGTTGTCCGAGGATGCAGATGCCACAGAGGTCTCCGAGGCTGCTGCTGCGGCGACCGTGACCGGATCTGCGGGCGGATCCGGGGGCGGGGATGATCCGGCAGCGGTGGTCACCGCGGACGGTTCGGGCAACACGGATGGACCCCGAGAGCCCGAGGACGACACCGCACAGCCCAACCTGATCGATCGGACGGCCGATCGAATCGATGCGATACAACGGGCCGTGCCGCCCCTGGCCCTGGCCCACGGCGTGGCCAAGAAATACGGTGAGGACCGCGGTGGGCAGTCGGCGATGATGCTGTCCTACCGGGGGTTCTTCTCCATCTTCCCGCTCTTGTTGGCATTCGTGAACGTCGTCGGGCTGCTGTTGGCGAACAACCCCGAACTGCGTGACGACCTGATCGAGTCGACCCTCGCTGCGGTGCCGGTCATCGGCGACGAGATCAGCTCCAGCGCCACCACGGTGCGCGGAAGCTGGTGGGTGATCGTCGGTTCGGTCCTGGTGTCGATCTGGGCAGGCCTGGGACTGCTGGAGGTGCTCCAGGAGGCACTGAACAACGTGTGGGGGGTGCCGCGGTTCGACCGTCGACCGTGGATACTCAGACGCCTCACGGCGCTACCCGGAGCGGTGCTCATCGGGGCCTGCCTGGTGCTCTCGGGAGCGGCGACGTGGATCTTCAACGACAGGGACCTGCCCGGGCTGCAGAGGGGGGCCGGCTACCTGTTGCCGTTCCTCGCCGGTTCTCTCTGCTATCTGGGGCTCCATGCGCTGTTGTGCGTACGCAAGGTGCCCTTCACCGCTCAGCTGCCCGGCGCGGCTTTCGTCGGAGTGTCCTGGCTGGGGCTGCAACTACTGGGGACCTGGTTCGTCAACCGCTACGTGTTGCAGTCCTCCGACACCTACGGAGTCTTCGTGGTGGTCCTCGGACTGCTGTCCTGGGCCTACCTGCTCGGAATGCTCTACCTCTATGCCAACGAGCTGTCGGCGGTTCTCCATGACCGTGCCTGGCCCCGCAGCCTGACCGGACGAAACCTCACCGATGCGGATCTGCGCGTGAACGCGGCGGTGGTGGAACGCGAGTCGCGGATCCGTGAACTGGCGATCGAGGTGGACGTGCCGCGACTGCCTCGCTGACACACAGCGATCCAGGTGTGTGGGTTCTCTAGGACCCGCGTTCGAAGCGGCTCCTGGCATCGTCGATAGCGGCGAGGGCATCGCTTCGGCCCGCCCAATCGCCGATCTCGCTCTGCTTGCCGGGTTCCAGGTCCTTGTAGACCCGGAAGAAGTGGTGGACCTCCGACAACAGGAACGGATCCACGTCGTCGACGTCTGCGATCTTGTCCCAACGAGGATCGCCTGCCGGCACGCACAACACCTTGAGGTCCCGGCCGGCTTCATCGGACATCTCGAGAACTGCAACGGGTCGAGCCCTCATGTGGCACCCGGGGAAGGTCGGGTCCTCGAGCAGAACGAGGGCATCGAGGGGGTCGCCGTCCTCGGCGAGGGTGTGGGGGAAGAACCCGTACTCCGCGGGGTACACAGTCGCGGCGAACAGGTGCCGATCCAGCCAGACCTCACCGGTGTCGTGGTCGATCTCGTACTTGTTGCGAGACCCCTGGGGGATCTCGACGATGACCTCGTAGCTGTCCTGGGGATCGCTGTGTTCGCTCACCGCAGCGACACTACCGGCAGCCCGCGTCGGCACTGCGCTGGGATCAGGACAAGTGGGATCAGGACAAGTGGGATCAGGACGAGGAGGATGTGAGCCGGTGGGCGACCGGCGGGCGTGTGGCGGGACTGCCCGTTCAGCCGGTGATGCCGCGCATGCCCGACCAGGCGAGCCGGGCCACCGAATCGGCGAGCTGGTCGATGTCCGGCGTGCGGTCGTGCGTGAGCCAGTACCGGCTGGCCGCTTCGGTCATGCCGACGATGGTGTGCGCTATCAGTTCCCGGTCCTCGGCCGGGCGGCCGTCGACCACGATCAACTCCGCGATCGCCTCGGCGATCGACTCCTCGACCACCCGCGTGAGCGAGGCGAACTCCGGATCCCGGCGGGCACCCGAACCGAAGAGCACGCGGTAGGCATCGGTGTTGGCGCCGACGTAGTCGAAGTAGGCGCGGAAGCCCTGCTCTATCTGCTGGCGCGGACCCACCGCATCGGCGGTCGCCTTGGCGATCCGGTCACGCAGCTGGTTGCCGATCTCGGTCAGCAACTCCACGAACAGGTCCCGCTTGGACGAGAAGTGCTGGTAGAGAACCGGTTTGGTCACTCCCGCTGCCTCGGCCACGTCGTTCATCGAAGTGGCATGGAAACCTTGTTCCGCGAACACCGAGGTGGCGGTCGAGATCAGTTGCTCTCGTCGCTCGGCTGCAGGTAGTCGCATCGTCGGGGTCCTCTGCCCGATCGTGGGTCCGAAAGGGGCTGGCGGTGTGTTCGGTGGGTGTGTTCAGTGCGGTGGATCTCGTGGCTGGCGGGCGCTCCCGTGGGTGCTGCCCAGCGGTCGATCCCGGTTACCGAACGGTAACAAAGGGCCGACCGACCGCTGGAATCCCTCGGCTCCGGGGTGGCCTAGCCTCAGGTCGATGGATCCGGTGACCCCTGCTCAGAAGACGTTTCGGTGCGCACCGATGCACGAGGCGCAGGGCGTGGATCCGGTCGGCACCGCACCCCGTTGGGACGCGCTGCTCGTGGTCGAGATCCCCGGGCCGTGGCCACGCGACATATCCGAGGCCCCACCGTTCAGCGGGCTCTGTCAGGCTCCCTCGGCGACCATCGAGGGTGCAGATGGCCGGGTTTGGCGTCCTCAGGGCGTCGTGCCGGTCGGGCCCGGGACCGCCGTCATCTCCTACGAGCGTTCCGTCGCAGAAGAGCGCCGAACGGGTCCTTTCAGGCGTCGTGAGTGGCTCCTGCCCGAGGACCGTGCGGGCTCCTTGGCCGATCTCTGCCGGGTGCTGATCGAGGCCGATGAGGACGCCGTCGCGGGCTTCGAGAGCATGCGCAATGACCCGCCGGAGGCGACGGTGGACCTGTTGCTCTGCACCCACGGAACCCGTGATGTCTGTTGCGGCGGCAGCGGTACGGCGTTGTACGGCCAACTGTCGGGGATCGGCCAGCCGGACAGCTCGGACCGGGCTCCGACGACGAGTGGCGCGAGGGTCTGGCGCAGCAGCCATGCCGGTGGGCATCGCTTCGCCCCCACCGCGATCTCCCTGCCCGAAGGCGTGTCGTGGTCGCACCTCGATTCCACTTCGGCGACGGCGGTCCTTCGGCGTGCGGACAGTTACGACGCCCTGGCGGGCCATGTGCGGGGCGCGCTGACCCTGCCGGAGCCGACCGCAGCGGTGGCCGACCGCGAAGGGTTCCACAGATACGGCTGGCAGTGGTTCTCCACGGAGAGAACCGCCACATTGCTCGATCGCTCCACCCCCGGTGTGGCCTCCGCCGGGAGCGACGACGGCAATCACGACGGGGCCGCGACCGGGACGGTTCCAGCGGTGCGTAGCGAGACCTGGTCGGTCGCGGCCGAGCTGGATGCCGGCGCGGCAGAGGTGTGTGTGGCGGTCGAGCTCGCCGGCCGGGTACCGCGGCCCCCCTGCCGGACAACGCCGGTCGACCCGACGGACATCTCAACGGCGGCGGCCGACGTCGAACCGGTTGATACCGATGATGTGTGGCGGGTCGCCGCAGCTCACTGGGACGGTGCTTCGCCGGGCCCGAGCCGCACCCGGCTGTGACCGTGCCTACGCGCAGCACCGTGCCTACGCGCAGCACCGTCGGAGACTGTCCCGTGGTCAAGGGCCAGCTGGCGGAGGGTCAGTAGCTGAAGGGTTCTCCGCGGTCTTCCTTGTCGGCGGCCTTGGCGCCGTAGGAAAGGATGATCGCCGGTAGCAGCACCACCGAGCCGGCCACCATCAGCACCACGATCGAGGTGACCAACCAGCTGGGCAGCTGGGTCAGAAGCGCCACGACGAACAACACCATCGCCAGGCCGAAACAGCTGTAGCCGATTCGCTGGCCCAGCGCGGTGAGCTTCAGCAGCTTCGCTCGGCGCTCGAGCACGGGGTCGTTCTGTTCGGCGTCCACCTCAAGAGCCTGCCCGAACACACCGCGCCCGGGTGAATCACACGCGTGCAAGCGGGCGGCTCGTGACGGGTGGAATTGCATGAAATAGCATGTCGGCGTATTCGACCCTGGGGAGGGAGAAGATGGGTGGACGGTTGTATGTCGACTTCTGCGGCGACGAACGGGTCGTCGACGCCGGTGGCAGTCTGAGCTTCGGCCGCACTGCGGACCTGGTGATCGACGACAATCCCTACATGCACCGGGTGCTCGGAGCGTTCGACTACCGCGACGGGCACTGGTTGCTGTTCAACGAGGGTTCGCACACCACCCTGAACGTGTTGGACCGCGCAGGTCCCAGTTCAGCGGTGTTGGCACCGGGGCGCTCGGTGGGGTTGGCCATGGCGGAGTTCGCAGTGACCTTCGTGGCGGGACGCACCCGCTATGAGATCGAGGCCGCACTGGAGGAGGTCGCTGATCCCGTCGACGCCGCCGCGGAGGAAGGCCACCGCACGTTGGACTGGGGCGTGGTCGACCTCAACGAGGAGCAGCACCTCCTACTGGTCGACCTGGCGGCCACCCGGTTGGAGAACCCGCACGCCAGCGATGTGGATCCACCTGCCCGGTCGGTCTGTGCGAACCGGTTGGGCTGGTCGTTGTCGAAGTACAACCGGAAACTCGACCACCTGTGTGTGAAGCTCGACCGCGCTGGCGTGCAGGGCCTCTGTGGAGTCGAGGGTGCCCAGGCAGCGGACCGTCGACGCCGCCTGGTGGACCACGCCGTCTCGGTCGGTCTGGTGTCGGTCGCTGACCTGCAACTCCTCGA
>JAMLGK010000004.1 GCA_023957995.1 Microthrixaceae bacterium | reverse complement strand
GATGGCCGGGAACCGATCGCCAGGGATCCATGGAGAGGGATCGCTGTGGGAACCCAACGGTCCTGTCCTCGGTCCGGTACCGCTCACGCAGTGGACGGTGTCGGCGTCCGATCACTCTGTGATGGGGTGAACTCCTCACGGGGGCGGGCCTGGTAGACCCCGGGTCCGTTGACCGACACCGTGGCCAGGAACGCTCGCGAGTGCTCGTACGCGTCGCGCATCAGAGTCGTGGTGTGCCTGAAGTCGAGTGGGTTCGCATCGATCGGTCGGGATCCGGGCAGATAGAGCACCGGCACCTTCTCACCCGCCAGCGGGAGGTCCCGCAGAACCTGTTGACGCAGCTGCGTGGTGACCGTCCACAGGGCGGTGTCCATCAGTCGTGTGGGCACCTCCAGGCGGTGGCTGGCGAACATGCAGTCGAGCACGACCAACGACTGCGCTCCCATCTCGAGGGCGTCCATGACCGCCACGTTGGTGATCAGGCCGCCATCGCAGAGAAGTTGTTGGTTTCGCCGCACCATCGGGAACACCCCCGGAATGGCAGTGCTGGCTTCGATCGCAGTGGCGAGACGGCCTGAGGACAGTCGGGTCGGAACGCCTTCGCGCACGTCGACCACGATCGCGCCGTAGGGGAGCGACAGGTCCGCGATGTCGATGTCACCGACCTGTTCGGCGACGACGCCTGCGACCTCGGGAGTGTCGTAGATGCTGTTCGCTCCCCGAAGCAGTCGGACGATGCGACGGAACATGCCCTTGCCCATGACCGAGGCGGGGTCGAGGTCGAGCCAGAGGTGCGACAGACGGCTTGCTGCGCCGATCGGGTCTGCAGCGACGACGGCTCCGTTGACCGACCCGATCGACGTCCCGACCACCAGGTCGGCGTGGATGCCGAGGTCACCCAGTGCCTGCAGCATCCCCACCTGCTGGGCGCCGAGGCTTCCGCCGCCTCCGAGCACGAACCCGATGGGTTGTGGGAGTGATTCGAGCAGGGTCTTCTGATCGGACATGGTGAATCCTCCGTTGCCGGGTCGGGACGTGATCCCAGAGCTTCGTGGAACCCGTGACATCTCGCACGGAAACCCTACTGGTTCGACTGTCGAAGTATCACCGGTGCATCATTGGGGCCTTGCTGATCGCACTGCTCCGGACCCACCTTGCAGCCTTCAAGGGCTGGTTGGTCGCGGTCGCAGTGCTGCAGGCGGGTCAGACCATGGCGACCCTGCTGCTTCCGACGCTCAACGCCGACATAATCGACAAGGGCATAGCCACCGGCGACACGGGCTACATCTGGCGGATGGGCGGCTGGATGCTGCTCATCACCGTGGTTCAGATCTTCCTGGCAGCGGGGGCGGTGTACAACGGTTCGCGAACCGCCATGGGGTTCGGTCGAAACGTTCGTGGCGCCCTGTTCCACACCGTCACGGGGTTCTCCACCCGCGAGGTATCCAGGTTGGGAGCGCCATCGTTGATCACCCGCGTCACCAACGACGTACAGCAGGTTCAGATGCTCGTTCTGATGGGGTGTCTGCTCATGGTGACGGCGCCGATCACTGCCATCGGTGGGATCTTCATGGCCCTGCAGCAGGACGTCGGACTCTCGGGAATCCTGCTCGTGAGCATTCCGGTGCTGGTGGGAGCGATGAGTCTGGTGCTGTCGCGGATGGTGCCGTTGTTCAGGCTCATGCAGGAGCGGCTGGACTCGGTCAACAGGGTCCTCCGGGAACAGCTCATGGGGATCCGAGTCGTCCGGGCATTCGTGCGGGAACCCCAGGAACGAGCTCGTTTCGGCAGCGCCAACGACGATCTCACCGACACCTCGCTGGCAGCCGGCCGGTTGATGGCCTTCATGTTTCCCACGGTCATGCTCGTGCTCAACGCGTCGAGCGTGGCGGCCATCTGGCTCGGAGCCGGACGCATCGACAGCGGGGAGCTGCAGGTCGGTCAGCTCATCGCGTTTCTCAGCTACCTGATCCAGATCCTCATGGCGGTGATGATGGCCACCTTCATGGCGGTCATGGCACCGAGAGCGGCGGTGTCGGGAGAGCGGATCCAGGAGGTTCTGCAGACACCCTCGTCGGTGCGAAGCGCAGAACGACCGGTCACCGACCTCCCGAGGCGCACCTCACTGGAGTTCCGCGGCGCCACCTTCGGCTACCCCGGAGCGGAGGAGCCGGTGCTCAAGGACATCCGGCTCACAGCGGAGCCCGGCGAGACGGTCGCGATCATCGGGAGCACCGGTTCGGGCAAGTCCGCGCTGTTGAACCTGGTTCCGAGGTTGTTCGACGTCACCGGCGGATCGGTCCTCATCGACGGAACCGACGTGCGCGAGATCGACACCGAGGTGCTCTGGAGCCGGATCGGATTCGTGCCCCAGACCCCGTTCCTCTTCACGGGCACGGTCGCATCCAACATCCGCTACGGGGATCCCGATGCCACCGACGAGCGTGTCTGGGATGCCCTCGAGGTCGCACAGGCAGCTGATTTCGTGGCCGCCATGGACGGTGGTCTGGAGGCCCGGATCACACAGGGTGGACGCAATGTGTCGGGCGGTCAGCGCCAACGCCTGGCCATAGCGCGCGCACTGGTGCGCGATGCCGGCATCTACTGCTTCGACGATTCCTTCTCGGCGTTGGACCTCGCCACCGAGGCACGTCTGAGAGCTGCCCTCGCTCCTCGTGTCTCCGACGCGGTCGTGCTGGTGGTGGCCCAGCGGGTGAGCACGATCATCGACGCCGACCGGATCCTGGTGCTCGAGGACGGAGAGGCGGTGGGGATCGGAACCCACGAGGAGCTCGTGTCGTCGTGTCCCACCTATGCCGAGATCGTCGCCTCCCAGCGCGTTGAGGCAGCAGCATGAACCCGGGGAACGGCAAGGGCCCGGGCCCGGACCACGCCGCCGCTCCCGGCCCGTCCGGTGACGAGACCCGCAAGGCAGCGGCGGAGTCGCGCAGCTCGGCCACTGCCGGTGCCGGACGGATGCTCGGCGCGGGGGTCCCCGCAGAGAAGCCGAAGGACCTACGGGGCTCGGTCCGGCGGATGGCCGGCCTGATGAGCCCGGAGCGATCGAGAGCGATCTCGGTGGTGGTCTTCGCCCTGGTCAGCGTGACCCTGTTGGTGCTCGGCCCCAAGGTCCTGGGAGCCGCAACCGACACGATCGTCGACGGCATCTCCAGTGGTGGGATCGACTTCACCCGGCTGCGCAACGTGTTGCTCGGAGCGCTCGGCCTCTACGTGTGCGGCGGGCTGCTGGCGTTCACGCAGAACTACCTGCTCGCAGGGGTCGTGCAGCGCACCATGTGCAGGTTGCGGGCCGACGTCGAGGACAAGATCAACCGACTCCCGTTGGCCTATGTGGATCGAAAGGCTCGGGGAGACCTGCTCAGCAGGGTGACCAACGACATCGACAACGTGGCCCAGAGCATGCAGCAGACGCTCGGCCAGATGCTGACCTCCTCGCTCACGATCGTCGGGGTGGTGGTGATGATGTTCACCATCTCCCCGCTGCTGGCTCTGGTGGCGCTGGTGAGCATCCCGCTCGCACTGGGCCTGGTGCGCTTCGTGACGGCGCGCTCGAAGCCCCGGTTCATACAGCAGTGGACCCACACGGGGGCCCTGAACGCCCATGTGGAGGAGGCCTTCAGCGGTCACGATCTGGTGAAGGTGTACGGGCACCAGCAGGCGTCCGAGGACCGTTTCGACGAGGTCAACGAGGAGTTGTTCCAGGCCAGCTTCCGTGCACAGTTCATCTCGGGGATCATCCAGCCGCTGATGATGTTCGTGGGCAACCTGAACTTCGTCATCATCGCGGTGGTCGGTGGGCTCCGGGTGGCCTCGGGAGCGATGTCGATCGGCGACGTCCAGGCGTTCATCCAGTACTCGAGGCAGTTCACACAGCCCCTCACCCAGGTTGCATCCATGATCAACGTGATGCAGTCGGGCATCGCCTCCCTGGAGCGTGTGTTCCACATCCTCGATGTCGACGAGGAGCCACCCGACCCCGAAGCAGCGGCCACCCTGGAGAGGGTCGCCGGTCGTGTCGAGTTCGTCGATGTGAGCTTCTCCTACGACCCCGACAAGCCGTTGATCAAGGACCTCTCACTGGTGGCGGAGCCTGGGGAGACCGTTGCGATAGTCGGGCCCACGGGCGCGGGCAAGACCACCCTGGTCAACCTGATCATGCGGTTCTACGACCTCGACGAGGGCCAGATCCTCCTCGACGGGGTGGACATAGCGACCATGAAGCGCTCGGAGGTGCGTTCCCGGATGGGAATGGTCCTCCAGGACACGTGGCTCTTCGGGGGCACGATCGCGGAGAACATCGAGTACGGGCGCCCGGGTGCATCTGAGAGCGAGGTTCTCCAAGCCGCACGCGCAACCTATGTGGACCGCTTCGTCCGTTCACTCCCAGAGGGCTACTCCACGGTCATCGACGACGAGGGTGGCAACGTCTCGACCGGTGAGCGCCAGCTCATCACGATCGCCCGCGCATTCCTGGCGGATCCAGCGATCCTCATCCTCGACGAGGCCACCAGTTCTGTGGACACCCGGACCGAGGTGTTGATCCAGGATGCAATGGCGGCTCTGCGTTCGGAGCGGACCAGCTTCGTGATCGCCCACAGGCTGTCGACGATCCGCGATGCCGACACCATCTTGGTGATGGAGGACGGTCGCATCGTCGAACAGGGGGACCACGAGTCACTGCTCGAACGCAACGGTGCCTATGCGCGGCTCTACAACGCCCAGTTCGCGGGGGCGGCGGTCGATCTCGACTACGACGAAACGGCCCGTTCGACCACCTGAGGCGATGTCACGGGAGGTTCCCGCGGGCCGGCGCTCAGAGGTAGAACAGTTCGAAGGTCGCCGCGTACTCCACGCCGAGGCGGTGCCCCGCTGATTTCGCGTTGCGCCTCAGAAAGGTCCCCGGATCGGCCATGTCGCCACCGAGGTGTTCCAGATACACGGAATGCGCCGCGAGGGACTCGATACCCCTGTCGAGGAAGTCACCCACGTCGACGCCATGGGTCGGCTCCGGAGAGCCACCGAAGGCCGCCCAGCGCACGCCATCCCAGGGCTCGAGGTCGAGGTCGGTGAACACCCACGGGTTGGCGGCGTCGCGGGCGGCATCGAGCAGGCAGCGTCCCACGACCCGGTGATCCACGTGGTTCCAGCTCGGCCCACCCCAACCGTCGCGGTGGTTGATTCCGAGGAGCACCTCGGGGCGGTGCCTCCGGATCGCCGCAGCTATCTCTCGGCGCAGTTCGAGGCCCTCCTCCAACAGTCCATCGGGCAGGCCGAGGAACTCGAGTTGGTCGACACCGACGATCTCACATGATCGCCGCTGTTCCTCGCGCCGCAGCGGAGCGACCTGATCAGGTGGGAGGTCGGAGATTCCGGCCTCGCCGTCTGTGATCAGCAGGTACGACACGGATTTGCCCGAAGCCGTCCACCGGGCCACTGCACTCGCAGCCCCGTACTCCATGTCGTCGGGATGGGCCACCACTGCAAGAGCTCGGTCCCAGTCCTCGTAGAGATGTTCGAGTTCGGCCATGGCAGATGTTCCCACACGCGAACGGGACCCGCCCCTGTAGGAGCAGGTGCCTCGAACGCGCTGTTGGCAGGAGCGAAGATCGTGAAGGGACCCTCACTGTTGAGCGTGTCGACCAGATCGGCCTCGGTGGTGGTGGGATCGGACTCATCGGCCGATCGGCCCGGGAAATGCGGCAATCCGGCGGCGCGTCGGCTCCGAACAATCGGTGTGGAACACACAGCAGTGGTCGACGGCACGGTGGGCATGGATCTGTCCCCCCGCGTCCGTGTGCACCGCGGCCACCCATGGTGCCGCCGCTCGGGGTTCCTGCTGGCGGAGTCTGCGGTCCGGCGTCGCCGCTGCCCTGTGGTCGCCAGAGGTGCGTCCAGCCACGGACCGACCGTGCTCCGGTTGTCCTCAGATGCAAACATGGTCGTCTTGGAGAGCGATCGGTCGACCCCTGCTCAGCGCCCTCGGGGTGCGGCCGAGCCAGGTGAGGAGGCCGCGCTCCTGATCTCGGTGGCCGGTGGCGACCGCGATGCCTTCTCCCTTCTGTACGACCTGCTGATCTCGAAGGTGCACTCCATCGTCCTGGCAGTCCTGCGCGACCAGGCCCAATCAGAAGAGGTGACCCAGGAGGTCATGGTCGACATCTGGCGGCTGGCAGCCCGGTTCGACCCGGAGCGGGGATCGGTGCGCGCCTGGGCTGCGACCCTGGCGCACCGAAAGGCGGTCGACCGGGTGCGGTCGTCGCAGGCTTCCCGAGTGCGCGAACAGGCAGAGGCGGACATCCGTCCGGATCGCACGCCGGTGGCCGAGGAGCCATCCGAGCTCGTGCAGGCAGCGGAGCAGCGAGGACTCGTCGTCAACGCGTTGGCCGGGCTCTCGGAGGCGCAACGGGAGGCGATCGAACTCGCCTACTTCGGCGGACACACCTATCGGGAGGTTGCCGAAATGCTCGATACTCCCGAAGGTACGGTCAAGACACGCATCCGTGACGGGTTGACCCGTCTGCGAAAAGTGATGGAGGTGGATCATGTCTGAAGACACGCACGACCTGGTCGCCGCCTACGCGCTCGACGCCCTGGACGAACTCGAACGCCGTCGTTTCGAGGCCCATCTCGACGGTTGTCCCAGTTGCCTGGAGGAGCTGTCGGGCTTCTCCGAGGTTGCCGGCGCACTGGTGGACGCCGACGCGTCGCCCCCGGCGGCTCTCAAGGGGGCCACACTCGAGGCGATCACCCGCACACCGCAGGTGTCGGGTCGGGCAGCTCCCAATCCCGTTGCCCGGGAATCCGTCCCGACACGGACCGTCGAGTCCGCGCCCGCCCCGGGAGGCGGTGCTGCCCGCGCCGAACGCGACCGTTGGCCCCTGCTGGCGGCCGCCGCCGTCGTGTTCGTGGTGGCACTGGCCGCGGTGGGGCTCGTCATCTCGGGAACCAACGGGGATGGTCCCGATGCCGAGGTGGCCGCCGTCGTGGATGCACCCGATGCGGTGATGGTTGCCCTCCACTCCGATGACGTGGCGCGCGAAGGCACCGACCTGGCTGTGGTCCACTCCGATACGCACAACGCGACGGTCGTGGTGGGGGACCACGTGCACGGAACCGACGAGACCCACGTCTACCAGCTGTGGGGTGAGACGCCGGCCGGAATGGAACCTGCGGGTGTGTTCACCCCGGGCGAGGATGGCACGGTCGCCATACCCGTGGATGCCGACCTGTCGGATGTCGAGAGCTGGAACATCACCATCGAACCCGTTGGGGGCTCGACCGAGCCGACCACGGAGATCGTGTTCACCTCTGCAGCCTGACCGGCGCAGCGGCGGACCACGGGCCGGCTGAGGTCGCTCGGTCGTAGTGCTAGTCGAGGAGCCAGGAGCGCATTCTCGATCGGAGTTGATCGATGTTCACGCCCTTCGCGGCGCTGACCCACAGCACATCGCGTGGTTCGAGTTCGCACCGCGATGCCACCTCTGCCTTGCGCTTGGAACGCTGGGCCGAACGAACCTTGTCGTGCTTGGTGGCGATCACGCTGTGTGGGATACCGCTGTGACGGACCCAGTCGAGCATTCCCAGGTCGAGTGCCGTCGGACCCACCTCGCCGTCGACGAGCACCAGAACCATCCGGAGGGGTTCCCGGTCCAGCAGGTAGTTCTCGATCATGGGCCCCCACGTGGCGCGCACGTGCTTCGGCACGTTTGCGTACCCGTAGCCGGGTAGGTCCACCACGCGTGCGGCTCCGTCGGAGCCCACCGGCTGCTCACCGAGGGTGAACACGTTGAGCAGCCGGGTGCGTCCCGGTGTGCGGGACACCTGTGCGAGGTCCTTGCGGTTGGCCACGGCGTTGATCAGCGACGACTTGCCCACGTTCGAGCGGCCGGCGAAGGCAACCTCGCTGACCGATGGGGGCAGGTGATCCACATCGGGCGCCGAGGTCGTGAACTCGAGCCGGATCGGTGTTTCCCTAGCCACCTGTGGCTCCGCGCAACTCGCGTGCGGCTACTCCGGCAGCGAGGACAACCGGATCCCGCACCGGAGAGAACGGCGGAGCATAGGAGAGGTCGGCCATGGACAGGTCGTCGACGGTCATCGAACACCAGATGGCCGTAGCGAGGGTGTCGATTCGTTTGCCCGCCCCTGACCCGCCCACGATCTGCGCCCCGAGGAGGGTTCCATCGTCGCGGCGAACGGTGAGCTTGGTGGTTACCTCGTCGGCTCCCGGGTAGTAGCCCGCCCGGGTGCGCGATGACGAGGTGCTGGTGATGACCGGGATGCCGGCCGCATCCGCCTCGCGCTCGCTCAGGCCGGTGCGGCCGATCTCGAGCTCGGCGAACTTGGTGATTGCGGTGCCCAACACCCCGGGGAACGTGGCGTCGCCGCCAGCGAGGTTGATGCCCAGAACCCGTCCCTGTTTGTTGGCGTGGGTCCCGAGGGCCACGACCAGACGGTCACCGGTGATCCTGTGGCTCGATTCGACGCAGTCCCCGGCTGCCCAGATGCCGTCGATGGGCGTGTGCATGCGTTCGTCGACAACTATGCCCCCTGTGTCTCCGACGGGGACTCCCGCCTCGGCAGCTACCGAGGTGTTGGGGCGCACACCCAGGCCGAGGACCGCGAAATCGCAAGGTATCTCCGCTCCGCCGGCGCTCACCGCCGTCAGGTGGCCGTCGGCTGTGATGAAGGTCTCGACCCCGGTGCCGAGTCTCAGGTCGACGCCCTTGGAGCGCATCGCCTGCGCTACCGGTTCGGCGATGTCCGCGTCGAGCGTTGCAGCCATCACGGAGTCTGCGAGCTCGATCGTTGTGACGGCCAGACCTCTCGCGCACAGGGCCTCGGTCACCTCCAGGCCGATGTAGCCCGCCCCGACCACAACCGCGGAGGTGGCTCCAGCGTTGATCAGGCGGTCCATCTCAGCAGCGTCGTCGAGCGTGCGGAGTTGGAGGACCTCGGCGCAATCGATTCCGGGCAGCGGTGGGCGCACGCCGGACCCGCCGGTGGCGATGACCAGTTCGTCCCATCCCTCGACCGACTCGGTGCCTTCGGCGAGGTTTCGAACGAGCACGGTGCGATCGTCCACATCGATGGACAGCACTTCGTGGTGGACCCGCGCGTCGATGCCGCGTTCTGCGAACTGTTCGGGCGTTCGGGCGATCAGGTCGTCGGGCGACCCGACCAGGTCCTCGACCAGATATGGGAGCCCGCACGCGGCGTAGGAGGTTCGGGGGCCTCGTTCGAACGCCACGATCTCCACCTCCGAAGCAGCGGTCATGCGGCGCAGTTGGGATGCCGCGGACATTCCTGCTGCATCACCCCCGATGACCACGACACGCTTGGTACCACTCATCCGATGGACTCCGTTCCTGGGCGATTCCGGCGAATCCGGCGATTCCGGCATCCGACGGTGCCGAACATAACCGGTCGACCCGTGATCTGGTCCCCACCCGCACCGCCTGCGAGAGTTCCGAGGTGGGCACAGGACCAACCATGCAGATCCTCGCTGCGGATCGCGAGGGGATCCACTTCGGCGCGGCGCGGCTCACCGCTGGCGAGTTGGTGGCCTTCCCGACAGAGACCGTCTACGGGTTGGGAGCCGATGCAACCAACGCTGCGGCGGTGCGTTCGGTGTTCACCGCCAAGGGCCGGCCCTCGTCGGATCCGCTGATCGTGCATGTGGACAGCAGCGCCATGGCCTCCGAGGTGGGTGACCTGGGTTCGCGAAACGGTGTGGTGGCCACGTTGGTGGAGGAGTTCTGGCCGGGACCACTCACCGTCGTGGTCCCCCGCTCGACAAGGATCGGTAGGCGCGTGCAAGTGGCGGCAGAGGTGTCGGAGGGGACGACGCTGGGGCTTCGCTGTCCGGCCAACGAGACGGCGCTGGAGCTCATCTCGGCCGCGGGTGTGCCCGTGGCGGCCCCTTCGGCGAATCGATTCGGCCGGGTGAGTCCCACGACGGCCGCCCACGTGGTCGACGAGCTGGGCCGGAGCGTGCCGTGGGTGATCGATGGCGGTCCGACCGCGCTGGGAATCGAATCGACGGTCGTCTCGATGAGAGGCGACCGTGCGACCGTGCTGCGGCCCGGAGCAGTGCCGGTCGAGGCGATCCGAGCGGTGTTGGGTGAGGGTCACCTCGAGGTGCCCGACCACGTGCTGGCGCAGGATTCCGATGATGTGCAATCACCTGGCACCGGCGTGTCGCACTACGCCCCTGATGTGGCGCTGCTGCTCGCCGATTCCCCCTCGACCGCCGACGGTCTGGAACAGGCGCTGTCGGAGCAGGGGGTGACGGTTCGTCGTGTCGAGCTCCCGGAACCGCAGGAGGCAGCGCGGACCCTCTACTCGTTGCTACGGGAACTCGATCGCGAAGCGCGCGGTGCAGCGTTCGACGCGGTGCTGGTCTCGGCTCTCGACCCGCCGGGCATGGGAAGGGCGGTCAATGATCGGCTGCTGCGTGCGGCACACGGTCATCTCGAGGTCTCCAGCGCCCCGGATGCGGTTCGGGCAGTACTGCGGCGGGTTCGTCCCGGGGCACCGCAGCGGTAGGTCGGAACGTTTCGACTGTCGGGGGCCCGCCGGTACAGTTGGCTGCGTTCGGGGGAAGCATCCGGCCGAGGGAATGGCGACGTGACCGACCAGAAGACCCGGGAGTCCACCTCCCCAGATCCAGCCACAGGGAGCTCCCTGCTCGGGGGTCTGGTGCGCGAGGCCCGTCCGAAGCAGTGGGCCAAGAACGTGCTGGTCTTCGTGGCGCCTGCCGCGGCGGGGGTGCTCGACCCCACTGACTCGTTCTACTACTTGCGCGTCACCTTCATCGGATTCGTGGCTTTCTGCATGGTGTCGTCGGCCACCTACATGCTCAACGACATCCTCGACGTGCAGTCGGACCGAGAGCACCCCAAGAAGCGCTTCAGGCCCATCGCTGCTGGTGTGGTGCCGATCCCCGCAGCGATCGTGACCGCAGCGGTGCTCTTCGTGGTCGGAGTGCTGCTCGCTCTGTTCAACCGTGGGATCGGATCCGATCCCAACTGGGCGCTCGGCGGAGTGGTGGCCGGCTATGCCGTGCTCACCACCACCTATTCGTTCTGGCTCAAGCGGGTGGTGGTGATCGACCTGGTGATCCTCTCGGCGGGGTTCATCCTCCGCCTGCTCGGCGGTGCTTTCGCCGCCGGGGTGGATGTGTCGGACTGGTTCCTGGTCATCTCGTTGTTCGGATCCCTGTTCATCGCAGCGGCCAAGCGGCATGCCGAATCGGTGGAACTGGGTGAGAAGGCGTCGTCGTTGCGAGCGACCCTCGGTGAGTACAGCCCGGAGTACCTCGGCTTCGTGCGAACGGTCGCTGCTGCCGGCACGATAATCAGCTACTGCCTCTGGGCTGTCGAGGCCGGCTCGTCCGCACAGGTCACGACGACGGTGCACACCCCTTGGGCCCAGTTGTCGATCATCCCGTTCCTCATCGCCATCCTGCGATACGCACTGCTGGTGGACCAGGGCAAGGGCTCAGCGCCCGAGGATGTCATCCTGCACGACCGACAGATGCAGCTGATGGGCCTGCTCCTGATGATCTGCATCGCGATCGGTGTGTACGCATGACCGAGCCCGAGGCACGACCGACAGACCTCGTTCTGCACCCGGAGCTGTTGTCGGGGTGGGGTAGGACAGCGCCGAGCGAGAGCGAGGTCGTCTCACCCCGCACCACCGGGGAGCACGTTGCTGCCCTGGGCATGGCAACCGATCGCGGGTTGGTCCCGAGGGGGCTCGGTCGGGGCTACGGCGACTGTGCCCAGAACGCCGGCGGCCTGGTACTGAGCGGCCCGGCCAACACCGGCATAACCGACATCGACCTCGGCGGAGCTCGCGTGACCGCCAGAGCCGGGACGAGCCTGCACGAGCTGATGGAACGCCTGGTCCCGCTCGGGTTGTTCGTGCCGGTGACCCCCGGAACCCGCATGGTGACGGTGGGCGGCGCCATAGCGGCCGACATCCACGGCAAGAACCATCATCAGGCGGGTTCGTGGTGCGACCACGTCGAGTCGTTCCGCATGCTCGACGGCAACGGCGATGTGCGTGAGATCTCGGCGGACGGCAACCCCGAGGCCTTCTGGGCCACCGCGGGAGGTATGGGCCTCACCGGCGTGGTGCTCGATGCCACGATCCGGATGAAGCCCGTGACCTCGAGTCGCCTGCTGGTGGACACCGACCGTGCCAACGACCTCGACGACGTGATGTCGCTGATGATCGAGGGCGATGATCGCTACGACTACTCCGTGGCCTGGATCGACCTGGTCTCCAGTGGATCCTCGATGGGTCGTTCGGTGCTCGACCGTGGGCGGTTCGCGACCGCCGAGGAGGTGAGCGCGGCTGGTCACTCCGCGCCGCTGGAGTTCAGGACCACGCAGTTGCCGTCGCCTCCCGACCTGGTGCCCTCAGGACTGCTCAACCGGGCCAGTATCAGGGCCTTCAACGAGCTGTGGTTCCGAAAGGCTCCCGCCAGGCGTCGTGACGCGATCATGTCCATCGAGGCCTTCTTCCACCCGCTCGACATGATCGCGGAGTGGAACCGGATCTACGGCAAGCGCGGTTTCCTGCAGTGGCAGTGCGTGGTGCCCGATTCGGAGTCCGAAACCATCCGCAGGGCCGTGTCGAAGTTGTCGGGGGCAGGGATATCGTCGTTCCTCGCAGTCCTCAAGCGGATGGGCCCGTCGAACCAGGGGCACCTCTCGTTCCCGCTCGAGGGCTGGACACTGGCGTTGGACATGCCGGTGTCCAGCGGGCTCGAGAGCATGCTCGATGAACTCGATGAGATGGTGGTGACCGCCGGTGGTCGCATCTACCTGGCGAAGGACAGCAGGGTGCGCCCCGAGCTGATCCCGGTCATGTACCCGCGTCTGGCCCAGTGGCAGGAGATCAGGGAGAAACTCGATCCCGACCGCCGGTTCCGCAGCGACATGTCACGCCGCCTCGGTCTCATCTGAATCTCCGGCCCACGGGTGGGGCGGGGGAGGGGCCGAGGCGGTCAGCCGCCGACCTCGGCCTTGTAGGTGTCCAGAGCAGCCTGGAACTCGGTGTTGGCCTTGTCGAAGGTCTCCGTGGCCGGGCTACCGCCGATCAGGTTGTCCTCGAGTGCAGTGCGGACCGCGTTGCGGAACTCCTTGTAGGGACCGATCACCGGCCCGGGGAACTCCGGGTCGACCTTCTTCAGGCTCGCCAGCGATGTGGCCAACCAGATCCCGGGTCGGGAGTCGGTGAAGTACTCCTGCAGTCCGGGATCCTCTTCGGCGCCAGAGAACACAGGGAGGTAGGAACCCTGCTCGGTCCACTTGACCTGCTGAGGGGTCTGATTGATCCACTTCAGGTAGTCCCAGGTGGCAGCCACTTCCTCGGCCGATTGTCCGGCGCCGATGAGGTACCAGGCGTTGCCGCCGATCTGGCCGCTGCCGGCCTTGTCCACTCCGGGAAGCTCCGCGACACCGATCTCGAGGTCCGGGAACTTGAGCCCGGACAGGTCCGACGTCTCGTCCATGCCGATGTCCGATGCGTCGAGGGTGCCGGCGATGAGCGCATCCACGGTGGTGGAAGCGGTGGAGGTCTCGATCATCAACGATGCGCTCTGAGTGGCGATCGCCAGATATGCATCGAAGGTGCCGGTGTAGGGCACCGTCTTCTGCAGACCATCTGCGGACATCGAGTCCATCCAGCCGGTCCATTCACTGGTGACGTCGTTCAGCAGCTCGGACTCGGTGGCCAGGCCGTCGCGCCCGTTGTTGTTGTTCACCAGGGCCTGGCCGGCCGAGGTGGTGAGGTTCTCCAACCACCATGCATCGGCGCGGTACACGAACGGAGGGCCGTCGGGTACGGGGTTGCCATCGGCCATCACGATCTTTCCGGCAGCCTTGGCATCGGCAATGGCCTGGGAGGCAGCTCGGATCTCCTCGAGGTTGGTCGGGGGATTCTCCGGGTCGAGGCCAGCTGCCTGGAAGTGGGTCTTGTTGTAGTAGAGAACCGGCGTGGACACCCCGAATGCTGCGGGCCACTGCACTCCCTCGACCGAGTAACCGTTGGACACAGCCGGCATCAACTGGTCGTACACCTCGCCTGCGTCGGGATCGGCCTCTATGCAGGCCTCGGCGGGTATGGCGGAGCCCGAGTCGACCATGAACTGGGTGTTGGTGTCCTCGGCCAACAAGATGTTGGGCAGCGTGTCGGGGTCGCGGAGCGAGTCCTGGAACTTCTTCTGCTGCTCCTCGTAGTTCTGGCCCTGGGACTCCACCTTCACCTGCACCTTGTCCTGGGAGGCGTTGTACTCCTCCGCGAACTCCTCGAGCGTCTGTGCGGTGAGTCCGACCACTGCGTGCCAGAGGGTTATCTCGACGGGGCCGTCGGCGTCGTCCAGCGCGTCGACGGGACAGTCGTCGGCGGATGCCGATCCACCGTCGCCGCCGGAGCCACCGCTGTCGCCGCCGTCATCGCCTCCGCAGGCTGCACCGAGCAACGCGATGGTTCCCAGCAGTGCTGCCAGCACGAATGACCAGCGGCCTCGGGTGTGTTGCCGCGACCGCGTGGTGGCGGAGTCTGTAGGAGCCTTGGTTTTCATCATCACCTCTTGGTGGTCATGTGTGGAGAATGTGTGCCGGAGGCAGTCGGTGGCTCCGGTGCGGTTGCGGTCAGCCTTTCACGGCTCCGGCGGTGAGGCCGCGAACCATCTGGCGTTGGAAGAAGATCAGTAGCAGCACGAGGGGCAGCGCGGCGATGATCGCACCGGCGAACGCGAGGTTGATCTGGTCGACCCGCGTGGTCGTGAGCGTGCGGAGCGCTATCTGCACCGTCTGCCAGGCCCCTTCGGTGGTGGCATTGCGGGGCCATACGTACTGGTTCCATGCGGACAGGAACGAGATGACCAGGAACGAGCCGATCACCGGCTTGGCGAGCGGTATGGCCACCTTGAACAGGAAGCCGATGTGGCCGAATCCGTCGAGGGTGGCCGCATCCCGCAGGTCCCGGGGGAGCCCCAGGAATCCCTGGCGAATCAGGAAGATACCGAGTGCGGTTGCGAGAAAGGGAAATGTGAGCCCCTGAACCGAGTTGAGCCAGCCGAGGCTCCTGACGGTCTGGATGTTGGCGACGAGGGTCACCTCGATCGGCAACAGGAGCGTGCCGATCACGATGGCGAACAGGAGCTTCTTGAGTGGGAACTCCAGGAATGCGAACGCGTAGGCACCCAGCACCGAGGTCATGAACTGGGCGCCCATGATCACGATGGTCGCAACGGCGCTGACACCCATTGCCCGGGCGAGGCCGGCATCGGACCAGGCACGCGAGAACACGTCCCACTGAGCCGACACGATGTGGAGTGGCTGGCCCGCGTTGATGAAGCTGATCGGGTCGGATATCGCCCGGATGACCAGCATGTAGATCGGGAACAGAACAACCACGGCGAGCAGCGTGAGCGAGATGTACCAGCCGGCCCGCGCGAGGCCGATCGACAGCCCGCTCCCGGGTGGCCGGGGCCGTTCAACGGCGGTCGGAGGGGCCGTCACCGTGGATTCAGTCGCCATAGTGCACCCGCTTGGAGAGCAGTGCGTACTGTCCCGCCGCCACGATCGCGGTCAACGCGAACAGGCCGATCGACATGGAGGCCCGGATGCCCAGGGGACGGATTCCCTGTGGATCGGCGATCTTGAACAACAGCGTCTGGGTCGAGGTGCCGGGCCCGCCGTTGGTGAGAACCTCGATCTGTGCGTAGGCCTGCAGGGCGGCGACGACCAGGACCACGGCCAGGAACATCAGGGCTGGGCTGATCAACGGCACCGTGATCCGCAGGAAGTGTCGCACCGGTCCGTAGCCGTCGAGCGCCGCTGCCTCCTCGACCTCGGTCGGGATCGCCTGCAGGGAGGCGAGAACGATGATGAAGGTGAGCCCCAGGTTCTGCCAGACCGACGAGAGGCTGACCGAGAACAGCGCGGTGTCGGGGTTGGAGAGGCTCAGCCAGGACACGTCCTTGAAGTAGCCGACCTCGGGGTTCACGAGGGTGAAGAAGATCACCGACGCCACAGCAACCGACGTGGCCACCGTCGATGAGAAGATGGTCTGGAACACACGGATTCCCTTGAGGCGCCTGTTGGCAGCGACGGCCAACAGGATGCCCAGCAGGATTCCGAGCGGAACCGTGTAGACCATGTAGAGGCCCGAGTGTTTGACCCCTTCGAGGAAGTCACTGCCCGAGAGCGTGTCGACGAGCTGCGAGGGACCGACGTAGGGAGCTGCGGTACCGAAGCGGTTCTCCCGGTGCAGCGACATGTCGATCAGGCGATAGAGCGGGTAGTAGAAGAAGGTCACGAAGATCGCCATCGCGGGCAGCAGGAAGGCCCACCCCAACAGCGCTTCCCGGACCCGTTGACCGGTTCGCTTGGTCGCTCCGTCCGGCGAACTCTCGACGGTGATGCTCACCCGTCGGCCACCACGGTTGCTGTCGGTGTCGAGGTGCCCGACCCCAACCTCTCGGTGGTGGAGGGGTCGAAGAGGTACACGTTGGCGGCGTCCGCTTCCAGCACGACCTCGTCGCCGATCGACGGTGGCGGCAGTGCGGGGTCCAGACGGGCCACCATCACCTCGTTGCCGACCCGGGTCAGCAGGTGTCGTTCGTGGCCCAGCATCTCGATGTTCTCGACCCGTGCGCGCAGTCCGCCCGCCCCTGGGTCATCCTTGGACGGGTCGCGCGGTTTGAGGTACTCGGGACGAACACCCAGCACCACCTCGTCGCCGGCTCTGGATCCGCTCAGCTCGGCCACGGCCACGACGCCGGCTTCGGTGGCGACGTTGCCCCCGGTACCGGAGGTGCCGACCGTGCCCGAGATGGTGTTCATCGGCGGGCTTCCGATGAACCTCGCCACGAACAGGTTGGCCGGTCGGTCGTAGACCTCCTGCGGTCGGCCCACCTGTTGCACATGGCCGTCGTTGATGATCGCAATCCGGTCGGCCATCGTCATGGCCTCGACCTGGTCGTGGGTGACATAGACGAAGGTGGTGCGGAGCCGCCGATGCAGCTCGACGAGTTCGAGTCGGGTCTGTGTGCGGAGCTTGGCGTCGAGGTTCGACAGCGGTTCGTCCATCAGGAAGACCTCGGGCCGGCGGACGATCGCCCGGGCGAGGGCAACGCGTTGGCGTTGTCCTCCGGAGAGCTCACCGGGCTTGCGGTCCAGGTAGTCGGTGAGCCCCAGCACCTCGGCGGCCTCGTCGATCCGTTCGGAGCGTTCGCCGGCCGGCAGGCGGTTGGCCCGGTTGGCCACGAGCGGTGACTCGATGTTCTTGCGTACCGACATGTGGGGGTACAGCGCATAGCTCTGGAACACCATTGCGATGTCGCGCTCCCGGGGAGGGATGTTGTTGACGACCCGGTTGCCGATGGAGAGCATTCCGTCGCTCACCTCCTCGAGTCCTGCGATCATCCGCAGAGCCGTGGACTTGCCGCAACCCGATGGCCCGAGGAGCACCATGAACTCGCCGTCCGCGACCTCGAGGGACATGTTCTCCACGGCGGTCGTGTCGCCGAAGCGTTTGGTCACTTCGTCGAAGGTGACACCACTCACGCAATCTCCCGGGGAGGACGGGGGGCCTTCGTCGCAGCCCCCGTTGTGGACAGCAAGTCTCGCGCACGGTCGGTGCTCGGAGTTGAACCCGTCATGTCACCCGGGTGAACCCTCGGTGGTACTTCGGGTTGTGCCGAGGTCGTAGTCCGCGATCGACAGGGCATTGGGCATACGCCGCCGGACCAGTTGGGCCGCCAAGCGGGCGTCGGACGCAACGTAGTCGGCGATCGTCTCCGCCTTCTCGAGGTGCAGCAGGGTGCGGTCGAGTTCCACCGGCTCCATGCCGGCGAGGCGGGCGAGTGGCTTGAGGCCACAGGAGAGGCCCAGGGTGCGTCCGACATCTGCTCGGTAGAGCTGGTAGCCGTCGAGGTGGACCAATCGGTGCCAACGGCCCCGCACAGCCGGACGGTCGGGATCACGCATGCTCCGTCTCAGCGGTTCCTCAGAGGTGGCCAGACCGATGGGGACACCGAGCAGCTCGGCGCGGTGTGCCACGAACGGCAGGTCGAAGCCGGCTCCGTTCCAGGTTACGAGCAGCCCGCTCGGGAGCTCCGAGATCCGGCGGTCCACCGATGCCAGCAGATCGTGCTCGTCGCCGACGAAGACCTCGTCGCCGTCAGGTGCCGACAGCGCTATCGCGACCACCCGCGAGGTCGTGGGATCGAGCCCTCCGGTGCTGGTGTCGGTCTCGATGTCGAATCCGACGAGTTGCGGGGTGTCGGCGTCTGGGTTGTGGGCGTTCGGGTTGTGGGCGTTCGGGTTGTCGGCGTGATCGAGAGCGTCGCTGTCGGAGTCGCTGTCGGACGCAGGCTCGGGGATCGCCATGGGGGCATGGTAGGAGTGGGGCGTGACACCGGGGAGGTTCCGAGGAATGAACGGATCGGACACGGGGGGTGTCACATGAGCTGTGTGTTCTGTGGGATAGCCAGCGGTGCGGAACCGGCCCACGAGGTGTTCCGCAACCGTTCCGTGGTGGCCTTCCTCGACAGATCGCCTCTCTTCGAGGGGCACACCCTGGTGGTTCCGACCGATCACGTTGCGACGCTCGCCGACCTGCATCCCGACGCGGTCGGTCCCTACTTCGGGGTGGTGCAGCGCATCTCTGCCGCGCTTCCCGCCGCGCTCGGTTGCCAGGGGAGCTTCGTGGCCATGAACAACGTGGTCTCACAATCGGTGCCCCACCTCCACGCACACGTGGTGCCCCGTACCAGGGGGGATGGTCTACGCGGGTTCTTCTGGCCCCGGACCCGCTATCCCGACGAAGCCCGAGCTGCTTCCACAGCGGCCGCCATCGCGGCAGCCGTGGATTCCCGGAGCGGGTGAAGGGCCAACCGGGCAACGTCGCCGGCCCGGGCTTCGGAGCCCGCGCCGGAGGACCACAGCGGGGTGGCAGGGTGGGGCTCCGCCATGCCGGTACGATTCTGGGACTCGAGTCCGTTCCCAGAAGGCAAATGTGGCACGTCACCTGATAACCAGCGCGCTGCCGTACATCAACGGCGTCAAACATCTGGGGAACCTCGTCGGCTCGATGCTCCCTGCAGATGTCTATGCGCGCTACCTGCGGGCGGCAGGCCATGAAGTCCTCGCTATCTGCGCGACCGACGAGCACGGCACCCCTGCAGAGCTCGGGGCACATGCCGAGGGGATGGATGTGGCGGAGTACTGCACCCGCCACCACGAGACGCAGCGGCAACTGGGTGAGCGCTTCGGGCTCAGCTGGGACCACTTCGGACGCACGTCGGCCCCTCAGAACCACTACCTCACCGCCCACTTCGCAAGGAAGCTCAAGGAGCAGGGCTTCACCGAGGTGCGCACCACCACCCAGGTGTACTCGATTGCCGACGGTCGCTTCCTTCCGGACCGCTACGTGGTGGGCACGTGTCCGAACTGTGACTACGAGCGCGCCAGGGGCGACCAGTGCGAGAACTGCGGCAAGCAGTTGGAACCGACCCAACTGATCCGTCCACGATCGGCGCTCTCGGGATCCGAAGCCATCGAGCAGCGGGATTCCGCGCACGTGTTCCTGCTGCAGTCGGTGCTCGCAGAACGGATCCGGGAGTGGGTCGACACCAAGGACCACTGGCCCCAGCTGACCCGTTCGATCGCCTACAAGTGGCTCGACGAAGGTCTCGAGGACCGCGGGATCACCCGCGACCTGGCTTGGGGCATACCGGTTGATCCCGACGATTTCCCCGAGGCGGCGGGCAAGGTCTGGTACGTGTGGTTCGATGCGCCGATCGGCTACCTCGCAGCCACCCGCGAATGGGCCGACGCAAACCACAGCGGCGACGCAGCGGAAGCGGCATTCGATCGTTGGTGGCGCCTCGAGCGGGGCGCCGACGACGTCACCTACACGCAGTTCATGGGCAAGGACAACGTTCCGTTCCACACCCTGTCGTTCCCGGCCACGATCATCGGTTCGGGCGAGGACTGGAAGCTCGTGGATCGGCTCAAGTCGTTCAACTGGCTGACCTACTACGGCGGCAAGTTCTCGACCTCCGAGGGCCGCGGCGTGTTCATGTCCGACGCGCTCGAACTCGCACCGGCGGACTGCTGGCGTTGGTATCTGATGGCCAACGCGCCTGAATCGGACGACGCGAGCTTCACCTGGGACCTGTTCGGCGACGCCGTCAACAAGGACCTGGTGGGCACGTTCGGAAACTTCGTGAACCGCACCGCGACGCAGGTGACCCGACACTTCGGCGACGAGGTCCCGAGCGGCGGTGAGGACGAATCGGTCGAGGACGAACTGTGGGCCCGGGTGGGTGCCCGCCTCCGGGACTACACCGATGCACTCGATGAGCTCCAGTTCCGGCGTGCGGCGGCAGCGCTGCGGGCACTCTGGGCGGAGGGCAACATCTACCTCGAGGAACGCGAGCCATGGAGAACGGTCAAGGTCGATCGTGAACGCACGGCCACCACGCTCCGCACGGCGTTGCAGGTGGCCTGTATCCACTCGGTCGCTTCGAGCCCGTTCGTGCCCGAAGCGGCAGCCCGACTGGCTGCGGCCTTCCCACAGGCGGGGCCGGACAAGTTCGCTCTCGATGCCAGCCTCGTGGGGGCCGTGAGAGCCTCGGTGAGCTCCGGTGACAGCTTCGTCGCCCCGGGGTTGCTGTTCGACAAGATCCCGGCGGAGGACCTGGCGGTGTGGTCCGACCGGTTCTCGGGCTCGGAGTCGACCGGTGAGTGAACCGGTGAACGAGAAGGTGGGTGAGGGCGAGACCCGGGTGGACCTCCCGGATGCTGCGAACGCAGGCGAGGCCCCGGGCCCGCCCGAGCGCGAACCAGGTCTCAAGGGCTCCTTGAAGCGGGGGATGCGGCGCCTCGGCAACCAGAGCGCCCGCATCGTTCTGCTGGTGGCGATCGTGGCGTTGTCGGGTATGGCCCTCGGCTACGCGGCAGGTTTCCCGCTGCGCTACGTCGACTACGAACCCTCGTCGGCCATCTCGCTGGACCAGGCGTCGTTGGCCGGAACCGTGGAGGTCACCGACGCGCTGGTCTCCCAGGAGGATCTCGGTTCTGCCTGGGTGCCCGGTGATCCGGCACTGGCCGCTTTCGGTGTCCTGGGCGCCGACGTCTGCGGCGAGCCGATCGACACCCCTACGCCGTTGTCGGCCAGGGAGGCGACCGTGTGGAGTGACGAGACCAACGGCGCGCGGATCATCTCGCAGGCCCTGAGGGTCGACAAGTGGAGTTCGGCCGAGGAGTACATCCGCCAGGTGACCGACGGTCTCGAGGAGTGTGACACCTTCTTCCGCACCGACGGTGACGAACGGATCAAGGTCGTCTCCACCGACATCGAACGCGACCCACCGGTGACCGACCACGTGGACCGTCGGTTCCAGTCACCCAACGGGGTACAGGACTGGTCGATGATGGTCGTCGGTGACGTGATCATCGCGATCCAGTACCTGGCTCCCACTCCGTCGCCGGAGGGATTTCTCGAATCGATCGAACGTGCCGTGCTCGCACGGGTCGCTCCGAGGGAGTTCGCACCGGGCGGAGTGGCGGTGGAGGACACCCCGTCGGGTGCTGCCGATACCGGCCCTACCGGAACCGACCTGACCGACAATCCCGTCGAAGGTGACCCGGAGACCGGGCCCACCACCTCAGCGGTGGACACCGGTGCTGCCGAGGAACCGGGCAACTAGGTCGCGGGCAACCAACCAGGTCCCAAACAACCAGGTCCCGGACAACCACTTCAGGGCCGACCAGGTCCCGGGCAACGGGGGACCGGGAGCGTCCTTCGTGACTGGTCGCCCCGACCGGTCACAGCTGGTCGATGATGACGTGGAACGTCTCGGCCAGTGATCCCCCGGGGGTGTCCCCGTGCTCGAGCAGCGAGATCTGGCGCGTCCGGAACTCCTCGATCGCCCGGCCCTCCTCGAGGTCTCCCAGTCGGTAGAAGTGTGTGGTCTCGAGTTGGCTGCGGTGTTCGAGGAGGGCGGCCAGCTTTGTCTCGACATCTGCCGGTGCCACCACTTCGAGGTGGTTCACCGTGTCGGGTTCGAACAGGAGCAACGCGTCCGGCCGGTGGGGAACGAGTCCGGCATCGAGCTGCTCGCGGTGGAAGAACGGGTCGCGTGCTGCCACGATCGCATCGACGGTCAGTCGGCCGGCCGCGTGGTGGTCCGGGTGCAGGCGGTAGCGCTTCCAGGGGTCGTGGCCGAGCACCACCGAGGGACGCAACCTGCGGATCACCTCCGAGACCCGTGCCCGGTTCTCGATGGTGTTGCGGAGCTCGCCGTCGACCTCGCCCAGGAACACGACCTCTCCGCGGGCCCCGAGGGTCTCGGCGGCACGGCGTTGTTCGTGCTGGCGGCGCTCCAGCAGCTCGCCGGGGTCGACATCCGGGTCCCAGGTGCCCTTGGTGCCATCGGTCAGTACGAGGTGGTGCACGAGTGCGCCATCGCGCGCCCACTTGGCGAGCGTCGCCCCGCACTGGAACTCGGCATCGTCGGGATGCGCTGCCACGACCAGGGCACTCGATGGGGTTTCCAGTCCCGGCCCCGAGGGTGCGGCAACCGCCTTCGGTTCACCGCTCACGGGTGGCGGCACGTCTCGACGTCGGGGAGCCATTCGGGAAGAGAACCGAGCGAGGTGGGTGGAGACAGGTCCTCCGGTTCGTCGACATCCCACGCGATCGCCTCGTCCTCGACCACCCGGAGGGCCAGTCCGAGGCGCCGTGCCTCGACCGAGTGCGCATCGAAGGAGCCCGGCCCGTACTGCAACCGGAAGCCGCTGGCCGGAGCGAACGACAGCAGGTTCGTCCCCTCTCCGTGGCGGTCTGCCACCATCAGCACACCGTCATCGGCCGGATCGGCGAACCGGGCCAGGTCGCTTGCGAACGGGAGGTCACCGGGCACCACCATCACTCTGCGCACGCCCGCAGCGGCGGCCCGTTCGACCGCCGTCTGGAGGGACTCGTTGAGCCCATCCGGCGGAGTGGACACGACTGCGGCGCCCAGATTCCGGGCGAAGTCCGCGACCTCGTCGTCATCACAGACCACCACGGTCCGCAGCGGGCTGGCCGCGGACAGGACGACCTCGGCCATCGAGCGGACGAGTGCGCTGCGTTGTGCGGGGTCGAGCAAGTCGCCCAGCCGGGACTTGGCCGACCCGAAGGACTTGAGTGGTACGAGGACCACTGCAGCATCCGACGGGACCATCCGGCGAGCTTACGGGAGCATCCGAGGGCTCCCCACACCGGGACCTCCGTTGGTCCTAGTGTGACCGAATGCACATCAGGGTTGCGGTCATCGGCGGAGGATCATGGGGCACGACGGTGGCCCATCTGGCGGCTCACACCGTTCCGACGGTGTTGTGGGCCAGACGTAGCGATCTGGCCGAGGAGATCAACGAACACCACACCAATGACCGCTACCTGCCCGGCTACAAGCTGCACGACGATCTGTGGGCCACCGACGACCTCCGAGAGGCGGTTCGCGGCGCGGACGTGATCGTGATGGGTGTTCCCTCCCAGGGATTCCGCTCCGCGCTCGAACAGGTCGCTCCGCACGTCCGTGCCTGGGTGCCGGTGCTCTCGCTCACCAAGGGTCTCGAACAGGGCACCCGGCTGCGGATGACCGAGGTGATCAACCAGGTGCTCCCCGGCCACCCGGCAGCAGTGTTGACCGGACCCAACCTGGCCAAGGAGATCCTCGCCGGCGATGCCGCGGCGGCCGTCATCGCCACCCAGGACTACGTGGTGGCCCAGCACCTCCAGCAGATATTCCACCAGCGGCTGTTCCGGGTCTATGTGAACAGCGATGTGATCGGTTGCGAGGTGGCCGGCGCACTCAAGAACGTGGTGGCCATCGCCGCTGGGATGGCCGATGGTCTCGGCGCCGGCGACAACACCAAGGCCGCCGTCATCACCCGTGGTCTCGCAGAGATCTCCACCCTCGGCGAGGCGATGGGCGGCCAGTTCGCGACCTTCTCGGGACTGGCGGGCATGGGTGACCTGATGGCCACCTGCATGTCCACCCAGTCGCGGAATCGATTCGTCGGGGAACAGCTCGGCCGCGGCCGGACCATCGACGAGGTGATAGCGGAGATGAACATGGTCGCCGAGGGCGTGAAGACCTCCAAGGTGGTGATGGAGCTCGCCCGGGAACACGACGTCGACATGCCGATCGCGTCTGAGGTCTACGAGGTCTGCCAGGGGGATTCGACCGCGACCGAGGCCTACCGGGGCCTGATCCGTCGCCAGGCCGGCGGGGTGGAACACCCGACCCTCGAGTACCGCTAGGCCCCGTTCCATGACCGGCGTCGAGGTTTGCCGGGGACTGCGCTGTCGGGTGCGGCAGCGCGACAGCCCGGGTGGGGTTGGCCGGGCTTCGCTGTCGTAGATTTCGGGCCATGCCCACGTCTCCCGGCGAGGACCCCAGCAGCGCAACAGCCACCACCGACACCGAAGAGGGTTCCCCGGTTCGGTTGCCGAGGCGTCGCACGCCGGTCGCCCCGGTTCCCTGGTCGCTCCGCAGGGGGGCGCCCGACGCGCCGTTGCGACGTTGGGTTCCGACCGGAACCGTCGATTCGGGGATTCTGGCCGACGTCGACCCCGCAGGTCTGGTGTCGTTGCCCGGCAGGCACTGGAGCCTGGACTGGTGGGTCGGAGCCGAGGATCGCTGGCACCACCCATCGATGGAGGCATCACTGCAGCAGGGTTCCATCGAGTCGTCCCCGGTCCTCTCGACCACGATGCGCGTGCCCGGTGGCACGGTGCAGCACAGGTGTGGTGGAGCAAGGGTGGAACTGGCCGGCCGGTCGCGTGATGCAGCGATCGTGGAGCTGGAGAACGATTCCGCGGTTCCGGTGGCCGTTGCACTCGTGGTGCGACCGTACGCACTCGACGGCACGGGGCACATCGGCTCGGTCGAGATGTCCGCTACCCCATACGGCGGTTGCAGGATCGTGGTGGACGGACGCGACGTCGTCGAGACCGACCGCCTCCCAGCGAGGGTCGTGCAGGGGTCTCCTGCCGAGGTGGCGAAGGACCTCGCGGCCGGTCGGGACGAACCTGTCGCGCCCGCAGCGATCACGGATGAGCCTCGTCGCTGGACCAGCGGTACGAGCGGAGCGCTGGAGGTGGCGTTCGTGTTCCCGTTGGCCCACAGGGCGACGATGGGAGCCTCGGTCGCCCAGAAGGAACCGGTGCGCCGCGGGCGGCGTCTGGGCCTCAGGCGTGCACCCGTCGCTCCTGCAGAAGAGTTTCGCCGTGTCCCTGCACTGTCATCGGTGGTCGGGGGATGGTCGGCCCACGGAGCGGAGGATCCATCCCTCGAGTGGACGGTGCCGCAGGCCTCGGACTTCCTCGCCTGGTCTGCTCACGTTCTTCGCGTGGCGGCGCCGTCAGAGTTCACCCGGCTGCTCGATCCGAGCTCGGACACCGGTCGAGCAGCTCGCGCCGAGACCGCATCGCAACTGGCTCGCGGCCTCTCGTCGATCCCTGCAGCGGAGATCCACGCCGCTGTCTGGGACGCACTTCGGTCGGCACAGAGGTTCTCCGGCAAGGTCGAACTACCCGACGGCTCCGACGCCACCCGGGCGCTTCTGTGGGTCGCAGCTCCCGCACTCGGTCACATGACCGCACCCACGACCGCCTCCGGTTCGGGGGGTCCTGACGAGGAGATCGCCATGGCTGTCGTCGGCCCGGTGGCCAAGGCGCTGCGCTGGGTCGAACGCTCCGGCACCGGCGCCCCGCCAGCAGCCCTGCGCAGGCTCGGGGTGGCCCTCAGCGGTGTTGGCCAGCCCGATGTCGCCAACTGGGCGCTGTCGCTCGCCGAGCAACTCGATGGCTCCCGATCGGATTCGCCAGCTGAGCGACTCGGATCGGATCGGACCACGGAGGCCCTGATCGCCGGCCTTGCGAGGGAGTTGCCGGGGTCCGTGGATCCCGATCCCCGAGCCGACCACGAATCGGTGGCCGGGTCCGGAGCGCGGACCGGCAGCGGGTTCGATCCGGTCGAGGTGGCTGCGCTGCGCGTGGCACTCGTCGATGCCGTGGTCGCCGACGAACACTCCGGCGCCGCACTGATGGGGCGGTGGGTTCCCGAGTGGTCGGGGCGCACGATCGAGGCACACCGGTTCCCGAGTGTCTGGGGACGGGTCTCGTTCGCCCTACGTTGGCACGGTGAGAACCCCGCGCTCCTCTGGGAGGTGGAACCCGTACTGGGCAGTACGGGTGGATCCACCGCACCGCTCATCACCGCACCCGTGATCTCTCCCGGGTGGTCGGCGGCGGGTTGGAGCGGAGAGGCACTGCTGACGCGTTGAGTCGGGGTGCCGCGGACTCGTACTCCCGGGCCCATGTTCTGGCTCTCGTGCCTGGGTCTCGTGTCTGGCTCTCCTGCCTGGGTCCGGCGCACGGCCCCCGATGGCTCAGCGACGTTCGACGGTCACCGGGAGCGACTCGAGTCCCCGGAGCGTGAAGCTGGGACGGAACCGTGGTCCGTTCGTCGTTCCATCGGCACCTCGGAGAACCGTCTGGTCGAGGCCGATATCGGAGAACCGGTCCAGGATGCCACCGAAGACGATCTCGCCCTCGGCCCTCGCCAGGTGTGCTCCGAGGCAGTGGTGGGCACCCCATCCGAAGCTGAGAGGTGTTGCTGCGCCCTCGGATCCGCCCGCGAAGCGTGCGATGTCGAACCTCGAGGGATCTTCATAGACATTCTCGTCATGGTTCCCGCTCCCCTGGAGCACCAGGAACCCTGCCCCACGGGGCAGCCGCTCACCGAGCACCTCGGTCTCCTCCAGCACAGCTCGCACGTTGAGCTGAACCGGGGAGTCGTGGCGCAGCATCTCCCAGACAGCTGACTCCATGAGTTGTGGTTCGGTGCGGAGCAGCTCCAACTCGGCGGGATTCGTGAGCAGCAGGCGCAGTCCGTTGCCGATCAGGTTGGAGGTCGTCTCGAACCCGGCCGCGTAGAGCAGGATCGTGTTGGAGATCAGCTCCTCCTCACTGAGGCGATCTCCTTCGGCCTCCAACTCGATCAGGGCCGAGAAGAGCCCGTCATCCGGCTCGCGCCTCTTGCGCTGTGCGAGGTCCACGAAGTACTCGGCGAGCTTCACCGTGGCTGCTTCCCCGCGAGCGATTGCGTCGTCATCGGCCGCGGCATCGATGAGCCGTGCGCCGTCGTGGACATATGGCGCTATCTCATCGCTCTCACTCTGGGGCACACCGAGGAGTTCGGAGATGACCGCCACCGGGAACGGGATGGCCAGCACCTCCATGACATCTCCACCGCCGCCCGCTTCGAGCTCGTCGAGCATCGGCTGCAGGATCTTCTCGAGACGGGGACGGAGCACCTCGACGCGTCTGGGAGTGAATGCGCGGCTCACCAGCCCGCGGATGCGGGTGTGGTCCGGCGGGTTCAGGAACAGCATCACGGTGCTGTCCTCGCGGCTCCGCGGTGTGCCGCCCGAGATGTTCGCAGCCTGGGGCATGTCGGGCTCGGGCCGACCGAGTCTCGGATTGCGCAGAACCTCCATCGAGTCCTGGTAGGTGGTCAGGACCGTGGGACCGAATCCGCTCTCCCACCTGGGTAGCTCCGCACGCATCCGCGCGTAGATCGAGTACGGGTCCTGGCGACCTTCCTCGCTCATAACCACTGCCGCCAGGAGACCGTCGGCTTCCGAAGGATCCATGGGAGTCAGTCTGGCACCCTGACGGTCCCGGCGGACGTGGAATGCTGGTCCGATGCAGGATGCCAGCGCCCCCGTCGACCCTGATGGCGTGGTCGTGGTCACGACCGTGGTCGATGACGAGGAGGTTGCCGAGCGGCTGGCCAGCAGCGCGGTGGAGTGTGGACTGGCAGCGTGTGTGCGGGTCGAAGGGCCCGTTCGTTCCTTCTACCGCTGGGAGGGAGCGCTGGCCGACGATGCCGAGTGGCGGATCGTCGCGAAGACCCATGATTCGGTCGCGTCGGATCTGGTCCTACGTTGGGTCACGGAGCACCCCTATGACCTGCCCGAGGTGCTGGTCACACGCGTCGAGGGTGGGCATGCGCCCTACCTGAGGTGGGTGGGTGCGGAGGTCTGCGGACCGGTTGAGGAGGTTTGCGGACCAGTTGAGGAGGTCTGCGGACCAGTTGAGGAGGTTTGCGGACCAGTTGAGGAGGTCTGCGGACCAGATGAGGAGGTCTCCGGACCCGCTGATGGCGGTTGAGTTCTCGTCAGGGTCCGCAGTGGTGACCGCTGGCTAGGGTCGCGCTGTGGCCGCACGACGCCGGGGGCCGAACCTCCGCCTCGAAAGAGAGTTCTGGAGCGCGGGGGAAGAGGTGGTAGTCGGCATCGACGAGGTGGGCAGGGGAGCCTGGGCCGGCCCGCTGACCCTTGCAGCTGTGGTACTTCCCCGGGACCGGAGGGTCTACGGAGTCCGCGATTCCAAGCAGCTCAGCGAGGCCCGCCGCGAGGAGCTGTTCGACCGGGTGAAGGACTGGTGCCAGGCCGTCGGTGTGGGTCACGTCGATCACGATGAGTGCGATTCGCTCGGGATGTCCGAGGCCCAACGCCTGGCGGCCCGCCGGGCACTCGATTCACTCGGCGTCGTCCCGGACCGGGTACTGGTGGACGGTCCATGGGACTTCGTGGGCACCGGGAACGTGACCACGGTGGTCAAGGGCGACGCCACCTGCCTGTCGATAGCGGCCGCATCGATCGTGGCCAAGGTGAGTCGGGATCGGTTGATGCGCGACGAGGCCGGGAACCACCCGGGGTTCGACTTCGAGCGCAACAAGGGTTATCCGTGTCCTCGTCACAAGCTTGCTCTGAAGGGCTATGGACCGACGCGTATCCATCGGCGTTCGTGGGCCTTCATGGACAACCTGCCCTGGCTGTCCCGACGGGTACCCCCGTTCGGTTCGCAGGACACCCTGTTCGAGCTGCAGGCCCCGACACCCGCCAGCACGGGACCCACCTGGTAGGCGCAGACTCAGTCCGCCCTGCGCGTGCCCACCTCGAGGTCGGCGAAGGGCAGGTTCTTGTCGACACCCGGGCCCTTGGGCAACCCGAGGACCTGTTCGGCAACGATGTTGCGCATGACCTCGTCGGTGCCGCCTGCGACGCGCATCCCGGGAACTCCACACAGCATCCTCGAAAAGGCGAAGGTGCCCCACTCGCCGGAATCGGCGGTGATACGTGGGCCCAGCACACTCGCCGCCCATTCGGAGTACGCCTTCAGGTTGTTGGTGAGAGCGAGCTTTGCGGTCGAGAGCTCGGGTCCGGGCAGGCCTCCTGCCTTGATCTTGTCGAGGGCCCGCTGGTTGTTCCACTTGGCCACCACGAAGTTGGTGTAGATCCTGGTGACCTCGTCGCGGGCCACCTTGTCGTCTTCGAGTCCGAAGTGTTCCAACATCGCGTGGATGCGCCCGGGTGTGGTCAGCCCGGCGCCACCGCCCGTTCCACCCCCACCGATCGAGGCCCGCTCGTTCATGAGGGTGGTCAGCGCCACCGTCCATCCACCGTTGACGTCACCCAGACGGTGGCTGTCGTGCACCCGCACCTCGTCGAAGAACACCTCGTTGAAGCTGGATCCGCCGGTCATCTGCTTCAGCGGACGGATCGTCACCCCGGGAGCGGACATGTCGACCACGAAGGCGGTCATCCCGCGGTGCTTGGGCAGGGTCGGGTCGGTGCGGCAGATGATCTCGCCTATCTGGGACAGGTGGGCTGCTGAGGTCCAGACCTTCTGTCCACTCAGGATCCATTCGTCGCCATCCCGCACCGCCTTGGTGGAGATCGACGCGAGGTCGGATCCAGAGCCCGGCTCGCTGAAGAGCTGGCAGCCGACGAGGTCTCCCCGGTACAGATCGCGTAGGTAGAGGTCGCGCACCTCCTCGGTGCCGTGGGCGAGGATGGTCGGCGCCACCATTCCGAGGCTGATGGTGAAGACACCCATGCCCGGTGTCACGTAGCCGGCCTCGATCGCGTTGTAGGCCCGTTCGTGCGCAGCGGAGAGCTCCCGACCGCCGTAGGTGAGGGGCCCGGTTATCCAGCCGAGACCCGCATCGAACCGCTTGCGCCGCCATGCCTTGGCCTCTTCGGCCTCGGCAGCTTCGGTGGCACGGTCCTTCTCGTCGAACAGCGCCACCTCGTCGGAACCCTCACCCCATGTGAAATCCCGGGCGGGGGGTCTCTTCTCTGCGTTCGCGTCCAGGAAAGCCACGGCCTCAGCCGTGAAGTCCTCAACCGAGATGGTGGTGTCGGTGCCCATCGGGTCCCCCTGGTCTCCCGGCCTGTTCGGGTCGTCGGCCGGCTACTTGACTGAGCGGTCAAGTTACCGCGCCCGCGTTGCCCGGGCGAACGCGTACGGCGGTACCGTTGGGCGATGCAGACCGGAGCGCGGACCCGCTGGAACGGTAGGTGGTGGGTTCTGGCCGCGATCGTGTGGACCCTGTTCGTGTGGGTCGGTCGGATCCGAAACGTGCTGGCTGACGACCAGACCGAGGGTGCAGCGCGCATCGGGGTGCTCGTCCTTTGCGCATCGTTCGTGCTGCCCACCCTCGTGCTCGTGGCGAGCCTGCTGCGCCGGCGGGGTGAGGTGGGATCCCTGTCGGTCTGGCTGGCGAGGGGCCTGTTGGCCTGGTCGGGTGCGTTCTGGCTCTGGAGGATGGGTGAGATGGTCATCACCGGCGGGCGCGAGCCTGCGTTCGTGGCGGTGCACGCCGTCCTCGGAGTCGTCTCGGTGTCCCTCTGGGCGCTGGCCCTCCGTGCGATGTCACTTCGGGCAAGGTCACTCCGGGCAAGGTCTCTGTGGGGAGTCACAGGTTCTTCGGTGATCGAAGGATATTCAGAACAAATCGCTCCCAGCAGCTGAAATCACCGGCCCCCATGGGGCATGATGTCTGGGCAGCTTTGCTGTGGAGCATGTCGTCCTCTCATCCACCCTTCCTCTCCCATTTGGACGACATGAACCGAAGGGTCGCCACGCATCGGTACTGATGGGGTCCGATGCGCGGCGACCTTTCTTGTTTTGCCGACCCGCGTCCGACCGCCGATGCCCGGCTGTCGGTTGCGCCGGTGGGTCGCCGGGCACCGGGTCGCGCTTTCAGCCCCCGTGTGGAGCTCGGCTACGATCCGCGCCATGGGCCAGCCAGTGACCGTCATCGAGAAGCAGTCCTCCACTCCCGGTGTGTGCCGCTTCGAGACCAACCGTGCACTGACCGGTACGGGTCACGAGCACTACTCGGCGGACAGCGAGGTCCGCGGCGAGCGGCCACCGGACCTGGTGGCGCGGCGCCTCTTCGAGCGTGGTGGAGTGGACCGGGTTCACGTGAACTCGAACGTCATCACCGTGGAACTCGCCCGGGGCGCGGACTCCGAGGGCATCGCGGAGATCATCGGCGACCTCTACACCTACTACCGCCCCGGCGTTCCCGTTCCGACCCCAGAGGACTTCGCGGCCGAGGAGTGACCCGCTTGCCAGTATCGAACATGTGTTCGATACTGGACCGATGTCGATCCGGGCACCACTTCCCCTGACATCGGCCACCCGGCACCTGTTCCCCAACGGGGGATTGCGCAGGGGGATCCTGGTGGATGTCACCGGGGCTCCCGGTGCAACCAGCGTCGCGATGGCCCTGTTGTCAGGGCCTTGTCGCAGCGGGGCGTGGGTGGGTCTGCTGGGGATGGAGCATCTCGGTTGGGCAGCTGTGAGTGAGCTGGGCCTACCCCTTCAACGGATGGTCTCGGTGGACCTCACACACACCCGAGAGGATTCAGGTACTGCCCGGTCGGCGGTCATGGCGGCGATGATCGACACCTTCGACATCGTCGTGTTCGGGACCGGGAACCTTCCCGGGGGCGCCCTGTTGCGCAAGTTGCGGGCGAGGGCCCGCGAACGCGGTTCCCTGCTGGTCTCGCTGAGAGGTGGGGTCGACGGCGCCGATGCCAGCCTGGATGTGTTGGGCACCCGTTGGGAAGGGCTGGGTCAGGGATGGGGCCGATTGGGTGGGCGGACCGTGGAGGTGCAGGTGAGGGGCCGCGGAGCTCTGGACAGACCATGTCGGGGTGAGATCCGTTTCGATGCACGGGGCCGACCGGAGGCCATCGAGGACGAACCGACGACGGCCGGTCACATTCCGGAGTGGGATGTCGAATGGGGTGTCCGGGACCTGGTGTCGTGAGCGGTCCGGCCCTCCCGGACAGGGATCGACACGGGGTCCGCACCCTCGCTGTCTGCTGCAGTGGGTTCCCGGCCCTGGTGGCCTCGGCCCCGGCGGGAGCCGGCTCCCGAACGGGGAAGGGGTTGGGCGCAGGTGCTCCGGTGGCTGTCGTGTCGGCCAACCGGGTGGTGTCGGTGAGCGTCAGGGCCCGCGCCGAGGGTGTTGTGCCCGGGCTGACCCGCAGGGAAGCCCAGGCTCGCTGTCCCTCACTGCACCTGGTCCCGCTCGACACCGGAAGGGATGCCCGGATGTTCGAGCGTGTGATGGGGGTGCTCGAGGAGGTGGCGCCACGCTGGGAGGTGACCGAGCCCGGGCGTTGTGCGGTGCCGGTTCGTGGGCCCTCCAGGTTCTTCGGGGGCGACCTCGCCACCGCCGAACGCGTGTCGGACCTCATAGCGGTTGCACTGGAGGAGCTACTGGGTGGTGTCGGGGATTCCGGGTCCGGGGCCGGACCTCCGGGGCTGGGGGTGGCCGTCGCTGATGGTCCCCGCGCAGCAGCTGTTCTCGCCGAACTGGCTGCTGAGGAGACGTTGAGGACGAATGCAGCCGTGCGGACCGGAGGGTCCGGGAGCCCTGTGTCCGGGAGCCCTGTGTCCAGGGGCCCTGTGTCCAGGGGCCCTGTGTCCAGGGGCATTGTGGTGGTACCGCCGGGGGAGACCGCCGAGCGGCTCTCGGGGCTGCCGGTGGGTGCCCTGGGTGCGGGTGGCGCTGGTTGGGGAGATCAGGTGGCGCTGCAGGACCTCGCGGGGGTGCTCTCACGTCTCGGGTTGCGGACCCTGGGCCGTTTCGCATCGCTGGAGGCCCCCGACGTGCTGGCGAGGTTCGCTCGTACCGGGCTGTCGGCACACGACTTCGCAAGTGGTCGCGAGGGCGCCGGCGTGGCGCTCGAGGATCTGCCCGACGAGCTGCTGGTGTCCGCTGAGCTGGACCCACCAGCGGAGACCCTGGATCAGGTCGGGTTCATGGCCAGGGCACTGGCTTCAGAGATGCACACGGCGTTGGCCGAGCGCGCCATGTTGTGCACCCGCGTGCTGGTGGTGGCCGAGACAGACACGGGTGAGAGGATCGAGCGCTACTGGCGCGACGAGGGCACGCTGAGTGCCACGGCGGTGGCCCAACGGGTCAGATGGCAACTCGAGGGTTGGTTACAGGCGCGGGGCGAAGGTTCGGTGAGCAGGCTGGAACTGTTGCCCGAGCGACTCCTGCCCGACGATGGGCGACAGCTCGATCTGTGGTCGAGTACCTCGGGGCTGCCGCGTCGCACCAAGGAAGGACTGGCACGCCTGGTGGCGATGTTGGGCTCGGACTCGGTGGTGGTACCCCGCCCGGGCGGCGGCAGGTCGGCACGTGACAGCCATGTGATGGAGGGCTGTGTCATCGAGGAAGGGGCCGTAGCCGGAGGTGGGCCCGGAGGAGGTGTGCTCGAAGGAGGTGCAACCGGTGGTCGTACTCGTTCGTCGGAGGACTCACCGCCGTGGCCTGGTTCGATACCGGCACCTTCGCCGGCGGTGGTGCTGGATCAGCCGACACCCGTCGAGTTGCAGGACTCCGAGGGGCGTTCGGTGAGGGTGGACGGCCGGGGAGCGCTGTCGGCTCCTCCCAGTCGCTGTGGTCTACCCGGAGGGAACTGGTCCGGTGTGGACTCATGGGCGGGGCCCTGGTGTGTCGACGAACGATGGTGGGATCCACTGAAACATCGGCGCCGTGCCCGCCTGCAGGTGCTTCTGGAGCGGAGCGCCCACCTGCTCACGCTGGAATCGGGCCAGTGGCGGCTGGAAGCCACCTACGACTAGGTGTGCACCCGAGCGGCCCGTTTCGGCGCACTCCCGTCGCAGGGGTGCTGCAGGGCGGCGCGAATTCCTGAGAAGCTGTGTCCGCAGCGTCGCTCAGCAGCGGCGCCACCACAGGAGGAAGAGCAGTGCCCGAGAACATCCAGAACAACCAGCATGCAACGGGTGTCGAGAACGACGATGGTCGACCGCTGGTGCTCGTGGTCGAGGACGAGGTGGTGCTGGCGGACGGCATAGCGAGGGGCCTCAACAAGGAGGGCTTCCGGGTCGAGGTGGTCAACGACGGCATCGCGGGCCTGGAGAAGGGCCGCATGGAGAACATCGATGCGATCGTGCTCGACATCATGTTGCCCGGCATGAACGGATACAAGGTCTGCCGCAACCTCCGCACGGAGGGTGTCACCACGCCCATTCTGATGCTCACCGCCAAGTCGGGTGAGTACGACGAGGCAGAAGCGCTCGACACAGGTGCAGACGACTTCCTGTCCAAGCCGTTCTCGTTCGTGGTTCTGGTCGCACGGCTGCACGCGCTGCTGCGTCGTTCCGCCGACGGCAAGGCGCAGCCGATGGTCGTGGGCGACCTCGTGCTCGATCCGCTTCCCCGCGTGTGTCGCCGGGGAGCGACCGAGATCGACCTGACCACCCGTGAGTACGAGCTGTTGGAGGCGTTGATGCGCCATCCGGGCGCGACCGTGTCGAAGCAGGAGCTGCTGGACAAGGTCTGGGGTGAGGATTTCGACGGTGATCCCAACGTGGTCGAGGTCTACATCGGCTACCTGCGCCGCAAGATCGACCGACCCTTCGACAGGCGTGACATAGAGACGGTCCGGGGGGTCGGCTACCGGATAGGCAGCGCAACAGGTGTCTGAGATCGCAGGGACCCCACATGAGCGGGTCCACTGGTGGTCCCGGATCCTCACCTCGGTGAGGTGGCGGATCACGATGATCGTGACCGTCGTCGTGGGGGTCACGCTGCTGCTGGGTGGCTACCTGCTGATCCAGTGGGTCGAGGCGACCCTGGTCAACGACGTGCAGACCCGCAACAACGCTGCGCTGTCGTCGATGGCCAGGGTTCTCAACGGTGGTCAGTTGCCCTCCGAGCTCCTCCTGAACGAGGCCGACCTGGAGAGACAGCTCACCTCGGGGGGCGTTTCGGAACTGAACGAGGTGCTGGGAAGCACGTTCTTCTACATAGACGGCAGCGCACTGGACTCCTCGGGGGTGGCCAAGCTGGACGAACAGGGGCGTCTGTTGTTGTTCGGTCGCAGCCTGCTGCCACCGGACGAGGGAGAGGGCTACATCGAATCCAGCAGGACGCTGGTGAGCGACAGGGGGGACCTCGTGCTGCACGCGGTCACCCCGCGGGTGGATGTGAAGCGTTCGGTGAACGCGCTCTCGGGAGCACTGCTCGTGGTGTTGCCGGCGCTCGTGTTCGCTGCGGGGGGAATGGCATGGGTGGTGGCAGGGCGCACCCTCGCTCCGGTGTCTGCGATGAGTCGGCGCGTCCGCGAACTGAGCGCCACGAATCTCGATGCCCGCGTTCCGGTGCCGCCGAGCCACGACGAGATCGCACAGTTGGCCAACACCATGAACCAGATGCTCGAACGGCTTCAGCGTTCAGCCGATGTGCAGCGCCAGTTCGTCTCCGATGCCAGCCACGAACTGCGCTCACCTGTCGCGTCGATCCGCGCCCAGCTCGAAACAGCGTTGCGATACCCCGAGGACGTCGACTGGCCCCAGGTCGCAACCGTGGTTCTCGCAGAGGACGAGCGGCTCGACCACCTGGTGGGCAACCTCCTGGCCATGGCCCGTCTCGAGGAGGGGCGTTTCGGTCGCCGCACCGAGGTGGACCTGGAGGATCTGGTGGTGCCGCAGGCGCGACGTTTCACCGACGTGGCCACCGACCTCTCCGAGGTGTCCGCAGGCCGGGTGTGGGGCAACGCCGGCGAACTCACCAGCGTCGTGCGGAACCTGACCGACAACGCGGTGCGTCACGCCGATTCGGAGGTGTGTTTCTCACTCCAGGAGGCAGGGCCATGGGTCGTGCTGAAGGTGTGTGATGACGGTTCCGGTGTGGACCCCTCGGACCGGCAACGCATCTTCGAGCGGTTCGCCCGCCTCGAGGAGGGCCGGACGCGCGACAGCGGTGGCGCCGGACTCGGTCTGGCCCTGTCGCGCAGGATCGTGGAGCACCACGGCGGACACCTCCATGTCGAGGACTCTCCAACGGGAGGGGCCTGTTTCGTGGTCAGCCTGCCGTCGGCACACTGGTCGCCCGAGGGCGAGGATGCTCCGGCGCGGACCGGTGCGAGCGCCTAGGCCGCTGTGGGGCTGAACTGCGCCTGCATGAAACGGGCGAAGGGCTCTGCGGGCAGTGCGGGGGCGAACAGGTAACCCTGCGCGCGTTGGCACCCACTCTCGTTGAGGAAGCTGAGCTGGTGGCTGTTCTCCACTCCCTCTGCCACCGCGGTCACCCCGAGGTTCCGCGCCAATGAGATGATCGTGCGGGTTATGGCGCCGGAACGACGGTCATCGTCAACTCCCGTGAGATCGCCGAGGAAGCTGCGGTCGATCTTGAGCGTGTGCAGCGGCAGCTCGTGGAGGTAGGACAGCGACGAGTAGCCGGTGCCGAAGTCGTCGATGGCCGTTCGCAACCCGAGATCCTCGAGTTGGTGGAGCCTTCGGGCGGCCGCGCCCAGGTCGTCGACCAACAGCGACTCCGTTATCTCGAGTTCGAGCCTCGAGGGATCGGTGCCGGTCGAGTGCAGCACCCGCTCGAAGCGGCTGACGAAATCAGGCCGGTTGAACTCCGCCGCGGAGATGTTCACCGACACGCGCATGTCCGGCGTGGTCACTCCGAGTGAGTCCCAGCGGGCGAGATCATCGGCAACCGTACCGAGAACGAACTCGCTGATAGCGCTGATCGACCCGGTGGTCTCGGCGGTCGGTATGAACTCCGACGGTGGGATCGGACCGTGTTGGTCGTGGTGCCAGCGGACCAGTGCCTCGGCGCCGGCCGGTCGGCCCGTGCACAGCTCGACGATGGGCTGGTAGTGCACCTCCAGCTCGCGCCTGGCGGTGGCCTGCCTCAGGTCGCGGTCGAGCTTCAGTCGGTCGTGGTTCCTGATGTCGATGGTGCTGTCGTGGAACTGGAACTGGTTGCGGCCGATCTGGCGACTCGCCCTCACCGCACGGTCGGCGGCGGCGATCAGCGCGGTGGCGCTGCTGGCATCGTCGGGACCGCGTGCGGCGCCCAGTGATGCGGTGAGGTGCAACTCGAGTCCGTCGTGGTGGACGGGCTCGGTGATCGCGCTGCGGAGCCCGTCGGCCAGATGGCGGATCGTGGTGTCGAAGGCCAACCCGGATGAGTCGGCCGAACTCACCACGAGGAACTCGTCCACTCCGACGCGCCCCACGGCGGCGAGATCGGCGCAGTGCCTGCGTAGGCGGTCGGCCACCTCGACGAGCACCGCATCGCCGACCTCGGGCCCGAAGGCGTCGTTGATCGCACGGAATCCGTCGAGGTCCACCTGCAGTACCCCGACCCGGTCGCCGGTGTCCTCGGCACGGGCCAGAGCGGCCTCCAGCACCTTGATGATGTGTTCACGGGTGCAGAGCGAGGTGAGCGGATCGGACTGCACGGCCAGGTGCAGGTGTTGTTGGGCCGAGAACAGCTCGCTCTGGTCCTCCACGGCCATCATCACGCCACCTGGCCTGCTCGCTTCGCCGGCTACGCGGACCTTCACCCAGCGCGGGGTCGAGCTGCCGTGCATCAACAAGAGCTGTTCGGGGCTCGAGTCGCCGGCGAGAGCCATCACCAGAGAGGTCTCCGCGGGGTCGAGCAGGCCGCGGGTCGAGGATTCGAAGCGCCAGGGTGGTTCGAACGCGGAACGTCCGACCACGTCGTCCACCGACAGTCCGAGAAGACCACAGAAGGCGCGGTTGGCCGCGAGGACGGAACCATCCCCGGCCACGACCACGACTCCTTCTGCGAGCAGGTCCAGGGAATCGGCCGAAATTGCTGGAGCGTCCGTTCGGTACTCCATCAAACCGGGCTCCCTCCAACAGGAGACGTCGGCCGGCGGACCCGTTGGTCACCGGCAAATCTTCGGATGAAAAACCCTACGGTCCGTCACCCTCTGTGACGCGGATGCTCCGCAGGTGCCGGATGCCCGGGTGGAGGCAACGGTGCCCGCAATGTCGCAGGGGTATCAGCTGGGCAGTCGGCCCGCAGCGCGGGCGGCCTCCAACGCTGCGTCGAGCTGGCCCTCGACGATGTCGAGTCCTGCGTCCCAGAAGCCGGGGTCGGCGAGGTCACAGTCCACGATCGAACCCAGTTCCTCGGGAGGCAGGGAACCACCGGCCCGCAGCAGCTGCAGGTAGGCCGGGACGAAGTCGTCGCCTCGTTCGGTGTAGCGGGCGTAGACCGAAAGGGCCAACAGCTGGCCGTATGCGTATGCGTAGACATATCCCGGCGTGGCGATGAAGTGCGGGATGTAGCTCCACCACGTGTGGTAGCCCTCGGTGAGTTCGACCGAATCGCCCAGCACCGCCCCCTGGGTGTCGCCCCACAGTTCGCCGAAGCGTTCCACGGACAGTTCGCCTGCATCGCGGCGTTCGGTGTGCACGGCGTGTTCGAACCGGTTCATGGCCACTTGGCGGAACACGGTGGCGATCGAGTCCTCGAGCGTCGAAGCGAGAAGCGAGAACCTGTCGTTGGGGTCGGTCAGGTCCTCCAGAAGGGCGTTGTTGGTCACTGCCTCGCCGAACACCGAGGCGGTCTCGGCCAGGGTGAGCGGGGTGCTCTGGTGGAACACTCCCTGGTCACGCGCGAGGTAGGCGTGCAGCCCGTGACCGAGTTCGTGGGCGAGGGTGAGCACATCGCGGTTGCGGCTGGTCCAGTTCAGCAGCACATACGGATGGTGCGACGGGACCGTGTAGGCGCAGAACGCGCCGGGTCGCTTGCCATCGCCGGCGGGTGCGTCGATCCAGTTCTCATCGAAGAAGCGCCGTGCCACGTCGGCCAGTTCGGGTGAGAAGCTGCCGTAGGCATCCAGCACCAGCCGGCGCGCCGATGACCAGGTGATGCTGGATTCGTCGCTGGCCACACTCGCCATCCGGTCGTAGTCGGACAACCGGTCCAGTCCCAGCACCTGAGCCTTGGCGGTGTACCAACGCTGGGCGATGTCGTAGCGGTTGACCACCGCATCGATGAGTGCCTGTACGGATTCGTCGGTGGCCTCGTTGGAGAGGTTGCGTGAGGACACCCAGCTGTCGTATCCGCGCAGACGGTCGTCCACCGACTTGTCGAGCAGGAGCGTGTTGTAGACGAACGCCCTGGTGCGAAGCCCCGGCGCCAGCGATGCGGTGACCGCTTCTGCAGCGGTGGCCCTCGCCTCGCGGTCGGGGTGCTGCAGCAGCGAGAGCCCCGCCTCGAGGCCGACCGTTGCGGACTGTTCGCCGGGCTGGCCCACGAGCGGTCCGGGAAGTTCCACCGTGAGCGCCGAGGTGAGCTCGTCGAAGAGTCGTACCCAGGCGCCTGCTCCACTGACGGACTTCTCCGTGAGCAGCTTCTCCTCGGGTTCCGAGAGCAGGTGCGGTCGGTAGCGGCGCATGTTGCGCAGGTGGTGGGCGCAGAAGTCGAGCTCGGGGTCGGCCAGCAGTTCCTCCACCCGCTCGTCGGACAGCTCGGCCCATTCGAGTTCGAAGAACACGAGCTTGGTCGCCATGGCGGTGGATCGTTCCTCCACCAACATCATCTCCGCACCGCGCTGGGGATCGGCCGTGTCCTCGGAGAACCGCAACATGACGTAGTTGCCGACCCGTCCGAGGAGTTCCTCGAGTTCCGCTGACCGTCTCATCAGCCCGGCCAGTTCGGAGGCGCTGAGGTCGGCGATGGTGCCCCGTGCGGTGGCCAACTCGTCGACCAGTTCCCCCGAGCGGTCGAGCATCTGTTCGACGGTGCTGTCGCCCAGTAGCTCGTCGAGTTCCCAACGCACATCTGATGCGGTCAGGTCCGACTCGGCTGATTCGGTATCTGCTTGGCTCATTGCGGCAGGGTACATCCGCTTCAGGTTCCCGAAACGCAGGACCCCGGGTGGCGGTGCTTCAGGCGGGGCTGTTGAAGCCCCGCTCCTCCTGGATCGAGCGGATGTAGGCGATCACGTCGGTGATCTGTTGGTCATCGAGGTTGAGCGCCGGCATTGCCCCGAAGTCGAACTCGGAGGTCTCGGCTCCGTTGCGGATGGCGTTTCGGTAGTCGTCGTCGCTGGTGTTGTCCGGAGCGAAGTAGGGATCCAGGTGCGACGGCGCCTGGGCGGATCCCTGGAAGTCGCGGCCGTGACAGGCTGCGCAACGGTCGGCGTAGACCTGCTCGCCGGCTGCGATGTCGGCGGGCCCGGTGCCGGAATCGGAGGACTGCTCGGAACCGCCGCAGGCCGTGACAGCGGTGGTGGCGCACAACACCGTGGCCAGTGCGGTGAGGGTGATCCGGATCGATCCGATCCGGTTGTGGTGCCTGTGCGTGCGGTGCCTGGTCGGGAGGTGGTCGCCCGTGCGGGTTCCGTTCGCTGGCATGCCCGGATCGTACCGGTCGCTCCCGGCGCGTCTGTGCAGACCGGTGCAGGCCCCGGGCAGGATGGAGGGGTCACGGACCTCTGGTGTGTCGAACAAACGTTCGATACCCTCGCGGTCCATGGGGTTCAACAATCCGCGGGTTTCCTGGAGCGAGATCGAGCGTCGACTCTCCGACCGCGGTCCGGCCACTCCGGCCCCGGCCACTCGGGCTCCGGTCGCCCCGGCTCCGGCCACCCAGGGATCGAGCACCTCACCTGTACCCGGGCCCGGTCGAGGTGCACATCGCTACGCCGAACTGCACTGTCATTCGGCGTTCTCGTTTCTCGACGGTGCCTCCACCCCCGAGGAACTGGCCGAGGAGGCCACCGAACTCGGACTCGAAGCCCTGGCCATCACCGACCATCACGGTTTCTACGGGGTGGTTCGCTTCGCGGAGGCCGCGCGCACGCTGGGTCTCCCCAGTGTGTTCGGGGCAGAGGTCACCCTCGGGGCTGCCGAGCCGAGACAGGGGCCGGCCGATCCGGACGGACGCCATCTGGTGATCCTGGCCAGGGATCCCACCGGATACGCGAAGTTGGCCTCCTTGTTGTCGCAGGCCCAGATGGCCGGGGAGAAGGGCCACCCGCGTCTCAGTTTCGCCGACGTGGCCGAGGCTGCCTCGGGTCGGGCCCGGGGGCACTGGGCAGTGCTCACGGGGTGTCGCAAGGGCACCGTGCCCGCTGCACTGGTCGAAGGCGGGCCTGCGGTGGCACAACGTGAACTACGTGCGCTTGTTGCAGCTTTCGGTGCGGAGCACACCTTCGTGGAGCTGTGGGACCACGGAGACCCACTGGACTCCACCCGCAACGATGCGCTGGCCCGGCTGGCTGTGGCAACGGGACTGCAACCGATCGTGACCAACAACGTCCACTACGCACGCCCCTCCGGTCGTCGCCTGGCGTCGGCCATGGCAGCGGTGCGGGCGCGGCGCTCGATGCAGGAGATCGATGCCTGGTTGCCTGCGGCGGGCATGGCCCATCTCCGTTCGGGGGCTGAACAGCACCGGCGTTTCGCCCGCTATCCGGGCGCGGTCGATGCCGCGGCGGATCTCGGCCGGAGCTGCGCCTTCGATCTGGCACTGGTGGCCCCTTCGCTGCCACCGTTCCCCTGTCCGCCGACCGGTGACGGCAGAGCCCGTAGCGAGCCAGAGTTCCTTCGTCACCTCGTCGAGGAGGGTGGGGCCCGTCGCTATGGTCCCCGACACGCGGAGCGGACCCACGGGGCTTGGGCCCAGATCGACCACGAACTGGATCTGATATGCGCTCTCGGTTTTCCGGGCTACTTCCTGGTGGTCTGGGACCTGGTCGAGTTCTGCAGGCGCAACGACATCCTCTGCCAGGGGAGGGGATCGGCGGCCAATTCTGCGGTCTGCTACGCGCTCGGCATAACCAACGCCGACGCGGTGGGGTTGGGTCTGCTCTTCGAGCGCTTCATGTCACCCGAACGCGACGGGCCTCCCGACATCGACATCGACATCGAGTCGGGCAGGCGAGAAGAAGTGATCCAGTACGTCTATGAACGACACGGTCGTAGCCATGCAGCCCAGGTGGCCAACGTGATCACCTATCGAGCTCGTTCGGCGGTGCGAGATGCTGCTCGTGCCCTCGGGTTCGCGCCCGGTCAACAGGACGCTTTCTCGAAGAAGATCGGGCGTTGGGGGACCCTCTCCGATACCCGGCGGGCACCCGGCCCGAAGGGCGCGCCCGCCTCCTCCGCAGACCGGGGCCCCTTCCCCGGTGCGGCTGTGGCCGATACCCGGCGGGCATCCGGCCCGAAGGGCGCGCCCGCCTCCTCCGCAGACCGGGGCCCCTTCCCCGGTGCGGCTGTGGCCGATACCCGGCGGGCATCCGGCCCGAAGGGCGCGCCCGAGAGCGATTCCATCCCGGCCTCGGTGCTCGAACTCGCTGGGGAGTTCGAGGATCTGCCTCGTCATCTGGGTATCCATTCGGGAGGCATGGTGATCTGCGACCGACCGGTGGTCGAGGTCTGTCCCACCGAATGGGGGCGCATGGAGAACCGGTCGGTGCTGCAGTGGGACAAGGACGACTGTGCCGCAGCCGGGTTGGTGAAGTTCGATCTGTTGGGCCTGGGGATGCTCTCGGCCATCCACTACGCCATCGATCTGGTGTCTGAGCATGACGGCATCGATGTGGACCTGGCCACCCTGCCCCAGGAGGACTCCGTCTACGAGATGTTGTGCAGGGCCGACACCGTGGGGGTCTTCCAGGTGGAGTCACGTGCACAGATGGCGACCCTGCCCCGTCTGGCCCCACGCTGTTTCTACGACCTGGTGGTGGAGGTGGCGCTGATCAGGCCTGGTCCGATCCAGGGAGGGTCGGTGCATCCCTACATCCGGCGGCGCAAGGGCGAGGAGCCGGTGACCTACCTGCATCCGTTGTTGCGGAACTCCCTCGAGAAGACACTCGGGGTGCCGTTGTTCCAGGAACAGCTGATGCAGATGGCGATCGACGTGGCCGGGTTCACCCCCTCCGAGGCCGATGAACTGCGCCAGGCGATGGCATCCAAGCGTTCGCGCCACCGCATGGCCGCTCTACGGGAGCGTTTCGACGCCGGTATGGCCCGCAACGGGATCACCGGTGAGGTGGCAGTTGCCATCTGGGAGAAGCTGGCGGCCTTCGCCAACTACGGGTTTCCCGAGTCCCACTCCGTGAGCTTCGCCTACCTGGTCTACGCCTCGTCGTGGTTGAAGTACCACCATCCTGCAGCCTTCTGTGCCGCACTGCTGAATGCCCAACCGATGGGCTTCTACTCACCCCAGTCGCTCACCCAGGATGCACGTCGTCATGGTGTGGAGGTGCTGACCCCCGACCTGCACGCCTCCGGTTGGAACGCGACCCTCGAAGAACAGAACGAGGATCGGGTCCGCGAGGACAGCCGACCGGAGACATGGGGGTGGGGCGGTCCGGCGGTTCGGCTGGGTCTCTCCTCGGTCAGGGGGATCGGCGAGGACCTGGCGAAGGAGATCGTCGCCGGAGCTCCCTACTCGGGTCCCGATGACCTCGTGCGTCGGACGGGTCTCGACCGCTCCAAGGTGGAGGCGCTGGCGACCGCCGGGGCTTTCGGTTGTTTCCGTGGTCGTGACGGTCGGCCCCTGGAGCGTCGCGAAGCACTGTGGGTCGCGGGTGCGGCGTCCAGGTCTCGACCGGGCCGTCTGGGCCTGGTCGAGGGGATGAACGCCCCGAGGCTCCCGGGCATGGACGAATCCGAGGAGGCAATAGCCGACCTCTGGGCCACCGGAGTGGCCCCTGATGGTCACCCCACCAGGTTTCTGCGAGAGGAACTCGACGGTCGGGGAGTGGTGCCGGTGGTGGAACTTGCCCAGCACACCGACGGGGAGCGGGTCCGGGTGGCAGGCGTGGTGACCCACCGCCAGCGGCCGGCCACCGCCGGCGGGATCACCTTCGTCAACCTCGAGGACGAAACCGGGCTGTTGAACGTGGTGTGTTCCCGGGGTTGTTGGCAGCGATACCGCACAGTGGCCATGGGAGCCCCTGCGCTGCTGGTGAGAGGCAGGTTGGAGCGGACCGTCGACGGTGTGATCAACGTGGTGGCTGATCGTCTGGAACCGCTACCGGTGGCTGCCGCGGTGCCTTCGCGTGACTTCCGTTGACCGCGACTGCCAGAACCACTCACCCGGCGAGCAGCGAGCGGAGTTCGTCGACCGAATCGACCAGATGGTCGACCCCGAACGCTTCGAGTCGTGTCCGGTCGTGGTTGCCCCAGGTGACGGCGCAGGTCCGGGCGCCGGCCCGGGCCCCCATCTCCATGTCGAAGCTGGTGTCGCCGATCATCATCGTCTCGGCCGGTCGCACCCCGGCACGCCTGCAGACCTCGAACAGCATCTCCGGGTGGGGCTTGGGTTGCCCCACGTCCTCGTCGGTCACGACCGGATCGAAGTGGCCCCGCAGACCGTGGGCCTCCATGAGGGGGTGAAGGCTCCGCGGTCGACGGCTGGTCGCCAGTGCCAGGGGGACGTCGTCGGCAACGAGATCAACAATCAGAGCCCCGATGCCGCCGAAGGGCCGCGACCGGCCAACACCGTGCAGGTCGAAATCTGCCCGGTAGGCCGACACCAGAGCGGCGACCGTCGGGTCCTCGACTCCCGGGACCGCATGTCTGAAGAGCTCATCGAGTGGGAGTCCGATCGTCGAGTCGGCCGATGACAGGTCTCCGTCAACTCCCGCTACCTCCAGTGCCGCCCTGGCCGACTCCAGGATCGCCGCGTTGGTGTCGACCAAGGTGCCGTCGAAGTCCCAGATCAACAACCTCGATACGGACCGCCGGTGCTCGTCGGGTGAAGGGATGGTCATGTCGGGGAGGGGTCGGGGTCGGGATCGTTGTGTGCTGCACGGTCTGCGCAGCGGCCCAGACCGTGCTCGTGCACCACGGTTGACTCGATCATCTCGTCGTGTTCGTCGGCCATGCCCGAGAACCAGCGGCCGTAGGCGCGCGCCAGCGACGAGGCGGTCATGCCGTGCAGCAGCACGCTGAGAGCGACCGTGAGCATCACCACATCCACGACCTTGCCCACAACAGCGATCTCCTCGGCCGACTCGAGCAGGATGAACGAGTAGAGGACACTTGCGATACCCCTCGGACCGAACCACCCGATGAAAGCCACCGTGGGTGCCCGGCTGCGGCTGCCGATGAGCGAGACGGCGACCGCTACGCCCCGTACCACCGTCAGGCTGATCAGTGCATAGAGGAGCATCTGCCAGTCGAATGCTCCGAGATTGGGTCCGAGGACGATGGCCCCGAACACCACGAACGCCAGCATCGTGAGGAGTTCGGCCACGTCGTGGGAGACGTCATCGGCGGTCGGTAGGTTCACAGAGGGGCGGTAGGCCAGCCCGGCGGCGAACGCGGCGATGAATCCATTGCCACCGATCGACAACGACAGGCCGTACGCGGCCGCCACGATGCCCAGGGTGGCGATCCCGTGCCAATGGCGCCCGGTCCAGCGGTTCGAGCGTGCCCAGGACAGCAGCGGACCGCAGACCAACCCCACCGCCACGCCGGCCACAGCACCCAGTCCGACCTCGCGCACCAGGGTCCATGCGGCATCCGCTGCACCCACGTTGGCGAGTCCGACCAGAGCGACGGCGATTCCCGCCTCGAACACCGGGAAGGCGAGGCCGTCGTTGAGGCCGCTCTCCACGTTCAGGCCCTGCCGCACGAACACCGGCACGCTGCGGTCGGTCACGACGGCCTGTCCCAGAGCGGCGTCGGTCGGAGCCAACATGATGCCGACCAGTGCTGCCCCCTCCCAGTTCAGCGATCCGACCAGGGTGATTGCCGCCAGTCCTCCCAACAGCATGGCGAGGGGGAGACCCAGCGCCAGGAGCCTCCCGGGAAGCACCCAGTTCTTGCGAAGGTTCGACAGGTCCACCCTGGAGGCGTCGGAGAACAGCACCACAGCGAGGGTGGCCTCCACCAGAGCTGTGATCGCTCCGTTGGACAACTCGGTCTCCAGCCAACCGAGCCCGCTGGTTCCGAGCAGCAGGCCGACGCCCACGAAGATCATCGGGGCACTGATCGGTGTGGAGTCGATGCGTCGGGCGACCGCGGCGAACAACACCATGACCACACCCAGGATCAGTACGGTGTCGGCCTCCACCCGCACAGCATCGCGGATCCCACGCGTGACGGGGTGCTCAACCCGCAGGGGCGCCCCGCGCCGCCTCGGCGTCGGAACCCTCGAAACCCGTTGCGTGGGGGAGCCCGAACAGTCCCGGTCCGGTGGTGGCTGCGAGCACGGGATGCTTCTCCCACCACGGCGGGAACCGCATGGCCACCGACGAGATCACGAGGGCTGTCGTCTGCAGGAGCACGAATATCGCGAAGTTCTCGTAGGCCACCAGGAACGACAGGGTGACCAGGATGTTCGGCACGTGAGTCCTGGGCAACTTCCGCCGGATCGATTCCGGCGTGTCGTGTTCAGGGGCCACCCACACGTCCCAGCACAGGTTGTGCCAGAGCGCCTGCCAGAGCGAGATCAGGCCGAACGTGAGCAACCAGACGGCCCACGGCGCCCAGCCGGTACGGTCCGACAACACGAACAGGGTCGCCAACCAGAGCCCCGAGCCGCTGCCCCACATGACCCCGAACAGCAGCTGTGAACCAAGGTGTCTCTGCCGGTCGAACACGAGAGTGTCGTTGCTCCAGACAACTCCGTAGGCGACTCCGATCGTGGCGACCGAGATTCCCACGGAGATCCACCAGCGCCAGTTGTGCAGCTGTTCGGAGGTTGCAAGCGGATCCTCGAACACCCGGGCGGTGGTACCCACCAGGGTGGCGACCAGCCAGCAGGCACCGGAGTAGCCAACCGCCAGCAGCCAGGCGCGCCGCGGTGAATAAGTGCGCATCGGTCGCAGCATTCCACATCGAGGCTGGGTACGGTTGGTCGGGTTCACCCGGGGGCCGAGCGGACGGTCTCCACAGCCCAGGAGTAGCCCATGCCCATCATCGGATCCCTGTTCGAGGAGTTCTCCGAGACCACCGGCCAGGACCCCTTCACCCATCAGAACAAGAAGCTGCTGAAGGTCCAGATGGGCTTCGGGCCTGTGATGGCCAAGACGGGTTCGATGGTCGCCTACCAGGGGGACGTGCGGTTCCAGAACACCGGGTCAGGTGGTCTCAACAAGATGATGAAGTCCAAGCTGACCGGCGAGGGCGTCGACATGATGCAGTGCGAGGGAACCGGCGAGCTGTTCCTCGCCGACATGGCATCCGAGATCCAGATCTTCTACCTCGACAACGACATGGTGTCGGTCAACGGCGGAAGCGTGCTCGCGTTCTCGGCCTCCATCGAGTGGGACATCCACCGCGTCAATGCCGGGAAGGCCTCGATGATGGCCGGTGGCATGTTCAACGTGTCACTGCGCGGGACCGGCTACGTCGCTGTCGTGACCAAGGGTGAGCCGGTGGCACTCGACGTGGCTGGCGCACCTACCTTCGCCGATGCTCAGGCGGTCGTCATGTGGACCTCTGGGGTCTCGATGGACATCCGGGTCGATACCGGAGGCCTCAAGTCGATGCTGCGCGGTGGTACCGGTGAACTGATCCAGATGGCCTTCGGTGGGCAGGGCTATGTCCTGGTGCAGCCGGCGGAGAGCGTCGCCGAGGGCGGCCACCAGAAGCAACAGCAGTCCGGTGGCGGGGGATTGATGGGCAACCTGATGGGCGGCTGAGGCCCGCACCGATCGGCGACCGGAGGCCCCGCTGAGGGGTGACTGAGGTCGCGGCCACCACAAGGTTTCAACTCTCGTCGCATCGCGCCGATGTATGGGAGGTATGCCGAGGAATCCTTCTCTCCGCGCACCCCGTGGTGTCTCTGTTGTACTGGCCGCAGCCAGCGTCGTTGCGGCGGTGCTCGTTCCCAGCCCGGCGAGAGCCGATGAGGGTGGGTCGGTTGGCGACGGCACCTCGTCCGGTGACGACACGCCTTCTGTGACGGTCGAAGGGGCAACCAGCGAACGTGAGGCCAGCGCCTCGGTGTCCACGCTCCAGGCCGACCGGGCAGCCGTGCGCAGTCAGGTTGCGGCGGCGAAGGCGGCCCGCGACCACCAGTTCGACAAGTGGGCGATGGCCCACCTGGCGATGGGTGCTGCCAAGGAGAAGGTCGAAAAGGCCGCGCTGTTGGCGGTGCAGGCACAACAGCGTGTGGACGCCGCCCAGGTCCGGGTGCAGGAGTACGCCAGCGAGGCGTTCATGAACCCACCGGCGTTGGAGTCGATGGCAGTCCTGGCCATGTCGGAGTCCGAGGACGCTGGTTGGGCACACGAGGTGCTCTCGATCAGCGCCGACCAGCAGAGTCGGGTGCTCGATGAGTTGGCCAGCGCCAGGGAGTCGGCGCAGCTGCGGACCGAGCGTGCCACACGCATCGCCGCCGAAGCCGCCGAAGCGGAATCGCAGAGCAAGTCCGAACTGGAGAGCCTCGAGGCCCAACTGCGCGAACAACGTCGCCTGGATGCCCAGATCGACCAACGACTGGACGCGGCCCTAGCCGAGGCTGCCGCTCTGCGCGAGGTGGATGCCGACGCGGCCGACGAGCTCGAGTCGGAAGAACGTGCTCTCGCGGAGGATTCCAAGGCAGCCTCCGGCGGCGGGTCGTCCGCCCCACCCGCGACCTCCGACTCCGGGGGTTCGGGATCCTCGGGCGGCTCCTCGGCAGCTGCTGTTCCGACACCCACCACGACAGCGAAGCCCAAGACCACGACTCCGCCTCCGTCTCCGCCCTCGGGGGTCGTCACCTGGTCCGACGTGACCAAGGTGGGCAGCTTCTGGGTCCACCGCAGCATTGCGTCCAACGTGCAGGGTCTGCTCTCTGCCGCCAGCAGCGCGGGGTTCAGCCTCAGCGGTGGTGGATTCCGTGATCCGGCATCGCAGATCGAGCTCCGTCAGGCCCATTGCGGTCCGACCTACTACGACATCTACGAGAAGCCTGCTTCACAGTGCTCGCCCCCCACTGCCATCCCGGGCAGGTCGATGCACGAACGGGGCCTGGCCCTCGACATCAAGTCGGGTGGCGCCCTGATCACCTCCCGTTCCAATCCGGCCTACCAGTGGTTGGCCGCCAATGCCTCGGCCTATGGCTTCTTCAACCTGCCCTCGGAACCCTGGCACTGGTCCACCAACGGATCCTGACGTCTCGGTGGTTGCTCCCGGGAACCTATGACTGCTCCATGATCTCGGGGGCGTCACGACCGGCGCGGAGCAGATCGGCCATCCGTCGCATCTTCGGGTCGATGTGCCCGAAGAAGTGTTTGTAGCCCTCGCAGAGGTAGTTCAGGCCGTCCTCGCCGTCGGGGGTCGTGGTGAAACGGTTGCGTGGGCATTCGCCGTTGCAGGCGAAGCGCACATCACAGCTCCTGCAGTAGGCGGGGAGCGTGTCGCGTTTGGCTCTGCCGAAGCTCACCTGTTGCGGAGAAGCCAGGAGCTCCACGATGTGGGTCTCGTCGATGTTGCCCAGGAGGTGGGCGGGTTCCACGAAGTGGTCACAGGAGTAGAGGTCGCCGTTGTGTTCGATCGCCACCGCCGCTCCACAGGTCTCGCGCAGCACGCACATCGCAGGGTCGATTCCGAGCCAGGATGCGAGTGCGGCGTCGAAGTGACCCACGAACACCTCCCCGACGTCGTGGTGCACCCATTCGTCGAAGACCGTGGCGAGGAACTCTCCCCATTCCAGCGGTCCCACGGACCGTTCGGTGACCGAGGAACCGTGGTTGGTGTACAGCGGCCGCTCAGTGTTGCGGTCTCCCCAGCCGGCGTTGGCCAGACTCAGGAGCTGTTCGGTCGAGCGTTCCACGACCGGGATGAACTGTATGAAACGCAGGTCGAGTTCGTCGCGGAAGAAGCGGTAGACCTCGAGGGGATGGCTCGCATTTCCGGCATTGACGGTGCAGAGCACGTTCACATCCACCCCGTGGCGTCGGAGCGTCTCGTAGCCCTCCAGCACCCGGTCGAAGGTGCCCCTGCCTGCCTTGTCGAGCCGGTAGATGTCGTGGAGGTCGCGCGGACCGTCGATCGACAACCCGACGAGCACGTTGTGCTCGGCGAGGAACGCGCCCCAGCGGTCATCGAGTAGGACCCCGTTGGTCTGGAGGGTGAGCAGCGGGGTCTGGCTGGGACGCGCGTGGCGCGCGATGTGCTCCATGGTGCGTTCGAAGAACGCGACTCCCATGAGGGTGGGTTCGCCGCCCTGGAAGGCGAGGACGACCTCTCCGGGGCCGTGCGCCTCGAGTGTCTGGCGCACGTAGTTCTCGAGCGTCTGGTCGGCCATGCGGAACCGGTCGCCCGGATAGAGCATCTCCTTGGACAGGAAGAAGCAGTAGGTGCAGTCGAGGTTGCAGATGGCTCCCGAAGGCTTGGCCATGGCATGGAAGGCGCGGGGAGCGCCGACGGGCATCGTTGCCGGCATGACCGGCGCGGCGCGCTCAGTCATGCGCGAGGTAGGCGGCCACCTCGGCCTCGTGGTCGATGAAGGCCTCTCCGCTCACGTCCACCGCCACCCTGTCCAGGGCAGCTCCGCGCAGTTCTGCCGGTGCGGCGAGTTCCGGGTCGGGGCACGGTGCGATCGACCGACCCACGCAGAGACCGGTGCCGAGCCCGAACTTGCCCGGTTGGGTGCGGATGCGGGACGTTGCGAGCACTGTGTCGTCACAGCGCAGGGTGACCGGTCCCACCGGCGATGGTGACTCGTCATCTCGTCCATCGACGCTGAACTCGGCACTGAGGATGTGACGACCCGGGGTGAGCGACACCGCGGCCCTGATCCTCTGGATGTCCTCACCCAACCAGTTGTAGGTGTAGACGACCTCGCCGTCGGCCAGGTACAGGACGTGACCGCCGAGCAACGTGCCCTGTGAGAACAACACACCGGTCGGGGAGTCGCCACCCGCTGGTACGTCCAGGCCGGCGGCGATGGTGAACGAGCGCCCGCGGATGTTGGCCGCCACCGACTCGGGAACGGCCGAGACACGGGGGTAGTAGAGGTAGCGGCTCCGGTCTGCAGAGGGCTGTGGGCGCGGGCTGCCGAGGACCTCCGCCGGACCGCGGTCGTCGACCGGCAGCGCCTTGAAGACCCCGGCGTCGTGCCACCATCTGTCGACCAGCCGCCGCAGGATGTCGGGGTGCTCGGCGGCCAGGTTGATCCGTTGGGAACGGTCCTCAGCGAGGTTGTACAGCTCCCAGATGTCCTCCTCGAAACCACTCCAGCCGGACAGTGTCGGGTGCACCGCGGTGGCGAGCCAGCCGTCCATGTACATCGCCCGCTGTCCGAGCATCGAATAGAACTGCTCGTTGCGCCCGGGTGCCTCCGGGTCGGTGATGGCCGCGGCCATGGACTGTCCTTCGATCGGCGACTGGGTGAAGCCGTTGATCTGTTCGGGCGGCTCGATCCCGAGCAGCTCGTAGATGGTCGGCACCACGTCCACCGCGTGCAGGTACTGGCCGCGGACCTCGCCCCGTGTGGCCGTGCCGGCAGGCCAGGACATCAAGCAGAGGTCGGCGGTGCCCCCTTCGTAGCCGGCGAAGCGCTTCCAGTAGGGCATCGGGGTGTCGAAGGCCCATGCCCAGCCGCTGCAGTAGTGGTTGTAGCTGAGAGGCGAACCCCATTCGTCGATGTGTTCGAGGTTCGCTTCGATCGTGTCGGGAATGCCGTTGAAGAACTTGTTCTCGTTGAACGACCCGCTGGGTCCGCCCTCAGCACTTGACCCATTGTCCGACACGGCCACGATGATGGTGTTGTCGAGTTGGTCGGTGGCCTCCAGGTAGTCGAGCAGGCGGCCGATCTGATCGTCGGTGTGGCTCACGAATCCGGCGAAGACCTCCGCCATTCTCACGAAGAGCTTCCTGGCTTCGTCGTCGAGTTCATCCCAGGGGAGCACCACGTCCAGCGCCGGCCATGGCTTTCCCTGGGGTCCGACGAAGTCCGCGCCGCCGTGGGGATTGATCTCGGACAGCTCGGTTCCCTCGGGAAGCAGCCCCATCTCGAGCTGACGTTCGAGAATGCCTGCCCGGATCTCCTCGTAGCCCTCGTCGAAGCGGCCCTCGTACTTGTGCACCCACTCCTCGAAGACGTGGTGCGGCGCGTGTGCGCAACCCGGTGCGAAGTACATGAACCAGGGCTTCTCGGGTGCCACGGTGGTCGAGTCCGCGATGAACGAGATCGCCTTGTCGACCAGATCGTTGGAGAGGTGGTATCCGTCCTCGGGGGTGGCGGGCGGTTCGACGGGGTGGTTGTCGTACACGAGGTCGGGGTACCACTGACTGGTCTCACCACCCAGGAATCCGTAGAAGCGCTCGAACCCGCGGCCCAGTGGCCAACGCTTGCGCCACGAGGAGAGATCGGTCTCCTCCTCGGGGGTCAGATGCCACTTGCCGACGCAGTAGGTGTTCCACCCACGCTCGCCGAGGACCTCGGACATGAGACCGTTCTCGAAGGGAATGCGCCCATTGGACCCGGGGAACCCCGTGGTCGCCTCGGCGATGCAGGCCATCCCGTTGCTGGTCGCGTTGCGACCGGTCAGCAGGCTCGAACGCGTCGGAGAACACAGCGCCGTGGTGTGGAAGTTGGAGAACCGAACGCCCGCATCAGCGATGCGTCGCATGGCCGGGGTCTCGATCGGTCCGCCGAACACATCCATCGCTCCGTATCCGACGTCGTCCCAGACGACCATCAACACGTTGGGAGCCCCCTCGGGCGCGATCGGTTGTGTGTAGGGGGTCCAGTCGGGTTCGGCGTCGCGGATGTCGGTGGCCAGCTTGCCGTTCCATGGACGCGTCATGCGTGGAGCTCCTGAGGGCTGTCGGTGCGGCCGACCCTATCCAAGCCCGGGTGCCCCCGGGCAGCGGGTCAGCTCCTCAGGCGGGCGAACAACCTCAGCATCTCGATGTAGATCCACACGAGGGTCACCATCAGCCCGAACGCTCCGTACCACTCCATGTAGGCCGGGAGGCCGGCCTTGGAGCCCTTCTCGATGAAGTCGAAGTCCAACAGCAGGTTGAATGCTGCGACCCCGACGATCACGAGGCTGAGGATGATCCCGAAGGCGCCGCCGTCGGTGCCGTAGACGAAGCCCATGTCGACGCCGAACAACGAGGCGATGAACGCCACGCCGTACATCAACATGATGCCGAAGGTCGCACCGATGATCGCCTTGGTCATCCGCGGAGTGACCCGCAGGATCCGCAGGCCGTAGAGGACGAGCATCGCGGTGAACACACCGACGGTTCCGAGGATCGCCTGGACCACGATGCCGTTCCACTGGGCGTCGAAGAGGTGTGAGATGGCGCCGAGCAGGTAGCCCTCGACCGCTGCGTAGGCGAGTCCGCTGAAGCGCGCCAGCTTGGGCTTGAACGCGGTGAGGATCGCGAGGCCCAGACCGACGAACATCGCAACGAACAACAGCACCGGCTGGTCCAGTGTGGCGGTGACCGTCGGGTCACCGGGAAGCGGGTTGAGCACCGGCGTCTCGGTGACCGTCGACCATCCGTAGACGCCGACGCCAGCCGCTACGACCAGGAACAACAGGGTTGCCCAGGCCGTTCCGCCGATGGTCATGGTCCGCCCGGTGGTCACCAGGGGGCCGCTCGGCGCCTGCGAGTGCATTCCCGCGGTCATGGCGCCCGCCTGGGCCGCCTGGGCCTGGTCCCATTCCTGGGAAGGGGAGGGGCGGGTGGCCGTGGCGGTGCCCCCGCCGTAGTTGGCGGGGTCGAAGGCCTTGTCGGTCAGGATGGGATTCCGGGACATCTCGTTCCTCTGTCGTTCTCTCGAGCTCTCGAGGCTGTCGTTCTCTCGAGGCATCGCAACTTTCCGACCCAAACCTACTAGCGGACCTCTCCCGGGCCAGCGCAGGCAGGGCCGCCGTGGGCATCTCGCGCCGACCCCCTCCGCGGAGGCATATCATGGTGGTCCTCCCTATGGACACAGCTCATGGTGACCGGCCACATGGATGACCGGCCTCGCAGCCTCCGGGCGATGCTCGCCGAGGCGAAGGACAGCTCCGAGCTGATGATCGACCTCGCCTACGCGGCGGTCTTCTTCAACGATCCGGGCATGGCGACCGAGGTGGGTCAGCTGGAGGAGCGGATGAACGACCTGGTGCAGGACATGCGCGAGGTCTGCATCATGGCGGTGCGCCGACCCGCAGAAGCGGAGGGGATGGCGTCGGTGTTGCAGGTGATCTCCTCGATCGAGGGGATCGCCAATGCGTCGGTGGACATCACCCGGCTCGTCACGCACCGGTTGGGCATACCCGACGAGCTCATATCCGACCTGTCCAATGCCGAGGAGATCAGCCACCGTGTATGGGTGCGCGAGGGCTCCCACATGGCGCACCGCCCGCTCAAGGACCTCGAGTTCCCGGTCCAGTGCGGCATGCGGGTGGTCGCCGTGCGTCGGGAACGCTCATGGATGATCGAGCAGGTCGACGGTGACCTGATCCTGTTGCCCGGTGACGTGCTGTTCCTCCGCGGGTCACCTGCGGGTATCAGCCGGCTCCACGAACTGGCCGCGGCGCCCCGTTGGGATCCGCCGGTACCTTCCAGCGGAGTGTTGAGCGACCTCGACCGGGCCGTCGACGTGCTGGTGGAGATGAAGAACATCTCCGAGGCAGCCGTCGGTCTGGCGTACTCGGCGCTGGCGCTGCGCGATGTCGGCCTGGCCGCCGAGGTCCGACACCTCGCAGAGCGCCTCGACGAGATGAAGGACCACCTGCAGCTGTGGGTGTTGCGCGCAGCCAAGGCCGACACCGACCTGTCGCCCCTGCGCGGCCTGCTGCAGCTGGCAGCGGCGGCGGAAGAACTCGGCGACCAGGCCAACCACATGGTGTGGCTGATAGCGGACGACTACGAACTCCACCCGATCGTGAAGGTGGCACTGGGCGAGGCCGACGTGGTGGCGGCGAAGGTGCCCGTCGCTGCTGGATCAGCCGCCGACGGGCGGCGTCTGGCCGATCTGCAACTCGACATCGAGCCCGGGTTCCACGTCCTGGCCATCCAGCGCGACCATCGGTACCTGTACCGGCCCCGGGGATACGTCACCCTTCAACCCGGTGACGAACTGATCGCCTCGGGACCAGCGGAGGGCCAGAACCTGTTGGCCGAGATGTGTGGTTGGTGGATGGAACACGACGAGGACGACCCCACCGGGGTGATCCAGCTCGTACCACTCAGCGCCTCGCCGCCCCGCTGACCGAGCACCTCGGCTGAGTCGCCCCCATCCGTGCTGGCAGTCGCCGGGGGCCGGGCGGTTCGGTCGGGATGCGGTCGGGATTCAGTCGCCCGGGTCGGCCCAGGCCGATCCGTCCCACCAGCGCATCTTGGAGGGTTGCTCCGGGTCGGGATACCACCCGGCCTTGGAGCGTGCCTTCACCCCGAGGTTCTCGATGGCCGCTTCGGTGCGGGCGATGTCTGCCTCGGCGTCCTCGTGCACGTCCACCGTGATGTTCGGTGGTTCCGGAGGGGTCAGCAGATCGTCGATCTCGGAACGCTTCGTGTTGCGTTTGGACCCCGGAGGTGGATCCCCGGCTCCCTTGAACAGCTCGGCGACCCCGGCCAACGCACCGGTCATGCCACCGGACTCCATCGGCAGGTAGATCTTGGTGGCCTGGCCGTCGGCCACCGCGGCAAGGGTCTCGAGGTACTTCACCGCGATCAGGTCGTTCGTCGGGTCACCATCGTGGATGGCGCCATAGACGCTGCGGATCGCCTGGGCTTCACCCGCCGAGGTGGTCTCGGCACGGAACCGCTCGGCTTCAGCGAGGGTACGGACCGCCTGGGCCTGACCCTCGGCCTCCAGCACCTGCGAGCGCTGCACGCCCTCGGCGGTGAGGATCGCCGCCTGCTTCTCACCCTCGGCCTTCATGATCGATGCCTCGCGGAAGCCGTCAGCGGTGGTGACCTGGGCCCGTCGGGTCCGCTCGGCCTTCATCTGCTCGTGCATTGCCGACATCACGTCCGGCGGTGGATCGATGCGCTGGATCTCGACCCGCACGACCTTGACCCCCCACTTGTCGGTGGCGTCGTCGAGGATCTGACGGAGCTCCAGGTTGAGCTTGTCGCGGCTGGTCAGCGCCTCGTCCAGGGACAGGTCGCCGATCACGTTGCGCAGGTTGGTCTGGGCCAGCTTGGTGACCGCGAGGATGAAGTTGGCAACGTTGTAGAGCAACCGTTGGGGGTCGGTGGGCTCGTAGTAGATGACCGCGTCGACAGCCACCACCACGTTGTCGGAGGTGATGACCTCCTGCGGTGGCACGTCGACCACCTGTTCGCGCATGTCGACCAGGCGCATCGCCTGCACGAACGGAATGATCAGGTGAAGACCTGGATCGTGGGTCTCCTTGTACTTGCCCAGCTGCTCTACCAGACCCCGCTGGTAGGGCCGCACGATGCGGACGCTGGAGCCCACCACGATGATCAGGAAGAGGACGATGATCGCGAGGATCACCAGGGCGACGACACTCATGTGGGCTCTCCTTCAAGAGGTGGTTCTGTGGGGGTCGGCAGCTCGCCGGGGCGCTCCGCTGTGACGATGACCCGGGTGCCGCGGACCTCTGTGACCACGACCGAAGTGCCCTTGGGCAACCTCGCGTCGTCCAGGGACTCCGCACGCCATTGCTCGCGGTCTATGCGCACCATTCCGGAGTCGTCGGACGGGATGTCCTCGAGCACCAGTGCCCGCGCACCGACGAGCCTGCGCGCACCCACACCTTCGTCCTGGTCGGATTGGTTCAATCGCTTGGCGATGGGGCGCAGAGCCACGAAGATGGCCGTCGAGGCGACCACGAAGATGACGGCCTGGAGCCACACCGGTGCGCCGACGAAACCGGTGAGCGATGCGATCACCGCTCCGATGCCGAATGGGAGCAGAACCAACCCGGGCGCCACGATCTCTGCCGCGGACAAGCCGAGGCCCAAAACCAGGAACACGACTGCGGCGTCGACGGGGTCCATCCGATTCACCGTACAAGCTGTGTCGTCGGATGCACTGCAGGATTGTTCCGGACCGCGGCAGTTGTAGCTTGGGGGACGATGAATGTGGCCCCGCTCCGACTGCTGACCGTGCACGCCCATCCCGACGACGAGTCCTCGAAGGGGGCCTCCACCGTTGCTCGCTATGCCGCCGAGGGCATCCCCTCCACCCTCGTGTGCTGCACCGGGGGTGAGGCCGGTTCGGTGCTCAATCCGGCGATGGACACCCCGGAGGTCACCGAGAACCTGGCCCAGGTGCGGATGAAGGAGCTCGACGAGGCTGCGGGAATCATCGGCTACGAGAAGGTGGACCTGCTCGGGTACCACGATTCGGGCATGCCTGATTCCGAGGAGAACGAGCGCAGCGACAACTTCTGGAACGCTGACCTGGACGAGGCAATAGGCCGACTGGTGGCGATCATCCGGCGCGATCGTCCGCAGGTGGTCGTGACCTACGGGGATGACCAGCGCCACTATGCGCATCCCGACCACCTGAGGGTGCACGACATCAGCCTGCCGGCGTTCGACAGGGCATCGGATCCCGAGTGGTATCCGGAGGCCGGCGAGCCCTGGATGCCCCTGAAGCTCTATTACACGGTGTGGTCCCGAAAGCGGATGGTGGCGCTGCACGACACCTTCGTGGAGCTCGGACTCGAGTCGCCCTTCGGCGAGGACTGGCAGGAACGCTTCAAGGACGAGGGTCAGGACGACCGCATCACCACCCAGGTTCCGATCGGCGACTTCTACGAGGTGCGGGAGTTGGCACTGCGCGCGCACGCCACGCAGGTGGATCCCACGAGCGCGTTCTGGTTCGGGCTGCCCACCGATGTGGCGAGAGATGTGCACCCCTGGGACGACTACATCCTTGCCCGCTCGGTGGTGGAGACCCACATACCGGAGGATGATCTCTTCGCCGGCGTGCCCGGTCTGAGGGCGGGTCGGGCTCCGGTAGCGTGACGGCGTGACCACGCTCGCTGAACGCCTGGGCCATGGAGCCGACACCCGCGTGCTCATCGTCAACTGCGACGATCTGGGCATGTGCCACTCGGCCAACGAGGGCGTCTACGAATCGCTGAGGGATGGTCTGGGCACGTCTGCCTCGTTGATGGTTCCGTGTCCCTGGGCACGTGAGGCAGCTGCGCGGTACCGCGGTGAGGACGTGGGTGTGCACCTCACGCTCACCGCCGAGTTCGAGCTCTACCGCTGGGGGCCGTGCACGCGCTCGCCGTCGTTGTTCGGCGGGGACGGCGGGTTCCCGCCCACCGTGGCCGATTCCTGGGAGCACGCCGACCTGGACGAGGTCCGGCGGGAACTCCGTGCACAGCTGGAGCGGGCCATCCTCTGGGGCTTCGACGTGACCCACCTGGACTCCCACATGGGCACCCTTCAACTCCGCCCCGAGTTCTTCGACGTCTATCTCGACCTGGCGGTCGATTTCGGGCTTCCGATCCGGCTGTCCGGCGCTTCCACCCAGGAACGGGTGGGATTCCCGTTCCGAGATCTGAGCGCCGAGCAGGGTGTGCTCTCGCCCGACCACCTGGTGGTCGTCAACGGCGTCGGTTCACGGCGAGCGGTCGAGCGTGCGGTGATGGATCTTCGTCCGGGAGTGACCGAGGTCTATCTGCACCCGGCGACGGACCATTCCGAGCTGCGGTCCTTCGATCCGAACTGGGCGGGTCGGGTCGATGACCACCATCTGCTCACCCGCGATTCGGAGTTCCGCTCTGCGATCGAACGCTCGGGAGTGGTGCTGACCGGCTGGCGCGAGATCCGCGACGCCCAGCGCTCCGGCTGAACGACGCCCGGCACCTCAACCGTAGAGGTCGTCGCCACCACAGCTACCCCAAAGACCCCGGTCCTGATCCCGCGCGGTGCGGCCAGCACGGACGAACTCCTCGGTGTGTGCCACGTTCGGGGGGTAGGTGGCCGGTTGGCCGAACCCCTCCTCGACGATCGCCAGGTTCACGAACAGGCCGTCTGCTGCCCGGTACACGTAGGCGAGTAGACGGTCGTAGCGGTCTCGGGCCTCGACGTCGCGTTCGAGCACGACCTCGGTGCCTTCGGGCAACAGGTCTGCGGTGTGCTCGGAGGCTTCCTTTCCGAAGCACTCGACCTCTGTTCCGGGCTTGACGGACTCCGGTGTGTCGATCCCGATGAGGCGTATCCGTTCGTCGACTCCGCCGGTCTCGACCACGATCGTGTCGCCGTCGACCACCCGTTGCACCGTGGCGTTGGGTTCTCCGGGGAGGCCCTGCGCCGCCTCGCCGCCGTTGTAGCCGCAGGCCAGCGCAACGAGGCTGACGAGCCAGATCGTGAGTGCCGCGGACGTGGTGCGCCGCAGGCTGTGTGGCGAACGGCTGTGTGGCGAACGGCTGTGTGGCGAACGGTTGTGGGGGCTGCGATCGCCACCCGGAGGAGGCGAACCGCCGTGCATGGGCCCAGTCTAGGAACGAACAGCGGCTGCTGGGACCGGGCCGGGGAACCCGGTCACCGGGCCGTCGTGATCATCGGGCCGTCGTGATCATGCAGCGCGGTGGTCCGGGGTGCCGCCGATGTGGGGCAGGTGGGGTTGGGTCACCGCTGCCAGGAGCGCCGCCTCTCGAGCCTCGCGGCGCGCCTCTTCGCGAGCGGTCGCGCGCTGAACGGCCTGTTGGAGGGCCTGGCGCGCCGCGCTGGCGCCGCGGTGTGCACGTTCAGCGTTCGGTCGTGCTGGGTCGTGGTGAGCCGGCTTGGTGCGAACGCGCCCGGCAGGCCGACCATTGGTCCCCCGGTCGGCGGATGCGCCGCCGCGGGTGCGGGCCGGCTGATGGTGCTCGGCGGGTGTTCCGTCGGTGATGAGAACGAGCTGGTTCTTCATGTGATCCAGTGTCCACCAGGGGTGTGACACGGGGACCGCGGGCTGATCACGGACTCAGGATCGGTGGACCCCCGTCGGCGCCCGGTCGAGGGCGGACGGATCGAATCAGCAGGGAGCCAACGGGGCCGTCAGGGCCCAGGGACGCTCGGATTCCACGATGTTTCCGAGTTCGAGGAGCAGGGCGTCCTCGTGATGTCGCGTCGCGACCTGCATCCCAACGGGCAGATCGTTGACCGTCTGGATCGGGATCGACAGGGATGGGTTGCCATAGATGTTGTAGGGGATCGTGAGGGCGCCGTTGTTCTCGAGGCCGACCTTGCGGTCACCGACCCTGGTATTGGCACCGACCTCCGCGGGAAACGCCACGTCGGGGTTGGTGGCGGAGACCAGGAAGTCCACCGACTCGAATGCGTCGGCCAGGGTCTCGTTGGCGGCCGTACGGGCGGCCTCGGCGCGGGCGGCCATCTCCATGTCGTACTCACCCTCGCCGAGTTGCATGCCGAAGGCCATCTCCTTGGTCAGGTCCTCGGCGCAGTCCGGCCAGTGATCCGCGAGTTCGGCACGCAACGAGGCGAGGTTGCCCATCGCCCAGTCGAATCCCAGCTTGGGTGCGGTGAAATCGAGTTCCACCAGTTCCAGTCCGGCATCGGCAGCCAGCTGCTCGGCGGCCTGCTGGACGACCTCGGCGACCTCGGGCAACACCTCCGCGGTTCCGAGATCCACCACTATCGCCATCCGTCTGCCCCGGAGTCGGTCGCGGAACGTTCCGAGCTCCGCCTCCCATCGATCGTGGCGGGGCAGCGAGTACGGGTCCCGGGGGTCATAGCCGCAGGTGACGTCGTAGTAGCGCGCTATGTCGCGGATCGAGCGGGCCATCACCCCGGTGACGACGGTCATGGGGTGGATGCTCGTGTGGGGCCCACGCGGAATCCGCCCGGCCGTACCCTTCATTCCGGGCAGCCCGCAGAATCCGGCCGGAATCCTGATCGAACCACCGCCATCGCCCCCGGATGCCAGCGTGCACAGACCACCTGCGACCGCAGCCGCGCTTCCGCCGGAGGAACCTCCTGCTGTCCTGCCGTGTTGCCAGGGGTTGTGGGTGACCCCATTGAGCTTCGTGACGCTGACGTTCAGCCCACCGAACTCCGATGCGGTCGTGAGCCCGAACGGAACCAGCCCTCCGTCGTTCTGCGCCCGGAGCAACTGGGTCTCGGTGAAGCCGGCCAGGCGGTCCCTGAACACCAGCGAGGCCTCGGTGGAGGGCCAGCCCTCGTAGTTGGACAGCTCCTTGATCCCGAACGGGACACCCCCGAAGGGCTTGGACACATCCGCTCGTCCAGCGGCGGCGCGGGCGCGCTCGGGATCGGTGAAGGAGACACAGTTCAACCCGCTCGCGTCTATCGCCGCGAGGGTTGCGTCGAGTTCTTCGACCGGTGAGCGCTCGCCGGCACGGAATGCCTCCACCAGGGAAGTCGCGTCACCCATCCAGGGTTGGTCGGTCATGGTCGCTCTGGCCCCCTGTCCGTGGATCCCACGGTGTGCGAATCGTGGGGGAGACCCTAGTTGGACCGTGCGGTGCCCGGTCCTGCGAATCGGCGCCCGGTCTGCGGGCATGAGCCCCGGGGGCGCGTCTAGCTAGTTTGAGCGGCCATGGATGCCTCCGACTGGCTCGGGCTCGAGCCCACACACAATCCACACCGCTGGTGCCTTCCCGTCACCGAAGGGATCGCCACCCGGGGTCGGTTCCTCTTCGGTGGCTGCGGCCTGGGTGCGGCGGTGGCCGCACTCGAGCAGACGACGGGACGCCCTCTGGTGTGGGCGACGGCGCAGTACCTCAGCTTCGCGATGATCGGGGACGTGGTCGACCTGGACGTGACCATCTCGGTGGAGGGTCATGCCACGACGCAGGCCCGCCTGGTGGCCCACGTGGGTGAGCGCGAGATCCTCACCGTCAACGGAGCGCTCGGCTCCAAGGACCATCCGGCCGCGGGCCAGTACGTGGATCCCCCCGAGGTACCTGCGGCCGCCGACTGTCCTGCACGACCTGCTCGCGAGGAGGACGAACGGTCGATCATGACCCGTCTCGACATGCGCCTCGCCAAGGGTCGGCAGTGGGACGACCTGGACGGTCATCCGGTGACCGACGGCCGCAGCGCGCTCTGGGTGCGTCTGCCCGACGAGGACGGGTCACCGCTCGCGGTCTCCGGGGGGTCACTTGCGATTCTCGGCGACTACGTCCCGTTCGGGATCTCGCAGTCCCAGGGCATCTGGTGGCCGTCCAACAGTCTCGACAACACGATCCGGATCGTGTCCCTGGCGGACACGGAGTGGATCCTGGTGGACGTGCGGGTCGAGGGAATCGCGGGCGGATTCGGCCACGGAACCGTGTATCTGTGGTCCGACTCCGGAGTTCTGCTCGCCACCGCCTCCCAGTCGGCGCTGTTGCGCAGCCAGGCTCTCTGACCAGCTTCAGCTCTCGCTTTCGGCGAAACGGTGGCGGACCAGTTCCGCTCGCCCGGTCCCGGATCGACCTACGGTGGCGGCATGACCGCCCCCGCACGACGCTACGGAATGACGATCCCCTTCGACGGTGTGCCCCTGGCAGAACACAAGGAGTGGTTCCGCGAACTGGTCGACCTGGGATACACCGATGTGTGGTCGGCCGAGGCTAACGGAGCCGACGGCTTCACTCCTCTAGCGCTCGCCGCTGCGTGGGCGCCGGAGCTGCGACTCGGCAGTGCGATCATCCCGGCCTTCACGAGGGGGCCGGCGTGTCTGGCCCAATCCGTCGCTTCGCTGGCCGATGCGGCGCCGGGCCGGGTGGCGTTCGGCATCGGTACCTCCTCCGACGTGATCGTTCAGCGCTGGAACGGTGTTCCCTTCGAGGAGCCGTACCGGCAGGTCAAGGACATGGTCACGTTCGTACGTGAAGCACTGACCGGTGAGAAGGTGAGTGGCACCTATGGGCGCAGTGAGGTGAAGGGCTTCCGCCTGGGCGTCGTGCCCGCCGAACCGCCGGCAATCCTGATCGCGGCCCTCCGCCAGGGGATGTTGCGCCTGGCCGGTCGTCATGGCGACGGAGCCATCATCAACTGGCTCTCGGCACAGGACGTGCGAACGGTCGTGCCGATCGTCAACGAGGCAGCTGCGGCAGCGGGCAAGCCCCAACCGGAGGTCGCAGCGAGGATCTTCGTTGCACCGACCACCGACCGCGACACCGTGATGGCCATGGGTCGCTACGCCATCGCCGCATACCTCACAGTGCCGGTGTATGCGGCCTTCCACGAGTGGCTCGGCAGGGGTGAGGAACTCGCCGAGATGTCCCGACTCTGGGCCGATGGAGATCGCAAGGGTGCCCTGGAGGCGATCCCGGACTCGCTGGTGGACGAACTGATCGTGCACGGCTCACCCGAGCAGTGTCGTGAGCACATCGGCCGGTACGTCGAGTCCGGAGTGACAACTCCCGCGCTGGCGATCCTTCCGTTCGGCATCGACCAGCGCCAGGCGATCCGGGACCTGGCGCCCCGGTGACCGGTCTCGGGGGAACGGTCGTGCGGTGGTGCCCGGTCGGTCTACACGAGGCTCCTGAGCGCAACCTTGTCGACCTTGCCCGAGGCGTTGGTGGGTAGCTCCTCGACCAGCACGACGCGTCTCGGGTGCTTGAACCCCGCGAGTTGGGAGCAGGTGGCGCGCAACTCCTCCAGCGTCGGTGGCGACTGCGGTTCCTCGGGTACCACGACCGCGGTGACCAACTCGCCCCAACGCTCATCCGGGGTGCCGATCACCGAGACCGCACGCACGTCGGGGTGCGTCCCCAGAACGTCCTCGAGCTCGCGTGAGCTGACGTTCTCACCACCGGTGATGATGATGTCCTTCAGCCGGTCCACCACGTGGAGGTACCCCTGGGCATCCACGCGACCGAGGTCTCCGGTGTGCAACCAGCCGTCCCGGATGCCGTCGTCGGTGGCCTCGGGGTCATCGAAGTAGCCCGCGCAGACCTGATCACCGCTGATCGTGATCTCTCCGGAGTGCCCCCGGGGCAATTCGATCCCTGCTTCGTCCACGATCCTCAGCGATGTCATGGGGGCAGGCCTCCCCGCGGCTGTGAGCAGGTCCGGATCCGTCGATGCCGCGCGTCGGTGGTCGTCGGGGGAGAGGAACACCGCGTTGCCGGAGAGTTCGGTCATCCCGTAGCCCTGGGCGAGGCCCACCTCGGGCCAGACCTCCAGGGAGCGCCTCAACAGTTCCAGGGGCATGGGTGCCGCACCGTAGGAGACCGATCGCAGGGTTGAGAGCTCGAAGCCGTCGCGATCGGGATGATCGAGCAGCATCGCCAACATGGTCGGCGCCAGCGAGACCGAGGTGATCCTCTCGTGGCCGATCAGGCGGAGAACCTCCCCGGGTTCGAATCGGGGCAGCAGCACGACGGGTCGATTCCGGAGGTGGAGGTGCACCACGTTGTAGGCGGCGACGTGGAACAGCGGAAACGGGAAGAGGTAGACCTCGTCGGGGGCTATGGGTCTGCACATCGTGGTGTTGAGTGCCGCCGAGATCAGGCTTCGGTGGGTGAGCATCACGCCCTTGGGTGCGCCCGTGGTGCCCGAGGTGTACATCAACCAGGCGAGCCCGTCCCCACCGGTGGGTGAGCGCGGTGAAGGTACCCGGAGGCTCCGCTCGGGGCCCGGGCCGGGGTCTGAACCGGCGTGAACCGCACGGGTGTCGCGCAGCTGCGTTCCGGCGACCACGGGAGCGGCCCGAGCAGCGGTTGACCGCAACTCGAGTCGGTGGCCGACCGAGGGCAGAGACGTGGTCTCGAGGCGGGCCAGTTGGTCACCGGAGGCCAGCAGAACGCTGGAACCGCTGCGCGCCACCATCGAGGCCAACTCGTCGGTCGTGTGCCGCGTGTTTCCGTGCACGAGCACGCCACCGGCTCTGGGAACGCCGTACAGCGCGGCCACGTACTCCGCGGAGTTCTCCGAGACGATGGCTACCCGGTCACCGGGTTCGATGAACCCGCTCAACGTGTCGGCCAGGTCGCGAACCAGCTCCGCCAACTCAGAGAAGGTCCAGCGTCGGTCGCCGTCGACCAGGGCCTCGCGGTCGGCCACGGATTCGGCTGCGTTGTCGATGATCTCCCAGAGAAGCACCGACCGGTTCTATCGCATCGGTCCCCGTGGGTCGTGGTCCGGGGTCGTCGTCCGCCGCGGTCCACCCGGAGGCCCCGTCCGAACAGGGCGCGGCGGGCCCGGGTCGAGGCGGCGGGAGGTCGATTCAGACGGCGTCGGGCATCCAGTTCCCGTGGAAACCGAACGGGATGCGGCGGGGCAGTGGCACCCGGGCGACGGGCCCCGCTGTGATGTCGCGGGCGTCGAGGACCACGAACTCGCTGGAGTCGTCCTCCAGGTCGGTCACGAAGTTCAGCAGCCAGCCGTCGCGTTCGCCATCACCTGCTGGGTCGGCGGCGAAAACCGCCTCACCACAGACCTTGGTCGGGCCGTAGAGGTACTCGTCGGAGCTCCCGCTCCCGTGGTCGAACTGGATCACGCCGTCGAACTCCACGCCGTCATCGGACCAGTCCCGGGTATGGCCCTGGGTGCCGAAGCGGTTGGCCCGACCGGTCATCGAGTCGTTGATGCGCGGGAAGTCACCCGGCCGGTCGTCGAGCTGACGATCCTTCGCCGTGCCGGTGGCGAGGTCGATTTCCCAACGCCAGAGATAGGGGCGCACCGATGCGTCGGGCAGCGGGTCGTCACCGAATGCGGTCGGCATGGCCTCGGCGCGGCATCCGTCGACCACGACCCGGCCGTTCGGGTCCTCCCAGGCGTTCATGAAATGGAACACGTAGAAGGGGTCGACGTCGATCCAGGTCGTGTCGGAACCGTCGCCGGACCGGGGCATGACCCCGATCCGGGCACCCAGTTCGGGGCGCCAGGAGATCGCGGTACCCCCGTTCATGAGGGCCTTGGCGTCGAAGATCGACGGCAGGTCGAAGAAGACCGCGTAGTTCGGCGTGATGGCGAAGTCGTGGATCATCAACGACCGGCCGATCGGCACGTCGACACTGCGGGTCAGCTCGCCCTCAGCGGAGACCTCGTGGTACCGCAGGTAGGGAGGGAAGGGCGAGTAGCCGAAGAACAACATCTGACCGGTGTCGGGGTCCACCCGTGGGTGGGCGGTCATCGAACCCTCGAGACGACCACCGAAATCGAACTCACCGACCGTGTCGAGCTCTCGGGTCATCTCGGTGGGGTGTGCGCCCTCCATCAACGCCAGGTAGCGCCCCGCGTGGCTGACGATGTTGGTGTTGGCGGTGTTCTTGTACATGCCGCCACGGGAGATGGCGTCGTCATCGGGCAGCGAGAACTCCGAGAGCCCACCGTAGACAGCTCGGCCCCGCTCGCGTTCCACCTCCAGGCCACGGGAGCGCACCCAGCGGTTGGAGTACGACGCGGTGCCGTCGTCATCGAGATAGATGCCGTGCACCATGCCGTCGCCATCGAACACGTGGTAGCCGCCGGGGGGAGTGAAGAAGGGGTTGCCGCCGTTGCGCATGTAGGCACCGACGAGGCCCTCTGGTAGTTCACCGATGACATCGAGGCGGGTGTCGTTGCGTTCGTCGCGCACCGGGGCGTACTGACCGCTCAGGTAGGGGTGGCCGGTGGGCGGGAGGGCATCGGCGGTCCACCGTTGGGTCGGTGTCTGGTTCCGGGTAGAGGTCATCGCTGCTCCTGGTCGGCCTGGCGGTACTTTACGGCGTTCACCCGGGGGTCGCTTCGTTCAGGCAGGATCCGGAACTGCCGCCAGGACCACCTCGGCTGCGGAGCGGACCGCGTCGGTCGACCCGCCGTCCGCGGGGAGGTTGACGATGATCCCGTCCAGTCCCGCCGATGCGGCATCACGCAGTTGGGTCACAGCGGAGTCGGCATCGCCCACGATGATGCGGTCGAGCACCATCGGTCTCACGGACTCGTCGTCGAGCATCGAGGGGTCCATCCCCCGCGATGACACCATGTCGCGCAGCCGCTGTTCGGCATCGGCTCCGTCGTCACCCAGCACCAGCGTGCACAGCCAGGACACGTTGATCTCGTCTCGTGAGCGTCCAGCCGTGCCGAGGGCCGAGTTGATCACATCGACCTTGCGCGACAGCTCGGATCGCCCGGCCGAGAGGTTGATGGCATCGGCGGTGCTGGCCCCCATCGGCAAGGTCTTCTTCTCGCCGGAGCCACCCACCATGATCGGCACGCCGCCGTCCTGCAGGGGCGCAGGAGAGTTGATGGCCGACTCGACCCTGTAGTGCTCCCCCTCGAAGGTCGGTCGCTCGTCGCGGAACATCGCCCTCAGGATCTCCAGTGCCTCGGAGAGCATCTCGAAGCGCACTGCCAGAGGTGGGAAATCCACCCCTAGCCCGACGTGTTCCTCCTCGAACCAGGCGGCGCCGATCCCGCAGATCGCGCGGCCCCTCGACGCCACGTCGAGGGTGGTGACGATCTTGGCCAGCAGCGCAGGGTTCCGGTAGGTCACCCCGGTCACCAGCGTCCCGAGGCGCACCCGTTCGGTGACCATCGCAAGAGCTCCCAGCGTCGTGTAGCCCTCCAACATCTCGAGTTCGGTGGGTCCCAGCATCGGCAACTGCCAGAAGTGGTCCATCACCCACACGGAGTCGAACCCGGACTCCTCAGCGGCCCGTGCCTGGTCGACCACCCGTGCGAACAGATCCTCGGGCGCGGTGTTCGGGTAGGTGAACAGCGGAATCTGGTAGCCGGCGCGCACCAGCTGGCGGGCCGCCGCGGGAGTGGATGGGAGGTTCATGGCGACAGGCTAACGAGTGCCCGCCGGCGGAGGTCGGCCGCCGTCTACTCGCGGATGCCCACCGGAGCGCCCTCGACGATCTGGTCCAGATACTCCGACAGTCCGAATCCTTCGAGTGCGGGATCGATGCCACCATCGTCCGCCGGCCCGGACCGGTCGTCGGAGTCAGGATCGTCCTGGGACAGTGGGGCCGAGAGGGTCCAACGCGTCATGCCTTCGGAGATCCGCGTCGTGCGTCCTTCGCGTCGGTTCCGCAGCGGTATGAGGTTCAGCACCTCTCCTGTGAGCTCCCGCTCGACGGGTCGGCCTCCGGGATGCTCGGTGGTGAAGGTGGCGTGCACCTCGGCGTGGTAGCGGTCCTCCCCGGTCCACCGGGTGCTCATCGAGACCGAGTTGACGTGGAGCAGCTCGGTGCCCGTCCACACGAAGCCCTGTCGTATGCCGTCGGAGTCCTTGCGGGCCACCCGCGAGAGCATCAGACCCGATCCGTCGCGCATGTTCACCGTGAGCCAGCGGTAGTACCAGGGCGCCTGCCATGTGCGCGGTCCCCACGAGTGGTCGCGGAGGCCCCGTCCGTCCACCGTGTACTCGAGGTCACCGACCGCGATCGTGCCCGACGCCTTCACCAGCTGTTCGTAGTGCCCCTTGGCGAACTCCTCACCCGAACGCTCCTTCACGCCCTGGGGCTCGCCACCCCATGGCTTCGATGCCCCGGAGTAGTCGAGCGACACCGTGGCGTGCTCGTAGGGGTTCGAGGTGAACGCAGCCCGGGGGTCGGCCATCTCCAGGGGATCCTCGAGCACGACCACCTTGCCCGAGTACTCGACCCGAAGGGACTCGAAGGGCTCGATCACCTCGAAGCTGGCCCCACCGGCGGAGAACTGCTCGTTGTCGGAGATCTCCGGTCTCGAGTACATGAACGCGACACGCCCATCGGGCAGGTAGATGCAGGTCGTGACCTCGGCGTGGCCCTCGTTGGGTCGGTTGCCGATGCGGACGAATCCACCGACCCGTTCTGCAGGGTCGTACACGTTGAAGTACATCGACTCGTTGAACGTCGGCTCTGGGCCGGGATGCATGTACTCGTCCTCCGGCCCGAGCCGGATCTCGATCTTCGGCGTTCCCATTGCTTACCCCCTGTCCCGGGTGCCCCGACCCGGATGAGAGCAAGCTAGGTGCTGGAGGAGCGCTCGGCCAGAGAAAGCGCACTGCGCAGATGTCCGCAGAGATCATCGAGGGACACATGGGTGTTGAGACCACTCGGGTTCGGCATGAGCCAAACCGGTCGGTTCCCGATCAGGCGGGTCTGTTCACCCGCTCGGGCGCGGCGGTCCACAGCGGCGCGCCAACCGCTCAGCCCGACCACGCAGACAGCGGCCGGTTGGAGCCAGGCGCACAGCCGCTCCAGTCGTTCGAGCCCGCTGCGGTACTCGGTTCGGTCGAGTTCATCGGCGCGCGCAGTCGCACGTTTGACCAGGTCGGTCATCCCTATGCCCCTGTCGCGCAGCAGCGCGAGCGGGTCGCGGTCTGTCTCGGCGAGCCCTGCGCCGACAAGCGCGGGCCAGCCCCGGTTGGAGGGCCCGGAGAAGCCGACCCCCGAGTCGGCGGCGTGCAGGCTGGGGTTGAGACCCACCAGGAGCAGGCGCATCCGTGGGCCGACGGTATCGGCCAGCGTCCGGGTTCGACGGAGCCGCAACTGACCCGAAGAGGTGTCCCGTCGTGCGTCGGTGGTGTCGTCCTGCTCCGGGGTCCGTCCGGTCCCTGCATGCCCAGCAATGGCGCTGTCGGCCCGTTCGACGATCTCGAAACCGGCTCCGGTGACCACGTCGGAGAACAGCACGTGCGTGAGCGTGGGTCCTGCCCCGGTGGGCGACCCATCTCCCACCGTGTCATCGGTTGGCCGGGCGGGTCGGAAGTCGACCCGCACAACAGCCCCCACCGGCAGTCTCTGGTGCAGTTCCCAGAGTTCCATCGGCAGCGAGGTGGGCTCCACCTCGATGGTGATCCGGTGCGGCCCGTCGCCCCTGCTCGATGGTCCTGGATCGCTCACCCGGCGGGTGGGTCCGGCGCGCGGCCGTCCAACTGCGCCTGGAGCCGGCGCATCCCCAGGATCCAACGATCCCGGTCGGCTGCCCGCTTCTGCTCGTAGCCCGCCACCTCGGGATGTGGCAGGGCCAGGAAGCGCCCCTCCCGGAGGGCCTCGAGAGCGCAACGTGCGACCTCACCGGGTTCGATCACACCCTTGTCGCGCACCACCTGCAGCGCCAGTGCCTCGTCGCGATCGGTCGAGTCCATCTGGTTCGGCTCTGTGCTGTCGAGTGAGGTACTGCGGAGTGAGGCGAACTCATCTGCCTCGTCGCCGAACACCATCGCCGTGCGGACGCCCTGTGGGCAGAGGCATGTGACTCCGATCCCGGCATGGCCGTGAGCGATGGCCAACCACTCGGCGAAGGCGACGGCGCCGTGCTTGGTGACCGAGTAGGGCGCGTCGCCGAGGTTGGTGAGCAGACCCGCTGCCGACGCCGTGACCAGGAGGTGGCCCCGCCCGCGCTCGGTCCAACCGGGGAGGAGAGCATCTGCTGCGTGCACGTGCGCGAGCACGTTCACCTCCCAGGTGCGCTGCCAGAGCTGTGGGTCGGTGTCCACCCCGCCAGCGGTGCCGATCCCTGCGTTGGCGCACCAGAGGTCGATTCCACCGTGACGGGTCCCGAGTTGATCCACCAGATCTCTCGTCGAATCGCGGTCCGTCACGTCCAGACCGACACCGATCAACTCCGTTCCGGGTATCTCCGAGCGGAGCACGTCCGCAACCGACGCCATGTGTCCCTCGTCCAGGTCCGCCGCCACGATCACAGATGCGCCGGCCGCTCCGAGTGCGCGCACGAGCGCTGCTCCGATTCCTCCGGCAGCTCCGGTGACGACGCAGACGCGACCTGCGGGGTCGAACCGCGGCGAAGCGTTGGCGGTCCGGGCGGTTTCGGGCGGGTTCATGGTCGACCCCCCGGCCGTGCGGCATCGAGGGTGGCCTCGATAGTCGCCATCCGATCCGCACCCCAGGGCAACGGCATGACCACGGGGTGGTCGACGCCGGCGTCGCGGTATTCCGCCACCGAGCGTGCGACGTGCGCGGCGTCACCGCAGATGTCGATCGAAGCCAGCATCGAGTCGGAGATGGCGGCCACCGCGGCCTCACGGTCACGGCGTGAGTGTGCTTCGTTGACCGCCTCGACCTCGTCGCCGAAGCCCGCACGGGTGAAGGCCCTGGCGTAGGCAGGCACCACCGCGTAGGAGAAGAGGTCCTTTCGTCCGGGCTCGGCCGCAGGGCCGGGATCACAGACGCCCACGTGGACGTATGCGTAGATCGTGCAGTCCCCGCTCGGTCGTCCGGCGGCGGCCTCGCCTGCTCTCACCTGTGCCACGCACCAAGGCACCGCGGTGGCGGGCAGGTAGTTGAGCAGCACGCCATCGGCGAGTTCGCCGGCGAGGCGCAACATCTTCTCGTTCAGCGCTCCGAGCACCAGCTTGGGACGGCGCTCGTCGCCCAGCCGCACCCCGAGTCGGAACCTGTTGGTGCTGTAGTGCCGGCCGTCGTGGGTGACCGATTCGCCGTCGATGCAGGCCCGTGTCAGTTCCAGGTACTCGCGCATCTGGGACAGGGGGGTCTCGCCGTAGGTGGCTCCGTGCCATCGACCCACCACGACCGGCGAGGAGATGCCCACACCCAGCAACACGTCGCGGTCGGGGGCCAGCGCCTGCAGGGTCGCGGCGCCCATCGCAGCCAGCATCGGGGTGCGGAGCTGGACCGCCAGGACCCCGGTGCCCAGGTCGAGCCCACCCACCGCTGCACCAACAGCGCCCAGAGTGGCGAACGCCTCCGGTCCGGTGGTCTCCGCGGTCCAGTAGGAGCTGTATCCGATGTCGCGGGCCAAACGGGCCACCTCGATGCCCCGGTCCATGCCCAGTCCCTGGAAGCTGGCGAAGGTCACACCGGTGATTTCGGTCATTTCCAGACGCTACCCGGGGAGATTCCGCGAAACCCGACCAGTGGACGTCCCGCCGGCACGGTACCCTTGTGTGATTCAGACATGAGCGTGCCTGGGAACCATAGGGAGCACAACATGACCGAAGTTCAGGAAATCGAGTTCCAGGATGATGATTCGATCCGTCAGGCCATGTCGCTGATCGATCGTGGACTGGGCGATATCTCCGAGCGACAGCTGGTGTCCACCTCCGAGGTCGCAGACCTGCTCCTCGATGTTCGCACGGTGCTGGCTCGTCTCGATCCCGAGGTCTCCGCCAACTGAGTTTCCATCTCGGTTGCGGCCTCAGGGCTCCCTCAGCAGGAACCGGTGCGTCGGCGCCCCGGTTTCACGCCGTGGTTTCACGCTGCGGCGAACAGCGCCACGTAGGCGGACTCCAGTTCTGAGAGCAGCTCTTCGGGTTGGTCCACCGCGCCGGTGTCCACGTGCAGCCCCAGCCACAGGGTGCCCCGGTAGCTCATGGTGGTGAGGTTGAAAGCCGTTCCCGCCAGTGGACCCACGGGGTAGTTGGCCTCGAGCAGGGCGCCGCCCATGTAGAGGTCGAACGGCGCTGCCCTCACGTTGCTGCAGACGAAGTCGATCCCTGCGGTGGCGCGTTCGCCTGTCGCGAGGAGAGCCGCGGTGGGCAAGAGGTTGATCACCGCGGCTGCTCCGCCGAGGGCATTGAGCGCCTTTTCGCTGCGGGTCGCCCCGAGTCGGTCGTGGATCTGCTGGAACCGCTCGGTCAGCGGGGTGCCCAGATCTGTTGGAACCATCACCTGGGCCGGAGCGAAAGCGTTCCCGCCAGCCATCGGGTCTCCGCGACCTTCCGGCCTCGATTCGCGGATGCTCACCGGCATCGACATGCGCAGTTCGGGCACCGGAGTTCCGTGGCGGTCATGGATCTGTGCCGCAGCGTGGCTCGCGCCGGCGACGAAGAAGTCGTTCACGGTGCCGCCCATCGAGCGCGCCGCGGTCTTCACGGCCTCGAGATCCAACGAGGTGGTACCGAACCAACGATCGAGGGACCGATCCGTCCAGAGAGGCGAACAGCGCGACATCACCTGGACCTGACGCCCGGTGGAGCGGGCCATCTCGGCCGCATCTCCCGGATTGCGCAGCAGTGTTCCGGCGGCACCGATGGCGTCGACGACCTGGCCACCTCTGCGGCGTACCGAGTCACCCACCGACGCGACGAACTCACCGATGGCCCCCGCGGACTCTGCTTCCTCGTCGGATTCTCCGGCACCCAGGGTGGCGTCGGCCCCGGAGACCCCGAGGGGTTCTTCGTCAGTTCTGGTGTTCGGCGGGGGAGGCGGCGTGCGTTCCAGATCGAGGAAGGCCACCGACAGCCGGATTCCTCCCTCACCATCTGTGATCGTGTGGTGCATGCGCTGCACCATCGCCGCAGTGCCGTCGCGCAGCCCTTCGACCACGGTGAAGTCCCACAACGGCCTCTCCCGGTCGAACGGTTGGGCAGCCAGCACGGCCACGTAGTCGTAGAGCTCGCGCTCGTCGGCACCGCCACCGAGGTTGACCCACCTGAGGTGGTGGGCCAGATCGAAGTCGGCGTCGTGGACCCATGTGGGGTTGGCCAGGCGGCCCGCAGCCTCGACCGGCCTCTGGTGGAGACGCGGAACCTTGCGGATTGCTCCCTGCATCTTGGCGATGAGGTGGTGGCGGTCCGGGGGTCTGTCGAGAACGGTGACGTTGGAGAACGTGTTGGACAGGGCGGGGCTCTTCTCGAGGGTCCACATGAGAGCCTCGAAGTCGCTCATGTGGTCGGGCACCGCGGCCTCGTTGCTCATTCGAGCAGGTTACCGGCGTGCTTCGGGCGGCCGTGGAGTGCTGTGGCACACTCCGGTCGGTCCGGCTGTCGGCGCATGCCCGCGCTGCTGTGGCCCGTCAGGGCCAGATGCGCTGGGCGGTACGGGCAAGGCCGGTGCCGATGAGCCAGCCCCCCAGCACATCGCTCGGGTGGTGAAGGCCCACGTGGATCCGGCTCCATCCCACCAATCCGGCGAGGGTCCACCAGGCCCACCGGTGGCCCGTGTCTGCCGAACCGAGGACCGCTGCGCAGGCGCCGGCGGTGGCATGGCCACTCGGAAAGCTGGTGGTGGAAGGTGAGCGCAACCGGTGCGGATGCTCGGCGAGGGGTACCGGGCGCTCGCGGAGGATGCCCGACTTGACCGGGCCGTTCACGAGAGCCTGCTCGAAGCCCAGCACGGTGCTGCGGCGCAGCGCCCGGGCGGCCCTGGTGCGGTCACCTCGGAGCAACGCTCCGAGCGAATCCGCGGCGTTGATCCCGTGCCACAGCAGCGAGTGATTGGCGGCCTGGGACAGCCCGTAGGCGACCCGGTCCACGGCGTCGATTCCCCGTGCCGACGAGAGCCGGGACTCGGCCCATCGGTCGAATGCGGCCACCGCCGTGGGTATCGAACGGGCTCTGGAACTCAACGGCCGTCCGGTTGCAGCTCGGGGTTGTCGGCGTGCAGCGGTGGGATGTCGAGATCGAGCTGGGGGCCCTGGGCCTGGAGCTGGAGGGAGAGGGCCCGCGCTTCTGCGGGATCGCCGCCGAAGGCGGGACAGAACTGTTGGTAGGAGCACCACTTGCAGAGAGCTGAACGCTTGGGGCGGAAGTCGTCGTGCTCACAGGCGCGTTCCACCGCTGACCAGATGGCTCCCACCCTCGTGCGCAGCCCCCGGACCGACTGTTCGGTGGGTGTGGTGGAGATGATCTGCGGTTCGGAGCCCAGGTACATCAGCTGGATGCGCGACGGGATCTCGCCGAAGTGCTCGTTGCAGAGAAACGCATAGAAGTGGACTCCGCCGAGACGTGACTGTTCCTGGGTCTGCATCGGGGTGCGACCGGTCTTGTAGTCGGTGACCACCAGCGAACCGTCGGGGTCTCGTTCGAGGCGGTCGATGATGCCCCGCACGGTCACTCCACCTATCTCGGATTCGAGCATCAGCTCGAGGCCGACAGGCTCGATCCGACGGGGATCCTCGATGGCGAAGTACCGCTCGAGCATGGTGGCGGTGTCGGCTGCGAAGCGTTCAGCGGTGCTCTCCTCGGGAGCCAGCTCTTCCCACTCCGGTGTGGAACGCATCTCATCCAGCGCTGTCTGCAGGTGCGCCGCGCCGCGATCCGGTGTGCGTTGATCCGGGGCGTCGGCGAGCAACAGTTCGAGGGCCCGGTGGACGGTCGTGCCCTTCATGGCGGGTTCGGAGGGAGGTTCCGGAAGTCGATCGATCGCCGAGAACCGGAAGGCGAGCGCGCAGTTCTTGAAAGCGGACACCTTCGACGGTGACAACGAACTGGGCAGGGGTAGCGCCATGAGGTCATGGTAGGTGTCAGGTGTGACACCGGGCGGACAGAGCGCTGCTTCGTACGCCCCCTCCGGCTTCGCCGCGGTGCACTCAGGTGGGGTCGTGGAAGGACCGGATCGACCGGGCCATCGCCAACGGATCCTCCAGCGGTCCGAAGTGGCCCAGATCCCCGTGGTCCTCGAGGTGACCCGCGGGAAGTCGGTCAGCGATCATGGGGGCCACCGTGGCCGGCCCGGGCACGTCGTGTCGGCCGCGCACGATCAGCACCGGACACCGCACTGTCCCCAGCGCGTCCCACGCGTGGTGCCGCGCCCCCATTCGGTACCCGGCAGCCTCGTCGTCGGGTCTGCAGGCCAGGGTGATCCGACCATCGTCGAGCTCATCGAACCCATGGTGCACATATGCCGACAGCGACTCCGGGCAGAGTTGGTTCAACGGAGGCTTGGATGCGTAGTTGGCGTAGGCCGCCCGAGGGGAGTCGAAGGTGTCCCGCCGACGTCTGGCCCCTGCTTCGAGGACGTTCTCGCCGTCGGGGGCGGTGCCGCTGGGCGGAAACACGATGGGTTCGAACAGCCAGAGGGCGGAGAAGGTGCCCGGGCGGAGCTGCTCGGCCAGCAGGAGCGCGGCCCCACCCATCGAGTGCCCCACTCCGATCGAACCGGCCAGGCCGTAGGCGTCGTTCACCGCCAGCAGGTCGTCCCGGTGGCGTTCCCATGCCATCTCACCGGAGGAACCGCCGGAGCGACCGTGGGCGCGGGCGTCGAATCCGACGCATTTGAACCCGGACAGCTCCCGCACGAGAGGAGCGAACACCGCCGCGCAGAATCCGTTGGCGTGAGCCAACAACAACTCGGGCTGCCGGGCCCCCGGCGCGCTCATGAGGTAGGACGCGATCGAGACACCATCGGTCGAATCGACCCTCAACGGCTCCGCCATGACGGGTGGGTCGGGCATCTCCGCCGGTTGCTGTGGCTGTCGTCGGTCTGTCACTTCGGCAGCCTGCCACGGCCGCAGAGTGGGTTCAGAACCCGCCGTCGGCCTCGATGAGGGTCACAACTGCGGGGAGGTGGTGGCGGATCAGTTGCAGTTCGCCCTCTGAGATCACCCGGGGTCCGTCCGCCAGGAACGACTCGAGCAGTTCCGGTTCAACCACAGCACAGTCGTGGTTGTCATTGGCGGAACTCACCGAGACCACGACGGGATCCACGAAGGGCACGATGTCGAGCCGTTCGGCCAATCTGGCGCGGAGACGGTGCGCCGCCATGACCGCGTGCTCGGTGGAGTGTTCGATCGAGTCGCGCTCCCTGGCGACCAGGAACAGCCCGGTGGGGCCTGCGATCGCCCAGTGTCCACCGCTGCGTCGAACGACGAACCCATCAGGGACCGTCATCACCTTCTCGCTTAGCTCGGTCTCGGCCGAGGAAGAACGCAGCACCTGATCTGTATCGGCTCGTCCGGCGATGCCTTGAGCAATGCGACGGGTCAGGCGGCCCGGTTCGGGTCGTCGGCCGCCAGCGCGTCGGAGCGTCTCACGAGATCCTCCAGGAGCGGCGCATCGGGGAGTGCCCTGCCGGAGGTGGCCCCGAGCTGTTCGAGTCGCCTCGCGCTGACGAGAAGGCGTGACTCCATCGAGCCAAGGGCCTGGTTGTAGTTGGTGACCGCCTTGTCGAGGGAGCCACCCACGGCGCTGAAGTGCTCCAGGAACACCGCCAGTCTCTCGTGCAGTTCACGTCCGACCGCAGCGATCTCCTGGCTCTGTTCGGTGATCTGGCGTTCCTGCCAACCGGCGGCCACGCCGCGCAGGAACGCCAGAAGCGTCGATGGTGAGGCCAGCACCACGTCTCTGGCGAAGGCCTCCTCGAGGAGCTCGGGTCGGGCGTCGAGTGCGGCGGTGAGAAACGCGTCGCCTGGCACGAAGAGCACCACGAAATCGACGCATCCGTCGACCAGTTCGGTGTAGCTGCGTTTGCTGAGTGCCTTCACGTGTGCAGCGAGGGCATTCGCGTGTGCAGTGGTGTGGGCCGAGCGGAGCGCGGGATCGCTCTGGTCGGAAGCCTTCAGGAACTCCGCCAGGGGAGCCTTGGCATCGACCACCACCGATCTGCCATTGGGCAGGCTCACCACCACGTCGGGGCGGGCGGAGCGGCTCGAGTCGCTCACCGCCAACTGCTCCACGAAGTCGACGTGCGCGGTCATGCCGGACACCTCGAGCACTCGGCGTAGCTGCATCTCACCCCACAGACCGCGGACCTTGTTGTCGCGCAGTGCCCCAGCCAGGTTGGCTGCCTCGCTCCGCACGGCGTGGCTCTGGCGGCTGAGCGTCTCGATCGCCTGTTGAAGGCTTCCGGCATCGCTCCGGCGCGCCTTTTCGAGCTCTGCGAGCCGTTGGGAGTACTCGTCGAGCTTGTTCGCGAGCAGCTGGCCCTGACTGTCCCAGCGAGCCATCGCCGACGATTCGATCTGGTTGTGCTTGTCGGAGGCCAGCTCGAGGAACTCCCTGGAGTGTTCCCGGAAGGACTCCGAGGTGAGGCTCTTCACGGCTTCGAGGAGTTGGTCCTCGTTCCTGCGGGCCCGCTTGGCCTCATCGAGCTGGGCGAGCAGGGTCCGTTCGGACTGCAGCGCCCGGTGCCGCCACCTGAGGAGCCCGGCTCCCAACAGGAGGGCGGCGAGAACGCTGAGCGCCGTTGTCGCCAGCAGGAGCAGAGGTGATGGGTCCATGTCCGGTCTCCGGGAGAAGTCGTGTTTGCGGCTCCGGAGAGCATCGGACAGGGGTGTGACACGGGCTCGTCCCGGGCAGCCGGGATCGCTGCAGGATCAGGCGGCTACCCGAATGCGGGAATCCCCGTTATCGCATTGCCGAGTATGAGGGTGTGCACCTCGTTGGTGCCTTCGTAGGTGTAGACCGATTCGAGGTTGTTCATGTGCCGGATCACCGGATACTCGGTGGTGATTCCGTTGGCGCCGAGAACCGAGCGGGCCTCACGGGCCACCTCGAGAGCCATCCGCACGTTGTCCATCTTGGCAAAGCTGATCTGCGGTGAGGCCAGCGTTCCCAGGTCCTTCATACGGCCCACGTGCAACGCCACCAGCGTGCCGCGCTGAACCGCCACCATCATCTCGACCAGCTTTCGCTGGGTCAGCTGGAACGAGGCGATCGGTCGGTCGAACTGCACCCGTTGGCCGGCGTATTCCAGGGCCGCCTCGTAGCACGCCCGAGCTGCTCCACAGGCTCCGAAGGAGATTCCGAAGCGTGCCTCGTTGAGGCAGCTCAGCGGCCCGCGCATGCCACTCACCTCGGGCAACACCGCCGAGGCCGGAAGCCGCACCGAGTCGAGCACGAGCTCGGAGGTCACCGAGGCACGCAGTGACACCTTCCGGTGGATCTCGGGAGCGGAGAAGCCGGCAGTGTCGGTCGGAACCACGAACCCCCGGACCTTTCCGGCATCAGGCCCGTCGGGGTCGGTGCGCGCCCAGACCACCGCCACGTCGGCCACCGAGCCGTTCGTGATCCACATCTTGGTGCCGTCCAGGATCCAGTCCCCCGAAGGGTCCTGGCGTGCGGTGGTGCGCATCGAGCCTGGATCCGAACCCGAGTCCGGTTCCGTGAGGCCGAAACACCCGATCAGCTCACCCGCGGCCATGCCGGGAAGCCAGGTGGTCTTCTGTTCCTCGGAGCCGAACGCCCAGATGGGGAACATGGCCAGCGAGCCCTGTACCGATACGAAGCTGCGTACCCCTGAGTCGCCGGCCTCCAGTTCGAGGCAGGCCAGGCCGTACTGGGTTGCGGACACCCCCGCGCAGCCATAGCCCTCCAGGTGCATTCCGAGCAGCCCCAGGGCCCCGAACTCCTTGGCCATCTCCGCGGGGAAGCGTCCCTCGTCGAACCACACTCCCACCTCGGGGAGCACCTTGTCGGCGACGAAGCGGCGCACCGTGTCCCGTCCGAGGAGCTCCTCGTCGGACAGCAGCGAATCGATGGCCAGAACGTCGAGTGGGTCTACTTCACCGGGTATGCGTTTGGCGGACATGGGCCGACCCTAACGGCCACCGCTGTGCAGGTATCAGGAATGGGGCTTCGGTTCGCGCGGAAGGCCGAGCAGGCGTTCGCCGATGATGTTGCGCTGGATCTGCGAGGTCCCGCCCGCGATCCGGGCGCCCGGAGCAGTGAGGAGTGCGGCATTGGAGTCCGACTGGAGCAGCCCGGCGGCTCCGTCGAGTCCGGCCCGGAAGATCGCGAAGTCGTACATCAACTCGGTGGTGCCGAGTTTTGCGAGCGAGCCGAGCACCGTTGCGACCGGCCCCTGGCGGCGGCCCATCGCCCACAGCGCCGTGCCGCGTATCCAGAGATCCACCAGGGTCTGGCGATCGATCGGGTCGAGCGAGCCGCCGAGGGCCAGCATCGAATCCAGACGGCGTTTCAGCGAGATGCCGGCGGCGCCGATGTACCCACGCTCGTTGGTGAGTGCGGACATTCCCACCGCCCAGCCCTCGTTCTCGGGACCCAGGAGATTGCCGCCCGGAACGCGAACCTCCGAGAGGAACACCTCATCGAACTCCGCCTCGCCGTTCATCTGGCGCAACGGTCGCGTCTCGATCCCCTCGGATGCCATGTCGACCAGGAAGAACGAGATCCCGCGGTGGCGCGCCTCGGCATCGGTGCGCGCCATGAGAATTCCCCAGTCCGCCACGCGACCATTGGAGCACCAGACCTTCTGGCCACTGATCACGAAGTCGTCACCGTCGCGCTGCGCGCTGGTCGCGAGCGACGCGAGGTCCGATCCGGCATCTGGCTCGGAGAAGAGCTGGCACCAGATCCGTTCTCCCGTGATGATCGGGCGGAGGTGGTCCTCCTGCTGGCGGGGTGTTCCGAAGGCGAGCAGCGCCCCGCCGGTCAGCACACAGCCCACCATGTTCAGGAACGGTGGTACCTGGGCGAGGGCGCACTCGGTGATCCACGCCGAGCTGTGATCGGGAGACAGGCCACGACCCCCGTACTCCGAGGGCCAGGCGATTCCGGCGAACCCGGCATCGAAGAGGCGACGTTGCCAGGCACGGCCCTCCTCGGCGAGCTCCGGCGGCAGGATCGCTCCGTAGTCGCGTGGTGCATGCTGCGCGTTCTGTTCCAGCCAGCTGTGGGCATCCTGAGCGAACTTCTCGGCGGTCAATGCTGTCGATCCGTCTGTCGTGCTCATCCGTTTCCCCCGGTGACCGGTCGCTTGTCGGGCCCTCGACGCCCCGGCCCGCAGACGATAGTGAGTCGCCGGGGGACGTCCCGGCGGACCGTCGTGTTGTGTGCGGGCAGATGCGCCCTTACTCTGCGGCCATGGCCACTGCGGGGGCGAAAGCACAGCGGCCGTTCGTTTCAGTTGCACCCAGGCTGGGCTTCATTGGCGGGTTCGACGGCGTGCGGGGCATCGGAATCCTCATGGTGCTGTTCAACCACGCCTATTCACCGCTCTCCCCGAGCTTCGCCGGCATCATCGATGTGTTCTTCGTGATGAGCGCATTCCTGATCACGAGCTTGTTGATGCAGGAGCATCGCGACCGCGACACCATCAACATGCGCAAGTTCTACGCCCGGCGCGGGATCCGCCTGCTCCCGTCGGCCTACCTGTGCATCGTGGCCTGGCTGCTGGTGACGGTGCTGTTCGCGAGGGAGCGAATGGGCACCCTTCTCGCCGAGTCCGCGGCTGCGGTCACGTACCTGTACGAGATCTTCTTTCCGGTCGGACTCGGCGCGCTCGATCCACAGCTCACCGAGCACCTCTCGATCGACCAGTTCTGGTCGTTGGCGGTGGAAGAGCAGTTCTACCTCTTCATCGCGGTGACGGTGTTGGTGTGCATCCGCAAGCGCTGGATGGTCCAACTGGCGATCGGTCTGGCGCTGCTCGCCACCTGGATCGGCTGGCAGCGTTGGACCGGAGTGCCCGGGCCGGTGCCGATCCCGGCCGATCCGGCCAGCGCCAACCCGGTGCAGCGAGGACTCAGCCTGTTGTGGCTCTCGCGACCCGACTCGCTCATGTGGGGAGTGGCGCTGGCAGTGGTCAATGCCCGTCTACCCGATCCGCTTCCCCGGGCCTGGAAACGATGGTTGCCGCGTGTCGGGGCCCTCGGGCTGCTGGTGGCGGCCGCGACGATGTTGCTCGCCAGTCCGTTCCTGAACGATCTCGCCTCGAGAGCGGGGCTTCCCTTCCCGTACGTTCAGATGGCACCCACCCAGATCGATGGCTCAGAAGGGATCTACTGGATCAACTTCGGCCACAGCGTGACGGCTCTCGCGTTCATCCCGCCGATGTTGTGCATGGCCAGGTACACCGAGTGGTCGGTGAACAGAGCGCTGTCATGGAAGCCGTTGCGTTTTCTCGGACGAATGTCCTACACCGTGTACGTCTGGCACACGTTGGTCTACTTCGTGGTGCTCGATCTGCTCGGGGGCAACGAGTCACTCGGCGAGAAGTGGCGGGTTCCGATCCTGGCGGTGATCACGATCGTGGCGTGTCTGCCCGTTTTCTACGGAGTGGAACGTCGCGCTCTCAAGGTGAAGCTGAAGTTCGCATCGGAGAACCAGGTGCTCGACCTCAACACCGGCAAGATGGTGCCGGTCGAGCGTGGGCCGTCCGACGAACCGGGTTGACCCTCCCCGTCGGCCGCCAGTGCTGACGGTCAATTGCGGTGATGGCCCTCCGGTCGGCGCCCGGGGCGGCGTTGCACAGCGAACCTGCCCCAAAACGTCGAACGCCGCCGACCCGAAGGTCGGCGGCGCACAGCGAGAGCTGTTGACTCAGACGACTCGGACGTTCTGGGCTTCTTCGCCCTTTCGGCCGGGTGCGACGTCAAATTCGACGACCTGTCCCTCGTCGAGAGACTTGTAACCGTCACCCGCGATGTTGGAGTAGTGGACGAACACATCGTCGCCCTGCTCACGCGAAATGAAGCCGAAGCCCTTTTCGCTGTTGAAGAATTTTACTGTTCCTTGCATTTGGTTGCCTTACGTCCGTGTACGACCTTGTGGCGTGCACATCGGTAACGCTAGTGCCCTTTTGCCCCGTTGGCCCTACATTGGGTCACCGATCGTGGAATTTCGCTCGTCCCCCGGGTCCTGATCCGTTGTCCCGGAAGGGGCGTTCCGGCTCGATCCAGGCCGGCCCGACTCCTCGGAATCGTCCATCGATGCCAGACCCACCAAGGTGATCGAGCAGTCGCGGTGTCATGTCCCGACCGGGGGTGGGGCCCACCTCCGGAGCCTGAGGACCGTGGATATGATCACGCCCGGGTGCGGTCCGACAGCGGAATTCCCAGGCGCCCGAGGGTCTCGGTCGTGAGTTCGCGGCGTCTCACCTCGTCCTCGGAGGCCTCGCTGAGAAATCCCACGATCTCGGTCAGTGACCCCAGCGTGCTCTCATCGATGATTCGCCCTCGATCGTCTCGCTTGGTCACGGGTGCGGCCACACCGAGGGCGGCGACGACGTGGGCGCCCTGCCACGCGAGAGTGCGGGCGATCTGTCCGACCGCGTTCGGACCACCGGTCGTCCCGGCGCACACAACAGCGGCGATGCGGTCGTGGAGAGACCCCGAGCCGACCATCCAGTCGAGTGCGTTCTTGGCCCAGCCGGCGGCGCCTCCTCCGTACTCCGGAATGGCGAACACAACCGCGTCCGCGGTCTCGAAGGAGTTGCGCAGCATCGTCACGGCCCGCGGCGCAGCGTCTTCGCCGACGGCAGGATCGAACATCGGGATACCGTCCAGGTCTCCTGCCGCAACCACTGTCCAACCACGATCCACCGCGACTCGGTCGATGACATCGAGCAGCGCCTGGTTGGCCGAGCGTTCCCCGGCACTCCCACAGAACGTCACGAGCTGCATCGCCCAACGCTCGCAGTTCTGGCCCGGTGCGGGCAACCACCGCCGGGCGGGTATCGACGACGTAGGGCTAGTCCTCGATGACGTCCAGGCCCTGGGCACGCAAGCGCGCGATGTTGTCGAGCATCCCCTTCAGCACCTCGGGAGGGTGGCCTTCCCAGTCCCGCACCTCCGCGAGTATCCGCAGCGGATCGCGTGTGCGGTAGGACTCTGTGATGTTGCCGGGGAACTTCTTGTTCGTCACGTTGGGATCGTCCTCGAACGGACCTCTCGGCTCGACCACGTAGATGTGACCGCGCTCACCGTTCCCAGCCAGCGCGGTGGCCAGCTCCGCGCCCCAGACGGCGGTTTCGAGCAGCGCTGCGAAGTAGATGTTGTTGGACACTCGGCCGTCGTGGTAGTTCGAGCCATGGCCGGCGACGAGCTCGTCACCCACCTCGAACGCCGTTCTGGTCCCGTGGTAGAAGGGCCCCTCGATGTGGTCGCAGCGTTCGAAGGTCACCGGTTCGTACGCGTCGTACCCGGCCCTTTCACCTTCTGCTGAGTCTCTGGCTGTCCTGTCGTCCCCGGTCGTCATGTCGCGATGAAGCCTTCGGCGCTAGCGCTCTGATGCAGAGGTCCCGGCGGAGCTGTCGATCGCCGCTGCGAGACCGGTCGGGTCATCTGTACCGATCCGGAAGTCGCGCGCACCGTCGATCGTCAGCGCCACTGCGTCGAGACCCCACACGTTGTACATGCTGCCGCCCGGAATCCAACGGAGCCCCCATCCGGACAGCCAACTGTTGCGTACGGCTCCCCTCGCAGGATCTGCGCGCGTGGGATGTCACGTCGGGGCCAACGAAGTCGGAGCACCGCCCAGTGAGCAGTCTGCAGGTGCTGTGTTGCAGAGGGAGCACCCGCCAAGCCGTTCCCGGGGGCTCGTGGAGGGGGTGCGGAGGAAGGGGAGAGGCGAGATCGGAATCGGACCTGGATGCTCGATCACGCGCCATGGGGCCGTACGACCAGTTTTCCCACGAAGTCCTTCCGCACGAAGCGTTCCTGTGCGGCGCGAATCCCTTCAAGGGGAAAGACCTCGGCGACGATGGGATCCAGGCCACCGGTCGATGCGACCTCGGCAAGTTCGGCGAAGTCAGCCGGGCTGTGCATGGTCGACCCGATCAGGCGTCTCTGTCGGAGGTAGAGACGACGGACGTCGAGTTGCACCAATGGTCCGGCGATGGCGCCCGCTGTAGCCATCCGGCCACCATCGCGCAGCCGGTCCAGTACGGCGCCGAACTCGTCACCGGCGACCACATCGACGGCGACGTCGACCTCGTCGAGATCCTCGATCGCATCGTGACCTCGAACCGACACCTCGTGGGCCCCGTTGGCCAGCACTGCGTCCGCGTTCGACGAACTCGTGCGCGCGATGACGTGGCAGCCACGGTTGACCAGGAGCTGGACCGCGGCACTGCCGACTCCACCGGAAGCACCGGTGACGAGAACCCGTTCGCCGGACGCGCATCCGGCGCGGTTGATCATCCCCAGGGCCGTGCCGTAGGCCGTCGGAAGGCACGCCAGTTGCACGTCCGACAGCGGCGACGCGGACACATCGTTCACCCGGTCCACCGAGCACGCGAGGAACTCGGCGAAGCCTCCGTCCACCTCGCTGCCGATCAGGTCTACCGGGAAGTCACCGTTGTAGTGCACCGTGGGGTCGACCATGACTCGGCGACCGATCACCGACCGATCGACATCCTCCCCGCTGTCGACGACCACACCGGCAACGTCGATGCCCTGGATCCGCGGAAAGTCGAGCGGAACGCCCTTCCAGCCTGCGATGGCGTCGGGGTCCTCCGCGGTGCCATATCGGCCCTCACGAGCCCAGATGTCCGTGTTGTTCAAGGCCGCCGCACTGATGCGGACGAGGACGTCTCCCGATCCGAGCGCAGGCATCGGCCAGTCGTCGTGAACCTCGATGGCATCAAGGCCACCGTGGAACATCGTGACAGCCGCACACATCCGCCGCGCTCGGGGGCGAGTCGTTGCATCCATGGGGCCATCTTCGCCCATCGATCAGCTCGCGGGCTCATGGCAGCCGAATCCGCCCTCTCCGCGGTGAAGAGCAGCGGCGATCGCTCGTCGGGCGTGCTCTGCGACGGTTGGGGAACCGGGCCGCCCTATCGGTCGCGCAGACCTCTGCCATCGAGGATGCGCGGGATGACCTTGTCGATCCGACGGTTCCGCGTTTCCGCTTGCTTGGCATCGGAGATGTGGAGGTTGTACTCGCGCTGGCGTCCGGGGGTGAGCGCATTGAACGCCTCAGCCAACTCCTCGTCGTTGGCCAGGCGCTCCTGCAACTCGGTTGCGAGGTTCTCGTCGGGGCGCGGCGGTAGTGGGGTACCGGCCCGGGCGTGTCGGACTGCCTCGTCCACGTAGGAGGCGATGACCCCGGCGAGGGATTCGACCTCGGCGGCGGAGGTGAACTTCATGCGCTTCGGCCCGTGGGTGTTCGGACCCTGAGCGTGAAGAACGTTCTCCCGGTCCTCGAGCAGGACGCCCTGGAAGAACATCAGCGCCAGGTGATCGGAGAACTCCTGCAGCAGGACGATGTTGTCGTCGCCCTCGATGCAGTAGCAGGGCTTGCCCCACTTGATCTTCTCCTCGAGCCCACACGACAACAGGATCGGTCGGATCGCCATGATCTCATCAGGCCACTGGTCGCAGTCTGCGAGGTAGGCGTCTACGTCTGGGTAGTCCTTCATCGGTGTTTCCTTCGACGTGCCGTGAGTCATGTTAGGGGCGACGAGTGAACGGAAATCGTCCAGCGGCAGATTCAGCTGACCCTCTCGTCGTGCGTGTGTACTGTCGCGACAAACAGGGGGGTTCAAGATGAAGAAGGCTCCGGCCGTCCTGCTCCTGTCCGGTGTGGGGTGGATCGTTTTCTACTCCGCCAGTTTCACCGCGTTGGGGAGTTCGGTTCCCACGATCGAGTCCAGCGGTCAGGATGTCGTCGCCTGGTTCACGGCCAATGGGACCAACGCCCAGGTGTACGCATGGACCGCGGCCTTTGCAGCTCTGGCGCTGACCGTGTTCGGGGGCATGGTGACCGCACTGTTGCCCAGGCCGAATCGGTACATCTTCTTCGGTGGAATCCTCGGTTGGGTCATCACGGGCCAGATCCAGGCCTGGTTCTGGGCAGGGTTGGCTCTTCACCCCGAGGGACTCGATCCGGCAACTGCTCGCACTCTGTTCGACATCCCGCAGTACTGGGGGCCGATCATCAACGGCTCGACCATGACGATGGCGGCAGCGTTCGTTCCACTCGCGTTCGGGCGGTCACGGATCATCCCGGGTTGGTTGGGCTGGCTCAGCGTGGTCTTCTTCGTCGAGCAGGCGATCGAGACCATCACGGTGTTCGGTTCGACGGGCTTCCTCGCCCCCGGTGGCGCCATGAACCTCTATCTCGGTGGCGCGATCGGCATGGCCTGGGTCATCGGGGTGCTGGTCTGGGGCTACAAGCGGACGGGATCGCCGGGTTCGCTCTCGTAGCTGCGTTGATCCGGTCGCGGTGGGCGTGCTCAGGACCCTCCGCCCGGGCGCGGTCGTGGCTCCCGCGGGAGCCCGAGGAGCCGCTCACCGATGATGTTGCGCTGGATCTCCGAGGTGCCGCCACCGATGGTGAGGGCTCGACTGAACAGGAAGGCCCAGTGCCACGGATCGGTCTCGGCGGCTTCTTCGTCCTGGATCCCGAGCATTCCGTCGGGTCCGGCGAGGTCGGTCATCAGCTCGAGCATGGCCTGGGCATTCGCATCGGTCCTCGCCTTGCGGATCGATGCGTACGGTGACGGATCCTCGTCGTTCATCACGGCTTCGACGATCTTGTGGGTGAGGAGCTCGCTGACGAAGCCGTCGCTGTAGGCCCTTGCCGACCGCTGCCGGGTGACCGGGTCCTCTCCGGCGCCGCGGCGGCGCATCTCCTGCACGCACTCCTCGAAGGTCGGACCCATACCCCAGAGCACTCCGCCTTCGCTGAGCGAGACGCGTTCGTTTCCGAGCGTGACCGAGGCGAGCCGCCAGCCGTCGCCCTCATCGCCGATGCGGTTCTCGACAGGGATACGCACCTCGTTCAGGAACGTCTCGTTGAAGTGGTTGCCCCCGGTCATCTCTATGACCTTGCGAACCTCGACACCGGGGCTGGACATGTCGACGATGAAGTAGGAGATGCCCCGGTGCCTGGGCACCGTGGCATCCGTGCGCGCCAGGAGGATTCCCCACTGGGCATGGTTCGCCCAGGTGGACCAGATCTTCTGGCCGTCCACGACGTAGTGGTCGCCGTCGCGCACGGCGGACGTGCGGAGGGACGCAAGGTCACTACCTGCGTCGGGTTCGCTGAACAGCTGGGTCCATGTCTGGGACCCATCGAGGATGCCCGGCAACCAGCGCCGGTGCTGCTCCTCTGTGCCTCCGGTCAGGATCGTGGGCCCGGCCCAACCGATTCCGATCTGGTTCTCCGGCAGGCTGACACCGGCTGTGGCCAGCTCGTCAGCGATGACCAGTTGCAGGTGCGGGTCTGCATCCAGGCCCCAGGGTCGTGGCCAGTGAGGTGCGACGAGACCTGTCTCGGCCAACTGGCGCGGCGTCGGCGATGCGTTGTCGGCCAGCCACGAGCGGAGCAGTTGTCGCAGCTCGGCCGGATCGCGTTCGTCGGCCAAGGCTCTCACAGGTGCCTTGCATCTGTTTCGAGGCCCAGCCGGAGCCGACCGTAGGTTTCGAAGGTGCGGGGCGCGACCATGGCGTGCTGGGTGGCGACGAACGCATCGCGGAACGTCCGTTGCAGCGGACTGGTCCGGTAGACAGCTGCACCGCCGCCCGCCTTGTACATGAGTTCGGCGACCTCTGCGGAAGTCTGTGTCGCTTGGGTGGCGCTCAAGCGGAGCAGTCGCTTCTGTTCGGTCGTCTGCACGCCGCCCTCCTCGGCAGTTGCCCATGCACCATCGATGGCGGTCTTCATGAACGACCACCCAGCGGAGAGCTTGGCCTCCGCGATCGCAACATCGGCCTGGACCGCCGCACGGTGGGCGAGCGACCTGGAGCTTCCCTGGGGCTTCTTCTCGCCGGCCAGATCCACGAGTTCGGCGACGGCCCTGCGGCCTATCCCCACCGCGCAGGCCGCCACACCGCATGCGAGCAGACCGTAGAACGACAGTTGTGACCAGCTGTTGTGCCTCACCGGTTCATCGAGCCCGTGCTGGGCCCAACGGCCCTCCGGAATGAACAGGTCTGTGACCTGGTAGTCGCCCGAGCCCGTGCCGGACAACCCCGAGACATCCCAGTTGTCGATGAACTCGGCCTCGCTGCGGGGAAAGAACACGAACGGACTGATGAGACCGTCTGGCCGGGGGGACGGCCTTCCGTCGCCATCCACCACAAGACATCCACCACCGATCCAGGTGCAGTGCTGGGTGCCGGATCCCCACGGCCATCGGCCCGAGACCCGGAGCCCGCCGTCGACGGGCACAGCATGCGCTGTCGGCATGGCGAACCCGCCGCCGATCGCGTCGCGCGTCCCGAAGATCTCCTGCGCGTACTGATCGGGAAGCCACGATGACATCAGCGATGTCGTCGAACCGATCATCGAGCACCAGCCCGCCGCACCGTCGTGGTAGGCGAGCTCCTCCATCACCTCGAGGCTCTCCCAGGCCGTGACGCCGGGACCGTCGAGGTCCTCCGGAACACACATGCGGAACGCACCCGTCGGTTTGATGAGTTCCACCACGTCCAGCGGTAGTCGTCGCTGCCGTTCGATCTCGTCGGATCGTGCTGCGATCGCTGGGCCGATCTGCTTGACCGCGTCCAACACCTGGTTACCCATACAGAGGTTCTAGGTTCAATCTCCCCACAATGCGAGCACCCACACCGCGATCGCTGCACCGGCGCGACTTCCCGAGCCTCCTCGTGTCCGTCTGGACCCGGCGAACGCGATCGCCGGTCGCGTCCGATGCGGCGGGAGTACCCTCCGGTGCATGACGACTTGGGCAGTGCAGGGTCGGGTCGGCCCCGGGTCATGACCTATCCAGAGGCGTTCGACCGGATGCTCGCTGCCTGGAACGAGCCCGATCCGGCCAAGGTCCGCGGGCACCTCGACGCCGCCCTCGCCACTGAGATCGAGTTCATCGACCCCAGCATCGAGACCCGCGGGATCGACGAGTTCGAGGCGAACGTCCACCAGGTGCATGCAGACCTACCCGGGGCGTCCTATGCGCGTACCAGCGGCGTTGACAGCCACCACGGGCTGTACCGCTACAGCTGGTCGATCACCCGTGACGGTGAACTGGTGCTTCCCGGATTCGATGTCGTCGAGGTCGATGGCCACGGCAAGGTCGCGCGGGTCATCGGGTTCTTCGGTCCACTACCCGAACCCGACTGATCAACCCCGTTCCGTCGCCCACCGGATGAGGGTCGACGGAACCGATCAGCCGAACCGTGGACGCTGCTCGATGAGCGATGCCAGTGGATCGAGATCGAACGGCGGACCGATCATCACTATGACGTGGTCTGCGCCTGCATCCACGTAGCGTCCGACATCGTCCACGTCGTCGGCGTTCACCGCCACGGTGCGTTCTATCTCGGCGGGGTTGCGGCCCGTATCGTCGCACCACTTGTTCAGCACGGCGTTCTTGGCCGCGAAGTTCTCCGGTGGCCCGAAGGTGTTCCAAGCATCTGCATGCTCGGCCACGAGACGAAGGGTGACCTTCTCCCCGGACCCACCGATCATCAATGGAAGATCTCCCATGGGTGGTGGATTGAGTCTGGAGATGCGTTCCTTCATCCGCGGCAGGTCGGACTCCAGCTGGCGCAGCCGACCGATCGCGGTTCCGAAGTCGTAGCCGTACTCGGTGTAGTCGCGCTCGAACCAGCCGGAACCCACCGCCAGATAGGCGCGGCCGCCCGAGATGTGATCGACGGTGCGGGCCATGTCGGCGAGGAGTTCGGGATTCCGGTAGCTGTTTCCGGTCACGAGGGTGCCGATGCGCGCGCGTTCGGTGTCGGTGGCCATGGCTGCCATCAGGGTCCAGGCCTCGAAGTGCTCCGCGTCGGGATCGCCGTAGAGCGGGAAGAAGTGGTCCCACACCCAGATCGAGTCAGCGCCCATTCCGTCGGCGGCCTTCCAGGCATCTCGGAGATCGGCGACGCTGGTCGCCTGCGGGTGGAGCTGTACGCCTACGCGAAGTGCCATGAGGCGCACGTTAGCGAGCACGTGGCCCGCAACGGACGCGGTACCGGAGCTGCGCGGCTCTACTCCGGTTGCTCCAGGACCCGCTTGGGATGCATGCCGCGGACGAAACCCATGAAGGGCGGGTGGATGCTGTAACCGAGCAGGCGCTGCATGTGTTCACTGGAACGTGCGACCCGGGCGCGGTCCACCGAGAGGCTGAAGTTCTCCTGGGGGCGGCACCACGGAGCGCAGTACTGGGCGGTGACACACATTCGAGGGCCGGACGACCTGTTTTCGCCCCCTCCGTGCCAGGTCGTGCCGAGGAACAACAACATCGACCCGGCTGGCATGACCGCAGGAACCGAGGTGGCGATCTCCTCCTCGGTGGGCAGGTGGTCATCCCAGCTGTGGCTGCCCGGGATCACCACCGTGGCGCCGTTGTCCTCGGTGAAGTCGTCGACCGCGATGATCGTCGCAGCGCCGAGCGGCGGTCGGGGTCGGGGCCACGGGTAGAAGGCATCGTCGGGGTGCAACGGCTGCGCCGACTCTCCGGGAGCGATGTCGATGACCTGCAGCTGCGACAGCAGGTAGTTCGCTTCGAGAACCTCGTCCAGGAGCCCCAGGGCGATCGGGTGTTCCACGAACTGATCGAGCACCCGGGTCTCATCGAGCGGTGAGTAGAGCCGACGGGTGGCGAATCCCTCGAAGGCGTTTCGACCACCGACGTGTTCGAACAGCGGCTCTGTCTCGCTTCGCACCTCTGCGATGGTGGCGTCGTCGAAGACGCCTTCGATGATGGTGTAGCCGTCCCGCTCGAGGTCCGCGAGGCAACGTCGCTTCAGCTCCGGGTCCATCGGCTCCTGGGTGCCCGCGGTGGATCGGTACTTCGCCGCGTGGTCCGAGGAGCCGTACTCGGTTATCGAGCCGGTGTGCTCCACGGTGTCTCCCTGTTCGGCGGTGTGGCCGTTCCCCGACGCCCGATGACGGCAGATCCCGGGGTCGCCATCGGATGCCTTCTTGCTGAACGTCTCGAAGTTGCTGAACGTCTCGAAGTTGCTGAACGTCTCGAGGCTGCTGAACGTCTCGAGGCTGCTGAGCGTCCCGGGACTACTACTGGAGCGTCTCGAGGAGCTTCTTGAGCTCGCCGGAGGGATCCTCTGGCACGAGGTAGTCGGCCTCGTCGCGGATCTGTTCGAAGTTGTCGCGCACGTCCTCGGGAGTGTGACCCTCGGAGTACCAACCCTGGGTGAGGCCGATGAAGTAGCGGGCGACCACCCCGCCGGCCACGGAGTAGACCTCGCCGTTCACGGGGCAGTCCTCGTGTGCGAGGTAGACCACCGTCGGTGTGACCTCGGTGGGCTCCAGCTTGTCGCCGAGTGGGCCGAGCAGGTCCTCGGTCATGCGGGTCTTGGCAACCGGTGCGATGGCGTTGGCCTTGATCCCCTTGGCCTTGCCCTCGTTGGCGAGTACCCGCGTGAACCCGACCAGGCCCATCTTGGCGGCGCCGTAGTTGGCCTGGCCGAAGTTGCCCAGGAGGCCCGAGTTGGAGCTCGTGTTCACGATGCGGCCGTAGCCCTTGTCGCGCATGACGACCCAGGCGGGCTGGGTGACGTAGAACGCTCCGAGCAGGTGCACCGCGATGACCGGCTCCAGGAGCTCGGGGGTCATGTTGTGGAAGGTCTTGTCGCGCAGGATGCCTGCGTTGTTGATCACGATGTCGATCGTGTCGAACGCATCGAGAGCGGTCTGCACGATGGCCGCGCCACCTTCGGGGGTCGCCACCGAGTTGTGGTCGGCAACCGCCTCGCCGCCGGCAGCGGTGATCTCGTCGACCACCTTCTGGGCAGCGGAGTCGCTGCCCCCGGAACCGTCGACGGCACCACCGAGGTCGTTGACCACGACACGTGCACCTCTGCGGGCCAATTCCAGCGCGTGCGAGCGGCCCAGCCCGCCGCCTGCGCCGGTGACGATCGCAACCTGGCCGTCGAATCCGAGATCACTCATGGGGTCTCCTCCGGGGGAGCGTAGGGCCAGCCGGTTCAGCCGGTCTTTTCGGCTGCCACGCTACGGCGGAACCGACCCCTTCGGCCAACCGAGACCGCGTTCCCCGGCGCTGGCGCCTGCGTCGTTCCCGCGCTGCAGCGGCTGGATTCAGCTGGAGATGCCCAGTTCGTCGCACGCATAGGACGTGAGTCGCTTGTAGTCGACCTTCGCGTTGGGGGCCCTGCCGATCGTGTCGATCTCGAGGACCCGCTTGGGAGCCTTGTAGTGCGCCAGGTGCGCCTTGACGTGCTCGATCAACTCCGACTCGTCGACAGAGGGGCCGGCCGGCTCCACCACGGCGGTGATCGCCTGGCCGAACTTGTCGTCGGGAACACCGACCACCACGGCGTCCGCCACCGAGTCGTGGAGCTTCAGGGCTTCCTCCACCTCCTCGGGGAACACCTTCTCGCCGCCGGTGTTGATGCACACCGAGCCGCGTCCCAGCAGGGTGATCGAGCCGTCGGCCTCGACGGTCGCGTAGTCGCCGGGCATGGAGTACCGCACGCCGTTGTGCTGGATGAACGTGGCCGCGGACTTCTCGGGGTCCTTGTAGTAGCCGATCGGGGTGTGCCCCGGAACCGCCACGCGACCCCGGACCCCGGACCCGGGCTCCACGGGCTTGCCGTCGTCGTCGAAAACCGCTGATCCCGCACCGAGAGAGAAGTGCGCAGTCTTCTCCTCGTTGCCCGCACTCGACACGGACTGTCCGAGTCCGATCGCCTCGGAGGACGAGAACGAATCGATCAGGAGCATTCCGGGATGGTGGGCGAGCAGTGCCTTCTTGGTGGTCTCGCTCCACATGACGCCGGAGGAGGTGACGATGAACAGGCTCGAGAGGTCCCAACGGTCGGGTTCGGCGTCGAGCGCCTTGACGATCGGCCGTGCGAAGGTGTCGCCCACGATGGTGAGCGCGCCGACTTTCTCCCGCTCGATGGTGTCGAGCAACTCCTCGACGTCGAGGTGCCGCTCCTCGAGGGTCACCACGGAGCCACCCTGGGTCCAGTAGAGGTTGGCGGTGAACCAACCGGTGCCGTGCATCAGGGGGCACGCGGGCAACCCGGGAGGGCCCGCGCCGTCGAGCGCCGCTATGGCCCCGGTGGCTCCACCCACGGATTCTGGGTCCTCGAGCAGGATCGCGTTGCCTGCTGCGCACACCGCTCGGATCAGGTCGTCCTGGCGCCACATGACGCCCTTGGGCATTCCGGTGGTACCGCCGGTGTAGATCATGAGGATGTCATCGCCGGAGCGTCCCCATTCGCCCATGACCGGCCCATCGGTGGGAGCTGCGGCGGATTCATAGGGCGTTGCCCATTCGGGACAGTCGCCGTGGCCGTCGTCCACCCAGAGCCAGACCCTCACACCGGGCACACGGTCCCGCACGGATTCCACCCGCTCGGTGAACGAGGAGTGGAACACCACGGCGATCGCATCTGCGTTGTCCCACAGGTAGGCGAGTTCGTCACCCAGGTAGCGGTAGTTGGTGTTCACAGGGACCAGGCCGGCCTTGTAGGCGGCGAAAGCGGTCTCCATGTACTCAGGACCGTTGTAGAGATACAGCGCCACCTTGTCCTGGTGGACGGCTCCGGCATCGAGGAGGTGACGGGCGAGGCCATTGGCCCGCGCATCGGTCTCGGACCAGGTGAGCCGACGGTCCCCCTGGATCTGGGCCGTGGAGTCGCCGAAGCGCTCGGCCACGGCCTCCCACAGTTCGGCAAAGTTCCATCCGGCCATCGTGTCCCCCTGGTTCGAGCGGCGGTGCAGGCACAGCAGTGTAGGCACTGGGTGACCCGGTCCTGGCCTGCGGGTAGGTTCCCGGCCATGGACTTCGAGATGCCATCCGAGGATGATCCCAGGCGACTCAGTGTGCGCAGCTGGCTCGAGGAGCATCCCGATCCGAGCGATGTCGAGCTGGCCGAATCCGGCTATGTGGCACCGCACTGGCCCGCTCCCTACGGGTTGGATGCGGATCCGATCCTCCAGCTGGTGATCGACGAGGAGTTGCGACGCTCCGGAGTGCGCCGGCCCCAGAACCAGATCGGCATCGGTTGGGCCGGCCCGACCCTGCTCGCTGCGGGGACCGAGGAACAGCAACGGCGCTATCTTCCGCGACTGCTCTCGGCGGAGGACATCTGGTGTCAGCTCTTCAGCGAGCCGGGCGCGGGCAGTGATCTGGCCTCACTGTCGACCACCGCCGTGCGAGATGGTGACGAATGGGTGGTGAGCGGCCAGAAGGTGTGGACCTCCTTCGGGCACGTCGCGCGCTACGGGATCCTGATCGCCCGGACCAACACCGAACTCGCCAAGCAACAGGGCATCACCTATTTCGTCTGTCCGATGGATGCGGACGGGATCGAGGTGCGTCCGATCGTGGAGATGACCGGATCGCACACCTTCAACGAGGTGTTCTTCGACGACGTACGGATCCCACACGACAACGTCGTGGGTGAGGTGGACGATGGTTGGCGGTTGGCGAAGGTCACCCTCGCCAACGAACGCGTGTCGCTGAGCAGCGGGGGTGCGCTGTGGGGGATGGGCCCAGCGGCCGGGGACCTGATCGACCTCGTTCGCGAGCGCGGGGGAGTGCAGGACCCCCTTCTGCGCCAGGCAGCCGTGCGCATGTGGAGCGAGTCGGAGGTTCTCCGACTGATCAGACTCCGCACGGTCACAGCGGCGATCAAGGGCGAGGCGCCGGGGCCCGAGGCATCGGTGCGCAAGGTGCTGGCCGACGAGCACGGCCAGCACATCATGGCCCTCGCGAAGGACCTGGCCGGGGCCGCCGGCATGTGCGTGGATGCCGGTCCGCTGGGAGCCGAGGATCCGTTGTGGCACTTCGGGTACCTGTTTGCGCCAGCACTCACGATCGGCGGTGGAACCGGCGAGGTACAACGCAACATCATCGCCGAGAAGGTGCTCGGCCTGCCCAAGGAGCCCGAATCGCCACGAACCTGACGGTTTCTGTGTCAGGTGGTGCGTACGGGTAGCTTGTCAGCGTGGCTGCAGAGTCCGATGTAAAAGAGTTCAAGGCACACCAGAAGGTCGTCGCGTCGGTCGACCTGGACGAGGTGCCCGCAGGTACCCGGGGCAAGGTCATGCTGCGCACCGGGTTCAGTTGGGTGCGCTACCGGGTCCGTTTCGACAACGGGGTCGAGGTGCCGTGGCTCGATGACCGCCATCTCGTGGGTGCCAAGGAATACGACCGGTCCCTCAAAGAGGAGTCCCAGTGAAACTGAGTATGCAGATCGGCTACGCAGGCGGGTTCGCAGACTCGGTGGCCAAGGTCAAGGCGCTGGAGACCGCCGGCATGGACATCGTCTATGTGGCGGAGGCGTACGGATACGACGCTCCGACCCTGATGGGTTACCTGGCAGCAGAGACCGAGAGCATCCAGATCGCCTCGGGGATCCTTCCGGTCTACACCCGGACCCCGACCCTGATAGCGATGACAGCAGCAGGTCTGGACGAGCTCTCCGGTGGCCGCGCCATCCTGGGCCTCGGTGCTTCCGGTCCGCAGGTGATCGAGGGTTTCCACGGAGTCCCCTACAAGGCACCGATCGGCCGCACCCGTGAGGTCATCGAGATCTGCCGCAAGGTCTGGGCCCGCGAGGAGCCCGTGGTGCACGACGGTCGCTACTACCAACTGCCGCTTCCGGCCGATCAGGGCACCGGCCTGGGCAAGGCCCTCAAGATGATCACTCACCCGGTTCGTTCACGTATCCCGGTCCATGTGGCGTCCCTGGGACCCAAGAACGTCCAGATGACAGCGGAGCTGGCCGACGGCTGGCTACCCATTCTCTTCCATCCCCAGAGGGCCAACGACGTCTGGGGAGAGGACCTGGAGATCGGCTTGGCCAACCGCAGCGCCGATCTGGGCGAGCTCGACGTGATCGCCGGTGGGCTCCTCTCGATCGGCAAGGAAGCCGACGTTGCTCCGATACGCCGCTTCTCGGCGGGAATGGTCGCCCTCTATGTCGGTGGAATGGGTGCCCGCGAGCGCAACTTCTACAACCAGCTGTTCACTCGCTACGGCTACGAGGCCGAGGCGAAGCAGATCCAGGATCTCTACCTCGACGGCAAGAAGGCCGAGGCGACCGAAGCGGTGCCCGCATCGTTCCTCGAGGAGACATCACTCTGCGGCGACGAGGCCTATCTGGCGGAGCGCATCGCGGAGTACAAGGCCGCCGGCGTGACCGTGCTCAACATCGAGCCGATCGCCCCGGACCTGCCCGCAATGCAGGACATGGTGGCGAAGGTCAAGGAACTGGCCGGTTGACCGACCCGGGCGGCTGATCGCCGGTTGCCACCGGGGGAACCGTCGTCGCTGCGGTGCCGCTCTACCGCAGCCCTGAGCCCACTTGGTACCGCGCTGATGCGGTACCGCGCTGATGTGGAACCGCGCTGATGTGGAACTGCCGGGACGACTGCGCAGCCACCGCGTGCTCGCCACAGTCGGTGCACACATTGCCTCGTGCACACATTGCCTCGTGCACACATTGCCTCGTGCACACAGCGCCGAAGCGGCGCCGCCGGGCGAAGCTGGCTGACCCCGGATCGGGGTGCAGCGGGCTACCTACTCGGTCAGGGTGCGGCCGTGGTGGTGGTCGTGCTGGAGGTCGTCGTGGTCGTCGACGTGGTGGTGGTCGTGCTCGACGTCGCCGGCGGGGTAGTGGTGGTGGTTGCCTGCGGCGCAGTCGTTGTGGGCGCCGCCGTGGTGGTCGTGGTCTGCAACGCGCCGGTGCCACCGATGATGGGTTCGAGGATCGGCATCACGTTGGAGGCGCTGCAGTCCGAGCTCTGCGAGGCGTAGGAGAACGACATGACGCCGAGTCCGCTGCGTGCCACTGCGAGACCGCCGTAGGTTGCATCCGAAGGACCCACCGAACCGAAGGGAGCAGGTGTTCCCTCCACCACGCCCAGGGTCACGAAGTCGTCCGCAAGCGGTGCTTCGTTGGTCGGGTCGACGATGGTGGCGATACCGATGTGCAGCGGAATCACCATGGGGGAGACCGTGGCGAGACGCACCGTGACCCCACCGGGGCCGCTGGCGTTGAAGTAGAGCTCCGAGCCGAGCCCGTTGGCGTTGGTGCAGTACGCGAGGTCGCCTGCGACGTCTGCTCCGGTGGTGAGCGGCTCGCCCGTGGAACTGAAACCGGCGAAGCTGAAGTTGGGGTCGGCGGGTGCAGGATCCTGGGCCGCAGAGGGTGCTGCAAGGGCGGCCAACAGCGCGGGAACGGCGACGAGCGACACCAGCGCGGTCCGCTTCAGTGTTCTCCGTGTTGACAGTGGTCGACGACGATGCGTCATCTAAGCCCCCAGTTATGGCCCGATTGGGCGGTTCACAGCTGTCGCGAGCGTATCAGAACGGCCTGAACATTGACCAGAGGGGCCAACGAACCGGGTAGATCTGCCTGGTTCACCGACCGGGTGCGGTCGCGACGGACCGGATTCAGCCGAGAGCGCCGGCCAGTGCCTGCTCTGCCTCAGCCACCATCGAGCGCACGATGTCACCCGCCGGGGTCAGCGAGGATATGGCTCCGACGGCCTGACCCGCGGGCATGAACTCCTTGTCGGGGTCCACTCCGGCGGTGGTCTCGTCGCCGCCCAGATGGTTGGCTCCGTCGCCCAGTGACTTAAGGAACTGTGCGGGGAACGGCTCGGGTTTGGCACCGGAGCGTTCGAACGAATCCGCGTAGTCGGTGTTGATGACCCGACAGGTCTTCCCGGTGTAGGCCCTGGTGACGACCGTAGAGGTCTCGTCCGCACCGAGAATGCGGTCCTTGTACCCCGAGACCGCCCGGGCCTCCGGGGTGGCTATGAATCGGGTGCCGACCCAGACCCCGGCCGCGCCGAGGGTCAGTGCGGCAGCCAGAGCCCTTCCGTCGAACACCCCGCCCGCGGCCACCACGGGCACCTCGGAGCCGACTGCGTCGACGATCATCGGAACCAGCGGGAGTGTGGCGATCCGACCGGTGTGGCCACCTGCCTCGGTGCCCTGTGCCACGACGAGATCGCAACCGGCTTCCACAGCGGCGGTCGCGTGGTGGACCTTGCCGCACATGTTGACGACGATCACGTTCTGTTCGTGGCACTGGTCCACGACCTCGCGCGGAACGCCGAGGCCGGCCACGAACACCGACGCGCCGCCGTCGATGATCGCCTGGACCTTGGCGGGCATGTCCTGCGGAGCAGCGGTGAGCAGGTCGACCCCGAAGGGCTTGTCGGTCAAGGACCGAACAGCCGCGATCTCCGCCACCATCTCCTCGTCGCCCATCGTGGAAGCTCCCAGGCAGCCGAAGCCGCCGGCTTCGGAAACCGCCGCGCAGAGGCGGCTGTAGGAGACCCCGCCCATGCCGGCGAGCATCACGGGGTGTTCGACGCGGAGGATTTCGGTAAGTGCGGTCTGCATGACGAAACCATACAGGGGAGTCCGTCCCGAGCCGCCCGCTGTGGTCGGGGTCAGCCCTGCGGACCGGGCTGGTCGTCGCGGTAGCTCCCGGGCGGATCGAACATCCCGCGGTGCCAGCGGCGCGGCGTGGCGACCAGGGCGCGCGGGTAGTCCTCGAACAGCCACCTGGCGAAGTGCCTCCTGGTCCAGGGGGTGGCGCCCGCAACCCTCACCGCGGCCCTGGCGCCCTTGCGGTGGCGGAGCGCCCTCACCAGCAGCTCAGACATCCGGTGATCTGCCACCAGCTCGCCGCGGACGGTCGCGGAATAGGCGTTGCCTGCTCCTCGACCCCGGGGACCCGCGTCGACGATCGCCTCCGCGGCCCGGATACCACTGAGCAACGCCTGGCCGATCCCCTCACCGGTCATCACGTCGCAACCGCCGACCGCATCACCGACGAACAACGTCCGTGATGTCGCGGCCACTGCGGTGTCGATGCGAGCCGGGATGGGCCACGCCCGATGTGTTCCCTCGGGGGTGGCTGTCGCGCCCAGCACCTCGCGGACGTGGGGGCGCTCCAGCAGATCGGGCCAGAGTTCCTTCATGCGGGGCACCGGGACCTTTCCACCCCGTTGGATACCGAAGCCCACGTTCGCCCGGTTGCCCGGCAGTGGGAACGACCAGAAGTACCCGGGGAGCAGGTCGGGCTCGAAGAACACCACGAGTTCGTTGCTCCCGGTACCCGTGACCCCGCTGAAGTACTGGCGGAAGGCATGCCACTCACCCAGGTAGCCGGACTCAGCGATCCCGAGGTGCTTGCGCATGGGCGACCACATTCCGTCGGCCGCCACCACCCAGCGGGCATCGAGTGGTTCGTCGTCGGCCAACGTGAGCGCCACCCGGTCGGCCGATTCCTTCGCGGCGAGAACCGGGGTCCCCTCGCGTACCTCCGCGCCGGAGCGGCGTGCCCTGTCGAGGAGTCCGGCGTCCAGATCCATCCTCGGAACCACCGCGGCATGGTGCCCCGCCCCACGGGGCAGCGGAAACCTCACGCAGTGTCCGGTGGGGGAGCGAACCAGGCAGTCATCGACCCATTTCCAGTTGGCGATGGCGCCCGGGTCCACCTCGAGTTGCTCCAGAAGACGGAGCGCCAGCGCAGTCAGGCCGTCCCCGCAGATCTTGTCCCGGGGGAAGGTCGCCCGGTCGAGCACCACGACGTCCAGGCCCGCTTCGGCCAGCTTCGTCGCTGCAGCGGTACCGGCGGGCCCAGCGCCCACCACGGCGACGTCACGGGTCTTCATCGAAGCGACCCTAGGTCCGCGGGAGAGTCGGAACCCAAGGGGACAGGGCTGGCTAGGGGGTGACGGCCATGATGTCCGCGTAGGCCTCGCTGAGGCACTCCATCAACAGCGCTGGTTCGCGGACCGCTGCAGGGTCGGTGTTGACCCCGATGTTCAGGTCCTCCTGGTAGCTGAGCAGGGTGATGTTGGCCCCGGCCCCGGCCATCGGTCCGAACGGGATCAACGAGGTGACCCTGTGGCCCAGGAGGTACAGCGGCAGTGGTGAGCCGGGCACATTGGACGCCTGGAAGTCGAGACCACGCATCATGGAGCCGAAGATCTTGGTGGTGACCGTGGCGGGAAAGCGGTTGAGGAACGATGAGAGAGGTTCCACGAGCGCGTAGGCGGGTTCGTGGACCACCGCTGCGAGGCGCTGTTGGGTCTCGCAGAGCACCGTCAGCGGGTCGTCGCTGTCCACCGGCATCGGGAACCGGGCGGGTACGAAGGCGTTGCCCGCGGTGCTCGGTCCGTCATCGGTGCGGATGTTGATCGGCATCGCCATACGCAGCATGTCCACGTCGGAACCCAGCCGCCGGTGATACCGCTTGAACGCGAGGAGGATCCCGGCCACGAAGGCATCGTTGAGTCGGCCTCCCGCGGCGTGGCCGGCCTTCTTCATCTCGCCGATCGGTAGCCGCATCGTCTCGAAGTGGGTCGACAGCGAACGCCCCTGCAGTTCAGGGCCGAGCGGGGTGTCGGCCGGCGCCAGGAGACGACCGACCGACTCGGTCATCCGCGTGGCCGACTCGAGTGAACTCAGTGGATCCCTGAGCGCCGATCGGGTCGCATCGCCGGCCTCCCGGGCGATTCCACTGGCAACGGCTCCCTGTGCGCGCGCCTGGTGGGCCAGAGCGTCCATGAAGCGCTGTGCCTGATTGAGCACGTTCACCTCGGGTTCGGGAGGTTCGGCGCGCTCCGGTGGCTCCGATTCGAGGTCGAAGAGCTCCAGCATGAGCCGCACTCCGCCCACCCCGTCGGTCACGGAGTGGTGGATCTTCATGATGAGGGCGCTGGTGTCGTTCGCGCAGTCGGTGACATAGGTGCACTCCCACACCGGGCGGGCCCGGTCGAAGCCCTGCATCGCGATCGGCTCGGCCATGCGCAGTACGTCTTCCCGGGTGCCCTCACCGGGAGCGCGCACGAACCGTAGGTGGTAGTCGAGGTCGAAGTTCGGGTCGATCTCCCAGCGCGGCGGAGCCATGGAGTAGGGGTTGCCCCGCACCCGCTGTCGCAGGCGCGGCACGGCCCGGCTCATCCGATCCGTTGCGGCGCGCAGTTCGTCGTGGGACACACGTCCGTCGAGGAAGATCACCGTGGTGATCGTGGAGCGCAACATCGGATCCTTCTCGATGTTCCACATCAGGGCGTCGGAGTCACTCATCCGGGACTCGAACTCGACGCGACCGTCGGACCCGTGGTCGTCGTTGTCGTCGTCGTCGTGCAGTGCCTGCGGTTCGCCCGCCGTGTCCTGTGTCATTGCAGCCCCCGGGTCAGTCGCAACGGTAGTTCGCCCGGAACTTGTCCGAAGCCTGGGTCCCGTCGGGGTAGGTCGTCGTGCGGGTCGTCGTGACCGATCCGCAGCCGGAGGTCTTCGTCTTGCCCGCTTCCTCGCCCCTCGCCCACGGAGTGGACCAGAGCTGCACGGTCACGGAGGTGTCGTTGTAGGTGGGCCAGATGACGATTCCGTACGGGGTGTCGTTGGTCACCTGGAGGTCGACGGTCGGGTAGAACATCGTGGCCTCGCGGGCATAGGGGTAGCGCGAGATGTACTCCGAGTGCATCTTGTACTCGGGAATGGGCAGGCCGGCGAAGAAGGCTGCATTGAACAGGGTCGTGGCGAACTGACTGACGCCGCCGCCCACGTCCTGGACGTGCTCCCCGTCGACGATGGCAGGCGCCGGGACGTACCCCTTCTCGGTGGTACGCCGCCCGGTGAGGTCGTTGACCGAGAAGGTCTCGCCCGGGGCGATGAGGGTGCCCCGAATCCGGTCGGAGATCGTGTGGATGTTGGTCACCCGGGGTTGGCAGCAGGGGTGCGGCGTGGTGAATTCGGACACCACCTGGTTCACTCCGAGTGTCGAGGCCCACTCGACTCCCTCGGCCGCGGTCATGGTCCGGGTCGGCACCACCACCTCGGTCTCGCCCGCCACGAGACCGTCCACGATCAACTCGACGGCCCCCTCCCCGCAACAGACCTCTGCATCGTGACCTGCCTTGGGTACAAGTCCACCTCCGCCGGCGACGAAGGTCACATCGGTGGGGTTGGTGTATGCCTGCTGCTGGGCCACGATCTGCTGGCCGATGACCTCCTCGGAGATGGTCAGGCGGGGCTCGCCGCCGGACATGTCCACCGCTGCCCCGTGGAGAATCGAGGAGCCCTCCAGTTCGAAGGACTGGTCTCCGGCTCTGACCGTGGTGGTTCGACCGGCCATCCCGTTGGCCTGGTCCACCAGGGGAGCGATGGCCTCGTCGGGGATGTCGGGGGTGACGATGGTGCGTTCGGTGGTCACCTGGACGGTGGAGTCGAGGTCTGCCAGCGACGTCGGAAGATCCTCGATGACGCTCTCGGTGGTGAGCTCGATCCCGTCGACCCCGGGTGCCAGGTCAGCAGTTCCATCGGTGACGACGAGCGAGGGTTCCACCGGGGCCGTTCGCTGGTCGCCCTCGAGGGTTTCGAGTGTGGTGGCCATCGCCGCTTCGTCCACGGACAACTCGACCGGGGCCGAGCGCGGCGTGAAGAACGAGCCCAACCATTCGAAGGGACGTTGCCACAGCGGAGCCGTCGAGCCGACGTCCATGACGACGCTGGTGGTGGCCTCGGCGTCGAGGCCGAGGCCCAGCTCGCCGGCCGTGCTCGTCAGGGTCACGTCACCTGCGTCGATCACCACCTCGGTGTCGGGCAGCTGGGTCGCCAGGTCGTCCACGGTCGCCTCGAGTTGTGCGGCGTCCATGCCGCCCACCGGCTCACCGGCGAGGTCGGTGTTGCGAGCCACCGTGTCACCGGCCAACCAGGTGTCCATCGCCCAGGCCGCGATGATCAACAACACCGCGGCGACCGGGATCGCCAATGCGATCGCGAGTCGTTTCGGCCAACGACTCGGACGGGTCCGCTGCACCCGGACCCCCGGTTCGTCCGGTGGGGGTGTGGGAACGGAATCGCCGCCGTTGCCCACCGCTGGGGAGGTCGCAGTCACCGGTAGTTCCGACACGGTGGTACCGGGTACGCCGGAACCATCGGGGTCGTGCCGGGCCGGGTTGTCCTCTGGGTCAGATGTGTGCACGCCTCGGGTCTTCCTCGTGGTCCTGCAACTGTGGTGCACGACGGGATCCACCGCGGGGCGGCTGGTCCGGGCCGGATGGGCCTCCGCAAGGCTACCGCCGCGGTGTGCTGGGTTAGCGGAGCCCCTCCGTGGTGGACCCGAGCTGGCAGAGCTCAGATCAGAACAACCGCATCTGCGGTCGCTCGATACCCCTCAGGGCGTCGTAGTCGATCTCCACCCAGCGGATACCGCGGCTCTCTGCCAGAACCCTGGCCTGCGGCTTGACCACCTGCGCGGCGAACACTCCCTTGACCCCTCGCAGAATCGGGTCACGTTCGAGGCGCTCGAGGTAGCGCGCCAGTTGTTCGACACCATCGATCTCGCCACGCCGCTTCACCTCTACGGCGACGGCCGTGCCCTCGGCATCCCGGCACAGGAGGTCGACGGGACCGATGTCGGTCGGGTACTCGCGACGAACCAGCTCGAGTTCGTCGCCGAGCGTGGTGGGATCCGCGGCCAACAGCTCCTGGAGGTGGGCCTCGACCCCGTCCTTGACGAGGCCGGGATCGATCCCGAGGTCATGGTCGCTGTCGGAGATGATCTCGTGCACGGTGATCGTGAGTGATTCCTGGGCAGGGTTGGTGACCGTCCAGGTGTCGCCGTCCTCGGAGAGCTTGTTGGGGGCGTTCATCCAGTTGAGCGGTTTGTAGGCACCGCCGTCGGCGTGGATCGCCACGCATCCATCGGCCTTGACCATGATCAGGCGAATCGCCTCGGGCAGGTGCGCGGCCAGCCGGCCCTGGTAGTCAACCGTGCAGCGTGCAATCACCAGACGCATCGCAGGGCACAGTAGGCCAGAATCAGCTCATGACAGAACAGCTCTACCTCGCCGACTCCTCGATGTTCAGCTGCAGGTCCGAGGTCGTCCTGGTCGATGTGGGCGACAGCGGATTGCACGAGGTCGAGCTGGATCGGACCGTCATGTACGCAACCGGTGGCGGACAACCCAGCGACACCGGCACCATCGCAGGCCGCCAGGTCGTGAGCGTGCGCCATGATCCCGGGAATCACGAACGGCTGGTCCACACCCTCGCCGAGGGGGAGCACCCGCCCGAGGTGGGTGAGACCGTGGAGGTCGTGGTCGACAGCCAACGTCGCCACCAGTTGATGCGCACCCACACGGCGATGCACATTCTCTGCGGGGTCATGTGGCGCGATCACGGTGTCGTGGTCACCGGAGGCAACATGGAACCGTTGTCGGGTCGGTTGGACTTCGAGTTCCCGGAACCACCGGACGGGTTCGCCCAGGACCTCGAGCGGGCCCTCAATGCCGAGGTACTCGCCGACCGGCCCATCTCGGTCTCGTTCCTGCCGCGTGCGGAGGCGCTGCTCGACGAGAGCCTGATCCGCACGAAGGTGAGCCTGATCCCCGAGTCGGTTCCGGAGGTTCGGGTGGTGGACATAGCGGGCCTGGACCGCCAGGCGGACGGCGGCACACATGTGGGTTCTACCGCTGAGGTGGGCGGGCTCCGCGTGACCAAGGTGCAGTCGAAGGGGAAGGGCTTCCGTCGGGTGCGCCTACAGGTCCTCGACACGCCCGTGGAATGACTGTGCAGGGGTGGGGCCCCGGTGAAGCCTGCCTATTCGCTGTGCCCGGCGAGGCTCGGGATCCGCAGGGAGAGGTCGTTGCACTCCTCGCAGACCTCCTCGGGGATCACTCCCAGTCTCATCAACACAGCGAAGATCCGGCAGCCCAGGCAGAACCCGAGTGCCGATTCGAGGAATGCGGCGGCGGCCAGGAGTCCGACCACCACCCTGGCAGCGGTCGGTAGCCCCACCAGCCAGAGAATCGAGGCGCTCACCGAGAAGACCACTCCGATCGCCTGGGCGAAGCGCTTGGGTGGTCCGGGTGTGTACTTCGCCGGGCCGAGATGCGGAGCGGCCAGTTCGGTTGCGAATCGGCCGAGTGGGCTCAGCGTCGGCCCGGTCAACACGCGTGCGACGAACCCGTAGGTGAGAGGGATCAGCACCCAGCCCCATCCGAGGACCGCCACCGCGAGAGCCATCAGCGTGGCGCCAGCCGCAACGACCCGGGCGGCCTTCTCGTTGACCGGATTCGGGAAGCCGAGGATTCCCGTGCTCTCGGAGGTCGTGAGTTCAGAGGGCGAGTGGTTCCCGGAGGACATGGTTTGACAACCTATTCGTCGATTCCTGACCTATCAACTCGGGATTGTCAGGATTCATTCCCCGGGCGGCCCGGTTGCAGCGGGGGACGGTTCGGCCTCCTCAGGAGCGCGCGGCCTTCATCGCCTTGAGTGAACGTGCACGATTGCCGGCATCGAGCACCACCTTGCGCAGGCGGATGTCAGAGGGTGTGACCTCCACGCATTCGTCGTTCGCCAGGAACTCGAGCGCCCGCTCCAACGACATCCGGGTGGGTGGCGTCAGCTTCTGTGTGTTGTCGGACCCGGATGCCCGCATGTTGGTGAGGTGCTTCTCGCGGCAGATGTTCACATCCATGTCCTCCGCACGGGAGTTCTCACCCACGACCATGCCCTCGTAGGCCTCCTCGGTGGGAGCAACGAAGAGGGTCGCACGCTCCTGCAGGGCCACGATCGAATACGGCGTGACCTTGCCGCGCCGATCGGCGACAACCGAACCCCGGTCCCGGGTGCGGATCTCGCCGAACCAGGGAGCCCAGCCGTCGAAGACGGAGTGGATCATGCCGGTGCCGCGGGTCTCGGTCAGGAAGTCGGTGCGGAACCCCAACAGCCCCCTCGCCGGGACCCGCTGGTCGATACGGACCCATCCGGTGCCGTGGTTGACCATGTTCACCAGTTGGCCCCGTCGGGTGGCCAACAGCTGGCTGACCGCTCCGAGGTATTCCTCGGGGACGTCGATGGAGACCGCTTCGACCGGTTCGTGGATGGTGCCGTCGATCTCGCGGGTGACCACCTGTGGCTTGCCGACGGTGAGTTCGAAGCCCTCCCTGCGCATCGTCTCCACCAGCACGGCCAGCTGGAGCTCGCCGCGGGCGTGCACCTCCCAGGCGTCGGGTCGCTCGGTCGGCAGAACGCGCAAGCTGACGTTGCCGACCAGTTCGGCGTCGAGACGTCCCTTGATCAGACGCGCCGTGAGCAGCTTTCCGTCGCGCCCCGCCAGCGGTGAGGTGTTCACGCCGATCGTCATGGCGAGACTGGGCTCGTCCACCGAGATGACCGGCAGCGGCCGGGGGTCTGCGGGATCGGCGAGGGTCTCGCCGATGGTCACGTCCGGCAGTCCTGCCACCGCGATCAGCTCTCCGGGGCCGGCCTGTTCGACCTCGACCCGCTCGTGGTTCTCGGTCACGTAGAGCACACCGAGACGTTGCTTGGTGATGCTCCCGTCCCTTGCGCACCAGGCGATCTCCTGGCCCTTGCGGATCGTGCCCTGGCGGATTCTGCACATGGCCAACCGGCCGACGAACTCGTTGGCATCGAGGTTGGTCACCCACGCCTGAAGTGGATGATCGGGATCGGTCTCGGGCGCCGGTAGGTGGTCGATCAGCACGTCCATCAGGACCGAGAGGTCATCGTCGAGGTCGTCGAGCCCTTCCGGGCGCTGCAGAGAAGCACGACCCTCGCGCGCACTGGCATATATGACGGGGAAGTCGAGCTGGTCCATCTCTGCGTCGAGATCGAGGAAGAGCTCCTCGACCTCGGAGACGACCTCGGCGATTCGGGCGTCGGGTCGATCGATCTTGTTGACCACCAACACCACCGGCAGGTGCAGCTCGAGGGTCTTGCGGAGAACGAATCGGGTCTGCGGCAGTGGACCCTCGGATGCGTCAACGAGCAGGAGCACGCCATCCACCATCGTGAGGGCCCGTTCCACCTCGCCTCCGAAGTCCGCGTGGCCGGGGGTGTCGACGATGTTGACCTTGACGATCTCGCCCTCGTCGTTCTTCCAGCGGACCGCGGTGTTCTTGGCCTGGATCGTGATGCCCTTCTCCCGCTCGAGATCGAGCGAGTCCATCACGCGGTCGGTGTCGGCCATCCGCCGCCCCATGGCTCCGGCCTGGTTCAACAGCGCATCGACCAAGGTGGTCTTGCCGTGATCAACGTGCGCGATGATCGCAACGTTGCGGATGTCCGCAACGGGAACCGCCTCTGTGCCTTGGTCCGCGTGCGCGTGCAGCGGCGCGTCATTGTCTGTCTCGTTCGCCATGGTCAGCACTCCTCGGGGGGCCCGGCGCCAGTGGTGGCTGCCGGGCGGGCGGGGCCTCAGCCCAGGCGTTTGCGGATCAATTCGCGGCGCGCCTTGAGTTCACGGTAGGTCACAGCGCTGTCAGTGTCTCCATCCACGATCCCGAAACCGGCTCGGATCGCTCCCCGGTCGGCCTCGAATCCGGCTAGATCCATGCCGGCGTCCCTTGCAAGGCGCTCTCCGTGGGTGGTTGCCATGTGCGTGGAGAGCCGTGCCATCTCACCCACCATGTCCAGGTCCGGTGCGAGCAGCGCGATCGCCCCGTCGAGGAACACCAGGTTCTTGACGTACAGCATCAGGATCTTCGGGAGTCGGGCGCCCATTGCCAGCAACGCCTTGACCACGCGCTGGATCTCCGCCACCAGTTCCTCCTGGGTGAGCGCGGTCGGGTCTATCGGATCCCTGTCGAGGCCCAACTCGCTCATGACATCGTCGATGTCGGTGTCCGGAGGCAGGGTTCCGAGGTCCCGCAGCGCCTCGATCTGCGACCGCACATCGCCGATCGCCCCCGAGAGCATCAAGCGCAGGAATGCGGTTCGCTCCAAGGGTGTCAGCCGCGCGGTGATCCCGAAATCCATCAGGGCGATCCGGCCCTCGGGCGTGACGAAGAGGTTGCCAGCGTGCAGGTCGCCGTGGAATATGCCGTGCACCAGGCATCCCTCGGTGAAGCCGACCACGCCGATGCGGATCACGTCGTGGGTGTCGATACCTGCGTTCCGCATCGATTCCAGGTCCTCGAACGCGAAGCCGTGGAGGCGTTCCATCACCAGGACCCGCCGTGTCACGAGCCGGGGGTGGGGACGGGCGACGACGTACCCACGCTGGTCGAGCGCGGCGAAGGCCTCTGCCACGTCCAGCATGTTCTGAGCCTCGAGCCGGAAGTCCAACTCCTCGCCGATCGTCTCCGCGAACAGCTCCACCAGCGCGGGCGGGTTGGCGAGAGCGGCCACCGGGATCCGCCCGACGAGGAACGGTGCCAGCCAGGACATCACCTTCAGGTCGCGGTGTACCTGTGTGCGGATGGTCGGGCGTTGGACCTTCACGACCACCTCCTCACCCGAGTGCAGGGTTGCGCAGTGCACCTGTGCGATCGAGGCGGAGGCCAGCGCCACCGGATCGAACTGCGAGAAGACCTCCTCGATGGGCCGGCCGATGTCGCCCTCCACCACGTCGCGCACCGAAGCGAAGGACTCCGGGCGCACCTGGTCGCGGCAACGCCGGAATTCCTCGACGAGCGGTGCGGGAAAGAGTCCCTCTCCGCTGGAGATGATCTGGGCGAGCTTGATGTAGGTGGGACCCAGGTGTTCCGCAGCCATGCGAAGACGTCGGGACAGTCCCGCGATCGAGGCGTCGCCACCCCTGCGGCGATCGAACACGACCCATCCGAGCAGGGCAACGCCCAATCTGAACGACACCGTTGCGAGTCGTCCGAGGTCCGGAACCCGGCGCCGGCCCGTCAACAGGGGAACCTGTCTGCGCGTGGTCGCCCGCAGCACGTCGATGCCCGAGAGCCATTGGAGCTCGGATTCCTCGACCTGCCACGGGCCGTCCTCGGTGAACGCCCACCGTCGGCGGTCACCTTCGATCTGACCCGGGCTCATTGCCGTACCCCACCTTTCGCTTCGGCGGGCGTCCCGTCGACAACCGCCGGGTCACCGTCGTCCCGGCCGCTCGCCGTCGGAGCGGGCCCGTCTTCATCGGCACCGTCGCGCCAGAACTCCTCGAGCGCGCCGAGCACCGCCCCCGCATGTTCCGGGCGACAGATGAGGAGGTCCGGAAGGTAGGGGTCTGCACGGTTGTAGATGAGGTCGGAGCCGTCCAGGCGCGAACAGTGCAGACCCGCGGCCGTCGCCACTCCGACGGGGGCGCAGGAATCCCATTCGTACTGACCCCCGGAGTGCGCATAGATGTCGGCCTCGCCGCGCAGGATCGACATCGCCTTCGCCCCGGCGGATCCCATCTCGATCAACTCGGCTCCGAGTGCGGAGGCCACGGCCAGGGCCTCCGCTGGTGGGCGGCTCCGGCTCACCACCACCCTCAGGCGTTCCGCTGCTGGAGGTGCAGTCGATGGTGGATCACTCGAGAACACAACCCCGAGCGCTGGTAGGGACACCGCGGCAGCGGTGGGTGACCCGTCCATGACCAGCGCCACGTGTACCGCCCAGTCCGAACGACCCTCTCCGTACTCCCGGGTCCCGTCCACGGGATCGATCACCCAGACCCGCTCGGCGGACAGGCGCCTCGAGTTCCGCGACTCCTCGGCGGTGGCTTCCTCGGACAGCACGGCGTCGTCAGGGCGGGCGGCGGCGAGAGCGTCCATCAGCCATTCGTGGCTCGCCCGGTCACCGGCGTCCTTGACCTCGGCGGCGTCGGATCCGTCGGCCAGCATCGAGGTGCGCATCTCGACCAGCAGTCGACCGGCTCCATCAGCCAGCTGCGCGGCCAACCGGTGGTCGTCATCGGAGTACTCCATCGCTCAGACCCTACGCGGAGAAGGACGAACCGTTTGATCCCGACTGGATTGGTCGAGATTGACGTCTGTACGCTTTCGCCTCTCGACGGCCCGACCCCAGCCCGTGGTGATCCGACAGCACCGAGCGGACCACGGGCTCCACAGGAAGCATCCATGAACTACGAGCTGGAACACCTGTTGGCCCTGGAGGCCGAGTCGATACACGTGATGCGCGAGGTGGCTGCCGAGTTCGAGCGCCCGGTGTTGCTCTTCAGCGGCGGCAAGGACTCGATCGTGATGCTGCACCTGGCGATCAAGGCCTTCTGGCCCGCTCGATCCCCGTTCCCGCTGATGCACATCGATACCGGCCACAACTTCGACGAGGTCTACGAGTACCGCGACCGAGTGGTGGCCGAGCACGGTCTGCGACTCGTGGTCGCCTCGGTGCAGGAGTCGATCGACGCAGGTCGGGTGGTGGAGCAGACCGGTCCACGGGCGAGCCGCAACCAGCTGCAGACGACGACCCTGCTGGACGCGATCGAGCACCACGGGTTCGACGCCGCATTCGGAGGTGCCAGGCGGGACGAGGAACGTGCTCGCGCCAAGGAGCGGTTCTACTCGTTCCGCGATGACTTCGGACAGTGGGACCCCAAGAACCAGCGCCCTGAACTGTGGAGCCTCTACAACGGCCGGCATCACCGCGGCGAGCACATCCGGGTGTTTCCACTGAGCAACTGGACCGAGCTCGACATCTGGCAGTACATCGAGGCCGAGAACATCGACGTACCGTCGATCTACTACGCCCATGAGCGCGACGTGTTCGCCCGTGACGGCATGTGGTTGGCGGTCACCCGCTTCGTGACCGTGGCCGATGACGAGGAGGTGGAGCGCCGCAAGGTGCGTTTCCGCACCGTGGGTGACGCCTCCTGCACCGGAGCGGTGGAGTCCGACGCATCCGATGTCTCGGCGGTCATCGCAGAGGTAGCTTCGACGAGGATCACCGAACGTGGTGCAACGCGGGCGGACGACCGCGCATCGGAGGCTGCCATGGAGGACCGCAAGCGAGAGGGCTACTTCTGATGGAGCTGCTCAGATTCGCCACCGCGGGCTCGGTGGACGACGGGAAGTCCACCCTGATCGGACGGCTGCTGCACGACTCGAAGTCGATCTTCGAGGATCAGCTGAGTGCGGTCGAGGACGCGAGCGAGCGGATGGGTCTCGGCGAGACCAACCTCGCGCTGCTCACCGACGGTCTCCGGGCCGAACGGGAGCAGGGGATCACCATCGATGTGGCGTACCGGTACTTCGCCACTCCCAAGCGCAAGTTCATAATCGCGGACACCCCTGGCCACATCCAGTACACCCGCAACATGGTGACGGGAGCCTCAACCGCCGACCTGGCGATCGTGCTGCTGGATGCCCGAAAGGGTGTGATCGAGCAGTCCCGGCGACACGCGTTCATAGCTTCGCTGCTCCGGATCCCCCATCTCGTGGTGGCCGTCAACAAGATGGATCTCGTCGACTACAGCGAGGACCGGTTCAACGAGATCGTCGAGGAGTTCCGGGGCTTCGCCGCCAAGCTCGACATCGGTGACCTCACGTTCATCCCGCTGTCGGCGCTCCGGGGCGACAACGTGGTCGCACGCTCCGGGAACACACCCTGGTACGAGGGCACATCGCTGTTGCACCATCTCGAGACGGTGCACATCTCGTCGGACCGCAACCTCATCGACGCCCGTTTTCCGGTCCAGTTCGTTCTGCGACCACATACCGACGAACACCACGACTACCGCGGCTACGCGGGCACGGTCGCAGGCGGAGTGCTCAAACCCGGTGACGATGTCGTGGCGCTCCCCTCGGGCTTCACCTCACGGGTGGCACGGATCGACTCCATGGACGGCCCGCTGGACGAGGCGTTCGCGCCGATGGCGGTCACGGTTCTTCTCGAGGACGAACTCGACGTCGGTCGTGGGGACATGCTGTGTCGTCCGCACAACCAACCGACCGTGTCCCAGGACGTGGATGCGATGGTGTGTTGGCTTAGCGAGACCGGTGCGCTGGCACCCGGCGCCAAGTTCGCCCTCAAGCACACGACACGGTCGACCCGGGCTCTGGTGAAGGATCTCCAGTACCGCCTCGATGTCAACACCCTTCATCGCGATGAGGCGAACGGAACCCTCGAGCTGAACGAGATCGGGAGGGTCCGGCTCCGCACCACACAGCCACTGTTCTTCGACGAGTACCGCAGGAACCGCGAGACCGGCTCCTTCATCCTGATCGACGAGGTGTCGAACAACACCGTGGCCGCAGGGATGATCCTCGGCGAATCGCAGTGAGCGGTCGCTCACCCGATGTCCGTTGGCACGACGGGGCGGTCAGCCGCGATCTTCGTGCCGGGTTGACCGGCGGAGTCGGGTCGGTCGTCTGGTTGACCGGCCTCTCGGGGTCGGGCAAGTCGACCGTGGCTGTGGAGCTCGAGCGTCTCCTGGTCGAATCCGGCCGGGCCGCCTACCTGCTCGACGGCGACAACCTGCGTCATGGACTCAACGGAGACCTGGGATTCTCCGACGAGGACCGCACCGAGAACATCCGCAGGGTGGGTGAGGTCGCCCTGCTGTTCGCGGACGCCGGACTGGTGTCGGTGGTGCCTCTCATCTCGCCGTTCAGAGCGGCACGAGGTGCAGCTCGACAGCGGTGTGAGCAGGCCGGGATCCGGTTCGTGGAGGTCTTCGTGAACACCCCGCTGGCGGTCTGTGAGCAACGCGATCCCAAGGGTCTCTACTCGAGGGCCAGGGCAGGGGAGTTGACCGGCATGACCGGCATCGACTCGCCCTATGAACCCCCCGAGCGGCCGGAGCTGGAGATCACCCCCGATGGTTCCTCCGCCCGCGCCCAGGCGATGCGCGTCGCAGAACTGCTCTGAAACGCACCTCTGCCGGTGAGTGCCTAGGAGGCCTTTGCCGCCTCGGCTGCCCTGGCCGACTTGGGCAGACGGATGGGAGGGGTTGTGTCGGGCTCGCCGTAGGGGGCGTCAGCCTCGTCGTAGCAGGGTGCATGGAAGTGTTCGACCCGATCCCAGCGTCGCCCAACGTAGACGTTGCAGATCACCTGCTTGTGGCGCATCTTGGCCTGGAACTTCACACGCTCGCCGCAGTGGGTGCACTCGACGGTGCTTCCCGGCTCCACCTCGCGCAACACCGCACGGCTGGACAGCTTGGTGGACTTGGAGGAGCCTGCCCGCGAACGCTCGGTGGTCGCCGAAGCGGAGTTCTTCGAGCTCTTCTTGGCGTTCTTGCGCGCTCTCGGAGAGGAATCGGCCTTCTTCGTAGGCATGCACACACCGTCGGCACGACGGCCGAGAAGATGAGGGATCTCCCCAGCATGCGTCTCGGCGCACCGAGCTGCCGGCGCCGTGGCGTCAGCGGGTGAGTGGCTTGTACTTGATCCGGTGCGGTTGGTCGGCCTCGGCGCCGAGTTCCTTGCGACGGAATGCCTCGTACTCACTGAAGTTCCCCTCGAAGAACCGCACCTGCGAGTCACCCTCGAAGGCCAGGATGTGGGTGGCTATCCGATCCAGGAACCAGCGATCGTGCGAGATCACGACCGCACAGCCGGGATAGCTGTCCAACGCCCCCTCGAGTGCGCGGAGGGTGTCCACGTCCAGATCGTTGGTCGGCTCGTCGAGCAGCAGGACGTTGCCTCCACTGCGAAGGAGCTTGGCGAGGTGGACCCGGTTGCGCTCGCCGCCGGAGAGCACCCCGACCCGCTTCTGCTGGTCGGAACCCTTGAAGTTGAAGCTGGCGCAGTATGCGCGACCGTTCACTTCGCGGCCTCCCACGTCGAGGATCTCGTGGCCATCGGTGATCTCCTCGTAGACCGTGCGTGAGTCGTCGAGCGAGTCACGGGATTGGTCCACGTATGCCAGGTCAACCGTCGAGCCGACGACGAGCTTTCCTCCGTCGGCTGCCGTCGAGTCGTCCACGTCGCCGGTGGCGGCCGCCACGATCATCCGGAACAGGGTCGTCTTGCCGGCCCCATTGGGTCCGATCACCCCCACGATCCCTGCCCGGGGAAGGCTGAAGGTGAGGTCGTCGATCAGCAGCCGGTCCCCGAAGCCCTTGGTGAGACCGTCTGCCTCGATCACCTGGTCACCGAGACGTGGACCGGGGGGGATGGTGATCTGCAATCCTTCGGAGTCCGAACGCGCGGACTCGGCCTCACTCTGCAGCTGTTCATAGGCCGAGAGCCTCGCCTTGGACTTGGCCTGCCGGGCCTTCGGAGCCATCCGAACCCATTCCAGCTCTCGCTCCAGGGTGCGCCGACGGGCATCGTTCTGTTTCTCGGCCTGGGCCAGGCGGTCGCGCTTCTGCTCGAGCCAACCGGAGTAGTTGCCCTCGAAGGGGATGCCCTTCCCGTGGTCGAGTTCCAGAATCCACTTCGCCACGTTGTCGAGGAAGTAGCGGTCATGGGTGATCGCCACCACGGTCCCGTGGTACTCGGACAGGAATCGTTCCAGCCAGGCCACCGACTCCGCGTCGAGATGGTTGGTGGGTTCATCGAGCAGCAGGAGGTCGGGCTTGGAGAGCAACAGCCGGCAGAGTGCCACGCGTCGCCGCTCCCCACCGGAGAGTTCGGCCACCGGCGCGTCCGGAGGCGGAAGACGCAGCGCGTCCATGGCGATGTCGATGGTGCGTTGGAGATCCCAACCGCCCACCGTCTCGATCCTCGCCTCGAGGTCGGCCTGCTGGGTGCCGAGCTTGTCGTAGTCGGCGTCGGGATCGGACCACTTCGTCATCAAGGACTCGTACTCACCGAGAAGGTCGCTCACCTCCGACACGCCGTCCATGACGTTGGTGATCACGTCGGTGTCGTCATTGAGGCTCGGCTCCTGTTCGAGCAACCCGACCGAGAAGCCGTCGGTGAGTCGTGCCTCACCGGTGAAGGCGTCGTCGAGTCCCGCCATGATCCCGAGAAGGCTCGACTTGCCCGACCCGTTGGGACCGATCACCCCGATCTTCGCTCCCGGGTAGAACGCGAGCGTGATGTCCTTGAGCACCTCGCGGTCGGGTTGGATGAACTTCGACACTCCACGCATGGTGAAGATGAACTGCGCTGCCATGCCCGGGAGCCTAAACCGACGCGCGACCGACCCCGAACGCCCACCCGTACGCGACCGGGTCCCGCCCCCCCGAGGGTGGGACGGGACCCGATGCAGGTGAACCTGGAGGTACTCAGCGACGCTTGGCGGGTGCCTTGCGCTTTGCCGGTGCCTTCTTCTTTGCTGGTGCCTTGCGCTTGGCCGGGGCCTTCTTCGCGGGCGCCTTCTTCTTTGCTGGTGCCTTGCGCTTGGCCGGGGCCTTCTTCGCGGGCGCCTTCTTCTTTGCTGGTGCCTTGCGCTTGGCCGGAGCCTTCTTCGCGGGCGCCTTCTTCTTTGCTGGTGCCTTGCGCTTCGCTGGCGCCTTCTTCTTGGCCGGCGCCTTGCGCTTGGCTGGTGCCTTCTTCTTTGCTGCCACTGATGCCTCCTCGGCGGGCTTCATGGTTGTTGTATTGCTGGTCAACCGTTCGTCGTCCTCCCCAGCGGACGACGAGGGTTCACGGTATCCGGTTTCGGCGTCGCCGACTCCCGGGAGTGCAAGAACGATGCCTCTTCGAGGCGTGTCGTATTCCTGCACGACAAAGATCATTGGTTCGTTGAGGTCGAGCCGCTCGCGCGGACTGCGCGGCGCTGGGTCACCCATCGACTTCAACGGTATGTAGCAGCGGACACCCTCGGCCTCGGCATAGGCGCCGTGTGAAGTGAACTCCACGACGTTGGCAGTGACCTCCGCACCGGGTTGGTGCTCGGTGATGAAACTCAGGAACTCCTGCGGCGTGTTGATCGGTTCGAGGTTTCGGTTCTGCTTCTGGGAACGCCTCGAACGCTTGGGCCTGGACCCGGCATCTACGGACTCCGACGCGGTGTCGGTCCCGGAGCTGGCCGCAGGTGCCTTGCGCTTGGCAGGAGCCTTCTTCGCCGCCGGTCGCTTGGCGGGCGCCTTGCTGGTCACAGCTGCGCTCTTGGCCCCGCCTCTCTTGGCAGGCGCCTTCCTCTTGCTCGGCGACTTGCCGCTGTCGGAGCCGCCGGAGCCCGTGGACGCCTTGCGTTTGGCCTCCGCGGTGGCGCGCCGGCTGCGTGGCCCCTTGACCGGACTCCGTTCCACGAAGACCCAACCGACATGTGGAACCGGTTTGCCTCCGAGGAGCCTGCCCTCGTCGAACAACCAGGGGTGCTCGGGATGGAACTCCTGGAACGAGTCGTTCGACAGCACGGTGGCTCCGCTGCGCTCGGCGATGGTGAGCACGAAGGCGTCACCCCTGCCGACGGTTCCTGCGGGAGGGGTCAGTACCTCGCCCGCCTCCACGGCCTCCTCGAACTCGTCGCGTTCGGACTGGTCGATCCGGTTCGGGAACGTCGCGTCGACCACCACGACGACGTTGTCGAAGGAGCGCTCCGCCATCAACGCGCGCACGGCTTCGTCGAGTTGCTTCAACGATGGATCGCTTCGGCCCTCGGTGGCGATGTTCGACCCGTCGACAACGAGATGAGTTTCTGTCATGACGTGCTCAAGTGAAGCAGCTAGACGCGCACAACACGCGGACATCCGTCGGTTCGCGCGGGTCGGGCCTACCATCGCACGATGTTCCGCGCGGTGTTGTTCGACTTCGGGGGAGTGATTCTCTCGAGTCCATTCGAGGCGTTCGAGTCCTACGAGCGCGAGGCAGGTCTGCAACCGGGCACCATCCGCTCGATCAACTCGACCCATCCGCACACCAACGCCTGGGCGCGACTCGAACGGGCCGAGGTGAGCCTCGCGGAGTTCCAGGAGCTCTTCGAAGCCGAGGCGGCGCAGCTCGGGCACGAGGTCTCGGGAGCCGAGGTGATCGCATGTCTGCGGGGCGAGATCCGCCCTGCGATGGTGGCGGCGATCCGTCAGCTCCGTGACGACTATGCCACCGGGCTGCTCACCAACAACTTCCTCACCGGCACCCCTGAATGGTCCTCGGGGGGATCCTTCGCCGAGCTGGTCGACCTGTTCGATGTGGTTGTGGAGTCCTCGATGATCGGCTTCCGCAAACCGGAGACCGAGTTCTACGAGATCGCTCTCGAGCGCATTGGTGTCGGGGCCGACGAAGCGGTGTTCCTCGATGACCTGGGAATCAACCTGAAGCCTGCCAGGGCGATGGGAATGACCACGATCAAGGTCGCTGACCCCGATGACGCACTGGCGCAACTGGCGACCGTGCTCGGGACCACCTTCAGCTGAACGGGCCCGACCGGGTCGGACTCCCGATCGTCCGGGCCGGCTGATCGTCCGGGTCGGCTGGTGGGTTTCCGGCAGGTCCTAGCCGTCGAGGCCGAACGCGGATCGAAGGATCATCTCCTGTTCCTGCACGTGTATGGCGTGGCTGCCGGTGGCAGGAGAGGCTTCGTCCGACCGACTTGCGCGGCGGATGGTGCGCGTCTGGCCGAGGCCGTCGTACAGGTAGCCCTTCGAGGAGTTCCAGGGGCCCATGTTCTCGGGCTCCTCCTGCAACCAGACCACCTCTGTGCAGTTGGGGTAGCGAGCCACTTCCGCAGCCAGTAGGTCGGTGGGCCACGGGTACAGCTGCTCGACCCGGATCACGGGGACGGCGAGTCCCAGCTCGTCGCGCATCGTGGCCGCGTCCACGGCGATCTTGCCCGAGGCCAGGACCACCCGTGACACTGCTTCTGTGTCGGTGACCGTCGAGTCGCCGATCACCTCGAGGAACGAACCACTCGTGAAGTCCTCCAGCGAGGATCGCCACCGCCGGTCCCTCAGCCCCGACTTGGGGGTCGCCACCACGAGTGGCTTCCGGACGGTGTGGTGGACCTGCCTGCGGAGCAGGTGGAAGAACTGCGCCGGTGTGGTCGGTTGGCAGACCTGGATGTTGTCCTCGGCACACAGGGTGAGGAATCGCTCGAGGCGCGCCGAGGAGTGTTCGGGACCCTGACCCTCGTAGCCGTGCGGGAGCAGCATGACCAGGGAGGATCTCTGGGACCACTTGTCCTCGGCGGCCACGATGAACTGGTCGATGATGATCTGCGCACCGTTGGCGAAATCGCCGAACTGTGCTTCCCAGATCACGAGCGCGTCCTGGTTCACCACGGTGTAGCCGTACTCGAACCCGAGGGCGGCGTACTCCGAGAGGAGGGAGTCGTAGATCCACAACTCGGAGTTGTGCGCCTCCGCCAGTGACCGGAGCGGCACGAACTCCGCTCCGGTGTCGTAGTCGAAAAGGGTGGAGTGCCGGTGTGAGAAGGTGCCGCGCCGCGAGTCCTGTCCCGACACGCGCACCGAGGTTCCCTCGACCAGCAGTGAGCCCATGGCCAGGCTCTCCGCCAACGCCCAATCCGCCTGACCCTCCGAGAACATCTTTCGACGGGTCTCGAACTGTTTGGCGAGCTTCGGGTGTACCCGGAAGCCATCGGGAACGGATTCGAGCGTGTCGTGGATCCGCTTCAGTTCGTCCATCGCCACCCCGGTCGGTACCCGCGGGAGCACACCCACATTGGGTGGGTGGGGAGCGGCCACGATCGCCCCTTCGGGCGCAGCACTGCGGGTCTGGTCGAGCGCGTCCTGCAACCGGCCCTGGAAATCTGCAAGAGCCGACTCGGCCTCGTCCAGGGTGATGTCCCCTCGGCGTACCAGGTTCTCCACGTAGATCTTGCGCACGCTTCGCAGCGACTCGATGGTTCGGTACATCTTGGGCTGGGTGTAGCTGGGATCGTCACCCTCGTTGTGGCCCTGTCGGCGGTAGCAGACCATGTCGATCACCACGTCCTTGTGGAACCGCTGCCTGTAGGCGAATGCAAGCCGGGCAACGCGGACGCAGGCTTCGGGGTCGTCGCCGTTCACGTGCAGGATCGGCGCCTGTACGGACTTGGCGATGTCGGTGCAGTACTCCGAGGACCGGGCCGACTCCGGTGGTGTGGTGAATCCGAGCTGGTTGTTGACCACGATGTGCACCGTGCCGCCTACGCGGTAGCCCTTGATCTGCGACATTGCGAGCGTCTCGGCCACCACTCCCTGGCCGGCGAAGGCGGCATCGCCGTGCAGCAGTATCGGGAGGACCGGATAGGGCCGGTTGTCGTCGGGCGGGATGTGGTCCATTCGTGCTCGGGCCATTCCCTCGACGACCGGATCCACCGCTTCGAGGTGTGACGGGTTGGCCGCCAGGCTCACGGGGAGTTCGGCGCCAGCCCTGGAGCGGAAGGTGCCCTCCTGGCCGAGGTGGTACTTCACATCGCCGGAACCCTGGATCGAGTCGGGGTCCAGATAGCCCTCGAACTCGCGGAAGAGCCGGCTGTAGGCCTTTCCGATCAGGTTCACCAACACGTTGAGGCGCCCACGGTGGGGCATGCCCACGATCGCGCTGTCGAGACCACCGGAGGCCGCTTGCTCCAACACCGCGTCCAGCAGGGGGATGAGCGACTCAGCACCCTCGAGACCGAATCGCTTCTGTCCGAGGAACTTGGTGGCGAGGAACTTCTCGAGCGCCTCGGCCCCGTTGAGCTTGGCCAGGATGTGACGCTGCTCGTCGTTGTCGAGCTTGATCGAGGTTCCTTCGACCTGTTCCTGTATCCAGCGCTTCTCCTCGGGATCCTGGATGTGCATGTACTCGATGCCGACCGTGCGGCAGTAGGCGTCACGCAGCACATGGAGGATGTCACCCAAGGCCATGCGTTCGGTGTTGCCCACCCGGGCGTAGATGCCCTGGGTTCCACCGGTCAGGAACTCGCGGTCGAGGTCCCAGATCGTCAGGCCGTAGGTGGCGGGATCGAGCTCGGAGTGCATCTCGGGCGGCTTGGCTGCCAGCGGGTCCAGATCCGCTATCAGGTGGCCGCGCACCCGATACATGTTGATCAGGGTCGACACCTGCATCTGCTTTGCGACCTGGGTGGCCGCCCTGTCCCCGGCATTGACGTCCTGACGCCACTGCACCGCCTCGTAGGGAACGCCGAGGGCCGAGAAGATCCCGTCGTAGAAGTCGTCCTCGCCGAGGAGCAGCTCGTCGATCTTCTTGAGGAGCATGCCTGACTCGGCACCCTGGATGATCCTGTGGTCGTAGGTGGAGGAGATCGTCATCACCTTCGACACACCGAGCTCGGCCATCGTGTGTGGATCCGACCCGGCGAACCCCGTGGGGAAGGTCAGGCTGCCGACACCGATGATCGCTCCCTGCCCGGGCATCAGCCGGGGGACCGATCGTTCGGTGCCTATGGTGCCCGGGTTGGTGAGGGTGACGGTCACACCTGCGAAGTCGTCGACGGTCAACTTGTTGGTCTTGGCCTTTCGCACGAGCTCGTCGTACGCGGCGGCGAACTCTGCGAAGTCCATGGTGTCGGCGTTGCGTATGCAGGGCACGATCAGGCTCCGGGAGCCGTCGCGCTTCTCCATGTCGATCGCCAGACCGAGCCCGACGTGTTCGTTGCGCACGACCCGCGGTTCGCCGTCGGGTCCGGTGGCGAAGGAGGCGTTGCACGCAGGGACGTGCTCCGCGAGAGCGGTCACCAGCGCGTAGCCGATCAGGTGGGTGAAGCTGACCTTGCCGCCCCTCGTGCGTCCCAGGTAGCCGTTGATCACCTTGCGGTTGATCTCGAGCAGCTTGGCAGGCACCTCCCGGTAGGAGGTGGCCGTGGGGACCTGGAGGCTCGACTCCATGTTGGCCACGATGCGTTTGCCGACGCCCCGTATCTCCTCGCCCGGCACTTCGACCGCAGCGTCGGCTCCGGCCGGTGCTGTTGCGGTTGGGGGCGTTGCCGTTGGGGACGGTGCGGCCGGTGCTGTTTCGGTTGAGGGCGTTGCGGTTGAGGGTGTTGCGGATGACGGGGTTGTGGGCGAGCCACCGTTCGCCGCCGCCGTGGCGGTCGGCGCAGGGCCGGGTTGCGCGGCGGGCGTTGTCCCGGCCGGCGGGGGCGAGGCCGGCGCCGGTGTGCCATGGCTCGCGGTCCGGCGACTCGCTGCACCGTGGCTGGCGGTGCTCGGGCTCGCTGTGGCGTAGTCCTCGAAGAACTCCTGCCAATTGGATCCGACCGAGTCGGGGTCGTCGAGGAACTGCTCGTACATCTCCTCCACGAGCCAGGCGTTGGGCCCGATCTGCTCTGCTGACTGATCGCCGTTGGCGAAGTTGGAATCCTCGGTGGTGTCGCTCACACCCCGATCCTACTGCCGGTGCTGCCCCCTCGATTCGGCCGCGGTCGGTGATCGGCCGGGCGCGGCTCACTGCTCGGTGGTCGTGGAGCGGTATCGTGCGCGCTGTGCTGATCGCCACCTGGAACGTGAACTCCCTCAATGCCCGCATGCCGAGGGTGACCGAATGGCTGAGTGCCATGGAACCGGACGTGCTGTGCCTCCAGGAGACCAAGTTGGCCGACGACAAGTTCCCGTCCCTGGAGTTCGGAGCGCTGGGATATGAGTCGGTCCACCATGGTGAGGGACGCTGGAACGGCGTTGCCATCCTCTCCCGGGTGGGCCTCGAGGACGTCGTGGCAGGCTTCGATGATGGCGCCGACCCCGATCCCGACGCACGCATCGTCTGGGCAACCTGTGGGGGAGTGAGGGTGGCCTCGGTCTACGTGCCCAACGGCCGCGAGCTGGATCACGATCACTATCACTACAAACTGGACTGGCTCGGCCGACTCCGCACCCATCTCGATCAGCATCACGAGCCCACCGAGGACCTGGTCGTCCTGGGTGACTGGAACATCGCGCCGACGGACCTGGACGTGTGGGATCCCGCCGCATTCGAGGGTTCGACCCATGTGAGCGAACCGGAGCGACAAGCGCTGGCGAACGTGTGCGAATGGGGGCTGGTCGACACTCTCAGGAACCACTACCCGCAACCTGGCATCTACAGCTACTGGGACTACCGCAACGGCGACTTCCACAAGCGCCGGGGGATGCGCATCGACTACCTGTTGAGTTCGCAGAGCCTCGCGGAACGATCGACGATGGACCTGATCGACCGCAATGCCCGCAAGGGCACCAAGCCGTCGGACCACGCCCCGGTGCTGGGGCGATTCACCTGATCGGGCGCGCCGATCGAACACACACAGGCGGCACACGCATGACCACTTCTGATTCACACGCCACAGGTTCGGGGGCCCCTGCGGACGGAACCCGTCACGTCGGCGCCGCGTATGGCTCCGACGATGTGGGAGGTGTGCCGCCCAATCGCAGCGTGCGGGTGGACGGATTGTCCTCTCTCGTCCCCACACCGGAGCGGGTGCAGCGCCGGCGGCTGGCGTCGGTGGCCAGGGAGCTGTTGACACGCATGGTGGCATCGGACGCCGATGCGGGGCAGCTGGCCACAGCGGCGGACCGGCTCGAGGAGGTTGTCGACCTGATAGGGGAGCTGCCGACGGGACTCGCCTACGAGGGCTTCTCCGAAGCGGCCAACGCCGGGCCCGCGCTGCGGGCGATGGCTGAGGGGTATGGCAAGGAGGGCGACCCCGAACGGTTCGCCTTCTTCGATCACAGTCCGCTGATCGGGTTGTCCAACCCACTCTCACCACCGCTGGTGCTCGAACACGACCGGGGCGACCGCGATGTCGTGCATGGAACGGTGAACTTCGGACCGGCCTACGAGGGCCCGCCCGGCTGTGTCCACGGAGGATTCGTGGCGGCGGTGTTCGACGAACTCCTGGGGGCCACGCAGTCGCTGTCGGGCATCCAGGGCATGACCGCTCATCTGGACGTCGACTACCGGAGCCCCACGCCCCTCGGTGAGGATCTGTCCCTACTGGGATGGGTGGAACGCACCGAGGGTCGCAAGATCTGGGCGAGCGCGACCATGTCGGTCGGCGATCGACTCTGTGCGGAAGCACGTGCGCTGTTCCTCGCCCTCGGTCCCGGTGCATTCGATGAGCTGCTCGAGGCCCGGGATGCCGACGCGGTCCCGGGTGGGGACGACTCCTAGATCTCGGTCCCGTCGGTCCCGTCGGTCCCGTCGGTCCCGAGGATCTGGAAGTGGGCGTTCAGTCGGCTTCGGCCACCAGGCGGAGAAGGTCCTCACCGAACCGTTCGGCCTTCACCGTGCCTATCCCGGGAAGGTCGAGCAACTCGGCGACCGTGGTGGGGCGTTTCTCTGCGACCGCCACGAGGGTGGCATCGCTGAACACCACGTAGGCGGGCACGTCGCCGCGGTTGGCCTGGACCTTCCGCCAGTCGCGGAGTGACTCGAACAGGGGACGGTCGGTGTCGCCGAGGTCGTCGCGTTTGCGCCGCAGTGCGCTGCGGGTGCTGCGGGTGCGCTCGGAGATCTGGCTGCCGGACGGTCGGGCTGCGGGCTCACCCAGCCCCGCCCGGAGGTCGTCGAGCCACGGGGACTGCTGGCGTTTGACCGTGCGGCTGCCGAATGTGCGGCTGCTGGCAAAGGAGCAGTGCAGTTCGTCGCGTGCGCGGGTGAGGGCGACGTAGAGGAGCCTGCGTTCCTCATCGAGCGCGTCGGGATCGTCGAGGGACTGGTGGATCGGCACGTAGCCCTTCTCGAGTCCTGCGATGTGCACGATCGGCCACTCCAGACCCTTCGCGGCGTGGAAGGTGACCACTTCGACCGCGTCGCTCGAGGAATCGGTGTCGCGCAGGGTGATCCGCAGCCAGGTGGAGAAGTCACTCGTGGATCCCTCCGGGTGCAGCGAGAGGTATTCACGGCCGAGTCTGATCAGTTCTGCCACGTTGGAGCGGCGTTCGTCGTTGAGTCGCGGCGCCGTTGCGCTGTCTGCGCCGGGATCTGCTGCGGCCACCACCCGCTCGCACTCCGCGAGGAAGTCGGCGACGGTCGTCATCGACGACAGTTTCGTGAGGGCGTCGTTGATCTCGGGTCTGGTGAGCAGCGACGCATTGCCCCGGACCCTGTGCGGAACACCTGCGGCGACGAAGGCCTCGGCCAACGCCGCCGCCTGCGCGTTGGTCCGCACGAGCACGGCCTGGCTGCGCCAGGGCCTGTCGGGCCGCCGCAGGTCGCGGCAGGAGCGAACCACAGCTGCTGCTTCGGTGGTCTCGTCCGCGTATCCCCTGACCGTGGGCCGCGGGCCGGGCGGTCGGTTGGCCCGCAGTGAGGCGATGCGCCCCCCGCCGGCAGCGAGCACCGCGTTGGCCGCAGCGAGGATCTCCGGGCTGGATCGGTAGTTGTCGCGCAGGGTCACGGTCTCGGCGCCGGGGAAGTAGCGGTCGAAGTCGACGAGATAGCGGGCGTCGGCGCCGTTCCAGGAATAGATGGCCTGGTTCGGATCGCCGACCACACAGAGGGTGGATTCTGGACCGGACCAGGCGGACAGCAACTCGTACTGCAGTGGGTTCACGTCCTGGAACTCGTCGACGTAGAGGTGCCTGAAACGCCAGCGACGTGCCGAGGCGTAGACCGGATCCGCCTGCAGGTCGCGCACGGCCAGGCGCAGCAGATCGTCGAAGTCGACCATCCGCCGTCGTTTCTTGGTGTCGCGGTAGCGCTGGTAGATCTCTGCGAGCACAGGGGCCTCCAGCGGGATCGAACGGCCCGATGCGACCGCCGCCCGTGCGTAGTCCTCCGGTTCGATGAGGCGTGCGGAAGCCCATTCGATCTCAGAGGTGACATCGAGTGCGAGGGTGCGTGGGCCGGACGGACAGAGGCGGGCGATGAACCCGACCTTGCGGTCGAGCAGCTCAGGTGGTCGGATCCCCCGTTCTTCCCAGCGGCCCCTCAGTTGTGCGTAGGCGATCGAGTGGAACGTGCCGGCCTGCACGCCGTGGCGCAGCCCGAGCTTGCCGAGACGATCGCGCAGCTCGGCCGCGGCCTTGCGGGTGAACGTGACGGCGAGCACCCTCGCGGGGTCTGCTGCCCCTTCGTGGGCCAGGTGGGCGATCCGGTGGGTGAGCACGCGGGTCTTGCCCGATCCCGCCCCCGCCAGGATCCGCAGGGGCGAGTGCTCGGAGGTGACGGCCATCCGTTGTTCGGCGTTCAGGCTCTCGAGCAGTCGTTCGGAGTCGCCGGGGGAGGTATCGCGGTTGCGGGCAACGGGCACGCCCCGGAAGTTACCAGCGGCCCGGGACATCCGATTCGCCCCACATGGGCGTCACCGGGCGGCTGATCACCGTTACGCTGAAGCCCGTGGGAATCTCCGAGAGCCATCTCCATCGCAACGAACAGATCGTGCTGGACCTGCACCCCCATTGGGTGATGCTCGTCAAGGCGGTCGTGGCGGTCATCGTTTCGACACTGGTCGGCATCTTCCTCTGGATGAACACCGGGGAAGGCACTCTGTCGACGATCCTCAGATGGATCGGGTTCCTGCTCATACTCTCGAGCCTCGGCTACTTCGCGCAGCGTTGGATCACCTGGTACTCAACGAACTTCGTGGTCACCACCGATCGCTGCATCTACCGATCGGGGATCATCGCGAAGCGCGGAATCGAGATTCCCCTGGAGCGCATCAACACGATCTTCTTCGAACAGGGGTTCATCGACCGACTGGTGCGTGCCGGTTCTCTGGTGATCGAGTCCGCAGGTGAGATGGGTCGCCAGACCTTCGAGGATGTCCGGGATCCCGTGCACGTCCAGAACGTGCTCTACCAGGAGATGGAGGACAACGAGAACCGCAAGTTCGACCGCATCGGCGGCGGCGGGCAGTTGTCCACGGCGGACGAGATAAAGAAGCTGGTCGACCTGCACGCCCAGGGTGTGCTCAGCGACGAGGAGTTCGAGTCCCAGAAGGCGCGCCTGCTGGCGGAGTGACTCCCGGGCCCTCCAACTCGGGGATCTTCAGACGAGCGGACCTTCAACTCAGGTGGAGGTGTGTGCCGCGCGCCGGGGACACCCGCCAGGCGGTGTCTGCGCCCGGTGCGGAGGGTCGCAGGTCCGCGCCGGGTTCGGCCAGTGCCACCACGCAGCCTCCGAAGCCGGCCCCGGTGAGGCGGGCGCCGAACACTCCCGGAGTGGCGAGCAGCTCTCTCACGAGCTGATCGAGCGACGGTGTGGAGACCTCGTAGTCGTCGCGCAACGAGGTGTGGCTCTGGCACATGAGCGCACCCGCGGCGACCAGGTCGTCGGCCGCCAGAGCGTCCGCGAACTGCCGCACCCGGTCGCACTCGGAGCGGACATGGCGAGCCCGACGACGCAGCACCGGGTCCTCGAGGGCCTCGATCCTGTCGGGGTCAGCACCGGGGAGGGGACCGACCAGCTCCGCTGCGCGCTCTGCAGTCCGGCGGCGCTCGGCGTACGCAGAGCCCACCAGCGTTCTCGAGCTGCCGCTGTGGATGACCCAGATCGCAGCTCCGGGAGGCAGCTCGATCTGCTCCAGATGCAGCGAACTGCAGTCGATCAGCGTGGCGTGTCCCTCCCTGCCCGCACAGATGGAGAGCTGATCCATGATTCCGCTCGGCACGCCGACAGCTGCGTGTTCGGCCCGCTGGCACGAGCGGGCCAGCTCGACGGCTTCGGCGGTGTTGCCGGGAGCCGGATTGCCGTCGGCGGCCCCTAGGGCGAGCGCCGAGGCCACTTCCAGTGCGGCGCTCGAGGAGAGTCCCGCTCCGATGGGGAGCGTGCTCGTCACCGCGCCACGCAGGCCGGTGCGGGCTCCCAGTTCTGCGGCGACCGCCGCGATGTAGCGCCCCCACGGTGGTGAAACCCCTGCAGGATCATCCGCCGGCAACGCGATGGAGATCGAGTCGTGATCCATCGCCGAGCTGAGTTCGATCCGGTCGCCGCCCGCAACAGCGGTGACCGTGGTGGCGAGGTCTATCGCCATCGGCAACACCAGGCCGCCCATGTAATCGGTGTGGTCACCGATGAGGTTGACCCGTCCCGCTGCCGATGCGGTGATCATCGGTGCGCCGCTCCGCGCGGTGTCGCCTCCACCGGCCCGGACCCGTGCACGTGCTCGCAGCGCGTCATCCGACAGTGGCCCTTCACCTGACCGTGGCCCCTCATCCCGCCGTGGGTTTCACGGGGTCGAGCCAGCCATCGAACGCAGGTCGCCGGCGGCGCTGGCGGGATCCACGGGGTCGAAGTAGATGCCCGCTCCGAGCTCTGCTGCTGCGACGTAGCGGGCCGTGCCGGGCGCACGGAGGTAGGGGGCGATGTGGACGTGGACCGGCGGCCCGCCCGAGACGCGATCGTCCGCGGGTAGCTGGTGGATCCACAACATGTAGGGCATTGCCCCCTGGGCGAACTGGTCCAGTCGGGCCAACACATCGACCAGGAGGTCGGCCAAGCCGTCGAGATCGGTTCCCGGGTCGTCGAGGGATCGCTGTGCGCCTGCGGGCGCCAGAAGGAGCTCATAGGGCCAGACGGGGGCCTCGGGTATCCAGGCCGACCAGTCGCCACGGGTGGACACGGAGTTGGGATGGTCCACCGCCGGGATCTCGAGAACCCCGTCGACGATCTCTGCCAGGGGGACCGGCGGGATCTCGGGGTAGGCGTAGATCTGCCCATGGGGATGGGCGATGGTCGCTCCCACCTCCGGTCCGCGGTTCTCGAAGATGAGCACGTAGCCGACGTCACCACGACGCGACAGTTCTCGGGTCCGTCGGGCCCACAACTCCACCACCTCGAGTGCGCCGCCATGGCCCAGTTGCCAGAAGGCGAGATCGTGCTGGTCGGTGTACAGGACCACCTCGCAGCGTCGATCGGGCATCGCGGGCCATCTGTTGGGAATGCACCTGGCTGAATAGGGTCCGTCCGGGGCCTCGAGGCCCCCCGGGCAGAACGGACATCCGGCATCGGGCAGGTTCGGTCGACCCTGGCGTGCCGGGACGACGACGCATTCGACTCCGCTGAGTGGATCGGTTCTGCGGTCCAGCGGTCCGGGTGTGGCGGAGACCGCTTCCGGACGCACGTCGCGCTCGGGCCCGGTGTTCAACCGAACTCACCGATCGCGACTGCGATCGCTTCGAGCGCGTCGATCTCGAACGGGGCGCGCATCGCCACGTTGATCTGTTGGGCGCCGGCCTCGGCGTAGCGACCGATGCCCTCGACCATCTCGGCCGGTGAACCCATCAGCACCCCCGGCGCCACGAACTCCGAGATCGCCCCGAACTGGCGCCTCAGCGACGCGTCGTCGGGAGCCACACCGACATTGACCGACCTCACCACTGCCGCGGGATCGCGGTCCACCGAGGTGCACTGTTCGTCGAGAACGCGGTTCTTGTGGGCGTAGTCGCGCGGTGAGATGAACGGCACGTTCCAGCCGTCGGCGTGCTTTGCCACGATCCCCAGGGTCCGCTTCTCACCGCCACCCCCTATCCACAGCGGCAGCGGTGACTGCAGCGGGGCGGGGTCACAGACAGCCCCGTCGATCTGGTAGTACTCGCCGCTGAAGTCGAAGGCCGAGCCTCCGAGAAGGCCCTTCAACACGGCGGCGTACTCGTCGAGTCGGTCGAGGCGACGGCCGGCGGAGGGGAACTCGATGCCGTGGACCGCGAACTCCTGTTGGTCCCAGCCGGCTCCGATCCCCACTTCGCAGCGCCCGCCGCTGAAGTGGTCGATGGTCGCCATGGCGTTCGCGAGGACTGCTGGATGTCGGTAGGCGGCGCAGTACACCAGTGAGCCGCAACGGACCCGTTCGGTGGAGGTGGCGAGTGCGGCGTGGGCGGCAACCCCCTCGAAGCACCGGGTCGAATGGCCATCGGCGGAGTAGAAGTGGTCCCAGATCGAGATCCAGTCGAAGGGCATCTGTTCGATCCGCCGCCAGAGACCGGTGAGTTCCCCCGCGGTCGTGTTGGCGGGTCCTGTGTGGACCCCGAATGTGACTTCCATGCTCGGTCTCTCCGATCCGCCGCTGCCCGGGGTGCCGTTGCCGATGAACGTGGCCGCGCGACACCGATCGTAACCGGAGGGTCCGGGGCTACTCTCGAACGGTGGGCGGTTCCCGGAGACTCTCGGTGGAATCGGCGCTCGTCGGCGGCGAGTTGGTTGCCGGCGACGTGTCGGTGTGCGCAGGAGTGGTCGAGGCCGTCGGCCTACCCCCGGCACCCGGGGCCTCCGGCGTGGCGGTACCGGGGTTCCTCGACTGGCAGGTGAACGGCTTCGCTGGAGTGCACTTCACCGACGCCGATGCGTCCGGGTTCGCAACAGCCGAGTACGCCCTGGCGTGCGCGGGGATCGTGCTCGCGCTGCCGACGGTCCTGAACACCTCGGTCGATGGCTACCTGGGCGCACTCGACGAACTGGCCCACTACCGGGCCTCTGTTCCCGACAGCGGTCTCCTGGGTGCCCACCTCGAGGGGCCCTTCCTGTCGCCGCGCTGGCACGGCGCTCACGATGAAGGGTCGTTCCACCACGGCACCCCGGACCTGCTCACGGCACTTCTCGGTTCCGGTGAGGTGTCGATGCTGACGTTGGCCCCCGAGCAGCCCGGCGTGGAAGCGCTGATCCCGGCGTTGGTGGACGCTGGCGTGGTGGTGTCGATCGGACACAGTGACGCGACCGTGCAGCAGTGCGCGGCGGCACAGAAGCTCGGGGCCTCTGCGGTCACGCATTGCTGGAACGCCCACCGCCGCTTCGCCCCACGTGACCCGGGTCCTGCCGGTTGGGCTCTCTCCCGGCAGGGCGTCACCGTCGGTCTGATCGCGGACGGTATTCACGTGGCACCCGAGGTCCTGGCCCTCACCTTTGCTGCGGCTCCGCACCGGGTGGCGTTGACCACCGATGCGATCGCGCCCGCGGTACCGGGGTCCGACGGGCCCGGCCCCACCGTTGGTGCTCCCATGCGGGGCGTGGTGGTGCGCGACGGGGCGGCCCGGTTGGCCGACGGAACCCTCGCGGGTTCGGTGGCCACGCCGAGTGACATGTTGCGCGTGCTCGATGCCGCAGGCGTCGATTTCCCGAGCGCCGTCCGGGCGCTCCACGCTCCCCAGGCCGAAGCTCTGGGGCTGCAGCCCTGGTCCCTGCTCCCGGGTGATCCGGCCCACGTGGTGGTGCTCGACGATGCCATGGAGGTGTGTCAGGCCTGGCGTCATGGCCGACGCCTGGTCTGAGGCCCTGGTGACACTGTCACTTGACCGCACGGTCAAGTCCGTCAACACTTCGGTTCATGTCAACCACACAGGCCAACGGCATCGAGGTGTTCTACGAGACCTTCGGTGACCCGACAGATCCCACACTGCTGCTGGTCAACGGACTGGGTACGCAGGCCATCGGACAGGATCAGGAGTACTGCGAGGCACTGGCCGCGCTGGGCCTGCACGTGATCCGTTACGACAACCGTGACGTCGGTTTGTCGACCCATGTGGATTCGGACGTCGGCGACGTGATGGAGTCCTTTGCCACGGCTCTGGGCGGTGGGGAGGTCGATGCTCCCTACACCCTGAGCGACATGGCGGCTGATGGAATCGGTCTGCTCGATTCCCTCGACATCGGTGCTGCCCACATCCTCGGCTCATCGATGGGCGGGATGATCGTGCAGACGATGGCCATCGAACACCCGGGTCGGGTGCTGTCGCTCACCTCGGTCATGTCGACCACCGGAGAACCCGAGTACGGAACGCCGGATCCGGAGTGCCTCGCAGGACTCGCCACCCTGATGGTTCCGGCGGGGGACCGCGCGCAACGGATCGAAGCGGGTGTGCAGCTGCAGAAGCTGATCGGCACGAAGGGCGTCTGGGACGAGGGATGGACCCGCCAGCGGGTTGCCGCCGCGGTGGATCGCGCCTATGACCCCGACGGCGTCGCCCGGCAGATGACCGCGATCCTCGCTTCGGGTTCGCGTGCCGAGGGGTTGTCGGAACTCTCTCTGCCCACGGTGGTGCTGCACGGTGATGCGGACCCGTTGGTCAACATCAGTGGTGGCGAGCGGACCGCCGAGCTCGTCCCCGGCGCGGAACTCCGGGTGATGCCGGGCATGGGCCACGACCTGCCGCCCGCCTATTGGGACCGACTGGTGGCTGCTGTGGCCGACCTCTCCCAGAAGGTCGCACGGTGAAGGGGCCACTCAATGGCATCAAGGTGATCGAGGTGGCGGGCATCGGCCCGGGACCGTTCACCGCGATGATGCTCTCCGACATGGGCGCCGACGTGGTTCGCGTCGACCGTGCTGACAGGGTCGGAGGCGATCCGGCATCTCCGCCGGCAGACGTTCTCTACCGTGGTCGGCGTTCGATCGGCGTGGATCTGAAGTCTCCCGAGGGTCTCGCGGTGATGATGGATCTGGTCGAGACCGCAGACGCGCTCATCGAGGGATTCCGTCCCGGTGTGGCCGAGCGACTCGGTTTCGGCCCCGATGAGTGCCTCGAGCGCAACCCGCGCCTGGTCTACAGCCGGATGACCGGATGGGGTCAGGAAGGACCGTATGCGCACACGGCGGGCCACGACATCAACTACATCGCGCTCGCGGGAGCCTTGGCCCATCTCGGGCGCGAGGGTGAGAAGCCGACACCCCCAGCGAACCTGATCGGCGATTTCGGTGGCGGCGGAATGCTCCAGGCGTTCGGTGTGGTCTGTGCACTTCTGGAGACCCAGCGCTCGGGTGAGGGTCAGGTTGTCGACGCTGCGATGGTGGACGGAACTGCCACGCTGATGACGATGATCTGGGCGTTCTCGGCGATGGGGATATGGACCGAGGAGCGTGGCACCAACATGCTCGACACCGGTACCCACTTCTATGACACCTACGAGACCTCCGACGGCAAGTACGTCTCTATCGGATCGATCGAACCGCAGTTCTACGCTGAACTGTTGCGGTTGACGGGTCTGGAGGAGCACCTCGCTGCAAAGGGCCGGGAGCTTCCCTACCAGATGGACAAGAACCACTGGGGCGAGCTGAAGGCCGAGCTCACGGAGATCTTCGCCTCCAGGAGTCGCGACGAGTGGTGCGAGATCATGGAAGGGACCGATGTGTGCTTCGCCCCGGTGCTCACCATGAGCGAAGCCGCAGCGCATCCACACAACGTGGCGCGTGGGACCTTCGTGGAGCACGGTGGCGTGACCCAACCAGCTCCGTCCCCCCGCTTCAGCCGCACTCCGGGAGAGATCCAGCGGGTGCCTTCGCATCCGGGTCAGGACACCGATGACGTGTTGCGGGACTGGCTCGATCTGGATGCCGCCGCCACAGCGTCGCTGCGCGAGGGCGGAGCGGTCGCCTGAGGACGGCGCTAGCGCCGCCGGCGCACGGTCTGCAGAGCTGCGCAGAGCAGCAGTCGGAGTCCGCCGGTTCAGGGGCACCGGACGGGTGGAGATGGGGCGAAATTGTCCACCCGTCCGGCAGCTCCAAACGTACCGACGGGGTGTGACAGCCCTGAGGGGGTGTGAGAGCGCTCAGGCTGCGCGATCTCCCTTGAGCCGGTGGTTGAGCTCACCCTCGGGGCCGAACAGTCGTGCCCGCCAGGTGTCCAGCAGCTCGTTCGTGTCGTGGTCCTCGGGATGGAATCCGGGACGGTTGTAGTCGCGGATGCGGGCACGCACTTGGCGCGAGACGAGTGGGTTGCGGCGGAACCGGGCGAAGCTGCGGCGCAGGCGGGGTAGGTCGCGCGCTGCGGGATCCAACGCCAACGAGGCAGCTGTGCCGGCGAACAGAGCTGTGATGAAACCGACGGTGGCGAATCGCATCACGTTGACGCGGATCCGTTCCTTGCCGCACACCCGCTGGAACACGTCGAATGCGACCGACTTGTGTTCGTTCTCCTCGAGGGCGTGCCAGAGGAACAGCTCGCGTACCTGCTCGATCTCGGTGCCGGTCTGGAGCGTGTCCGAGTTCAACAACACCTCCGCCAGCGTGGCGGTGTAGTGCTCGAGCGCTGCTGTGAGCGCCAGCTGGTAGGACTTTGGAGCCACTCTGGAGAAGATCCCGAGGCCCAACCTCACCCGTGCATCGTGGAAGCGGACCGGGTAGCCGAGATCACCCAGGGCTTCGTTGAACGCCCGGTGCTCGCGACCGTGGATGGCTTCCTGGCCGATGAACCCCTTCACCTGGCGGGCGAGCAGTGGATCGTCGATCTGGTCGCGGTAGTTGCGCACCGACCGCACGAAGAAGTCCTCGCCCTCGGGGAACAGGCAGCTGAGCACCGCGACCACATGGCTGAACACGAGATCGTCGCCCATGAAGTGGCGCGGGAGGTCGACCTCGCCGAAACCGAAGTCGATCCGTCTCGTGGGTGGCGCCTGGCCCTGTCGGGCGTTCTGGTGGATCCGGTCGTCGGCGGAAGTGTCCGTCAGCGTGGAGGTGTCCGCTGGCGTGGCAGTGTCCGTTGGGATGGAGGTGTCCGTTGGCATGGAGGTGTCCGTTGGCATGGGTCTATTCTTCTACGAGTAGTAGCGAAAAGCTAGGGTGTCGTTCGTCACAGCTGCCCTACGGTCGACATCCGAGAGGGTGAAGCGCCGCGGGTACCGTGGGGGCATGGCGCAGAGAACTCGGCGGGGTCGTCCGCGACTCACCGACGCCCAACGGTCCGCTCAACGTTCCGACCTGTTGGCCTCGGCCATGGACTCGATCCGCGATCGGGGCGCTGGGGTCTCCGTCGATGACATCGCTGCGGACAGTGGGGTCTCCAAGCCGGTGATCTACGGGCACTTCGGAGACCGGCTCGGACTCGCCGACGCGATCGCTGTGGTGATGGCCGACGGCGTGACCGAGGTGACGCTGCAGGCGGTGCAGCGTCAGGCCGAGTTGGCCGAGGCCGGACAGGGCCAGGGGATCGACTTCGAAGCAGCAGTGGCAGCGATCGTGTCGTCACTGGTCGATCTGGTCGAGACGGAGCCGGCGATCTACGGCTTTCTGGTCCGCACCATCCGCAGTGGCGAGCGGGGCTTCTTCGACAACGCACTGGTGGAGGTGATCCGGGAACGCGGGGGTCGTCTGGTCGAGTTCGCCAACCCGAACATCTCGACCGAGACCAGAGCAGTGCTGGTGGACGGCGCCTTCGGATTCCTGCTCTTCTCGATCGAGTCGTGGAAGCTGCGGCGCACCCCGTCGCGCGAGGTGCTGGTCGACACCCTCACCAAATCCGTCGTTGCCGGTTTCACCGCAGCTGCGGTGCAGCGTGTGCCCGAGAACTGATCCGCGGGCTCCGGCGGGCCGCTCGAATGCTGCCCGCGGGTCGGGGAGCTCTGTGGCCCGCCCGACCCGCGGTGCCCCCGCCGCCGTTCTTCGAGTGTGCCGGGCGAGGGGTCCGGAGGCGATGGGATGATGTCCCAGCGCGAATCGGGCCCGGCAGTCCAACGGCCCAACAGCCAACAGGCCCCTGCCGCTCTGGGCCCGCTCCCTCTGCGGCAGGCCCTACCGCATCGATCGGCGTGTCGATCTGGACCGGAGCACCTGCGCGGGCCTGTATTCTGCGGCCGTGAACACACTGGTCTGTTTCCATGCCCACCCCGACGACGAAGCCATTGCCACCGGTGGGCTGATGGCCCAGACCGCGGCGGCCGGTGGACGTGTGGTGTTGGTGGTGGCGACCCGTGGCGAACGGGGTGAACCCCAGCCAGGGGTCCTCGAGGAGGGCGAGGCGCTCTGGGAGCGACGGATCCCCGAGACCTTCGCTGCTGCGGAGGTGCTCGGGGTGGATCGTGTGGAGTTCCTCGGGTACGTCGACTCGGGGATGATGGGCGAGGCGACCAATGACTTCCCGTATGCCTTCTGGCAGGCCGATGTGGACCAGGCGGCGAGGCGTCTGGCAGCGATCCTCGCCGAGGAGAAGCCCGACGTACTCACCGTGTACGACGACAACGGCGGCTACGGCCACCCCGATCACATTCAGGTGCACCGCGTCGGTCACCGGGCCGCCGAGATGACCGGTGTGCCCCGCGTGCTGCAGGCGACGATGAACCGTACCCAGATCCAGGCCGCCATGGCAGAACAGGCTGTGGCCATGGCCGAACAGGCAGCCGACGGGGTCGAGATCCCGGCGCCCTCGGACGACTTCGGCAAGCCCGAGGTCGAGCTCACCCACGGTGTCGACGTCTCGGATCAGCTCCGATTGAAGCGGCGGGCGCTCGCGGCCCATGCGAGCCAGATATCCGACGACTCCTGGTTCCTGAAGCTCGATGACGAGATGTTCGCCAGGGCGTTCGGCATCGAGTGGTTCATCGAGTCGGGCCGGCCCCGGGTCGGCGGCGAGGAACTGCGCGGTTCGGTCTGGTGATACCCGGGGACTCCGGAGCCCCGGCTCAGGCGAGCCAGTCGTCGTCGAATCCGACCAGCACTCCGTTGCCGCGCCAGACCACCGCCTCATCCACGTAGCGGGCCACGACGGCGTTGCCTGACAGCTCCGACAGTTCGGGGACGCCGTTCGGATCGGCTCCCGACACCACGGTCATACCCAACAGGTTCTCTCCCAACTCCGCGGTGCTGTCGCCGGTCGTCTGGGCCACGACCTCCCAGTCGAGGTGTTCCGAACCGGGCCGCCGCACGACCACCAGCGTGCCCAACCTCACCGCAACGTCGGTGGAGTCGACCTCCAGACGGTGAACGAGCAGTCGGCAGTGCTTCACCCGATCAGCTTTGCAGGTGGTGGTCAGGGGCGTGGTTAGGCTCCATCGCCGTGGTCGCCTCGATCGTGCTCGACATTCACGTGGTGTGGGCCTGGGTGGTCGTTCTCTCCAATGCGCTCGTGGGTTCCTGGTGCCTGGGGGCGCACTGGTTCGCCCCCCTGCGGGTGAAGGCACTCTGGTGGTCGGTGATCGCCGCGGAGTCCACCATCGCGGTGCAGGTGATCCTGGGTGTCGTGCTCGTGGCCGGGCAGGGTATCGACGCACCCGAGTTCCACATGTTCTACGGTTTCGTCGCCCTCATATCGGTGGCGCTCCTCTACAGCTACCGGACGCAGATCAAGCCCTGGCTGTACCTGCTCTATGGGTTCGGGAGCCTGTTCCTCATGGGACTTGCGATCAGGGCGATGCTGCTCGGCTGATCCCCCGGTTCGGCCTGCCGAGGTCTGCCAGGACGACCGAAGCCAGCACCCGCACTCCGATGCCGATGGCCGACTCGTCGACGTCGAAGTCACCGGAGTGCAGATCCACCCGTCGTGCGAGACCCGGATCGTGGGTGCCGAGGCGAACGTAGGTGCCCCCCGTCGCCTCGAGGTACCAGGCGAAGCTGTCGCCGCCGCGGCTCTGCGGTGTCTCCACCAGCGCGTCGGGGCCTATCGAGTCCCGTACCGCCTGTTCCACCAGGTCGGTCTGCCGGTCGTGATTGATCACCGGAGGAACTCCCCGTCGGTGTTCGATCTGCCAGTCGAGTCCAGTGTCCTCGAGGATCTCCGCCACGGCGGAGGCAACGATCGTCTCCGCCGCGGCCCACACCTGTGGGTCCGGTGTGCGCAATGATCCTCCCAGACGGGCGTGGGCCGGTACGACGTTGCAGGCCTCACCGGTCTGCAACGCTCCGAAGCTGAGCAGCACCTCGCCGGGGGCCCTCTCCGAGACGAGCCGGGGCAGCTCCAGAGCCAGCGACGATGCCTCGCGCACCATGTCGACGGTCTGCTCGGGACGCGCCGTGTGGCCGCCCGGTCCGTGTAGCGAGATCTCGACCAGGTCCGCGGCCCAGGTGATCGCACCCCGGCGGGTTCCCACATGTCCCACATCGATCTTCGGATCGCAGTGCAGGCCGTAGACCGAGTCGATGCCGTCCAGCCACCCGCTGGCGATCACCTCCATGGCGCCACCGGGCACCTGTTCCTCCGCCGGCTCGAAGATCAGGCGTACCGAGTGTCCGCCCGCAACGAGCGAATCGGCCAGCGCCAGACCGCTGCCCAGCACCACGGTGCTGTGCACGTCGTGACCACAGGCGTGTGCCACCCCGGCGACCCTCGAGCGGTAGGGCACGTCGTTGTCCTCGTCCATGGCCAGCGCATCGATGTCGCCGCGGATGGCGATCCTCGGGGTGCTGCCGTCGGCTCCGATGTCGCAGATCAGGCCCGTTCCGCTGTCGAGAACGGTTGGGGACCAACCCGCAGCCACCAGGCGTTCGCACAGCATGGCGGTGGTGCCGTACTCCTCACCGCTCAACTCGGGATTGGCGTGCAGGTGGCGTCTGAACGCCACCAGGTCGTCATCGTGTTCCTCCACCCAGTCGGTGATCTGTCGGTCCTCGGCCGACCCGGTTGGTGCTCGGTCACCCCGTTTCACAGGAACCCACCCGGTCCCCGGAACTCCGCCACCAGGTGTTCGACCACGGCGTCGACGCCTCCGCCGGATTCGAGCACCGCGCGCTGCCTCGAACTCGCTCCGCCGCGCTCCAACACCTCGAGTACTCCCGACAGTTCGGAGCCACAACCCAGTTCCACCGCGAGGGGTGCCAGGCGCTGCACCAGAGCGGCGAGGAGGGTCCGGGCGTCCTGCCGATTGCCTACGTCATCCACCAGGAGTTCGGCCTCCAGCCCGTGCCGGCACGCGAGCCACTTGTTCTCCGCCAGCACCCAGTCCCGCGGGCCCGGCAGTGGATCACCGTCGGCGAAGCGTCGCTCGGCCTCAACCACGAGGCATTGGGCCAGCGCCGCCACCCCCAGGGTCTCCGAGAGGGTCGGGACCGCATCGCACATCCTGAACTCCACGGTGCCGAAGTTGGGGTGCGGACGTATGTCCCACCAGACCTCGCGCACCGAGCTGATCACCCGGGCGCGCAGCAACGCGTGCATGAACAGCTCGAAATCACGCCAGTCGTTCATCCGTGGCGGCAGTCCCGAGGTGGGTAGCGATTCGAAGACCTTGGTGCGGACGCTTGCCAGGTCGGTGTCGGCTCCCTCCCAGAACGGGCTCGACGCAGACAACGCGAGCAGCAGCGGCAGCTGCTCGCAGAGCGACCTGGTGAGTGCGATGGCCGCGCCGGGACCCGACACCCCGACGTGCACGTGCAGGCCGGTGATGGCGAGGCGTCTGACCGGCCAGCCGAGTCGGCCCACGAACTCCTGGTATCTGGCGCCGGGGGAGATCAGCTGGTCCTGCCAGCGCGAGAACGGGTGGGTGCCACTCGCCATCAGGTCGATCTCCATCGAGTCCCCGACGGTCGCCAGTTCAGCGATGGTGGCCCGCAGGTCCGAACCGGCGGCGGGCACCGTGTCACAGATGCCCGTGATCACCTCGATGGTGGATCGGAACAGCTCGTGCTTCGCCTTGGGGTGCTCACCGGGATGCCCCTCCGACATCGTCCGCAGGACGTCGTCGGCCGCGGGGACGAGCGCGCCGGTGTGTCGGTCGAGGAGCCAGAGCTCCACCTCCACACCCACGGTCGGGGCGGGCGATGAGTTGAATCGGATGTGGCTCTGACCAACCTGGGGTCGGGACATCGCGACAACCGTACCCACGGGCCCACGTCCCGGTGGCGTGTCAGCGGGACCAGCCCCGGCTGCTACTGCGAGAGTCGGCTGCGGAGGTCGTCGAGTTGTGCCTTCATCGGATCGGGCAGTCGCTCGCCGATGAACTCGAAGTGATCCTCGATCAACTCGAGTTCGTCCTTCCAGGAGTCCTTGTCGACGGTGAGGATGCGCTGCAGGTCCTCGTCGGCCAGATCGAGGCCTTCGAGGTCGAGCGAATCCGGTGTCGGGACGAGGCCGATCGGGGTCTCGACGGCGTCGGCGCCGCCCTCGACCCGTTCGAGGATCCACTTGAGGACGCGGCTGTTCTCGCCGAACCCGGGCCAGATGAACTTGCCCGCCTCGTTCTTGGCGAACCAGTTGACCCAGAAGATCTTGGGCAGCTTGTCCGCCTCGGTGGAATTTCCGATGTCGAGGTAGTTCTGGATGTAGTCGCCGACGTTGTAGCCCATGAAGGGGAGCATCGCGAACGGATCGAACCGGACCTCGCCGACCGTACCCGCGGCTGCTGCGGTCTTCTCCGAGCTCATGATCGCTCCGAGGAAGGTGCCGTGTTCCCAGTTGCGGGACTGTGTGACCAGCGGGACGTTCGAGGCCCGTCGTCCTCCGAAGAGGATCGCGGAGATCGGTACACCGGCGGGGTTCTCCCAGTCGGGTGAGATCGATGGGCACTGGGATGCCGGAGCGGTGAACCGTGCGTTGGGGTGGGCCGCCGGCGTGTCGGAGTCAGGCGTCCAGTCGTTGCCCTTCCAGTCGATCAGGTGGGCCGGTGGCTCATCGGTCATGTCCTCCCACCAGACATCGCCGTCGTCGGTCTTGGCCACGTTGGTGAAGATCGAGTTGCTGTGCGCCGAGGCCATTGCGTTCGGGTTCGACTTGTCCGACGTCCCGGGAGCGACGCCGAAGAAGCCGGCCTCGGGATTGATCGCGTGGAGGCGACCGTCATCACCGAACTTCATCCAGGCGATGTCGTCGCCGACGGTCTCGACCTTCCAGCCCGGCAGGGTCGGGATCAACATGGCCATGTTGGTCTTGCCGCAGGCCGAGGGGAATGCCGCGGCGATGTACTTGGTCTCGCCATCGGGAGGGGTGATCCCGAGGATCAACATGTGCTCGGCCATCCAGCCCTCGTCGCGGGCCATCGTGGAGGCGATCCGGAGCGCGAAACACTTCTTGCCGAGCAGTGCGTTGCCGCCGTAGCCCGAGCCGAAGCTCCAGATCTCGCGGGTCTCGGGGAAGTGAGAGATGTACTTCTCGGAGTTGCAGGGCCATGCGACATCGGGCCGCTCGTTGCCCTCGGAGTCGACCAGTGGGTAACCCACCGAATGGAGGCACGGAACCCATTCGCCGTCGCCGAGCACGTCCAGGGCGCCCTGGCCCATGCGCGTCATGATCCGCATCGAGACCGCCACGTAGGGAGAGTCGGTGAGCTGCACCCCGATATGGGCGATGGGGGAGCCGAGCGGCCCCATCGAGAACGGCACCACGTACATGGTGCGTCCCCTCATCGAACCGCGGAACAGTCCCAGCATCTCCTCGCGCAGCTCGGAGGGCTCGCGCCAGTTGTTGGTGGGTCCGGCATCGATCTCGGCCTCACAGGCGATGAACGTGCGGTCCTCGACCCTCGCGACATCGTCGGGATCCGACAGGGCCAGGTAGCTGTTGGGGCGCTTGGCCTCACTGAGCTTCTCGAAGCCCCCCGCGTCGACGAGCACCTGCGCGAGGCGGTCGTACTCCTCGGCAGTGCCGTCACACCAGTGGACATCTGCGGGTTCGAAGATCTCTCGCCAGTGCTCGACCCAGTCGATCAGCTTCTGGTTGGTAGTGGTTCCTGCCATGGCTGCCTCTCAGTGGCTAGTGGGCCGGTGGGCGCGCTCAGGTCGTCCATCGGTTGATGTCGGGGACTGAACCCGCTGGATGCGGGTCATCGCAATTCCGGTGCCGGCTCAGCATGAGCTGCAAAGTCCGGCGTGCCCATGTCGACCTCGGACCCCAGGCTCAGTTTGGTCGCCAGGGAGTTCTCGTCGAGTTCGAAGCGGACGCGCTGGCCCTGCCTGAGCATCCGGAACAGCGAGCCGTCCAGGGCGCCGGGGGCGAGTTCGTACTCGGTCAGGTCGGTGTCAACCAGAAGGGTCCCGATCCCGGTGGTGGGGTCGTAGGACTTGATGACGCCTTGCACCTGATTGGCTCCTCGGCTCGGTCTTGGCGGTGGCACCGGGCGGTGCCTGAATGCCGCTTGTGAACGGAATAACAATCCGTCCCGAGAGTATCCGCGGGCTCAGTTGCTCCGCCAATACGCGACACGAAGGAGCGTGCCGCTGCGTCGGGTCAGCTCGGCTTGGTGACCTTGCCGGCCTTGATGCAGGAGGTGCAGACGTTCATCCGCTTGGTGGAGCGTCCGACCTGCACGCGGATGCGCTGGATGTTCGGATTCCAACGACGCTTGGTGCGCCGATGGGAGTGGCTCACGTTCATCCCGAACGAAGGACGCTTGTCGCAGATCTCACAGACCGAAGCCATTGGGTGTTCCCGGGTCGTGTCCGACGGCAGCTGGGGCCGGACTGGTTGGCATTTTGAAACTGTTGGCACCACTCTGCACAGGGCGCACACGGTGCGAACCATGCCGAGTGACCGCGTCCCCTTCAGGGGCTCCACGGGCCAGCCGAAGATGTTAGACGCCAGAGCTCGGTGATCCCAAGCGGACCACGGAGTCCCCGGCTCTGTAGAATGAGTCCATGGCATCCACGGTCGGGGCACTTGATCCACAGGCCTACCTGTCCGCGATGACCAGTGCAGCGGCGGTGCTGGAGGACCACGCGACAGGCCTGGACCAGCTCGATCGGCCGCCGGAGCCCGACACCGTCGAGCACCCCACGACCCGGCCGTCGGGTCCCGGTAGCGACATGTCCGTCACCCTCACCGCCGCGGTGGATGCCGCTCGATCGTGCCGGGACTTCGCCTCGATGTGTTCCGCCATGGCCAGCGGCGCCGACGGCGCCGCCTCGGGCAGGGCCGGGCGTTCGATGGCGCGGTTGCTCGGCGGGCTGGGCGAGGTGTTCGCCAATGCCGATCGCATAGATGCCCACCGCTTCGCCCTGGGGCTCGAGGCCGGCGCGGAGCGCCTGGCCCCCGGCGACGACGGTCGGCACCCTGGAGGATTCACGGCGGTGGCCAACGCGATCGCAGATGCTTCGCTCACCGCAGCCGACCGCGGACTCGACCTGGCGGGCACGGTTATCGCCGCTGCCGGCGCGGGGGTGGAGGAACTGGAGCGCGGTCCTGCGCTCGACGCCCGCCTGGCCGAGCGGGGAACCGTGGACGCATCGGCCGCGGGCCTGCTGTTGGTACTCGATGTGCTGGCCAGTGTGCTCACCGGCGAACCGCTTCCTGAACCGCCCGTCGAGGGCCCGGCGGTGGAGGATGGCCACACCTCTGAGGCCACCGCGGTGCACTACCGGGTGAGCTGTGAGCTCCTGCCCGAGGATTCCGGGGTGGAAGCTGCCGCGGACCTCGAGGCCCAACTCGGTGCACTCGCGGATCTCGATCGCTTCGAGGCCGGTCCGGAACGCTGGATCATCCGACTCGAGACCACATCTCCCGGTTCCACAGTCGAATGCCTGGCCGCGGCGGGCCGGCTCCGTGAGTTGCACATAGCGGTGTCGCCGGACGAACACCGGGGTCTGCGCAGGTCACCGGCGCTCGGCGTCACCGGCTGAGTGCAGCGTCTTGTCGGATCAGCAGGCTCTGTCGGATCAGCAGGTGGAAGCCCGACCATTGGATGATGCCGATGCCTGAAGCATCGGTGCCGGATGCGACGTCACCGGATGCGACGTCCAAGGATGAGAGCCCGATAACGCTGGCCGAACTCTCCACCATGGGGGTGGAGTTGCTCGTCCGTGTCGGACCCAGAAAGCTCGACGGCCTCCGGTCCATGGGGATCACCTCACTGTTGGATCTGCTGTTCCACTACCCGCGTCGCTACGTGGACCGCACCCGGGAAGCACGGGTGCGGGACCTCGATGAGGGAGAGGAGGCCCTGGTGATCGGCCGGGTCACCCGCGTCGAGTCCAGACGCACCCGTCGCGGAAAGGCGATGGTCACCGTCTCGATCAACGACGGCACCGGCACGCTCGGATGCACGTTCTTCAACCAGCCGTGGCGCGCCAACCAGCTGGATCCGGACTCCGTCGACGGTGAGGTGGCGGTGTTCGGCAAGGTGGAGCTCTATCGGGGTCAACGCCGGATGACCAACCCCGTGGTCGACCTCGTGGGTGACCGAACCGGACGGATCGTGCCCATCTACCCCCAGTCCGACAAGGCCAGACTCACGAGTTGGGAGCTCGGCGAATGGGTGGACCAGACACTGCGGCGCTGCTCGAGGCGGACCCTGGGGGACCCGCTACCCGCTGAGTTGCGCGAGCGCCTGGAGCTAGTGGCACGCGCCGAGGCGTTCCACGACATCCACAACCCCGCTGCCATGCCCGACGTGGTCGCGGCGCGGCACCGGCTGGCGTTCGACGAACTGTTGCGTATCCAGCTCTCGCTGGTGCGGACCAAGCGTGAGATGGAGGCGAGTTCCACCGGCATCCCACATCCCGTGGGCGGCGGTGCACCGCCGAATGGCTCATTGCTGGTGGACCAGTTCCTCGACGAGCTGCCCTACGAACCCACCGGGGCGCAGCGTCGGGCGATCAGCCAGATCCGTGACGACCTCGCTCGCAACGTGCCGATGCACCGCCTCCTCCAGGGAGATGTGGGTGCCGGAAAGACCGTAGTGGCCGTGGCGGCCCTGCTCTGCTCGGTCGAGGGCGGTCACCAGGGGGCTCTGATGGCACCGACCGAGGTTCTGGCCGAACAGCACCATGTGTCGCTGCGCCAGATGCTCGATGGTCTCGACCTGTCGGCCGAGGACAATCTGTTCGGTACCCGGGCGCTGAACGTGGCGGCCCTGACCAACCGGACTCCGGCCAAGCGGCGGCGCGAGGTGCTCGCCGGACTGGCCGAGGGGTCGGTGGACATCGTGGTCGGCACCCACTCGTTGATACAGGAAGCGGTGAAGTTCCATTCGCTTGGCGTGGCGGTGGTCGACGAGCAGCATCGCTTCGGTGTCGAACAGCGGGCGGCTCTTCGCTCCGCCAACCCGGATGGAACCGTTCCCGATGTGCTGGTCATGACGGCCACGCCCATTCCCCGGACCGCCGCGATGACCGTGTACGGCGATCTGGATGTGACGGTGCTCGACGAGCTTCCGCCCGGGCGGACCCCGGTCGCAACGACACTCGCTCGGAGCCCCGAGGAGGTTGCCGGAGCCTGGGAACTGGTGCGCAGCGAGGTTGGTGAGGGTCGTCGGGCGTTCGTCGTCTGTCCCCTGATCGAGGGCTCGGACCGGTCGGAGGCCTCGGCCGCGGAGGTCGTGTTCAGCGACCTGGCGGCGACCGAACTCGCCGGCCTCGACGTCGGGTTGATCCATGGCCGGGTTCGATCCGACGAGCGGGCGCAGGTGATGACCGCGTTCCGCAACGGCGCGCTCCAGGTGTTGGTCGCCACGACGGTGATCGAGGTGGGCGTGGACGTGCCCGAGGCGACGGTGATGGTGGTTCTGGATGCAGACCACTTCGGAATCGCGCAACTACACCAGCTCCGCGGCCGTGTCGGTCGGGGGGACCATCCTGGCCATTGTGTGCTCGTGGCCGGCGGGGAACTCACCGATGACGGGGTGGAGCGCCTCGAGGCCCTCGTCCAGAGCACCGACGGTTTCGAGTTGGCCGAGGTCGACCTGCAGCTCAGGGGCGAGGGAACGGTGATGGGGGAGCGCCAGAAGGGTCGCAGTGACCTCAAGTTGGCGTCACTGCGCAAGGACCGGGCACTGGTGGAACTGGCGCGGGGCGTCGCTTTCGAGTTGGTGGACGGTCCCGGCGGCCTGGGCGCGCACCCACAGCTCCGGGACGAGGTGGAGGTGCTCCTGGCCGAGGAGGACGAGGAGTTCCTGACCAAGGGGTGACCACCGGCGACCACTACCCTGCGGTCGGTGTTCGGGCAGCGTCGCATCTCCAGTCCTCCCGGTGCCGGTCAGGGCGCACACGGCTTCGGCCATCGGATCTGCATGGCCGTGTTGTGTGTCGGCGTGCTGGTGGGCACGGCCTGTTCATCGGAGGGTTCGGCATCCAGCTCCACGCGTCCGAGACCGACAGATGTCCCCGGCATCCATGACCACAGTTCCGAGGACAGCGCGTTGGCTCCCGAGACCGTCCTGCCCGAGGACATCGCCGCTCTCGGCGACGGGCCCCAGCCGGGCGAGCAGTTCGACGTGTTCCTCGGAGTGAACGTGTGCGGTCGGTTCCTCGAGATGCCTTCGGTCAGCGGCCCTTCCGGGGTGGACGTGGATGCAGCCGGCGTGGTCAGCATCGCCCCGCAACCCGGTGGCCCTGCCGGTCACGACATCACCGTGGCGGACATCACCGATGCGCTCGACATCAGCCTCACGACCGCCGAGCTCGGTTTCGGCCCGTCATGGGATCCCGCGACCGCGACCATCGGAACCGACGACACCCCGCTGGCCGGGCTGGACCTGGTGACCGGTGGCTCGTGTGGCACCGAACGCGCAGAGGTCCAGCTCTGGTACTACACGGCCGAGGCCGCCGACAGCGGTGACCGGGTCCGGATGCTGGTGACCGACCCCCAGGATGCTCCGATCGTCTCCGATGGTGCCGCACTGACGATCGCCTTCGCTCCGGAGTCCTCGTTGCCGACCTTGCCGCCCTCGGCACTCAACACGTGAGGCGGGCCCGCAGGTGAGAAGGAGGAGCGGGCGATCGGGCTGCGACACGGCGACCGGCCCGGGAGTGACCCGATGAGGGTCGTTGCAGGCAGTGCGAGGGGTCTGGCCCTGAGAGCTCCGGATGATTCGACGGTGCGCCCGACCACCGATCGGGTGCGCGAGTCGCTGTTCAACTCGCTCAACTCCCAGGCGAAGGTGACAGGTGCCGCGTTCGTGGACCTCTTCGCCGGCACCGGCGCACTGGGGATCGAGGCACTGTCGCGAGGAGCCTCCGAGTGCGTGTTCGTGGAGTCGGATCCCGCTGCGGTGGAACTGGTGCGGGACAACCTGGGCCGGACACACCTCGAGGCCTCCGCCGAGGTGATGCGCGGTGATGCGCTCGACATGATCTCGCCCGGCGGCACGCTGCAGGGCCGCCGGTTCGATGTGGCTCTCGCTGATCCCCCCTACTCCTTCGACCGTTGGGACGAGCTGTTGTCGGCGCTCGATGCATCGACGGTGGTGATCGAGTCGGACCGCGAGATCGGAGCCCCGCCGCCCTGGCGCGTCCTGAGGTGCCGCGCCTACGGCACTACGGTGGTGACGATCCTCGAACGTGCCGAGGCCCCCGATCATCCGGAGATCGAAAGTTGACCGTCGCCCTCTATCCAGGCTCTTTCGATCCGATCCACAACGGTCACGTGGAGATCGTGGAGACCGCCTCGCGGCTGTTCGACCGCGTGGTGGTCGCGGCCATGCGGAATCCCCAGAAGGGGGAACCGTTGTTCTCCCTCGACGAACGCGAGAGTCTCATCGGGGAGTCCCTCGGCCACCTCGACAACGTGACGGTCACGATGTTCTCGTCGTTGGTGGTCGACCTGGCGCGCGACGTCAGTGCGGATTTCATCGTCAAGGGCCTCCGCGCGGTGTCCGACTTCGAGTCCGAGCTGCAGATGGCGCAGATGAACAAGAACATCTCGGGAGTCGACACCCTCTTCATCCCCTCGGCGTCGGGCAACTCCTTCCTGGCATCCAAGCTGATACGCGAGGTGGCCCGCTTCGGTGGCTCGGTCCAGGACATGGTTCCCGAGTGCGTGCAACGTCGCCTGGCAGACCGGTTCGAGAGCTCCTGATGCCGTCCGGCCGGCGAGACGCGCGGATTGCCACCAACCTGCGCCCCGAAGGTTCCACACTGGAGGATGATGAACGCCTCGCGTGATGCCCACGGTGACCACACGCCGGCGGCAGCTGGTCGCGTCGAACCAGAACCGCCGAGCGGAGCCCAGCGCGACCGGGTCGACATCGACGGGCTGTTGCGGCGCGCGATCGAGACGATCGAGAACGCACCCGGCATTCCCATGTCGGCGTCGGTGCGGGTGAACCGCGACGAGTTGCTCGACCTGCTCGACGAAGCAGTCGAGAACCTCCCTGAAGAGGTGCGAGCCGCTCGCTGGTTGTTGAAGGAGCGCGACGAATACATGGCGCGGACCCGGCGCGAAGCCGAGGACCTTATCGACGAGGCTCGTACGCGGGTGGCCCAGATGGTCCAGAAGACCGAGGTGGTCAAGGCAGCCGAGCACCGGGCGCGGCGCATCAACGAGGAGGCGGAGGCGCACGCGCGCAGGATGCGCCGAGAGGCCGAGGACTTCTGTGACCAGCGCCTCGCAAGTTTCGAGAACGTGCTCGCCAAGGTGCAACGCTCGGTCGCGGTGGGCCGCCAACGACTGGCTGCTCCCAGCCTCGAGGAATCGGAACTCGCGGGTTTCGAACCCGGAGCCGAACAGCCCGGCACCGGTGATGCCGGGGTCGCTGCACCCTATGACCAGGAACTTTGAGCCCCTCCCGACCGGGGGACCACTCCGCCCCTCGCGTGTCTCCCGGTTCCGGTGGTGCCGCTGAGACCACTGACGACCCCGAGCCCGACGGTGCTGCTGATGGCGCTGTTGCGGTGGAAGCGGTTCCCGGGCTGAGGTTCCGGGTGCTGGAACTCCGCCGGGTGCCCGGTGCGCGCGAACACGAACAGCTCTCGGTGCAGCCGGCCCCCCTGAGCGTCGGCGAGGTGAGCGTCGTGGCGGGCCCGGTCGGGGTGGACGTGGACCTCGAGGTCGTGAGCGGCGGGGTGCGGGCCACGGGATCGGTCGACTTCGCATGGCAGGCTCCGTGCAGGCGCTGCCTCGACCGGGCTACGGGCCGCGAGGAAACCGAGTTCGCGGAGTTGTTCGTGGACGATCCGGAGGGTTTCGCAGGCGATCCCGAGATCGAGTCGGAGCCCCTGCCTGTCGACGACGGCTGGATAGACCTGGGAAACACGGTCCGCGACGCAATGCTGCTCGGTCTTCCGCTGGCACCGCTGTGCGATCCGGACTGTCCCGGCCCCGATCCCGAGGCCCACCCGGTGGGACTTGCCGGTTCCGGACCCGGAACCCAGGGTCTGGATGACGATGACCGGGTGCCGGATCCACGTTGGTCGGCTCTCTCCCAGCTCGATCTGGGCGGGGAGAAATCCGACGGCTAGGACGAGTGCCGGCCGTGGGCGGATCTGGTCGGCCACGGACCTCCGGTCGCCGTCGGGTGGCACGGTTTCGGCTCGCGGTGGGAGTGGGTCTACAATGGCTGACCCGGCGAGGGCCGGCCGATCAGGCCGCTCGGATCATGTGATCACGCCCAGAATCTGCAACTCTGCGAGGCTACTGATGGCCGTACCCAAGAAAAAGACCTCCAAATCCAAGTCACGGAGCAGGCGGGCGTCCAACTGGACCCTCGACACGGGTGCCAGGAGCACCTGCCCGCGCTGCAAGGTCACCAAGCGGCCCCATGTCGTCTGCGGGAACTGTGGTTGGTACGGCGGCCGTCAGGCCATCGAAGTCGACTGACCGACCCCGTGTTTCCGGCCGCCGTGGCCGAACCGCCGATACCGAACCCGAGACCCGGCCTGTGCCACCGTCGCCAATGCGCGGTTGCGCGACGGGATAGTCTGTCGCCGAGTTAGGGCCGGGAAAGTGATTCCCGGTTCCGACAAGGACTCGAGTGACGAGGAGCTGATTGACTGCCATGCCCGCCGAGACGCACGTCCAACAGGGACCGATCGACCGTTCCGAGATACTGCAACTCGTGCAGGACCGGTTGGCTGACATCCTCGAGATCGAGCCGGCCCAGGTTTCCGAGGGCGATTCATTCGCCGAGGACCTGCACGCCGACTCGCTCGCCCTGATCGAGCTCGTCGAGGCGCTCGAAGAGGAGTTGGGCGAGCGCAGCGTGGGCTTTCGGATCGAGGACGATGACCTCGAGGACCTGAAGACCGTGCGAGATGCCGTCGACTACGTCATCGCCCGACTCTGAGCCCGCACCGCGGCGCTCCACGGGCCTTTCCGGCACGCTCGGATACTCCTTCGGTGACCCTGCTCTGCTCCAACTCGCACTCAGGCACCGCTCCTGGTGTTCCGAGAACGGCGGCGCCGATTCCAACGAGCGACTCGAATTCCTCGGGGACTCCGTACTCGGACTCGTCATCACCGATGAGCTCTTCCGGAGGTACCCCGACGCGCCCGAGGGCGTCCTCGCGCGGCGTCGGTCCGAGCTGGTCAACACAGTGATGCTGGCCGAGGTTGCGCGTGAACTCGACCTCGGGTCCGAGGTGAGGCTGGGCAAGGGCGAGGAGAGCACCGGTGGTGCGGAGAAGGCCTCGATCCTCGCCGATGCGCTGGAAGCAGTGCTCGGCGCGGTGTACATCGACGGAGGCCTGGAGTCGGCACGGCGCTTGATCGCCAAGCTGTTCTCGGATCGCATGGACGACGTCGCCGCCGCCGAGTTCACCACCGATCACAAGTCGAGGCTGCAGGAACTGGCAGCGCACCGCTACTCGCAACTTCCGCGCTACAGCCTGCGGGGATCAGGCCCCGAGCACGAGAAGACCTTCACCGCCGAGGTGGCCCTCGACGGTGTCGTGCTGGGTTCCGGCGCCGGTCGCACCAAGAAGGAAGCCGAACAGCAGGCAGCGGCAGTGGCCCATGCCCGGTTGCTGTCAGACACCGCTGAGAACGCCGAGGACGCCACGGCGCCCGTCGGCGGTACCGAACACGACGGAGAGTCGCGCGACAGCGCGGCTCCGAACGGAGATGAAGATGCCTGAGCTACCGGAGATCGAACTACTGAGACGGGAGCTCGAACGCGAAGTCGGCGACCGGAAGATCAAGGCCGTCGAGGTTCCCGTCGCCGGCGTGCTCTCGGGCATCACGCGCAAGGCACTGCCGGGCGCAATGGAGGGAGCCAAGGGTTCGGGGGTCGTGCGCCACGGGATGTTGTTGGGCATCACCTACGACAAGACCAACGAGCTGCTCATCTCGCTCGGAGAAGGCTCGAGGCTCCGGCGGAACAAGGAGCGCGAAGACCTGGAGAAGCACACGGCCCTGGTGATCACCTTCACCCAGGGTGGTCAGCTGCGTCTGATCGATCCCAAGAAGGAAGCGACCGTCGAGTGGGTGGCGATCGAAGACCTGCGGGAGGTGCATCCCGAGTTGGCGAATCTAGGCCTCGACCCGGTGGACGAGCCCATCTCGTGGACCGTGTTCGGTGAGTCCCTCATACGCAGGTCGGGCAAGCTCAAGGGCATCCTCATGGACGACAGCTTCCTGGTCGGTATCGGGCCCATCTATTCCGACGAGATCCTCTTCCACGCCGGGCTGCGATACGACCGCACTCCCGACACGCTCGCCACAGCGGAGATCCGCAGGCTCTACCGAGCGGTGGTCGAGACCATGCACGACGCCGTGAAGTACGGGGGCACCTCCCTGGGGGAGGACGGATGGACCGGGCTCCAGGGCGAACCGGGCAACTACAAGGACCACCTGGCGGTCTACGGTCGGGCGGGAGAGATGAGCCCCCGAGCCCGGGGTCCGATCACGAAGGCCCGCTACGGCAACATGACCACCTACTTCTGCGAGCAGACCCAGGTCTGAAGGAGCTGCAGTGTTCCTGAAGAACCTCCAGATCAAGGGCTTCAAGTCCTTCGCCGACGCGGCCGACCTCGGCCTCGAACCCGGTGTCACCGTGGTGGTGGGTCCCAACGGATCGGGCAAGTCCAACGTGGTGGACGCCATCGGGTGGGTGCTCGGCGCCCAGGCCCCGTCAGCGGTTCGCAGCCAGAAGATGGACGACGTGATCTTCGCGGGGACCTCGAAGCGGCCGGCACTCGGGCGCGCCGAGGTGTCGCTCACCATCGACAACTCCGCGGGGATCCTGCCGATCGAGTTCACCGAGGTGACGATCAGCAGGCTGTTGTTCCGCAACGGGGACAGCGAATACGCGATAAACGGCTCGCCGGCACGCCTGCTCGACATCCAGGAGCTCCTGAGCGACAGCGGAGTGGGTCGCCAGCAGCACGTCATCGTCTCGCAGGGCAACATCGACGGCGTTCTCAACGCCCGCCCCGAGGATCGAAGGCTGATCATCGAGGAAGCCGCCGGTGTGCTCAAGTTCCGTCGACGCAAGGAACGTTCCGAGCGCCGGCTCGCCTCGACCGAGGCGAACCTCACCCGCATAAACGACCTGTTGCGCGAGGTCCGTCGTCAGCTGAAACCCCTGGAGCGTCAGGCCGACGCCGCACGTCGTCACGGCGAGGTTGCTTCGGAGCTCCGGGCGCTGCGGGTGCATCTGGCGGGCAGGGAACTGGCACGTCTGCGCCAACAGCTCGAGGGTTCTGCGTCGACCCAGAACGAGCTTCGTGGCAGCGGCGACCGACTGCGGGCCTCGTTGGCGGACCTCGATGCGCGGGTCACCGCTGCGGAGGCCGAGCTCGGGGCGCTGGGCGCGGCCGACGTGGGTGATTCGCTCATGCGCCTGGAGCGCCTGCGTGAGCGCGCCGTGGGCCAGTCTGCGGTGCTCGCAGAGCGATCGAGGAGCATCGGAGCCGCCCTCGAGGCGACCGTCGACGCAGCCGTCGTGGCATCTCTGGAGGCCGAGCGAACGCAGCTGCGATCGGAGTCCGAACAGATCGACGAGGAGCTCGCCAAGCTGGCCACGGCCGCCACCGAGGTGGACCTCGCCGAGGAGGATCTGGCCGAACGGTGGGCGGCATTCGAACAGGAGTGGGGTGAAGGGGTTCCGGCCCCCAGCGGTGAGGCGGCGGTGGTCCGCAGCGAGCTGAACTCGATGAGAACAGCAGCCCAGCGCAGCGCCGATGACCGAGAACAGTTGGTGAGGCGCCGCGCGGCCATGGTCGAGCGGCTCGACAGGTTGACCTCCGAACGGGATGCGGCAACAGCAGCGCGCGACTCGGCGACCGCTGGTGCGGGCAGCCTGGACGACGCCGTCCGCGCAGCCGAGTCCGAGCTCGAGCTGGCCGAGAAGGCGCTCGAGGAGGCTGAGGCCGCCCAACGCGACGCCGAGGCAGATCACAGCGCCTGGCGGGCCCGCGCCGAGGCCCTCGGCCTGGCGTTGGAGGACGCCCATCAGCGAGCTGGCACCGAACGGCTCGCCGGGCTCGAAGGCGTGCTCGGTACGCTCGTCGACCTCGTCGAGGTGGATCAGGGCTACCAACAGGCCTTCGAAGCCGCTGCGACGGACGCGCTCGGCGCCGTCGTGGTCGCGGATCTCAGCAGTGCCCGTGCGGCTATCGCCGCGCTGGCAGAGGGTGATCACAGCGGCGCCGTGCTGGCCCTGGGCGCTCCGACATCGGTCGTCCATGGCTCGGGTCCACAGGTTGATGGCTCGGATCCACGGGGCATCCGCACCAGGGTCCGCCCTGCCCAGCAGGTGGGTGACCGCGCGGGAGTGGACCGACTGCTGGACCGACTCCTGTCGGGTGTCCGGGTGATCGACGGCGGTTGGGACGAAGCGGCGTCGATGCTGGAGACCGACCCGGGCGTCGTGGTGGTCACGACCGACGGCCACCGGTTCAGCGACACCGGATGGCGTCTCGGAGCAGCTGGTTCAGGTGCCACCGCGGCGGCTCTGGAGGAGGCCACCGAGCGGGCTGTGCAGACCGAAGCAGCTGCCGAGGTGGCACGGACCCGAGCTTCTGGAGCTCGGGCAGCGCTCGCCGCTTCGCGTCGTAGCCAGAGCGAAGCGGTCACCGCACGCGACTCCAACGAATCGCTGAGGCAACGGAGCGCCGACGCCGCAGACCGTCTGGCGCTCGATGCCGCCGAGGTTGCTGAGGAGGTGTCCAACCTCGAGAGCCTGCTGGGCGAGATGGACCAACGGGTCAGCGCCGAGAACGAACGCGTCGAAGCCCTCGTGGCCGAGCTGCCGAGGCTCGAAGCGGAGGAAGCCGAGCTCTCCGCCAAGGCTCGCGCCATGGCTGACGGTCGCGAGGCACTGGAGTCGGCCGCGGCCGACATCCGGTCCCGTCGCACCGACATGGATGTGCGCTCCGCGGCGATGGCCGAACGCCGTCGCTACGTCACCGATCGCCTCGAACACCTCGATGCTCGGTTGGAGGGTCTGGCCTCCGAGGCCGCCGATGCGGCCACCCGTCGTGGGTTCCTCGAGGCACAGGCCTCCGCTGTCGGTGTCCTCGGACGATTCGTCGAGTCGCGCATGGCCGTGATCGAGTCCGAGCTGCAACGGCGTCGCGACGAGCGTCGGCGCCAGTCCGAGACGGCCCGTGAGGCGACGGCCAGGCTCGAGGCGCTCCGCGCCGAACGAGCCGCGCTGGAAACCGAGCTCGAAGAGGTGCGTGCCCGGCTGGGCAGGACCGAGGTGGCCGAGGCAGAACTCCGCACGAAACTCGAGGGCGCGACCACCGCACTTCGAACCGAACTCGACATCGAACCCGCCGAGGCCGAAGCAGCCGAGTGTCCGCTGCTCCCAGAAGGCGAGACACCGCAGGCGAGGGCGCGTGAACTGCAGCGGGACCTGCGTGCGATGGGGCCGATCAATCCCCTGGCCCTGCAGGAGTTCGAGGAACTCTCCGAGCGCCACGAGTTCCTGGAGTCGCAGCTGCACGACGTGCGCCAGTCGCGACGCGAGCTCACCAAGGTGATCAAGGCCGTCGACGAAGAGATCGTCAAGGTGTTCGCGGCCGCATACGCGGATGTCAGCGAGAACTTCTCCCATCTGTTCGAGACGCTGTTTCCCGGCGGATCGGGACAGCTCAGGCTCACCGAACCCGGTGACCTCCTCAACACGGGCATCGAGCTCGATGCCAAACCGTCGGGCAAGAACGTCAAGAAGCTGTCCCTGTTGTCGGGTGGGGAGCGTTCCCTGACCGCACTCGCCTACCTGTTCGCGGTGTTCCGTTCACGGCCCAGCCCGTTCTACGTGATGGACGAGGTCGAGGCTGCGCTCGACGATGTGAACCTGCACCGTTTCCTCGAACTCATCCAGGAGTTCCGAAGCTCCGCGCAGCTGCTCATCGTGAGCCACCAGAAGCGCACGATGGAGGCGGCCGACGTTCTCTACGGCGTATCGATGGAACCCGGCGGCTCGTCGAAGGTCGTCGCCGAGCGCGCTGCAGAGGTCGTGGACGTCAGGTGATCGCCTCGGGCGACGATCCGGTGGCCCACACCAGCGGCGTGGGAAGGCTCGGAACGCCCTGGAGCGGAGTGCTCGACACCGAACCGGGTTTCGCGTCGGAGGTGCAGCGACGCTTCGAGAGCCACCCGCACCACGTGATCGCCACCCTGCACGTGGACGGCCGGCCCCGCGTCAGCGGGACCAACGTCGGCTTCGACGACCACATGATGTGGATCGGGACCATGCCGGGATCGCGCAAGGGCGCCGATCTCATGCGCGACCCTCGTTGTGCGCTCCACTCGGCACCGCTCGACGAGGACCTGTCCGCCGGTAGTGGTGACGCGACCGTCGATGCGCTGGCCGTTCGTCTGGATGACACGACTGCTCGTCGCCTGCTGACCGAGGAGTTCGGTGCCGATGCCACGATGGACGGCGAGTTGTGGAGCCTGTCGATCCGTTCGATGTCGCTCGTGGAGGTACAGGGTGAACAGCTGCGGATCCGTTCCTGGGCGCCCCACAGCGGATTGACCGAGGTGCTGCGCGACTAGACCTCCGCGACCGGAAAGGGATCCGTCAGGGGAGTCGTTGGAGCCACCAGAGCGAGAGCCCCGCTCCGAGGGTCAGCACCGCCAGCGCGGCCCCGGCGAACTTGTAGGCGATGTCGCTCTGTTCCTCGTCGAAGCCGATCGTGGAGCCGAAGTCTGCATAGACCTGCTCGAGGTCGCTGGCGCTGTCCGCGGTGCGTGCCACCCCGCCCGTCTCCTCGGCGACCGTTGCCAACTCGGTCGTGTTGACCGGTACCGGTGCAGTCTGGCCCACGCCGTCGCCGTCCTCGTCGACCGTGATGACTCCATCAGGCGTTCCATACGCGATCGTGTTGATGGCCACGCCTGCGTCCTGGGCCAGTGGAATCGCGTCCGCGGTGGGCAGCCCGACCGTCGTCTCACCGTCGGAGATCAGAACCACCGTCGCGTCGGGAAGTCCTTCCTCGGTGCGCTGTGCCTGGTCGTCGATCACGTCGACCGAGAGCTTGATCGCGTCGCCGATGGCCGTGGCCTCCTCCAGATCGAGGCTGTCTATCGCCTGCACCACCCGTTCGCGGTCCTGCGTAGGGGGCACGAGGAGCTGCGCGGTTCCGGCGAAGCCGATCAACGCCACGTTGAGTTTCTCGGGCAGGCCCTGCACGAACTCGGTTGCAGCCACCTGGGCTGCCTCGAGGCGGCTCGGAGCGACGTCGGTTGCCATCATCGACAACGAGGTGTCGATCGCGACCACGATGGTGGACCGCTCTCGCGGCACCTGTTCGGTCGCTACCGGCTGTGCATATGCGAGCACCAGGCCTGCGAGTCCCAGGGCGTAGAGGCCCGCCACCACGTGACGGCGCCAACCCGGTCGGTTCGGTGCCACCTTGTCGAGCATCGCGAGACTGGAGATGCGCACCGCGTACTTGCTGCGGCGGAACTGCAGGCCCACGTAGACCGCTACGACCACCGCAACGACCAACAGGAGCCAGAGCCGACCGGGAGAGAGGAAGTTCTCTGTCATCGCGGTGCACTCCCAGCCATGACCTCGGATCGGTGGCGGCGTCTCGAGACGTGCCGTGCGAGGTCCATCACCCAGTCGCCGTCGGTGCTCAGCACCAGATGGTCGGCCCCGGCACCGCGGATGGTCGAACGGATCAGCTCACTGCGCTCGGTGGCTGCTGCGGCGTAGTCGGCCCGGACCCGTGCGCTGTCGGTGTTGACCTCTCGCACCGAGCCGGTCGCCGGGTCCATGAACTCGATGAGTCCGGCACGCGGGAGCTCGCGGTCCCGTGGGTCGGTGGTCTCGATGCAGAGCACCGAGTGCCGAAGCGCCACCACTCCGATCGCGGTTCCCCATTCCTGTGGGTCACCGTCGAAGTCGGAGATCACCACCACGAGGCCGCGTCGGGGCGCCATCGCACCGACGGTGCGCAGACCGCCGGCCAGATCCACGGGGCCGCTGCCGTCGGCACGCGGCGTGGCCAGAACTCGCTCGAGCAGGCTGAGCAGGTGTTTGCGTCCGCTGCGAGGGGGCACGGTCGTCGTCTCGGAGCCGCGCAACAGAATCCCGCCCACCCGGTTGCCACCCCTTGTGACGAGCAGACCCATGCCCGTCGCAGCTGCCAGAGCCAGGTCACGCTTCTCGCACTCGGTGGTCCCGAAGTCCATCCTCGAGGACCGGTCCACCAGCAGCCACGCCTCCAGTTCGCGGTCGGCGATGGTCTCGCGCACATGTGGCCGTTGGGTTCGGGCGGTCACGTTCCAGTCGATTCGCCGTACGTCGTCGCCGGGTTCGTACTCCCTGGTCTCCCCGGGCTCGGTTCCGCGGCCGGGAACCAGGCCCATGAAATCGCCGTGGAGCATTCCGTCGAGACGACGCGAGACGTCGAGCGTCAGGCGTCGCAGGATCTCCTCTGCGGGACGTTCACCGACCAGACCCAACGTGGATGTGAGTCCACTCACTGGCCGGCTACCCAGGGCTGCGAATCCGAGCTCGTTCCGTGCCATGCATCGGGGGCGGCACCGGGGGCGCCGTTGGATCCACCGGGGTCGGCTCCCACAGGGGTCTGGGCCGAACTCATGTGAGGCGCCGGGACCGTGCCCAGCACGCGGGCGAGCACCGACTCCACGTCCACGTCGCGAGCGAGCGCCTCGTAGGACAACAGCAGCCTGTGTCGGAGGATCTCGGGTGCCACGTCGAACACGTCCTGAGGGGTCAGGTAGCTGCGTCCTCGCATCATTGCGAGCGCCCGGCCCGCACGGATCAGCCCGATCGATGCACGTGGGCTGGCTCCGAGTTCGATGTAGGTGCGCAGTTCGGGAAGACCGAAGTTCTCCGGCGTGCGGGTGCAGAGGACCAGATTGACGGCGTACTCCATGACGCTGCGCTCCACGAACACCTCGTCGGTTGCCCTCTGCAACTGCTGGATCTCGGCCATCGAGATCACCTCGGTGGCCTGCGGGGGATTGGTGCCCATCCGCTGGACGATCTCGATCTCCTCGCCGGGTGCGGGGTAGTCGATCACGACCTTCATCAGGAACCGGTCGCGCTGTGCCTCCGGTAGCGGGTAGACGCCCTCGGACTCGATCGGGTTCTGGGTGGCCAGCACCAGGAACGGCGTGGGGACCTCGTGGCGTTTGCCTCCGATGGTCACCTGCTTCTCCGCCATCACCTCGAGCAGTGCGGACTGCACCTTGGCAGGCGCCCGGTTGATCTCATCGGCGAGCACGAAGTTGGCGAACACAGGGCCCAGCTCGACGTCGAAGCGTTCCGAGGAGGTCCGGTAGATGCGCGTGCCGACCACGTCGGCGGGGAGCAGGTCGGGCGTGAACTGGATCCGGGAGAACGACCCCCCGACGGTCTTGGCCATCGTCTCCACGGCGAGTGTCTTGGCAAGGCCCGGCACGCTCTCGAGCAGGACGTGGCCGTTGCACAGAAGGCACGTGAGCATGCGCTCCAGCGCCCTGTCCTGCCCCACGATCACCTTGCGCATCTCGAACAGCAGGGCCTCCACCCGTCGACTGGCAGAAGCCGCATCGAGGGTCGGCGAGGCTTCGCCGGCGCCGGGTCCCGTGGTCGCCAGTGCAGCGGATGGCTGTGCTGGTGGGGACTGGGACGAGCTGGACGCGTCTGCGCTGGATGTCGGATCGGGGCCTGTTTGCACTATGTCTCTCCGCGTTTGTCCGCGTGGCCGGGGTCTTTCCGCGTGGCCGGTTCGGCCCTGCCGCCTCGGTGGCGGCATCGGGCGGCATCCAGTCTGCCCGATGGCCCGGAGGATTCCCGCGCAGGTCAGAGTTTGTAGGCTCCGCCTCTGATGGATCCCATATTTGTCGTCCTCATCGTCCTGGCCATCGTCATCGTCGGCGGCGGGGTGGCCTTCGTCGCCACCAGTCGTGATCGTGGAGCCCCCGGGGAGGTCGGAGCCGGTGGGGACGGCGGTTCGACGGCCCTCGCCGAACCACCCGGCGACACGCTGGTCGAAGAAACACCGCCGGAGGCGCTGGAGGCCCCCGAGGGTGCGCCCACACCCGAGGATCGAGCACCGACCGAGGAGCTGGTGCGCCCGAGTTTCCGCGAGCGGTTGGCCAAGGCGCGCTCCACGTTCTCGGGCTATGTCACCTCAGTGCTCTCGCGCTCCGAGATCAGCGAGGAGTCATACGAGGAGCTCGAGGAGGCCCTGATTCTCGCCGACGTCGGGATCGGTCCCACCCAGGAGCTTCTCGATTCCGTTCGTTCCACGGTCAAGGAGCGCAAACTCACCACCAACGCCGAACTCATCGAAGTGCTCCGTGCAGAGATGAAACTGCGACTCGAAGCACCGACCGAGCTCGTGAGGTCCGAGGAGTCGCCCACGATCTGGCTGTTCGTCGGGGTCAACGGCGTGGGCAAGACCACCACCATCGGAAAGGTGGGACGGCGTCTGGCGGACGAGGGTGCAAGCGTCGTGATGGCCGCGGGCGACACGTTCAGGGCCGCCGCTGCCGAACAGCTCGGGACCTGGGCCGACCGCTGTGGTGCCGAGTTGGTGCGCGGCGCCGAGGGCGGCGATCCGTCCTCGGTCATCTTCGACGCCGTCGAGGCGGCCGCAGCCCGGTCCGCCGACGTCGTGCTTGCCGACACCGCCGGACGTCTGCACACCAAGACCAACCTGATGGACGAACTGGCCAAGGTGCGCAGGGTCGCCGACAAGGGATCGGGGTCTGTCACCGAGGTGCTCCTGGTGCTCGATGCCACGACCGGCCAGAACGGCTTGAACCAGGCGCGCCAGTTCGCCGAGGCAACCGATGTGACCGGTGTGGTCCTCACCAAGCTCGACGGGTCGGCCAAGGGCGGGATCGTGTTCGCCATCCGTTCGGAGCTCGGCCTGCCGGTGAAGCTCGTCGGTCTCGGGGAGACCGCTGCTGATCTGGTTGACTTCGACGCGGACGAGTTCGTGGAGGCTCTGGTCGCGGTGGACTGACACGAACCGGACCGGTACGAACCGAACCAGTACGAACCGAACCAGTACGAACCCGATCGGATGCGAACCGACCGGACCATGAGAGGGGAGTGACCGATGGGACTCTGTGAGGACCGGGTGTGCATAGTCACCGGTGCCGGGCGCGGAATCGGGCGCGAGTATGCGCTCGGGCTGGCAGCCGAAGGTGCGCGGGTCGTGGTGAACGACATCGGGGGTGAGCGCGACGGCACCGGGTCTGACGCCGGTCCTGCCGAACAGGTGGTCGCCGAGATCGTCGCCTCCGGTGGTTCGGCGGTGGCCAACACCGACGACGTGACCGACTTCGACGGTGCCCGCAGGCTCGTGCACCAAGCCGTGGATCACTTCGGCGATCTCCACGTGCTGATCAACAACGCGGGCATCCTGCGCGACCGCATGCTGGTGAACATGGACGAGGCGGAATGGGATGCGGTCATCGGAGTGCACCTGAAGGGCACCTTCGCCACCTCGCACCACGCAGCGGCCCACTGGCGGGAGCGTTCCAAGGCCGGCGACCCCGTGGATGCCCGGATCATCAACACGTCCTCGTCGTCGGGCATCTACGGCAACGTGGGGCAATCGAACTACGGCGCTGCCAAGGCGGGGATCGCTGCGTTCAGCTTCATCGCCTCGATGGAACTCCAGCGCTACGGGGTGACGGTGAATGCGATCGCGCCGACGGCGCTCACCCGGATGACCGAGGACCTCTCCATGGGCGATGCCGATGAGCAGGCGAAGGCGGCACTCGACCCCAGATGGGTCGCACCCGTTGTGGTCTGGCTGGCCTCGGTGCACTCGTCGGCGGTCACCGGCCGGGTGATCGAGGCCTCGGGCGTGGCCCTGGCGATCGCAGAGGGTTGGCACCGCGGACCCACAGCGCGTCCGGTGGATGACCCCGTGGCCGCCGGGGAGATAGTCACCGCGCTGCTGGCCGACGCCAGGCCTCCTGCGGACATGCAGGGAAAGGACCGGGTTTGACCGCCACCGCGCCGAACCCGTCGTCGCGGTCGAGAGCCCTGTTGTCGGGGCTCGCCCGGGTGCCGTTGACGCTCGACGCCACCCAGTACGACCTGCAGGACTCGTGCGGAACGATCCGGAGCGTGCCCCGACGGTGGCGCTGGATCACCGAGGGATTGGACGAGATCCCCGGGGCGGCGCTGGTCGCCCTGGAGGCGATGGCGGACGTGCTCGTCAGCGCCGGAGGAATGGGCCAGGACCTCGACTCGCTCGCGGACGGTGTCGAGACCGAGCTCGCAGCTCTGTCCGCGGAGCACGGCGCCCGCTCGAAGCTCTGTGAGGTTCTTGGCGAGAACCATCCACTTCTCATCGCCACCGAGGAATGCGACCGGCTGCTGTCCGCGGCCGGGAGGGTGGTGGCGAGCGAGATCGGCCAACCCCAGCAGGGCGTTGTGGCACACCTGCACTCATCCGACGGCGGGGTGCCCAAGTCGCCATGCGCGACCGCCGAGTTGGGCACCCGCGGGCTGGTGGGAGATCGTCAGGCGACCCGTGCCCACCACGGCAGGCCCTTCCAGGCCGTTTGCATCTATTCGTCGGAGGTCATCGCCGAGCTCGCAGCGCAGGGCCATCCGATCTCACCGGGATCGGTGGGGGAGAACCTCACTCTGGGCGGAATCGACTGGTCACGGATCCGCCCGGGCATCCGCATGGCGGTCGGCCCGGGCGAGTCACCCGTGGTGCTCGAGGTCTCGTCGTTCGCACCCCCGTGCAGATCGATCGCCGGATCCTTCCTCGAGCGGCGATTCGACCGGATCGACCATGACAGGTATCCGGGAGTTGCCCGCGCCTATGCGTGGGTGGTCCGACCGGGCACGGTTACCGCCGACGATCCCGTGACGGTCCTGCCCTGATCGTGTTGCCCTGACGGTCCTGTCCCGACGGTCCTGTCCCGACGGTCCTGCCCCGACTGCGCTTCTGTCGTGCGCCGGTTCGCCCAGCCCACCCTGGTTCAGCCCATCCTGGTTCAGCCCACTTTGGTGAGCAGGCGACGGAGCACGAGTTCCATCGTGTCGACGTCCTGTGCCCCTGGGATCACGACCGCACCGTTGAAGGTGACCGCCGGCACCCCTCCCACGCCCATGGAGGCGGCCTCGACCTGATCAGCGCGCACCTGCTCGGCGAAGGATCCAGAAGCCAGCATCTCGCCGACCAGATCTGGCTCCAGACCCACCTCCGCGGCCAGTGCGACCAGTTGTGAATGCTCGGCGATGTTGGCGCCCTCGGTGAAGTAGGCACGGAACAATCGGGTCGCCACGGCGCCGGTTGCCCCGGGCTGGGTCGCCTGGGTCCACTGGATCAGTCGGTGTGCGTCGACGGTGCCGACCCGCAGCGCCCGGTCGAAACGGAAGTCGATCCCCGCCTCGGCGCCCAGGGCGCCCAACCGTTCGGTCATCACCTCGAACGCACCCGGTCCGTACTTGCGGTCGATCGCGGTCGCCAGGTCCCTGGGGTCGGCCGTTGCCGCGGGGTCGAGCTGGAACGCCCGCCAGCGGATCGAGATGTCTGCCCCATCGGGGCCCAACCGTTCGATCGCCTTGCGGATCCGCGCATGGCCCAGGTAGCACCAGGGGCAGACGACGTCACTGAACATGTCCAATTGCATGCAGGTGGGAACCGGGCGGGGGGCGCCGTTGTTCCATGTCCTCGCGGCATGGTTTCCCTGCTCCTCGCCCCCGTTCGGGAGTCGCGTTCCCGGGTGGGGTCACCAGGCCGGTAGCGTTGACCGGCGATGTTCGAGTCACTGAGCGACCGTTTCGAAGGAATCTTCACCCGCCTGCGCGGCAAGGGCCACCTGACGCCCCAGGACGTGGACGATGTGCTGCGCGAGATCCGGTTGGCGCTGCTCGAGGCCGACGTCAACCTCACCGTGGTCAAGTCGATGCTCGCGCGCATTCGCGAACGTGCCGTCGGCGAGGACCTGTCGCGTGCACTCAACCCTGCGCTGCAGGTGCGGAAGATCGTCCTCGAGGAACTCACCGAGACCCTCGGCGGCGAGACCCTGCGGATCACCTACGCGTCCAAACCGCCCACGGTGGTGCTCATGGCCGGGCTGCAGGGCTCGGGCAAGACCACCAACTCGGCCAAGCTGGCCCGTTGGTTCCGGGCTCAGGGCCGAAATCCACTCCTGGTCGGCACAGACCTCCAGCGCCCTGCGGCGGTGCAGCAGTTGCGCACCCTCGCCGAGCAGGTGGGCGTGCCGGTCTTCTCCGCTCCGGACGACGTGGTCGCCTCCGGTGTGGGTGACCCCCTGGAGGTCGCCCGGGCAGCCAAGGACGAGGCTCGGGCCCTGGGCCGCGACGTGCTCATCTGTGACACCGCCGGCCGCCTGGCCATCGACACCGAGATGATGGAACAGGTCCGCCAGATCTCGGCGGAACTGGAGCCGGACTACACCTTCCTGGTGGTCGACGCCATGACCGGCCAGGACGCGGTGGGTGTCGCCGAGTCGTTCAACGAGACGCTCGCACTCGACGGCGTGATCCTCACCAAGTTGGACGGCGATGCCCGCGGCGGCGCCGCCCTGTCGGTCAAGGAAGTGGTGGGCAAGCCGATCGCCTTCGCCTCCACCGGCGAGAAGATCGAGGACTTCGATCTGTTCCATCCGGATCGTCTGGCCGGACGAATCCTCGGCGAGGGCGACCTGGCGACCCTCATCGAGAAGGCCGAGCAGGCATTCGAGGCCGAGGAGGCCGAAGAGGCAGCCCAACGGATGCTCGAGGGCACCTTCACCCTCGACGACTTCCTGGAGCAGATGCAGTCGATCAAGAAGATGGGTCCGCTCTCGGGGCTGATGGGGATGATGCCCGGCGTGCCCAAGGAGGTCCGCGATGTGGAGATCGAGGATCACCACATCGCCCGGATCGAGGGAATCATCCACTCGATGACAACCGCCGAGCGGGTGGATCCCGACATCATCGACGGCAGCCGCAGGAGCCGGATCGCCCGCGGTTCCGGAACATCGGCGGGCGACGTGAGCCAGCTGGTGGCCCAATTCCGTCAGATGCGCCAGATGATGCAGCAGATGGGCAAGACCCCGAAGCGCAAGAAGAAGGGCAAGAAGGGACGCAAGGGCGGCAGGGTCACGCCGAAGGGCGGTCCCAAGGCCCCGAAGTCATCGTTCCAGCTCCCCACCAGGGAGGAGATGGAGGCCCAACTCCCCGACGCCCTGAAGGGTCCGGGCGGCGGGCTCGGCTGACCTCGGTCGCCCACCGAAATCCCGGGAGTTGCCCACAGGGCCTCCGGGGGACCATCATTGACCCTCGCCGCCGATCCGCACGACCGGGTCGAGACGACCTCGGGTCCGCGTGCGAACCCGTGACAACCTCTGATCGCAGCTGAAAGAGATACACAACCGTGGCAGTTCGACTCCGCCTCACCCGGGTGGGCAAGAAGAAGCAACCCTCCTACCGCATCGTTGCGGCCGACAGCCGGTCCCCGCGTGACGGCCGCTACCTCGAGATCGTGGGCACCTACGACCCGCGTCGCGAGCCGTCCGCCATCACCGTCGACAACGAGAAGGTCATCCACTGGTTGCGCCACGGCGCCCTTCCCTCCGAACGGGTGCGCAAGCTCCTGGAGATCTCCGGCGCCTGGGAGGAATTCGAGGCGTCGAAGGCCGCGAAGTGAGCGACGATCAGGCCACCCATGCTGTGGCGGTGCTGGAACACATGACCCGTTCACTGGTCGACAACCCCGATGAGGTGAGTGTCGAGGTCGCGGATCTGGGCGATCGCCTGGAGCTGAACGTCTCGGTCGCTGACGGCGACATGGGTCGGGTCATCGGCAAACGTGGCCGCATGGCCAACGCGATTCGTGTGGTCACCCGAGCCGCAGCGGTGCGCGACGGCGTCGAGGTCGACATCGAATTCGTGGACTGAGAAGTCCTGGACTGAATGCAGCAACCACCCGAGACCCCGCCCGAGGGCATGCTCGAGGTGGGCCGGGTGGCCAAGGCCCATGGCCTGCGCGGCGAGGTACTCGTCGAACTGACCTCGGACCGACCAGAACGACGAGCTGTCGGCGCCGTGTTCACGTCGTCGGTCGGCCCACTCGAGGTCGTCGAGTCGCGCCAGCACCAGACCCGTTGGCTCATGCGTTTCCGCGGATACGACCAACGCGAACAGGCCGATGCTCTCAGGGGAACCGTGCTCTTCTCGGAACCACTGGACGCCACCGAAGGTGTTCTGTGGGTGCATGAACTCGTGGGCTGTCGGGTGGTCGAGACCGACGGCACCGACCGCGGTTCGGTGGTGTCGGTGATCTCGAATCCGGCATCCGATCTCCTCGAACTCGACTCAGGTGCACTCGTCCCGGTCACCTTCGTGGTGGATGGACCGACCGAAGGGGTCGTGGAGGTCGCCACCCCGGCCGGTCTGTTCGAGCTGTGAGCTCGCACGACGGCGCCGCAGATGCCTCACCGGGGTCGGGTTCAGCGGGATCGCGCCCGGGCGGGCTCCGTGTGGACGTGTTCACCATCTTCGAGCCGATGGTCACCGGGTTCGCCGCTCACAGCCTGCTGGGCAAGGCCCGCGAGGCAGGACTGATCGATCTACGGGTGCACGACATCCGCGAGCACACCAGCGACGTCCACCGAACCGTGGACGACTCGCCCTTCGGTGGTGGAGCCGGCATGGTGATGAAGCCGGAACCCATCTTCTCCTCGGTCGAAGCCGTCGACCCGCCCCGCCCGATCATCGCGCTGGGGCCGGCCGGAGCCCGGTTCGACCAGGCCAGGGCAGCCGAGCTGGCAGTGGCTGGCGGCTTCAGTCTGCTCTGCGGACGCTACGAGGGGATCGACCAACGGGTCCACGATCACCTCGTGGACGAGGAGATCTCGATCGGCGACTACGTGCTCAACGGTGGGGAGGTCGCTGCCATGGCGGTTCTCGAGGCGGTGGTGCGACTGGTTCCGGGGGTGATCGGCAACAGCGCTTCTGCCGAGGACGAGTCCTTCAGCGATGGACTACTCGAGTACCCGCACTTCACACGGCCGGCGGAGTACCGCGGTTGGGTCATCCCCGAGGTTCTCCGCAGCGGTGACCACGCGAGGGTGCAGCGTTGGCGCCGGGCCATGTCGCTGCGGCGCACGATGCGGAGACGCCCCGATCTCATCGACGCGATGGGGGGACTCGACGCCGGGGATCTGGCGTTGCTGGAGGAGTTCCCGGAGGAACCGGACCCGCCCCGGGAGTGAGATGTGCGGACATGGGCGCCTGCGTGGCTTTCGTAGCGGCGCTCCGGCTGGCTACGATGGCTCCTCCGTGCATCCACCGATGGTGCACCGCATCGCAGACCGGGCTGGCGGATCACCGCCCTGGCCCTCCCAGGAGAACGCAATGAAGTCCACCGACGTGATCGACCAGGCGAGCATGCGGGACGACATCCCCGATTTCGCGGCCGGCGACACCTTGAAGGTGCACGTGAAGGTCGTCGAGGGCAACAAGGAACGTCTCCAGATGTTCCAGGGCGTGGTCATCGCCAGGCGGGGGAGTGGGCTCCACGAGAGCTTCACCGTCCGCAAGCTCTCCAACAGCGTGGGTGTGGAGAGGACCTTCCCCCTCCACTCGCCGATCATCGATCACATCGAGGTGTTCACCCGCGGAGATGTGCGTCGGGCGAAGCTCTACTACCTCCGTGACCGGATCGGTAAGGCCGCCAAGGTGCGCGAGAAGCGCGACTGACTCTCTCCGTTCGGGGTTCTCGGACAAGAGACCGCGCTCGCAGTTCCAGCTCCTCCCCCTCATTGCTCCGCATTCCGTCGGGGCGAGCCGACAGCTGTTGTCGGAGAGGTGGGACAATGTCCGTCGATCCAGCAAGGTCCATCCGCCCAGTACCTCGTGAGCGGCCGGACTCCGGCGGCGCCCACCTCGCGTTGGGCCGCCATGGCGAGGACCTGGCGGCGGCCTGGTACCTCGAACGTGGCTACGAGCTGATCGCACGCAACTGGCGTTGCCCCGCGGGAGAACTCGACCTCGTGTTGCGCACGGGTTCCACCGTGGTCTTCTGTGAGGTGAAGACCCGCACCTCGGAGCGTTTCGGAAGTCCCTTCGAGGCCGTGGACCGGCGCCGACAGGGTCGTCTTCGCTCGGCGGCACTCGAGTTCCTCCGCTGCGAGACGGCGGGCGCTCGGTCGCTGCGGTTCGATGTGGCAGGTGTGATCGGGAGCGCGGTGGAGGTGCGCCAGGACGCGTTCTGAGGGGCCGTTCGCCCTGGAGGACCGTTCGTTCCCGGGGGGAATACTCGTCGTCGAGGGACTACTCGCGTGGAGCCCGGCGGAGGCGGTGGGTCCAACAGCCCCGGTGCCAGTGGCGACGCAGATCCGGGGCATCCAGCGGCACCGCCACCACGTGGCCCGTGCGCTCCGGGATGTCGCGGTTGCAGCCGGGACACAGGTAGGCCTTGTGGGCCTCGTAGGGCTGCACGAACCGGACCTCGCACTCCGCGGTGGCCGTGTGGTCGAGGAACCTGGGCATCGGCCGTCAGCCCAGGATGGCCCAGGTGGTCACCGCGGCGATCACGAGCAGGCAACCGACCACGAGGACGATGTCGGCTGCCGAGCGTCGGTGTTGGCGGTGAGGATTGAGGCCCATCGGGTCCATTATCGGTCACTGCGGCCTCGGGACCACCATGGCTGTCGCACCCTCCGGATACCTTCTGTCCTACCGGCCGATCCTCCCGGCTCCGGGCTCTGGGTCCGGGGTGTGCGAACGGCGGGCGCGTAGCTCCGGCTACCTCGAACAACCACTCGGAGTGCCCTCGGGGCAACCGGTGGTCGAACTGGAGGTACGGGGTGCTCGCAAGCGTCGAGTCCGCAAGTCTTCTGGGCGTCGAGGGCCACGCGGTCCGCGTGGAGGCCCACACCAGCAACGGGCTGCCCGGCTACACGATCGTCGGGTTGCCCGACACCGCGTGCCGGGAGTCGCGCGACCGGGTCCGCTCGGCGTTGCTCTCATCGGGCGGTCCCTGGCCGAACCGCCGGACCACGGTCAACCTCGCCCCTTCGGGTCTGCGCAAGGTGGGGGCCGGACTCGACCTCGCCATGGCGGTGGCGCTGGCAGCAGCCGAGGAGCACGTCCCGGTCGAGTCGGTGGAGGGTCTGGCTTTCCTGGGGGAGCTGGGTCTCGACGGCTCCCTGCGTCCGTTGTTGGGGATGGTGCCGCTGGCGGCTGCATGCGGTGGTCGTCCGGTGGTTCCGGCGGCGGTGCTCGCCGAGGCGCGCCTGGTGCGTGAGGACGCACTCGGGGCATCGTCGTTGGGCGAGGTGCTCGCGGCACTTCGGGGTGACCAACCCTGGCCGGTCGTGCCCGAGCCTTCGCTGCAGGCAGATCGCGTCGTCCCGCCCGACCTGTCCGATGTGTTGGGCCAGGCGGTGGCCCGCGCCGCGCTCGAGGTGGCCGCGGCCGGCGGGCACCACATCTTGATGAGCGGACCACCTGGCGCGGGCAAGACCATGCTGGCCGAACGGCTTCCGGGGATCATGCCGCTCCTGGGCGACGACGACGCCATGGAGGTGACCAAGATCCATTCTGCGGCCGGTCGTCTGGGCCGGGGTGCAGGGCTGGTGCGCCTGCCGCCGTTCCGTGCGCCTCACCACACGGCATCGATGACCGCGATGGTCGGCGGCGGCAGCACGATGTTGCGTCCGGGCGAGGTCAGCCTCGCCTCGGGTGGGGTGCTGTTCCTCGATGAGTTGGGCGAGTTCCCCGCCGCTCATCTCGATGCACTCCGCCAACCGCTCGAGTCGGGTCGCATCGCAGTCTCGCGAGCCGCCATCTCGGTCGATCTTCCGGCCCGGGTGCTGCTGGTCGCAGCCACCAATCCCTGTCCCTGTGGCCAGCTCGGCTTCGGCCGGTGCAGCTGTTCGGAGCCGCAGCTGGCGCGCTACCGACGGAGGCTGTCCGGACCTCTCATGGACCGTTTCGACATTCGGCTCGGCGTCGGGCCACCCGACCCGAACACGGCTTTCAGTTCCCGACGGGCGGAGTGTTCCGCAGCGGTCTCCGAGCGGGTGCTCGCGGCGCGGATCCGCGCGTCGGAGCGGGGAGTCACCGCCAACCGTTCGCTCCGCGGTGAGGCTTTGCGCCGGGCGGCACCGCTGGACCCCGCGGCAGAGTCACTGCTGCGCGACCACCTGCAACGGGGCCTGCTCACCATGCGCGGTGCCGACCGATGCCGGTCGCTCGCGCTCACCCTTGCCGACCTGCGCGGGCAGGATGCGCCGCTCGACAGGGAACTCATCGGGGCAGCCCTCATGCTGAGGGGAGGTGAAACGGCGTGTGCGGTGCCGGCATGAACCCAGCCGATGTGAGCCCAGCCGGATCGTCCGTGTCGGCACCTCCTGGCTTGCACAGCCCTGGCGCGCACGGCGAAGCCGATCGTGGCGCGCCCGGGCACGTGGCGGCTCTGGCAGCTCTCGACCTGATGGGTCCTTCTCGATTGCGCGCGGTTCTCCGTGCCGCCTCCGCACAGAGCGTGTGGAACGCACTGTTGGATGGCGCCCTACCGGTGGATGGCGAGCTGCCGCGCAGCGGCGCGACCCCGGAGTTGTTCGACCGGGCGGGCCCGGTGATGCCCACCGGTGCTGAGGGGCTCGACCCGTCGATCGATGGGCGCCTCGCACTCCGTTGGGGCCGACAGGCGCGCTCCAACCCGGAGCTGCCCGAGGTGATGGGTGGGCGACTCCGGCGACTCGGGGTCCGCGTGGCCACGGGTGCCCTCGTTCCGCAGAGGCTGGCTGCGGATGAGGATGCTCCAGCGGCACTCTTCGTCAGCGGTCGTGAGCTCCCGCCCTTGAATGCGCGGGTGGCGATCGTCGGCACCCGCAAGGCGTCGCAGTACGGGTTGCGGGTGGCACACCAGCTCGGACGTGAGTTGGCCGCGGCGGGCGTGGAGGTGGTGTCGGGTCTCGCACTCGGGATCGACGCAGCGGCCCATGCGGGGGCGCTCGAGACCCTGCGGGAGCATCCAGCAACCGGTGGCGGTCCCGGGATAACCGCCGTCATCGGAGCCGGACACGACCGACCGTGTCCGTCGCGCAACCGGTCCCTCGCACGCAGCGTGGTCCGTGCCGGGACGATGCTCAGTGAGGTGCCCCCGGGGGCGGTCTCGGCACCGTGGAGGTACCCGGTTCGCAACAGACTGATCGCAGCGTTGGCCGATGTGGTGGTCGTGGTCGAATCCGAGGTGTCGGGCGGCTCGATGTCGACCGTCGCCGAAGCGCTCAGTCGCGATCGTCCGGTCATGGCGGTACCCGGCCCCTTGGGCAGCAGCACGAGCGAGGGATGTCACCGGCTCCTGCGCGATGGGGCACAGATCTGCACCGGCGCGGGCGACGTGATCGGGATGCTCGATCTGCTCGGTGCCCAGACGACCACGGGTCCCCAGCCCATCCACCGGGGTGCGTCGGGCGCGGGTGCTCCCGTCGGCTCCGGCGCCGAAAGCACCCTGCTGGACCTGCTGGCGGCCCAGAGTTGCGACGTGGGAACGCTCGCTGACCGTGCGGGCCTCGACATCATGGAGGTCTCGGCTGCTCTGGTGCGGCTGGAGTCCGCTTCGCGGATCACCCGCCGCAGCGGGTGGATCGAGCGGATCTAGGTCACTCTGAGCGGTCGTGCACGCGCGAGCGGTAGTTGGTAGCGTTGGCGGGTCCGTCTCCGGTGGTTGGCGGAAACTCAGGGGTGTCACGAATGTCGAAGCAGGTTGGCTCCGAACAGATCGGCTTTGAGGTCAACGAGGCCTGGAAGGTCGATGAGTTCGCGGCGTCACTCGCTCTGTCCTCGAACACGGTCCACCTCTACTGCGGCGACGTGAATCGCCTTGCCGGATGGCTCGGCGGCGAGGTGGAGTCCCCCTCCGAGGTGGACCTCACCACGCTGCGGCGCTACCTCGCGCATCTGAGATCTCTGGGCCGGGCGCCCCGGACGATGGCGAGAGTGGCCGCATCGCTGCGTCGCTACTTCGCCTGGGCCGAGGCCAACGACCTCGTCGTCACCGATCCCACCGTCGCCCTGCGAGCCCCGAGCGGGTCCTCGAAGCTCCCGCGCGTGCTGCGTGCGGAGGAGTTGCACCGCATGCTGGACGACCAACCCGACTCTCCCGACGGCCGTGCCGGCGTGTCGGAGGACCCACCCGAACGCCGACTCCGCGACCGCCTGGTGCTGGAGATCCTCTACGGCTCCGGGTTGCGTGTGTCGGAGCTCTGTGGTCTCCGTCTCGGCGATGTGGATCTGGGTCGGTCGCGGATGACGGTCTGGGGCAAGGGTTCCAAGCAGCGCGTGGTTCCGCTGTCCGACCCCGCTGTGGACGCGATGCGGGAGTGGCTCCAGTGGGGGCGCGACCGCCATCTCCAGCAGGTCGACGTGGCTGCGAGCGAGGACAGTGTGATCGACCTCACCAGACCGGCGGATCCGGCTGACCTGGTGTTCCACAACCTGCGGGGTCATCCGCTCACGCCCAGGGATGTGAGGCGCATCCTCGACCGTCGGGCGCCCTCGCCCACACATCCCCACGCGCTGCGGCACACCTTCGCCACTCATCTTCTCGACGGTGGTGCCGATCTACGTGTGGTGCAGGAACTCCTGGGGCATTCCGATGTCGCGACGACACAGATCTACACCCACGTGAGTCGCGAACGTCTCCGCGCGGCCTACACACAGGCCCACCCGAGGGCGAACTGATGCGCACCACCTCGCGCGCCAGTCGCAATTCCGCGCCCCGAAAGGGGACCGACGAGCTCAACGAACTCTGGGCGACCTACAAGGAGAACGGTTCCGCCTCCTCACGAGAAGCGCTGATCGTCCACTTCTCGCCGTTGGTCAAGTACGTCGCGGGCCGGGTAGCGGTCGGGCTCCCGCCGAACGTGGAACAGGCCGACCTGGTGAGTTACGGGATGTTCGGCCTGATCGATGCGATCGACAAGTTCGAACCCGAGCGCGGATACAAGTTCGAGACCTACGCGATCAGCCGCATCAAGGGAGCGATCCTCGACGAGCTGCGTTCGATCGACTGGGTGCCGCGCTCGGTGCGTTCGAAGTTGCGTCAGATCGAGAAGGCCATCGCGAAGCTCGAGGCGCTGCACCACCGTCCGGCCACCGACGCCGAACTCTCGGCCGAACTCGAATGGACCGACGACCAGCTCCAGACGGCGCTCAACCAGATCTCCCAGGTTGGCCTGGCGGCGCTGGACGAGATCCTGGCCGTGCCCGGCGACAAGGGTGAGGCGATAACGCTCGGCGACACCATCGCCGACACCTCGGTCCACGGTCCGATGGGTGCGTTCGAGGTGGCGGAGACCAGACAGTTGCTGGGACAGGCCATCAACGAGCTTCCCGAGCGCGAGAAGCTGGTGCTCACGCTCTACTACTACGAGAGCATGACCCTGCAGGAGGTCGGCCAGGTACTCGGAGTCACCGAGTCGCGTGTGTGCCAGATCCACACCAAGGCGGTCCTGCACCTGCGGAGCAGGCTCCAGGCGGCGGAGCGAATCCCCGGTTAGCAGCGTCGGTGGGCGAGGGTGCTCACCGGTTCTCTGATAGCGCTTCCTGCGGCCGGCGCGTCGGCCGGCGCGGCCTGTGAATCTTTGCACCGACAGGGCGGAGCCCGTGACAGAGAGCGGGTCACCCGGCCCGTTCCAGGTTGGGTGCGCAGGAGCAAGCCTGGCTCCGTGCGCATCGCTCTGGCCGCGGCCCTCTGTCTGGCAGGTTCGATTGCGCCTGCGTCCGGTGACCGGGCGGCTGCACCTGCGATGGAGTCCGCGGCCCGCGGCAACCCCAGCGGGGACACCACCTGGGTCTGGCCCGTCGAGGCCGAGGTGGCGGACCGATTCCGAGCACCTCGGTCGCCCTGGGGGCCGGGCAACCGGGGTTGGGAGTTCGACACCTCCCAGGGCGACGTGGCGCGGGCGGTGGGCGGCGGAGTCGTTCGATTCGCAGGTCCGGTCGCCGGGCGGGGTGTCGTGACCATCGACCACGGCGGTGCGCTGCTCTCGAGCCTGACCGGTCTCGGGCGGATCGACGTCGCACCGGGGCAGGTGGTCGGGGCAGGGGAGCGGGTCGGGCTGGCAGCGCCCGGTCTGCACCTCGGGTTCCGCCTCGGGGGACGCTACGTGGACCCCGCCCTGTTCCTGGAGGTGGCGGTTCACGCGGTGCTCGTCGCCCTGCCCGACTGAGAGCCGCCGCTGGCTGGGGTGGCCGGTCCTGCTGCGACTACACTGCTCCGTCGGTCCGATCCCGGGCCGAACCATTGAAAAACCGCCCGTTTGCACCTTTCGGTCGCCGCTCGTCGGCGTAGCAGAACGGGTTTCGCAGAACCGAAGGGAAGGAGCCAGATATGGCTGCAGTAGTGACCATGAAACAGCTTCTGGAGGCCGGAGTTCACTTCGGTCACCAGACCCGCCGGTGGAATCCGAAGATGAAGCGATTCATCCACGGTGACCGGGGCGGTATCTACCTGATCGACCTCAACCAGACCCTGAGCGGGATCGAGTCCTCCTACACCTACGTGCGGGACCTGGTCGCCGAGGGCGGGACGATCCTGTTCATCGGCACCAAGAAGCAGGCCCAGGACTCGATCCAGGGCTTTGCCGAGAAGTGTGGGATGCCCTACATCAACCAGCGCTGGTTGGGCGGCATGCTCACGAACTTCGAGACGATCTCGGGCCGCGTGACCAAGATGAAGAACCTCCAGCGCATGCGTGCGTCCGGAGAGTTCGAGGTGATGCCCAAGAAGGAAGCCCTGTTGTTGGGTCGTGAGCTCACCAAGCTCGAGCGCAACCTCGGTGGTATCCGCAATCTCGAGCGTCTCCCCGATGCGGTGTTCATCCTCGACACCAAGAAGGAGGACATCGCGGTCACCGAGGCCAACAAGCTCGGGATCTCGGTGGTCGCAGTGGTCGACACCAACTGCGATCCGGACGTCGTCGACTACGTGATACCCGGAAACGACGACGCGATCCGCGCCGGCGACCTCATGTGCCGCGTGATCTCCGACGCGGTCATCGAGGGCAAGCTCATGCGTTCGAAGATCCATCCCGAGGCCGTGGACACGCGCCCGCGGACGATCGAGGAAGAAGCCGCCCACGAGCAGCGTCAGGCCGAGGCACGTGCCCAGGCCGCAGCGGCTGCAGCCGAACGCGAAGCGAGGGTGGCCGCAGCAGCTGCGGCCCCTGCAGCTGCGGAGCCAGCGGCCGCTGAGGCGGTCCCGGCTGAACCGGCACCGGCCGAGCCGGCTGCAGAGCCTGCACCTGAAGCGGCTGCACCTGCCGCCGAGGCCGACGGAGGCGACGCGTCCGGGGAGGCCAACTGATGGCAGAGTTCACAGCCCAGGACGTCAAGGCGCTGCGCGATGCCACAGGCGCCGGAATGATGGATTCGAAGAAGGCACTCACCGAGTCCGACGGAGACATGGACCGGGCGGCGCAGATCCTGCGCGAGAAGGGCCTGTCCAAGGTCGCAGCCCTGGAGGACCGCGACAACAGCCAGGGTGCGGTGGCCGTGGCCAGGGACGGCAACGCGGTCGCACTCGTCGAGCTCAAGTCCGAGACCGACTTCTCCGCCAAGGCCGATGACTTCGTGAGCCTCGTGCAGCGTCTCGCCGACGCAGTGCTCGCCGACGGAGAATCTGCTGTGGAATCCGCAGAACTGGCCAAGGCCGTCGACGACATCAAGATCTCCAAGAAGGAGAACATCGAACTCGGCCAGGTGGTGCGCTTCGAAGGAGCCGAAGGGAACGGGCTCGACGCCTATGCCCACGTCCAGGACGGACGCGGCACCAACGGAGTGATCATCGAGATCGAGGGCGCCGACGACGAGACCGCCCACGAGATCGCACTGCACTGCGCCTTTGCCAAGCCCGATGCCCTGAGCCGTGACGAGATCGATCCGGCACTGGTCGAGAAGGCCCGCGAGGGCTTCGTCGCACTCACGATCAAGGAGGGCAAGCCCGAACAGGCGGTCCCGAAGATCGTGGAGGGGCGTCTCAACTCCTGGTACGGCGAGCGCGTGCTTCCCGAGCAGGGGCTCTTCGGCGACAAGCAAACCGTTGCGGAGCGCCTCGGCGACGGACGGATCGTCCGATTCGCCCAGGCCTACATCGGCGCCTGAGTGCCACTGACCGGATCACAGCCAGAAGACACCGACGCGGGACGGGCGAGCATGGACGAAGACAGCTCCGAGGTACCCGAACGGCGGACTCCGCGGTGGTCGCGGATCATGTTGAAGCTGTCCGGCGAAGCGTTCGCCGGAGGATCCGGAAACGGCCTCGACGGCGAGGTCATCAACTCGCTCGCCAGGGAGATCCTGGAGGCCAAGCAGACCTTCGAGGTCGACATCGCGGTCGTCGTCGGCGGCGGCAACATCTGGCGCGGGCTGAGCGGCGAGGGCGCCGGGATGGACCGGGCCCAGGCCGACTACATGGGCATGCTGGCCACGGTGATCAATGCCCTGGCACTCCAGGAGACCCTCGAGCGGATGGGCCAACCGACGCGTGTGCAGTCAGCGATCCACATGTCACAGGTGGCCGAGCCCTACATCAGGAGGCGCGCCATCCGTCACCTCGAGAAGGGTCGCGTGGTGATCTTCGCCGGTGGCACCGGCAACCCGTTCTTCACCACCGACACGACCGCCGCACTGAGGGCTGTCGAGATAGATGCCGAAGCGATCCTGATGGGAAAGCACGGCACCGATGGGGTGTACACCGCGGACCCACGCACCGATCCGGATGCGGAGCTCCTCTCCGATGTGTCGTTCATGGATGTGCTGCAGCGCGGACTCAAGGTGATGGACTCCACCGCCACGTCGCTGTGCATGGACAACAACCTGCCGATCTGTGTGTTCGACCTGATGGGGAACAACATCGCGGCGCTGCTCGACGGTGAGCACGTCGGCACAGTGGTTTCGTAGTCCGCGTTTCGTGGCCCGCCACGACCTCCGAATGGCTGAAGCCCGGGCTGGCTATGTGAGAGGCTGGACGCAATGAGTGACGAATTGGCAGACGCCATCATCTCCGACGCCGCGGACCGGATGGGCAAGGCGGTCGTGCACGCACGCGCCGAGTTCTCGGGCATTCGCACCGGTCGGGCCAACCCGGGTCTCTTCGAGAAGCTACCGGTGGAGTACTACGGCTCCACGGTCCCCATGCAACAGCTGGCCGGCTTCTCCGTGCCCGACGCTCGCATGCTCATGGTCAACCCCTTCGACAAGAGCTCGATCAACGCCATCGAACGCTCGATCATCGATGCCAACCTGGGTCTGAACCCCTCCAACGACGGCGCCGCCATCCGCATCGCGTTTCCTCCGCTGACCGAGGAGCGCCGCAAGGAGTTCGTGAAGCTCGCCCGGGCACGTGCCGAGGAGGGTCGCAACGCCGTCCGTTCAGCGCGGCGCGATGCGCGCAAGGATCTCGAGTCGATGCAACGCGACGGCGACCTCTCCGAGGACGAGCTGCACCGCTACGAGAAGCAACTCGACGACCGCACCCGCGTGAGCGAGTCCGAGATCGACGACGCACTTGAGCAGAAGACCGCCGAGCTGATGGAGGCATGAGAGCGACGCCGCCGAGCGCCAGCACTCACAGCACGATATGACAGACGACGAACCGTTCGAATCCGACGACGACAGCAACGACCCGCTCGCACCGCCGGCGGGTGGCGACGAACCGCCACGCGAAGCGGGCGAGGGGGTACGGATTCTCGGTGCACAGGAAGCAGCCGAGGCCACCGGCCGTCACGACGTCGTGAGGCGGGGTGACCGGTCCAAGCGCTTCGGCGACAGGCCTGACGCACCCGAACCGGCCGAGGACCTTCCGAGGATCACCATCTCGTCCACCGAGGACCCGACCCGCGGTGATCGCTTCGGAGCGGTTCCGGTGGTTCCGTCCGAGACGGTCTCGACCCGCTCGGACCAGTCGGTCGGACACGCACGTGTGGCAGGTCCCTCGGGCGAGGAACCGGCGCCGGTGGACGAGCCGATCCGCTTCGACGGACCCGGTCCGACCGACGAGGCGCCGATGGACGATCTACCGATCGTCGAGGAGTCACCGCTGGGAAGCGGTGCGGCTGACGACGACACCTTCGTTCTTCCCCATTGGACCGAGCCTGCGACCGGTCAGGTTCCCAAGGTCGTGTCCGACAGCCCGCCGGTCGGTGATGGTCCCGGGGATCAGATGCGCTGGCGCGACGATGCCAGTGAGGACACCCAGGGGGGATTCGACGACCTCCTCGATGACGGGCCCCGGCTGGGTGCCCTGTCGGGTCAGCGGGATCCCTTCGAGGACGATGAGGACGACGACTACTCGTTCTTCGACGGTCCGGCGGACGACGACGACGATCCCCTCGCCGGCTTCGGCGGTATGGATGCACCGTTCGACGAGCCACCGGTGCGATCCGCACCGCGGCCGCGCCGAGCCCCTCGCGAACGCGGCAGGGGAGACGGCGACGGAGGTGACAGCCGAGACGGTCCGCCGCGATCCGGCGGAGGCGACCGAAACCTGCCCGTCGCGGTGGCTGTGGGTGTCGGGTTGGCGGCACTCGGACTGATCTGCTTCAAGCTCGGAACAGTGCCCACCGCCCTGCTGGCCACCGTGGTGGTGTGTCTGGCGGGCGCCGAGTACTACAACGCGGTGCGGGAGGGCGGTTACAACCCGGCCAGCCTGCTCGGTCTGGTGGCCATGGCCGGTTTCATAATCGGACCGGCGCTGTTCGGGTTGGGTGCATACCCGGTGCTGCTCGGGATCACCGTCGTCTCCGCGCTGATCTGGTACCTGTTGGTCGCTCCCGGAGAGGGTTCGGTCGCCAACCTGGGGATCACCCTGCTCGGGGTCGTCTGGATCGGCGGGCTCGGTTCCTTCGCGGGACTGTTCCTCGGACTCGGTGAGGTCGTTGCGGACCGTGGTGGTCTCGACACCAACCCTGGTATCGGCGTGCTGCTCGCAGCAGTGATCGCCTCGGTCTCCTATGACGTCGGCGGCTACTTCGTGGGCAAGCAGTTCGGTCACACCCCGCTTTCGGCGGCGAGCCCCAACAAGACCCAGGAAGGCTTCGGCGGCGGCGTTCTGGTCTCGGTGGTGGCCACGACGATCGCGGTCTCGTTCATCTCCCCCATAGGAGACGACACGATCTTCAGGACCTTCGTGTTCGCCCTGATCGTGGCGATCTCCGCCCCGATCGGCGACCTGTGTGAGTCGTTCGTGAAGCGTGACCTCGGGGTCAAGGACATGGGGTCGGTACTGCCGGGCCACGGTGGAGTCCTCGACCGCTTCGACTCGCTGTTGTTCGTGTTGCCGGTCGCCTACTTCGTCACCATTCCGTTGGGCATCTGGACGATCTGACCGCGACGGACCACCTGCGGGCACCCGATCGTGCCGCCGGGTGCCCGCGCTCCGATCCCGGGTCCTTTCGGTAGAATCACCTGACCATGACCACAGTCGCCGTGTTGGGATCGACCGGGTCCATCGGCACCCAGACCCTCGACGTCGTGGCTGCCGAGCCGGACCGCTTCGAGATAGTCGCGCTCGGGGCCAACTCATCGGTGCAGGATCTCGCCCGGCAGGCCCGGCAGGTCCACCCCGAGGTCGTGGCCATCGCGGACAGCGATCGAGCCGCGGAGCTCCGGGAGCTGTTGCCGAAGGGAGTGGAACTCCTGGCGGGCCCCGACGCCATGGCCGAGGCGGCTATCGGCGCCGAGGTGGCTGTCAACGGGGTGGTGGGCTTCGCTGGACTTCCGGTGACCCTCGCGGTGCTCGGTGCCGGTCGGCGACTCGCACTGGCCAACAAGGAATCGCTCATCGCCGCGGGACCGGTGGTTGCCCCGCTGCGCGACACCCCGGGTGCCGAGCTGGTCCCGGTCGACAGTGAGCACTGCGCGATCCACATGTGCCTGCGCGCAGGAGAGGGAACGCGCCGGTTGCGCAAGGTGGTGTTGACCGCATCGGGAGGGCCGTTCCGTGGTCGCAGCCGATCCGAGCTGGAATCGGTGACGGTGCAGGAGGCCCTGGAGCATCCGACCTGGTCGATGGGCCCCAAGATCACCGTCGACTCCTCCACGTTGATGAACAAGGGGCTCGAGGTGATCGAGGCGCACGAGTTGTTCGGTGCGGACTACGACGACATCGATGTGGTGGTTCATCCCCAGTCGATCGTCCACTCGATGGCCTCGTTCACCGACGGGGCCACGATCGCGCAGCTGTCACTGCCCGACATGCGCCTGCCCATCGCCTATGCACTCGCGTACCCCGACCGTGTGGGTACCCCGTTCGGGGCGATGGACTTCGACGAGGCGTTCTCGCTCGACTTCGAGCCTCCCGACCGGGACGCCTTCCGCTGTCTGGACCTGGCCTTCGCAGCCGGCCGAGCCGGGGGCACCGCTCCTGCGCTGCTCTCTGCTGCGAACGAGTCCGTGGTCGAGGCCTTCCTGGACGGCAGGGTTCGTTGGGTCGACATTCCAGCAGTGTTGTGTGACGTGCTCGATCGTTGGGATGGCTCCGACGCACTGAGCGTCGAGTCGGTCCTCGATGCCGACGCCACCGGTCGTGCCATCGCGAAGGAACTGATGAGCCAAGGAACACCGATTTGAGCACCGATCAGGAACGTCGGGACGAACCGCAACAACCGGCACCGAGGACCGGGGATCCGGCGGGAGCGGAGGATCCGCAGCGCACCGGGATGCTCGGTTCGCCAGCGGCTCGCTGGAGCGCGTTGGTCGTGTTTGCCGGGCTCGTGGTCGTCGGAGCGGTCAGCGGCTTCGTGGGGCTCTGGTTCACCGTGCTGGTGCTCGTGCCGGTCCTGGTGGCCATGACCGCAGCGGAGCTGGGGGCTGAGAAGGTGTCCACCTGGGCACGCGTGGCCGCCGTGGGCGGACTGGTGGTGTGGCTGGCGATCACCGGCGGGCTACCGATGCTCCTGGTCGTGGCCACGGTGGTGGCGATGATCTTCCTGCACGAGTTGGGCCACTACGTCGCGGCCCGCCGTGCCGGGATGAAGGCAACCGAGTTCTTCCTCGGGTTCGGCACCAAGCTCTGGTCGTTCAAACGGGGCGAGACCGAGTTCGGGATCAAGGCCATTCCGGCTGGCGCCTACGTGAAGATCCTCGGGATGAACAACCTCGAGGAGGTGGATCCTGCTGACGAGGCACGCACCTACCGTCAGGCGCCCTTCCGCTCCAGGCTCGGCGTCGCCGTGGCCGGATCAGCCATGCACTTCCTGCTCGCACTGGTGCTGCTGGTGGTCCAGTTCAGTGCCTTCGGGCGCGTGGACGAACAGCAGTGGAAGGTCGGTGACCTGACCGACGGCGGTGCGGCCCAGGCCGCTGGCCTGCAGAGCGGTGACGAGGTGACCGGGTTCGACGGCGCGACCGTCGGCACCTTCGACGAGTTCAGGGACCAGATCAAGAGCGCTTCGGGGACCGTGGTCGTGGACGTGGTCCGCGACGGAGAGACCGTGGCGGTGCCGGTCGATCTGATCCGCCGATCGAAGGTGATCGGCACCGTGGGCACCGATGTCGACATCCTCGAGACCCCCGACGGTGTGTTCGTGGGCCCTGTGGTGGACAACTCCCGGGTCGACCGGGCCGGTCTCGAGACCGGCCAGCGGGTCGTGGGGATCGCAGGCCAGCCCGTGGTCGACCTGGACGACGTCGCACTGGCGGTCGACTCCGTCGAGGGCGGGGAGCTGACCCTCGAGGTGCAGGACGGCCCCGCGGTGGGTGCCGAGGAACTGACGGTCGACCTCGGCAGTGCCGTGGGCATCACCGAACCCACGGCGTTCCTGGGCGTCGGGGTGGATCATGGGCTGCGACGGGAATCGGTACCCGTTGCTGTCGGCAGCGCATTCGCCGAGTTCGGCCGAGGTGTGGGTGCGAGCGTCACCGGCATCGGAACCGTGTTCAATCCGCCACGGCTGTGGAGCTTCCTCTCCGACACCGTCACGGGGTCCGAACAGGACGTCACCGACGAACCCACACCGGCTGAACAGGTGGCGGTGTCCACCGACGCCGGTCGACCGACCTCGATCATCGGCGCGGTCGCGTACGGCGCCGACCTGACCGCCGAGAACCTGTCGAACCTGATCGGATTCCTGATAGCGCTCAACATCTTCATCGGTGTGTTCAACCTGATCCCGCTGCTGCCGTTCGACGGTGGTCACGTATCCATCGCGGTGTACGAGAAGTGCCGAGAGGTGGCGCGGCGCTCGGACAAGCGCTACATAGCGGACATCACCCGGATGATCCCGGTTGCCTACGGGGTCGTCATGGTGCTGGCGGTGGTCGGGATCCTCGCCATGTATCTGGACCTCACCCGTGGTGTGAGTGCCTAGCGGCCCGGCTGCCCGGCGCTCGGGCCACACCCGGGTAGCCTGAGCGCGATGGATGCCTCAACGGCGAGCTTCCCGCGACGACCCACCAGGCGCATCGAGGTGGGTTCGGTCCCCGTGGGCGATGGTGCACCGGTGACGGTGCAGTCGATGACGACGACCAAGACCTCCGATGTGGAGGGCACCCTGGCGCAGATCTATGCCCTGGCCGCTGCGGGTTGTGACATCGTGCGCTGCACCTGCAACGAGGCGGAGGCGGCCGAGGGGCTGGCCCACATCGTTCCTCGCTCGCCGGTGCCTGTGATCGCCGACATCCACCACAACCACAAGATGGCTCTTGCAGCACTCGATGCAGGAGTGCAGGGTCTGCGGCTCAATCCGGGCAACATCCGCCGCCCCGAACACATCAAGACCGTCGCTTCGGAGGCCCGGGACCGTCAGGTCCCGATCCGCATCGGCGTGAACGGTGGCTCGCTGGACCCCTCGCTCTACGAGAAGTACGGCAACACGGTCACACCCGAGGCGATGGTCGAGTCCGCGCTCATGGAACTCGACTACTTCGCCCAGGTCGACTTCGACCTGGTCAAGATCTCGGTCAAGGCATCCAACGTGCCGCTGATGGTCGAGGCCTACCGGCAGTTGGCGGACGCCACGGACGTGCCGCTGCACCTGGGTGTGACCGAAGCGGGCCCGTTGCCCGAGGGCTACATCAAGGCCACCGCGGGTATCGCCACGTTGCTCGCCGAGGGCATCGGCGACACGATCCGCTACTCGCTCACCGCTGACCCGGTCGAGGAGGCCCGCGCCGGTCGGGTGCTGCTCGAGTCGCTGGGTCTGCGCGAGCGCACCGACATCGACCTGATCGCCTGCCCGTCCTGCGGGCGTGCCGAGGTCGACGTGATCAAGGTGGCCGAGGATGCCCGCGCAGCGCTGGCCGGTCGGGATCTACCCCTGCAGGTGGCTGTGATGGGGTGCGTGGTGAACGGACCCGGTGAGGCTCGTGACGCAGACCTGGGCATCGCCGCTGGCAGGGGGCGGGGCCACCTCTTCGTGAAGGGCCAGAACGTGGCGGTCGTGGCCGAGTCCGAGATGGTCGAGCAACTCGTCGAGTGGGCCGAGTACATCTCCGAACACGGCACCGAGGCCGCGCTGGCGCGCGTCGACACCGCGAAGGCGGCCCGCGAAGCAGAGAAGGACCGCGCCTCGTTGCTGGGTGAACAGGGCGAGGACGCGAACGCCTCGGCCCAGAAGGTGGAGATCATCCAGCGGCACCTGTCGGGCTGAGCCGCTCAGAACGCCTACCATCGCCCGCCATGGCCAAGGCTCCCGTGCTCACCCCCCAGAGCGAGGACTTTCCGCGCTGGTACCAGGACGTTCTCAACAAGGCGTCGCTCGCCGAGAACGGACCGGTGCGCGGCACGATGGTCATCCGTCCCTACGCCTACGCGTTGTGGGAGCGGATGGTTTCCGAGGTCGACGCCCGGATCAAGGCGACAGGTGCGGAGAACGCATACTTCCCCTTGCTGATCCCCGAGAGCTACCTGCACCGCGAGGCCGAACACGTGGAGGGTTTCTCGCCCGAGCTGGCCGTGGTGACCCATGCGGGAGGCAAGGAACTGGAGGAACCGGCGGTGGTCCGACCCACCTCCGAGACGGTCATCGGGGAGTACATGGCCAAGTGGGTCCAGTCCTACCGCGATCTGCCGTTGCTGTTGAACCAGTGGGCCAACGTGGTCCGCTGGGAGCTGAGGCCGAGGCTCTTCCTGCGCACATCGGAGTTCCTCTGGCAGGAGGGCCACACGGCGCACGCCACCGCGGCCGACGCCAGCTCCTATGCGCGCCGGATACTCGACGAGGTCTACGCGGACTTCATGGTCGAGGTGCTGGCGATACCCGTGCACACCGGCGTGAAGACGGCCGCGGAGCGCTTTGCCGGTGCCATCAACACGCTGGCCTGCGAGGCGATGATGCGTGACGGCAAGGCGCTGCAGATGGGTACCAGTCACGAACTCGGACAGAACTTCGCCCGGGTCTTCGACATCGGTTTCTCCGACTCCGATGGCAACCAGCAGCTGTGCTGGACGACCTCGTGGGGTGTGTCGACCCGGATGATGGGCGGATTGATCATGGCCCACGGCGACGACTCGGGTCTGCGGGTGCCACCGCGGCTGGCCGAGGTCCAGGTCGTGGTGATGGTCGTGCGCGATGGTGACGACGGCGAGGTTTCCGACGCTGCTCGGGTGCTCGTGCAGCGGATGGCCGACCTGGGTGTGCGGGCGCGCCTCGATGACCGGGTGGATGTGCAGTTCGGCCGTCGCGCCACCGACTGGGAACTCAAGGGCGTTCCCCTACGGGTCGAACTGGGCCCCCGTGATCTGGCCGAGTCCACCGCCGTGGTGGCGAGGCGTGACACCTCGACCAAGGGACCGGTCGGCATCGACGGGTTGGCCGCGTCGGTGCCCGACCTCCTCGATGAGATCCAGGCCTCGATGCTCGCGGATGCGACAGAACGGCGCGATGACCACACCTTCGACGTGGCCGGAATCGAGGAGGCACTCGAGGCCACCGAGACGGGTTTCGCCCGAATCGCGTGGGCCGACCTCGGGGTGGAGGGTGAAGCGCGCCTGGCTTCGGATGCCGTGACGGTCCGTTGCCTGCAGGACGCTGCCGGAGGGGTCCCCAGCGACCCGGATGCACCCGGGGTGACAGCAATCGTGGCGCGAGCGTATTGAACCGCTGACGAGGGCCCGCAGCAACCGGGTCGGGTTGGGTGTCCTCCGCCGGGAGGCCGGGCAGCCGGCCCCGTACCTGCGGTGCAGTGGGTCACCGCCTATACTCGACCTTTCGGCTGATCCGGAGGGCGTGGGCGTTGCCCACGCCTTTTGTCTGGCCGTATTTGTCCGGCCGCGCGGGCACAAGAGGGTCCGCAGCGAGATAGCGAGGAGGCGATGTGAGTGCGACAACCGACCGCGTCGGCAGTCTCGTGACACCCGTACTGGAGCGAATGGGCCTCGATCTCTACGACATAGACCAGCCCGGGGGCACCCTGCGGGTGATGGTCGATGGGCGTGACGGGGTCGATGTCGACCAGTTGGCCCAGGTAACCAGAGAGTTGTCTGCCCTGCTGGACGAGCATGATCCGGTCGCCGGTTCCTACACCCTCGAGGTCTCCTCACCGGGCCTCGAGAGGCCACTTCGCCGACCGGAGCACTTCAGTTCGGCACTCGGCCGACGGGTGAAGGTGAAACTCTTCCCCGGAGGCGAGGGAGACCGCCGGTTGGACGGGACCCTGTCGGGAGTCGACGGCGACACCGTCACTCTCGACACCACCGACGGCGAACGAAGGGTCACGATCTCCCAGATCGCCAAGGCCCACACCGTGTTCGAATGGGACGGCGGTGCCGATGCGGGCGCCGTCGCTCCGCAGACCGCCGGCAATGCGGAATCCGCCGGAAATACAACAGAATCCACAACCGAATCCAAAGAGGACAACCGATGAATCCCGAGATGATGGAGGCCCTGACCGCTGTTGCCGCTGAGCGCGGCGTGTCGGTCGATACCCTTTTCGCTGCCCTGGCGGAGGCCCTGGAGGCCGCCTACAAGAAGCAGCAGGGGGCCTATGAGTTCTCGTGGGTGAACATCGACACCGAGACCGGTGAGATGCGGGTGTTCGCACAGGAGCTCGACGAGGATGCCGAGCCGTTCGGCCCCGAGATGGATGTGACCCCCGACGATTTCGGGCGGATCGCGGCCCAGACGGTGCGTCAGGTGATGAGCCAGCGGATCCGCGAGGCCGAACGCGAGCTGAAGTACGAGGAGTACGCGGGTCGCGAGGGCGACATCGTCACCGGGATCATCCAGCAGAGCGACGCGCGGTACACCCTGTTGGATCTCGGTCGGGTGGAGGCCCTCCTGCCCCAGTCCGAACAGGTCAACTTCGAACGCCCCGAGCCGGGTGAGCGCGTCAAGGCCTACATCGTCGAGGTCCGCAAGACCATCAAGGGTCCCCAGATCGTGGTCTCGAGGACCCACCCGGGACTGGTCAAGAGGCTCTTCGAACTCGAGGTGCCCGAGATCGCCGACGGCGTGGTCGAGATGCGGGCGTGTGCCCGCGAACCCGGTCAACGCACGAAGATCGCCGTCTGGTCCAACGACAACAACATCGATCCCGTGGGGGCCTGCGTAGGGGCGCGGGGCGCCCGGGTGCGTCAGGTCGTGAACGAACTCCGCGGCGAGAAGATCGACATCGTTCCCTTCTCCGAGGACCGCCACGATTTCGTCATGAAGGCCCTCCAGCCTGCACGGGTGAAAGAGGTCCGCATCGACGAGGAGGCGGCGCACGCCGATGTGATCGTGCCCGACCAGCAACTGTCGCTGGCCATCGGCAAGGAGGGCCAGAACGCCCGATTGGCCAGCCGCCTGAGCGGTCTGCGGATCGACATCCGCTCGGAGGCCGAGATGGCGGCCCAGGAAGCCTATGAGAAGGCCTACGGCGACGATTCATGGGCCGACGGCGAGTGGATAGTGGACGCCGAGAGCGGCGAGCAGATGTGGCAGCCGGCCGACGGCAGTCCTCCGCTGACCTATGCCGAGTGGGAGGCCGAGTCGGGCGGCGACAGCTCCGGGTCCGACGCTTCCGAGGGCGCTGAAGAGGCTGAGGACGCTGAGGGCTCCGACAACCCCGAACAGGGCGAGGGTTCCGAGGCCGAAGAGGCCGCCGGGACCCCCGATGACTCGGAGGCCCCTGATTCCGATGCGCCCGACGACGCTGCCGAAGATGCGCCCGAAGATGCGGCAGCCGACGGATCTGACGACGAGGAGTCCGACGAATCCGTCGCCCCCGACACCGGTGGCGACGCCAGCTGAACCAACCCGACGGCGGCCCTCTGGCCCCCGTTGCTCACAACGCGGTTCGTATCATCCAGCGATACATGCGAGGATGGACGGCCGCTGGGCCCTGAGAGTGCTGTTTGCGCCTCGGTGCCCGCCCCCTGAGAAGAATCAACGAACGGAAGACCTTGGCAAAGGGAAAGAAGCGCGTCTACGAGCTCGCAAAGGAGCTCGGCATGACCAACAAGGAGTGTCTCGACCTCTGCCTCTCGATGGGGTATGCGGTCAAGAGCCACTCCTCATCGTTGGATGAGGCCTACGCGGACCAGGTCCGGCGTAAGGCACAAAAAGACGGGCTGACTCGAGACGAACAGCCCGAGGAGCCCAAGAAGGCCCCGGCCAAGAAGAAGGCTGCTGCCAAGAAGGCCCCGGCCAAGAAGAAGGCTGCTGCCAAGAAGGCCCCCGCCAAGAAGGCTGCCGAGAAGTCGGAATCCGCCGATCAGATCGGTGGAGCCGAACCGGGTGGGACCGCGGCCGACGCCGGCGCGCCCGAACCGACCCAGGTTTCCGGGACCGCCGCCGACACCCCGGGGGCCTCGACGCCCAGCGAGGGGACTGCTCCCGACGCCGGTCCACCGGAGGCCCCGGCTGCGCCAGCGGCGCCCGAGGCAGCCGAACCCCCAACTCCGGCTGCACCCGAGGACAGCTCTGCTCACAAGGTCGTGAGTTCCAAGCCGGCCTCGGGCAAACCGGTTCGTCCCCCGGCCGAGCCGCCCCGGGCCGCCCCGGCGCCTGCGCCGGCCGCACCGCGCCCTCCCGCGGCACCTGCGCCGAAACCACAACCGCCAGCTGCCGAACCCGCAGCGGCCGAGGCCCCTGCGGCATCGGCTCCGGCCCCACAGCCAGTGGCAGAACCTTCCGCCAGTGAGCCCGCCGCAGCAGCGGCTCCCTCGGAGGCTTCCTCCGATGAGGCGACGCCAGCCGGCGACACCAAGTCCGACAGCGCCGCTGGTGCGGTGCCCACCTCGGACACCGGCAAGCCGATCCCACCCCCTCCCGGCCCACCTCGTTCGGCCACGGGCAAACGCATTCCCCCGCCCCCGGGTCTGGGCGGACGCAAGGCCGCAGCGCCGAGTTCCGGTGGCCCCGGCCGTGGGACGCGCCCCGGCGGTGGTGGCGGTGGCGGTGCCGGCGCTCCACGTTTCGGTGGAGGTCCCCCGGGAGGCCCCGGCGGCGGTCCTGCCGGACGGCCCGGCGGTGGCCCCGGCGGTCGTGGCCGACCCGGCGGAGGTCCCCGACCTCCTCGCCGCAAGGGACGCCGCAGGCGCAATCGCGAAGAACTCCAGCCGATGGATGTTCCGACCTACACCCCGGCCGAGGAGCCGGTGCCCGATGGGGTCATCACGATCGAGCGCGCCTCGTCACCCCAGGATCTCGGACCCAAGCTGAACCGGACCGCTGCAGATGTGGTGCGATTCCTCATGCAGCAGGGCGAGATGGTCACCGCCACCCAGTCGCTGACCGACGACATGATCGAGCTCTTCGCGGCCGAGGTCGGCGCCGAGGTCTCCATGGTCGATCCCGGCCAGGAGCAGGAGGTCGAACTCCAGAAGGTTCTCGACCTGCCCGATGAGGATGACGAAGCGGGCGACCTGCCCAACCGTCCTCCGGTGATCACCGTCATGGGACACGTCGATCACGGCAAGACGAAACTGCTCGACTACATCCGTGAAGCCAATGTGGTCGCCGGCGAGGCCGGTGGGATAACCCAGCACATCGGTGCCTACCAGGTGATCAAGGGCGACAACGCCCTCACGTTCATCGACACCCCGGGCCACGCAGCGTTCACCGCCATGCGCGCACGCGGTGCGGATGCCACGGACATCGTGATCCTGGTCGTCGCCGCCGACGACGGCGTGATGCCCCAGACCGAGGAGGCCATCGCCCACGCAAAGGCCGCCGAGGTGCCGATCGTGGTTGCGATCAACAAGATCGATCGTGAGAACGCTGATCCCAACCGTGTGATGCAGCAGCTCTCCGAACACGATCTCGTACCCGAATCATGGGGTGGCGACACGATCACCTGTGAGGTCTCCGCCCTGGAGGGAACCGGTGTCGACGAGTTGCTCGACCAACTGTTGTTGGTCTCGGAGCTCGAAGACCTCCGGGCCAATCCCGAGGGCCGCGCCACCGGCGTGGTCCTGGAGGCACATCTCGACGTGGGCAGGGGCCCCGTCGCCACCGTGCTGGTGCAACGCGGCACCCTCAACGTCGGTGATCCAATGGTCGCGGGCCCCGCTTGGGGACGTGTGCGCGCCCTGGTCAACGACCACGGGGAACAGGTCCGCCACGCCGGACCTGCCACTCCGGTCCAGGTGCTCGGACTCTCGGATGTCGCAGAGGCCGGCGACACCTTCGCCGTGGCCCCCGACGAGCGCAAGGCCCGTTCGGTGGCAGAGACCCGCGAGCACTGGCAGCGTGAGGCCGGCCGCGCACGCGACGCCTCGGTGATGAGTTCCGGAGCGAAACTCGAGGACATCTTCGCAGCCATCCAGGCGGGGGAGCAGGCGATGCTCAACCTCGTCGTCAAGGCCGACGTGCAGGGTTCCCTCGAAGCGGTGACCGAATCGCTGAAGAAGCTCGAACGCGACGAGGTGAAGGTCGGGTTCGTCCTGCGCGGCGTCGGTGGTATCACCGAGAGCGACATCCAGCTCGCCGCCACGTCGTCCGCGACGATCATCGGCTTCAACGTTCGTCCGAGCCGTCAGGCCCGCGAGATGGCCGACGCCGAGGATGTCGAGATCCGTACCTACGAGATCATCTACAAGCTGCTCGAGGACGTCGAGTCCGCGATGGTCGGCATGCTCGAACCCGAGTACACCGAGGTCGTCACCGGCGATGCCGAGGTGCGGGAGATCTTCCGTGTTCCCAAGATCGGGGCGGTGGCCGGTTGTATGGTCACCAACGGTCAGGTCACCAGGGGATCCAAGGTGCGCTTCCTGCGCGACGGCACCGTCATCTGGAAGGGCGAGCTCTCATCGCTGCGCCGGTTCAAGGACGACGTCAAGGAAGTTGCGGCCGGTTACGAATGCGGTATCGGCCTGTCAGACTTCCAGGATCTCAAGGCCGGCGACGTCATCGAGACCTACGAGCTGCAGGAGATCCCCCGCGACTGACCCTTCGGTCAGTAGCTGCCACGCACGGATGAACCACATCCGGGCCGCAACACATCCGGTTCACCTACGTTGGGCCGGGACGCCGTTCGGACCACCCGGCGTCACTACTTCCGGGAGCAATCCATGGCGCGACGATCAAACCCGAAGCCCTTCAAGCGGACCGATCGCATCGGCGAGCTGGTACGAGAGATAGTCGCCTCGGAGCTGGAGCGGATCGGTGATGACCGACTCGAGTTGGTGACGGTCACCGCTGCTCGTGTGGACAGGTCCCTCGCCAGTGCCGAGGTGTTCTATTCGGCGATGCTCGCGGAGGCGGATGGCCGCCTCGACGAGGTCGAAGAAGCCCTCGATGACGTCCGTTGGCCGATCCAGCAGGTGATCAACCGACAGGTGAGGGCAAGGCGTACTCCCCAGATCCGGTTCCTGCCCGACGATGTGCTCAGCGAAGCGATGCGCATCGACGACGTGCTCTCGCAGATCAAGGACTCCGACCCGGGTCCGGTCCCCGACGCCGACGCCTCCCCCGACCCCGAGGCGAACTGAATGGCGTGGGGTTCTGAATCGATTGCAGGAGTCGGTCACTCCGGTGGAACCGGTGGGTGAGAACCCGTCCGGTCTGTCGGTCGTGGACAAACCGTCGGGCTGGACCAGCCACGACGTGGTCGCCAAGTGCCGTGGCGTGTTCGGTACCCGCAAGGTGGGCCACAGCGGCACCCTGGATCCGATGGCGACGGGAGTACTGGTGCTCGGGGTGGGTCGTTGCACCAAGCTGCTCACGAACCTCTCGGGCCTCGACAAGACCTACGTGGCCACGATCCGTCTCGGGGTGGAGACCGATTCGCTCGATGCCGACGGCGAGGTGACCGCCACCCACGAGATGGACCCACCCACCATCGAAGCGGTCACGGCTGCAGCGGCGGCTCTCACGGGCGACATCCTGCAGGTCCCACCGATGGTCTCAGCGGTCAAGGTGGGAGGCCGTCGGCTCCACCAGCTGGCACGCGAGGGCAAGGTGGTCGAGCGCGAGGCCCGGCCGGTGACCGTTCGTAGGTTCGAGGTGGAACCCGGCGGGGATCCACTCGTCTGGCGGGCAACGGTCGAGTGTTCGAGCGGCACCTACGTGCGCGTGCTGGCCGCGGACCTCGGTCGTGCCCTCGGAGGAGGAGCCCACCTGAGCGCGCTCCGACGCACCGCGGTGGGACCGTTCACCATCGAGGAGGCACACGGCATCGAGGACGCCACGATCCTCGACCCCTCCGAGATCGGACGGGTGCTGGAGTCGGTCACCGTCGATGCCGCTACCGCCGAGGTCGTCCGCAACGGGATGGTGCTGGAGCGAACCCGGCTGGGTCTGACCGATTCCGCTGAGGGCCCGTGGGCCGTGCTCGATCCGACCGGCAGGTTGATCGCGGTCTACCAGGAGCACAGGAACTCGACGGTCAAACCCTCCTACGTGTTGAGCGTGCAGGACGATCCCGGCCCCGACCCGGCCCAGCACTAGGGTGCGCGGCGTGCAGATCGTGCGCGACCCGAGTGAGTGCCCGAGCCCGGACGAAGGTTCGGTCGTGACCATCGGGGCCTATGACGGACTCCATCTGGGTCACCGCAGCGTGATCGGCGACGTGTGCCGGCGTGCGCGTGAGGCGGGCCACCGCAGCGCTCTGGTCACCTTCGATCGTCACCCCGCCCAGGTGATCCGTCCGGAGTCGGCTCCGCGGTTGTTGACCGATCTCGACCAGAAGCTCGAGCTGCTGGAGAACACCGGGATCGACATCGCCGTGGTGGTCCGCTTCGACATGGACCGGGCGTCGGAGACCGCCGAGGAGTTCGTCCGCGAGGTTCTCGTCGGCTGCCTCAATGCGAAGTCGGTGGTCGTGGGGGAGGACTTCCACTTCGGTCACCGTCGGGCGGGCAACGTGGCGTTGCTGAGTGACATGGGGGCCGAACTCGGTTTCGAGGTCTCCGGGGTGAGGCTGGTCGGGCCCGACGGAGAGCCGGCCCGCGATGACGCCCAGGTGAGTTCGACCGCAATCCGCCGCGCCCTGCACGAGGGACGCCTCGAGGACGCCAACGCGATGCTCGGGCGCGCCCACGAGATGCGCGGACCGGTGATCGAAGGTGATCGGCGGGGCCGAACGATCGGGTTTCCCACCGCGAACGTCGCCATCGGAGATGAGATGCTGATGCCTGCCGACGGTATCTACGCCGGCCATCTGCAGCCGCTGGATGCGGATTCGGGACTGGCGGACGGAGCAGCGTTGCCCAGCGCCATCTACCTGGGGCATCGCCCCACCTTCTACGACGAAGGGGCAGCGACGCTCCTCGAGGTCCACGTCCTGGACTTCGAGGGAGACCTCTACGGACAGAGGGTGGCGGTGCGACTGCAGCATCGGATCCGCGACGACATCGCGTTCGACGGCGTGGACGCATTGGCGGCCCAACTGGCGCTGGATTGCGCCGAGGCACGCAGGTTGCTGGGCTGAGCCCAGGGGCGGCCCGTGGAGCGGATGTCGCCGCAGCGGCGGGGCAGCCGGTACCGTTGAAGCCATGTTCGGGGGCCGACGGGCGACCCCCCGACCCAGTTGTCGCCCGGGTGGTTGCGTTGGGAAAGGGCGTCGATGTCGCAGGTTCTGGAGCCGATCGAGGGCCCTGTTCTCGACCAACCCCTCGCTGAGGGAGAGGTCGAGGTCCCGAGCCTGGCGCGCCATGAGCTGACGCTGTCCGATGGCCACACGGTCGGAGTCACCGTCGCAGGCGAGGGAGTCCCGTTGGTGGTGGTGCACGGGTTCTCCGCCGAGGGGTTCCTCTACGCACAGTCGCTCTCCCGTCTCGTTCAGATGGGTTTCAGGGTCATCGCCATCGATACCGCCGGACACGGCGCCACCCAGGGTCTGCCGCTCACCGGCCACAACATCAACGACTACGCGGACCTGCTGGGTCGCGCCATCGATGAGCTGGGTATCGAGCGTTTCCTCCTCGCAGGGCACTCGATGGGAGGCCAGCTGGTGGCGCGTCTGGCCGCGCGCTGGCCCGAACGAACCCTGGGAGTCATCTTCATCGACGCGATCGTGGGTGACACCTGGGATCGGATGGTCTACCTGTTCCGGGTGAATCCACCGCTCCTGGCGACCATCGGTCTGGTGCTCCTGGTGGACTCGCTGAGCATCGCACCAGCGTTCTCCGACCCGCGTCAGGCCCTGAAGCTGATGCGCCTGGTGACCCCGACGCTGCTGGGTCACGTCAGCCAGCCGTGGCGACTGCTCGGACCCGTGATGTCGATCCTGCGCACCCGCTCGAGCCGGTATGCCCTCGACGAACTCCATCGCCACGATGTGCCTGTGGTCGCCATCCACGGCTCCTACGACCTCGCCGTGCCGTACCGCACCGCCGTCGACACCGTGAAGCGCACCGAGGGCACTCTGGTGACCGTCGAGCGCGGTGGCCATTCCTGGTTGCTGCGCGATCCCGAGTCGCTTCCGGGGATCATGTCGCAACTGCTGGCCGGACCACTCGGCGAAGCGATCCGCGACGGGCTGCGCGCCGCGGGAGTGCGGCGGAAGTCGCCCACCCTCGCCGACGTCGAGAAGGTCTGCTACAAGCCGGGTGCCAGGGTGTTCTCCCTTGCACCGGCCGACCCCACCCGAAAGGTGGTCGGCCGGCACCGCAAGCCCCGGTACCGGTGGACGGTCGAGGAACCCCGCCTGGAGCAGCTCTCCTAGGGGCTGGCAGATCCGAGGAGGTTCCACTCCGGGCGAGGGGTCGCCCGGCCCGTGGTCTCGTCTGGTGCCCTGAGTGAGTGCTGCAGTACGATCAGCGCTCCGGCAAAAGCCGGTCGCTGCGGCGGAACGACCAACTCGTCCGCTGCGGCAGGGTCAGACACCCAGGAGAGAATTCCATGAGCAACCGCAAGGCAACCCACCTGCCGGACAAGCAGGCGACCATCACCAAGTTCGGTTCGGCCGATACCGACACCGGTTCGACGAGGGTGCAGATCGCCCTGTTGACCGATCGGATCAACCATCTCACCGATCACCTGAAGGTCCACCGCAAGGACCACCACAGCCGTCGTGGTCTGCTCATGCTGGTCGGCAAGCGCCGTCGTTTCCTGGACTACCTGCGCGACAACGACATCGAGGAATACCGCTCCCTCATCGGTGAGCTCGGCCTGCGTCGCTGAGGCACCTCTGGGGCCGGAACCGATCCGGCCGTCAACCGATGTGCCGACCCCATGGGTGGGGTCCGTCCGCTGTGTTCGCGTGTTGGGTCGCGATCTCGGCTACCATTGGCCCAACGCAAACCGCGGCTAGCCGGTCAGTTACCGGTTGCCGACGTCCGGTCCCGCTGCGTGGCCACCCCCGTCTGTGCGATTCCGATCGACCCTTTCGGTGGTCAAGGTACGCGAGCGCTTCCTACCGGGGGTCGACCACTGGCAACTGGCCCGCCGCATGAACGGTCCACCGTGGACCGAAGGAGGGCCAACAATGGCCGAACCCATCCGCGTCGAGGCAGACCTTGCCGGCGACGAATTCAAACACCTTTCATTCGAGGCCGGTAAGTACGCCGGCCTCGCCGACGGATCCGTAATGGTCGGACTGGGCGAGACGCGGGTGCTGGTAACAGCCACCGCTGCCCGCCAGCCCCGTCCCGGAGCGGATTTCTTCCCGCTCACCGTCGACATCGAGGAACGCATGTACGCCGCGGGCAAGATCCCCGGTTCGTTCTTCCGCCGCGAGGCCCGCGCCGGTGAACAGGCGATCCTGACCTGTCGCCTGATCGACAGGCCACTGCGTCCGTCCTTCCCGGCCGGATTCCGCAACGAGGTACACGTGGTGGGCACCGTCATGGGTGCTGACCAGGAGAACCCCTACGACGTCGCCGCCATCAACGGTGCATCAGCTGCGCTGATGCTCTCGGGCATCGCGTTCGACGGTCCCATCGGTGCTGTGCGCCTCGCCTACACAACCGACGGTGAATGGCTCGCACATCCCACCTACACCGAGAGTGATGCCGCCACCTTCGAGATCGTGGTTGCCGGGCGTCAGCTCGACAGCGGCGACATCGCCGTGATGATGGTCGAAGCCGGCGGGACCGAGAAGTCCTGGGGCTACTTCGAAGAGGGTGCCCCCAAGGTCGACGAGGCGGCGCTGGCGACTGCGCTCGAGGAGTGCAAGCCGCACATCTCCGCCGTCATCGAGCTCCAGAAGGAGCTGGTGAAGACCTACGAGGCCACGCACGGTGCAATCGAGGCCATGCCGTACTCGGTCACCACCGACTACGACGACGACGTGTACGCCGCTGTCGAAGCGGCCGCCGCCGACAAGATGGTCGAGGTCCAGTCGATCGCCGACAAGTCGGACCGCATCGAGGCCGAGGAGGCCCTCCGGGCCGAGCTCATCGAATCACTCGTTCCCGGACTCGTCACCGACGACCGTGACGAGGAAGCCGCCACGAAGCAGGTCAAGGGTGCCGTTCGCGGCCTCACCAAGGCGACGGTCCGCAGTCGGATCGTCAACGATGGCGTGCGGATCGACGGTCGTGGTCCCACAGACATCCGCCCGCTGTCGGCGGAGGTGTCGGTGATACCGACCGCACACGGCACAGGGCTGTTCCAGCGCGGCGACACCCAGGTCCTCAACTTCTGCACCCTCGGGATGCAGAGGATGGACCAGATGGTCGACGGGATCGATCCCCAGACCCGCAAGCGCTACATGCACCACTACAACTTCCCGCCCTTCTCCACCGGCGAACCCGGGTTCATGCGTGGACCGAAGCGGCGTGAGATCGGCCACGGTGCGCTCGCCGAGCGTGCAGTGTTCCCCGTGGTGCCCTCTCTCGAGGACTTCCCCTACACCATCCGCCTGGTCTCCGAGGTGCTCAGCTCCAACGGTTCCAGCTCGATGGCGTCGGTCTGTGCCTCGAGTCTTTCGCTCATGGACGCCGGTGTTCCCATCAAGGCGCCCGTTGCGGGAATCGCCATGGGCCTGGTGTACGCGGACGGCAAGTACACCACCCTCACCGACATCCTCGGAGCCGAGGACGCCTTCGGCGACATGGACTTCAAGATCGCCGGTACCTCCGACGTGGTCACGGCGTTGCAGCTCGACACCAAGATCGACGGCATCCCCGCCGACGTCCTGGCAGCGGCGCTGAATCAGGCCCGTGACGCCCGACTGGAGATCCTCGGGGTCATGGCCGAGGCACTCGACGGCCCACGCCCCGAGCTCGCCGAGACAGCGCCCAAGATCATCAGCATCCAGATCCCGGCCGACAAGATCGGTGAGGTCATCGGGCCCAAGGGCAAGGTGATCAACGCGATCCAGGCCGAGACCGGAGCCGACATCAGTGTCGACGACGACGGCGAGTACGGAATCGTTGCGATCGCCGCGGTCGACATGGGAGCCGTCAACGAGGCTGAGCGTCAGATCAAGCTGATCCTCGATCCGCCGACCGCAGAGGTCGGTGCGGTCTACCCGGGCAAGGTGGTCAACATCACCAAGTTCGGTGCCTTCGTCAACATCCTTCCGGGTCGTGACGGCCTGGTGCACATCTCCAAGCTCGGAGGTGGCAGGCGCATCAACAAGGTCGAGGACGTGCTCGAGTTGGGCCAGGATCTCGAGGTGACGGTCGACGACATCGATCCCAACGGAAAGATCTCCCTGACCCCCACATCGGACGCAGACCCAAAAGCGAGTGAGGGCGGCGCTACAGCCGCCAATGGCTCGACCGAGGGTGACACCGACGACAGGTCGTCGGAGTCGACCGAGGCCGCAGCCAGCTCATCGGGCAACGGCGGAGGTCGTTCCCGTTCGGCCGACCGGGGTGAGAGCTCCGGTCGCGGCGGGCGTGGTTCCGACGACGCCGATGGCCGTCGTGAGGCCAGCTTCTCGGACAGCTACGACGAGGTGATGGCCGCCAAGCACGGCGACCTCGGTCCCGCCAGCAGCCGCGGCCGCGGTGGCCGCGGTGGCGGTGGTCGTGGTGGTTCGCGGGGTCGCTCACGGCGATGACCTCTGGCGTCCGGTCCACCGGAGGGACACGCGTCCCTCCGGTGGACCGCGTCGAGCGCACAGTGCTCGACAATGGTCTACGGGTGCTCACCGATTCGGCCCCGGAGCGAGCGAGCGTGTCCCTGGCCGCCTGGGTGGGTGTCGGATCGCGCGACGAGTCAGATGAACTGGCCGGCGCCTCGCACTTCCTCGAACATCTGTTGTTCAAGGGGACCGCGGAGCGCGACGCCCGTGCCATAGCGCTGGCGGTGGACGGTGTGGGTGGCGACATGAACGCCTTCACCGCCAACGAGCACACCGCGTTCTACGCGAGCGTGCCCGCCAGCGACGCCGACATGGCGATCGATCTTCTGCTCGACGTGCTCGAACGTCCGCTGTTGGCCGAATCCGAGCTCGAAGCCGAACGTCACGTGATCCTCGAGGAGCTCGCAGCGGCTCAGGAGGATCCGGATGACCAGGCCTCGGTCGGGCTCTTCGAGGCGCTGTTCCCCGGTCATCCCCTGGGACGTGAGACGCTCGGGACCCCCGAGTCGATCCGTTCGATCACACGGGCGGACGTCGCCGGCTTCTTCGAGCACTGGTACCAGCCGGCCAACCTCGTCGTCGCCGGCGCCGGCAACATCGATCATTCACGGTTGCTCGCCGAGGTGCAGAGTCGTTTCGGTGCTCGACCCACCGGTGAGCGGCCACAGCGCGAGTCACCCAGCAGCATCGTGACACCGCACGTGTTCCTCGAACGCCCGGTGGAGCTCACGCACCTCGCTGTGGGTTGGCGGACCAACGGTGCGACCAGCGAGGACCGCTACGCCCTGGCCGTGCTCAACCACGTCTTCGGCGGTGGTCCGTCGAGCATCCTGTTCCAGGAGATCCGCGAGGCCCGTGGACTCACCTATTCGGTGGGGTCGGAGCTTTCCCAACACCGTGACGTCGGAGCGCTCAGCGTCCATTGCGCCACGCTCGCCCAGCAGGGTCCCCAGCTCCTGGCTCTCATCGAGGAGTTGGCCGGTCGCCTGGCCTCCAACGGCATCGACGGTGAAACCCTCGCCCACGCAAAAGGTGCGATGCGCGGTGGAATGGTGATGGGTTTCGAGAGCGTCGTGTCGCGCATGACACGCCTCGCGGCCGGCGAGACGATCATCGGCAAGGTGACAGCCGTCGAGGAGCACCTGGAGCGCATCGAGGCGGTTACGACCGCAGATGTCGAACGCGTGGCTGCAACCCTGTTCGGCTCACCCAGGGCGGTGTCGGTCGTCGGTCCGGCCGATTTCAGCTGAGGTGCCCCGTGAGGCACCTCGTTCTCACTCGGCGGGTTCGACCTCGCCGCGACGTACCCCGAGCAGGAACAACACCGCGTCGAGGTAGGGAACGTTCACCGTGGTGTCGGCGACCTGCTGCACCAGTGGCTTGGCGTTGAAGGCCACGCCGAGTCCGGCGGCCGCCAGCATGTCGAGATCGTTTGCACCGTCGCCGACGGCGACCGTCTGTGACAGCGGTATCCCTTCGGCAGCGGCGAACTCGGCCAGAAGCTCTGCCTTGCGGGCACGATCGACGATGGGTCCCTCGAGCTCGCCGGTGAGGTGGCCGTCGCGTACCACGAGCGTGTTGGCGACCGCGTGGTCGAGGTCCAGCTCGGTCCTGAGCTGCTCGGTGAAGTGCGTGAAGCCACCGGACACGACCCCGACGGTGTAGCCGAGCCGTTTGAGCGTCCGCACGAAGGTCCTGGCTCCGGGCGTGAGTCGCATCCGCGACCGCGCCCGGTCGAGCGCATCCACATCGAGGCCCGCCAGGAGCGCGACGCGTGCTCTGAGCGCTTCGGCGAAGTCCAGCTCGCCGGCCATCGCGGCCTCGGTCACCTCCCGGACCTGGCGATGGCAACCCGCCTCTTCGGCGAGTAGTTCGATCACCTCGTCCTGGATGAGTGTGGAATCCACATCCAGCACCACCAGACGCTTGGCGCGGCGTTCCAGCCCCGCGGGTTGCACGGCGATGTCGAGGCGGTGGGCAGCTGAGGCCTGGGCCAGGATGCGTCTCAGCTCAGGGCCCTCGGCGCCCCGGACCAGGAACTCGTACGCGAAGACCGGGTAGCGGGCGAGTCGCACGATCCGTTCGATGTTCGCTCCGGCGGCCACGATCGACCCTGCCACGGCACCCAGTTCGCCCGGTGACAGCTCCCGCTCGAGTCCGTGTCCGAGAACGGTCACCGCGTCGAGTCGTTCCATGTCGTCACCCGGTGGCGGGACCGCTTCCAGACTGACCGCGAGGTGTCGCTGAGAGCCGAAGTGCTCCAGCATCGCTCGAAGCTCCTCGACCCCGCCGGGAGGCTGGTCGATCGCGATCGCGAGCGTGAGGTGCCCCCGCACCAGCACCTGTTCGAGGTCCTGCACCGACACCGCGGTCAGCTCCAGCAGCGTCATCAGGTCCGCGGTGATTCCACGTCGGTCCTGGCCACTGACCCGGATCAGCAGGGCGTCGCTGGAGCGATCTCGGTCGGCCGACATCCCTCGAACCCTAGGAGCACTCCAGCACATTCTGCGACACGGCAGGCAGTGGTCCGGCGTGGTTCAGCCGCCCTGGAGCGCGCCATCGGCCGATCCGCCGGCGCCGCGCCTTCGATAGTGCACCTCGGACTCGCGCAGATTCGTGGTCAGCCCGAGCAGCAGTGCCACGGCCGCGCCGGCGACGAGCACGGGTGTCATCCCGACCCGGTCGATGATCGCGCCGCCGAGAAGGCCTCCCACCGGTACCAGGCCAGCCCAGGCCATCATCCACAGCCCCATCACCCGACCGCGCACCTCGTCGGTGACCCTCAGCTGCAGCGTGGTGACCAGTGCTGTCACGACCACGAAGTAGCTGGCGCCGGCCACGAACACGGCGGGATAGCCCACGACGACCGTGGTGGTGAGCGCGAACACCGCTAGAGCGGCGGCGAACACGACGAGTCCGAAACGGACCATTCGGGCGCGGCTGAGCCCGGACAGCACCGAGCCCATCGAGATGGCGCCGGTGAAGGCTCCGAGACCGAAGGTGGAGAACAACAGGGTGTAGCGCCAGCCCTCCAACCCGAACTGTTCAGCGGCGATGCGCGGCATCTGGTAGATGAACACCAGGCAGAACACCGAGTAGATGGCGATCGTCATCAGGACACGGCCCACAACCGCGTCGCGCCGCGCTTCTCGCACCCCGCCGGAGATCTGTCGCAACGGTGATTCCCCGCGACGGCCCTTGGCCGAGAAATCAGCCTTGGCGGTGCTGACCGCCAGGATCACGAAGCCGTAGGTGGCGGCGTTGACCCCGAAGACGAACGGGGCCCCACCGATGGCTGCGGCTATGCCACCCAGGACCGGGCCGACCACCCTCGACGCGTTCATGGCCGCCGAGCTGAGCGCCACGGCTCCCTGGAGGTCGCGGCGTCCCACGAGTTCGGGCAGGATCGCGTTGGCGGCCGGGGCGTTGAGGGAGGCGCCGATCCCGATTCCCGCCACCACCATCACCAGCACCGCCTTGTTCGGCTGGTCGCTGGTGGCCACGACCGCCAGTACCGCTGACAGCGTGCCCTGGATCGCAGCGATCGTGATCATGAGCACGCGTCGGTTGACCCGGTCTGCCACGGCCCCGCCGATCGGGGACAGGAACAGCATCGGTCCCAACTGGGCAAAGGTGATGATCCCGATGAAGGTGGAGCTGTCGGTCAGGTCGTACGCGAGCGCGATCAGGATGACGTTCTGCATCCACGTGCCGATGTTGGAGCTCAGGGTGCCTGCGAACACCCGCCTGAACGGCTGGTGGGACAGCGCCGCGGCCATCGAACCCGGGGCATGACGCGATGCGCCGGATTTCGGTGGGGGACCGGCAGGAGCAGAAATTACGTTCTCCGAATGTTTCGTGGATCGAATGAAGTGGCAGGAACTCTACCGCGGGTCCAGCGGGGTTCCGAAGCAGTTGCACGAAGCTCGCGCGCCAGCTCAGGGTCGTAGCATTCGGATGTGACCGAGGACCGCGACCACTACCAGGTGCTGGGAGTGGACCCATCGGCCTCGGCCGAGGAGATCCGGGCGGCACATCGACGCCTCGTGCGCGTGCTGCACCCCGACCGCCATGCCCAGGCCTCCGCCGGCGAACGAGCACTGGCCGATCGGCGCATGCGCGAGATCAACGATGCATGGAACACCCTGCGGGATGCTTCACGACGCAGCTCCTATGACCTCCAGCGGAGGTCCGACCAGCCCGGGTCCGGTGGGCGGACACGATCGTCCTCTCCCGGGCGCTCCGAATCCGCTCCGAGTCGCTCCCGCACACAGCCCCGACCCGCGGGCACGCGGCCGAAGGGTTCGACCTCGCGGTCGCACCCTGGATCGTCCACCGCAGGGCAGGGTGCCTATTGGCATGCCTCTGCGCGTCCATCATCCGGCGCCACCGATGCCGACCCCCTGGACGACGGGATCCAGGTACGAGCGGGAACTGCCCACCTGCTGCGCAAGGGCCCGATCGCGGTGATCATCATCGTCGTGGTCGGACTGTTCGTGGTGACCGCCTACGCAGGTGGGAAAGGGGAGTCGGATCCGGTCCAGCCGGCACCGCTGGAGGGCTGCGCTCGGGTCTATGAGGGCAGCAATGCCATCGTCGTGCCCTGCGACGTGCCCAATGACGGTCGGATCGTCGCACAGGTCCAGGCGGCACTCGACTGCCCCGATCGCGCATCTCGGTATGTCAGCGTGGGCACCGAGTTCTTCTGTATCTCGGAATCCGCCACGGGATAGCGCCACACCACGGGTTGCACGGCGGATCGGGGTTCGCTGCTACGATCGCCTGCTCACGGGCGTATGGCTCAGATGGCTAGAGCGCTGCCTTCACACGGCAGAGGTCACAGGTTCGATTCCTGTTACGCCCACTCAGGAGACCCCTCCGAACAGGGGTCTCGCAGTGTTTCCCGAGCAGCCCTTGCCTCGTGGGCCGGTGGCATGGACGATGGACCCATGACCGATACGAGACAGGCATGGGACCAGGTCGGTGACCGACTCGAGGCACTGGCATTGAAGGCGAAGCTGCACCTGCTCCAGGAGACCTCGGAGCACGAGGCGGAGGATGCCGATCACCGCGGCGAGCTGGTCGGTGCGCTCGATCGCCTGGGCGAAGCCTTCGAAGACGTGTTCGAGGCCGTGGAGAACGCTGCGCACGACGAGGGGATCCGTTCCGACATAGCGGAGGCGGCAACTGCCACCGGCGAGGCACTGGGAGTGACCTTCGGTGAGATCGCCTCCGGTCTCCGGGAGCGGCTCGAGCGTTAGCCCGTGAAAGTGGTGTCCGGTCAGCTCCGTGGAGTCGTCGACAGGAGTTCCCAGAATCCTTCCTCGGTGTAGGTGACAGCGCCGATCGGAGAATCCGATTCCACGTTGAGCGAACGGGTCCCGCGGAGGGGGAGCCCGTCCTCGGTCGAGACCCACAACTCGAGCGAGTCGGTCCCGTGCTGCGAGCCGGTCAGGTCGTTGCGGTGCCGCACGTTCATCGCCTCGATGCTCTCCCCGCCGATCTCGATCGCCTCGACACCCAGCACCTCCACCGTGCCGGAGCTGGTCGTCGTACCCGACAACTGGTCGTTCGTTCCGGTGCAGGACCGTTCGGCAACGTCTCCGGGCTCGGCATCGAGAACGACGAAGGGCATCTCGGGGTCACAGACGAAAGTCGAGAGGTTCTCGATCGCCACCGAGCCGAAGTCCCATCGCTGGAAGGTTCTTCCGCCGCTCTCGGTCACCGTGCGTCCGTCGGCACAGAGATCCCATTGCTGCCAGTGTGCCTCGTTGTAGTCGATCCGGATGTTCCAGCAGCTTTCTCCGCTGACCGTGATGGTCATCGGCATGATCGATCCATCGGTCTGCTCGGTGGCGGGGAACGAGATCGCCTCACTTCCTTCGCCCTCGAGTTCGTAGACGCCCGGCGTGGGGCCCACGTCGGCCGCATCGTCGGTGGAGGACCGGAAGTCCTCCACGGCCTCCTCGACCGGGCGCGCTCCCGGATCCTCGCGGGTGAGGAACAGCACGACCATGACGCCGACACCGACGACGGCGAGCCCTGCAACCGCCACCAGCGGCATCCACCATCTGAACCCGGCAGGCTCCGAACGGCCGCTCACGTCTCGGCCGAGGCGAGCAGCTCTCCCCAACGCTGCGCTCTCGTCAACTCGGGGAGCAGCAACCGGTTGGCCTTGTCGACGAGGAAGCTCTCCGGATCGACGATCAGATCACAACCGTGGTGCCGAAGCCGACGTCCGATCGACTTCGAGGCCCGACCGGTGAGCGCCGCGGGGCCGTCGGCCCGTGTGTCGAACGCTGCGGCGCGAAGACGTGAGTGCTTCGGCAGATCCGCCAGCCATTCACGTAGGCCGCTGTCGGACACATGAGGATCGGGGTTCAGCTCTGGGTCCTGGTCGGCCTGTTCGAGGGCCGCGGTGCGACTCATGGACGAGGTCATTCCATGGGTGTGGGTAGGACCGCCGACGACGAGAAGATCCAGTCCGGTGAGCTCTGCGGGGGTTGCCTCGTCCACTGAACTGACGGTGACCTCGTAGGTGTTGCCGAGGCCTCGAGCGATGCGTTCGGCCACCTCGCGGGTGTTGCCGAACATCGACTCGTACACGACCAGCGCCTTCACGGACTCGCCTCCTTCTGGTACCGATTCTGCTGCCAAACCGGTTGGAAGTCGACTGCGATGATCAGCCCCCGGGCCAACCGGATCGGAGCAGGATCGGGTCAGGGTGTCTCGCTGGACACGATCTCCGCCACAGGGGACTGGCCGAAAGCCTCTACGAAGCTGCGCACCGCCTGCGGAGATCCTTCGAGCCCCACGGTGCCCTGGTTGTGGGCCTGGCGCAGAGAGGTGCGTCCGAGGTAGGTGCGGTACAGCTCGGAGCGGTCGGTGCGCACGGTTATGTCGACCTCGAAACCCGGGTCGGACAGACAGAGCGAGGCCTCGTCCTCCACCACGATCCAGTAGCGCTTCGGATGGTCGGTGAAGGGCACGAACACCGTGAAACGCGGCCGTGGCAGCTGTGTCGTGTCGAGCTGGCGGTGCATCCACCACAGCAGCAGGTCCGGGTCGAGCTCATCGGCCATCGGTTCACCGAAGGTCCACCGCGCTCCCCAGGTGGCAAGACCGAACACCACGGGCTGCAGATCGCGCCCGGATTCGGTCAACCGGTAGGTGCCGTCGTCGAGTTGCTCGACCACGCCTGATGCCCGGAGCTGGGTCAGCCGCCGGCTCAGGAGTGCGCGGGAGAGCCCCGGGTTGCCCCGAACCAGCTCGTTGAACCTGGTGGTACCGGTCAGCAGGTCCCGGATTATGTGGATCGTCCAGCGGTCGCCGAGCAGCTCAGCGGTGCGCGAGATCGGGCAGTACTGGCCGTAGGACTTCAAGGGAGTGCGCCTCGGTTCAGTATTGGAACTATCCGGCCCGGAATGGGAGGTCCACAGTGAACGTACCCCAGCCGAGCAGATCAACCCGCGCCCGGCTCATCGAATGAGAGGCGAGGATCAATGCGCATTTCCAAGGTCGACATCCCAGCAAGGATCGACGCTCCGGGTGCGGTGGCGCGCCAGGCCCCCGACTTCGGCAGTGCGTCGGGCTTCGGTTCGCTCGGCGCCGAACACATTTCGCTCGGGGCGGGCACCGACATCGCTCCGCTGCTCGTCGGTCTCGACGACGACCACTGTCAGGCGCCGCACTGGGGCTACATGCAGGCGGGAAGTGTCGTCGTCAGCTACACCGACGGCTCCGAGGAGACCTGCTCGGTCGACGATCTCTTCTACTGGCCCCCGGGCCACAGCGTGCGGGCCGTCGAGGACGCCGAGGTCATCCTCTTCAGCCCGCAGGCCGAACACGGCGCGGTTCTGGATCACATGATCGCCCGCATGGGCGCGTGAGCGGAGCTGCGGTACCGCAGGCCTGCAGGCCCGGTCCCGGGCACAGCCCGCGAATCACGGAAATTCCCCGATCTAGCACGAAATTCCCCAATCAAGGAGGTCCCTCGTGGACGGCAAGGAACAACTGACGATCATCATCCCGATGTTGAACGAGGTCGCCCGCGGCATCGAGGAACGACACCTCACCAACCCCACGCCGTGCACCGAGCTGACGGTCGCTGGTGTTCTCGAGCACATGATCGGTCTCGGATCGATGTTCGCCCCGATGTTCCGGGGCGAGGATCCGACGGAGCTGGACGCTGCAGACGCCCCGGAGACACCCAGGACCGAACGCTTCCAGGCCGTGATGGACGACCTGCTCGCCGCGGTCAACAGCCCGGGGGCGCTCGACCGAACCATCCAGACCCCTGGTGGCCCGATGCCGGGTGCAGCGTTCGCTCGAATGGTGGCCCTCGACGGACTCGTGCACGGTTGGGATCTCGCCAGCTCCACCGGGCAGCCGTGGCTGCCGCCGCGGGAACTCGTGGTCGAGGTCGACACCTTCGCCCGCGAGGCCGTTTCAGACGATCTGCGTGCCAGCGGAGCGTTCGGTCCCGAGTGCGACGTTGCGGCGGACGCCTCACCGTTGGAGGGGCTGATCGCCTTCACCGGTCGCACCGTCGAACGGACGGTGTCTGCTGTCTGAGCGCTCGGGGTGCTCGATCAGAGATCGACCTCGGACAGCCCGGCACGGTCCACCCCGAGGGTCGTGTAGGAGCGGTGGAGCTGGTTCTCGACGGTACGTTTCGAGATACCGAGCTCTGTCGCTATCTGGGCATTGGTCAGGCCCGCCACGACCAATCCGCAGATCTCACGTTGTCGGTCGGTGAGCGAGCCGCGCTCGCCCAACACGTCGACGATCGGGGTCCACGGATTGCCTGCCCGCTGCAGGTCGACCAGTGCCCTGGCGGTGCACTCGCCCGCAGCAACCGTCTCTCCCGCGTCCTTGTGCACTCGAGCCGCGAGAGTGTCCAGCTCGGCCGCGAACAGGTCGAAGCCACCGGTGCGGAACTCCGCAGCGACAGCGGCCAGGGCCGCACAGTCGGCTGAGCACATCGCCCGCGCCGAGTCGGCGAACATCGCCGGTAGGTACCGTCCGGACTGCGTTCCAGCGATGGCGTCGAGGCCCGCTATGGCTTCTGCGGAGCGACCGTGGCGTGCTGCATCGTGGAGCAGCCAGGCTGCTGCGCTGCGAGCGGGACCCATCGCTGCGGCCAGTTGGAGCGCGGACTCACCAGCGGCTGCGGTGTCACCCTTGGATGCCAGCAGTGCGACTCCCGCGATGGCCTCGAGAAATCCCGGGCCGGCGCGGAGATGTGCCGGAGCCTGCTGAAGCTCGTTCCACACGACATCTGCCCTCGGGTCGCGGCGCAGGGCGAGTTCCCAGGTCGAGTAGATGCGGCTCATCACGGAGTACCGGAGCATGGCGGCCTCATCGGTGGCCCTCACGAACTCGGGCATTCCGACGTGGGTGTGTCCGCGTGCCTGGCCCATCGAGCACGCCATGCTCCGCCTGCCGACATCCGCTTCGCCCTCCGGGGTCGGGATCCTGCTCCCCAGCTCGACGAGGCGGCTCGCCTCGATCGCATCCCCGCTGAACAGCGCCGCCAGGGCACCGCCGTAGAAGCCCGATTCCAGGTCGTAGTCGAGCCACCCCAGGTTCGCCTCGCCGATAGCGGTGCGCAGGCTGCGGGATGCTCTCGATGCGCGATCGACGTCTCCGAGTGCCGCCAGCATGATCGAGAGCATGCCCTCCACCCCGATCGCGTCCCGGGGGTGGGTGTCCTCATCGGCCAGATAGGCCGTTGCCTCGGCGAGGAAGCGCTCGGGCGGGAGCGAGGTGATCTGGACGACGATGCGGAGGTATTCGAGGCGCCGACGAAGTCCCGCTCCATCGGCTCTCGCGTGCGCCTGCGCTATCAGCGCAATCGCGGCATCGGCATCGCCACCGGTTCCGAACAACAGGAGTGTGCACTGGGCGGCCGTGGCGAGGTACTGGTCGTCGGTCTCACAGGTCTCGAGCGCTCGTGTGATCAGGTCGCCTGCCTCTGGGATTCCCAGTCGGATCGCCGGTAGGGCAGCGGCGAGATTCGCCTCGTGGGCTTCGGGGTCGACCGACAGCGCAGCTCCTGCGTGGTCGAGCGCTTCGGAATCGCGTCCGTCGCTGAAGGCCCTGTTCGCTGCGGCGACCTGGAGGACGTAGTCGGGTGAGCCCGAGCGCAGGTCCACACGTGCGGAAAGACGGAGCACCTCCGGATCGTCCTTGTCGATCTGGTTCAGTCCCGTCTGGAGCGTGCGGCGCGCTTCGTCCACGTGGGCTCGGCTCAGGCTCTCGACCGCGAGCTGTTCGAGCAGCGAGTGCGACCACGTGAGCCAACCATCGGACTCGGTCAACAGCCCGCGCCTGAGGGCCTCGTCCACAGCCCGCCTGGAGCCGGCGCTGACCGCAGCTTGTTCGGGGACCGATCCGTCAGCGGCGACGGTCACCCACAGCACCTCACGGGCCTCGGTCGACAGGTGTCTGAGGCGACCGGCGAACAGCGATGCGAGCCGTGGCTCGCTGGCGATGGCCGGATCCCACGTCCACTTCTCCATCGACAGGGGCACGCCGGATTCCTCGGCCGCACGCACCAACTCGCGGACCACCAGAGGCACTCCACTGGTCAATCGGTACAGCTCGTCGATGGCAGTCGCCTCGGCGTCGGCACCGTCCATCTGCGACACCAGCGAAGCAACCTCGTCGCGGTCGAGAACACCGAGGTCGACCGACTTCACGCCCGGACTCCGTCGGATGTGCGCGAGCCCATCGGGGTGGGGTTCGGTCGACCGGCCTGCCAGTACAACCGGGATCCGGCCCGAGTCTGCGAGCAGGCTGCACACAGCGAGTGTCAGGTCATCTGCGAGGTGGGCGTCGTCGACCAGCAGCACCAGGTCATCCGCCAGACCCTGGAGCGTGTTGCGGACCCACCACAGCACCGATGCCTCGTCGCCCGAAGGTGGCGCCGATGGGAGGACCGACAGCAGGGTTCCCGCCGGTACCGAGTGGGTGCCTGGCTGAGCACGGGCGACCACAACCTCGAACCCTCGCCTCTGGGCCACGGACTCGAACTCGCTCAGCAGTCGGGTCTTGCCGATTCCCGGCTCGCCGAGCACGACGGCGCAGCGCGGCAGTCCGAGCCCGCCGTCCCTCAGCAGGGTCGTGAGAGCCCTGAGTTCGGCGCCGCGGCCGACCAGCGTGTACTCGTTGTCCGACATCGCCCCTCCCGATGTGCTCGCAGACACTACCGGGAGGCCGTGTCATCGGACCGCCCGAACCGACCGCCGCCCCGGCACCATCAGGGGCGATGGTGGTGCCGGGGCGATCGCGACCGGCATCCGGCCGGAAGTGGCTGCTCCCGTCATGCCTGTGGGGAAGTCTGATCGAGCCGTGATCGGCTGTCATGAGTACCCCCCTACTCATAACGGCCCGGTGCCGGGTCTTCTCCTCCGATGCGTTGCCCGCAGGTGGGTCAGTCGCCGACCCGCGTGGCCCGGAGGTGGGTGATCAGATTGCCCAGCACCACAGCGTTGTTGTGCTCGGTGTCGCGGGCGCCGTAGACGAGGGTGATCCGGCCCTCTCGGGTTCTGTCGACGAGCTCTGCGAGCTTGTCCCCATGGTCGGTGAGTTCGTGTTCGTAGCGTTCCGCGAAGCTCTCCCAACGCGCCTCGTCGTGGTTGAAGTAGCGGCGTAGGTCGTCGCTGGGGGCGATCTCCCTGGCCCACTCATCCAGCACGAGATCCTCCTTGGAGACCCCTCGCGGCCAGAGCCGGTCCACCAGTATCCGGTAACCGTCGTTCCGGGTCGGCTGGTCGTAGGCCCGGCGGATCCAGACCCGCCCGGACAGGGCGGTCATCGGCTGCCCCTCCTGGGCGACCGATTCACTTGTGGCCACCCCGGGGCACACCGCCGTACTTCATCCTGGTGTCACTCATCGCTGCAGCGCGCGCGTCGTCATCGTTGATCCCCGCTGCCACCAGTTCGCCGGCGAAGAGGGTGTGGGTCCCGAAGTCGACCGCACGGCGCACCTCACAGTCCAGCCATGCGATCGCCTCGTCGAACACGGGCGCACCCGTCACCTCGGCCCGCACGGGACGACCGTTCAGGGCACCGTCCTCGAACGACGCAGGTTTGGAGAACTTCACGAACACCTTCGTGTCCGCCGCGTCCCAGAGGTTCACGGTGAAACCGCCGCCTTCGGTGATGAGCCGATGGGTCACGGCGGTGTTGTCGACCCCGACCCCGATGATCACCGGTGACATCGACAGCTGGGTGATCCAACTGGTGGTCATGGCGTTGTACTCGTCAGCGGACCGGGACCCCACCAGCGCCAGCGCGTTGGGGATCTTCCAGGTCACGCGGTTCACCAGGTCGGCATCGAGATCCATGGCCGCACCGTAGCCAGCGAGCACCGAAGGTGAGCGTCGCGTTGGCTGGAATGCGCGACCCGCCCCATCGGTGTGTCCGATGCAGTTTCGAGCTCGCAGGTCCGGTCACATGTCACAGGTCGCTCCCGCGGAAGTGCGTGCCGCTGCTCGTAGCGTCTAAGGGTGAGAACGTCCGGACGACCCAGATCCTCCGGCGGTTTCACATTGATCGAGGTGCTGGTCTCGCTGGCCATCCTGGCGATCATCGGTGTGGGAGCAACCGCCCTGAGCATCGGTGGCGTGGTGTCGATCAAGGACTCGGTGAGCGAGACCACCAAGGGGGCGGTAGCGGTCGACCTGGTCTCCATGACCTTCGCTCGCGACGTGCAGGGCTCCTCCGGATTGCTGGCGGAGTGTGCGAAGGGTGCCGGCGGCGTGCACCTGCTCACCCTGGCCCAGACCGACCCAGAGCGGCTCCCGGTCGAGTACCGGAGGTCTGAATCCGCTCCGTACACGCTGCTGCGCTCGGAGTGCGTCGGCTCCGCGAGCAAGACCGCAGCGGCCGCCAGGACCTCTCAGGCTCCGGCGCAGCGGGCGGTCCTCGAGGATCTGGAACTCCCACCGCGCTTCGAGTGCGATGGATCCGAGTGTGTAGCTGGATCCACACCGCGTTCGGTGATCCTGCAGGTGACCCCTGAAGGCTCCTCCCAGTTCACGCTCGAAGGCGTGCGGCGCAGCGACGTCGTCGCACCCGGGGAGGCGCCCATCGAGGTCAGCCGCGACGGTCAGTTGTTGCTGCTCGGAGGGCTTCGTCCGTTGACCGTTTCCAACTCCTCGAAGGTCGCCGTGACGGGTGACGCACTGGTCAACCGCCCGGCCGGGGGAACCGAGGCGATCCTGCTGAACGGCAACCCCAGGTTGGAGGTGTCGCGAACCTTCGCAATGCAGCAGGGATCCACCTGCACCGGCTGCGACGGGTTCGCTGATCAAATGCCGGGTGGCTTCGCGCAAGCGGTCCTGGATCCGCTAGCAGAACTCGTGGTTCCGGATTCCACGGACCTAGCCACCAGAACCGACTGTCCCATCGAAGGGAAGGTCCGGATCTGCAGTCCCGGCGTGTACCCGCAGGCCTTCCCGCCCAAGGCCGGAGCTGTGAGCGACTACTGGCTCGAGGCCGGCACCTACGTGCTGTCTGACGGGATGAACATGGGACACGGGACATTGCAGGGTGACGGTGTGCTGTTCCACAACCCCAGGTCGAGCCTGCGTATCCAGAGCGACGCACGCGTCGAGCTGACCCCACCCGATCACGGTGACGTCGCCGGCGTGCTGGTCGACCAGCCAAGCGAAAACACCAACCCGGTCATCGTGTCGGGCAATGCGCGCGTGGTCAGCCCGGGATCTTTGCTGCACCTGCCGGGCGCCGAACTCCAGGTACTCAACAGCGCTGAGGTAGGGGTCGGATCGGTGATCGCCCGGAGCATGGCGGCGCTGGGCAACGCTCGGGTAACGATCGGAGACCAGTGATGGTTCCGATGCCCGCAACCCGTTCGCCCGTCCACCACCGCGCTGGTCGGTCCCGATCATCCGGCCGGGGTCAGGGCGGTGAAACACTGATCGAGTCGCTGCTGGCCATTGCCATCCTCACGAGCATCGTCGTCGCCGCCTACGGCGGGATGCAGGTGTCGCTACGAGCCTCCGCCAGCAACGACGAGGGTGCGAATGCGGGAACCCTGCTGCGATCAGCAGCGGAGATCCTGCAGGATCCCAGCACCGACTACATCGATCTTGCGGGTTGCAGGGGCCAGGCCGGATACACCGATCTGCCCGGTGGTACCGGGTTGGGCGAGGTCACGGCAAGGATCGGCTTCTGGAAACCGAGCGCGGCGGGATCGGATTCCGCCACACTCGAATTCAGCGATCCCACATCGGCGGCCTGTCCGGCCGAGGATCCAGGGCTGCAGCTCATCCAACTCAGCGTTCGAACGTCTGAGGGTGCGACCGAGTCGCTGCAGATCACAAAGCGGCGGTCATGAGGGGGCGTGGCCAGTCAGGCGCATCACTGGTGGTCGTTCTGGCCTTCATGGTGTTCGTGTCGATCCTGGTGCCGGCGATCATCTCGATGGCAATGGTCGGGCTCGCAGTCAGGGCCTCGGCGAGTGAAGAGGCCCGCGAGTCCTATGCGGCCGCATCGGGCATCGAGGCGGCGACACACCTCCTCGTCAGCGAGGACTCCGGAGCAGCGAACGAGTGCGATCGCACTTCGTTGATCGTGGACGGGATGACGGTCCTGGTCGACTGCGCCGAACAGGAGGTTCCCCAGGGGAACTGCCGAGAGGATGACCGGTTCGTGGCCCTGAATGCCGTGGTTCGCAGCCACGACGGCTCAGAGGATCTGGCCAGCGTCGCTGCGACCGTCGTGATCCCGGCCAGCGGTGACGATTCGGGTGCGGCGGTCGTGACCAGGTGGGCGAACGGTGTCGAGGGTCCTCTGCCCGCAGACGCGGTGCCGTGTGGGACCGCGACGACCTCCACCACTTCGGTTCCGGTGGTGACCACGACGACCACGACGATTCCGGCCGCATCCACCACGACCACCTCGGCTCCGGTCACCACCACCACGACGAGCACCACCTCGACCACATCCACGACCATCCCGGAGCCGATGGTTCGGTCCTGGTGGCAACAGGCGAGCAGTGAGCTGCGTTCCGGCAACAAGAAGTGGCGCGCGGCGGGCGTGGTGAAGGTGTCGGACCAACTGGGCGAGCCCGTGGAGAAGGTCCGGGTGACGGTGTCCGTGATGTACCGCGACTCGAGCGGATGGCATTCCGAAAAGTCCACGACGGCGCGCACAGGTTCGGACGGAACCGCCCCGATCCACTCGAAGAGCTACGAACGCACCGGCAGCACTGCCGTCATCGAGGTCCGGTTGACCATCAGCTCTGTCGAGGCGCCATCGGGAGTTCCATGGGCTGCGGATGCCTTCGCGGTGGACGCCTACCTCGACGCCCCCTGAGCGCCGCGACCTCACCTGGGTGAGGCGGGCAATACGATCCTCCGATGGGATCACTGGCGCACGACACCGAGGTCCACCCGAGCGACGGGGTCTACCGCGCCACGCTCTCGGAGGACTGGCGGATCTGGGGTCCCATGGGGGGATATGCGGCGTCGTTGGCGCTGCGAGCGGCCGCCGCCGAGGTCGAGCCCGGGTTGCGACCGGCGTCGCTGAGTTGTCAGTTCTTCCGGCCGGCGGAGTTCGGCCCGGTCGAGTTGGCGGTCGAGACGCGCCGCGCCGGCCGGCGAACCGCGGCACTGCAGGTCAGGATGCTCCAGCAGGGAGCTGACATCCTCGATTGCCAGGTGTGGTTCGCGGTCGAGGACGAGCACATCGTCCACGACCACGCGGGGGGACATGCTCACGGCGACCCCGACGACCACGCGGACATGAGCGAACTCAGCGACACTCCGTCGCCGTTCCCGTTCTGGGACAACTTCGAGAGCAGGCCGGTGGATCCGGTGCTGGACTGGGAGTCCTACCCGGGCGGGGAGCCGGTCTGGAACCAATGGTTGCGATTCGACCCGGATCCCGCGTTCACCGATCCCGTGCTCGAGGCGTGTCGGCTGCTCGTGCTGGCAGACCTGCCGTCGTTCCCCGCTGCGAGCAGGGCCCACCCGGGCGGTTCCGCCATGACCTGGATCGCTCCCAACCTGGACCTGGCGGTCCAGTTCCACCGGCTCGACGGCTTGGGGGAATGGTTGCTCTGTTCGGGTTCCGCGCCCGTGGCGCAGAGAGGCCTGGCCGGATTCCGTTCCGAGGTCTGGACCCGGTCGGGCGCTCTGGCGGCGTCGGGTTCGGGCCAGTTGTTGATCCGCCCGGTCAGGGCCTAGCCGGTTCGAGGTCCGTTCCGGAGTTGGTCGCCCGGACCCGGTAGGAGGTTCAGGGCCTGCGCGGATCGATCAGGACCCCGGGGTTGAGGATTCCGTCGGGGTCGAGGGTCGACTTGGCTGCACCGAGCGCCTCGGCGAACAGGTCGGGTCGTTGGCGGTCATACACACCGCGGTGGTCGCGGCCGACCGCATGGTGGTGGGTGATCGTGCCGCCGGTCTCGAAGATGGCCTCACTGACCGCTGCTTTGACCTCGTCCCACATGGCCAGCTGTTCGCCGTGGCGCGACGGTGCGAGAACGGTGAAGTACGGCGCGACGCCGTCCGGGTAGACGTGGGTGAAGCGGCAGGTGAGGGTGCCTCCTCCACACACCCGGGCCAGTGAATCCGCGGCCGTTCTGGTCACTTCCTGATGGAGCTCGTCGAAGCGGTCCCAGGTGACCGCTGTCTCGAAGGTCTCCGCGATGCATCCGAGGGACACCATCGCATCCCGGAGATAGGGCGCTCGCAGGAATGCTGATCGCCACGATTCAGCAGGGTGCGGTGCGCTGGCGCTCTGTGCGTCAGAGGTCTCGCCGGCTGATCCGCTCCCGGGGGGACCACTGATCCGGGCGCCGGCGGATACATCCCCGCCGGAGTCAGCACATATCTCGAGTGCGGCGCGGATGTCCGCGTCGACCGGCTCGTGAGCGGACTCGAATCCCAGTACCAGGATCGCCTCGCCCGCTCCGCCTGCGTTGGCCGCCGCCTCGCCCGGATCGAGCAGCCGGCAGTTCGTCGGCCACAGGCTGCTCTGGGCCAGTCGCCGCGCAGCCGCGACGCCCGACGCGAAGGAGTCGAAGGGGATCGCTGCGGTCGCCTTGTGCGCCGGACGGTCCTGCAGACGCATCCAGGCCTCGCTGATCACCCCGAGAATGCCCTCGGAACCGGCGACCAGTCGGTCCGGCGACGGTCCCGCTCCCGATCCGGGCAACCGGCGGGACTCCATGGGTCCGCGCGGGGTGATCATGCGGGTGGACTCCACGAAGTCCTCGATGTGGGTCCGCCCGGTGGCGTAGTGACCGCCGGAGCGGGTCGCGATCCAGCCCCCCAGCGTCGAGAACTCGAATGACTGTGGGTAGTGGCGCAGGGTCAGTCCGTGCGGGCGCAGTTGATCCTCCAGGCGCGGGCCGGTGGCCCCCGCCTGGATCAGGGCCGCTCGTGACTCGTGGTCCACCTCGACGACCCGGTCGAGGTGGACCAGGTCGATCGAGACGACACCGTTGAACTGCTCGTCCCATTCACCACCGGACTCCACCCCACCCACCACGGAGGAACCCGCCCCGTAGGGGATGGCAGCGATGCCCTCGGAGCCGCACCAGTCCAGCAGCGAAACGAGTTCGGCCTCGTTGCGGGGTCGGGCGACCGCATCGGGTGGGTTGGGGAACTCGCCGCGGAATCCCCTCACCACGTCGCGGAACGACTTGCCGTAGGAGTGCCCGGCGCGGTCCTCCACCTCGACCGAGCAGATCTCCGACAGCGAGTGTGGTGCAGCGATCCGTGGTTCACGCAGCTGCAGCGAGGCGAGGGTCGCGGGCTCGCGCCGCTGCACTTCACAGCCGAGCGACTGCGAAACCAGCGGCGCCATCGCCTCCACCTCGGCTGCTGGCACGGCGTGGTCCGCGAGGCCCCAACCCCACCAGGACCGTTGCGCCGCACTCATGAGTCGGCCTTCCCCCGCCTGGACCTTCGTTCGATCACCCGTTGGAACCTAGGGCGGTTGTAGCGCTGGATGCAGACGAACGGCAGGTGCACCAAGGCGCCGAAGGCGGTCATGACCAATCCTCCCCACGGCGGGAGCACCAGGAAGAACCACGGCCCGGCACCCACGTGCACCCAGTGGACGTACTCAGCCCTGCGGGTCTCGGCGACGAAGCGCTCCAGCGATGCGGTGTCGGGACTGCCCAACTGGGCCTTGGAGTGGTCTCCACCGAGTGTTCGGCCGGCTTCGGGCAGCAGGTCCTTCCACGCCCGGATCCGCAGCCTGCGTTGGTAGAACCTTCCACCATCCTCGAAGGCGCGAGGTCGGCTCAACCAGGTGTCCCTGGCCAGGAACGCAGCCGTGAGCGCCCTGGCTCCGAGGCCCGACGCGATGCCTATGAACAGCCAGACCGCGGCCAGTGCTGCGACGGCGACCAGTGGGCTCGCATCGGCGAGTGGACGCGGCACGCTCAGTTTCCGTGGGCGGAACCCGTCGCAACGATGGGCACCGACCTACCTCTCCAACGAACCTGGCGACGCACCACCGTGTACCAGAGGGAGCTGAAGAACACGACGAAGAAGCAGCCGAGGAGCAGGGGGAATGCGAGCGCGGTGACCAGTCCGAAGCGACCCACCTGGACGAACATCACACGGAGCTGGAGCGCGTACGCGGCGTAGATGACGGCGCCGGCCAGCACCGACTCACCCGACACGAGTGCATCCCAACCCAACCCGAAGGCCGTGCCCATCGCCGCCAACCACAGCACGATGAGCCCGAGTCGCCAGAGGCTCGTGTTGGCGGCACCGGTGGCGAAGCTCTTGGTCCAGCCCTCGAACATGGAACGCGGGCCTTCGGGGTACATCCGGAACGCCACCAGGTCCCCGCCGGTCAGCACGGCCACCGGGAGACCTTCGTCGCCGAAGCGGCGGGCCAGGGCGATGTCCTCCACCACCTCGGAACGGACCGCTGCGTGTCCTCCCACACGGTCGTAGTCGGCACGCGAACTCACCATCAGGGGACCGAACGCAAGGGGGCGCGCGCTCCGGTCGCCTGTGCCGGTGCCCATCAATGCCACCGCGCCGAACAACGCGGAGCCCTGTTCGTAGAACTGCTCGGTCTCGTGGAACGGTTGGACCGACAACAGCCCGCCGCGTTGTCGGTGCTGGTCGAGAACCGCTTCGAGCGAGTTGGGTCGGATACGCACGTCGGCATCGACGAAGCACAGGATGTCTGCTCGGGCGGCCTGCTCACCCGTGTGACAGGCCCATGGTTTGCCCACCCATCCCGCCGGCTTCTCACCCGCCTGCAGGACCCGCACGCCGTCGAAGCCGGCCGCGACCTCCGCGGTGCGGTCGACGGAGTCGTCATCGACGACGATCACCTCCGTGCCGGGTGGCGCGTGTTCGGCCAGATCCGCCAGCAGCAGCGGAAGCGAGTGCTCCTCGTTGCGCGCCGGGATCACCACCGAGAGCACAGGCTCCGGGGCATCGGACGTCGTTGGCGATGGTGAGGGATCCCGCAGGTCGATGGACCGGGCGCGGAGTCGCTGGGGCGCACCGAAGGTGAGCCAACCGGCGATCCAGCCCGCGGTCGCGAGCAAAAGGCTCCACATCACTTGTCTCCTAGGTCCTGGCACGAGTCTGCACCTTGTTCGGAGCGGCATGTAGGACCGGATTGGATTTCCGCAGCGGGTCCAACGACCGAATCCCCGGGCCGAGTTCCTGTTCCCCCAACTGGGGTGTGCGGCTGGGACCCGCGTTAGCGTTCTCATCGCTGTTTGGAGCAGCCGCTGTTTGAGCAGCCACCGACCTACCAGGAGCGACGATGCTGGAGTTCACCGAGGGCCACGAGATGTTCCGGAACACTGTCCGGGAGTTCGTGGGCAAGGAGATCGACCCCCACGCCGATGCGTGGGAGGAATCCGGGAGCTTTCCCGCACGGGAACTGTTCTCCAAGATGGGCCAACTGGGCCTGCTCGGACTCACCTACGACGAGCGGTGGGGCGGTGGCGGGTCCGACACCACCTACAAGATGATCCTCGGCGAGGAGTTGGGCCGTTGCGCATCGCTCGGCGTGGCAATGGCGATCTCGGTGCAGACCGACATGGCCACCCCCGCGCTGCACCGGTACGGCAGCGATGAGTTGCGGGAGAAGTACCTGCGACCCGCGATCGCAGGCGAGATGGTGACCTCCATTGCGGTCTCGGAGCCCGATGCCGGATCCGACGTGGCGGGGATCCGCACGCGGGCGGTGCAGGATGGCGACGAATGGGTCATCAACGGCACCAAGATGTGGATCACCAGCGGTACCCAGTCGGACTGGCTGTGCCTGCTCGCCCGGACCTCCGACGAGGGCGGCTACCGGGGTATGTCGCAGATCATCGTCCCGACCGACACCCCCGGGTTCTCGGTCAGTCGCAAGCTCGACAAGTTGGGTATGCGCGGCTCCGACACCGCAGAGTTGTCCTTCGACGACTGCCGGGTGCCGGTGTCGAACACCATCGGGGAGCCCGGTCGCGGGTTCCAGCAGCAGATGGCCCAGTTCCAGGACGAACGCATGATCGCGGCCTACCAGATGGTCGGCGCCACCGAGCTGGCGCTCCAACGAACGGTTGAGTACCTGAAGGAGCGGGTGGCCTTCGGCAGCCCCCTGCTCGCCAACCAGCACCTCCAGTACTCCCTGGCCGAGGTGGCTGCCGAGCTGGATCTGAACCGTCACCACAACTGGGTGACGGTCGCCAAGGCCAACCGCGGTGAGGACTTCACCCGCGAGGCCACCGTGGCGAAGCTCTGTGCGGCGCGCCTCGGCCGGCGCATGGCGGACCTGGCGGTGCAGTACCACGGTGGAATGGGCTACGTGGAGGAACTGTGGCCCGCCCGCTTCTTCCGGGACGCGAGGCTCTGGTCGATCGGGGGAGGTGCCGATGAGGTCATGCTGCGCACGCTGGCGAGGATGAACGGCATCATCGGTGACTGAGTCCTCCGCCGGTCCGGGCAAACCGACGAGTGGCGATTCCGACCCGTCCGTCGGGTTGCCCGGTGACGCCGTACCGGACGGCAGCGGGCCTGATGGTGTTGTCGTCGAGTCCTCTCCCGGTGTCGAGTCATCCGGGGGCAAGCACACCGGCGCCAAGGTGGGAGCGGCAGCGCTCACCGTGGGAGCGCTCGGGGTGGTGTTCGGCGACATCGGCACCAGCCCTCTGTACGCATTCCGTGAGACCTTCGAGGGCCACGGGATCGCGGTCACCGAAGCCAATGTGGTCGGTGCCTGTTCGTTGATCCTGTGGTCGCTGATCCTGGTCGTGTCGATCAAGTACATCGTGTTCATCCTCCGGGCCGACAACCACGGCGAGGGCGGGATCCTGGCGCTCACCGAACTGGTGGTCGGTCGAGGTCGGGTCAAGGGGCGGATGTGGGCGCTGTTGGTCGTGGGCCTGTTCGGGATGGCCCTGTTGTACGGCGATGGCGTGATCACGCCTGCCATCTCCGTGCTCTCGGCGGTCGAGGGCCTCGAGGTGGTCAACCCGTCGCTGCACACCTGGGTGGTGCCGCTCTCGATCGGCATCCTGATCGGACTCTTCGCGATGCAACGCCGCGGCACCGGAGCGGTCGGTGCCCTGTTCGGCCCCGTGATGTGCGTCTGGTTCGGCACACTCGCGGTTCTCGGGGTGACGAGGATCACCGGTGAGTACTCGGTGCTGTCGGCGATCAACCCGGTGCACGCGATCCAGTACCTGGCCCGCACCGGGTTCGACGGATTCCTCTCGCTGGGTTCGGTGTTCCTCGTCGTCACCGGTGGTGAGGCCCTCTATGCCGATCTCGGTCACTTCGGGCGTCTCCCGATCAGACGTGGCTGGTTCATGGTTGCCTTCCCGGCCCTGGTGCTCAACTACTTCGGCCAGGGTGCCCTGCTGATCTCGCAACCCGAGGCGATCCACAATCCGTTGTTCACCATGGGGCCGGACTGGAGTCGCTGGCCGATGGTGATCCTCGCCACCTTCGCCACGGTCATCGCATCACAGGCGCTGATCTCGGGTGCCTTCTCCCTGACCGTTCAGGCCGCCCAACTCGACTACCTGCCACGGCTCACGGTCAAGCACACCTCCGCAGCACATTCAGGGCAGGTCTATCTGCCGACGGTCAACTGGCTGCTGGCGATCGGCTGCATCGGGTTGGTGATCGCGTTCGGGAGCTCGGCCTCGCTGGCGGCTGCATACGGGATCGCCGTCACAGCCACGATGGGTATCACGACCCTGCTGTTCTTCGTGCTGGCTCGTAACAAGTGGGGTTGGAGCACGGCCAAGGCCCTGGGGGTCTGCATACCGTTCGCGGTGCTCGACCTCGGCTTCTTCGGCGCCAACGTGTTCAAGATCCCGAGCGGAGGTTGGTTCCCGATAGCGGTGGCGCTGGTGATCATCATGATGATGACCACCTGGCGAACCGGTCGCCGGGCCGTGGGCGAGCGCCTCGACGCCGGGGCCACGGAGATCGGCGAGTTCCTCGCCGAGCTGCCCGAGGACCTGATCCGTGTGCCGGGCACCGCGGTGTTCCTCTACAGCCGCCAGAGGGTGGCACCGCCCGCCCTGCGGACCAACACGGCGCACAACCACACGATGCACGAGACGGTGCTGCTGGTTGCGGTCCACGTCGGTGCCGAGGCATACGGCACAGGACCTGCGGTCTCGGTCGAACACATCGGCCGCGGAGTCCACCAGGTGGTGTTGAGCCACGGCTACATGGAGAAACCCGACGTGGTCGGTTCGATCGACGGGCTCGTCGTGGACGGTGTCGCACAGGACGTGGGCTCGGTCACGTTCTTCATCGGGCGCGAAACGGTGATCCCGACACCGCGCCACACGATGGCACCCTGGCGGGAGCGGTTGTTCGCGATCCAGCTGCGTTCGGCCGCGCCGGCATCGCGCTTCTTCGGACTACCACCGGGACAGGTGGTGGAAGTCGGTTCCCACGTCGAGATCTGACCGGCTAACGTCCACGACGACCGCAAGGGGAGCTCGGGGAACCGGGCTGAGAGGGTGGCTGCCGCCACCGACCCTCGTGAGGTGCCCTTGACGGCACCTCCGGAAACCTGATCTGGGTAATGCCAGCGGAGGGAAAAGTCTTGACCACGACCGTGGTCTTCGGAGGGGGTCCCACCCCGACGGAGCAGATCCGTGAAGCGCTCACAGGCGTGGACGTCGACTTCGTGATCGCGGCCGACTCCGGACTCGCCGGTTGCACGGCTGCGGGGCTGCACTGCGACCTGGTCGTCGGGGACATGGACTCGGTGGCGCCCGGTCTGCTCGAGAGCGCCCGAGCCTCCGGAACGACCGTTGAGCGTCACGATGTCGACAAGGACGCCACCGATCTGGAGATCGCGCTCGACCGGGCACTCGAGAGGCTCCGCGGTGTGTGGCCCGAACAGGCCGGTCAACGACCCACCGCCGCGCCGGCCGACCTCCTCGTCATCGGCAGCGACGGCGGACGCATGGATCACCTGTTGGCCAGCGTGGCGGTGATCTGTTCGCCCCGGTATTCCGCGCTGCGCGTGACAGCGGTGCTCGGAGACACCCGGGTGTTTCCGGTTCACGGATCGCGCGAGTTGTCGGCTCCCGTGGGTGCCATCGCCACGTTGTTGGCCCTTCACGGTCCGGTGGACGGGTTGACGGTCAGCGGTATGCGCTGGCCGCTCGACCGGGCACACCTGGAACCTGGCTCAACGCTGGGAGTCTCGAACGTGTTCAAGGACCCGAGGGCCGAGTTCTCGCTGACCACGGGGGTTCTGACCGTGCTCGTGGCGGGCGAGGACAGCAGTGCCGCCGACCGACGAACCGAAGGATCGATCCGCAACGGTGGGACCGCGACCCACGAGGAGAGTGAACAGTGACATCGACGACATCGACCGATACCACGGAATCCACCGATTCAGGGTCCGATCGGCGGAGCAGACGGAACCCCCGCCGCGCGATGGCTCTCTCAGGGCAGCGCGCCCTGCTGTCACTGACAGGACTTCTCCTGGTGGCTCTGTCGGCGGGATGTTCAGGTTCCGGGGAAGCCGAATCGGGCACGGGGTCAGGGGAGGACCGGGTGGTCCGACTGCTCACCTACGACTCCTTCGCCCTGGCAGACGAGACTGCTGAGGCGTTCCGCGAACAGACCGGGGCGAGCATCGAGGTGGTCCAGGCAGGCGACTCCGGCGCCATGCTCGCGGGAGCGTTGCTCAACGCCGGATCTCCCGAGGCCGACGTCATCTTCGGGATCGACAACACCACCGCGGCGGAGGCTGCCGAGGATGGATTCCTGGTCGCATACCGGCCCGATGCCGTCGGAGAACTCTCCGACGACCTCGATCCTCCCGCTGAGGTGGTCGACACCCTCACCCCGATCGACACCTCTGAGGTGTGCGTGAACGTCGACCGCGGCTGGTACGAGAGCGAGGGGATCGCTCCTCCGGAGTCCTTCGAGGACCTGACCCTGGATCGGTACCGTGACCACCTCGTGGTCGAGAATCCGGTCAATTCGTCCCCCGGTATGGCGTTCATGCTGGGTTCGATCGAGTTGTTCGGTGACGAGGGGTGGATCGACTACTGGCAGCGTCTCCGGGACAACGGCGCTCGGGTGGCGCCGAGCTGGGACGACGCGTACTACAACGACTACACCGTCAGCGGTGGAGACCGCCCACTCGTCGTCTCCTATGCGAGCAGTCCGCCTGCCGAGGTGGTCTTCGGCGAGGGAGCGGTGGATGAGCCGTCCTCGGGCGTGTTGGAGCAGACCTGCGTTTCCCAGGTGGAGTACGCCGGCATCCTGGCCGGCGCGGAGAACCCCGAACTGGCCCGCGAACTGCTGGACTTCATGCTGAGCGACCAGTGGCAGCAATCATTGCCACTGGCGAACTTCGTGTATCCCGTCACCGACGTGGAGCTGCCCGAGGAGTTCCGGAAGTGGGCTCCGCGGCCGGAGGATCCCATCGTGGTCGACGCCGAAGCGGTGGCCGATCACCGAGATGAATGGCTCGAGCAGTGGCGATCCACGATGGAGTAGTCCCCACGCACCGTTCGGGGTCTCGTTGGAGAGGCGCACGGTCCGCCCGGCGGTCCCCGGCGGGGCAGCGCTCGGGTGCGGTAGCGGTGCTGGTGGTCGTGTTGGCCGTCCTCGCACCGCTTGCCTCGGTACTGCTGCGAGCGGTGTGGGTGGACGGTCAGTTCAGCCTGGAGGCCCTGAGCCGGATTCTCGGTCAGTCGAGGACCTGGCGGCTGGTTGCTCTCACCGTCGGGCAGGCGGCGGCCAGCACGATCGCGGCCGTCGTGGTGGGACTGCCCGTGGCCTACGTGCTCTACCGCAGGGAGTTCAGGGGCCGACGGTTGCTGCGAACGGTGGCCACCATTCCGTTCGTGTTGCCATCGGTCGTGGTGGCCGCTGCATTCGCCTCCCTGCTCGGTCCGACGGGCCCGGTGGACCTGCGGGGAACATGGTGGGCGATCATTGCCGCGCATGTCTGCTTCAACCTGGCTGTGGTGGTGAGGATCACCGGCACTGCCATGGCGGCGGTGGATGCGGACCTCGAGGACTCGGCGCGGCTGGCGGGGCTGAGTCCTCGCCGGGTGAAACGAACGGTGCTGCTACCGCTGGTGGCTCCCTCCTTGCGCGCCGCGTCGGTGATCGTGTTCCTTTTCTGCCTCACCAGCTTCGGGGTGATCGTGGTGCTCGGCGGTGGTTGGGTCACCACCATCGAGGTCGAGATGTGGACCCGGGCCACGAGGCAGTTCGATCTTCCCGGCGCCGCGGTACTGGCGGGGATCCAGGCCGCCACCGTGTTCGCGGTCCTGGCGTTGTGGGGGACCGGACAGAGCTACGCGGGGAGCGCCTCCGGAAGGGCGCGCATCGCTCCCAGGCGCGCAGCTACCTCGGCCGAACGCCTCTCGGTGCTGTGGGTGGTCGCTGCGGTGGGCATCGTTTCGGTGCTTCCGTTGGCGGCGCTGGTCGAACGCTCGATGCGCGTCGGCGACGGGTTCGGGTTCGCCAACTGGGTCGACCTCGGGTCGGCGGTCAGTGGAACCTCGATAGCGGTGGATCCTCTGTCCGCGGTGAAAGCGTCGCTGCTGGCCGCTGTGCCGGCTGCGTTGGTCGCGGTCTTGCTGGGAGTTCCTGCGGCAAGGGCGGTGGTCGCGGACCGGTCGGGGTTCGCCGCCAGGGTGCTGTTGTTGCCCCTCGCCGTATCGGCCACCACGATCGGTCTGGGTCTGCTGCTGGTCGGCCGCCACCTGCCCCTGGAGCTGCGCGGGTCGATGTGGTTGGTCGTGGCCGCACAGGCGCTGGTGGCGTTGCCGTTGGTGGTCAGGGGCGTCGCGCCGGCCCTGGGCGGCCTGCCGCCCGAGTACCGCGAGGTCGCGCTGTTGGCGGGTGCATCGCACCGGTCGGTGTGGTGGCGGGTGGAACTTCCGCTGGTTCGTCCTGCTGTGGCGGCAGCGGCGGGCCTGGCGCTCATCGCTGCTCTCGGCGAGTTCGGAGCGACGGTGTTCGTGGCCAGGCGCAGCACCCCGACCATGCCCGTGGCCATCGAGCGACTCCTGTCCAGGCCCGGGCAGTCCGGTATGGGTCAGGCGATGGCATTGTCGGTGCTGCTCGGGGTTCTCTGCGGAGCCCTGTTGCTGTTGATCGACCGTCTGGGCGACGACGGCGTGGCCCTCTGAGGACACCTCCTCCGCAGGGTTGTGGCCCGCTGTGGGCAAATGATTCGTTCGGCCCGTGCTACAGAAATCTGCCCGGTGCGCCGATGTGGCTGTTCCAAGTGACTTTCGCTACATTTTCACCGCGGGATCCGCGTTTCCCCAGGGGAGCAAGCGCTCTTCGGGCGAGCTGTGGGAGTGGGGTCGCGACCCGATCAGGCTGAGTCACCCGGCTGCGCACAAGAGGTAGAGGTTTTGTCCAAACGACCGCAGATTCTCACCGCTGCGCTCACGGCTGTCGCCGTACTGGTTCCGATCGGGGCGGTGGGCGCGCAGGAGGACGACTCCACAGCCGATGGCCCCGCTGGCGAATCGACCACCACGACCACCGTCGACCCCTCCACCACGTCGACCACGACGCCCTCGTCGAGCAGTACGACCGTGCCCGGGAGCACACCTCCTGCCACGACGACCACCGTCGCGCCCACACCGGTGGTGCCACCTTCGCCGGTGACGATCCCTCCGGAGTTGGCGAACGATCCGAGGGCACCGATCCTGTTCGACCCGGGCCCCGGTGATGGTGGCGAGCTGTCGGTGTTCCAGGGGGAGTTCGATCCCGGCACCAACCAGATCCTCGAGAGCAAGGTCGCCGAGATCAGGGCGCAGCTCGAATCCCGGATGGACCTGCTCCAGGGGATGCGCGGACAGATGTCGGAGATCCAGACACAGATCGATCTCCTCGAGGAGGAGCTCGGAGCGCTCGACTCGGTCAGCCGGGCAAACCTTGCCAAGGCGGCCGAGGTGGAGCTCGAACTGCGCGACCACACGGTCGACGCGTTCGTCAACGGCTCCACGGGCGATCGCCTGACCCTGGTGCGAACCGGCGACCCGGTCCGCCTCGGTGTGGCGCGTGAGTTGCTCGACAGTGTCGTCGAGTCTGACCAGGACCTCCTCGAGCGCCACGAGGCAGCGCAGGAGAACCTCGACGGCCATCAGCGGGTGCTGCTCGCCAAGATGACGAAGCTCCGCCGTCAGTACGCTGCGGCCAACGAGCTGTTCGTGGAGACGCTCCAACAGACCCTCGAGGATGCCCGGGCACTGAAGGCCTATGAGGCCGGCGCCCAGGTCTACGTGGCGGGCTTCGTGTTCCCGGTGCAGGGAGAGGTCGAGTTCATCGACTCGTGGGGCTATCCGCGGATGACGGGCACCACCTCGGCCCACTGGCATCAGGGAACCGACATCTTCGCACCCATGGGAACTCCGCTCGTGGCCTCCGAGAGCGGAGTGCTCGATCGGGTGGGAGTGGCCGGCCTCGGGGGCATGCGCCTCTGGCTCGAAGGTGATTCCGGAACGCACTACTACTACGCACACCTGATCGCGTTCGCCGAGGGGATGACCGACGGTGTGAGGGTCAACGCCGGCGATGTCGTCGGCTACGTCGGCGACACCGGCAATGCCAAGGGCACCTCTCCGCATCTGCACTTCGAGGTCCATCCCGATGGCGGCGAGGCGGTCAACCCCTATCCGTTGCTCAAGGCCACCTACGGCTCGCGGCCGATGGTCCAGATCGTGCAGGCGCCGACCCCGGCCGAGGCGCTGGCCGCTCTGGCGTCACCTCCGGCCGCGCCGGCTCCCGGCGCGTCGGGCGTCGCACCGAGCAGCGTTCCGACCACCACCCAGCCGGCGGGTTCCGGCGGAGGTGGCTGAGCGCCACCGCGACGCGAGACAATGGTCCGGTGAACATCGCTGCGGAACTCTGTACCGACTCACCGCCCGGTGCACTGTTCGCGGAGGTGGACTCCCTCGACGGCTACGGCGAATGGCTCGACATCGTCGGACGGGTGCAACCGGCCCCATCGGTGGCTGATGACCCGGGTCCTGCCTGGATGGTCGACCTGCGCGCCAGCTTCGGTCCACTCCGGCGCTCCAAACGCCTGCGAATGGTTCGGGAACTCCACGAGCCCCCTCGCCTGGTCCGGTTCGCCCGCCGCGAACTCGACGGCCGGGACCACAGCCCCTGGACCCTCACCGCAGAGGTGCGACCGTCAGGCAAGGGTGCCGACCTGGACATGTCGCTGCACTACGGCGGATCCCTCTGGGTGCCCATGCTGGAACGGATGCTGAGGGACGAGATCGAGGCGAGCAGACCCAGGTTGATCGCCCGACTGGCTTCCTGAGCGACGACCGCCTTTGCAGCGGTCGTCCTCCCGTCAGCGGTCCTGTCGAGCGGAATACCGCACTCCGCTGGGTGAGTCATGGCGGTCGAGGCGCACGGACAGTCCGAAACACGCCGAGAGGAGTTCGTCCGAGAGTGTGTCGTCCAGTGGTCCGCTGGCCAGCGTCCGACCCTCCCGCAATGCCAGGACATGGGTGTAGGAGGGCGGGATCTCCTCGACGTGATGTGTGACCAGCACGGTCGGGGCCGCCCCGGGGTCCGAGGCCAGGACATCGAGGCGTTCCAGCAGTTGTTCGCGTCCTGCGAGGTCGAGTCCGGCACTCGGCTCGTCCAGCACCAGGAACTCGGGTCGGGACATGACCGCCCGGGCCAGCAGCACCCGTTGTCGTTCACCCGATGAGAGTGTTCCGAATGCACGTCCGCTGAAATCTGCCAGTCCCTGGTCGGCCAACATCGCCGCTGCGCGTTCCATGTCGGCGTCGGAGTAGCTGTGCCACCAGGGTTCAAGAGCGGCGAAGCGGGCGCAGACCACCACCTCGAGCGCCGTGAGCGCGGGCCTCACCATGTCGGCCATGGCAGCGCTCACCAATGAGACCCGCCGGCGGAGGCTGCGCACATCTGTGTTGCCGAGGCGCTCGCCGAGCAGTTCGATCTCGCCGCCCGAAGGGTGTTCCCACATCGTCGCGATGCGCGCCAGCGTGGTCTTACCGCAACCGTTCGGCCCGAGCACCACCCAGCGTTGCCCTTCGCCCACCTCCCAGTCGACCGATCGCAGGATGCTGCGACCGGCACGCTCGAAGGCGACCCCGCGCAGCGAGAGCACCGGGTGCGCCGGTTCCGTGGTGGACATCAGGTGTGCGGTGTTCCGAAGGTCTCGGTCAGGTAGTCCTCCATTGCAGCGTTCAGGCTCTCGAGTCCACGCAGCGCCGTCTCCGCGTCGGCGGCCGGCAGCCTCTCCAGCAGTCGTCCCAGCCGATCCGCCACCACCTGGTCGCCCCTGGTGACCATCTCGCATCCGTGATCGGTGAGCGACAGCACCACGCGGCGGCGGTCCTTGGCATCCTCGCCACGGTGAACCAGTCCTCGATTGCACAGGCCGTCCACCACCGAGGTGACGGTGGACGGAGCCACATCCAACAGCCGTGCGACGTGGGACGCCGGTCGTGGGCCCGCGTCGAGGAACACCAGCACGCGGTACTGCGCCAGGGTGAGGTCCACATCGGCGAGAGCCGAACCACTCACCTTCGCCAGTCGGGCCGCGGCTCGCACGGCATCCGCGCGACGGCGCTGGCGGCCCGGGGTCCTGCCTGGTGTTTCGGTCGACACGTTCGAGAGAGTACCGGCTGTCCGTGCGGGCGAAGCGGTTGGCCTCCGCCGGTCGTTAGTGTCTGGGTCGTGCCCGACGCAGTCCGATGGTGAACCAACTGTGAGCCTTGGTCTCGGACTCGCGGCCGCGCTCGTGTTGGTCCTCGCCAACGCCTTCTTCGTCGCGGCGGAGTTCGCGCTGGTGGCGGTGGACCGCACACGGCTGGACCTGGCGGCCGAAGCCGGTGGGCGGCGTGCAACGGTTGCGCTGGGTCTGCTGGCCCGACTGTCGTTCAACCTCTCCGGTGCGCAGCTCGGAATCACCATCACGAGCCTGGCTCTCGGCCTGCTGGCCGAGCCCGTGTTCGCGGTGGCCATGGAACCGCTGATGGCCGGAATCGTGGGCGATGCCGCAGCGCTCGCAGTGTCGGTGGTGGTCGCCCTGGCGCTCACCACGGTCATCCAGATGGTGGTGGGGGAGCTGATCCCCAAGTCGATCGCCGTGGCGCGACCGCTCGAGACCACGCTCGGGTTGGCGCAGGGATTCCGGATCTACGCAACGCTGTTCCGTCCGGTGATAGCGGTCTGCAACACCACCGCGAACGCGATCCTGCGTGCGGTGGGGGTGGAACCGACCGAGGAGCTCTCCACGGTTCGGAGCCGCGAAGAACTGAGGCGCCTGGTGCGCACGAGCAGCGAGGGCGGCACCCTCCGATCCCAGACGGCGCGATTGCTCGATAGGACCTTCCGCTTCGGGGACAAGACCGCCGCCGATGCGCTCACCCCTCGGGTGGCGCTCAAGACGCTCACCACCGAGGACACCGTCGGTGACCTGCTGGACCGTTCGGCGGAGTCGGGCATCTCGCGCTTTCCCCTCCACGACGGCGATCTCGACTCGATCCAGGGGGTCGTACACGTCAAGGACGTGCTCACCCTGCCTCGCGGTGAGCGTCGCGAACAGCCGCTGACCGTGTTGGTGAAACCGGTTCCCATGGTGCCCGAGTCGAAGCTGCTCGACGATCTCCTCGACGAGCTCTCGATGCAGGGGGCACACCTCGCCGTCGTGCTCGACGAGTACGGCGGCACAGCAGGAATCGTCACCGTCGAGGACCTGGTGGAGGAGATCGTCGGCGACATCGCCGATGAGCACGACCTCGATGTGGGAACCCCCACCGTCAGGCACTGGCGGGGAGCGCATCTCCTCTCGGGTCGGTTGCACCCCGACGAGGTCGAGGAGGCGTGCGGCTTCCGGATTCCCGAGGGCGACTACGAGACCCTCGCCGGGTTCGCCCTGGATCGGCTGGGACGCATTCCTGCGGTGGGGGACTCCTTCAGCGACTCTGGTTGGAACTTCGACGTGGTGCGGATGGACCGCCAACGGATCGCCACCCTGCGCCTCGTGGCGCCGGCCCCGGTCCCCGACGACGGAAGTGAGCCGTCGTGACCCGCTGGGTGCTGGTGTTGGTGGGACTCGTGCTCATCGCGGCGAACGGCTTCTTCGTGGCGGTGGAGTTCTCACTGCTCGCAGCGCGTCGCGGCAGGATCGAACAGTGGGTGGAGGACGGCCGGATGGGCGCCGTGTCGGCCCTCGCCGGCATGCGATCCCTCAACGTGCAGCTGGCAGCGTGCCAGTTGGGCATCACCGCGATGTCGCTGATGCTGGGTTGGATCGTGGAGCCAGTGCTGGGAGGGGCCATCGAGGGGTTGCTGCACGAGAGCGCGCTGCCCGAAGGGGCCTCGGCGGTGATCGGCCTCGCGATCGCCCTCACCCTGTTGTCCTTCGTTCACATGGTGGCCGGCGAGATGGTCCCCAAGTCGGTTGCCCTGGCGAGTCCCGAGGCAACGCTGGTGGCCCTGGCCCCGATCCACCGGGCGGTCACACTGCTGTTGCGACCGGTGGTCTGGGCGCTCAACGGACTCGGAGTGCTGGGAACGCGGCTGTTGCGCATAGAGCCCGCCGACGAACTCACCCAGGCGCACACGCCCGAGGAACTCGGCGCGATGCTCGACGAGGCGGCCGCCGGAGGCCAACTGGATGCAACCGAGGCGGGTCGCCTCTCGGGGGCACTGTCGTTCCGCAGACTCTCTGTGGCAGACGTGATGGCGGCCGCGGACGATCTCGTCACGGTCCCCGCGACCGCTTCGATCGCCGAGGCCGAGGACCTCCTGGCCCGCTCGGGTCACTCGAGGGTGCTGGTCACCGACGACGGGGGTGTTGTCGGCTTCCTCCACGTGAAGGATCTGCTGGCCCACCAGGAGCTCGAATCGGATGACCTGCTGCCCGCTGGGGTGGTCCGGGTGGCGCTGAGGGTCGCTCCCGGAGAGTCGTTGCCCGACGTGCTTTTCAAGATGCGGCGCGCCCGTCGGCACGTGGCGGTCGTGCAGAGGTCGCCCGACGGTGCCGATGGTCCCGCGGAGATACTCGGGCTGGTGACCATGGAGGACCTGCTCGAGGCCATCGTCGGTGACATACGCGACGAGTCCGACAGGGTCGGCTCCCGTGAGGGAACCGTTGGGGACGTGACCGCCGCCAACGGGAGCGGACCCGTGACCGGGAGCGATACATGAGCAGTGCTGGAGGCCCTTGCGCGGAGGCAACCGATGCGGTGCTGAGAGCGGTGGCGGCGGAGACCGGGGTGCCGGTCACAGAGCTCTCGGTGATCGACCGGCGGCGCTTGTCGGGTGGCGCGTCGCGGCTGACCTGGATGCTCCGGGTCGGTTCCCCGGGAGCCGACGATCTGGCGGAGGTCGTGCTCCAACAGGAACGACCGGGTTCTGCCGGGGCGAACCTCGCCATGACGGAACAGGCGAACCTGGTCGCAGCAGCCGGTGAGGCCGGCGTGCCGGTGCCCCGCGTACTCGCTTCGGGTCGTGCCGAGGATGGCGCCGGGTTCGCGGTGCTGTCGCGACTGCCCGGCGAATCGCTCCCCGGGCGTATCCACTCCGATCCGGCCTTCGACGCAGTGCGAGGTCAGCTTGCGGGTCAGGTGGGTGAGGCCTGTGCACGGATCCACTCGATCGATCCGGGCGCTCTGCCGGGCGGCAGCGCACCCGAGCCTCTCGAATCGATGGTGCGGCTCCTCGATGCTCTGGGCGAACCCCACCCGGCTCTCGAGCTGGGACTGTGCTGGTTGGCCGACAACCGTCCCGATGACCGGAGGACCGCTGTCGTGCACGGAGACCTGCGGATGGGGAACCTCCTGATCGACCCCGGGGGTCTGCGCGGCGTGCTCGACTGGGAACTCGCACATCTCGGCTCGCCGGTCGAGGATCTCGGGTGGTTCTGCGCACGGGCCTGGCGCTTCGGATCGCCCCAGCGGGCAGGGGGCGTGGGATCCGTCGCCCAGTTGCTGGAGGGATACGAACGCGGCGGTGGCGAACGCCCGGAGCCCGCTGAACTCGACTGGTGGGAGGCCTATGCGTGTCTGCGTTGGGGTCTGATCTGCGTGCTGCAGGCCTCGGTGCACCTCTCGGGCGCCCACCGTTCGGTGGAGTTGGCCGCGATCGGGCGTCGGGTCGCGGAATGCGAGGAGGACCTCCTGCAGATCGTGTCGGGTGCGAGTCCATCGGAGCCACCCACAGCGACCTCTGAGCATCCTGTCGGCTCGCAGGGTCGCCCGACCGCGTCGGAACTCCTGGAGGCCGTTTCGGAGCACCTCGACGATCACCGGGGCACGCTCGAGGGATCGGACGCATTCCACATGCGTGTGGCCCGCAACGTGGTGCTGATGGTGCAGCGTGAGGTCGAACTCGGCGACGAACTGGAGCTGCGGCATCGCCAGCGCCTGGAGTCGTTGGGCATGGCCGACGAGGCAGCGCTCGCCTCGGCCATCCGCGACCGTCGGGTCGACCCGAGCGAGCCGGCTCTGGTCGAAGCGGTCCGAGCAGGAGTGCGGGACAGGCTCGCTGTGTCGCACCCCGGCTACTGGC
>JAMLGK010000036.1 GCA_023957995.1 Microthrixaceae bacterium | reverse complement strand
GCTGGGCCACATCGACTGGTCCTACGCCCTGCCCCTCATGGTGGGCGTCGTGCCCGGCGCCCGGATCGGAGCACACCTCACCATCGGGTCCTCGGAACGCACGGTGAGGTTGCTGTTCGGAACGATGATCGTGGTGCTGGCCCTGGTCTACGGCGCATCGGAGCTGGCCGCGCTGTGACCCGACGGGGTCTCCGGTCCTCGGTGGCGTTCCCGGTCGGGATCGTCCCAGAACAGGGCGAGCGCGATTCCGTCGGGATCCCGGAGGTTGAGGATCGCTCCGACGGGAATCTCCAGCACGCCTGAGTGCTCGACACCCTGCCGGTCGAGGCGGAGGGCCCACCGGTCGAGGTCGGTTCGGGTCTCGACGGTGAAGGCGAGGTGGTCCAGCCCGGTCCGGCGGGCGTCGAAGTCATCCCGCTGTCCCGAGTGCTCGACGAGCCCGACGCTGTAGTGGCCGTCGGCGAAGCGCATGACGCAGGCGCGGCGCTCCTCGGACTCCTCCCGGAACAGTTCCTCGAAGCCGAGCACCTGGCGGTACCAGTCCGCACTGCGATCGCGGTCGGTGACGCTCAGGGCGACGTGATGGATCGTGGACGGCCAGATCATGTTCTTCGATCCTCCATGGTCTGTTGGAGCTCCTGGAGCAGCCGCCGCAGGGTCGACATCCGGCGGGGTCCGAGCGCGGTGGCCAGCTCCGCCTCCATGGAGGCGATGTGGCTGAGCGCATCGGTGATCTGGCTCCACCCGCGCGTTGTGAGGTGGACGAGCCTCGCCCGGCCGTCGCTGGGATCATCGGTTCGTTCCAGATAGCCGCGTGTCTCCAGTTGTTCGACGAGGTAGGAGATCGACGGCTTGGTCATCTGCGCCCGTCGGGCGAGGTCGGTGATCCTCGAGCCGGCCGGGTCGATGTGTTGGAAGACGACCAGGTGAGCGGGCCGGAGGTCGTCGTAGCCCACGGTGCGGAGGTGATCCAGGAGCTGTGAGGAGAACTCCAGGTAGGGGTTCCTCAGGAGGATCCCGAGGTTGGGGTCGGGTCCCATCTCCTCGGGGTGTGGGAGCGCTGGGTCGGGGCGAGGTGGGCCCATGAAGCGGAGTATCGCACAAGATTGGAAGAATGTCTTACTTATGTCAGCAGGGTCGCGCATGGTTCCGCGGTCGCGGGGATCCTTGGCCCTCGTAGGCTGACGCAGTGGCCCGATCCCGCACCGAGAGCCGGCTCGTCAGGCGCTTCGCGATCGCTGGGGCCGAGGGTGGGGTCGCCAGCCCCGCCGACCAGGGGCGGGCGCACCAACGACTCCTGGTCGAGGAGCCGCTCGAGATCCGCGTCGACGGGACGACCGTCGCCACCACCATGCGCACGCCGGGCCACGACTTCGAGCTGGCGGTCGGGTGGTGTCACGCCGAAGGCCTCCTCGACGGTGTCGAGCTCCGGGGGATCCGCTACTGCGCCACCGGATCTGCGGTCGACGCCGGCTTCAACGTGGTGACCGTGGAGACCTCGGGGCGTGGCCGGCCCGTCGAACCCCGGCTCAACCCGATGACGTCGTCGTGCGGGATCTGCGGAACCGACACCGTCGATCGACTGCTCGAGCGACTGGACCGCCTCCCGGTCGGCGCTCCACTGTCGGCCGATGTGCTCTCGTCGGTCACCGAGTGGGTGGCGGCAGACCAGGAGCTGTTCAGGTCCACCGGCGGGAGCCACGCCGCAGCGGTTCTCTCACCCGATGGCCGGGCGTGTGTGGTGCGCGAGGACATCGGGCGTCACAACGCGGTC
>JAMLGK010000035.1 GCA_023957995.1 Microthrixaceae bacterium | reverse complement strand
CTCAGACGCTTGTCCCGCTCGATGCGATACCGCTCCCGCAGTGCCTCTGGGTCGACGATCTGCTTCTGCTCAGGTGCTGAGGAGGTCTGCATGCGGTGAATGATGACCGCTGCGACCACCCCGCGCCGCTGCTGTGTCGACGGTCACATACGTGATCGGCGCCTGGATGATCGAAACATGGATGACTGGAACTTGGACTCCCGGCACATGGATGCCTGGCCCACGGATGACTGGCACACGCGCGACCGGCACATCGGTGCTGGTGGCGCGGGCTGTAGCTACTGTGGGACCCGCTGCAGTTGGTAGCCGAGGGGGAACCACGTGTCCGATCACTCCGTGACAGTCGCGCCGAGCGGCGCACCGACTTCCCCCCAGCCCGAACTCAAGCTGGGCGCGTTGCCGAAGGCCCTGCTCCGATCCGCGGCCTACTTCACTCCCCCACGGTTCATCCACCGCCGTCGGATGCACCGCTCCGCAGGAATCCCCAGGCCCGGTGCATCAGCGCTCGCTGCGGTGTCGGTGCTGGCCGACGAGGTGGTGCTGGCCGGGTTCAAGATCACCCGGAACCCACCCACCGACGAGGCCTGGGAACGCATCGCCGGCGAGGTGGACGAAGCCCTCGAACTGTTCGAGCAGCGAGGTTGGCTCGATGATCCACGCAGCTTCCACGCGACCCCGAACCCTCCCTCCGACATCGATGCGCGGGACGTGCGCCGCTGGGAACGGCTGGGGCTGCGGTGGGAGCAACTCCGCTGGACGAGCACCTGGCAGCCCGACCCCGACGATCCGGGCGCAGAGCGGTGGATGTCCTATGACCGCAACCACCGCGGCTCCGCCTGGCTGCTGCGCCACGAAGGAGACCAACCCCGGCCGTGGGTGGTGGTGCTGCACGGGACCGAACAGGGCCGCCTGCTGGTGGACCAGCGGGTCTTCCGGGCCAAGCACCTCCACGAGGATCTCGGCTGCAACGTCGTGATGCCACTGCTCCCCCTGCACGCGTCTCGCCGACCGCGGATCGCGGCCACCACGGGGTTCCCCACCCTCGACGTGCTCGACAACGTCCACGGCCTCGCACAGTCCGCCTACGACGTGAGGTGCCTGCTCGGATGGGTGCGCGACCAGCAACCGAGCGGCGTGGCCCTGGTCGGTCTTTCCCTCGGAGGTGGAGTGGCCGCGCTGGTGGCCGGCCTGGAGGAGCCCCTCGGCGGAGTCGCGGGCCTGGTCCCCGCGGTGGACTTCCCGGATGTGTTCCATCGCCAGACCCCGCACATGATGCGAAACGAGGCCGCGTTCGTTCGCCTGGATGCGTCGTCACGCACCCTTCACCAGGTGGTCTCGCCGATGTCCTTCGAGCCGGCCACGCCTCCGGAGCGGCTGCACATCCTCGCCGGGCTCAGCGACAGGCTGCTCGACCCGTGTGCACAGGCGGGCCGCCTGGCCGCTCACTGGGGAACCGACAACGTGCGCTGGGTCCACCAGGGACACGTCACCCACATGGGCTCGGGCGCACTCGTGGAGACGATCGACGACGTCGTTGCCGGCTGCGGAGCGGACCAGCGGGCCTGAATCGCCCTAGAGGGCGTCCTGGAGCTCATCGAGGGCTTCCGGGATGGCAGAGGCGATCGAGTCGGGTTCGGGCACCACGTCGGGGCAGCTCATGATGCCGAAGTCGAGGCTCTCCATGATCGAGAAGACCGTCATGTTCAGGCTCATTCCCATCAGCAACGGTCCCATCGGGTAGAGCGCCTCGAGCGGTCCGCCTGCCAGATAGAGCTGGAAGGGTGGCCCGGGCACGTTCGAGATCACCACGGATGCCGCGGGAGGCGTGCGCGAGGCCAGACCGGCACTGGTGTACATCCTGGCCGCGAGGCTGATCAGCCCCGGCGGTGTGGTCTCGGTCAGGCCCATGATCTGGTGCGCGGCCATCGCCCGGTGCATCTCCTTGGCCGACTTGGTCGATTCGTGGATCGTCATCAACCGCTCGAGCGGGTCATCGATGTCAGAGGCGAGGCTGGCGAACATCGAACCGAGGTTGTTGCCGACGGTCTCGTCGTCCTCGGTACGAAGCGAGACCGGGCATGAGGCGATCAGGGTGGCGGCGGGCAGGCCGTCATGGTCCAGGAGGTATCGCCGCAAGGCAGATGAACACAGCGAGAGCACCACGTCGTTGAGCTTCACACCGCAGGCGTCCTTGACCGCCTTGACGCGTGCGAGCTCCACCCTTGCGGTGGCGAACTGACGCCGCGGCGTGGGGTCGATGTTGAAAACCGTCCTCGGTGCCGTCAGCGGCAGGCTCACATGGTGGTCCCCCCGCAGCACGGGTACCGCGGACGCGACCTGGCGCACCGACTGGTTGATGAACCGGAACGAACGAACCGGGGTGCGCACCGCTGAGTGCACCAGTCCCCGGAAGAACATCTCGCCCTGGCTCGGGATCCGATCGGCGCTGATCTCATCGCGCAGTTCTGTCGAGGACACACGCGGGGTGGGCTCCATGTCGAGCAGCACCTCGGCAAGTCCCGCGCCGGAGACCCCGTCGATGATGGCGTGGTGCATCTTCTGCAGGATCGCCACCCGGCCGCCCTCGAGCCCCTCGATGCACCAGGCCTCCCAGAGTGGCTTCGAGCGGTCCAGCTTGTAGGAGACGAGCCGGCCGACGACCTCACCCAGTTCACGTTCGCCGCCGGGTTTGGGCAGGGCGACACGCCTGATGTGGAAATCGGGGTCCATGTCGGGATCCTCGACCCAGCTGGGCCGGTCTATCCCGAAGGGCACGTCCACGTACCGCCACCTCAACTGGGGCACCTCGGGAATCCGGGAGATCAGGATCTCGCGGAAACGTTCGAAGGACCATCCCTCGGGCGCAGCGGCAGCGTCGACCACCATCAGACCGCTCACGTGCAGGTGCCAGTTGGGTGTCTCCCCATAGAGGAACGCAGCATCCTGGCCACTCAGCTTGCGCATCGCTTCCCCCTTCGCCGTTCGATCGGGCCACGCTACCGGCCCGCCCGCCGGCCGAACTCGGATGCCCCTCTGCCAGTCACGAATAGGTTGAGTTATTGTCTGATCTGGGCAATTATGTTCTCGACAAGCAAACAGCTGCGCTGGCACCGATCCGGGACTGTCGTAGTCGGTTTCACCTCTCGAGGGAGCGATCATGTTGAACGAAGAACCCACCTTCACCTCCAGCGTCTACTACCGGGATGTCAAAGCAGCGCTCGAGTGGTTGGAGCGAGCTTTCGGTTTCGAACTGACAATGGCGATCGAAGGACCTCCCGACGCACCCGAAATGGGCCATTGGGAGATGAGCTGCGCAGGCGAGGGCCGCGTGATGATCGGAGCTGAATGGGAGAGCCTGGTGCGCAGCCCGGCCGCGATCGAGGGTGCCAACACCCAACGCGTGCACGTGATGCTGTCGGGCACTGCTGCGGATCTGGACGCCCATTGCGACAATGCCCGCGCAAACGGAGCGACCATCTCGATGGAACCTGCCGACCAGTTCTACGGTGACCGCACCTACCGCGCACTCGACCCGGAGGGCCACAGCTGGACCTTCTCGGCGAGGGTGCGCGACGTCTCGAGAGCCGAGGCCGAACAGGCGATCGGGCAGCCGATCGAGTCGACCACCTGGTCCTGAGTGTCAGTCCTGGATGTGAAGGGACCGGACGTGGCCACCGCGAACACCGCTGAGAGACTCGACGCGACGCTGGAGTCGCTCGCCGATCCGGTACGGCGCAGAACCGTGGAGCTCCTCGCCCGCCGGCCCCACCGGTCAGGCGAACTGGCGGCCACCATCGGGGTCACTCCGTCCGCGATGAGCAAGCACCTCCGGGTGCTGCGTCGCAGCGGCGTGGTTTCGGAACGGTCCGACGAACTGGACGCACGCGTGCGGATCTACTCGCTGGATTCGGCGCCGATGGCCGATCTGCGTGCCTGGCTGGCGCGCACGGAGCAGGGCTGGGTCGACCAGCTCTCGGCGTTCCGGGACCATCTGGAGAGCAGGGAATGACCAACGGATCACGTGTGATGGTGGCGCTGCGCGTGGACAGCACACCTGAAGTTGCCTTCGAGGCCTTCACCACTCAGATAGGCACCTGGTGGCGCCCCAACGGACTGTTCCAGTTCTCAGAAGGGCGCACCGGCACCCTCGCCTTCGAACCGGGGCCGACGGGTCGGCTCGTCGAGACCTACCCCGACGGGTCGGCGTTCGCCGTCGGTGAGATCCGCTGCTGGGATCCACCGGAACTACTGGTGATGTCGTGGCGCGAGGAGTCGTTCGCGGCCGATCAGGAAACCCAGCTGACGGTGCGCTTCGAGGAGGTCGGCGAGCAGACCCGGGTGACCGTGGAACACGTCGGCTGGGATGCCTTTCCCCCTGAACACGCAGCGCGCCACGGCATCGAGCTGTCGGTGTTCCAGCTCCGCCTGGCGCAGTGGTGGAAGGACCTCCTGGCCTCGTTGCACACATCGACCGGACCGTCGACCCGATAGCCGTCACGGCGCCGATGCGCTCGCTGGGCCCGTTCACGCGGCCGCACCCACAGCGCCGTAGGGTCGCTGCAAGATGGGCAGGACACGCGACCGGACCAGCATCGGACTGTGGTCGGTCGTGTCGATCGGTGTCGGCGGGATGGTCGGCGGCGGGATCTTCGCGGTACTCGGGCTGTCCGCCCAGCTCGCCCGAGGTGGCGCGCCGGTGGCGTTCGCCATCGGCGGGATCGTGGCAGGGCTCACCGCAGCGTCATATGCGAAGTTGGCGGTGCGGTTTCCCGATCGCGGCGGAACGATCACCTACATCAATGAGGCGTTCGGCAGCGGGGTCACCAGCGGAGGCCTGAACGTGCTGCTCTGGCTCAGCTACATCGTCATGCTGTCCCTGTACGCATCGGCCTTCGGCAACTACTTCGTCACGCTGGTCCCGGGAGACCCTCCGGGCTGGACTGCCAAACTCGCCCTGACCGGCATCGTGGTCGCCCTCACCGTCCTCAATGCAGCCAGCGCAGCGTCCATCGGAAGAGCCGAGGAATGGATCGTGGCCGCCAAGATCCTGATCCTCGGCGTGTTCGTCGTTGCGGGACTGACAACGGTCGACCACGCCAGGTTGCTGCCCGCGCAATGGGCTTCACCTCTGTCGATCGTGGGTGGCGGCATGTTGATCTTCGTCGCCTATGAGGGCTTCGAGTTGATCTCCAACTCCGCGGAGGACGTCACCGACCCCCGCTCGACGCTTCCGAAAGCCTTTGCGATATCCGTCGGTTCGGTCACGGTCCTGTACGTCCTGGTCGCGATCGTGACCATCGGCGTCCTCTCACCCTCCCAGATCACCGCTGCGGAGGATTTCGCGCTCGCCGAGGCCGCACGACCGCAGTTCGGCCAACTGGGCTTCGCGGTGATAGCCGTGGCGGCGTTGTTGTCGACGGCTTCGGCGATCAATGCGACCCTCTACGGCGCAACCCGGCTCACCTTCAGCGTCGCCCGTTCAGGTGAGTTGCCGAAACCGTTCGGGCGCACCCTGCGGGGTGGACCGAGCGAAGGTCTGCTCATCACCAGCGTGCTGACCCTTGTCGTGGCCAACACCTTGGACCTGGGGCGGATCTCGACCATGGGCAGCGCCGGTTTCCTGATCGTGTTCCTGGCGGTGAACCTCGCCCAGTTCCGACTGCGTTCACACGACGACTCCAGGGTCCTGCCGCTCGTCGGTGCAACCGCGTGCGCGTCGGCGCTGGTCGCCCTTGCGATCGAGGTCGGCCCCAGCGACCGGGTCGCCGCCGGGGTCGCGGCCGGGTTGGTGGCTCTGTCGTTCGGGATCGAGATCGCGTACAGAGCGGCGACGGGCCGTTCGATCACCCACCGCTTCGATTCACACAACTCCGAATCAGACAACTCGGATTCACACAGGTCCGATTCAGACAGCTCCGAGACTGAGCGGGAGAATCGCCGGTAGTGCAGGTTCCCCGGCGGCGTCCGACGGGGAGCGCCGGGGACGAACAGAGTGCTTGCCACCGCATCGACCGCGTGTGACGATCGAAACCGCAGGCTTACGACCACTCTCGAGGACCGCCGATGACGTCACCCGCAGCTCCCACCAGCGCAGCAGAGCAAGGCAAGGGAGGTAACGAGGGCACTCACCGCTCGGTACCGGTCGGGTGGGTGGTGATGGTCGTCGTCGGAGGCATCATCACGCTGCTCTCGCTCGGTCCACTCCTCGGCGGTGGGCTGTTGATCGCAGCGGATGCCACACAGAAGGACAGTGACGGGTTCTTCACCTCACCTGACGGGCGTCTCGAGACCACGTCGTACGCGATCACCTCCGATGAGATCGACCTCGGCGCCGATCCGACCGACAACGACACCAGGTTCGACCTCGGCGACTTCGTGACCATCCGCATGGACGTCGAGTCCTCGTCGGAATCCCCGGTGTTCGTGGGTATCGGCCCACAGGCAGATGTGGCTCGCTACCTCAAGGGCGTGGAGCGGGCCACGGTGGAGGACCTCTCGTTCGATCCGTTCTCGGTTAGGTACCGCTACGAGGCCGGCGGTGCACCCTCGGGAGAGCCGACCGGAGAAGACTTCTGGGTTGCGTCGGCCCACGGACCGGGACGCCAGACCCTCGAGTGGGAGCCCGAGAGCGGCAACTGGTCGGTGGTGATAATGAACGCCGACGCAGAACGCGGCGTGAGTGTCGACGCCGCCATCGCCGCGAAGTCACCGTGGGTCCTGCGGGTTGGGGTGGGTCTCGCCGTGGCGGGGGTCATCGCCTTGTTGGTGGGTGCAACGCTGCTCGTCGTCGGTGTGATCGGTCTGGCACGCCAGGCTCATTTCGACCTGGCCGGTCCGCCCTCCCCTGGCCCGCCGGTGCAGCTCGACGCCCGCCTCGACGGGCCACCGAGCCGATGGCTCTGGCTGGTCAAGTGGCTGCTGCTCATCCCGCACTTCATCGTGTTGGCGGTGCTCTGGGTGGCGTTCTTCGTGGTCACGCTCATCGCGTTCTTCGCGATCCTCTTCACCGCTCGCTATCCGAGGTCACTGTTCGAGTTCAACGTGGGGGTGCTGCGCTGGACCTGGCGCGTGATGTACTACGGCTACAGCGCGCTGGGCACCGATCGCTACCCACCGTTCACGCTCGGTGAAGCTCCCGACTACCCCGCGACACTGTCGGTCGCACATCCGGAGCGCCTCAGCCGCGGGCTGGTGCTCGTGAAGTGGTGGTTGCTCGCCATCCCCCAGTTCTTCGTGCTCGCCATCATCGGTGGGTCCATGGGCAACGCGGTGTCAGGACTCGACTGGAGAGTTCCCTTCGGTGGACTGTTGCCGCTGCTGGTGTTGTTCGTGGCCTTGTCGCTGCTGTTCGTCGGCCGCTACCCCAAAGGGCTGTTCGATCTGGTGGTGGGACTCAACCGTTGGGTGTACCGCGTGCTCGTCTACGTGAGCCTGATGCGAGACGAGTATCCCCCGTTCCGCCTCGACCAGGGCGGCCCCGAGCCGTCCGAGTCCAGCGAGGGCACTCCCCCGTCGAGCACCGACGTGCCGGCCTGAAGCGAACTCACATGGCCGAGCAGGCCCAACTCAAGGCGCTGGGCCCGGCGTGCCGATGTTCAGTACATGACTCGCCGTGGATCCGCCGTAGCGGCGCTCGTGTTCGCCTTGTTCGCAACCGGGTGCGTAGCTGCTCCGCCAGCGCCGGGGCCCACTCCAGCACCGGCAGCCGATGATGCACCCGGTGCGCCGTCGAGCCCTGCGGAGGTGGCCTGGCGCACCGAGATGATCGCTTCGATCAACGCCCAGCGAGCCAACGCCGGTGTTTCGCCGCTCGGTCTCTGCGGCACCCTCAACGACGCAGCACAGGCCCACTCGGCCGACCAGGCTGCCCATTCGACGATGTCGCACACCGGCAGCAACGGCTCGGGTGTGTCCGAGCGGATCACCGCCTCGGGTTACACGGGCTGGAACGGCTGGGGCGAGAACGTTGCTGTCGGATACCGATCGGTTGCGTCGGTCATGGCCGGATGGATGAGCTCCCCGGGGCATCGGGCGAACATCCTGAGCGCCACCTATGACCATGTCGGTCTCGGCCTTGCGACCTCGACGGGTGGCACTCCCTACTGGAC
>JAMLGK010000034.1 GCA_023957995.1 Microthrixaceae bacterium | reverse complement strand
GATCAGCTCGAGGAACGCCTCGATGCCCTTGGCCGACCGCGGGGACACGCCCGCTTCGTCCCAGCGCCGCAGGGCGTCGACGAACCCGATTCCGTGGCTGCGCGCGAAGCTCTCCAGACGGCCCACCGACTGGTCACCCACTCCGCGCTTGGGCACGTTGACGACGCGCTTGGCGCTCACCTCGTCGGTGGGGTTCACGATCACCTTCAGGTAGGCCAGGGCGTCCTTGACCTCCTTGCGGTCATAGAAGCGGGGGCCACCCACCACCCGGTAGGGGATGCCGGCTCGCATGAGTGATTCCTCGACCACACGGCTCTGGGCGTTGGTGCGGTAGAACACCGCCATGTCGCTCCAGCGCACGTCGCCCTGCTGGTGCAGCGAGCCGAGCTTGTGGGCCACCCACTGGGCCTCGTCGGTCTCGTCCTCGCCCTGGAACCGCACGATCTGATCTCCCCGACCGGAATCGGACCAGAGCTCCTTGGGCTTGCGGTGCGCATTGTGTGCGATCACCGCGTTGGCGGCGTCGAGGATCGTCTGGGTGGAGCGGTAGTTCTGCTCCAGCACCACCACGGTGGCGTCGGGGAAGGTGTTCTCGAACTCCAAGATGTTGCGGATGTCGGCCGCGCGGAAGGCATAGATCGAGTTGTGCACGAGCATGCGGTCCGCGACATAGGAGTGTGCTGTGTCGACCTCGAGGTCGAACACCGGGCCGCTGTAGTGCATGAACTCCACGCTGTCGACGGTCCGCTGCTCGAGCGAGCCGTCGCTCTCCACGAGAACCTGCATCCCGCGGCGCAGGTGCGACAAAGGTGTGAAGTCGTAGCCGATCCCCTCCACCATCATCCGGCGTCGCAAGTCCAACCCACCCGCACCCGCCACACCCCGGGCAAGTGCAAGCGCCTCGGAGTAGTCGACCCTCGCGGTCTCGAACCGGAACCCGCTGCGGTCCGAGCCGTTCGTCCGCACCTCGAAGCCTTTCGCTTCCAGACGTTGGGCAACCTCGTCCCGGTTGGATGACCACTGCACCCGGTGTGCGGGTTTGCGGTCCCTGTGATGGGAGAACATCGTGAGGTTGAGGGTCTGGCGGCGTCCACCACTCTGGGGCCTGCAGTGAGGCAGGTCAGGGTGCAACAGGTAGTCGTGCATCAACTCCTTGGCTGCGGTTTGGGTGTCGAGCTGCTCGTAGAGGTCTGCCAGGCGCCGGTCGTCCAGCGCGGAGGAGTCCCGCCCGACCGCATGGAAACACGCCGTGGGCAAGCCATAGGAAGCTGCGAACCAGGATTCGTAGTAGGCGGCCTCGGCGAGGTCGTCACAGACCCGCAGCACCCACAACCTGTCGCCGTGTTCCTGGGCCATGCGCACCCTGAAGCCCAGATCGGTGCCGCCGCGACCATTGGCTCGCAGCGCCTTCGTTCGGCCGACCCGGTAGCCGCGGTCCTCCCGGTACATCAGGTAGACGAGGTGGGTTCCGTCGAGCGCGTCCATCTGAGCCGGAACTACATGGTGGGGCGTGCCGGTGAGGGTCACATCGCCCGCTTCGACGATCGCCACCCAGCCCTCGTAGTGACCCTCGGTCACTGCGGTGACCCTGGCTGGTTCCAACGTGTGGGTCCCCAGCGTGCCGAGCAACTCGTCGCCCACGGCCATCGATTCGATCGGCACCGGCCCGTTCGGGGTGCTCACCGCCGTGCCCGGAGGAAGGCACTGGTCGGTGTCGCCCACTATGCAGACGTTGCGGTGGTCCTCGGCGAGGAGCATCACCAGGTCGTTCTGCACCGGGTTGGTGTCCTGGTACTCGTCGACGAGCACGTGGCGGAACCGCTGCTGGTAGTGGTGCAACACCTCGGGGTGGACCCGGAACAGCTCCACGGTGACCGCCAGCAGGTCATCGAAGTCCATCGCGCCAGCGGCGCGCAGACGGGCCTGGTACTCGGTGTAGACCTGCGCGATCTTGCGTTCGGTGACCACCCCAGCGGACTCCGCGAAGTCACCGGGTGACAGGCCCTCGTTCTTGGCCGCGGAGATGCGCGCGTGGGTGGCTCGGGGCTGGAACTGCTTGGGGTTGAGTTCGAGGTCGCGGATCACGTAGCCGGTGAGGCGCACCGCGTCGGCCTGGTCGTAGATCGAGAACTGCGACGGATAACCCAGCAGGTGGGCGTCGCGCCGCAGGATCCGCACACACGCCGAGTGGAAGGTGGAGACCCACATCTTCTCGGCGACGGGGCCCACGAGTTGGGCGACCCGTTCGCGCATCTCGCCCGCTGCCTTGTTGGTGAAGGTGATGGCGAGGATCTCGAAGGGCGAGACCCCGCCGTCGCGGATCAGGTGGGCGATGCGGTGGGTGAGCACCCGCGTCTTGCCCGAACCCGCCCCGGCGACCACCAGCAGTGGCCCCTCGGGATGGATGACGGCTTCGTGTTGGGCGGGGTTCAGACCTTCGAGGAGGTCATCGGCACTCACCGACCCCATGGTACCGGTCGGCCGGGACAGGCTTTCCCGGCCCAACGGCTACTTGACCCGGCCGAACTGCGGCGTGGCGCCCATGTTGTGGATCGAGGTGATGCTCACGGTCTTGCCGGCGCGCGGTGCGTGGATCATGAGGCCCGCTCCCATGTAGATGCCCACGTGGTAGGTCGGGTTGCCGAAGAACACCAGGTCACCGGCCATCGCCTGACCCGCACCGATGGGAGTGGTGGCGGCTCGCTGCGCGCCGGAGCTGTGGGGCAGGTACCGGCCGCTGGTGGCGAAGGACCAACGGACCAGGCCCGAGCAGTCGAAGCCGCCGGGCGAGGCTCCACCCCAGCGGTAGGGGTGGCCGAGCACCGAACCGGCGGCCTGCATCACACCCATCAGTCCGATGTTGCGCGGCATCGGCGCGGCGGGGGCGGTCGCCGAGCGCGGTGATGCCGCTACCGCGGATGCACCGAAGGGTTCGAGCACCGCCAGACCGAGGCCGAGAAATGCAATGACGAAGAATGAAAGAACGTGACGGACAGGAGTATGCGTTCGCATGACATACAGCGTGACAGTTCTATGTGTTTCATTACAACCTCGTTACGGAAATCCGCCAAATGTCACAATTTCGTCGCATGGGCATTTCCCCCACGCGAGTGACCACACGCCCGTGGGGCCCGGGCCTGATACGACGAGAAGAGATACGACAAAAAGAGAAGAGGACCCGCCGTTCGGGCGGATCCTCCGGGGGGTGTTCGATTGTGGGTGCCATCCTCGCTGGAGGGCGACCGGGGCTGCGGTGTCCGCAGCGGAAGGGCTAGCGGACCCTGCCCACTCCGCTCACCGTGCCGATGTAGCCGACGGGTCGGATGCTCACGGGCTTGCCGGTGCGGGGCGAGTCGATCATCATGCCGCCGCCGACGTACATGCCCACGTGGTACACGGGAGACCCGTAGAACACGAGGTCACCGGGCTGGATCTGCGACATCGAGATCCGCTGGGTCGCAGCGAACTGGGCACGTGACGTGCGGGGCAACCCCACTCCGACCTGGGCCCATGACCACATCATGAGACCGGAGCAGTCGAAGCCCGTCGAAGGCGACGATCCGCCGTAGCGGTACATGCGGCCGAGCTGGGTCTTGGCGGCCTGGATGGCACCGGCCGCTCCACCGCTGGTGGGGGGAGGAGGCGGTGCGGGAGCCGAGGGAGCCGGAGCCGAGCTGGATCCGCCACCCGAAGAAGGTGCCGGAGCGTTCGATGCTCCACCACCGGAGGTGGCAGGAGCCGCAGGTGCAGCAGCAGCGGCGGTGGGTGTCTGGGCCGCCTGGGCCTGGGCTGCAGCGGCCTGGGCGGCTTCGCGCTCTGCGGCCTCGGCCGCGGCACGGCGGGCGGCTTCGGCTTCACGGCGACGCTGTTCGGCCTCCACGGCCTCCTGGAGTTGCCCGTTGGCCTCGTCGTAGAGGCGCTGGCTCTCGGCAACCGAGGACTCCAGGCGCGCCTTGGCGGCTTCCTGGTCGGCCTTGACCGATTCGACGTCGGCCTGCTTCTGGGCGAGCTCGTCCTTGCGGTCCTGCAGGTCGGCCCGGCTGGCAGCCAGCTCATCGGTGAGCTGTTCGCGGTCGCCGCGCAGCGAACTCAGCATCACCTGCTGGTTCATCGATGAATTGACGTCATCGGTGGACACCGCTGCGAGCGTGTCGGCGCTGCCGGCATCCATGTACTTGGCGACCAGGAACTCGCTGGCCTGGGCCTCTGCGGACTCGACACGGCCCTGGGCCTCTTCGATCGAGACCTCGGTGGAGTTGATCTCGGTGTAGAGCTTCTCGAGCTCGTCGAGGGTGCCCAGGTAGTCCTCGTCAGCGATGGCTGCTTCGCGCTCCAGCTCCTGGAGTCGGTCGGCCAGGGCGGAGGCCCTGTCGCGCAGGCTCTGCACGTCGTCCTGCGCGGATGCAGGGGAAGGGGACAGAACAGCGCCGAGCATGCCGACGCAGAGGATCGCCACCAGAACTCTGGGCAGGCGGCGGTGGGGCTGGGAGGGAACCGTCAACATGTGTCAGCAAGTCTCTCAGAAACGTCGCTCTGTTACAAGAACGTTGCGATCGGGTTGTGCACCCTTGCCCGGCGCGACGGTCACTCCCACTCGATGGTGCCCGGTGGTTTCGAGGTGATGTCGTAGGCAACCCGGTTCACACCCGGCACCTCGTTGATGATCCTCGACGAGATCGCCTCGAGGACCTCGTAGGGGATGCGCGCCCAGTCGGCGGTCATCGCGTCCTCGCTGGTCACCGCACGAACGATGATCGGATAGCCGTAGGTGCGCTCGTCGCCCTGGACCCCGACGGTGCGGATGTCGGCCAGCACCGCGAAGGCCTGCCAGATCTCGCGATCCATGCCCGCTGCGTGCAACTCCTCGCGCACCACCGCGTCGGCCTCCTGCAGCAACGCCACCTTGTCGGGGGTCACCTCACCGATGATCCGCACACCGAGACCGGGACCGGGGAACGGCTGACGCCAGACGATCTCGTCGGGCAGACCGAGCTCGTGGCCCACGGCCCGGACCTCGTCCTTGAACAGGGTGCGCAGCGGCTCCACGAGCTCGAAGTCGAGGTCGTCGGGCAGCCCACCCACGTTGTGGTGGCTCTTGATCACCGCGGCGTGGGCGGTGCCCGACTCGATCACGTCCGGATACAGGGTGCCCTGCACCAGGTAGCGCGCGTCGGTGATGCCACCCTTGGCGTCCTCGAAGACCCGTATGAACAGCTCCCCGATGCCCTTGCGCTTCTCCTCGGGATCGGTGAGCCCGGCCAGGCGTTCGAAGAAGCGGTCACCCGCCCGGACGTGGATCAACTCGATTCCCTGGTGACGCTTGAAGGTCTCGACCACCTGGTCGCCCTCGTTCTTGCGCATCAGCCCCGTGTCGACGAACACGCAGGTGAGCTGTGCACCGATGGCCTTGTGCACCAGTGCCGCCGCGACCGCTGAGTCGACCCCGCCGGAGAGACCGCAGATGGCCCGACCCTCGCCCACCTGGGCCCGGATGTCGGCTACCGCGTCGTCGACGAAGTTGGCCATGGTCCAGTCCGCGCTGCACCCCGCCAGGTCGTGCAGGAAGCGCACGATCACGTCCTGGCCGTGAGGGGTGTGGTGCACCTCGGGGTGGAACTGCACGCCCCAGATCCGCCGCTCGGGATTCTCCAGCGCGGCCACCGGTGCCCCCTCGGAGGAGGCCGTGGCGACGAACCCCGGTGGCGGCTCGGTGATGGCGTCGAAATGGCTCATCCACACCGGTTGGTTGGACGGCAACCCGTACAGCAGCGAGTCGTCCTGCGCCGACGGCTGCGGTTCGCCCAGGTGCATGACCGTGCGCCCGTACTCGCCCGAACCACCCCGAGCGACCGTGCCGCCGAGCTGCTGGGCGATGAGCTGGCTCCCGTAACAGATACCCAGGATCGGAACCCCGAGCTCGAACACGCCGGGGTCGAGTTCGGGTGCGCCCTCGACGTGCACCGACTTGGGACCACCCGAGAGGATGATCGCCGCGGGCTTCCGGGCTGCGACCTCGGCCGCGGAGATCGTGTGCGGCACGATCTCGGAGTACACGTTGGCTTCACGCACGCGGCGGGCGATCAGTTGTGAGTACTGGGCACCGAAGTCGACGACCAGCACCACCTGGTCGGGGGTGTGCACCGAGACCACGTGCTTTTCACCCGATTCGCTGCCGGTCCCGCCCGAGGTCGGATCATCGACGGTCACGACGTCGCTCCGCGGCCGGTGATCACGAGCTCGGCCTTCTGGAGGTCCTTCATGCTCTCGTAGCCGCACACAGCCATCGCCTTGCGCAGGGCGCCCATGAGATTGGTGTGACCATCGGAGTGGTCAGAGGGCCCGTTGAGCACCCGTTCGAGCGGGCCCAGGGTCTCGACCCGCGTCAGCACGCCCCGGGGCAGCTCGGCGTGGAAGGCCGACATCGACCAGACCGCCCCGCCGGCGGGTGACTCCTCGGCAGCCGCGAGTGGGCTGCCCAACATGACCGCGTCGGCGCCGCAGACGACGGCCTTGGCGATGTCGCCTCCGGTGGCCATGCCCCCGTCCGCGATCACATGACAGTGCACGCCGGTCTCGTCGAGGTGCCTCATCCGGGCCGCACGGGCGTCGGCGATCGCGGTCGCCTGGGGGTTTGCCACACCGAGCACGGCGTTGGTGCGCGACGTGATGCCCGGGCCCACGCCCACGAGAACACCCGCCGCCCCGGTGCGCATCAGGTGGAGAGCGGCCTGGTAGCTGGCGCATCCACCCACGATCACGGGCACATCGAGCCGGCGGACCAGGTACTTGAGGTCGAGCGGATCCGACTCGGTGCTCGTCACGTGCTCGGCCGAGGTGACGGTTCCCTGGATCAACAACAGGTGTGGATCGGCCGCGGTGATGTGTGGCAGCAGCGTCTCGGTGCTGCCCGGGCTCACCGCTACCGCGGCGATCGCGCCGGCATCGCGGATCTGCTGCACACGCAGCCCGATCAGATCGGGGTCGACCGGGGCCGAGTAGACCTCGCGCAGCTCCACCGCACGGTCACCCGGTTCGAGCTGGGCGACCCGTTCGAGCACCGCGGTGGGATCCTCGTAGCGGGTCCAGAGCCCTTCCACATGGAGTGCACCCAGACCGCCGAGGCGGTCCATCTCGATGGCCACCCCGGGTGAGGTGACCCCGTCCATCGGTGAGGAGATGACAGGGATCTCGAACTGGTAGGCGTCTATCTGCCAGGAGAGATCGGCCTCGTCGGCCGAACGCGTGCGCCGGCTGGGCACGATCGCCACATCCTCCAGGGAGTACCCCTGTCGGGCCGACTTTCCCAAACCGATCTCGATCTCTGCCACCGCTGCGCTCCCGAACACTCCAGACGGCGACCGCCGACCGCTCCCACCGTGGCCTCCTGCAGGGTCGCGAAGCCGCCCGTCGGGGGTGAGTCCGGGACCCAGATGTCGGTCTGTGGGAAGGAGTGATCCTAGCCGCTGGGTCAGCCCATCAGGTTCTTGAGCAGCTGCTTGGCGATCTGGGAGTTCATCTCGTAGACCGCCTTGCGCCCGGCGGTGGAGACCTGGCGCACCACGCCCCCGCCGGTGGCTTCCTCGATCGAGTCGAGCCCTGCGATCACGGCATCCTTGGTGGCGTCGGTGGCCTTGTAGCCCATGCCGGTCAGACCCTTGACCACATCTGACTGGGCGACCGGGTCGGGTGCCGCCGAGGCGATGATCCTCAGCGCGTCCTTGGTCACCTCGGCGCCCTGGGTGAGGGTCTCCGCGAGGGTCGGCGCCACGTCATCGCCACCGTCCTGGGCCGCCAGCCAGCGGCGCATCTTCTGGGCGATCTCGGAGTTGGTCTCACCCTCGAAGCTCAACGTTGCCATGTGCCCAAGGCTAGGGCTTCGACAACCGACGTGCCCCACGATCACCGGCCCCGGGCGCAGCGGTGAGCCGATCTGGCACAATCACCCGTGGGGGAACACGGGAGTTCCCCGGATGGGGGCAAGGCGTGGCCAACTCAGGATCCGGAGCGTCACAGGAAGAACCGGTGCTCGAGGACTCCCCTGCCGACAGCGCTCCCGGAGCACCACTCGGGCCGGGGTCGATCCTCTGGAACACCGCCGGCGACCCACGTTCGCTGTTGCCGGGAACAGCTGCGGGCATCATGCAGCTGATGCTGCCCGGCCTGGGGGCCGGGGTGAGCGACCACTCGAACTTCTTCGAGGACCCCTTCGACCGCATCTTCCGTTCCATTCCGGTCATCTGGGGCAGCATCTTCGCGGAGGACGACGAAGAGGGTGACAGCCGCGGTCACCACATCCGCGACCTGCACCGCGACATCAAGGGCACCGACTCCGACGGAAAGCGCTACCACGCACTCGATCCGGATGTGTTCTGGTGGGCCCACGCCACCTTCACCTGGGAGTTCCTGCGCGCCCGGGAACTGTTCTTCCCCCGCCAGCTGCGGCGGGACGAAAAGGAGCAGCTCTACGCCGAATCGGTCACCTGGTACCGCCGCTACGGGCTCTCCGAACGCCCGGTTCCGCACACGCTCGCGGAGTTCGAGTCACGATTCGATGAGATCTGCCGCAACGAGCTCGCCCTGACACCGGCGGTCCGCTGGGTGCTCGACCCGACCAAGAACCCCACCGCGGCCCAACCCGAGGTGAAGGGCAGCGGCCCGCGAGCGGCGGTGCGGCGGGTCCTCACCGGGCTGCAGGCCGAGCTGGCCAGCACCGTGCTGCGGGGATCGATGCCGTCGGTGGTGCGACGACGCCTGGACCTGGAGTGGACCAACCCCGACCGGATCCGCTTCGCCTCCATATGCGGTGCGCTCCGCGCCGCGGAACCCGCGGTCCAGCGGGGATTCATGGCAGACCTCTTCCCCGAGGGAACGCCTCACCTGGCACCGGGATCGCGCAGCCGGGTCGTGATCGCACACGGGGAGCGTCGGCAGTAGCATCGGGCGATGGCGCCCCTCCCCGACGATCTGGATCAGGCATTCGACCAATCCGGTGCCCAGCGCACCGCTGCAGCCGCCCCGTCGGCGACGCCACCCGCCATCGACCGCTTCGGGACCGTGGGGCTCACCTTCGATGACGTCTGCCTGGTTCCGGCCGCGTCCGACGTGGTGCCCGCCGAGGTCGACACCAGCACCACCATCGCGGAGGGCATCCGCCTCGAGGTCCCGCTCGTGTCTGCCGCCATGGACACCGTCACCGAGGCCCGCCTGGCCATAGCGATGGCTCGCGAAGGCGGCATCGGCGTGATCCACCGAAACCTGTCGATCGAGGCGCAGCGCGACGAGGTCGACAAGGTCAAGCGCTCCGAATCGGGGATGATCGTCGACCCGGTCGTGCTCGGACCCGACGACCTGGTGCAGGCAGCCGAGGAGCTGATGGCCAACTTCCGCATCAGCGGGGTGCCGATCGTCGACTCGGACCGCAAGCTGGTCGGCATCCTCACCAACCGGGACCTGCGCTTCGAGACCGATCCCAGGCGACCCATCCGCGAGGTGATGACCGCTGAGGGTCTCGTGACCACCCGGGAGGGCACCACGCTCGAGGAGGCCCAGGAGATACTCGGGCGCCATCGCATAGAGAAGCTTCCTGTGGTGGACGCCGAGGGTCACATCACCGGACTCATCACGGTCAAGGACATCAACAAGAAGATCCAGTACCCCAACGCCACCAAGGACTCACAGGGTCGGCTCCGCTGCGCTGCCGCGGTCGGTGTGGGCGACGACGCCTACGCCCGGGCCGAGGCACTCGTGGACGCGGGGGTCGACGTGCTGGTGGTCGACACGGCGCATGGGCATTCCGCCGGGGTCATCGAGGTGGTGCGCAAGATCAAGGGCGCCCTCGACGTGGTCGTCATCGCCGGCAACATCGCCACCGGCGAAGCCGCCCTGGCTCTCGCCGACGCGGGCGCCGACGCGGTCAAGGTCGGGGTGGGGCCCGGCTCCATCTGCACCACCCGGGTGGTCGCCGGCGTGGGCGTGCCCCAGGTCACCGCGGTCTACGAGGCGGCGCTCGCGGCCGGACCGGCCGGCGTCCCCGTGATCGCCGACGGCGGCATGAAGCACTCCGGCGAGATCGCCAAGGCGATCGTTGCCGGCGCCGACTCCGTGATGGTCGGCTCGCTGCTCGCCGGCTGCGAGGAGTCGCCGGGCGACCTGGTGTTCGTCAACGGCAAGCAGTACAAGTCCTACCGCGGCATGGGCTCGCTCGGCGCCATGTCGAGCCGCGGCAAGAAGTCCTACTCCAAGGACCGCTACTTCCAGGCCGAGGTGTCCAGCGACGACGAGATCGTCCCCGAGGGCATCGAGGGGCAGGTGGCCTACCGCGGTCCGCTGGCGGCGGTCGCCCACCAGCTGATCGGCGGGCTCAACCAGTCGATGTTCTATGTCGGCGCGCGCACCGTCCCGGAGCTGAAGGAGAAGGGCCGGTTCGTGCGGATCACCTCCGCGTCGCTGTCGGAGAGCCACCCGCACGGCGTCGAGATGACCGTCGAGGCGCCCAACTACACCGGTCGCTGAGCCCCACCGGCACCGTCGGCGGTCGCCTACGATCAGCGGCGCAGCAGATCCAGGAGTGCCCGGGCGTAGGCCGACTCGGCGTCGATGTCGACGTATCGTCGCGTGTCGCCGCCGATGCTGACCGTGACCGCGTAGCCGGCCGGC
>JAMLGK010000033.1 GCA_023957995.1 Microthrixaceae bacterium | reverse complement strand
CCAGACTGCTCCACCCCGCGGCGTGCGAGACACGATACAACATCACCGGTTCACTACCAATCGCGCAGGTGCCGGCGAAGCCGATGCCGGTGCTACTTGCGGTGCTCCTTGCGCCACATGACCTTGAGCCCGGACCACACGTCAGAGATCGCGCAGACCTTCACGTCGACCAGCTTGGTGGTGAGAACCAGCTCACGCACGACGTTTCCGTCGAGGTCTGATTCGACACCACTAGACTTCTTGGGCCAGGCAACCCAGAGCACCCGGTCGGGAAACACGGCTTCCGCAAGATCGGCGAGAGACGCCTCGAGCCCGTCGGCACGAACGAAGAAGGCCACAACCACATCAGGTGAGTCCTCGAGATCGTCTCCGATCGTGACGCCCTCGGGAAGATCGTCCAGGAGTTCGAGCAGGTCGTTCGGCTCCCCGACCACGCTCAGGCGACTACCGGCCTTTATGCCCAGCTTCTTCGCGAGCGGAGTTCCGGAGTATCCAGCTGCCACGTACGAGAGCTTTCCATGCCCGTCGGGGTGTCATCCAGCAGCCAGGAGGAGTTGGAGCAGCCGTTCTGCGCGAGCTGACTGCTTCGCATCGAGAAACACCGACCGATCCACGGTGCGGGCCGCCAGGAATCCGAGCACCCGAAGGTGCAGTTCCGCGCAATCGCCAGACCCGGGCAGGGGAACCGACCTCACACCCGCGTCGACTCCGACGTTCGCCAGGAGCACGACCAGGGAGTGCAGTGCGTCGAGCCGTTGGTCGTCCCAGGGGCTGAGCGGACCGAATTCACCGACGCGCTCGAGCACCGATGCCAGCGAGGTGCCCGGGGAGTGGTGCTCACCGGATCCACTCTCCCGGCGACGCTCGACGCTTCCGGTCAGGTCGCGCCGAGGCAGCCGATCGAGGGTGGGAGCACCGGGCGAGGACATGGTCGAGCACACGAGACCGTGGGCCCGTGGGGAACCGGTGACCGACCCGACGGACCCTGCGAAGTGTTCGTTCTCACTGGTGGTGGCTGCTGCGTTGGTAACCATGGCTTCATGATCCGCCCCTGAACCGTTCAGCACCAGCGACAGTTGCTGCACTGTTGCTGTAGCATTGCTGCATGATTTCGGACATCCGCAGAATCCAGGCATTGCACCAACTCGCGGAGCGCGGCACCGTCACTGCAGCAGCAGCGGCGCTGGGCTACACACCGAGCGCCGTCTCCCAGCAGCTCGCTGCGCTGGAGGCCGAACTCGGAGTGCCGGTGATCGAGCGCCGCGGCCGCAACGTGGTGCTCACCGATGCCGGACACGTGCTGCTCCAGCACGGACGTGACGCCCTGACGGCGCTCGAACTCGCTGAATCCACCGTGGCCGAGCTGCAGGGTGAGCCGGTTGGTCCGGTGAGAATCGGAGCGCTGGCGAGCGCCACGGCTTCGTTGATCACCCATGCGCTCAGGACGGTCATGGCCGAATACCCCAAGCTCGAGCCGAACGTGGTGGTCCACCCGCTCGACCGCAACGTCGAGGAGCTCCGCCTGGGCGCCCTCGACATCGCGGTCGACCAGAGCTACAAGCTCTCACCGCACTCGATGTTCGACGGGCTCGAGGTCACCGAACTGCTGACCGAACCGCTGCTGTTGCTCTCACCCCAGGACACGCCGTGTGAGACCGTCGACGAAGCTGCCGACCTCGACTGGGTGTGTTCCCCGGCGGACAGCGCCTGCGGACGTTCAACTGCCGGAATCGCCGCCCGATACGGAATAGCTCCCCGCTACCGCTACGAGACCGACGACCACTTCGCCACGGTTCGCCTCGTGGGTGCGGGGCTGGCAGTGGCGGTCCTACCGGCGCTGGCGCTGCTGCATCCACCTGACGGCGTCCACACTGCGGTGGTGCCCGGCGCGGCTCGGACCATCTCGGCTGCCACGCGCCCCTCGGCACGTTCGCGACCAGCGGTGGCGACCGTCATCGAACATCTCACCATTGCCGCCGAGGCGTTCCGGTTGGACTCCCTGGCTGCGTGAGCGGTGGGCTGATCTCGCACTCGCGAACCATGATCGCACCAGCTGCGGCGGCTGCGATCGTGGCGAGCAGTTCAGGTGGGTCAGCAACCGAGCGGGACAGCTCGACGCAGCTCACGCCCAGCACCTCATCCGCGGTGATGTGTGCCTCGAGCCCGGAGATGTCGAGGCCTTCGAGGTTGACCGACGACAACACCTCCTCGATCAGGTCCGCGCGCAGGAGACTCACGACGCGCTTGGTCGGCAGCACGCGGCTGCGGTCGTCGTAGATCCCCGGACCCGCGGGCTCCAGGGTGCCGCCCACCGAGATGGCGGCGATCCTGTCGATGATCTCGCACCCGGAGGGATGGGCCGCGGCGGACACGACCCTCCTCAGCTGGCACGGAGACAGGTCTGCGGCGTCGTGGGTACCGGCAACGACCACGGCTCCGTTGGTGCATTCGAGATGCAGTGTCGCCCCCGGCGAACTGTGCACCAGAGCGGTGAGTGTGCGGAGACGGTCCAGTTGTCCTCGGTCCATCCCGGTAGTTAAGCATACCTAACACATGCCGCAAAGTGACCCGGATCCAGCTACCCGCGAGCGCTCCAACGTTGCTTGGCGGCCACCCAGTCCAGCGGCCTGACCACGCCTTCCTGGGAACCCCAGTGCTCGGACGCCACCGGCCACAGCACCTCGAACTCGATCCCGTCGGGGTCAGCCGCGTAGATGGAGAGGCTCGCATCGTGATCGGACTCACCGATCAGCGCACCCATCTCGGCGAGCCGCGACCGCGCATCGACCAGGTCGTCGAAGTCGGCCACCTCGAACGCCAGGTGATAGAGCCCGATTCCACCCGGAAGTGGCGGCTCACCACGGCCACGGAAGAGCCCCAGATCGTGGTGGTTGCCAGATGCCGGCAACCGCAGGAACGACGCGCCGGGCACCTCGCTCACGACCTCCATACCCAGGGCCTCCTGCCAGAACTGACTCGCCCGCGCCACATCGGTCACCCTGAGCACGGCGTGGTTCAGTCGACGAACTGGCATGGGACGAGGCTAATTGCGCGGAGCTACCGCGACGGCGCGGTCGGATCGAACCAGAACTCGATCTCTGCCGTTGCCACGTCGAACCGCGCCGAATGTTCCGTCCGGGGAGGCACGTGGTACCAGTCGCCCGGTCCGAACCGGGTCTCGGTGCCGTCCACGGTCAGAAGCAGCTCCCCTTGCGTGATCACTCCTACGTTGTCGGTGTCGTGCTGGTGCGGCTCGATCGTCGTGCCGGCGGGATAGGTGGCGAACAACACCTCGGCCCCCTCTGCTGCCAATCGGAAGGCATCGAACGGACCATCGAAGGGCTCCAGGGAGCGGATCTGATCGGGAAAGCGGTTTCGCTGATCGGACATCACCCAACTCTACGGACCGGCTCGTCGCGGGCGCTCCCAGCGGCGCTCCCAGCGATCGACGACCACGACTACCTTGGGTGTGTGACCAAGAATGTTCTGGGTACCGAACTGGTGACGTGTTCGATGAACCCGCGAACCGGGTTCTTCCGAGACGGTTGCTGCAACACCTCACCGGAGGACCGCGGGGTCCACACGGTGTGCGTGGTCATGACCGAGGAGTTCCTCGACTTCTCGCTCAGCCAGGGCAACGACCTGCTCACTCCGATGCCGCAGTTCGGATTCACGGGCCTGCGCCCCGGCGACCGGTGGTGCCTCTGCGCCCCGAGATGGGCAGAGGCCCTGAGCGCGGGAGCAGCACCCCGGGTCGTGCTCGAGGCGACCCATGAACGCACGCTCGACCACGTCAGCCTCGAGGACCTCCGGGCCCACGCCGCACCTGAGGACTGACCGGCCGGTCAGCCGCCACCGACAGTCAGCCGCTTCCGGTCGGCGACCCCGTTGCATGGGCCACGAGCCAATGGTGCACCGGCTCACACAACCCGAGGCGCTCGGCGCACCAGGGCACGAAGGCACCGCTATGCACCTCCGGCGGGGTCTCCTCGACCCATCGCACCTGCAGGAACTTGTGCCGGAGCAGACCCTCGCGAGGGTGTCCGGCGTCGTACCCTGCGGGGACCCGTTTGAGTGACTGGCCCACGACATCCACCTCGCGGATCTGGCTCATGGTGTCGATGGCCTCTGTCAGCTCGGCCCCACGCCCGGATGCGACTGCATCACGCCAGCGCACGAGGGACTCGGGAACCACTCCGGTGGCGAAGCCGGTCTGGGCACGCGACAACCTCACGAAGAGCGTCGGCGCAACCTTCTTGGCTGGCCCCTCCCAGAAACGGAACAGGAGGTGGTCCTTGTATGGATCCGCGTCTGGCGAGAACCGCACATCGTTGTTGATGGGCGAGATCGATCCGTTCACCTTCGGCACGGATTCGATACCGGGCGAAACAGCCGCGCGCAGCTCCTCTCCAAGTGCGTCCACGAATGCCTTCGCGGGGGTTGCCACAGCAGACTCGTAGGTTCTTCGTCGCTCGCTGAACCAGGCCTTGTCCCTACCGCGCAATTCGCTGAGGAATGCCAGCCCCTCAACAGGGAACCCGTCGAATGCCGCCTCGCTCATCGCTCCGCAGCGCCTGAGACGAAGGACACCGCGTCGTTCATCAAAGCCCGCCAGCGGGACTCGTCGCGCTCGGACACTGCCACCCACTCCTTGAACACCCGGCCGGCGGGGGCGAAAGGGGCGCCGTGGCCGCTCTCCACCATCTCGGCCACGGTGTCCCGGTCGAGCTTGACGATCAGCACGCCTGTGCGGTGGTCACAGGTGGCGAAGAACTCCCCGCCGACCCTCAGACACGGGAATCCCATGAGCTGGCCCTGTTCGATCCCGTCGCGGACAAGGAATTCCGAGGCGAGGTCCCAGAAGAACTCCGTCGGGTCGTCGCCCTGAGTGTCGCGTCCCGGATCGTCGCTCACCGAGCCGACTCCTCCGCTGCGAGCTTCACCCGTTCGAGGGTCTCGCGCATGCCGCGCTCGTTGGTCCGCCCGCGTGCCCGGCCGAAGATGGCCCAGTAGAGCTTCATGGCCGGGTTGGCGGGCAGCCGGAACGACTCGGTCACCGAGGTGCCTGCCCCGTCGGCCTCGAACTCGTAGCGCCAGCTGTTCATGGTTCGGTCTCGCGGACCCAGCACGTCGAACGCGAAGATCTCACCCGGAACGCAATCGGTCACCCGGCAGTTCGTCCAATAGGCCGGTGGCCGACCGTTTCTCAGCACGTGCCCCCTGAACCTCCGGCCCACCGCAGGCTCGGTCGCCCCGTCGAGCCATTCGGCCTCGATCGTCTCGGGACTGAACCTGCCGGTGTTGGTCACGTCGGAGACCAGTGCCCAGACCTCCTCGGGCGGGGCATCGATGCGAAGGGTCACCGCTCCGTGCATGGCCGCACCCTAGAACCCGGGGGCAGCACTCTGGAGTGCTTCCTTCGACGGGCCCTGATCCGCATCGCTGATCGAGTTGGCTGATCCGGTTGTCGGCCCAGCCTCCAGGGCGGATGAGGGGGCGGGTGAGGGGGGTCAGGGTCGGCGGCCCACCAGGTCCAACAGGCGCGTCTGAAGCGGTGCATCCTCGGGAACGTCTCCACTGGGGCCGTCACCGAAGATCCCGATCGTCGCGATGTTGTCGCTCAGTGGCTCCAGGTCGGCCCAGACCTTCTCCACCAACGCTTCGGGCAGCTCCTCGGTGCCGCCGACCGCAGTGGCGAGATCCCACGCGTGCAGGGTCAGGTCGCCGATGCGGAACCCGAGCACGGCCGAACCGGGCAGGTCACCCATCGGGTGTTCGACGATCCGCTCCAGGGCACCGGGCTCGGAGAAGGCAGCGAGTTGTTCGTCGGCGTTGGCACGGAAGGTCGCGAGTGGGTCGTCGCCGAGTGGCAGCCCTGACAGGTAGCCGATCGCCTCTGCGCGGTGGGCGCCCTCGAGAAGGCGCACCGCCATGTGGTTGCCGCCGAGCACGTGGGTGATGAGCCCCGCAACGTTCCAGTCGCCGCAAGGCGTCGGCAGGAAGTGCTGATCGGGGCCGACCTCGGCGATCCGTTCAGCGAAGGTGTCCGAGGCCAGCCTCAACAGGGCGATGTCGTCCATCGGCAGAGGCTACCGCCGGAGTCGGGACATCGACGCGGCCCAAGGTCGTGTCCGGGTCGACCAGGCTCCGCCGGACCACATCGGGTGCAGCGTCGACGGTGATCCGGGCGCGCAGCGACGTCGACGAGCTCCGGTTCGTAGGATTCTGCGATGCGCGTGGACGTCATGACCGCAGGCAGGACGATCCGTGAGGTGGCCACGCTCGCCACGGCGGCCGAGGCAGCCGGCCTGCACGGGATCGTGATCACCGAGGGCGGGCGCAGTGCCTACCTGTCGGCCACGGCCGCGGCACTGGCCACGACAGACCTGGAGATCGGCACCGGAGTGGCGGTGGCCTTCCCCCGCAGCCCGATGGTGACCGCCTCGACCGCCTGGGAGTTGGCGGAGCTCAGCGGCGGCAGGTTCCATCTGGGACTCGGCACCCAGGTGCGGGCACACATCGAGAGGCGTTACTCGAGTGAGTTCGATCACCCCGGGCCGCGCATGCGCGACTACGTGCTGGCGGTGAGGGACATCTTCGCTGCGTTCCAACGCGAAGCTCCGCTCGATCACCACGGAGAGTTCTACGAGCTCACCCTGTTGCCCGAGATGTGGTCACCGGGACCCATCGACCACCCCGATGTGCCGGTGCTGGTCGCCGCGGTCGGACCCTGGATGACGCGCATGGCCGGAGAGGTCGCGGATGGCGCCCACGTGCACCCACTGCACTCCCCCACCTACCTGCGCGAGCACTTCATCGAGAACCTGACCCTCGGCGCCGAGAGCGCGGGCCGGAGTCGGAACGACCTGACCACCGTGGTGCCGGTGTTCACCGCGGTGGCCGACACCGCCGAGAGACGCGAGGCCCTTCGGATGCGGGCTCGGCTGCAGATCGGCTTCTACGGCTCCACCCGCAACTACGCCCACATGTTCGACATGCTGGGATTCGACGGGACCTCGGCCCGGCTCAACGAACGGCTCAAGGCCGGCGACTTCGCGGGCCTGGCCGAGGTGATCACCGACGAGATGTTGGAGCACTTCGCCGTGACCTGCACCTGGGACGAGCTGGCAGAGCGTCTCCAGGAGCGCTACTCGGGGCTGGCGGATCGCCTGGTGCTGTACTTCGCCGAGGACATGGAACGCGAAGAACCGGGCTCCCTCGACCGCTTCGGTGAGGTTGCCCGGTTCCTGGAGGACACCTGACCGTTCAGCTCCAGCGACGCAGCAGTTGCTCACGCTTGGACGGCGCGAGGTTCGCGAGGCCCAGGTCACCCTCGTAGTGCTCCACGACCCGGTGGTCCATCATCCGGCGCCAGATGGGTGGGAAGTAGGCGAGGCCGATCATCAGTCCGTATCCGTTGGGCAACTGTGGCGACTCATCGAAGTGACGCAATGACTGGTAGCGGCGGGTGGGGTGTGCGTGGTGGTCGCTGTGGCGTTCGAGGTTGTACAGCGCCACGTTGGATGCGACGTGGTTGCTGTTCCAGGAGTGAACCGGGCGACACCTCTCGTAGCGGCCCGAGTCGAGTCGCTGACGCAGCAGGCCGTAGTGCTCCACGTAGTTGACGACCTCCAGCAGGCAGAATCCGAAGACCGCCTGGATGACCAGGAACGGAACCACGGCGGCACCCAGCCACACGGTCACCGCGGCGAAGAGCACGACCGTGATGGCCCACGAGTTGAGCACGTCGTTGCGCCACGAGAACACCCGCTGGTCGTGGGCCCGGAGGCGTTTGGCCTCGAGCTCCCAGGCCGAGCGCAGGCTGCCCCACACGGTGCGGGGAAGGAATGCCCAGAAGGTCTCACCCATCCGTGAACTGGCCGGATCCTCCGGGGTGGCCACACGATTGTGATGGCCGCGGTTGTGTTCCACGTAGAAGTGCCCGTAGGCGGTCTGTGCCAGCACGAACTTGGAGAGCCTTCGCTCCACCTTGGCCTTCTTGTGGCCGAGCTCGTGGGCGTTGGCGATGCCGATGCCACCGACCCCACCGACGCTGACGGCGATGGCCAACTTGGTGACCCACGACCCGGCACCGTCGACGAAGAGCCAGGCGCCGACCAGGAACGAGATGTACTGCAGTGGCAGGTACAGGTAGGTGAGCCAGCGGTAGTAGTGGTCCGCCTCGAGCGAGGCCACGACCTCTTCGGGCGGATTCGCAGTGTCGGTTCCGAGGATCGCGTCCAGCGCGGGGATCAACAGGTAGATGAACGCGGGGGTCAGCCACCACCAGAGGTCCGATCCGCTCACAGCAGCGAGCCCCGCCGAGGCGAGGGGCAGTGCCGGCACCAACAGACCGATCGCCCACAGGTAGCGCCGCGTGTCGACATACGGCGCGGCGCCCGTGGCCCCGCTCCCGCCCTTTTCCTGTTCGGTCAGATCCTGTCCGGTGTTGTCCGGTTCGGTCGGGCTCAGTTCGGTCGTGCTCACTTGGCTGCTCCTCTGGATCGGTTGGGTTGGGGCGCAGATGGATCTGCTTGGCTGGCCTCGGCCGACGCCGCACCGCTGAGTGCGCCGTCGACGAGAATTCGCGCCATCACCGACGCGACGACCTCGGGTGGGTCGTCCGGCGCGCTGATCGCATAGGACACGAGCAGGCGGGCGACCATGTCGGCCAGTCGCCGCACCGTCACTTCGTCGAGCTGCGCCCCGAGACGGTCGCGGATGATCGACTCGGTGGCGGTCCTCACGAACAACAGGACCGCGGCACCGCCGCGTCCGCCGTCACCATCGACGCGGTCGGTGGTGAGGTACGGAAGCAGTGATTCCGGCTCGGTGCGGATGATGCGGTCGAGCAGTGGGTGTTCCCGGGTCAGCTCGAGTGCCGCCACCAGCGAGGCCCGGATCGATTCGGTCACGTCCTCGTGACCAGCGGCTGCGGCGAGGACCCGGCCCACCAGCACCTCTGCCTCACGTCCCACCGCCGCGCCGACCAGTTCGTCCTTCGACGCGAAGTACTTGTAGAGGGTCGGCCGGCTCACCTGTGCCCTGGAGGCGACATCGCTCATCGAGAGCTTCGCGAGGCCATAGAGGGACACCGCCTCGACCGACGCGTCGAGGATCCTGTCACGGGTGCTCTGCTCCGCCTGCATGACATCAAGTTAACAGTTTCTGTTGTGTTGTAAACCCCCTTGCATGTGGCGTACGCCACAGCAGCGCGGACGCGACACACCCCGCCGGCCCTGGTGAGCAAGCGGGGTGTGTCGGTCGCTTCGTCAGATCTGGCCCCGGTTGACGAGGCCGTTTCGGGCAGGGCCCGGGTTACGAGGGTCTACCTCAGGGAGCCGTTGTGGTCGACGCCGTGGTGGTCGGTGCCGCGGTCGTGGTGGGAGCCGCCGTGGTGGGCGCCTCGGTGGTGGTGCTGGTCGCGTCGGACTCCGCCTGGGCGATCAGTTCCTCCAGGCCCTTGCGACGATTGGCGTAGGCCTCCCACGTCGCGGGGTCCATCACACCGGTCTCGGGCACTCCCAGTTCCTTCTGGAGAGCCTTGACCGCGTTCTCGGTGGCCTCGTCGTACTGCCCGTTGATCGGACCGTCGTAGAGGCCGAGTCCCTTGAGGAGTCCCTGCAGTGCCGACACGTTCAGCGCAGCATCAGCTGCCAGCTTCTCCGACATCGCCTTCTGGGTGGGTGGATCCGGCAGCCCGGTCTCGGGCAGCCCCACGTCCTTCTGGAATGCCTGCATGGCATCGACCGTCTCCGGTCCGTAGATGCCGTCGATCTTGCCCGAGAAGAACCCGAGGGTCGTCAGGTCGCTCTGGAGGCCAGCGGTGAACTGTTTGATCTGGTCGAGGGCCTGCTGGTCCTCGTCGAGGCACCCGGCCTCGGTCAACAGCGTCGACCAGGACACCTGCAGCGCGTAGGCCGCAGACTGGAACTCCACCTCGGCCTCGTCGAGGGGTGTGTCGTCACTGATGCCCTCGATCGTGGTGTCGAAGTCGGCCTGCGCCTGCTGCACCCGCTCGAGGGTGCCCTCATCGACGTCCACCTCGACGATGGTCGTGGAGGTGGTACCGGTGTCCTTCTCCTGCTGTTCGGCCGTCTCCTGCTGGACCTTGTTGTAGTCCTCGATGGCCTTCTGCAGGTTCTCGGAGTCGGCCTTGACGTCGTCACCGGCCTTCTTGAGGTTCTCGGACCCTTCCTTGAGCTGGCCCACGGTGATCGTTGCGGGCTCGTCACCGAACAGGCCGGTGTACTCGTTCAGGTCATCCACATAGGTGGTGGCGGTCTCACAGAACTTGGAGAACGCCGCCTCCACGTCCGGTTCGGTGGTCGTGGTGGTGTCATCCGACGAGTCGCCGGAATCATCGGATGAGCAGGCAGCGCCGAACAGGGCGAGCACCGCTACCAGGGCGAATATGCGTTTCATCGGATCTCCAGTGTGGATTTGGCGAATCGGGCGGGATCGGTCCCTCCCGACACTGTGATGGACCAATCGGCGCCAACAGGAGATCCATGAGAATTCGCGATTCGACGAAATCGAGCCCGAGACGACCGGATCGATCCCTACGGAACTGTCCGTGGCGACACCGCCGAGCCGTGAGCGCGCCCGGCGTCAGTCGCAGCGGGTGAAGCGCACGTCGGTGCCCGTGAGGGCAACCGTTGTGCCCGCGTGCCGTGCTCCCCAGTCGAGCAGCGCATCGGCGATGCCAGCGGCGTCGACCGCGGTGTCCCAGGTCGTGTCGACGCGGATGCATGCCCCGCTGGTGGACTCCCACGACGTGTAGCTGCCACCGTTCCAACCGTCGGTGAGGGCATCGAGTTCGTTCAGCACGATCCCCTCGCGCAACACGAGGCTCAACAGGAGCGGTCCGAACTCACCGGACCTCACCACCGGCGCTCCCGAATCGGTGGGCGGAGCCGCAACGGCGATCGCAGATTCCTCCGAGAGGTACTTGTCGGTGTCGAAGGCCTGCTCGGTGTTGGCCGGATAGCGGGTCAGGCTCTGGTCGGGCCCAGCGGGGTTCCCGAGAGCGGCAACCAGATCGCCCTGGAATTCCGCTCCGCGCAGGTAGGGCGCCGAGGTCAGGGTCAACAGGGTGATCGGGATGGTGAGGAGTTCCGGGTCACCTCCCGCGTCGAGCTGCTCCAGGAGGCTCTGCAGCGCTTCGAAGGAACTGAGGCTCGCTGCGTACTGGGCCCTCACACGCTCTGCACTCCCC
>JAMLGK010000032.1 GCA_023957995.1 Microthrixaceae bacterium | reverse complement strand
CGGCCACGATAGATCAGTCGTTCCGCCGGTGCAGCTACCTCGGGGGTATGGTGCCGCGGTGACCAATGTGCAACTGCGAGATGTGTGCGGGGTGCGTTCGGGCGACAAGGGCGACCTGAGTGACCTCACCCTCTTCATGGACGACCGCGCCGCCTACGACGCCGTGTGCGAAGCGGTGACCGTCGAGATGGTGGCGACCCACCTTCAGGGGTTCGTCGACCAGGAGGCAGGGGAGGCTCGGATCGATCGCTACGAGGTCCCCAACCTGCTGGCGCTTAAATTCGTGCTCCACGGAGCGCTGGGCGGAGGCGGACCGAGGTCGTTGCGGTCCGACAATCTCGGCAAGACCCTGGGTGGCGCCTTGCTGCGCATGCAGGTGGACCTTCCCGACGAGGTGATCGAGAACGCCCCGCGCCGCGGGCGTCGTGCGCCGATTGACCGCACGCCGATCTCCTAGTTGGCGGGCGGTTGCCGGAGCTGGACACCGTCGGGAGTGCCCGAGTTGGTGGGGCCGCCGCCGTAGCGGGCCCAATCACCTACCGCATCGGAGCGAGTCGGTGTCTTCCAGACCAGCAGCGGTCCGTCCCTGCGGGTGATAGCGATCTCGGCGGTGCCGTCTCCGTCCCAGTCACCCATCGCCGGGGTGCCGATCGTCCACCCCCCTGTCAGCTTGGGCCAACCAGTCGGTATCCGAGCGGCGTCATCGCCGGTGTCTCCGCTCCCCACGGCGTCGAGCATCTGCACGCCGTTTCCGGCGACGATCTCGTTCGTGCTGTCTCCGTCCACGTCGACGATGGCCGGTGTTGTGAAAAAGGCCAGATCGGCGGTTACCCGTGGCAGACCACGGAGCTGGGCGCCGGTGAGTCCCGACCACCCGGTCAACTGGTTGTCGCCGGGTTGGTCGTTGGGGAGCAGGGTGTCGAGTGCTCGTGCCAGTCCCGTGCTCGGGGCAGCCACATCGAGCCCGGGCACCGCGTCGAGATCACCCAGAGCGGCCCCACTGAATGCCACCACCGTCATGGCGGTATCGGTGCTGTTGGAGCCATGGCCCGGTGCTCCCAGCCAGTTGAAGCCGATCGGTAGTCCTGACCATTCGAGGAGCGGACTGGTTCCGTCGGGGTCGAAGGCCATCAACTGACCACTCGCAGATGCGGCGACCACCTCGGTCTCGCCATCGCGGTCGATATCGCCGGCGGCTGCCTGGGTGGCGACTCCGTCCCCGATCGAGGGCAGCACGTCGGTCAGCAACATCGGAAGCGACACCGGCCAACCCGCGAGGTAGGCGGACTCGTCGGGGTGCACAGGAGACCGGTCCGGTCCACCGGCTCGGGTGCCATCGGGGGAGACCGCGTAGAGGCGCGTGTTGCCAGAATCGCCTGGAAGGCCGATGGGCGGCCACACGGCGACCTGCTCCACGTACTCCTCCTGGGCTCCCACGATGATCTCGGGCCGTCCGTCTCCGGAGAGGTCGGCCAACGTCGGGGTGGCGATCAGCTCTCCACCGATCCTCGTGGCGCCCCTGTTCCTGAAGGAGACCCGGTGGCTGGTCGGATCCACTGCTGCGGTCTGTTGAGGATCCACCAGGAGCACCGGGAATCCGTCAGCGGGCTCGCCGTCGTGGTGCCATGCATAGAGGTGCCGGTCTCCGGCGGCCGCAACAATCTCGAGGTCACCGTCGGCGTCGAGGTCGGCGACTGCCGCCGAACCGTAAAAACCTGGCTTCAACCTGTTCCGCGGATCGGTTGCCTCCTGTCGGCTGAAGGCCGGATTGGTAGACATCGTCGCCCGGGTGTCACCCTCGGCATCGATCACGCGCACGCCGCCATCGGCGTCGGTCACGACCACCTCGGCTGTGCCATCTCCGTCGAGGTCTGCGATGGCCGGTGCTCCCACCAGTACAGCGGAGCCGGGGGCACCGATTCGGTCCGCGGAGGCGGTGGCGGACCATGTCGGCCACCAGTTCGGAGTGCCGGAGGTGTTGGGCCATCCGGGCAACTCCGAACCTTCCGACCTCAGGGCATGGACCCGGCCGTCGTCGCCCGCGACCACCAGCTCGTCGGCTCCGTTCCCATCCAGGTCGAAGAAGACGGGCGAGCTGGTTCCCAGTCCGACAGGTGTGCGCACCGCCGCGGAGGTCGGGTCGCTGTGCACCATCACGTGACGGTGCTGGGTGCCGACGCGCCCCTCGGCGTCGGTCACCACCACGCGCAGGCGGATCGTGAACCTGTCGGGATCAGGAAGTCCGTCAGAGGTGGTGGGTGTGCCGGTGCCCCGGTTCGGGAGAGCGGCCGCTACATCCGCGAGGTCGATCGTGGCGAGGGTGCCCTCGAGCGGTGAGGTCAATGCGTCAGAACCTCCGGCAACGTGCCAGTGGTCGGTCCCGGGATGCGGATCCCGCTGCAGGCCCACGGTCCACTCGACGCGGTAGTCGTAGGAACCTGAACGCACCGCTGCCACCCGACCCTCGACCGCCAGTGTGCCGGCGGTGGGATTGAGCGAGAACCACTCCGGCGATGTGATGTCGGCTTCCGGTGGGATGTCTCCGTCGCGTGCGGCCCTTGCGGCTTCGTACGCATTGATCCGTCCGTAGCCGGTCGTGGCGTCCCAACCCCTGACCGTCGGGAAGCGGTCGACGCCGAAGTCGTCCTTGGTCTCGTTGGCGGGGTCGACCGCGTTGGGGGTTGAGAAGTCGACGTCGTCAGCTGCCGCCCGCAGCAGTTGGGCGGCCTCGTTTGCCGAGAGCACATTGGACCTCGGTCCGCCTGCGCCGACCGACAACAGATCCGGATGGGGAGTCACTCCTCCCTCGCGCGCTGCGGCTTCGAGGAGCCCGACCATCCCGGCTGCGTTTCCGGTTGCCTCCGAGGAACAGCCGTTGGAGGGAACTGACACCCATGCAATGGGGCCGGAGTTGGTGCAACCGTTCAGAGCGAGAGCATCTCGTCTGCCCACCACGAACGCGAGTTCCGTTTCGAGGACTCCCGGCGCCTGGGTGAGTGAATTGACCGGGATGGTGTGTTCGAGTGCTCCCGGCAGGTTGGCGTGTTGGGACTGTTCGTCAGCCATGGATGCCACGACGGGGACGCCACGGCGATAGGCGGCGTCGATGGCCTGCTGGGCCTGGGGCGGGTTGGAGATCGCCCCCAGTGCCTCCTGGATCACGTCGGCACCCGAGTCGAGAGCGAAGAGCACAGAGGCGGCGAACCGTCCCCCCTCCGCTATGAAGGAGTCTCCGACCCGCACCGGGAGATGGCTGCAATCGGGACAGGTGCCGGCGGACCCCTGGCCATCATGTGCCGCGGTGGAATCGCGAGCCTCTCCGGTCCCGTGGCCGTAGTCGACGTTGTCGAGCGGGTTGTTGTCGCCGTTGAGGAAGTCCCAGCCCGAGATGTCATCGATGTATCCGTTCCCGTCAGCGTCCACGCCGTCGGAGAAGGCCAGGATCAGGTCCTCCGGGTCGATCAGGCCGCTGTGGTTGCGGTCGCCCACGCGTTGGTCAGCCGAGTAGTCGAGCGCGTTGAGGCGCCCGTCACCGTTCGAGTCGTAGGGATCTCTCGCCCCGCCGATCGGTTGGGGCAGGGGGAGTTCGGCGCGGTTCAGGTAGGTGTTCTGCACCAGGTCGGCCATCTTCTCGCTGCGCCACTGGATCCCTGAATCGATCACCGCGATGAGCACATCCGGGGAGCCTGAACTGATGTTCCAAGAGAGATCCGATGCCGAGCCGAGCTGCCCACAGAGGCGGTGTGGAGATCGAGCAGAGCCGGGGTCGCGCCAGGATCCGAAGCGGTAGTCATCGGCGTTCCACTCAGTCGGGAGCTGTTGGGGTTCCACACCCTCGTAACGCCACCTGGGACAGTCGAGGTGGGCGGGCTCGAGCGGGGTACCGGGTGGTGGAGGCGGGTCATTGGGCACATGGATCGGCGGTCGGGGCACGTCGCAGGCAGCTGCGATCAGCGCTACTGCGATCAGGATGGTCCCCACCGGGTGTACGCGTGCGTTGGCTCTCGGCACCGATTTCATTGGCTTTCTCCGCCGCCCCGACGTAGCCCCCTCGAGCAACAACTGAAGTTAGTTCGGTCTTCAGCGCCCTGCTCGGGAACCGGCCCGCTGATGTTGGTTCCGCCGTGGCAATGGTGCCTCAGAGCGCCAGCCGGAGCCTGCGCAGGAAGTCCTCCGCTCCACTTCGTCCCCGGAAGAGGTGACCCACCAAACCCACCTCGCCGGCTCCGGCGACGTTGGTGGCCAGATCGTCCACGAAAGCGGTGCGCCGAGCATCGGTGCCCAGAGCGCCCAGCACCTGTTCGAACACGGCAGGGTCGGGCTTCGCGACACCGATCTCAGCGGTGTTGAAGATCACGTCGAACTCGTCGGTCAGCCCGAGAACGTGCAGGTCTCTGCGCAACCGCGTCGTGCCGTTGGAGAGCAGCGCCACGGGTACCTGCGGTCGGATGATCCGCAGGAGTTCGACCATCTCGGCATCGACAACCCCCACGTTCTGCTCCCACTGGGCCAGGGCGGGTTCGGCTCCCGGTCCGTGGACGCCCAGGATCTCTGCGCGGATGCGGTCCATCCATTCCCGGTAGGTGAGCCGCCCGGTGATCGCAGCACGGCCCAGGGGTGCGGAGAACGCGACCTCCAGGATCGCCCCGGGGGGCACGCCGTGTTGTCGGGCCGTGCGGTCCAGTTCGTCGTCGTTCCAGTGTCGGATGACCCCGTCCAGGTCGAACACGACCGCATCGACCGATGCCCTACCGGAGTTGGGCCCCGCCGGGTTCAACAGGCCGTTCCGAGGGCCCGCAGTTCCCCGAGTACTTCCTCGAGGGCACCGGTGGCAGCGAGGACGTCGGCCTCGGTGCTCGACCAACCGACCGATATCCGCAGCGAACGCTGAGCGTCAACCCCCATGGCGGCGAGCACGGGCGAGGGTTCGAATGCCTCCGAGGAGCATGAGGAGCCGGAGTGCACCGATATTCCGCGGGAGTCGAGTCCCAACAGCACCGGCTGGGGTTCGACTCCCTCGAGCGCGAGGCACAACAGATGTGGTGCCCGGCGGAGTGGGTCTCCCAACACCGAAACCCCCTCGGTCCGGTCCGCCCAGGCTGCGACCAGATCGGTGAGGCCCCGCATCCGCTCGGCTTCGGCGACGGACTGGATGCTCAGTTCCTCCACCGCAGCAGCCAGCCCGGCCACCGCGAGCAGGTTCTCCATGCCGGCCCTGCGGGCGCGCTCCTGGTCGCCGCCCAGGATCAGCGGTGGGATCCGCAGACCGGCGCGGATGACCAGCAGTCCGACTCCCGGAGGTCCGCCGAGTTTGTGCCCCGACACCGACACCAGGTCCGCTCGGCTGGCCACCGCCCGCGGTACGTCCGAGCCCGCCTGGGCTGCGTCCACGTGGAGCAGACATGGATGATCAGCCAGAGCCGCGGCCACGATCTCCACGTCCTGCAGCGTGGCCACCTCGTGGTTGGCCCACTGCAGGTGTGCAACCGCGGTCCGGTCTCCCACCGATGCGATGAACTCCTCGGGATCCACGCGACCATGGCGGTCCACCCCGACAGAGGTGACCGGCGACAGCTGGGCCTGTTGACGCACGGCGGAGTGCTCCACAGCCCCCAGCACGACCTGGTCCCGGCCGTCCCTCGCCCCACGGGTGCAGGCGCCGTGGTTGGCCATGGCGATCGACTCGGTTGCGCCCGAGGTGAACACCACCTGGCGGGGCCGAACCCCGAGCCACGCCGCCACCGAGGACCGGGCGTCCTCGAGGAGGTTGCGGGCCCTCATCCCCTCGGCGTGGACCCGTGCGGGGTCACCCAGCTCTCCAGCTGCCATCGCAGCGAGCAGCTCTCCCATCAACTCGCGTGCCCGGGGTCGGAGCAGCGTGGTCGAGGCGTGATCCAGGTAGTGGCGTTTCACCGTGGTCCGATCAAGTTGGTCCGATCAAGTTGGTCCGAGAACGTTGGTCCGAGAACGAGGTCCGACGGCGATGGTTCGACGGCGATGGTTCGACGGCGATGGTCGGATTCAGTTGTCGACGGAGGTCACGCAGTGGTCCTCGCCGCGCGCCTGGGATGAACTCACGTCCACCGAGGTCTCCCCGTAGAGCGTGCCGAGCATGCCGCGGACCATTCCGCGGTCCACCGCGCAGATCACCGGGTGCTCGACCGCAGCCTCACCGAACGGGCAGTTCTCGCTGACGATCCGCAGCTTGTTCCCGTCCTTCTCGGCGTGCGCAGCGAAGCCGTGTGCAGACAGTGCGTCTGCCACGGTGTGGAGCGCGGCCCTGAATCCGCGGGTGCCGTTGTCTCCCATCGACTCGGCCATCGTGGCGCCGTAGGACTCGCCGACCTGCTCGGCCAGCTCCGTGGCCCGCTCAGGACCGAGCTCGGCCAGGGCACGTCCGAGCAGTGTGATGAGAACATCGTCGTGGCGAACGGGAAGGTCCAGCTCCACTCGTTCAGCCGCCGCCCGGTAGAGCTTCGAGGGACGTCCGGCTCCCGTGGGTGCACGTTCGGTGCTCACCTCCAGGTAGCCGCCGGCGGCGAGCTTGTCGAGATGGTGCCGCGTGACGTTCGCATGCAGTCCGAACCGTTTGGCGGCCATCGACGCCGTGACCCCCTCCCGGTTCTCGTGGACGTACAGGTAGATCTCGCGTCGGGTGGGGTCCCCGAACGCCGAGGTGATGGCGGTCACAGCGGAAGCGAATTCGGTGGGCGACAACCCGGCCATCGGCACCCCGGGCTCCATCGTGGATGGTCCCGATCCGACGCCGGTAGAGGTCGTTCCTGTGGGCACTGCCGCCATCGCACCAGCGTACCGGAACCCCTTGTCGGCCCCGGTGCGCGGCCGGTTGGGTTTTCACGGCCATTTCGGGGAGAATTGACCAATGCCCTCCTCGGTCACACCACAAGACGTCATCGAAGCCCTGCGGCCGGTCGAGGATCCCGAACTCCACCGATCCATCGTCGAGCTCAACATGGTGAGAGACGTGGTCGTCGATGGTCCTTCGGTCTCACTCAAGGTGGTGCTGACCATCCCCGGTTGTCCGTTGCGCAACGAGATCCAGTCCCGGGTGGATGGAGCGGTGACGGCGCTGGACGGCGTCGAGACCGTCGAGATCACCTGGGACGCCATGACCGACGAGGAGCGCACGGCGCTACGTCAGAACCTGCACGGAGATCCCTCCGCCACGGCGGGGTCGCAGGCCGCGCACGGTCACGCGGAGGGTCGCAGCATCCCGTTCTCCGAAGCCGGATCACGCACCCGGGTGCTGTTGATCGCGTCCGGCAAGGGCGGAGTGGGCAAGTCGTCTGTGACCACCAATCTCTCGATCGCCCTGGCCCAGCGGGGTCGAAGCGTGGCGGTCGTCGACGCCGACGTGTGGGGGTTCTCGATCCCGAGGATGCTGGGTGTGGACCATCCTCCGACCGTGATCGACGAGATGATCGTGCCGCCGGAGGCCCATGGCGTCCGCTGCATCTCGATGGGCTTCTTCGTCGAGGAGGACCAGCCGGTGATCTGGCGCGGCCCGATGCTGCACAAGGCGCTGGAGCAGTTCCTCACCGACGTGTTCTGGGACGATCCGGACTACCTGGTGATCGACCTCCCGCCGGGCACCGGCGACATCTCACTGTCGCTCGCGCAGTTCCTTCCCCGGGCGGAGCTCTTCGTGGTGACCACTCCCCAACCTGCGGCACAGCGCGTTGCCCAGAGGTCCGCTTTCATGGCTCACAAGGTGAACCTGGAGGTCAAGGGTGTGATCGAGAACATGTCGTGGTTCACCGCGGATGACGGGACCCGCTACGAGCTCTTCGGCTCCGGTGGTGGCGAGGAACTCGCTGAGCGCCTCGAGGTGCCCCTGCTCGGCCAGGTGCCGCTGGTGCCGGCACTGCGCGAGGGTGGGGACGCCGGAAGGCCGATCACCGTCATCGAACCCGAGGGCGAGGCTTCGCAGGTCTTCACCGAACTCGCCCGAAGGGTCGACGAAGAACTGGCGCCCACCAAGCGCACCCATCCCGAGCTCAAGCTGCTCTAGGGGTCAACCAGCAGTGGGGGATGGCGCACCGGGCCGCTCGCCGGGGAGCGCGTCGCTGCCGTAGGCGAAGAGGCCCGGCACTCCACCCGTGTGGACGAATACGACCGGACCCCGGGTGCCGACCTCGCCGGATCGGCACCGCTCGATGAGTCCTGCCGCTGCCTTGGCGGTGTAGACGGGATCCAGCACGACTCCCTCGGTGCGGGCGAAAAGGCTCATGGCTTCCCGCGAGGCCTCGGTTGGGATCCCGTACCCCTCCCCGAACTGGGAGCCGTCGACCAGCACTGACGGCATGGTCGAGCAATCCCTGCCGAGGAGGTCGCCGACCTCGTCGCGGAGTCGGATCACGGCATCGATGGTCGCCGGTACCGACTGGTAGACAGCCATCCCCTCTATCCGTGTGCCGGATCCCGGTGCACCGGCTCCTGGTGCAGGGACGGACCCGCAGATGAGACCTGCCTGGGTGCCTCCGGTGGACGAAGCCACGAAGACGGCCTCGGGTTCGATGCGGAGCTGCTCGCACTGGGTCGACAGTTCGTGTGCCGAGACCACATAGCCGAGTGCCCCGAGAGCCTCGGAGCCGCCGGCGGGGGTCCAGCGTGCCCTGGCCCCGTTGCGGTCGAGCTGCTGTTCCAGCCGGCCGATCGCGTCCTGCAGGCCCTGTTCGGTGCTTCCGGCATGCCACAGCGTGGCTCCGAAGAGCTCGTCCAGCAGCACATTGCCACCTGCGTTGTACAGGTCGTCGTGGCGGGGCACGGACTCGGTGAGCACCAGGTGGCAGTCCAATCCGAGGCGGGCGCAGGCCGCGGCGGACTGGCGGGCATGGTTGGACTGGATCGCTCCGAATGTGACCAGGGTGTCGCACCCCGACGCGACCGCGTCACCGAGAATGAACTCCAGCTTGCGCAGCTTGTTGCCACCGAGGCCGAGTCCGCTCTGGTCGTCCCGTTTGAGGTACACCTCCGCCCCCAGTTCGGCCGAGAGCCTCGGCGCAGCCTGCAGCGGGGTGACACCTCCAACGAGTGGCACGCGGTCGAATCCGTCGAACGGGTCGGCCATGGTCAACGCCTCCTGTGTCGTGCACTGGCGCGGTAGAGGCGGGCGAGTTCCTCACGGAACACCGAGCGGTCGAACCGTTCGCGTGCCGATTCGCGGTTCACGGTCGACATTCGGGCCCGTTCTGTTGGATCTGCCAGCAGATCTGTCAGGGCCGATGCGAGCGCCGGAGGGTCGTTCCACGGCACGAGTCTTCCGTTGTCGCCGTCGGCGACCATCGAGCGGATCGCGGGGATGTCCGACGCCACCACCGGTACCCCGGCTGCCAGCGATTCGATGACGGTGAACGGTTGGCCCTCGTACTCGGTCGGGAGCACGAACACATCCGCGCCGGAGAACATCTCGTAGACCTGGTCGCGTGTGATGGCCCCGGTGAGGTCGCCACCGCGCCCACGGTCGCGGATGCGTTGGACCATCGCATCCTTGTCCGGGTCACGACCGGGGGTGTCGTCCCCCACGATCACCAGCTCGTAGGAGGTTCCGGCTGCATCGAGCAGGTCGAGGGCATCCATCAGAACGGTCAGCCCCTTTCGTTCGAGCAGCTCGCCGACGAACAGGATCCTGGGAGGGTCGTGCACCGCGGTGCTGTGGGGCACGTCGCTCACCACGACCGAGTTGTGGACGACAGGCAGGTCCGTGTGGGCCATGTAGGGCCGAAGGTTTCCGACGCCTGCCTCACCGATCAGGATGTTCGCGTCGCAGAGCCGGTCGAGGATCGCGAAGGCCATCCGATGTGCACGTCCGACCCGGTAGCCACCGGGTTCCAGCATGTAGGGCAGGTAGCCGTGGTTGTGCAGCAGCACCCGGGCCCCCCGCAGGCGGGCGGCTGCTGCGATCGCCACCTGTCGCCAGGCGACGAACACCGGATCCTGCACCGAGTGCGTGTGCACCACCGCGCCCCGGCGGGCCCGGCGGAAGGTGCCCCACGCGTGCGACAGCGCCCTGGCGATGTTCTCGAGGCCGAAGCGGCCGCGTCCGTCGTCGTTCTGCGAGGTGTTGAAGAACACGAGGTCGAACTCGGCATTGAGCGCGGGATCCTCGACTATGTCGAGAGCGACCGTGGCGATCCCGCCCCGCATGGGTGGGCCGTGTGCGATCACCACCACCCGGATGGCCGTCGCGTCGGCGCGCGGTCGGCTGCCAGCGCTCGATGGTCTGGAGGGCATGTGGGATCTATAGCATGGGCCTCGTGGATGTACGCATAGGAGTTACCTACTCGGCTCGTGAGATCGACCTTCAGCTCGCGGACGACACCGATCGCGAAGCGCTGCGAGAGCAGGTCGACGAGTCACTGGGTGGGGGAACCGGAGTCCTGTGGCTGACCGACAAGCGCGGTCGCCAGGTCGGAGTTCCCGCTGACAAGGTGGCCTACGTGGAGCTGGGCTCCGACAGTGACGGTCGGTCGATCGGGTTCTCGAGCTAGTGGATTCGAGCACCGGTGGCGGCTGACCGCAGGGCTCGGGCGGTACCCCTGCTCGACCGGCGGCTCCTGTTCGTCACCGGCAAGGGAGGGGTGGGCAAGACCTCGGTCGCGTCCGCCATCGGGGTCCTCGCGGCCGCCCAGGGACGGCGCACCCTCGTCTGCGAGGTGGATGCCAAGGGAAACCTCGCCGACTTCTACGGGGTGGGCCCGCTGACGTTCTCCGGTACCAAGGTGCGCAAGCGCCTCGTCGCCATGTGCATGGACACCGAGGAGTCGCTCAAGGAATACATGCGACTGCAGTTGCGGATACCGCTCCTGTCCCGGTTGGGTCCCCTCGCCCGCACCTTCGACTTCGTCGCCAACGCGGCCCCGGGGGTCAAGGAGATCCTGACCGTCGGCAAGCTCACCTACGAGGTCAAGGAGGACAACTACGACCTCGTGGTCGTCGATGCCTCCGCGTCGGGTCACGTCGTGGGCCAGCTGGGTTCCCCGGTCGCCATCTCCGAACTGGTGAGTGTGGGCGTGGTCCGCTCGCAGACCGAGTGGATGATCGACATCCTGACCGATCCCGAGCAGACCGGGGTGGTGGTCGTGACCGCCCCCGAGGAGATGCCGGTCACCGAGTCCCTGGAACTGATCGCACGCCTGGAGAACGAGACCAGCATCGACGTGGCGGCCGTGGTGGTGAACCGGGTGCTTCCAGAGTTGTTCAGCCACGGGGAGGAAGCGATCTTCGACAGGATCTGCGAGCCGGGTGGACGCGACCACCTCGCCCGGTCGGTGGGCGAGGGCGTCGATGACGTCCTCGCCGGTGCGCGCCTGGCGGTCGACCTGAGGCGGGGGAGCGTCGGTCACCTGGAGCGGCTCCGCGAGGAGCTCCCCGCCGGCCTGCCCGTGGTCTACCTGCCCTACCTGTTCCACAGGACCCACGGCACCCGCGCCACCAGCCGGATAGCCGAAGCACTCGGCGAGGAACTGCTGTGAACGGGGTGCTGCGGTGAGTCCCACCACGGACAATGTCCGTACGATCGAACAGCTCTGCACCGCGAAGGAAGTGGTGATCTCCACCGGATCCGGTGGAGTGGGAAAGACCACGACCGCCGCTGCGATCGGGGCGACGGCGGCCGCGAATCTCGGGGTCAAGGTGCTCGTGTTGACCGTGGATCCGGCCCGCCGACTGGCGACCGCACTGGGTCTCGAGCGCTTCGGCAACCTCGAGGTCGAGGTTCCCCGGGAGGCATTTGCCGAAGCGGGGGTGGAATCCGAGGGTGAACTGTGGGTCGCCATGCTCGACACGAAGGCCTCGTGGGACGAGTTGATCTCGCAACACGCACCGGACCGCAAGACCCGAAACGCGATCCTCTCGAATCCGCTCTACCAGAACATCACGTCCAAGTTCGTACAGAGCCATGACTACGTGGCCATGGAACGCCTCTACGAGCTGCATGCCTCGGGCCGCTACGACCTGATCGTGGTCGACACCCCGCCCACACGCAATGCAGTGGACTTCCTCGATGCCCCCGAGCGAATGGCCGACTTCTTCTCATCGCCGCTGCTGCGATGGCTCATCACCCCGTACCGCTCGCGGATGATGAACTTCGCGTCCAAACCCTTCTACTCGATCGCGGATCGAATTCTGGGCAGCCAGTTCCTGGAGGACATCGCAGAGTTCTTCATGTTGTTCCAGACGATGTACGACGGGTTCGTGGAGCGGGCCCAGGCGGTCACGGCCCTCCTCGGTGGCCCCCAGACCACCTTCGTGGTCGTGTCGACACTCGAGGTGGCCCCGAGTCGGGAGGCCCGTTTCTTCTGCGACCTGCTCTCGGAGCGGGGGTACCACCTCGGTGCGCTGGTGCTCAACAAGGTGTTGCCGGAATACCTCCTCGAGCGTTCCGGCACTGACGCCGCCAAGGTCATGGTCCGTGACGCCGAGAAGCTGGCAGGGGAGTTGGCAGGTGACCTGGGCAAGCTTGCGGTGAAGAAGTCGCACCTGTCCCATGTGCTCAGCGAAGCGGGTTCCAGCTACCTCAACTACCAGGTCGTGGCCCGCCGGGAGGCGGAGCAGCGCAGCGAGCTCTCGAACTACGCGCAGCTGGTGGCCGCGGTGCCCTACATGACCGAGGACATCCACTCGTTGAGTGGCCTGCTCGGTCTCGGTGAGAGGAT
>JAMLGK010000031.1 GCA_023957995.1 Microthrixaceae bacterium | reverse complement strand
CCGAGGTCGCGGGCGAGGTCGGCGGTCGGCTCTGGTTGCCCTTCCTGTTGGCGATGTTGCTGGCCGGCGTCACCGGGGCGTCCTACGCCGAACTGGTGGTCCGTCATCCGCACGCGGCCGGATCCGCCCACTGGGTCGAGATCGCCTACGCACGACCGCTCTTCACGTTCCTCGTCGGGTTCGTGGTTGCGTGTTCGGCGATCAGCACGGGGGCAGCGGTGTCGCGCGCTGTGGGTGGGCTCTACTTGTCGGTCCTGGTGGAACTGCCCGAGATCGCGGTCGCCATCGGGGTCATCGTGGTGTTGTCGCTACTGGCCTGGTTCGGGTTGGCCGAGTCAGCGCGGGCCAACGCGGTCATGACCGTGGTGGAGGTGGGTGGTCTGCTGCTGGTTGTCACAGCGGGTGTCGTGGGCCTCGTGGACGGTTCTGCCGAACCGGCCCGCCTGTTCGAGTCCGCCGGAGCCGGGGGCGACTGGAGTGCGATCCTCGCAGCCACCGCGCTGGCCTTCTTCGCCTACCTCGGCTTCGAGGACGTGGTCCACCTCGCAGAGGAGGTGCGCAACCCGAGGCGCGCATTTCCGCGGGCGCTCCTCGGTGGGCTGGCCGTGGTGGGCTCGCTCTACCTGGCGGTGGCGGTCTCGGCCGCCTTGCTGGTGGCTCCGGACAGGCTGTCGAGCTCCTCCGCACCCTTGCTGGACGCGCTGGCTGAGGGTCCGTTGCCGGTGCCGGAGGAGCTGTTCGCGGTCATCGCGATGGTGGCGGTGACAAACACCGCGCTCCTGGCGTTGACCACCGCGTCCCGCCAGGTCTACGGCCTCGCAGAGCAGGGGTCGGTGCCGTCGCCGTTCGCCCGGGTCGGTGCCCGGCGGACACCGACCGTCGCGATCGTCTCGGTGGCAGCGGTGACCGCGGGGCTTGCGATCACCGGCGGTGTGCGTGAACTCGCCGACACCACGGTGGTACTGCTGCTGGCGGTGTTCGCGATCGTCAACGCCACGGTGGTGGTCCTGCGTCGCCGCACCGCAGTGGACCCCGGCACCGGGGCGTCACACCCATCGGATGATCGAGGGGATTCCGGCGGCGGTTCGGGATTCCGAACGCCTCTGGTGCTGCCGTTCATCGGGGTGGTGGCCTGCAGCGGGCTCCTCGTTCACACACTTCTCAACAGCGGTGCCGGGCTCTTCGTGCGGCTCGGAGTCCTGCTCGGGCTGGGTGGGTTGCTGTTCCTGCTGGGCCGACGTGCCGGACCAATGAATGAGCCGGTGTCGGCGAGGTAACCCGTGCAGGCCTCGGCCGTCGCGGCGGGAACCCGGTCAGGTCGATCGGGAATCCGGGCGTGCCGGGTGAATGGTGACCTCAGTCGTGGCGTCGGTGGTTGTCTGCCTCCCGTGTGAGGCCCGCGAGGATGAGGTCGAGGCCGAACTCGAATGACCGCCCGAAGTCGTAGCCGGGCTGCAGTACGTGCTCGCCGGTGAATGCCACGAGGTTCGGGAACTCCTCGGCCGAAAGCGGTTGGATGACCGTCTCGGTGACCTCGCCCACGTCGGTCTCGTCGCCGAAGGGGAGGTTCGCCTCCTGGAGCGCGAATCCGTAGACGAAGCTGTCGAGGACCGCGTACGCGTGTGCGACCAGAGTCCAGGGGAGCCCACCTGCGCGGAGACATCCGAGCACCGCATCGTGGTGGCCGAGCGTCGCCGGACCCGGTGAGGTCCGCGACTCCATCAACGGTGGCGCCCACGGGTGGCGGGCGAGGACCTCCCGCGCGGAGCAACACCGCACTCGCATGGCGGCGCTCCATTCGAGGTCCTCCGGAGGCAGCTCGATCTGCTCGAAGACCTCGTCGACGATGCCGTCGAGGATCTGTTCCTTGTTCGGAACGTGGTGGTAGATCGCCATCGGGGTCACATCGAGCTCGGCAGCCAGCTTGCGGATCGTGAAGGGCTCGATCCCGACGCGGTCCGCAAGTGCGATAGCGGCGTCGAGGACACGTTGGCGGGTCAGCGGGGATCGGTCGGCTTCCTGTCTCTTCTGGGCCATCGGTGTTTCGCCAGCTTCCTCGGGAGTCGGGGGTTGACAGATCGTACTTAGTACGTTTACTCTCTTCCAGTCCACCGTACTAAGTACAGGTCAGATCAGCGAGGTAGCGAGATGAATACCCAGACACTCACACCGGGCACCGGTGCAGAACCGCACGTGGGCGACGCCGACGAGCCGCGACAGCGGCGCCCCGTCAACCCGGTCGCCGTTTCAGGAGCGGCCCCCGGTGGAGGCTCGAGGCTCCCGCGCCGTGCAGCTCTGATCGCCGGTACGGGCTACGTCGCCCTGTTCGCGCTCGCGATCTTCGCCAACTTCGTGGTCCTGGAGGGGATGGTCGTTGTGGACGACCCTGCGGCAACGGCTGCCAACATCGCTGATTCACCCGGGTTGTTCCGGCTCGGCATCGTCGCCTTCGTCGCGGTGTTCGTCATCGATGTCGCCGTGGCCTGGGCCCTCTTCGCCTTGTTCCGGGATCGCGACCGCGACCTCTCGCTCGCTGCAGCGTGGTTCCGTCTCGCCTACACGGTGATGCTCGGCGTGGGGGTCGTGTTCCTGGTGCAGGCGCTCGGGTTCGTCGACGGAGCAGGTCTGTTGGGTGCAGCGGAGCCCGAGGTGCTCCAGGCCCAGGCGCTCGTCGCACTCGACTCCTTCGACGCGGCCTGGCTGGTCGGGTTGGTGGCCTTCGGCGTGCACCTGGTCATGCTGGGTGCGCTGCTGCTTCGTTCGAAGCGGGGTCCGCGGGTCATGGCGGTGCTCCTCGTCGTCGCCGGCGTGGCCTACGTGGTCGACACCACGGCGCACCTGCTGCTCAGCAACTACGAACAGTACGGTTCGGTGTTCCTGGCCATGGTCGCAGTGCCCTCGATCGTGGCGGAGGGTTGGTTCGGCCTCTGGCTGCTGGTCAAGGGTGGCCGTGGGCCCCGCTGGTCGTGACGGCCAGGGCCTGCGAACCTCCGGCGATACCGTGACAATACAAAACACAAGTGTGTAGGGTCTGAGGGATGGAATCGGCGAGGATCGACACCGCAACCACTCCCGACCTGGGTCCGGGCCCGTTGCAGGAGTTGACCCCGCTGGTGCACGCCGCAGTGCGGGAAGCTCGCGGTGACCTGGCGGAGGGCACCATGGTGATCCCCAACGCGAACTACACCGATCCGGGGATCGCCGCCCGCGAGTTGGCCACCAGCTTCGGTGCACCGTTGCTCGTGGGACCGGCCCGCATGGTCGAGCGACCGGGCGACTGGGTGACGCTCACCCTCGTCGACACACCGGTCGTGGTGGTGCGGGGCGACGACGACCGGGTGAGGGTGCTCTTGAACGCCTGTCGTCACCGGGGGGCACAGGTGGCCGACGGAGCGGGGTGCAGCCGCCGGCTCACCTGTCCGTACCACGCCTGGTCCTATGACACATCGGGGGCGCTCGTGGGGATCCCCGGTGCGGAGGGTTTCGCCGACCGGGACAGAGCGTCTCTGGGGTTGGTCGAGTTGCCGAGCGAGGAACGCGCCGGTTTCCTGTGGGCGCTGCGGGACCCCTCGGGTGCCATCGACCTCGATGCCCACCTCGGCCCCATGGAGGCTGAACTGGAGTCCTGGGGCCTCGATTACCACGTCGCCACGACGATGGAGCTGAAGCTGCGGTCGAACTGGAAGTGTGCGCTGGAGGCCTTCCAGGAGACGTACCACTTCCCCTACGTGCACAGCGCCTCGCTGGTCGGGCAGGGCACGATCTCGAACATCGTCACCTTCCACCGGTTCGGTCGGCACCACCGCCTCGGAGTGCCACTCGCGAGCATGCCGACCCCGCTGACAGACGGTGAGCACGTGTCGTGCATCTACTACTTGTACCCCTGCACCGTGATGGCCACCTCGCCGGTCGGCGCGGAGCTCCTACAGTTCTGGCCGGGGGCGACGCCATCGACCAGCACGGTGCGTCACAGTGTCCTCTCGCGACAGTCCGTGGACGAAGCGGATGTGCAGGCCTTCTACGAGGGATACGCCCCACTCATCCAGGCCGTCGTGCGCGATGAGGATGTGCCGGTCCTCGAGTCCTCCGGCATCGGTCTGGCCGCTGGTCACACCGACGCCGTCCTCGGTCGCAACGAGATCGGGTGCCAGGGCGCACACCGCCAGATCCTCGCCGATCTCGGTGAGCCCGCCGGTTGAACCAGGCGAGGACCCGGCTCGACGCGTGTCCCCGGGTCGTTGCTCTGCGGTGGTGAAGGCCGGCCGGGGCGACCGTTGCGCTCAACCCCGGAGCGTCGCCGGTGAACGGACCGCGGTGCCCACCCAACGGCTGAGGTACCGGCGCAGTCCGGAAGCCGACCTCGGTGGTGTGCCGGGGTCGACGAGGAAGGACTGCACGGTTCGCAACATGTGCTCGACCAGCTCGTCCATCTCGGCGTCGTCGTAACCGGCCGCTGCCCAGTCGACCGGCAGGCGATCGAGGATCGACCGGCCCAGCGACAGCGATACCGGTGAGGTGACCTCGCGGGCGGGTCCGCCGTCCGCCGTGACGAGCAGCGCGAGGTCGGAGCGCCGATGGATCTGCTCGATCGTGTGGGCGATCCCCTCGACGACCGCGTCGGCCGCGTCGTGCACCCCCTCAAGGTGCTGGGCGATGCCATCGAGGAAGTCCTCGACCCCGTCGCTGACAGAGGCCACCAGCAGCGACTCGGTGCTCGGGAAGTAGCGGTACACGGTCTGTCGGGTGACCGAGAGGCGGCCGGCGACCTCTGAGATCGATGGAGCCCGGTCGGGCCGCTCGTCGAGGAGCGCTTGCGCGGCGGCGAGGATCCGCTGTCGTGCCTCGTCGTCGTCGGCCGGCATGTCGCCGCCCCAGCCATGGCGCCTCATGGGCCGATACTACGGGGCCGCCCACGGTACCGCTGATGCTGGCGGCCCCGATCCCGGATCAGGACCTGTTCAGTCGGTCCACTCGAAACGCATGCCGGCATGTGCCTCCAGGCGCTCGATGAGCCGATCCCCGAGGGCCGACGCAGGGGTCCAGAACCCGCCGCCACGCTCCTCGCGTGGAAGCTCGAGCAGGGCCAGGGCTGTCTCGCCGATCATCCGGGAGGTCGCTCCGTAGCCCGGGTCGCGGTCGCCGGTGACCCGCGTGTCCGCCGTCCTTCCCGACGGGGTCGTGCCGCGGAATCGGAGGTCGAAGAACCCGGCCCTCTGTGCCTCCGGGTCGGGGCCGTCACCTGGCTTCGGCAGTGCCCGCTTCAACAGCTTGCGGGTGGGACCGAGCGCCATCGCCCCCATGCCTGCGCCCAGACCGGCGACCAACCCGGTTGCCTTCGCCGCTCCGAATGGACCGGATCCCATGGCCATCGCCTCGTCGTAGCGGAACTCCGCTCCCCATGGTCGTCCCAACAGCGCGTGGGTGCGCTGCACCACGCGTGTGTTGACCGAGGCCATCACGAAGGGCGCCATCCAACTCCCTGATTCGCGGTCGCGGGTCGGTCTGGTCGTATCGGGTTGGGGTGGCCCCCTTCGCAGGTCCACGGGGTTGAGGGCATAGGGGTCGGCGAGGAGCCGTCGCAGCTCCTTGTCCTTCGATGCCTCCTCCACGAGGTTCAGCATCGACGCGATGGTGCCGCCACTCGCCCCACCCTTCATGGCGTGCACCCGCATCGAGATCCTGCTGCAGGGTTCACCCAGGTGCTCGATGGCCCGCTGCTGGGTGAACCAGACGCCCAGATCCGATGGGATCGAATCGAACCCGCATGAGTGCACCACCCTGGCGCCCGATGCCTCCGCATCCACGTGGTGCGCATCGATCATCGCCCGCATCCACTGGGGTTCACCGGTCAGGTCGCAGTAGTCGGTGCCAGCCGCGCTGACCGCGGCGACCAGGGTCGAGCCGTGCAGGGCATAGGGTCCGACCGTCGAGATGACCACACGGGTGTTCTCGGCCATGTCGCGCAGTGCGGACTCGTCGTCTGCGTCGACGACGAGTCGTTCGACCTGCGCTCCGGTCTGCGCGGCCACACGTTCGAGCTTCTCGGCCGATCGGCCCGCTATCGCCCACCGGAGAGGGCCCTCGGAGCCGTGACGTTCCACCAGATGGCTGCAGGTGATCTGGCCCACGAAGCTGGTGGCGCCGAAGAGCACCACATCGAACCGACGGCCGGGATCGTCCACGGCACCGACGCTAGTGGAGCGTTCGGGGGAAGCCCCGGTGCCAGCTCCCCGCACTCCTACCAACCATCCACCCATTGCGATCCCGGCGTTGGCCCTGCAGACCAGCGACGCCTTCGCCGCCGCAGCAGGCGATCCCGACCTCCTGCGCCCGGCGCTCGGAGTGGAGGCCCAGTACCTCGAGGCCGCGTTCGAGGAGATGGAGTCGCGATTCGGTTCCATCGAGGGCTATTTCGAAAAGGGTCTCGAACTCTCCGACGAGACCCTCGATGCCCTGCGGGCGGGGCTGGTCCGCCCGGCGGACTGACCCGACCAGGGGCGACGCACCGGGGGGTGGGGCGCCGCGGCATCGCCGTCAGTCGATGGGCATCTCGAGTGAGCCACCGGGTTCGAGCTCCTCTGAGCGACCGGCGACGTTGAGGGTCACCGGCGCTCCCCGGCCGTGGTCATCCGCAAGCCTGACCCTGACGCGTTCGTGGCTGATCTCCAGGCTGACCAGCTGTCCCCGATAGCTGATCGAGAAGGCGAGCTCGTGAAGTCCTACAGGAAGACTCGGATTGATCTGGAGCATGTCCTCACGGGTGTCGATACCCCCGTAGCAGCGCTGGATCAGATCGACCGTGCCTGCCATGGCACCGAGGTGTATTCCCTCGCGGGTGGTGCCGCCCTGGACGTCATTGATGTCGGATTCGAGCGCGGAACGGAACAGGTCCCAGGAGCGTCGGCGGTCCAGTCGGCTGTGCAACCACGCGTGGACCATGATCGACAGTGTTGAACCGTGGGAGGTCCGGCTCTCGTAATACTCGATGTTGCGGCGGATGAAGTCCGGGTCACGTTCGTAGCCCAAGCGGTCCCAGAGCTCGGCGAGCTCCTCGGAGCTCAACACGTAGAACAACATGACCGTGTCGGCCTGCTTGGCGAGCTTGTAGTGCTTCGGCGAGTCACCCTCCGCCTCGAGGATGCGGTCGAGACGACCGATGTCGCCGTAGCGCTCCCGGTATGCGTCCCAATCGAGTTCCCGGAGATCCCCGTAGCCCTCGAACTGGCTGAGAATCCCGTCGTCGTGGAAACAGAGCCGCATCTTGTGGGTGATCTCGCCCCAGCGGTCCAGCTCGTCCCGGGAGATGGCCAGCTTCTCGATGAGCTCCTCGCGCCGCTTGCCCGGCAGCACCTCGAGCACATCGAACGCACGACACAGGCACCACACGGCCATCACGTTGGTGTAGGCGTTGTTGTCGAGTCCGGGCTCTTCGCGGTCGGGGTAGCCCTCGTGGAACTCGTCGGGCCCCATGACCCCCTTGATCTCGTAGCGGTCCAGGGAGTGGTCGTAGGTGGCGATGCTGGCCCAGAACCTCGCGATCTCCAGGACCATCTCCGCGCCCCAGAACCGCATGAACTCGAGGTCGGTGGTGGCCTGCCAGTAGCGCCAGATGTTCACGACCACCGCCGCATTGATGTGGCGCTGGCGCTGTGAGGCATCGGGCAGCCAGTGCCCGGACTCCGGATTCAGGTGAAGTGTCTGGGTCTCCTCGCGCCCGTCGCTTCCGGACTGCCACGGGTACATCGCCCCCTCGTGGCCGGCGTCGACGGCTGCCTCACGCGCCCGGTCGAGCCTCCGGGCCCTGTAGCGCAACAGCGCCCTGGTGAGTTCGGGCACACGCATCGTGAGGAACGGGAAGATGAAGAGCTCGTCCCAGAAGATGTGCCCGCGGTATGCCTCTCCGTGCAGGCCCCGGGCAGGCACCCCGACATCGAGTTCTGTGGTGTGCTTCGACACCGTGGTGAGTAGGTGGAAGATGTGCAGGTTGAGTACCCGCGCGGTGTGTCCGACATCACCTGTGAGGGTCATGCCGCTGCGGTTCCAGGCGTGGGACCACGACGTGGCGTGGTGTTCCAGGAGCTCGTCGAAGCCCGTGGCGCGGCGGGCGTTGTGCACCGCCTCCTCACGTGGTGAGTAGATCCCGTGGTCGAGCGAGGTGAACAGGGCGACGGTCTTCTCGACCGTCAGGGCAGTGCCGGTTTCGAGCTCGAGTTCATACCGCTGGGCCGCGTAGCGATCCTCGACGATCGGCTCTGCGACCGGGTGCAACTCCTCCCCGTTGGAGGCGAGCTTCGTTCGCGCGGCCTGAGCTATGTGGATGCCCGAGTCGTTGGTCTTCACCTCGAGGAGCATCAGGTCGGGTTCCACGATCCGCGAATCGACGTGCGCGAGGTGGTCGTGGTCCAGCGCCCCGTAGCGAGGCACTCCGGTGTTCTGGACCGTGCCGTCGAGGACCGACATGACCTCGACAGCTCCCGAGAAGTTCTCCGGGACGAAGGTCGTCTCAGAAGCGAGCAGGTGCTGGTCGGCCAGACTGATGAATCTGCGTTCGGTCACCGAGAGCGTCCGCCCAGCGTCGTCGCTCAACCGGCTCCGGCGCGTGAGCAGGGCGCGTTTGAGGTCGAGCTCCAGATGGTGGTCCTCGACGCTCGCGTGGTCCATCGAGAACCACTCACCGCCGAGTACTCGGAAGAGCACCGGAAGCCAGTTCGGGGCGTTGACGATGCTCTCGTTCTCGACGTCACGATCGGCGATCCGCGTGGTCAGTCGATTGAACACGCCGGCCACATAGGTCCCCGGGTAGTGGATGCCGTCAGCTGCGGATTCCGCCAGGGCGCCGCGCGTTGCCACGTATCCGTTCCCGACCGTGCACAGGGCCTCCCGTTGACCCTCCTCGTCGGCCGAGTAGCCGCTGTAGGACCAGAGCCATTCGTTCATCGACGCCCTGTCATCCCGCCGCGGCCACGGTTCGATCGAACCATGAGCGCAGTGCCTCGAGTGGTTGGGCGCCGACCAGTCTTCCGATCTCGCGCCCATCCTGTAGGAGCACGAAGGTCGGGATGCCCTGCACCCCGAAGCGGGCCTGGACCGAGGGCGCGGTGTCGACGTTCACCTTGACCAGCTTGAGCCGGCCGGCGTACTGCTCGGCCAGTTCGACCAGCAGCGGGGAGACCGTTCGGCAAGGCCCGCACCACGGCGCCCAGAGATCCACGATCACGGGGAGCTTGGAGGTGTTGACCACGTTGTCGAAGGTGTCCTCGGTCGCATCCACGATCCACGGCAGACGACGGTGGCACTTGGCGCACTGAACCAGACCGGTGCTTGCGTCGGGCACCCGGTTGCGCGTCCGACAGTCGGGGCACGCGACGATCGTGGTGTCACCTGTCATGGTTCTGCTCCTGTCGGCCGGGCTCGTCGGTGCTGGGTTCCATCGGTCTCGGTTCCATCGGTCTGGGGTCGGTGTTGCTGTGGTCGGTGTTGCTGGAGTCCATGTGGCTCGGATCTGCGCCACCGTGTTGCACGCGGCTGATCTCCAGTTGGACGACGGTCCTGGTGACAGACGATGTGGGCGGTCGACGGCGCTGGCCGCCGAGGCTCATCAGTTCGGTCTCGAGTTCGTCGATGCGGTCGATGAGCTCTGCGACGACCGGGATCGCCGAGTAGCTCAGTCGGAGCCCGGAACGGAGCCGACGGATGCGGCCGACCTCCGCCACCTGGCGGCGGTCGAACCAGAGCCGTCCCTCGTCGTCGCTGGCCGCCTCCAGCAGCCCGAGCGCCACCAGACGTTCGACAAGCTCTGGATGGAGGTCACACACGCGGGCGAACACCTCGAACTCGATGCGCTCGGCCGGCTCGATGTCGGATGTCATCAGCCGCTCCTGGGGTCGAAGTCACTGAGCTCCGCCAGCTTCTCGTAGAGAGCCTGCTCCTCAGCGGACGACTGTTCGGGCACGACGATCCTGACACGGGCGTAGAGGTCGCCGTCGTTCTTCGGCCCGGGCAGGCCCTGGCCACGGATGCGCAGGCGTTTGTCGCTCGAACTGCCCGGTGGAACCTTGATCCTGGTCGTGCCGCCGGGGCCCTGGACCGGAACCGTGGCCCCGAGGGCTGCTTCCCACGGTGCCACGAGCAGATCGGTCTCGATGTCCCGGCCGTTGAGCCGGAACCGGGGATCCGGCTCGATGCTGACGTGGAGGTACAGGTCGCCCGGTGCGCCACCCTCGGTACCGCGGCCGCCCTGCCCGGGCAGCCGTATCGTCTGGCCGTCGGTCACCCCTGCCGGAATGTTCACCTGGATCGTTCGTTCACCGGTGGGACCGGCCATCGTGAGAGATCGCCGCCCCCCGTGGAACGCATCAGCGAGGCTCAGCGTGATCCCCGCCCGTTGGTCGGCGCCGGGGATCGGGCCCCACCGACGGCCGGAGCCCCTTCGTTCCCGGAGCAGGTCTTCGAGGAAGTCCTGGAGAGCTTCGTCGTCGAGGTCTTCCTGCCAACCCGGGGGAGCCTGACCAGAGGTGTCGCGCATGTGTTGATCGCGCATGTGTTGGGCGTTGGCCCACGCCTCGGGGTCCACGTCGTCGGGAACATGGCGGAATTCGGGACCGAAAGCGTCGTACTTCTCGCGTAGTTCCGGATTCGACAGGACCTCGTTCGCCTCGGAGATCTCCTTGAACCGCGCCTCGGAAGCCGGATCCTTGTTGATGTCGGGATGGTGCTTCCGAGCGAGCTTGCGGTAGGCGCGTTTGATGTCATCGCTCGTCGCGGTGCGGTCGACCCCAAGCACCTCGTAGTAGTCGGTGGCGTCGCTCATGGTCCTGTCCTGCGCAGTGATGCCGCCAGAGCGGCGCAAGTCGTACAGTACCTACCGGATCCCGGAGGGATTCCCTTCGCGTCTTCCAGCGGGCCGATTCCAGCGGGACGAGGCCATCTCGTCGGGGCTCTCCGCGCGGGATCACGATGCGACCGACGACCGAGGAGAGCTTCGAATGCCCTCACCAACGGAGCTCCGGTGAGCGCACCTGCAACCGACGAGCCCGCAGGTGCGGCCGAGACCCACATATCGCGGCTGTTCTTCGCCGGTGATCGGGTCTACAAGCTGCTGAAGCCAGTCGAGTTGGGATTTCTCGACTTCTCCGACCGCGCCACGCGCCTGGCGGCAGCGAAGCGCGAGTTCGAGCTGAACCGACGATTCGCACCGGATGTGTACCTCGGACTCGGCGACATCCGTGAAGGAGACGAGGTCGTCGACCACGTCATCGTCATGGCCCGCATGGCGGACGACCGCCGGCTCTCGAAGCTCCTCGGGCGCCCGAGGATAGCGGACTGTGTCCGGTCGGTGGCCCGCTGCATCGCTGCGCACCATGCCGGACAGCCGCCGATCGAGGACGCACCGGGCGCGACCAGGGATGCGGTGGCAGCGAACTGGTCGGACAACTTCGAGGTCACCGAGCAGCTGGGTTCGGAGCTCATTGGCGCCGAGGAGTGTCGCTCGGTGAGATACCTCGCCAACCGGTACCTCGAGGGGCGGGAGCGACTGTTCGCCAGACGTCTTGCTGACGGCTTCGTGCGGGAGGGCCACGGCGATCTGATCGCAGACGACATCTACTGTCTCGACGATGGGCCCCGGATCCTCGATTGCCTGGCCTTCCGGGACGACTTCCGGATCGGGGATGTGCTCGCAGACATCGGATTCCTGGCGATGGACCTCGATCGTCTCGGTCACCCGGAGCTGAGTCGTCGCGTGATGCACGACTACCAGGAGTTCTCCGGTGAGCAGCATCCGTCCTCACTGGCACACCACTACATCGCCTACCGGGCCCATGTGCGCGCCAAGGTGGCATGCCTGGCCCACGCTCAGGGCCAACCCGATCAGGCCGAGTTGGCACGCACCTACCACCGTCTGGCTCACGAGCATCTCCGCCGTGGTGCGGTCAAGGTCGTCCTGGTGGGCGGAGCACCCGGCGTCGGCAAATCGACCGTGGCGGAGCATCTCAGTCGTCGGTTCGGTTTCTACGTCCTGGCAACGGACGAGATCCGCAAGGACCTCGCCGGCCTGGGTCACACGGCCCGGGCATCGGCACCGGTCGACGATGGTCTGTACCGACCGGAGCGGGTCGCTCAGACCTATGACGAGATGTTGCGCCGGGCGGAGTCCTTGCTGCGCTCGGGCTGCTCGGTGCTGCTCGACGCCTCCTGGAGTTCTGCTGAGCAGCGAACGGGTGCGCGTCGGTTGGCGGATCTGACGAGCGCGGATCTGGTCGAGGTGGAGTGCACCGCTCAACCGGCGGTGGGGGAGCAGCGGATCCGGGGCCGGCTGGAACGGGGCGCTTCCAGTTCCGATGTCACCCCGGGGATACTCGCCGAGCTCCGCGCTCGGCGCGACCCTTGGCCAGAAGCACTGCAGCTCTCCACGGAGGGCACTGAGTCGCAGACCGAGGCCGACGCGGTCTCGATGCTCGAGGCGGTGCTGGGTTGGGCCGCGCCATCGCTGGCCTCGCAGCTCTGAGCGCGGCCACAACCACAGGACCGTCGGTGATTCAGTTGGCGCTGAACCTGCTCGATGGGGTTCCCGGAGGATTGCGGACGCCGGGGACAGCGTCGGGGTTCGGGACGCACACCTCGGCCTCGAGGCCGTCGGGGTCGGTGAAGAAGAGGCTGAGCACTGGTCCGAAATCGGTCACGAATCCATCTGTCGCACCATGGTCCACGAGACGTCTGCGGATCTCGGTGAACGCCTCGAAGGAGGCTGCGCGCAGCCCCAGGTGGTCGATGCGGCCTCGGCCGAACATGGGCTTCTGGTGTTGTGCCTCGCGGTTGCCCTCTATCTCGAAGATGTTGAGCTCGGTGTGGTGCCCGACGGTGAGGAAGGTGAGACGGACCCCTCCGTCGACCGAGCTGCCCGCCTCCACGGCGTCGAACACGTCGGTGTAGAACTCGACCAGACGGTCGGTGTCGGCGGTGAGGATCGCCACGTGGTGGATGCCGTCCACCAGCATCCGGTCGTTGTCGGTGCGCTGTGCCATGTCAGTCTCCTTTTCTGGGTCGGTCTCAATGGCTGGGTCGGTCTCGGTTGCTCGAGTCTCGTGGGCTGGGGCGTCGGGTCGGTCGACGTCGTGGGAGGGACTCATGGGCTCGTCCTGGCTCTCGGCGCAGAATCGATGCCGGCCAGGTGTTCGAGTCGTTCGCCCTTGGTGAGGAGCCAGATGGCGAACCACACCTCGGCGATGAGAGCCGGGGCCAACACGATGGCTGATGCGGAACCGTCGTAGCCGGGAATCATGAAGAAGCTGAAGGCATCGATGAGGTAGCCGGCTCCGGCCAACACCAGCAGAACGCCCAGTGGACGGGGCATCTGTCGTGACGACAGCGCCAGGTAGCCGATCACCAGGGTGCTCGCCCCGAAGAAGGCCAGCCCGAGGACGTAGCCGTACCTGTGGGCGTCGAGGTAGAGCATGGAGAGAGAGTCGAGCTGTGCGTCGGCGAAGGTGTGCAGGTAGTCGGCATCATCGAGGATCCGTACGGCCTGGAACATGTTGAGCAGGTTCAGACCGATGATCGCGGTCTGGGTGAGGCGGAACGCCGCGGCAAGCATCGACAACGTTCGCCCCAGCGGTCGGAGCAACTGGTAGAGCACGATGGCGATTGCCACATCGGCGATGAACATGACGATGTCGGCCGCGATGCCCGCACGGAACAGCATCGGCGAGTCGAGGATGCTCTGAGCGGTGGCGGTGGGGTTGCCCGGTTCGATGAGCTGGGAGCGAACGCCGATCTCGGCGAAGAGGCCACAGCCGATGATGACGAGGTAGAGCAGGCCTGCCGTTCGTGCAGTACTGAATCTTGATCCGGGCGCAGCGGTGCCCGCCGGGTCGGTCTCGGTACGGATCTGGGTGGTCATGACGGGTTCTCCTTCGTTGTTGAACTCGTTGTGGTTGTCTGCGATGTCCGGGTCGGTGTTGACGTCCGGGTCGGTGTTGACGTCTGTTCTGGTTGTTTCGGTGGTCGTGGCGGTGCTGGCGGCGCTGGAGTGGAGTCGCCGGCGCCGGCACTGCTGGGACGCTGGCCGATCCAGATGGCGCCCAGGACCAGCGCGGCTCCCAACAGTTGGGCGGGGGTGAGGGTCTGTCGCAGCACGACGAGCCCGGCTGTCGTGGCGACCACCGGGCTCACCAGCCCGAGCAGTGACACCTGGGCGATGGGCAGGCGGGCGACCCCCCGGAACCACAACAGGTAGGAGACTGCCGCTCCGCCGGTCGTGAGCCAGGCGAACCCGATCAGGTTCTCTGCGCTCAGCGCCGGGGGAAATCCCTCCACGGCGAGCGCGACCG
>JAMLGK010000030.1 GCA_023957995.1 Microthrixaceae bacterium | reverse complement strand
GGATCCACCGGCATCAAGATCGGTGACATCGACAGCCCGCAGACCCTGATCGCCGGTGGAACCGGCCCGAACGCCACCGGTGTACTGGTCACCGGCGGCTCCTCGGTGACCGTCGAGAACGCGAAGATCAACAGCGGCACCACCACCGGATCCGGAGCGAGCGCCTATGGCCTTCGCGCCCTCGGCCTCTCGGTGGTGAACGTGGTCCTCAGCGAGATCACCGGTCAGCCCGGTGTCGCGGGTGTGAGCGCTCCCGCCGGAGTGCCGGCACAGGCAGCTTCGGGATGTGCCGGCGGCAACGGGGCGAACGCCAGCGCCGGGTACAACAACGGTGGCACCGGCGGAGCCGGGTGTGCAGCTGGTGGCGTGCGCAACGGCGGCAACGGCGGCTACGGCGGCACCTGGTCCTACAGCTTCCCGTCGTGGAGCTACCACGCAGGCAAGCCAGGTGCGAACGGCGGCGGTGGCGCTGCGGGTGGCAATGGTGGCTGCGGTAGCGCGACCGGCTGCGGCACCGATGCCGGTGGTGGCGCTGCAGGAGCTGCTGGTGCCGCAGGCACCGCTGGTACCGCAGGAAGCAACACCCCCACGGCCGGAGATCTCTGGGTCTCCACCGACGGAACACCTGGAACCGCTGGAGCACCCGGTGGTGGTGGCGCCGGCGGTGGCGGCGGTAAGTCGGCCAGCGCCAACGGCGGTGGCGGTGGTGGCGGTGGCGCCGGTGGCGCCGGTGGTGCTGCGGGCTCGATCGCAGGTACCTCTGGCGGCGGATCCTTCGGGGTGTACGCCAACAGCGCCAGCGTCAACCTGTCGTCCTCAACGGTCACCTCGTCGGCCGGCGGCATCGGTGGTGTTGGTGCGGCATCGGGCCGTGGCGGCAACGGCGGGAACGCCGGAGACGGTGGCGACAAGTCGTGCTGTGAGGCCGGTGGTGGCGGCGGCGGCGGTGGTGGTGGCGCCGGTGGCGGTGGTGGTGGCGCCGGTGGTGGCGCCGGTGGACCCTCGATCGCGGTGTACCACATCGGAGTGGGCTCGCTCACCCAGACAGCCACCTCGCAGTTCCGCCCCGTGTTCCCAGCCGCAGGCGGCGCTGGTGGAGCATTCTCGGCGCCGGCTACCGGCGGCCTCGGCGGCCTCCCGGGCAACTGCGCCCTGATCGGCAGCTGCGGCCCGGCAGAGGGTGGGTCCTCATCGCCGGGTCAGGCTGGTCCCGCCGGCCAGAACGGTCCGGCCGGTCCGTTGTTCCGTGTGTGGGACAACGGAACCACCACGAGCTGATCCCTCTCTGGACCAGTGAGGGAGGGGCCCGGTCGGGTTCCCTCCCTCCACTCCGCAAACCGCAATACCCATCAGACTCACCGAGCGATACCGGCAGCCCCCCGGAGGGACCATGTTCCGAGCAATGACACATCGACCGGGGCGCCGCATGTCGGCCGCCGCGCTGGCCTTCGTACTGATCGGTGGCATCGCCGCATCGTGTACGCCGGCGCCGACCAACCCTCCGGCTCCGAACCAGCAGTTCTGTGAGTTCTGGGACAAGGTCGAAGAGGCCCCACCCGCGCCCGACCAAGCGGTTCTCGTCAAGGACGACGTGGTCGCACTGGCCGACGACACCGACGTCAGCGGCAACGAGTGCACCGACGCCGGAGCCAAGGTTCAGCTCGACGGTGCCGTGCTCGCCGAGGGTGAAGAGGTGCCCGAGGAACTCGGCAACCCCGACTCCGCAGAGATCGCTGCGGTGACCGGCGATGAGATAGCGGCCGACGAGCCGGTTCTCGACAACCTCAAGGTCAAGACGCTCTCGGCGAGCATCTCGGCGAACGGGATCACGGTCAGCGGCAACGTCGAGATCACCCTTTCGGGCACGACCTCGACGATCGGTTTCACAGGCACCTTCGCCAACCTCGACAACTGGTCGGTCGGCCTGTCCAGCAGCGGCTTCTCGATCCCAGGTGTCACCTCGTCGCCGGTGGTGTTCTCGGGCACCCTGACGGTGACCAACGGCGTTCCCTCGCTGAACCTCTCCGCCAGCGCAACGCTGGTCGAGATCGGTGACATCACCGTGAACGGTGGAACCATCTCCCTGTCGGCATCACCTGCGACCGGGGTCAAGGCGTCGGTGGCCGGAACGATCAAGATCGGTCCCAGCACCGCTGGTGGAACCGTCGAGGTGGAGTTCGACCAGGCGGGAGCCCTGGTCTCCGCCCACGCCGACATAGCAGCGCACCTCGTCGGCTACCAGGCCGGTGGAAAGAAGATCGACCTGCAGGGAACCGTCAAACTCGACGGCAACGCCGACGAGACGGTGGTGACGTTCTCCGCCAGTGGCATCGTGGGCGACCTGTTGGTGAACGCTGCCAACGGAACCCTCACTCTGGCGCCCAACAAGGCGACCTTCACCGGCGTTCTCGATGTGGCCGAAGGAGCCAACTACCTCCGCTACAACGGCACGATCGTGTGGGACGGAATCACCGCCTACACGCCGTTCCTCACCCTCGAGGCCGGCGGTGAGTTCTCCGGCACCCTTGCCGATGGCCAGACGATCAAGGCCGCTGGCGACCTGACCACTGAGATCATCGGTGGCCAGCTTCGCTCGGTGCTCACCGGCACCTTCGAGGTGGGCACCCTCAAGGCCTCGGGCACTGCGATCGTGGAGATCAACGGTGCAACCACGGTGCTCTACGTCGACGCCGACCTCATCAACGCGGGCTTCACCGCCAAGCTCGAGGGCGCGGTCGTCATCACCGACGGTCTGGCCGAGAACGTCACCCTCGACGCGAGCGTGATCGGCACGGTCACCTTCGGCGATGTGACTCTCGACGGCGCGACCCTCAGCGTGCGCAGCACCTACGGGAGTCCGCTCGACCTGTCCTTCAGCGGCGGATTGAAGGTGGGCACCAGCGCCGACCTCTCCGGTGTGATCGATGCGAGCTTCGGTCCCAGCGGCTCCCTGCTCAGTCTGGATGGTCAGCTGACAGGATCACTGCAGCTCGACTCGTTCGGTCTGCTCAACTTCAACGGTTCGGTGGTCGCGAGCCCGGACCAGGTGACCCTCACCGGCTCAGGTGCTGTGTCGATGATCAACTTCCCCTTGGGGATCACCTTCAACGGCTCGTTCACCTCATCTCTCAACGAGCCGACCTGGTCACTCAACGGTTCGGCCCGGTTCCGGCTCGCCTCGATCGACGTCGCATCCGCCAGGGTCAACCTGAGCCAGACCGCAGGCATGCGGGCCACGAGGGTCGGCTTCTACTTCTCGATCATCGGGATCCCGACCTACTTCGAGGGCAACTTCTACATGAAGCCCGAAGGCGGTTGCACCCGGGTCGACATCACCGGTGGCAGCTTCCTGGCCAAGCCGCTGTTGGCTCTCGCCATGCCCGGCGTGGTCGGTTGCCCGGTGAACATCTAGGAGATCCCGTTCGGTAGCCAGGGGTTGCCAACCGTGGTTCCGGAGATGAAGGGCGATCTGCAAGGGTTGGTTCCATGAAGGATCAGGACAGCCGGCCCAGGGTCCGCCTCGAGATCGACGGATCCATCGCGACCATCACCAACGACAACCCCGACAAACACAATGCGTTCGACGACGACATGGACGCCCAGCTCTTCGGGATCCTTGCCGAGCTGAGGGACAACCCCGAGGTTCGCTCGGTCATCTGGCGTGGCGAGGGCAGGTCCTGGTCCTCGGGTCGGGACGTCTCTGCGATCGGGACCAACGTCTCGGAGCTGTCCCACCACGAACTCATGCGGCGGGGCCACAGGGGCATACAGCAACTGTGGACCATGGACGCTCCGGTGATCGTCGCCTGCAAGGGCTGGGTCATGGGAGGGTCGTTCCAGCGCGCCCTGCTCTGCGACATCAGGGTTGCGGCAGAGGGGACGAGGTTCCGTCTTCCCGAGTTGGGTCACGGAGTGATCCCCGACACCGGTGGTGTGGCGGTTCTGCAGCAGATCGCCGGGCCGGGCCTGGTGCGCGACATGGTGCTCACAGGCAGGGTGCTCGAGGCGGAAGAAGCGCTCTCCCACGGGATCGTGAGCCGCCTCGTGCCCGCCGAGGACCTCGATGACACGGTGCGTGAGATGGCCGGGTCGATCGCTGCTGCTCCGGCTGTGAGCGTGAAGCTTGCCCGCATGGTCCTCGACCACCTGTCGGTGCCCCAGATCCGCGCCAGCATGGACGACGAGATGATCTACCAGACAACGGTGAGCCGTAGCGACGACATGGCCGAGCTCAGAGCCGCCCGCGCCGATGGCCACGAACCCCGTTACACAGGGAGTTGAGGCATGTCAGACGAGGCCCCCGACACGATTCACAGCGCTGGGCTTCCCGGACTCCAGGCCCCACCGCCGGTGGGTAGCAGTGCGTTGCCGGCAGGGACATACGAGGGAACCACGGTCTTCGTCACCGGGGCCGGAACGGGCCTCGGCAAGGCGATAGCCAGCGAGTTCGCGCGGCTTGGTGCGTCCATCGTGATCGCCAGCCGCAAGGCCGAACACCTCGATGCGGGAGTTGAGGCCATCGAGGCGCTCGGAGGTGCGGCTCTGGGGGTCGAGTGTGACATTCGCGAAGCAGACTCCATCGAGGCCGCGTTCGACGCCGCTGAGGAGCGACTGGGTCGCCCGTCGGTGCTGGTGAACAACGCTGCGGCCAACTTCCCTGTGCCGGCAGAGGACATGTCGCCCAACGCCTGGCGCACGGTGGTGGACATCACGCTCAACGGCACCTTCCTGTGCACCCGCGAATTCGGTCGACGCCACCTGGCGGCGGGAACACCAGCGTCGGTGCTCTCGGTCGGCGCGTCCTATGCGTGGACCGGTGGTCCGGGGTTCGCACACTCCGCTGCGGCAAAGGCGGGTGTGAAGAACATGACCGAGACGCTCGCGGTGGAATGGGGTCCCTACGGCATCCAGCTGAATGCTCTGGTGCCCGGTCTGTTCCCGCACGAGGACATGACCGAGGACATCGCAGGAAATCTGGCGGCCACCTCCGACAAGGACGCGTGCCAACCGGCGTTGCGGGTCGGTCGACGACAGGAACTGGGTTGGGCGGCCACCTTCCTGTGCTCTCCGTATGCCAGGTTCATCTCCGGGCACACGCTCGTGGTCGACGGGGCCAACTGGCAGAGACGCACCCTGACCATGCCGCCGGTCGTGACCGTTCGCGACCAGATGGGCCGGGGCCCCTTCGAGCCCTGATCCCGCTGCCCGGACGCACCGGGCAACGGGACGAGTTGGAGGGCCACGATCCGCTGGGGAAACCCACGGGTGGGAAGCCCTAGAGCAGGAAGATGTCGTGCATGTCGTCGAACACCGTTGCACGCCAGCGGGCCAGGGGGCTCTGTCCGCCGAGTAGCTGTTCGGTGGCTGCCAGAACCGACTCGAGCGGCATCAGGTGACAGTAGGGGTCGTGGGGCGACCGTTCGCCGAGCCCGTCCGACGCATCCACAGGTGGCTGCCAGGCAACCATGGTGCGGTGGGATCCATCCAGAAGCGACCGCACCGCAACGTTGCCCATGCGGCTTCCGAGCAGCCGGTCGAACGCGCTCGGCCTTCCACCGCGCACCACGTGGCCCAGCACGGTGATGCGGGTCTCCACCTCCACCTCGGTGTCGTCGCAGCGGACCCGGAGTTCGGCATCGACCAGCTCCTTCAGGTCCGCCGATGACGTCTCGATCCCCTCGGCCTTGATGGCGATCACCTTCTGGGTGCCCTGTCTGGCGCGCACGGCGAGCACGGCTTCGACCACCGAATCGACCAGTTCAGCCTCACTGCGATCGGCCTCGGGGAACAACACCATGTCTGCACCAGCCGCTACGGCCGAGGCCATCGCCAGGTAGCCACAATCGCGACCCATCACCTCCACCAGGAACACCCGGTCATGGGCGCTGGCAGTGTCCGCGATGCGGTCGCAGGCCTCCACGATGGTGTTCATGGCGGTGTCGACACCGATCGAGAGGCTGGTCAGGGCGATGTCGTTGTCGATCGAGGCCGGTATCCCCACCACACGCACCGGCCAGTCACCCGCTTCGTCGGGGTCGCTCAGGGCAAGAGCGCCCGTGAGGGAGCCATTGCCCCCGATCACGACCAGCGCCTCCACTCCGGCTTCGGTGAGCACGCTGCGGGCAGCGGACCGTGTTCGCGGTTCGTGGAACTCGAGGCACCGTGCCGATTGCAGGCAGGTGCCACCCACCCGCAGGATGTCCACGACGTCCTCGGTGCGCAACGGTTCGAGCTCACCCGCCACCAGCCCGCGGTAGCCGTGACGTACCGCCACCGGTTCGTGCCCGAGGGAGATGGCGACCATCGCCACCGCACGCACGGCGGCATTCATCCCGGGTGCATCACCTCCGCTGGTCAGGATCGCTATTCGCATCGGATTTCCTCCTGGCCCGACGAAAGGACCGGGCAGGCCGCAAGGTCTGGCGTCAGTGGTCCTGTTCGGGCCCGTTCAGCATGTTCCGGTCGGGTGGGCGGAAGTCGCCGAGGCTCACCGGCAGACGCCTCAATCCGTTGTTGAGGTTGGATCGCAGTCGTACGGCCGGTCCGCTCTGTTGGATCTCTCCGAAGGCCGCGAGCAGTTCCTCGAAGAACACGCGACCTTCCAGCCGCGCGAGGTGTACACCGAGACAGAAGTGTTCGCCGATACCGAACGACAGATGGGGATTGGGATCACGGTGGATGTCGAAGCGATCAGGATCACTGAATGTGGCCGGGTCACGGTTGGCCGCGGTGTAGTGCATCACCACCTTGTCCCCGGCCCGGATCGCTGCGCCGCCGAGTTCGGTGTCCGATGTGGCGGTACGCCGGAAGTAGTGCAGGGGGTTGGCCCAGCGCAGGATCTCCTCGACCGCTCCGGGGATCAACCGGGGGTCGCTGCGGAGCTCGGCCAACTGTTCTGGGTGCGCCAGCAGCGCCCAGAGCCCCGACGAGAGCATCGTGCGCGTCGTGTCGTTGCCGGCGGTCACGAGCTGCACGAAGAAGCTGCCGAAGTCGACGTCGGTCATCGGGGAACCATCGAAGTCCGAGCCGAGGATGAGGCTCGTCAGGTCCTCCCTCGGCGCCTCACCGCGCCGGCGCGCTGCGAACTCGATCGCGTACATCGCCATCTCCACCGACGCACTGTGGTCGGGCCCCGCATCACCGACGATCTCGGGGTCGCTTCCCGCCGTCTGGCGCTCCGCGAGGAGGTGGAGGCGCTCCAGGTCCTGTTCGGGAAGTCCCATGAGCCTCCCGATCACCTCGGTGGGAAGTCCTGCGGCCACCTCGTGGACGAACTCCACCTCGCCGGCTGCCGAGCTCTTCTCGGCGGCCGCCGACATCAGCTCTCGGCAGATGGAGCGGATCTGTGGCTCGAGCCCTGCCATGACCCTGCGGCTGAAGGCCTCGGCTAGAGGGCGGCGGTACTCGATGTGTCGGGGTGGATCCATGGCCAGCAGCATCATCCGCATCATCTCGAGGCTCTCTTCGTCGAGGTCCTCCATCACCACCCCGCCCGTGCTCGCCGAGAAGAGGGTCGGCTGGCGCGAGACCCTCACCACGTCCTCGTGGGTCAGCACGGCCCAGAATCCGCTCTGGCCGGTCATCTCCTGCCAGGCCACCGGGGTCTCGGCGCGCATCTGCGCGATCGCTTCGTGGGGCACCTCGTGCGCGAACGCGTCGGGATCCGCGAGCAGTCCCCTGGCTGGCGCATCCACCGGCTCCGTCACGCTCTGATCCCCCTGTGGTCGACGAGCTCGAGAGGCACGGTACCGCGCCCGACGCGCTGCATGGCCCGGTTGCGCGCTCGGGCAGCGTCCGTGGCACGATCAGGACCGTTCAATCCCCGCCGAGCGAGGGACCCGCGCAACGCACCGGTCGCCGAGAGCACCTCGTTCTCAGGGGCCCCGGGGCGAGTCGGAAGCGGGCCGAGCTGGCAACAGCACGAGAGGATGGCGAGCCACGTGGTCGACAAGAGCCAGTGGGTGAAGATCACCGAAGCGAACCCGGATCACTCCAAGTGGTACATCGAACGGTTCCGAACCATGGCCGCCGAAGGAGCCGACCTCGTGGGCGAGGCCCGCATGATCGACGCGATGGTCGGTCGCGGCGCCCGGATACTCGACGCCGGATGCGGCCCCGGCCGCGTCGGCGGGTACCTGTTCCAACAGGGTCACGACGTCGTGGGGGTCGATGTCGACCCCGAGTTGATCGCGGCAGCGGAGGCCGATCACCCCGGTCCGGTGTGGCTGGTCAGCGATCTGGCCGAACTCGACCTGCCGGGTGATCACGGCATCGGCGAGAGGTTCGATGCCATCGTCAGTGCCGGCAACGTGATGACCTTCCTGGCTCCCAGCACCCGTCCGTTGGTGCTCCAGCGATTGGCGGCACACCTCGCCGAGGGCGGCCGTCTGGTGATCGGGTTCGGAGCGGGCAGGGACTACGACTTCGAGGAGTTCCTGGGTCACGCCGACGGCGCCGGGCTCATCCCGGAGCTGTTGCTGTCCAGCTGGGATCTACGTCCGTTCGACGACTCCTCGGAGTTCCTGGTGGCGGTCCTCGCCCCTCGCTGATCCCGCGGGCCTACTGGCGGCTGATCGCGATGTGGAAGGCATCGTCGGGGTCGATGAGGTGGTCGTGGCTGTCGTCGTCCAGGTCGATCCGGACCCAGGCGAGTGATCCGTTGAAGCGGCTCGTGGCGGTCGTGTAGTCGGCGCTGACCGTCGTTCCCGATTCGTATCCGATGTCGGTGGTCTCGTCGGCCGAGAACACCATCGGCTGGGTCGCCTCGACCCGCCCCGAACCGACCGGGCTGCCGTCGTGGAAGAGCGTGACGTCACCACCCTTGGCGAGGCCGCCGCCGTCGTATGCGAACTCCATCCGGATCTGGCGTTCTCCCGGTGCTGCAGCCTCCTCGGATTCCACTGTGAAACTCTGGATCCCCAACACGTTGTAGGTGAAGCGGGTGCGGCCCTCGTGGGCGTAGAGCGCCCAGCCACCGAACCGGCCGCCCTGGGCGATCAGCACGCCCTCCGCTCCACCTTCTGGCACCGTGACCTGGGCGGTCACCGAGAACGACCGGTTCTTGATGCTCAGCACGCTGTTCTCCGACAGGCGGCCCATGCCGGGGAAGAAGGTCTGGGTGTCGCCGTGAACGAGCGTGGGGCGCCCGGCCATCGAGGGTTCGAGCCTCTCACCGCTGCGGTCGTCCATCGGCAGGACGTTGTACTTCGTGGCCTCGATCAGCCACAGCCGCTGCAGGTGGGCCAGCTTGTCCGGCTGCTCGGCGGAGAGGTCGCGCGCCTGGCTGTAGTCCGAGTTGCCGTCGTAGAGCTCCCACACGTCGTCGTCGAAGGCAGGAAGCGTGCCACCGACGAGCTCCCATGGCGTCTTGTGCTTGGTGACCGCGCTCCAGCCCTTGTGGTAGATGCCGCGGTTGCCGAACATCTCGAAGTACTGCAGGTCGTGGCGCTCCGGTTCGTCGGGCGCCTCGAAGGTGTAGAGCATGCTCGTGCCCTCCATGGGCGACTGCTGCACTCCGTTGACCATCGTCGGTTCCGGTATCCCCGCAGCCTCGAGGATGGTGGGGGCTATGTCGATCACGTGGGTGAACTGTGAGCGCGTCCCCCCGGGCTCGTCGATGCCGGCAGGCCAGTGCACGATGGTGCCGTTGCGGGTGCCGCCCCAGTGCGAGGCCACCTGCTTGGTCCACTGGAACGGCGTGTTCATCGCCCAGGCCCAGCCCACCGCGTAGTGGTTGTAGGAGCTGGGGGTGCCGAACTCATCCATCTTGGAGGCCATGAACTCGGGTGTCTCGAGCGCTGCCATGCCGTTGAAGTTGGCCATCTCGTTGAAGGCACCGTTGAGGGTGCCCTCGGCCGAGGCACCGTTGTCGCCGACGATGTAGTAGATGATCGTGTCCTCGAGTATCCCGAGCTGCTCGATGGTGTCGACGATCCGTCCCACGTGATGGTCGGTGTGCTCCAGGAATCCGGCGTAGACCTCCATCTCGCGCTCGAGGACAGGTTTCATGTCCTCGGGCATGTCGTCCCAGGCCGGGATCTCATCGTGGCGTTCGGTGAGCTCCGCATCGGCAGGGATGATCCCGAGTTGCTTCTGGCGTTCGAAGGTCTGTTCACGCAGCGTGTCCCAACCCTGTGAGAACTGGCCGCGGTACTTCTCGGTCCACTCGGTCGGCACGTGGTGCGGCGCGTGGGTGGCACCGGGTGCGAAGTACATGAAGAAGGGTCTGTCGGGCATCAGTGCCTTCTGCTGGCGCACCCATGCGCAGGCCCGGTCGGCCAGGTCCTCGGTCAGGTGGTAGCCCTCCTCAGGAGTCCTGGGCGGCTCCACCGGGGTGGTGCCGTCGTACAACGCAGGGTCGTACTGGTTGTTCTCACCGCCGATGAAGCCGTAGAACGTCTCGAACCCGCCGCCACCGGAGGGCCATGCGTCGAAGGGCCCCAACGGGGAGGACTGCCACACCGGCACCTCGTGGCACTTCCCGAACTGCGCGGTGGAGTAGCCGTTGAGCTTGAGGGTCATCGCCAGTGGCGCCTTGGTGTTGGGCCGCATCGAGTTGTTGCCGGGCGCGGAGGTGGCGGTCTCGGTGATCGAGCCCATGCCGACCGAATGGTGGTTGCGGCCCGTGAGCAGCGCCTGGCGGGTCGGAGCGCAGAGCGCCGTGGTGTGGAAGCGGTTGTAGCTGAGTCCGTCACCGGCCAACTTCTCGGCGGTGGGGGTGTTGCACGGGCCACCGAAGGCGCTCGAGGCCCCGAAGCCGACATCGTCGAGCAGCACCACCACCACGTTGGGGGCACCCTCGGGTGGCAGGAGCGGTTCGATCGGTGGATAGGAGGTGTCGGGGTCCTTGGCGTCGTAGGTCGTCAGACCGGGCTTCGGTCGATCCGGGATCGGCAGCATGGATCGGGCGGACAGGTCTGGGCGTTGGGTCATTCGGGGCCTCTTGGATTCTCACCGACCGGTGGTCGGTCGCTTGCGTGCACGCTCATCTTGTTGCTCGGGTGCATTCTTGTCGCCGATTCTGGCCCGCGTCGGCGAATCCCGGTTCACCCCGGCCGGGTGATTCGTCCGAACCCGAGGTCGGGGTCTGCAGTGGGGGTGCCCGATCCGGGACGGCGGTGGTCGTCGTGGCCTCAGCGGGAGAGATCGATCGTGATCAACCCGGCCGCGTCGTCGGAGTGGATCGTGATGGGGTGGGAACCTTCGAGCCCGAATGCGAGCACGACGGTTCCGCCTGCGTTGCAGGCGGTCGCCGACCCGAGGACCTCCGACAGGCCCGCTCCATCCAGCCCGACGTTGCTGTAGGGCGACCCCTCGCCAGACGCCAGCGAAGCGCTGGTGAGCTGGACCGTCAGGTACCAGGGAGCTCCCGTGGGGGCGGGCTGGCACTCGATCGTGCTCGCGTCGGGAGACTGCTGCGCCGAGACGTAGATCGAGGGGTGCTCCTCGAACTCGATCGAGATGATGGGATCACCCCCGGGGCTTGCGGCGCTGACGGACCCGATCGCGGATCCCGTGGTCGGGCCGGTGGTGTCTGCCCGGACCTCGCGCAGCTGGGTGGGTCCGGAGCGGTCGGTCTCGACCAGGAGCTCCTCGACGAGTCGCGAGAAGTCCGCCTCACCGATGCCGTGGGCACTGGCCGACCAGGCCGGTTCGCCGGTGAACTCGATCCCGAAGCCGTCCTCGATGGTTCCCCAGCGGAACTCCCCGCTGGCGGACGCATCGGTGAGTCCGTGGCCGAGCCCGCCGACGGATTGGGTGACGTACACCCCCGAATCCTCCCCGGCGGACCAGTGACGGGCGCACATGTCCTCACTGTCGGGCTCACTGTTGGGCTCACTGTCGGGCATTCCTCCGCGCCCCGGCTCGGGGCCATCTCGGAGCTCCCCGGGCAGCACGGGACCGAGGTCGGCAAGCAGCTCGACCGGGCAGCTCGGGTCCATGCCGGACTGTCCGGGAGGCACCGGTTGGCCCGGGGCACCCCGGACAGCAGCGTCAGCCGATTCCGAAGGGATCCACAGGGACAGTCCCGCGCTCCCGGGCGGGTCCTCCGTATCGGGGACCCAGGTGAACAGGGCGCCCTCGATTCCGAGCCACTGACCTGCGCAACAAGGCCCCGAGGTCTGTGGCGGTGGGTCCGTTCCGGCCCAGGTCCCGTCCACGAACGTCACGAGGGAGCCCATGGAGCCATCCCCCGAGCAGGCCTCCACCACCGGTGTCCCCACCGACGAGGCGAGGGTCGGGCAGTAGGTGGCCGCCGGGTCGGTGGGTAGGTCGGGTAGCTGCGTCCAGGCCCCGGATCCGGGATCGAGGGCTATCGCGCTGCCGGTTCCCTCGCGGTCGAACAGCAACACACGGCCGTTGTCGGCGATCGCGGTCGCCTCGCGCACATAGGTACCGGTCGAGCCGCCCGGGGGAAGGGAACCCTCGATCGGACCGAGCAAACCTCCGTCGGCGTCCCAGCGCAGCGCCCCGCCGTCGGAGTATGCCGCCAGCACCACCTCCCGGCCGGTCCACACGGCGTTCGAGGAGAGGAGGTGCGCGTACTTCACCAGGTCGTCGGGCATCTCGAGTGGCTCCGAGGACCCGGTCGAGGGGTCGAGCACCGCTCCGTGGGTCATGTCGACCACGCGGTTGCCGGTCCACAGGAGGTTGAGGAACCCCGTCGGTGTGCGTGGTCCCAACGCCCCTGCACTCGCGAGTCCCGGAGCGATCGGTACCTCGCTCGGCTCGCTCCAGGCGGGGGTGCCTTCGTCGAATCCCTCGAGGACGCTCCACTGCCCGGCCACAGCTGCTCCGGGTGAAGCGCCCTGCGCCGCCGCCACGGCCACCACCGCGCCCCCTGTTCCGACGATCTGTGCACCTGTCAGGGGAGGGTCCGGCAGCTCACGCCAGGTGCGCTCCACCACGTCGTAGGCGAAGAGGTCGGTGCCCGACCCACTCCCGTCGGTGCGCGCCCCTGCCACGACCAGCTCGGTGTCGACGAACGCCATGGTCACGGCCTCCAACGACGGCAGGGGAGAGGTATCGATCTCGTGCCATCCCGTTGCGTAGCCGTCGAACGGGCCGACCGGCGGGGGTGGCGGTTCCTCCGACACCACGTCCAACTCGGAGTTGCCTCCGTCGTTGGTCAGCCAGATGCCGATGCCTGCCGCGGCCATGAGGATCGAGGCTGCGACCGCGATGCCGACGTAGCGACCCCTGCGACGATTCGCCGGTGCACTGGTCGCGGACCCGCGGCCCTGTCGGCCGCTCCGTGAATCGAGTTCGCGGAGGCGGGCGGCCAGTTCCCCCGGCTGGACCCGTCCGACGCCGTCCACCGAGCCGCGAAGGCCACTGCTGATGATGACATCGAGATCGGCGGGCGTGGAGCCGGGACCGCTCTCGAGCCGGTCTCGGTCCGCGGTCACCTCTGGACCTCCTGTTCGGCCTCGTCGGTCGTGCCTGCCTCTGGGGCGAGCACACAGGCGAGAGTGGTCCGGGCGTGGTGGAGGGCATTGCGGACCGCGTTCGGCGTGCTGCCGACGATCTCCGCGATCTCGGCGGTCGACATGTCCTCGAGGTAGTGCAGGGCGACCACTTCGCGCTGACGTTCGGGGAGCGAGAGCACCGCGGCCATGACGTGCTCGGCGGGTCGACGATCGCCCGTGTCGTCGTGGGAGCCCGCGGTGGCTGCCGGGCTCTCGGTGGCGTGGAACCGTTCGAGCGCCCTTCGCTCGGCTCCCATGCGGCGCACCCGGCTGCGGCAGACGTTGATCGCGACGGTCATCGTCCAGCCCTCGAGCGAGCGCAGTTCGTCGCCCGCCTCCACCCGCTCCCAGGAGCGCAGCAGCGCCTCGGCTGCGCACTCCTCCGACAGCGCGCGGTCACCGCAGGTGGCCATGACGGCCCGTGCCACCCGCTCGTGCAGGCCGACCGCCTTCTCGGCGAACTCATCAGCGTCCATCTTCCCGTCCCATGCCTAGTAGACGCACAGCAGGGCCGCGGGGTTAGATGGTCCGCCGGATTGCTCGCGGAATCCCTGCTCCTGACTCGGGATGCTGTTCGGAAGTGGCCCGGTCAGTCGAGGCCGAGGAGTGCTCTGAGTTGATCGACCGCCCCGGGCTCGCCGGACAGCTCGACAGCGCCCGAGCTCTCTGCCTCGGCCTGCGTGAGGGTTCCGCAACGCACCGCCTGGAGCGTTGCCAGGTCGGCCACGACCATCGCGTCGGGGGGCTCTGGGAGGGCACCGGCAAGGAGCCGGAGTCGGTCCAACGGCGGTGTCGCTGGCGCGGCGCCGGCCACGGTCAACCCGATGGTCGTGTCGCCGAGCGCCAGTTCTGCGGTCCAGGCGCTGTCGTCGAGCGCCTCGGGTGCCATCAGCGCCAGTAGGGCGCCGCGCAGCAGGCGTTGCGGTGGCGGGTTGGAAGCAGGGTCTTCCCACTCGGGCACCCCGAAGCGCGCCAGGGAGTGGATTACCGGACCGAGTTCCCGGCCCCGCGGGGTGAGCGCGTACATGCTGCGGGACCCGGGTGTGGGGCGGAGGAGCTTCTCGACGATGCCGCGCTCGCAGAGCATGCGCAGGCGCTCGGTGAGCAGGTTGCCCGACAGACCGGGGAGTCCGTCGCGGATCTCGGTGAACCGGAGGGGGCCGAACATCAGGTCACGCACTATCAGCAGTGTCCAGCGTTCACCGACCAGATCGAGGCTGTACGCCACCGGGCAGGCCTGACCGTAGGTGCGTCTCGTCGTGGCTGTGGTCGCTTCACCCATCGTTCACGAACATCCCTTGCTGAGTTCAAAAACCGATACTACCGTGCTGGATGCACGACGAGAAGGGGACCTCACATGGCCAGAGTCACATCACATCCCAACGGGGTACCGAGCTGGACAGATCTCGCGACGCCCGATCCGGCAGCGGCTCAGCAGTTCTACGGTGAGCTGTTCGGTTGGAGCTTCGAGACCAGCCCCACCAACCAACCGGGCGCGGACTACATCATGGCGGCCAAGGACGGCGCGACCGCGGCGGGCATGATGCAGCTGACCCCCGAGATGGCCGAATCCGGGATGCCCCCGGTGTGGAGCACCTACGTGACCGTCGAGAGCGCCGATGCAACCGAGGCCAAGGTGGCTCCCGCGGGTGGCACCGTCCTGCAGCCGGCGATGGACGTGATGGAGGCCGGTCGGATGGTGATCATGGCCGACCCCGCAGGTGCGGTGATCTGTGCCTGGGAACCGAGGGCGAGCATCGGAGCCGAGGTCGTCAACGAGCACGGTGCATTCACCTGGTGCGAACTCGTGACGCCCGATCCCGCAGCGGTGGCACAGTTCTACGCGGACGTGTTCGGCTGGAGCGCCATGGACGCACCCATGCCCGGGGTTGAATACACCTTGTTCACGGTCGAGGGTGGCAGCGAGAACGGCATCGCCGGTGCGATGAAGCCGCCGATGGAGGGGATGCCGGCCTTCTGGGGTGTCTACTTCAACGTCGACGATGCCGAGGCGACCGTGAAGCGGGCCAAGGAGCTGGGTGCCTCGGTGATGATGGAGGCGAGCCCCACCCCCGGTGTCGGCACGCTCGCAGCGATGGCCGATCCCCAGGGTGCGATGTTCTCGATCATGACCCCGGAAGCCTGACCGTGGCTGACCCCAACGACGACGCGGCCGCTCGCGGGTTCGACCCCGATTCACTGCCGAGGGTTCCATCGGCGGACCATTCCCTTCCGGGTCAGCTGGAGCTGGGAGGCTTCTCCATCTCGCTGAACGTCGCGGACCTGGAGGTCTCACGGGCGTTCTACGAGAAGCTCGGCTTCGAGGTGACCGGTGGCGATGCCGAGGGTGGTTGGCTCATCCTGAAGAACGGTGAGACGACGCTGGGGTTGTTCTCGGGCATGTTCGAGCGCAACATGTTGACCTTCAATCCGGGACTCACCGCCCGGATGGAACGCGTCGACAGCTACACGGACGTGCGCGAGATCGCGAAGACGCTCGCGGATGCAGGCATCGAGGTCGACATGGGCCCCGAGGGCGACTCAGGTCCTGGTTCGATCATGCTCACCGACCCCGACGGCAACCCCATCCTCATCGACCAGCACTTCTGATCCAGTTCTGGTCCAGACCCGCGAGCGCGCTCGGACCCTGCACTGCAGGGACTGGGGACCGATGGCCAGGAACCGATCGCCAGGGATCCATGGAGAGGGATCGGTGTGGGAACCCAACGGTCCTGTCGTCGGTCCGGTACCGCTCACGCAGTGGACGGTGTCGGCGTCCGATCACTCTGTGATGGGGTGAACTCCTCATGGGGGCGGGCCTGGTAGACCCCGGGTCCGTTGACCGACACCGTGGCCAGGAACGCTCGCGAGTGCTCGTACGCGTCGCGCATCAGAGTCGTGGTGTGCCTGAAGTCGAGCGGGTTCGCATCGATCGGTCGGGATCCGGGCAGATAGAGCACCGGC